>NZ_JBSIOT010000001.1:0-2018498 GCF_053613335.1 Bacillus sp. LR--39 | reverse complement strand
GTCCGCCGGATTCCCCGCCGAAAGCCTGTTTGATCAGCTCGGCAGGCTGCGTAGAGCCGGTTTGTGAATGCCGGGCTTTGTCCGTGTGCTGCTGTCCGCCGGATTCCCCGCCGAAAGCCTGTTTGATCAGCTCGGCAGGCTGCGTAGAGCCGGTTTGTGAATGCCGGGCTTTGTCCGTGTGCTGCTGTCCGCCGGATTCCCCGCTGAACGCCTGTTGAATCAGGTCAGCAGGCTGCATGGAGCCGGTTTGTGAATGCCGGGCTTTGTCTGTGTGCTGCTGTCCGCCGGATTCCCCGCCGAACGCCTGTTGAATCAGGTCAGCAGGCTGCATGGAGTGTGTACCATCTTTATGCTGCATTCGGCCTGAAACCATTCCGGAGATTTTCCGGCGGATTTCGGGTGATAAAGCTGCAATCAGAATCGATGATCCGATCAGCAGCGCTGTCGGGCTGACGCCGCTTTTTTTTCTGAACAAGTTAAATCCCTCCTCATTCAATTGATTACGTTTACCTTTCCCTTTCCTTCTGATATTTATCCAAACCGCTCAGAATGCAAACGGCGTGCATAAATCCCGCCGAATAGAAAAACCTATACGTAAAGTGAGAAAGGAGGAATTCACATGATAAAAAAGCAAGCAGTTATCTCTGCCCTTCTTCTGCCGATGCTGATTACCGCAGGGTGCAGTATGGGGAACCAGGGAGAAGGAAAACGAAATGACAACCGCACCCAGAATGTAAATTACCGCAACACGCCTAACGACGGTGCGACAAATATGAATACAGTGAACCGTCATAACCAAAACACCGATCACAATGACAATCGTAACCTGAGAGTGGCTGATAAAGCCGCCGACAAGGTGACTGATTTAAAAGAGGTTAAAAATGCGACTGTGATCGTTGCCGGAAACAGCGCTTATGTAGCCGTTGTTTTGACAAACGGACAAAAAGGCGCCATCGCCAACCATTTGAAAAATAAGATTACCGATAAGGTGAAATCGGCCGATAAACATGTCCGGACTGTATATGTATCAGCGAACCCGGACTTCGTTGAACGCATGCAAGGCTACGGAAAACGAATCCAAAACGGACATCCTGTATCCGGTCTGTTTGATGAATTCGGTCAAATGGTGCAGCGTGTATTCCCAAACCCCAATAAATAAATGAATGGAAAAGCCGCATTTGATGCGGCTTTTTTATTTTATCTGCCGTCACGACCCAGCGCTCCTGAGCATAAAGTAAAGAATGAGATGAAAATTGAAGGATCGGGGAGGGGAGCTTGTTTGCGTGACGGCATGGGGAAACGGGCGGCATTCACTCTGATCCTGTGCGGTGTCCTTGTCATATTGGCTGTCAGTTCAGCAGTTTCAGTAAGTATGATGTACGTCCTGTCAGGCCAAAACAGCCGCTCTGTTCCGACGATGGAACAAGTGACTGAACACATGAATAAAGAAATTTACAAACATACAGCGATTTACTATACGGCGGATGAAAAGCCGCTCTTGGATCTGACCAAGCTTACGCTGGACCACGCAAAGCGTATCAATCAAATCATTGTCGGCTATAAAGGTGCAGCGCCACTTGAACTCATTTTCTTTTCGGATGAAGCTGAAATGGAGCAATATTCAGGATTGAAAAATGTAGTCGGTTTTTATTCAGAACAGGAGCAGATGATGGGGCTTTTGCCTGAAGAGAAAAAACAGCTTTTGAAAAAAGATGAGCTGGCCGTTTTCATGTATAAGCAATTGATTATACATGAATATACACACTACGCGTTTCATCAAAAAACGCGGCAATTGGGGACGGATACGTTTGTATTTCCGCTTTGGTTTCATGAGGGGCTGAGCGAGTGGGTCGCGCATTATGATGTAGTCATTGATCCGATTGCATTTTCCGTCGTGCCGTTTGATCAATTAACGACCGACCGAAAATGGCAGAAATCGCGTATGGAATATGAAACAGATGTCTATTTACAAAGCTTCTATATGATAAAGGACTTAACCGAAACATTCGGAGAAGGCATTATCTTAACCATTATCAACAAAACCGCCGAAACACAGGATTTTGAAAAAGGCTTTGAAGCGGCTACGAAAGAAAGCCTGAAACAATTTGAACATGATTTCACAAAAGCATATGAAAAAAAGAAAACGGCATTGGAGAGTCAGGTTTCCAACGCCGTTTTTTAATCAATGGAGGTTTTGCTGCTGCTGTCCCATTTGTCCTTTAATCGGAGGCATTTGCGGCTGTCCCTGGGCCGGTGCAAATGAATTCAGCATGGTCTGCATATCTTGTGCATTGAGCTGAGGAACCTGATAATAACCGTGTTTATTTTGGTATAAGAAGATTTCAAACGCCATTTCGACATATTGCTGAATTTGGGCGGAGAGCACTCTTCTTGTGACGGGATTGGTCATTTCAAGCGAGCTCATCGTCAAGAGAGAAGCTTGAGCTTTAATCAGGCCGAGCATATGGCCGCTGATCCCGAGATCTTTGACATCATTTAATGATTGATTTGGTTTTTTCGGCTGAGTCGGTTTTATACCGTAGACGGCCTGGTTCTGTTCCTTCATCATATATGTTGACGTTTCCTGAGAAGGCTTTTGGCCGGTCTTAAAGCATTCTGCCGTCAGATTATAGAGTCCCAGAATGAATTGATACTGGCGGTCAAGGATGTCGGCCAGCTGCTGATCCTGTATAAACTGTCTGAGCATCATAAATTGATCCAAAACGCCGACTGTTCCGGCCAGCACTTCATGCATATCGAAAAGCTCATGTCCTCCGTGATTCACTTGCGGTGAACCCGGGATCCCCTGATTTACTGGCGGCTGCTGCTGATTCTGCTGCTGTTCCACTGGTTGTTTTCCTCCTTCATGTCAAATCATCATTAAGATGTGAAAAAAGCCGATCCGTTATACATCAAGACCTGTTTCGTTACGTGGGGATTATTTACTATTTTGCGCCAGTGAAGACAATCTTTACAAAAAAGTGATGTGATTTTTAAGAAAATAAGCTAACGTATTTCTTAGAAGACAGGGGGGGAAATGAATGAAGAAAATAAGGGGTATTCGTCTTTCGTGCTGTCTGCTGACGGTTTGTTTTATGATGTTCAGCGTGAAAGATGCGGAAGCAATCGGACAAGCAGGATCACTGAATGAAGCTGGAACGGATAAAGCGTATAAAGAACGGCAGACTGAAGACTCCGGCCGTGTCCCGCTCAGAATCATCAGCATGAATGATCTGCACGGAAAAATTGATCAGCAATATGAGCTTGACCTTAACGGAGACGGTAAACCGGATGGCACTTTCGGGCGAATGGACTACGCCGCAGCGTACATTAAAAAGGCGAAAGCCGAGAAAGAACACGCCTTTGTCGTGCATGCGGGCGATATGATCGGAGGCAGCTCTCCCGTGTCAGCCCTTTTTCAGGATGAACCGACAGTAGAATTGATGGAAGACATCGGTTTTGATGTCGGAACTGTCGGCAATCACGAATTCGATGAAGGAACGAATGAGCTTAAACGGATCATCAATGGAGGAGATCATCCGGACGGTAAGGGGACAAGCGGTTATGACGGCCAAAATTTCCCGCTCGTCTGCGCCAACTGTAAACTGAAGTCAGGGGAGTCCTTTCTGCCGCCGTATGAAATTAAATACATTTCCGGAATTCCGGTCGCATTTATCGGGGTTGTAACCAGATCGGCGGCAGGCATGGTCATCCCGGACGGAATTAAAAATATTACGTTTACGGATGAGGTAAAGGCTGTCAATGACGCCGCCGCTGACCTGAAGAAAAAAGGAATTAAAGCAATCGCCGTGCTCGCCCATATGTCTGCTGAACAAAATGGCTCAGCCATCACGGGAGAATCCGCAAAGCTTGCAAGCGGAACAGACTCAGAGATTGATGTGATTTTCGCCGCGCACAATCATAAAGTCGTAAACGGAGAAATCGACGGCAAGCTGATCGTGCAGGCATTTGAATACGGAAAAGCAATCGGAATCGCCGATCTTGAACTAGATAAAGAGTCGAAGGATATCGTGAAAAAATCAGCGGAAATCCAATATATCGATCAAAGTAAAATCAAGCCTGACCCGGCTGCGGCAGGCATATTAAGCAAATATGAAGAGAAAGTGAAACCGATTATCAGCGAAACGGTCGGGGAAGCGGCCCATGATATAACGGGCGGATATTCAAATGACGGCGACACGGCGCTCGGAAATCTGATTGCCGACGGTATGAAAGCGAAGATGAAATCCGATTTTGCGCTTATGAATGGAGGAGGCATCCGGGACGGCTTAAAAAAAGGGCCGATCACATGGGGAGACCTTTATAATGTACAGCCGTTCGGCAATGTGCTGACGAAGCTTGAAATCAAAGGAAAAGATTTGGGGGAGATCATTAACGCGCAAATTTCTCCGGTGTACGGTCCGGATTACAGCATCAGCGGATTTACCTATACATGGAACCCGGAAACCGGACAAGCGGTGGATATGAAAATGGCGGACGGGACAGACATACAGCCCGAAAAAGGATATACAGTAACAGTCAATCAATTTATGGCGACGGCAGCGGGGGCAAAATACGGTCCGATCGGGAAACTCGGCAAGAATCCGGTGACGGGGCCTGAGGATTTGGAAGCGACTGCAGACTATGTCAAAAGCTTTTCCGCACCGATTTCTTATCAGACCGACGGCCGCATCCGCACGGCATCAGCAGGCGAAACACCTGATGACACCGGCAATCAGCCGGGAAGCGGGGAAACACCGGGCGGCACCAGGCCTGATAAAGGAGAAAAACCTCAGGCGGAAAAACCCGCTAAAAAACCGGATGCAGCAGAACAGCCTGATCAAACCAAAAAACCTAAACGTCCTGTCGCAGAAGAAACAGCATCTGATACAGTGCAGTCAATTCCGGAATCCCGTGCGGCGTCTGCCGCAAATTCGGAACAAAGCACAAAACAGACTGAAAGCGGCACACAAAAAGGCCGCCCATTGCCTGATACTTCAGCGGGCAGCCATCAGACGGCATTGGCCGGACTGGTGATCACGGGTGCCGGCGTATATTGGCTTTTCAGAAAGAAAAGGGGAACCCGCACACGATGAACAAACTGAAACATATTCCGCTTCTCGTCATCATCGTCGGTATCATCATCACATGTTACGGAAGCTGGAAGATCATTGATTCACATATGAAAACGAACCAATCGCTTGAAGAAGCAAAAAAAGCAACAGAACCTGTCTTGGAAAAGAAAAAAACAAAAAGCGCTGTGCTGACACAGCGCAAAAAAGAATTCCACCCCGAAACGGGTGAGGCAAGCGGCATTTTAGAAATCCCTGAAATCGACGCTGAGCTCCCGATCGTCGAAGGGACTGACGCAGATGATTTGGCAAAAGGCGTCGGACATTATAAGGACAGCTATTATCCGGGCGATCACGGCCAAATTGTGTTATCCGGCCACAGAGACACGGTGTTCCGCCGGACCGGCGAACTGAAAAAAGGAGACAGACTGAACGTGATTCTGTCTTACGGCACGTTTTCTTATAAAATCAGCCGTACAAAAATCGTCAGCCGGGATGATACATCTGTCATCACCCTTCAGCACAAGCGGGAGGAATTGATCCTGACCACTTGCTATCCGTTTTCTTACATTGGAAATGCGCCGAAACGATATATTATATATGCCGACCCGGTTTAAGAAAAATACGTTTCCGTAAAATGAGCCAGATCAGCCGGCATCGGCGCCTCGGCAACGATTTCTTCTCCTGAGATCGGATGGACGACACTGACTTTTTTGGCGTGAAGCGCCTGCCTGTGAAACAGCGTCCTGCTTCCGCCGTACAGGTCATCGCCCGCCAACGGATGGCCGATGCTTGCCATATGCACCCTGATTTGATGTGTTCTCCCGGTTTCCAGTTCAAGCTCTGCCAATGTAAGCTGCGCACCGGGATGATAGCCTTTCACTTTGTAATGGGTGACGGCGGCTTGTCCGCCGGGTGAGACGCGCCGTCTGACGGAATGTGACCTGTCGCGGCCGATCGGCGAGTCAACTGTGCCTTTTTTAGGCGTCACTTTTCCTTCCGCCGCGGCGATATAGGTGCGTTTTAATGTTTTGGTTTCGAGCTGACGGTCAAGGATTGCATGGGCCAGGCGGTGTTTCGCGAAAACGACCGCGCCTGAAGTGTCACGGTCAAGACGGTGAACGTGGCGCACTTTCGCCTGCTCGCCGTTGATTTGAAAATGGTAAGCGATCAGGTTGCTGAGGGTGCCGGTCTGACCCTCTTCATTTGGATGAGTCGGCATTCCCGCCGGCTTATTCGCAATCAGCATATGATTGTCCTCAAATAAAATGTCCGGCTCTCCGTATTCCGGAATCACCGAGGAACCCGTTTTTTCCTGAAGATCAATGAATAAGCGATCTCCGGTTTTCAGTATGATGTTGTTTTTCGGTGATGTTCGATTCACCTGGATGCTTTCTTGGTTCATCCATTCCGTAATTACGGGTTTTGACGCCTGGAATTCAGATTTCAGGACTGAAAACAGCCATTGTCCGGCGTGCTTTTCCGTAATTAGGAGTTCCAGACCGCGGTCATTTTGTTTCATTTCATAAAGCTCCTTTTCAAGCGGAAAGCGGCTGTTTCAATAGGAAACACTTACCTTAGCTTTCGCGTTTTTTTCTATGCTATTCTTGATAAAGATTAAGGATATTCACATGGCAAGAAAGGTGATTGATGTGAGAATTGTGAACGCAGCGACTGATGGACAAGAAAGCGCGATACAAGAGCTTTCCTCTGAATTGTTTCAAAATGTCTTTCCTCTTTATTTCTCCGAACTGGAAATTCAGCGCTTTAAAAAAAGGGGCGTATTATCATTACAAAACCAAAGTTACCAAGGAACTTTAAAAGAAGCGTTTCAAATTATGGCTTGTCTGCAAACGGTACATATCATGCTGTCAAAGCCGCACCCGGTATATGACGTCAAAGAGCGGGCGCTGTTTGATAAAAATTGCACTTTGCTGAACGAATGCGGAATGAATTTTCCGTTTACCTATGATGATTTCGAGACAGGTGCCGGATCAGAAGCCTGCGGTCGCAGAAGGCTGATCTGACGGGTGTAAAGAGCCTTTTTACAGGCTCTTTTTTGCTTCTTTGACATGATACCACAATTTCTTTCCTCTAACTCCCTTTATAATGAGACAAATCCCCGAGCATAATAAATGTCGAAAGGGGTGCTTTACAATGAGTTCAATCAAACAATCAATGACTACCCACGTGGCTACCGTTTCTCCCAATCAAACGATCCAGGAAGCGGCTGCGCTGATGCACCAGCATAATGTCGGAGCGATTCCCGTCGTTGACGGAGGGGAATTAAAAGGAATGCTGACAGACCGTGATATCGCATTGAGAACAACGGCTCAAGGCCGCGACGGCCAAACACCTGTTTCACACGTGATGTCTTCTGCAGTTGTATCCGGAAACCCGGAAATGAGTCTTGAAGAGGCGTCACATCTGATGGCCCAACACCAAATCCGCCGCCTTCCCATTGTCGATCAAAATCATCTGGTCGGGATCGTTGCGCTTGGAGACTTAGCGGTCGATCAGCGTTCAAATGAGTCTGCGGGAGCAGCTCTTTCCAATATTTCCAGTCAAAACACACAGTAACGGATGAAGAGAGCTTGCACTCATGCAGGCTCTTCTTTCCGTCAGAATGTTACATTTTGAACGCGAAAGAAATTCACGGTATAGTGTATACATAGGTCAGTACGTTTAGCTAAAGGAGCTGTAACCATTGATAAAAGCATTAATCTTTGATTTTGACGGGTTAATTTTAGATACAGAAACCCATGAATATGAAGTGCTGCAGGAAATGTTTGAAGAACACGGTTCAACATTGCCTTTATCCGTCTGGGGAAAGGTGATCGGAACGGCCGCGGGGTTTAAGCCGTTCGCATATTTAGAGGAGCAGCTGGGAAGAAAGCTCGATCATGATGAACTGACGGCGATCAGGCGCGGGCGCTTCGAACAGCGGATGAAGACGGAAACGGCGCGTCCCGGGGTGGAGGCTTATTTAGCCGCGGCAAAAGAATTAGGATTGAAGGTGGGGCTCGCTTCCAGCTCAGATTTTAAATGGGTGTCGGGCCATCTGAAGGAATTAGGCCTGTTTGATGAATTTGAAGTGATTCAGACGGCTGACGACGTAGAAGAAGTGAAGCCGAATCCGGAGCTCTATCTGAAAGCTGCGGAACATTTAGGCGTTGAACCATCTGAATGTCTGGCCTTTGAGGATTCGGTCAACGGCTCAATCGCAGCTAAACGGGCCGGCATGAAATGTGTCATCGTCCCGAATAAGGTAACAAGCGCCCTGTTATTTGAAGAATACGATCACAGACTGGAATCGATGGCGGAAATGGAACTTGAATTACTCTTACAGCGATTGAACGATCAAAACGAACCGGCAGGGGGAAGCAGCATTGTCTGAGAAACTTGATCTGACCCGTTTTGAAAAGAAAATGGTCATACGGAATATGGAAGAGAAAGATATTAACAAAATTATTGAGCTGCAAAAGGATTGTTTCCCGGGGATGGAGCCGTGGGAGCCTGAGCATTTAATCAGCCATCTCGCGCACTTTCCGGAAGGTCAGTTTTGCGCGGAGTATGAAGGGGAAATTATCGGTTCATGCTCAAGCCTGATCATCAATTTCGATGAATATGATGACCGCCACACGTGGCAGGACATTACAGACGACGGTTATATCACGAACCACAACCCCGACGGATTGAATCTGTACGGGATTGAGGTAATGGTTCACCCGGAATACAGACGGATGAAAATCGGACACCGGCTGTATGAGGCGAGAAAAGACTTGGCGAGACGATTGAATCTGAAAAGCATCATTATCGGCGGGCGGATCCCGAATTATCATAAGTATGCGGAAGAAATGACGGCGAGAGCCTATGTCGAACAGGTGACGCGCCATCAGATTTATGATCCGGTGCTTTCTTTCCAGCTGATGAACGGATTTACGCTCATGCGGATCAATCCGAATTATCTCCCGGATGACACCGCGTCCATTAAATATGCGACATTAATGCAATGGAACAATGTCGATTACCTGCCGCAGTCAAAGCGTTATTACAAATCGGCATTTCCGGTGCGCATCTGTGTCATTCAATATGAAATGAAAAAGATTTACTCCTTCGAGGAATTTGCCAATCAGGTTGAATATTATGTCGATGTGGCTTCCGATGCGAGATCTGATTTCGCGGTATTTCCGGAGATTTTCACAACGCAGCTGATGTCATTTCTCGAGGAGCGTTCTCCTAGTCTGGCCATTCAGAGGATTACCGAATATACCGAGGACTATATCAGCCTCTTTACAGATCTCGCGGTGAAATATAATGTCAACATCATCGGCGGCTCCCACTTCGTTGAAGAAGAGGGGAAAATTTATAACATCGCCTACTTATTCAGACGTGACGGCACGATTGAAAAACAATATAAGCTTCACATTACGCCGAATGAGCGGAAATGGTGGGGCATCAGCGCCGGAGACAGGGTGCGCGTATTTGATACGGACTGCGGAAAGATCGCCATTCAGATCTGTTACGATATCGAATTTCCGGAGCTTGCGAGAATTGCCGCCGATCAAGGGGCGAAAATTATCTTTACGCCGTTCTGCACTGAAGACCGCCAAGGCTACTTGCGCGTAAGGTACTGCTCTCAGGCGCGAGCGGTTGAAAACCAAATTTACACCGTCATCTCAGGTACGGTCGGAAACCTGCCGCAAACAGAAAATATGGATATTCAATACGCGCAGTCAGCCATTTTTGCTCCGTCTGATTTTGAATTTGCCAGAGACGGAATCGTCGGTGAAACGAATCCGAATATCGAAATGGTCGTGATCGGGGACGTGGACCTTGAAATCTTAAGAAGGCAGCGTGAGAACGGAACCGTGCGCCAGCTGAAAGACCGGCGCAAAGATATTTACCGGATTACGCATCTGAAATAAAAAACGCCCGCTCCGCTTAAGGGGCGGGTTTTTTTATAAAAACACTTGCACCGGCCCCGGTTTCGGGATATGCTCTTGTAGCCCTTTCGCTTTCTGGGAGAAAGCGTTTTTTTAATTGCCGCCGCTTTATTGACTCGCCCATGCCGCGCCTTTATATTCTTATTAAGAGAAAAACTTCACCAAGAGAATCGGCGTCAGAAGCCGGGCAGCTTTCGATACAGTGCAATGATATTGAAAGGGAGATGAGCGGTGTGGAACATGTACAAAAAAATCAGTCACTCAAACAAAAGGATAAAGAGCTGATTTGGCACGCGATGAAAGGGGCGGAGCCGGATGACAGCATAATCGTCCAAAAAGGGGAAGGCGCCTGGGTTACGGATATTGACGGCAGACGGTATTTGGACGGCATGTCAGGCCTGTGGTGCGTCAATATCGGATACGGGAGAAAGGAGCTTGCCGATGCGGCTTACAGCCAATTGAAGGAGCTTCCTTATTATCCGCTGACCCAAAGCCATCAACCTGCGATTGAGCTTGCGGAAAAACTGAATGAATGGCTCGGCGGCGATTATGTGATCTTCTTTTCCAACAGCGGATCGGAAGCAAATGAAACCGCGTTCAAAATTGCCCGCCAATACCACATTGAAAACGGCGATCACAGCCGCTTCAAATTCATCTCCCGGTACAGAGGCTATCACGGCAATACGATGGGGGCGCTCGCCGCTACGGGCCAGGCGCAGAGAAAATATAAATATGAGCCGCTCTCACAAGGTTTTTTGCACGCGGCGCCGCCTGATCTCTATCGGAATCCCGGCGATGCCGTCACATTGGAAAGCGCGCATGAAATCGACCGGATCATGACGTGGGAATTAAGCGAAACGATTGCCGGCGTGATTATGGAACCGATTATTACAGGCGGAGGGATACTGATGCCCCCGGACGGGTATATGGCAAAGGTAGAGGACATTTGCCGCCGCCACGGCGCGCTTCTGATCAGTGATGAAGTCATTTGCGGTTTCGGCCGCACGGGAGAGCCGTTCGGATTTCAGCATTACGGCGTTTCACCGGACATCGTCACAATGGCAAAAGGCATTACGAGCGCTTATCTGCCGCTGTCGGCAACGGCGGTAAAACGGGAGATTTTTGAGGCGTATTCGGGCGGTGAGCCGTACGGCCGCTTCCGGCACGTGAATACATTCGGAGGCAATCCGGCAGCCTGCGCCCTGGCTTTGAAAAACCTGCAATTGATGGAGGACGAACATCTGATCGCCCGCTCCCGGGAGCTTGGAGAAAGGCTGCTCCGTGAGCTTGAGCCGCTCAGAGAACATCCGGCGGTCGGAGATGTACGAGGCAAGGGCCTTCTTACCGGCATTGAGCTCGTCAAGGACAAAATCACGAAGGAACCCGCTGATGCCGCCCTTGTGCAGCACGTCATCACCGCGTGCAGAGAAAAAGGCCTGCTTGTCGGGAAAAATGGTGATACTGTAGCGGGATATAATAATGTCATTCAGCTGTCTCCGCCTTTTTGCCTGTCGGACGAGGAGCTCTCTTTCATCATTTCGACCGTCAAGGAAAGCGTGCTGAGCATTGATTTTTAATGTAAAGGAGTAAAACATGAGTTTTCACAACCAGCAGATTCTACCGGCTATCCGGAACATGAAGCAATTCGATGCATTTTTAGAGAGTCCGTTCTTATACGGCGTCATTTTAGATATCCACCTTGGTCAATTAAAAGGTGTCGTGAATGAAGCAAAAAAACACGGAAAACTTCTGATGGTTCACGTCGATTTAATTCACGGCATTAAGCATGACGAATACGGTGCGGAGTTCATTTGTCAGGACATCAGACCCGCGGGCATCATTTCGACGAGATCATCAGTCATCGTCAAAGCGAAACAAAAGAAAATATACGCGATCCAGCGTCTATTTCTCTTGGATACGAGCGCCATGGAGAAAAGCATGGAATTCGTCGGAAAGCATAAACCTGACTTTATCGAGGTTCTCCCGGGCATTGTTCCGACTTTAATCAGAGAAATTAAAGAAATGACGGGGATTCCTATTTTTGCCGGCGGCTTCATCCGCACGGAGCAGGACGTTGAAAACGCCTTGCAGGCAGGAGCCACGGCCGTGACGACTTCAGACACCGAACTATGGGCTAAATATGAACATTCTATGACAAAAAAAGATTGACACCGCTTACACCCATTGTTACAATAGACCTAGGTTAATACTATGTGATGGAGATCCGGAGACCCACAACAGCTCTTTACGGAAGCAATAAAGCGTAAAGCGGTTTGTTGTGGGTTTTTTATTCTCTATAACTCTGTCAAACCTGCTATTTTGTCATTTAGGAGGAATGATGATGACAGCATTTTGGGGAGAAGTAATCGGTACAATGCTGCTTGTTATTTTCGGCGGCGGCGTTTGTGCGGGAGTCAATTTAAAGAAATCGCTTTCATACCAATCCGGATGGATTGTTATTGTATTCGGCTGGGGATTGGGAGTAGCCATGGCGGCATATGCCGTCGGCAGCATCAGCGGCGCCCACTTGAATCCGGCTTTAACGATAGGCCTTGCGCTTGAAGGCAGCTTTCCTTGGAAAGAGGTCCCTGTTTATATTGCAGGACAGATGATCGGAGCAATGATCGGTGCGGTTGTTGTGTTCCTTCATTATCTGCCGCATTGGAAGGCGACGGATGATCCGGCCGCCAAACTGGGCGTTTTCTCGACCGGCCCGAGTATTCCTCATACATTTGGGAATATGATAAGTGAAGTCATTGGTACGTTTGTGCTTGTGCTCGGCATTTTGGCAATCGGAGCGAATGAATTTACAAAAGGGCTGAACCCGCTGATTGTCGGATTCCTCATCGTTGCCATCGGGATTTCTCTTGGAGGGACGACCGGATATGCGATCAACCCTGCGCGGGATTTGGGGCCGAGAATCGCTCACGCCTTTCTGCCGATTCCGAAAAAAGGGCCGTCAAATTGGAAATATGCCTGGATTCCCGTAGTCGGTCCGATCATGGGCGGTGCGTTCGGCGGCGTATTTTACAATGCCGCGTTTAAAGGAAATGTGACACCTAGCTTTTGGTTTGTAAGCGTTATAATGGTTGTAGTGCTTTTCATACTCTATATTTATACCAAGAAATCTCAATCACAGAAAACATTATCAAATTCTGAATATATTTAAAAAGGAGAGCGGCATCATGGAGACCTATATTTTATCAATTGACCAAGGCACAACAAGTTCAAGAGCGATTCTTTTTAATAAAGAAGGAAAAATCGTGCATTCCGCTCAAAAGGAATTCACACAGCATTTCCCTCAGCCGGGCTGGGTGGAGCACAATGCGAACGAAATCTGGGGATCGGTGCTCGCCGTTATCGCGACTGTGATCTCCGAGTCCGGAATCAGCGCTGATCAAATTGCCGGCATCGGCATCACGAACCAAAGGGAAACGACGGTCGTATGGGATAAAGATACCGGAAAGCCGGTATACAATGCAATTGTGTGGCAATCGAGACAAACATCCAGCATTTGCGAAGAGCTTCGTGAAAAAGGATATAATGATACATTCAGAGAAAAAACGGGACTTTTGATCGACCCTTATTTCTCAGGAACGAAAGTCAAATGGATTCTTGACAATGTAGAAGGCGCGCGGGAAAAAGCGGAAAACGGAAATCTTCTGTTCGGAACGATTGATTCATGGCTCATCTGGAAAATGTCCGGAGGGGCGGCGCACGTAACGGATTATTCCAACGCTTCAAGAACGCTGATGTTTAATATACATGAATTAAAATGGGATGACGAGCTGCTTGATATTTTAGGCGTACCGAAATCAATGCTGCCGGAAGTGAAACCGTCTTCTCATGTGTACGCGAAAACGGTTGATTATCATTTCTTTGGTAAAAATATTCCGATTGCGGGAGCGGCCGGAGACCAGCAGTCTGCGCTGTTCGGTCAGGCGTGCTTTGAAGAAGGCATGGGGAAAAACACATACGGCACAGGCTGCTTTATGCTGATGAATACCGGAGAAAAAGCCATCACTTCTGATCACGGCCTTCTGACGACAATCGCCTGGGGATTAGACGGAAAAGTCGAGTATGCATTGGAAGGAAGCATCTTTGTCGCAGGTTCTGCCATCCAATGGCTGAGAGACGGCATGCGGATGTTCCAGGATTCGAAAGAAAGCGAGACATACGCAGAGCGTGTGGATTCCGCTGACGGTGTTTATGTCGTGCCCGCTTTCGTCGGATTGGGCACACCGTACTGGGACAGTGACGTGCGCGGCTCAGTTTTCGGCCTGACACGCGGAACGACGAAGGAGCATTTTATCCGTGCCACGCTTGAATCTCTCGCATATCAGGCGAAAGATGTGCTTGATGCCATGGAGGCTGATTCAGGCATCTCTTTAAAAACATTGCGTGTAGACGGCGGAGCGGTAAAAAATAACTTCCTCATGCAGTTCCAGAGCGACTTGCTTGATGTGCCGGTCGAACGTCCGGAAATTAATGAAACGACGGCGCTCGGTGCCGCGTATTTAGCCGGAATCGCTGTCGGCTACTGGAAGGACAGCACTGAAATCGCCGATCAGTGGAACCTTGATAAGCAATTCAAACCGGAAATGGAAGATGAAAAACGCGATGAATTGTACGGCGGATGGAAAAAAGCAGTAAATGCAGCTATGGCTTTTAAATAAGATAAAATTATGGTATACTGAAAACAAGTTAATAGGAACGGTCCTGAGATGAGGAGAGACCACAGCACCAAAGTGACGACATGCGCTTTGGCTGTTGTGGTCTCTTTTTCTATACCGTGACAACAAGGAGGAAGCGTAATGATGAATCACCAATTTTCAAGTTTGGAACGGGATCATATGCTGGAAGACATGACTAAAAAAACATACGATCTGTTTATTATAGGCGGAGGTATTACGGGTGCCGGTACGGCGCTTGACGCTGCTTCAAGGGGAATGAAAGTCGCTTTGAGCGAAATGCAGGATTTCGCGGCCGGCACATCAAGCCGATCCACAAAGCTTGTTCACGGCGGTTTGCGTTATCTGAAGCAATTTGAAGTCAAAATGGTGGCTGAAGTCGGTAAGGAACGCGCCATCGTGTACGAAAACGGCCCGCACGTCACGACGCCGGAATGGATGCTGCTGCCGTTTCATAAAGGCGGCACGTTCGGTTCATTCTCTACTTCAATCGGCCTGCGTGTGTATGACTATTTAGCGGGAGTAAAAAAATCAGAGCGCAGAAGCATGCTGTCTGCTAAAGAAACACTGCAAAAAGAGCCGCTCGTCAAAAAAGACGGCTTAAAAGGCGGAGGCTATTATGTAGAGTACCGGACGGACGATGCGAGACTGACGATTGAAGTCATGAAAGAAGCCGTTAAATTCGGTGCTGAGCCTGTCAACTATTCTAAAGTGAAAGAACTGCTTTATGAAAAAGGAAAAGTTGTCGGCGTTTTAATTGAAGATCTGCTGTCAGGCAAGGAATACAAAGTGTACGCCAAAAAAATCGTCAATGCGACAGGTCCGTGGGTCGACGAGCTGAGAGAAAAAGACCACAGCAAAAGCGGAAAACATCTCCAGCACACAAAAGGGGTCCATCTCGTATTCGACCAATCCGTATTCCCGCTTAAACAGGCGGTGTACTTTGATACGCCGGACGGCCGGATGGTGTTCGCCATTCCGCGTGAAGGAAAAACATATGTGGGTACGACCGATACGGTTTACAAACAAAAACTTGAGCACCCGCGCATGACGGTGCAGGATCGCGATTATATCGTCAGCTCCATCAATTATATGTTCCCGGAACTGAACATTACGGCGGACGATATTGAATCTAGCTGGGCCGGCCTCAGACCGCTTATTCACGAAGAAGGGAAAGACCCGTCTGAGATCTCCCGTAAAGATGAAATCTGGACATCTCAATCAGGCCTGATTACGATCGCCGGAGGAAAACTGACGGGCTACCGTAAAATGGCTGAGCACATTGTCGATCTTGTCCGCGACCGCTTGAAAGAAGAGGGCGGCCAGGACTTCGGCGGCTGCAAGACGAAGACGATGCCGATTTCCGGCGGACATGTCGGCGGCTCTAAAAACTTCGAGTCATTTGTGGAAGCAAAGACAAAAGACGGCTTGAAAATCGGTTTATCACAGGAAACCGCTAAGCAGTTAGCCATCAGATACGGCTCTAACGTTGAAAATGTATTCAGCCGGATTGAAGGCCTGAAAGATGAAGCGGAAAAACGCCAGATTCCGGTTCACATTCTGGCGGAAGCGGCTTACAGCATCGAAGAAGAAATGGCTGCGACACCTGCCGATTTCTTCGTCCGCAGAACGGGAAGACTGTTCTTCGACATCAAATGGGTGCAAACGTATAAAACGGCCGTGATTGATTACATGAGCGACCGATTCCAATGGAATGACGAAACGAAAGAAAAACACACTGAGTGGTTAAATATGCTGCTGCACGACGCGGTTGTTCCGCTCGAACAATAATAACCGGAGGGCTGTGCCGAAAAGGCATGAGCCCTTCTTTTATCTTTTTACATAAAGCATTTGGTTAAGTTATCAAGTGACACGGGCAGCCGCTTCATATTAAAATATGGTCATAAGCTGAAATTATAGGAGGACGAACATGAGTTGGAGTAAGAGTTACGAACGCTGGAATCAGGCCGAACAATTAGATTCAGAATTGAAAAAATTATTGGCGGACGCAGAAGGAAACGAGCAGTTGCTGGAAGATTTTTTCTACAAAAATCTTGAGTTCGGAACAGGAGGCATGAGAGGAGAAATCGGGCCGGGTACGAACAGAATGAACATTTACACGGTCCGCAAAGCATCCGCCGGACTTGCGGCGTATATCGCGAAACAGGGGGAAGACGCGAAAAAAAGAGGGGTTGCGATCGCATACGACTCCCGTCATAAATCTCCTGAGTTTGCGATGGAAGCTGCAAAAACCCTTGCTTCCCAAGGCATTCAAACATACGTATTTGATGAGCTCCGCCCGACGCCTGAGCTGTCTTTTGCGGTGAGAAAGCTGAACGCTTATGCCGGCATCGTCGTGACGGCCAGCCATAACCCGCCTGAATATAACGGATATAAAGTGTATGGCGATGACGGCGCACAGCTGCCGCCGAAAGAAGCGGACATCGTCATTGCGGAAGTGAATGCCATAGAAAATGAATTAACGATTCAAGTTGAAGATGAACAGTCGCTGAAAGAAAAAGGTTTGATTAAAATAATCGGTGAAGAAATTGATAAACCGTATACTGAAAAACTGACTTCCATCTCCGTACATCCCGAGCTTTCGGATGAAGTGGATGTCAGCGTCGTGTTCACTCCCCTTCACGGCACGGCAAATAAACCGGTGCGCCGCGGTCTTGAAGCACTCGGTTACAAAAACGTCACCGTCGTAAAGGAGCAAGAGCTGCCGGACCCGGATTTTTCAACCGTCAAATCGCCGAATCCGGAAGAGCACGCGGCATTCGAATATGCCATTAAGCTCGGAGAAGAACAAAATGCCGATATTCTTGTCGCTACGGACCCGGATGCCGACCGTCTCGGCATTGCCGTAAAAAACAGCGAAGGCAAGTACACAGTGCTGACGGGAAACCAGACAGGCGCGCTTTTATTGCATTACCTGCTTTCCGAGAAGAAAAAACAGGGCACCCTTCCTAAAAACGGTGTCGTCATGAAAACGATTGTCACGAGCGAATTGGGCCGCGCCGTCGCTTCATCTTTCGGATTAGATACGGTTGACACGCTGACAGGCTTCAAATTTATCGGTGAAAAGATCAAAGAATATGAAAAATCAGGCCAATACACGTTCCAGTTCGGGTATGAAGAAAGCTACGGCTACTTAATCGGCGATTTCGCGCGTGACAAAGACGCGATCCAGGCTGCGCTGTTAGCCGTCGAGGTATGCGCCTTTTATAAAAAGCAGGGCATGTCGCTTTATGACGCGCTGCTGTCCATTTTTAAAGAATACGGATATTACCGTGAAGGCTTGAAGTCATTGACGTTAAAAGGAAAACAGGGAGCAGAGCAGATTTCCGCTATCCTGACTTCATTCCGAAACGATCCGCCGAAGCAGATGGCCGGAAAACAAATCACTCAGGCTGAAGACTATTCAACGGGAAAACGGACTGTATTTGCCGATCATCATGAAGAAGATATTGATCTGCCGAAGTCAAATGTCCTGAAATATTTCCTTGAAGACGGCTCTTGGTTCTGCCTTCGTCCATCAGGAACGGAGCCGAAAGTGAAGTTCTATTTCGCCGTGAAGGGAACTTCTTTACAAGACAGCGAACAGCGTCTTGCCGCATTATCTGAAGCCGTCATGAAAACGGTGGATGGCATAGTGGAAAAAACGAAATAAACAACAAACCGCCGGAAGCGACATCCGGCGGTTTTTTTATACGCCTCATCCGAAAGTATGAGGAAAATTCATGCTGAAAACAAAGGAATATACAGAAAAGAATTGATATAATATGGATAATTCTGATTGGCCGGAGTGAGGGAAATTGACGAAAACGACGGTAGAAACGTTAAAAACGTTAAAAGCGATTGCGGAAACCTTAAACCAAAACCACGATTTAAAGGAAGCGCTTGATAAAGTGCTCCGCGAACTGCTCAGCCTGACCGGGCTGCAGACAGGGTGGATTTTTCTGATTGAGCCGGACGGGTCTTATACGCTCGCCGCATCCGCTTATTTACCGCCGGCTCTCGGTCAGCGGGAAAATGCACTCATGTGCAGCGGGGAATGCTATTGTCTGACCAAATTCAGCAATGGGGGTTTGACAAAGGCCGTAAACATAATGAATTGTAAACGGATTGAATTTGCGGAACAGACGACGAACTGCCGCGATACGGAGGGCATTACCCATCATGCGACCGTACCGCTTGAGGACGGCGGCCGGAAGTTCGGTTTATTAAACGTCGCCGCAAACGAAAAGACATTTTTCAACGAAGAAGAACTGCATCTTCTTGAAGCTGTTGCATTTCAAATCGGAACGGCGATTCAGCGGATGAAATTGGCCGAATTTGAGCAGCAGAACGCCCTGTTGATGGAACGAAGCAGACTTGCGCAAGAGCTACATGATTCCGTCAATCAGATGCTGTTTTCTGTCAGCTTAACGGCAAAAGCCGCAAAGAGTTTTACAAATGATGATCGGCTCCGGCAGATGATTACATTTATTCAAGAGCTGTCTCAGGATGCGCTAACAGAAATGAGGGCGCTTATTTGGCAGCTGAAGCCGGAAAGTTTGACGAAAGGGCTGTATGCGTCGATCAAAAGCTATACCGCTCTTATCGGTCTGGAAGCCGTTTGTGAAATGGAGGATGAGCTGGAGCTTACGGATGAACAGGAACACGCGCTTTGGCGGATCGCCCAGGAAGCCTTGAATAACTGTAAAAAGCATGCGGGAACGGACCGGGTTATCATTTCCGCCGTTAAAAAGCCGGATTGCGCCGAGCTTCACATTAGCGACCGCGGAGCAGGCTTCAGCGCTGATGCGCATGCTGTGCTCCCATCGCTCGGCGTGGCCGGCATGAAAGCGCGGGCTGAAGCGATCGGAGGCCGCTTTACATTGCAATCCGAGCTTGGCGCCGGAACGATTGTCTCCGTTCGGCTTCCGTTTCGGGACAGGAGGTCTGATTGATGAAAATTGTGATTGCTGATGATCATCACGTTGTCCGCAAAGGACTGCGCTATTTCTTCGCCACTCAGGAAGACATTGAAGTTGTCGGTGAGGCGTCCACCGGTGCTGAAGCGCTTCAGCAAGCTGAAAAGACGGAGCCGGACATCATTCTGATGGATTTATCAATGCCTGATACGGACGGCATAGAAGCGGCAAAAATTGCGGCTGAACGATTTCCGGACATCAGTATCGTCGTTTTGACGAGCTATTCTGATCAGGAGCATGTCATTCCCGCCCTTAAAGCCGGCGCAAAAGCGTATCAGCTGAAAGACGCCCAGCCCGATGATTTAGTGAAAACGCTCCGGGAAGTGTATTCCGGACGTTACCGGCTGTCGGCGGATATTGTGCCTCATGTGCTGACCCACATGGTTCAGGATGATCAGGATAAGGAAAAATATTATCACCTGACCCCTCGTGAAAAAGATGTTCTTCAAGAAATAGCCAAAGGAAAAAGCAATAAGGAAATTGCGGCGGCACTGTTTATTTCAGAAAAAACAGTGAAGACCCACGTGTCCAACCTGCTGTCAAAGCTGAATCTTTCCGATCGGACGCAGGCGGCATTGTATGCGGTAAAATATAATGTTTTTGGAAAGGCGGTAAAATCATGAGCATATTAGTGATCAGCGGCACACCGAGAAAAAACGGGCGGACGAGAATTGCCGCTTCTTATATCAGAGATCGGTTTCATACCGATTATATTGATTTGAGCGAAAGTGATCTGCCGCTTTATAACGGTGAAGAAGAACAGAACGAGCTGCCTTCAGTGCAAGAGTTAAGGCGGCAGGTGAAAAAGTCGGCGGCCGTCGTCTTATTATCTCCCGAGTATCACAGCGGCATGAGCGGCGCTTTAAAAAACGCCATCGATTTTTTAAGCAGCGATCACTGGGCATACAAACCGGTGGCAATCATTGCCGCGGCGGGCGGAGGAAAAGGAGGCATGAACGCGCTGGCGAATATGCGGACGGTCATGCGGGGCGTTTATGCAAATGTCATCCCGAAACAGCTGGTCTTAGACCCGATTCACATTGACATGGAGCGCCGGACCGTATCTGAGGATATGGCGGTCAGCCTGAAAGAGATGATCGAAGAGCTGAATATGTTCACAAATACAAGAAATCCCGGCGTCTGACGCCGGGATTGTTTTTATGTCAGCATGGCTAATTGATCTTCATAAACGAGCTCCGCCGCATGATCAATATACCCGAGAAGAGAATACAGCTCTTTTTCAAGCACCGCATGATCATATTCGAAATGATACGCGTGCAGAAAGTGCTCAATACGCTTTGATAATAAATCATCTTTTGTACGAACCATCAATATTAACAAATTGTCCCATTGAGACCGGTGTGTGTAATACAAGGCTTTGTCATAATCGGCATGATCCATCTAACGCTTCTCCTTTCAATGAGAAGTTCTCCGTTAGTTTATGCCGCTGAAGCCCGGATGCAACGGGGGAAAAGTTGGTGTCCTTATCACTGCGGCATAGCAATATGAGGGAGACATAAAATAAAACCGCATATCCGTCTCTTCTTTGGACACGCTAAGATTGACAAAAAACGACTCAGGAGAACATAAAGATGAAATCCCTTCCATTTGCGCTTGCCCTCTTGTTTTGCGGCATTCTCATTGCCTCTATCGCTGAAAAAGGGCATACAGAACACCTTGATCCATCAGTTGAAAAATGGGAGCAGCTCGCATGGAACCAGCTTGAACGTGAATACAAGGGGGCCGAGCTTACCGATTATTCGTACATGGGCCGTACAAAAGTGAACCGGGAACAGACGAAAGATGTGTTTCGCGTAACGGTGCAAACATCAAAAGAAACGTTTTCATCCCGTGCTGAAGTGTATTTCCATCCCGTAACAAAACACGTGATCAGCATTAATATTTTCAGACTGTAAAAAAAGCTGCACAGCCTAATTGAGGCCGTACAGCTTGTCAGATATCAGAAGAAACGTTTTGCGCCGAGGTAGCGCTGTTTCCAATAGGAATTGTTCATGCTGGAAATAACGACACCCGAATCGTTGGCATTAATAAACTGGCCGTTCCCGAGATAAATACCGACGTGGGAAGGTCCGGCTTTATAAGTTGAGAAAAAGACAAAGTCACCGACCGCCGGCTGGCTGACTGATGTCATCGTATTCCAGTAGCCTGCGGCTGAAAGTCTGGATACAGAAGTGACCTTATTGAGAACGTAATAAATGAAACCGCTGCAGTCAAAGCCTCTCGGCGTTGTCCCGCCCCATACATACGGTACGCCCAGTTGAGCTTTTGCGGCATCGATCATTACATTAATCTTCGCGCTTGTTGAACCTGTGCCGCCTGTGTTGCCGGACTGATTCGGTGTCGTGTTTGTCTGCTGCCCGGTAATCGTCAGCTTTTGTCCGATTTGAAGAACATCTGTTTTCAGATTGTTTTTCTCGCGGATCTGCTGGGCCGTCACATTGAACTTTTGGGCGATCACCCATAAAGAATCCCCGCTTTTCACGGTATATGTAGTGGTTTTCCCTGTATCTCCGGACTGGTTCGGAGTTGACGGTGAAGTCGAAGAGCCGGAAGATGACGTTTTTGTCAGCTTAAGCACTTGTCCGACCCGCAGCATGTCTGACGTCAGTTTGTTGATGCTTCTGATTTGCTGAACCGTCATGTTGTATGCGTTTGCGATTTTCCAGAGTGAGTCTCCGCTTTTTACTGTATAAGAGGACGTTTGCGTCTGGTTTTTATTTTGGTTTGAATTGTCTTTTGACGGCGTGTTTCCCGAAGAAGACGTTCCTTTTGTTTTCAGGACTTGGTTTACGTAGATCGTATCCGTTTTTAAGTTGTTTAATACTTTGAGTTCCGCAATGGTCATATTGACGCTGTTTGCGATCTTCCATAGTGAATCGCCGAGTTTGACTTTATACGTCCCGGAAGATGATGACTGCTTTTTGCTGCTGTTTGAGCTGCTGCCCGGTGTGTTTTTTTTCTGATCGGTGCTTGAGGAAACTTTCCCCGTCACTTGCAGCTTCTGTCCGGCGCGGATTAAGTCGCTTGTCAGACCGTTCATTTTTTTCAGTTCCTGTACAGACATTTTAAAATCAGATGCGATCAGCCACAGCGAGTCTCCGCTTTTCACTGTATAAACGCTTTTAGTCGTGCCGCTGTTCTTTGAAGATGGCTTTGAGCTGCCGGAATCTGATTTGCCGTTAGGAATGTTGAGCGTCTGCCCGATAGAAATAACGGTGGATTTTAGATGATTCGCTGATGTAATGGCATCCACGCTTGTATTGTAGTTTTGGGCAAGCTTCCATAATGAATCTCCGCTTTTAACCTTAATCGTTTGTGCTTCTGCCGGTGTTACAGCTAACGCAGACCCGACGATCGCAGATGCAGTCAAACCGACCGCTACCTTTTTTTTCATAATGAATCTCCCTTTTCCTGCGATGATTTTACTATCCCCATTCGTTGCAGCCGCAAGGTGAGGATATCAGTAATGATAATCTTTATATCGGCACTTGTCTGCAATCGTTTATCATATTAATAGAAATAGTCCTTTTTTCTTATGCCGGCATAAAAAAAAGAAGGAATGCGGACATTCCTTCAGCTTCTGAGCAGTCTCATAATCTCCTCTTTGTTTTTGACCAGATCCCTTAACGTATATTTGTCTAAAACGGCCAGGTAAGCTTGCAGGGCTTCATTCAGAAGGTTCTTTAAGTTGCAGGCGGGAGATATGATACAGAGATTTTTTTTGGAGTCAAAGCATTCTACGATGTTAAAGTCGTCTTCTGTATTTCGAACGACTTCTCCAATGTTTATGTCTTCCGGTGTCATTCCTAATCGGATTCCGCCTCCCCGGCCCCGGATCGTTTCGACATACCCGAGCTGGCCGAGGCGGTAAATGACTTTCATGAGGTGGTTTTTAGAGATGGAATAAGTATCTGCGATTTCTTTTATGTTGGAAAGTTCGTCGGAATGTTTGGAAGCCAAAAAAATCAAAACGCGTAAAGAATAATCGGTATAGTTCGTTAATTTCATAGAATGACCTCGGAAAAAGAGATTTTGCTTCTGTTACAGTCTATCATATATGAATCTAAAATGAAAAAAAAGGAATTTGCCCCTTTAACTCAAAAAAAAACGTGCGCTCCTTCTGAGCACACGTTTTTTTCGTTAAGACATCGGCGGCTTACGATCGTCAGCCGATTGATGTTTTTCAATTTTGCGATCCAATTTTGCGAGATAACGGGAGGCAAATTCTTTTCCGCCAAGACCGAATGAAAGTCCGAAGGCAAGCGCGAAACCGCCCAGAATCAGAATAAACGCGGCATTTACGATCGTGTCGGCGACACCGAGCTGATCCAGCGCCATAAAGATTGAGAGAGTGATAATGGTATATTTCGCAAGCGGCGCCAGGAATCTGAATTCCTTTCCGCTCAGCATGCCGGCAAGCAGCCTGCTGACGAGCTGTCCGGCCAAAAGCCCGATTCCGAGAATAAATACAGCGGCCAGAACATTAGGCAGGTAAGCGATAATACCTGTTGCGATAACGACGAGAAATTCGAGATGAACAAGCTGCAGCGCCTCTGCCGTAAAGAGCAGGACGATGATGATCTGAACAATCATGCCGACCGTCTGAGAAAGCGTCAGCTTCGGGGTACCCGCCTGTTCAAAGCCCATTTTACCGAGAAGAGAGTCGAAACCGGCCCGGTGCAAGAGCCCGGATACAATGCTGTTGACCCATTTTCCGATCCAGATGCCGGCGATGATCAGCACGATACCGATGATGATATTAGGAAGCATTGTAAAGACCGTGTGCAGCATGGCTGACGCCGGTTCAGAAATACCCGCCACATCAAGCCGGTCAAGCGCAGAAATGATCACCGGAATGAAAATCAGCACGTAGACAATCGTTCCGATGATTGCCGACAGGCTTGTATCCTTCAGATAAATAGAAAGCCCCATACGTGCGGCGAGCCTTTCCGTGCCGATACTCGCCAGAAAGTTTGTGACGATATCACGGACGAGACGGGCAACAAGCCAGCCGATTAAAACAATCAGCGCCGCGGCGAATACTTTCGGTATAAAGGACAAAACGCTTTGGATCATATTTGTAAACGGCCCTGATACTCCGCTGATTTGGAGAGCGGCCAAGACGCCGGGCAGGAACAAGAGCAAGACGAAGTAGAAAACGATTCGTGAAGCGGCCGTAACGGATCTGCTCATCTCCGCTTCTTCAGACACCATTGTCCATTTTCTGAACCGGCCGTTTTCAGCGAGTTTCATGCCCGCTTTTTTGACGAGATAGCTGAAAAGCGAAGCGGCCGCCCAGCCCAACAGCAGAATCAGGCCGGCTTTTAAAATGCTCGGCACAGCCGCCGTTATCGCTGACAGCATGCTGACAAAAGGCGAAGCCACGGTTGTCAGATGCAGAATGTTAAAGAATAGAATAAAAACGATAATTAATGCGATAAAATAAATGACTTTACTGATGACTTTTTCTGAGGAATAGCGCGCCGGCTTTTTTTCGGCGAACAGCCTGTCGTCAATTTTTGTTTTTTGCAGGCCTTTGTATACGGCTTTTTCAATGATTTTGGCAATGCCCCAGCCGATAAGCAGGACGAGCAGTGCAATGACCAGATTCGGGAGTTTGCTGAGATACGTCGTAAGCATGTCTGCTGTATTCAAGTAGAATCGCTCCTTTTCTTTTTGGGGTATGGTGTGTGTTTTACCCACTTACAGATAAAGCAAACGGCGCGGATGTGCCGAAAGTTTTCAGCCGGAAACCGATCTGTTATTTCATCTTTTGAGAGGAGGGGTCATACATTATAAATAAGTCCAAGTAGGGGGGATTCGGTTGAACGCGGAGGAGACAAAAGGTTTACAGCGGGCAATTGAGGAAATAACCGACATTGCGAAGGGTTTCGGCCTTGATTTCTACCCGATGAGATATGAAATTTGCCCGGCTGAAATTATTTATACATTCGGCGCGTACGGCATGCCGACGAGATTCAGCCACTGGAGTTTCGGCAAACAATTTCATAAGATGAAACTCCATTATGATCTCGGTTTGAGCAAAATTTATGAACTTGTCATTAATTCCAACCCTTGCTACGCTTTTTTGCTGGACAGCAATTCGCTGATCCAAAATAAATTAATTGTAGCCCATGTTCTTGCCCATTGTGATTTTTTCAAACATAACTGCCGCTTTCAAAATACGAACCGGGACATGGTTGAGAGTATGGCGGCTGCGGCGGAGCGGATTAAGCATTATGAAAGAATTCACGGGATAAAAGAGGTGGAGTCCTTTTTAGATGCCATTCTGGCGGTTCAGGAGCATATCGATCCGTCGCTCGTCAGGCCGAAGCTGCTGTGGAGCGTCGATGACGAAGAGGAGGACGAAGAAGAAACCGCGCCATCGCCTTACGATGATTTATGGGGAATGGATAAGCCGAAGCAGGTGAAAAAGAAAAAAGGGAAAAAACCGTTTCCGCCCCGGCCGGAAAAAGATATTCTGCTGTTTATCGAAGAACATTCGCGGGAGCTTGAACCGTGGCAGCGTGACATTTTAACCATGATGAGAGAAGAAATGCTGTATTTCTGGCCGCAGCTGGAAACGAAAATCATGAACGAAGGCTGGGCATCTTATTGGCATCAGCGGATTATCCGCGAGCTTGACCTGACTTCAGATGAAGCCATCGAATTTGCGAAGCTGAACGCAGGCGTCGTTCAGCCGTCAAAAACGGGAATCAACCCGTATTATTTAGGGCTGAAAATTTTTGAGGACATCGAAGAGCGTTATGACAACCCGACAGATGAAATGAAAAAAACAGGAGTAAAGCCCGGTTCCGGCCGCGAGAAAATGTTTGAGGTCAGGGAAATTGAATCGGATATATCATTTATCCGCAATTATTTGACGAAAGATCTCGTAATGCGTGAGGATTTGTATTTATTCCAAAAGCAGGGCAGGGACTATAAAGTGATCGACAAAGAATGGAAGGCCGTGCGAGATCAGCTCGTGAACATGCGGGTCAACGGGGGATTTCCTTATCTGACCGTCAATGACGGGGATTACCTGAAGAATAATGAGCTTTATATTAAACATTGGTATGAGGGAATTGAGCTTGATCTGAAATATTTGGAGAAAGTGCTGCCGTATCTGTACCAGCTGTGGGGCAGGAGCGTGCACATCGAATCTGTTCTTGAAGACAGAGAAGTGATGTTTTCTTATGACGGCAAAGGAGTGCACCGGAGATATCTGTAAAAGAAGAAAGGATGCGGGGAAACCCCCGCATCCTTTTTTATTTTCCGTGTTTCAGGATGTGAAAAATCTTTTTGGCCTGGTCCGTGTTGTTTAAAAGCCCCGTAAATGACTCTCTTCCCGGACCGTATGCGTAAACGGGAACTTCTTCGCCCGTATGATCGCCGGTTGTCCAGCCGCTGTTGGTTTTCGCATTAAAGAGCTTAATGATCGCTTTGTAGACGCTCTTGTCAGCATCCTGTTTTGAGGCCGTTTCGATCTGTTTGATTTCAGCTTTTGACCATTTCAGGTCTGTATAACGCGCAAGCACGGAAGATACGGATTTACCCGCTTTGATTTGGTCAGCCATAAACGCCGGGGTTTTTTTTGCGGCAAGAATCGGTTCAACATGCCAGTTTTTATCGTCATTCGCGCCGATCGTCAATCCGCCGGTGGTATGGTCAGCCGTGGCAACGACAAGCGTATGTTTGTCCTTTTTGGCAAATGCGATCGCTGCTTTATACGCTTTTTCAAAATCCTTCATTTCACTCATTGCGCCGACTATATCATTGTCATGGCCCGCCCAGTCAATTTGGCTGCCTTCGACCATTAAGAAAAACCCTTTTTTATTCTTGTTCAGCCTGTCGATCGCTGCCGTTGTCATGTCTTCTAATGAAGGGACGGCGTTTGAGCGGTCGATTGCTTTGTCGAGTCCGCCATCGGCAAACAGGCCGAGAATCTTCTTGTTACGATCCTTTTTGAGCTCCTGTTTTGATGTCACGTAGCTGTATCCCGCTTTTTTGAAATCCTTTGTTATATTGCGGTCTTTACGGATAAAGTTTGACTTGCCGCCTCCGAGGAGCACATCGACTTTCTGTTTTCCGTTGATGCGGTCATCAAAGTAGCTGCTTGCGATGTCATCCATGTTCTTTCGGGATTTGTTATGGGCTCCGAATGCCGCAGGGGTGGCGTGCGCAATCTCCGAAGTTGCGACAAGTCCGGTGGATTTCCCTCTTTGTTTCGCTTCTTCGAGGACGGATTTTACCCGCTTTCCTTTTTTATCGACTCCGATCGCCGCGTTATACGTTTTCACGCCTGTGGCCATTGCCGTGCCAGCCGCCGCGGAATCGGTAATATTGGAATCAGGATCGTCAGGATAAGTCATCATCATACCGGTGAGATTGGGATCGAATGCTGTCAGTTTCATACCATCCGAAGGCTTTCCTTTGTTAATGACCGAACGGTAGGCGTTCATATAGGGAGCGCCCATTCCGTCGCCGACCATGAAGATGACGTTTCTGATCTCGTTTTTGTCAGGCTGTTTTTTTGCCGCAGCCTGTTCGGAGTGCTGAAGCCCCGCACCCGCAATCAGACCGGCTGTCAGTACGGATACGGCTGCCGCCGGCAGAAGTTTTGATCGAACCTGTTTAAATAGACTCATTCTCACTCGTCCTCCTTTAATCGTGTCTGTATGTCTAATGGTAGGGGGTGTTTGTAAAGAGCGTCTGTTTCTCCTGTAAATTTCAGGTGAAACATTGTTAGAAATGTAAATTCCGGTGTAACTTATGTTTTCAAGAAAGAGTGAAAACCATTCACTTTTTTGAAAAAGATGAGGATTTTTTTAACAAGGAGTTATTTGGAAAGTAAACTGCTTTGTTTTTCCAAAATACGATGATCACAGGAAAAAAACATGACAAATTGACTCGTTTTTCGTCACGTTTGAAATCAAATTGAAATATTTAATACCCTTAAAAACTTTTTTCTAAAACGAATTAGTAAGAAATTTGTCACGGGAAGTCAAGTCTATTTCTAGTGGAAATTGAACCTTATAATAGGAAACAGATAAAAACTTTAAAAAAGAGACACATAAAATAGATAGAATCATTCAGGGAGGAAAATATGAAAAAGCAACTTGTTACAGCAACAACGGCAGTGGTTTTGGGGACGACTTTGTTTGCGGGTGCGGCATCTGCGCAAACGATTAAGGTAAAAAAAGGCGATACATTATGGGGACTTTCAAATCGGTATGGAACGTCAATTAATTCCATTAAATCTGAGAACAAATTAAAATCGGATATCATTTACATCGGTCAGACGCTTTCGATTAACGGTAAATCATCTTCAGGTTCAAATTCGGGCAGCAAGTCATCATCGTCTACATATAAAGTCGTAAAAGGCGACAGCCTTTGGAAAATTGCGAATAAATATAAAATGACGGTAAACCAATTAAAAAGTTTAAACGGTTTAAAAACGGACCTGATCCGCATCGGGCAAGTGCTTAAAGTAAAAGGATCAACTTCCGGTTCAGCGTCTTCAGGATCTTCGTCATCAAAGAAGCCTTCATCCAGCCATAATATTGCACAGACGAGCCTGAATGTAAACAAGCTGATTTCTGATGCGCAATCTTTAATCGGCACGCCGTATGTATGGGGCGGAACAACGACTTCCGGCTTTGACTGCAGCGGATTTATCTGGTACCTGTTAAACAAACAGACGAGTGTCGGCAGAACAAGCACTGCGGGATACTGGAGCTCAATGAAGAGCGTGTCCAGCCCGTCAAGAGGAGACTTCGTCTTCTTTACAACATATCAGGCCGGCCCTTCACACATGGGTGTGTACATCGGAAACAACAAGTTCATCCATGCCGGTTCTGACGGCGTCACAACAAGTGATCTGAATAACAGCTACTGGAAGCCGCGCTACCTGGGCGCGAAAAGATTCTAGCAGTGAGAGAAACCCGTTCATCCGAACGGGTTTTTTATTTAGACGGGGCAGAGCTCCATTTGTTTCACCTAAAAATGAAAATGTGATAAAAAATCTAAAAAGGTTTTCTTTTTTTCATTTTCATAGAGGGCGATGGCGTACGCGCCCGCGCTCGGCATCTGGGCGAATTCGCACGGAATTTCAATCATGCTGCCTGCGGCGAGTTCGGACCGTACCGCTGACAGCGGCAGAAATGAGACGCCCAGCCCCTCTTTAATAAATCGTTTCGTAATATGCGTCTGTGTCACCTTCATTGTTCTGACGAAAGGGAACTGTATTCTGACCTGGCGGAGCAAATCATCCCAATAGTCAGGATGGTTATGGGTCAAAAGCAGATATTGTCCGAACAGGTCTTTCACTTCATTCGCCTTCCCTGTCCCGGGTTTTCGGCCGGGTGGCGCGACGAGGACAACGGGGTCATTGTACAGGGGGCGGCAAGTGAGGGAAGATGATTGCACCTTTAAGCAGCTCAGTCCGATATCGGCTGAGCCGTTTCTGATTTGAGAGGCGATTTCTTCCGATTCGAAAATGGTGACTGTCATTTCGGTTTCTTTATTGTCCTCTGTATAACGCTTCATGACAGACGGAAGAACGGTGTCGGCGATAAGCGGCGAAACAGCGAGCGTCAGCGTGTGCGAGTAGCCCTGGCGCACCCTGTGCAGCTCCGCCATGCTGTTTTCATAGTCTTCCAAAAGTCTCATGGCAAACGGCACGTATGCTTTTCCTTCTTCCGTCAATTGTATTTTCCGGCCGCTCCGCTGAAACAGCTTGCAGCTGATTTCTTTCTCTAATAATTTTATATGAACGGTGACGGTCGGCTGAGATAAAAAAAGCGTTTCCGCCGTTTTTCTGAAATTCTCATATTTTGCCGCGGTGACGAAGGTGTGAAGCCATTTAAAATCCATAGATGCACTCCTCTGATTAAAAGTTTTAATTAATTCCCTTAAAAATATTCATTATTTTTTAAATATTATATTTACTATAATAACAGAAAGAGGATAAGGGGGAATGAAATTGATTTATCGTGGATTGAAAGGGATTACTTGTGCAGAAACGGCGATCAGCCACATTGACGGAGAAAAGGGGCATTTAATATATCGCGGCTATGACGCGAAGGATATCGCATTGCAATTCAGTTTTGAAGAAGCGGCGTATCTCATTTTGAACGGGGCGCTTCCTGATGAGCGGCAATTGCTTGCGTTTCAGGAAGAACTTGCAGCCGAGCGCGGGCTTCCGAAACATTTGATCGGCTTACTGGAAACGCTTCCGGATGAAATGGACGACATGGCGGTGCTGAGAACGGCTGTTTCGGGTTTGGGCACAGATTCATTTACATATCCGCCCAAGCGGGAAGAAGCGATTAAACTGATTGCCGTCACACCGACGATTATTGCGTACAGATACCGCCGTAAACAAGGGCAGGAAGCGCTGTCACCCGAGGCGCGATACGGACACGTTGAAAACTATTTGTATATGCTGACAGGCAGGCAGCCGTCCGCAGCCCAAAAGAAAGCGCTTGAGACGTATATGATTCTGGCGATGGAACACGGGATGAATGCATCGACTTTTTCGGCGAGAGTCACCGTTTCGACTGAATCGGACTTAGTGTCTGCCGTCACTGCCGCACTGGGTACGATGAAAGGGCCGCTGCACGGAGGTGCGCCTTCAGGCGTCACGAAAATGCTTGAAGACATCGGGGAAAAAGAAAATGCAGAAGCGTATTTGACAGCGAAGCTTATGAGGGGAGAACGCCTGATGGGCTTCGGGCACAGGGTGTACAAAACAAAAGACCCGCGGGCGGAAGCGCTGCGCATAAAGGCTGAAGAAGTGACGGGAAATGATCCGTCGCTTGACTTGGCGCTTTATGTGGAGAAGGAAGCCATCCGCTTGTTAGAGCAATATAAGCCCGGACGGAAGCTGTATACGAATGTGGAGTTTTACGCAGCGGCTGTGATGCAGGCCATTGATGTCGACAATGATTTATTTACGCCGACCTTTTCAGCAAGCAGAATGGCAGGCTGGTGCGCACATGTGCTTGAACAGTCCGCTGACAACATGATTTACAGGCCGTCTGCGAAATACACCGGCGCTTTTCCCGAAACGGCTCAGCAGCTTTAATTACCGGCATATTTGTCCGTTTAACTCCCCGCACTGCGTGGTATCGTCTCAGTAATACCAATTGCAGGAGTGTGAGAATATGAATCCGATGGACAGACAGACGGAAGGACAAAAGCCGCAGGTGCAAAACCGCCAGCCCGGCATTGAGTCAGACATGGAGCCAAAACCGCTCTTGGAGGACCCGGATGTAAAAGGATCGGGCAGATTAAAAGGAAAAGTCGCCGTCATCACGGGCGGAGACAGCGGCATCGGCGCAGCGGCTGCGATCGCTTACGCGAAGGAAGGGGCGGATCTTGCCATCCTGTACCTAGACGAACATGCCGATGCCGAGAGAACGAAAAAGCGTGCGGAAGAATACCAGGCCGAATGCCTGTTAATTCCGGGAGACGTCGGTGATGAGGCGCATTGTCAGAAGGCGGTCCGGCAAGTCTTAGATCACTACGGAAAAATAGATATTCTCGTTAATAATGCGGCTGAGCAGCATCCGCAAAACGGGATTCTTGATATTACGGCTGAACAGCTGGAGAAGACATTCCGTACAAACATGTTTTCTATGTTTCATATGACTAAAGCCGTGCTGCCTCATCTCAAAAGAGGGAGCGCCATCATTAATACAACGTCGATTACCGCTTATCAGGGAGACACATCATTGATCGACTATTCGTGCACGAAAGGCGGCATCGTTTCCTTTACGCGTTCAATGGCGATGTCATTGGCCGATCAGGGGATCAGAGTAAATGCGGTGGCCCCCGGGCCGATCTGGACCGCCCTGATTCCGGCAACGTTTACTGAAGAAAAGGTGGAAAAGCACGGTCTGGACACTCCGATGGGAAGACCGGGACAGCCTGCGGAACACGCCGGAGCTTACGTGCTTCTGGCTTCAGACGAATCTTCCTATATGACGGGGCAGACCATTCACGTAAATGGCGGCAGGTTTATTTCAACATAATACGCAAGTCTTATCCCGCACTTTTAAAAAGTGCGGGATTTTTATTTGATTACATATGAATACGATTTTTAAAAAATGGAAGTCTCCAGCCGAATCACTAATGTTAATATTTCACAGCAGAGAATCCGCTGAGTTCTGTTTTATGAAAACTGAAATAATATATAGAATTTTCAAAAAAGTTATTTTCATTTTTATATTTTTCGCTATAATATGATGTAGGAGAAAGGAATGATGTGCTGAAACATTTCATGCGAAAAATAAGAATTTAGTCATTATCGCTATTGTTATCTGAATATTCTAACATATATTGATTTACAAGGAGTGAAGCAGATGAAGGGGAGCATATTCAGAAAGAAAAGCATTCAGGACCTGCTTGCCGCAACGGGCGGGGAAAAGTCGCTGAAAAGAGAGTTAGGGGCCTTTGATCTGACCCTTCTGGGGATAGGGGCCATCATCGGAACGGGAATTTTTGTATTAACCGGAACAGGCGCTGTCACGGCGGGGCCGGGGCTGACTGTTTCATTTGTCATCGCCGCTCTTGCGTGTTTATTTGCGGCTTTATCATATGCGGAATTTGCTTCAAGCGTCCCGGTTTCCGGTTCCGTCTACACGTTTACTTATGCGACACTGGGTGAACTTCTCGCATTTATCATCGGATGGGATTTAATCTTGGAATATATGCTCGCCGTCAGCGCGGTTTCGGTCGGCTGGTCCGGCTATTTTCAATCATTCTTGGCGGGCTTCGGCGTTCATCTTCCGACTGCATTAACGGCCGCGCCGGGATCCATTAAAGGCACGGTCACATTCTTTAATCTCCCCGCATTTGTTATCGTGCTTGCGATTACATTCCTCCTCTACTTAGGCATTAAGGAATCGAAGCGGGTCAATAATATTATGGTCATTTTGAAGGTTCTGGTTGTTCTATTGTTTATCGCCGTTGCGGCCGTATATGTCAAACCTCACAACTGGCAGCCGTTTATACCGATGGGGTTCGGCGGTGTTTTCAGTGCCGCGGCGCTCGTTTTCTTCTCTTTTATCGGTTTTGACGCCGTCTCTTCCGCCGCTGAAGAAACGAAAAATCCGGCGAAGGATCTGCCGAAAGGAATTATCTTTTCATTAATCGTCTGCACTGTGCTGTATGTGACCGTATCGGCGATTATGACGGGCGTCGTTCCGTTTGCCCGCTTTGAAGGCGTTGACCATCCCGTGTCTCTCGTCCTGCAGATGGCCGGACAGAATTGGGTGGCCGGGATTATTGATATCGGCGCAGTGTTGGGAATGACAACGGTGATGCTCGTCATGCTGTACGGCCAGACGAGGGTGATGTTTGCCATGTCCCGTGACGGTTTGGTGCCGGGGGCGCTTTCAAAAGTCCATCCGAAGCATAAAACGCCGCACGTGGTGACATGGGTGTTCGGCATCCTGTCGGCATTACTCGGCTCACTCGTCCCGCTTGATGAGCTGGCGAAGCTGGTGAACATCGGCACGCTTGCCGCATTTGTCCTGATTTCAGTAGCGGTTATCGTATTGAGAAAGAAACAGCCTGATCTGCCAAGAGCTTTTAAATGTCCGGGGGTTCCCTTTATTCCGATATTATCCATTCTGTTCTGCGTATTTTTGATTATTAACCTTGGCGCCACCACCATATTCCGTTTCTTTATCTGGCTGATCATCGGTCTGGTGATTTATTTCTTATATTCGAGAAAGCATTCGAAATTAAACGGGGATTTGTAAGGAGCGGCACCCGCCGCTCCTTTTTATTTTTCGGAATAATGAAACATATTGAAATGGGCTTAAGTTATCGCAGCGAATAAGGGATAATATAGGGCGGAAGGGAAGTGGAAAGTCGTGTCTGACCAAAAAAGGGTTCAATGGGCCTCAAAAATAGGATTTATTATGGCCGCTGCCGGTTCGGCGATCGGCCTGGGAGCCATTTGGAAGTTCCCTTACGTAGCGGGTACGAACGGAGGAGGCGCTTTTTTTCTTGTATTCGTCCTCTTTACCGTACTTTTAGGCTATCCGCTTTTGCTCGGTGAATTTATTTTCGGAAGACGGAGCCAGACAAATGCGATTGATGCCTACAAACAAGCCGCGCCGAAGTCGGTATGGCACCTCACGGGTTATGTGGGTGTGGCGGCCTGTTTTTTAGTTTTGTCTTTTTACAGTGTTGTCGGCGGGTGGATTTTGCTTTATGTGTTAAAAGCTGTTACGGGTTCTTTATCCGGGCTCACTCAGGAGCAGTACGGAACGGTGTTCGGGACGGTCATTGAAAATCCGATCCAGACTCTCGCCGCGCAGCTTGTATTTATGATCATGACCGTGGCGGTCGTCGCAAAAGGCGTGCAGAAAGGGATTGAACGTGTCAGTGCGGTGCTGATGCCGGTTTTATTCGTGCTGTTTCTATTGCTTGTGCTGCGATCAGTCACGCTCGATCATGCCGTTGAGGGGATTAGATTTTTATTGGTTCCGCACTTTGAAGATTTGACGCCGGAATCCATCCTATATGCTTTAGGACAGGCGTTCTTTACATTAACGCTCGGCGTTTCGGTCATGGTGACATACAGTTCGTATCTGCCGAAAACCCAAAACCTTCCGGGATCGGCGGGTTCCATTGTTGTGATGAATGTGCTCGTCACGCTGTTTGCGGGACTGGCCATTTTTCCGGCGGTTTTTTCGTTCGGCTTTAAACCGGATGAAGGGCCTACACTGCTGTTTACCGTACTGCCGGCTGTGTTTGACCGGCTGCCGTTCGGCTCGCTGTTTTTTATCAGCTTTCTGGCGGTCTTTTTCTTCGCCGCGCTGACTTCGGCCTTTTCGATGGTGGAAATTATCGTAGCGACTGTCGGGAAAGGTGATGAAACGAAAAGGAAGAAGCTGTCGTGGACAAGCGGTCTGCTCATTTTCTTAGTCGGAATTCCGTCCTGTTTATCATACGGTGTTCTCGGTGATGTTCATTTGTTCGGAAAAACGTTTTTTGATCTAGCGGATTTCACAGTGAGCAATGTGCTGATTCCGCTCGGCGCTTTATTAATATCAATCTTCATCCCGCTGAAAATACCGAAGCGGGAGCTGTTCGCCGAGATGAAAAGCGGTTCCGCCATCGGCTATCGTTTCTTTCAGGTGTGGTATTTCCTTCTGAAATATCTCGTGCCGCTGGCTATCATCGTCGTATTGCTGCATTTAATCGGCGTTCTTCCATTTTAAAAAAACAGGCCCCCGTAAAAGGGCCTGTTTTTATGTTTAAAAACCGAATTGCAGATTCGTATCAACGGCAACGATCGTATATACACAGACAATGACGAAAAGGTTGAGGATGACACCGAGCAGTCCCGGGCCCGTCCGTCCTTTTTTAATAAACAGCTCAATGATGCCGAACGGCACGGCGGCCATCGCAAACGGCAGCATCTGATAAGAATAGAAAGTCACATTGCTGATGATTGCCACGTTCAAAAGCAGCAGCGACAAAATCGCGGTACCGACTGATATCCAGCCGAAAACATTATGCTCTTTAAAAATTCTTACCAATTCCATAATTCCACCTCACCGATGTTTGCTGCTTTTACTGTTTTGTTTTTCAGCAGACGTTCGATTTCTTTTGTCGGCCCCGTCACGACAGAGCCGTATACGTTCATTCCGTGATGTTCAACATAGTCGATTCGGCTGCCAAGATTCATGTCTTTGCGTTTCGATATTGCATGAGCCCATTTTTTATGGCGGGACATAAATTCAAGGGCATTGATAAATTGTTCACGGTCTGTCTGTCCTTGCGTTTCGAAAGAGGACACCATCTTGGAATCTTTCCCGGGAAATCCTAACGGCTCGGCATAAGGACTGTCTTTCAGATTTTTCTCCGTTTCGACCGCGTTCCATAAAAACTTCACATCGTATTTTTTAAAAGTCGAATATACTTGAGAAGAAGGGTAGGCCCGGTCATAAGAAAGATAGACCTCCGCCACGCTTCCTTCAGGCAATTTTTTTAAGGTCTGTCCGGCTTTTTCAATCGTGCGTTCCTTTAAGCCGGAAGGATGGGCGAAATAATGCTTTGCCTGTGCCGCGTCTAGATCATAGTAGTTAACGGCAGGCGATTTGACAGTATCTAAAAACATTTCAATTCGTTCTCCGCCGACGGATTTCGTTTTTGTGCCGATCTGCTTTTGCAGCGGAAATTCCGTATTCATTCCAAACAGCTTCACCTGGCTTTTCAGTCCGGAGGTATCGACGAGGACGTTCGGCATTGTGGTCGCCACCGTCACTGCCGCGGTCTCCATTAATTGATTGCCGGTGCTTTCTTTTCCTCCCAGACCGTAATAGAGGTAGCTTCCTAAAGTGCAAAGCGGCAAAATCATCAAAGTGGAGATGACGGCGAGAACTGAAATCCGCAAATACGATTTGCGTTTTCCGTATGATAAAATGGCCTTCTGTTTTTCCGGGCTGATGCCGACGTCCCATTCCCGGTCGTCCTGCATTTCGCTTTCAATCAACTCCTGATAGACTTCCAGCTTTTCCAGCTCTTCTTCAAAGGCGGCCATTTCCCGGTCGCTCATTTCTCCATTTTTGTATTGGTAAAAACGCTTTTTAAATTCTTCATTCATCATTAACACCTCTATTATAAAGTGCTTTCAGCCGCTGTCTGGCACGAAATAAAACACTTTTAAAATTAGCCTCTGAAATATTCATAATATGGGATGCTTCTTTGTAATTCAGTTCTTTTAAATAATACAGTGTTAAGGCCTCCCGATAATTGTCGGGAAGTTCGGACATATACCCTGTCAGCACTTCCTTGATTTCAATCTGATGAGCCGGGCTTTGAACAGCCGTCTGAAAAAGGCTCCCAATTAAGTCATCGGAAATGGTCACTTCCTTTTTATGTTTTCTGACATAATCTATAAACGCATTTCTCGCCACTTGAAAAAGCCATGGCTTTACTTTGCTGTGGTCATAGGAGTGAATGTGTATGTATGCCCTCATAAAGGTTTCCTGCAGCAAATCTTCAGCGAGATGCTTGTCTTTTGTCATGGAGAGCAGGAACCGGTAAACATCATTCATATACATTTGGTAAATTTCATCGATCGTCACTGCCTTTTCTCCCCTCTATGTTATACACGCATAAGAAAGGTTTAAAGTTGCACGTTCCATGCAAACGGCTTAAATTCATTTTCACCTCATCAAACACCATTTCTCTATAGTACCCAAAATCCGTCATAAAAGATAGAGATCGGCGGAGGAAAAATATAATTATTAGTACCAGGTAATAAAAAATATTGTTATAATAGAGAGAGAACACTTTTGATCATTACAACAAAGGAAGTGCGTTATGTATAAGTTTTGTGCAAATGCCATCAAATGCATTCTATCTCTGCGCGGAGGAGTGAAAGTGTACAATAAAGAGAATCTTCCGTCTGATAAAGGATTCGTTATCGCGTGCACGCATGCGGGCTGGGTGGACGTCCTCACGCTCGGTGTCGGAATACTGCCCCATCAGATTCATTATATGGCGAAAAAAGAGCTGTTTCAGAAAAAGTGGATCGGACATTTTTTGAAGAAGATTCACGCGTTCCCGGTTGACCGTGAAAATCCGGGCCCGAGCAGCATTAAAACGCCGATTAAGCTTCTGAAGGAAGGAAAGATTGTCGGGATTTTTCCGAGCGGTACGAGAACATCAGAAGACGTCCCGCTGAAAAGAGGGGCCGTGACCATCGCCCAAATGGGAAAAGCGCCGCTCGTTCCGGCCGCATATAAAGGGCCGTCTACGGGAAAAGCGCTGTTTAAAAAGGGAAAAATGCGGCTTATCATCGGCGAGCCGATTTTTTTGGAGGACTTTTCCGATCTTGCGCCGAAGGAGAGGCTTGCGGCCATGACAGAAGAGCTGAATGCCAGAATTAAAGAGCTTGAGAAAAAACTTGAACAATTGTAAATGAAAAAAAGCTTGCCGTCTGTATCAGACGCGCAAGCTTTTTTGTTATGCTTCTTTTTGTTCGGCGGTTTCCAGCAGTTCATCAAACGCCAGTTTTTTCACTTCGATATATGCGACGTGGTGGCCGTCAATTTCATTAATGATAAATTCACAGCCTTCTTCGATAATCGAGTCGTATTGTTCGACGTCGTATTTCTGGGTAAGGAACCAGCCGCCGATGGTGTCGACCTCGTCATTTTCTAAATGGATGCCGAGGAGTTCGTTCACTTGATCAATCAGGACCTTGCCGTCAAGCATGTAATGGCCGTCGCCGAGTTTGCGGATTTCGTTGATTTCATCGATATCAAATTCATCACGGATTTCCCCGACGATTTCTTCAATAATGTCTTCAACGGTGACAAGCCCCGCGGTTCCGCCGTATTCATCCGACAGAATCGCCATATGAACCCGTTCCTTCTGCATTTTTACAAGCAGATCGTGAATCGGTGCCGACTCAATCACATGGATGATCGGATTGACAAAATCGGTAATCGGCGAGTCGACTGATACTTCGCCGCTTATGCAGGCGGTCAGCACTTCTTTAATGTTAATAACGCCGATAATATTATCTTTGTCACCCTCTTCGACAGGGTACCGGGTATATTTTTCAATCTGAATGATGTCCATCATTTCAGAGATTTTGATATCATGCGGCAGACTGACGATTTCCGTACGCGGAATCATGATTTCTTTTGCAAGTCTGTCGTCAAATTCAAAGATTTTGTTCACATATTTAAATTCAGACTGGTTGATTTCACCGCTTTTATAGCTTTCCGATAAAATAATGCGCAGCTCTTCTTCAGAGTGGGCAAGCTCATTTTCAGACACCGTCTCCAGACCGAACGCCTTCGTTAAAAGACGGGCGGAGTTGTTCAGAAGCCAGATAAACGGGAACATGATGCGGTAAAACCAAATGAGCGGTTTCGAAAACAGCATTGAAACGGCTTCCGCTTTCTGGATGGCGACTGTTTTCGGCGCCAATTCTCCCACGACCACGTGTAAGAATGTAATGATCGCATAGGCGAGAATAAATGAAATAATATGCGATAATGAGCTTGGTACGTTTATCTTTGTGAAAAGCGGATGAAGCAAGCGTTCAATCGTTGATTCGCCTAAGACACCAAGACCGATGGAAGTCAATGTTATGCCGAGCTGGCACGCCGATAAATACTCATCTAAATGCGTGGTCACTTTTTTGACACCGATTGCGGCTTTATTTCCTTCTGCTATAAGCTGGTCAACCCGTGAGCCTCTGATTCTGATTATCGCAAACTCAGATGCTACGAAAAATGCCGTCAGCGCGATTAAAACCGCGACTAAAATCAAATTCACAATGTCCAATTAGAACCTTCACTTCTTTTGGGAAGATGAAGGTAACACCTCCTGTTAGTAAGATAATGGTTTAACTTAACAGCAGCATAAATGATTGAAGCACTGCAAGCTTTTCAGGAGCCAGCCTTTTTTTCAGCTGGGCGCGCTCCTCTGGTTCAAGCTTTTCAAACCGATTCAAGATCACGGAGATGTTTTGATTCATGTGATCAATTTCCGATGCCAGATTTCCAATATCGTCAGGCAGGGCTGAAGAGGGAAACTGGTTCTCCAGTCGATCTTTTATATCAGACAGGGCCAATCGCTGCTTTTTACAAGCGACTATAAACTTTAACCGATTAAGTGCAAGTGTATCGTAGTAACGATAGTTCGAACAAGACCTGTCAGGCTTTAAAAGCCCGAGGTTTGTGTAGTAATCCACCGTGCGTTTCGTTACACCGGCAAGCTCTGCTAATTCACTGATGCGATAAGTCTCAGCCCCATCTAAATCCCTCCCCAACCATCACGTTATAGTTATGAGAATAGTTTAATATATGAAGGGGAGTTTGCACAAGTTTATTGTTTTCCGTCTTTCTCCTGAAACGGCGCGGCGGGCTGTCTGAAAAAGCGTTGACTGCGCCATGTAAATCTTTCATAATCATTGTAAATAGAAACGGAAGAAAAAGACAGAAGGGACAGATGACAGTGGCCGGTTTATCACGGGAAGTGACACAGAATCTGGAGAAAGGTTCATGGATACGCAAACTATTTGATGAAGGCGCTCGGCTGAAAAAAGAGTTCGGCGCCGATAAGGTATTTGACTTTTCGATAGGAAATCCGGTTGCGGAGCCGCCTGAAACATTTAAAAAAGCGCTTTGCGAAGCGGCTGAAACAGGGCGGCACGGGTACATACAAAACCAGGGGCTTCCGGAGGCGAGAGAAAAGGTTGCGCGCTTTTTGTCAGAGCGGTTCCAGACAGAAATTTCGGCCAGGCATACAGTCATGACGGTCGGAGCCGGCGGGGCGCTGAATGTCGCGCTGAAGAGCATTTTAAACCCGGAGGAAGAAGTCATCCTTCTTTCGCCTTATTTTGCGGAATATAAAGCGTATGTTGAAAATTACCGCGGCAGACCCGTCATCTGCCCGCTGACTGACTCATTTGAGATTGATATTGAAGCGGTTAAAGGTGCGATCACCCCCCGTACGAAAGGACTGATCGTTAATACGCCGCATAATCCGACGGGGACTGTGCTCAGCCAGAAAAACCTTAACGAATTAGGCGCCTTATTAAAAGAAGCCGAAGAGCGGAACGGCCAAAGCATATTTATTTTATTTGATGAACCGTACAGCCAGCTGATCTACGGAGAAGAACAGGCGAATCCGTTTCAGGCGTATCACCGCGTGATTTTAGTCAGTTCGTTCAGTAAAGATCTCGGCATTGCGGGGGAAAGGCTCGGGTATATCGCGGCAGACGCCCAAATGCCTGAGGGCGATCTTCTGACGGATGCGTTCGTTTTCTGCAACCGGACGCTCGGCTTTGTGAACGCTCCGGTCATGATGCAGCGCACCGTGGCGAAAATGGATGATCTTTCGATTGATGCTGAACCTTACAGAAAGCGGAGAGACCTTATGGTGGACATCCTCACAGAAGCCGGCTTCGAATTTGAAATGCCGAAAGGAGGCTTTTTCGTCTTTCCGAAATCACCGATTGAAGACGAGGTGGCGTTCTGCATGCATGCCGCACAGAAATACAAACTATTGATCGTACCCGGCAGCGGATTTGGAAAAAGCGGCTATTTCCGATTATCTTTCAGCGTGCCTTCAGAACAGATCAGACAGTCGCGCGATGTTTTCAAAGCACTGTATCAAGATTTTTCTTCATAGCTTCCAATACAAAAAGATGGGAGAACGGACAAATGTCGAGGAGAAATAATGGCACGTCAGACATCAGCATTACAGGAATCGGAGTCTTAACCGCGGTCGGACAAGGCAAGGAGGCGCTTCTCGATGCGCTCATGGAGGGGCGGCACGCCTTTGATGTGATGAAACGGCCCGGCCGGCAGAAAGGCAGTTCGTTTATCGGCGCGGAGCTTAGCGAATTAACGCCGCCGGACGCGCTGTCCAAGCGCTTGTACCGAAGGGCCGCATTATCAGGAAAGACGGCACTTATCGCTCTATATGAAGCGTGGCATGACGCACAATTAGACGGCGCTGACCACAGCCGCACCGGTCTGATCATCGGCGGCTCGAATATGACGCAGCGCGAATTGCTGCAGACCTTTGAGAAAAACGGTGAAACGCCGCAATTTGTAAATCCGACATACGGGCTTTCTTTTATGGATAGTGATTTGTCGGGGCTTTGTACGGAGCAATTCGGGATAAAAGGGCCGGCCTTTACGGTCGGCGGCGCGTCGGCAAGCGGCCAGGCGGCGGTTATCCAGGCTGCTCAAGGAATCAAAGGTGGCCTGTTTGACCGATGTATCGTGATCGGGGCGCTGGCCGATCTGTCGTACATGGAGTGTCATGCTCTCCGTTCTTTGGGAGCGATGGGCACTGATACATACGCTGAACGGCCTGAAGCCGCCTGCCGCCCGTTTGACCGGCATACGGACGGGTTTATATTCGGAGAGGCGTGCGGGGCGATTGTGCTGGAACGGGCTGAATCTGCCGAAGAGAGGGGCGCACGTTCGTGGGCCGGCTTAAAGGGCTGGGGGATGGCTTCCGATGCGAACCGCAACCCGAATCCTTCAGCAGAGGGCGAAATGACGGTGATCCGCCAGGCGCTGGAGCGGGCCGGTCTTTCAGCAAAAGAGATCGATTACATCAACCCGCACGGCACCGGTTCACCGATCGGTGATAAGACTGAATGCCGGGCGCTTTCTGAAAGCGGCCTGTCGCACGCGCGGATTAATGCGACAAAATCGATTACCGGACACGGTCTGAGTGCGGCCGGAACGGTGGAAATCATTGCTGCTCTCTTGCAAATGCGGGAAAACAAGCTTCATCCGATCCGAAATTTAACGGAGCCGATTGACGATTCATTTCAGTGGGTGACCGACGGGCCGAGCGCCCATACCGTACACCATGCGTTAAGCTTAAGCATGGGATTCGGGGGGATTAATACGGCGCTTTGTTTAGAAAATCATTTTCGAAGCAGATAACGGCAGCCTTCTTTTTGAAGGCTGTTTTTTATATGATAAAAAAATCTGAAAATGATGAAAGAATGGAGTTGTGATACAATAAAATATACAAATGACAATCATGCTTTGACTTAGGAGGTGGCAGGATGGGGCCCTCTGTGTAGTCAATCACCCATTTCGTTCCTCTCGCTTAAGAAAAAACGATGAAATCAGGAGGTGACGTCCTTATCCTTCAATTCGGGATAAGGTGAAATGGACGATATTGACAGTTTGATTTTAATCGGTGTGCTCATTGCGTTAACGGCATTTTTCGTGGCGAGTGAATTTGCGATCGTCAGAGTGAGGAGATCCAGAATCGATCAGCTCATCTCAGAAGGGAACAGACGGGCGGTGCTCGCAAAGCGTATCATTACGGATCTTGATGAGTATTTATCCGCCTCGCAGCTTGGCATTACACTCACATCCATCGGGCTCGGCGTACTGGGAGAGCCTGCATTTGAGCGGATGCTTCATCCTGTGTTTCAGGGCATGGGGCTGCCGGATTCTGCTGAGCATGTGATTGCTTTTGCTGCGGCGTACGGACTGATTACGTTTCTACATGTCGTCGTCGGTGAGCTTGCGCCTAAAACGGTTGCGATTCAAAAAGCGGAAAAGCTGACGTTATGGATTGCCGGACCGCTTCGGTTATTTTACGTGTTCATGTTCCCGTTTATTTGGGTGCTGAACGGCTCCGCGAGAATTCTGACCGGTTTGGCCGGATTAAAGCCGGCATCTGAGCATGAAGGCTCCCACTCTGAAGAAGAGCTGCGGATCCTGCTGTCAGAAAGTTTAAAAAACGGAGAAATCAATCCGTCTGAATATACGTTTGTGAATAAAATTTTTGATTTTGATAATCGGATCGCCAAGGAAATCATGATCCCGAGAAAAGAAATCGCGGCTGTTTCCACTGATATGGACGTGCCGGAAATGCTTGATATGATGCTGAAAGACAAATATACGCGCTGGCCCGTAACGGACGGGGACAAAGACAGTGTCATCGGCATGATCAATACGAAGCATCTCTTTTCAGATCTGCTGTTTATGACAGAAGATGAAAAAGCGGAAGTATCCATCACGTCTTACGTCCGCCCGGTGATTGAAGTCATCGAGACGATCCCGATACACGACCTGCTGATAAAAATGCAGAGAGAACGGATTCATTTGGCGATATTGTCTGATGAATACGGCGGAACGTCCGGTCTTGTGACGACCGAAGACATCCTTGAAGAAATCGTCGGCGATATCAGAGACGAATTTGATGAGGACGAACAGCCGCAGATTCAAAAGCTGTCCGAACGCCATTATGTGCTGGACGGAAAGGTTCGGATTGATCAGGTGAATCATCTTCTCGGCGCAGGGATTGAAGAGGAAGTCGACACGATCGGCGGTCTTGTGCTGAAACGGAATATTGACATCTGTGCGGGTGAGTCGATACAAATCGGGGGATACACTGCCCTCATATTAGAAATGGACGGCCGGTTTATTAAACAGCTTGAACTCAAAGAAGAACAGGGCCGCCCGGGCGGTCAGGGAACAATAAACCGCCAGCTGCCTGTACCTGAAACGGTCATGCTTCATAACGCAACCTTGAGCGAAAAATAAGCTCAAGGTTTTTTAAATGGACATGATAATGAAGCCGCACCAGAACGCCAAAAGGCTTCCGGCTGCTGAAACAGCGATGTAGAGCAGGCTTTCCTTTATGCGGTTGTTCATCATCAGCTGCACGGCTTCAATACTGAACGTGGAAAAGGTCGTAAACGCACCGAAAAAGCCGGTCGCGATGATGATGCCGGCGGAAGGATTATCCAGGCCCAGTCCGGTGAACATGCCGAGGCCGAAGGAGCCGAGCAGGTTGACCGCAGCCATTCCAAGCGGAATCGGAAAACTTTTTGTTCTTTCTGAAATTGTTTTACCCAGCAGAGACCGTAATACCGCTCCGATACCCGCTGCGATAAGCATCAGGACAATCGTCATGGCGTATCATGCCCCCTTCCCGCTGCGTGAAGGGCAATCCGCCGTCCCCAAAAAATGCCGGCGTATGCAAGGGCAAGACCAGCGAATAAAGTCGCGGCAGCATAACAAAAAGCCGCTGCGGGAGACGATTGCAGCAGAAAAATGGTTTCTTTTGCGAAGGTTGACATCGTCGTGAAACCTCCGCAAAAACCGGTTCCTAAAAAGGCGGTCAAAAGAGGGCGTTTAGCCCGAATGATGAAATAACCCGTAATAAGACCGAGTAAAAGGCTTCCCGCCGCGTTTTCGAGGAAAGTGGCCGCCGGGAAAGAACCGCTGTGAATGTGCGCGCTCATTTCAAAGCGGAGCAAAGCGCCAAGCGCGCCTCCGATAAAAATTGCGATGTATTGTTTCATATCAGCCATCCTTAGAAATAAAATCCGGAAAATCAGTTACAATGCCGTCAACTGCCATCATTTGCAGCTTTTCGGCGGTCTTTTGATTTCTGACCGTCCAAGCAAATACTTTCAGGCCGTGTCTGTGAGCGGTGGAAATCAAGAACCGATTCAGACGGGTATATTTAATATTGACATAATGTACGGCTGATTTGTAGGCGGCCAGCTGGCTTTTGGAAAACATCCCAAAGCTGGGTCTTGCAATAATTGCAGTCGGAACGGACGGATACATGCCGTGAAAGGTCTGAATCGACTTGAGGCTGAATGATTGAACGATAGGGTGGATGGAAAAGGAAAACCTGCTTAACAGCTGGCCGACTGCTTTTTCAAGGCCGACTTGAGAAACGTGCCCCTTCAGTTCAATTAAAAATCCGATTTCAGAATGATAACGCTTCAGAACCTCTTCGAGCAGGGGAATCCGCTCCCCTTTAAACTCAGCCCCATACCAGCTGCCGGCATCCAGGGACTGCAGCTTCTTCAGCGTAAAATCTTTTACAAAACCGGAGCCGTCCGTCGTCCGGTCGACTTTGTCATCATGGATGACGACAATCTGACCGTCTTTTGTGAGCTGGACGTCAAGCTCAATGAAATCAGCGTTCATTTCGGCAGCGATATCAAATGCCGCAAATGTATTTTCGGGCGCGTAACCGGATGCGCCGCGATGAGCGATGGTATACAAGCTTGTCAGCTCCCCTCATGGGCATTTCTGTTATTATATCAGATTCGTATATGCACAGCGATTCAAACTGGTGAATGTGCAAAACAGTATTTTTTTGGAATAAAGTTAGTGCTTTTTTCGGTTTACAATCCGCATTGATGATTTATAATGGCAAAAAGGAGGCGAGATCATGGGAAAAGGGAGATTGAAAGTGGAAGAAAGAATTAAGGCCGAAACCGATGCTGAAATCCAAAAAGCGACTCTCCTGAAACAGACACAATCAAAGAAGAAATAGTGCCTGACCCTGTTGTATCTGGCTGAAAGATGAACGAATGTGTGAAAACCCCGGCTATGCTCTGATGCCGGGGTTTTTCAGGCTGCCTAAAGACATTAAAAGAAGCTGATGTCCGAATGTTTTAGTATAATAGATTTTCGACAAGACAAAGGAGCATGCCATGATGACACAATTTCAGAGCTTTTTTACGCTTGACCATATTTCGCAGATCAGTATCAGCATCGGAATTTTAGCGGCTTTTCTCGTTTTGAGAAAACTGTTTGTCAAATACTTTTTTCAGCTCATTTACAAATTGGCGAACAAGCCGAAAACCGACATATTCAAGCAGATTGCCGTAGCGTTTGACAAGCCGGCCAGATGGTTTTTCGCGGCGCTGGGTCTGTTTTTGGCGATTGAGTATTCGCCGTTTTTAGACGGGCAGATGGACATTGTCAAAAAATTGTACCGCTCTCTGATCGTTGCGCTGATCGCCTGGGGGCTTTGCAATCTGACATCGGCGTCTTCGTTTTTATTTCATAAAGTCAATCAGCGCTTTGAGCTTGATATGGATGACATTTTGGCGCCGTTTTTATCCAAGGTGCTGCGCTTTGTCATTCTCGCGCTCAGCGTCAGTGTGATCGCGCAGGAATTCAATTATGATGTAAACGGGTTCGTGGCCGGACTCGGACTTGGCGGATTGGCCTTCGCGCTTGCGGCTAAAGATACGATCAGCAATTTTTTCGGCGGCATTATCATCATTACGGAAAAGCCGTTTACGATCGGCGACTGGGTCGAGACGTCATCTGTGACGGGGGGCGTCGAAGATATCACATTCCGAAGCACAAGGTTCCGGACGGCGCAGGGGGCGCTTGTTACCGTGCCCAATTCAACGCTGTCCATGGAAGCCATCACAAACTGGACGAGGATGACGAAGCGCCAGGTCACGTTTTCCGTTCGTGTTTCTTATGCGACGCCGATTGATCGTCTAGAGCGGTGCATCACAAGGCTCAGAGAAATGCTTCGTGAACATGAAGGCGTGCATGATGATACGATTATGGTTAACTTTGACGTGTTTGCGGACAGCTATTACAATCTGTTTTTCAACTTTTACACAAAGACCATCGTCTGGGCGGAAAGCCTGGACGTGCGGCAGGATATCAACCGCCGGATTATTGATATTTTTGCTGAGGAAGGCGTGGAGTTCGCCTATCCGGGCCAGAATGTATTCGTAAAACAGAAAAGCCACGATGATCCGGTTCATGTGAAGGATCATTCCGGAGAAAAAGAACGGGCATAACAGGCGCCGTTCTTTTTTCATGATATGATAAAAAGAAAAGGCGGTGGAAGAGTGGAAGCGTTTATGACATTGATCAATCAGGCGGAACGTATCGTGGTGCTGACGGGAGCGGGAATGAGCACGGAATCCGGCATTCCTGATTTTCGTTCGGCGGGCGGTATATGGACCGAAGACACCTCCAGAATGGAAGCGATGAGCAGGGAATACTTTGAACGCCGTCCGCGTGAATTCTGGCCTAAATTCAAACAGCTCTTTCAGATGAAAATGAGCGGAAGTTATGAGCCGAATGCCGGCCATACGTATTTGGCGGATCTTGAAAAGCGGGGAAAGCAGGTAGACATTTTCACGCAGAATATTGACGGGCTGCATAAGAAAGCGGGAAGCAGCAGTGTCTATGAGCTTCACGGTTCAATTCAGACCGCCGCATGCCCCCGCTGCGGAGCGCGCTACGGGCTTTCTCATCTGCTGAAGGACGAAGTGCCGGAATGTACGGCGGAAATCGGTGATCATGCGGTATGCGGCACCGTATTAAAAACGGATGTCGTGCTGTTCGGCGATCTCGTTCAGCATTTTGAAACCCTTTATGAAAAGCTTGATAAAGCTGATCTTCTTCTTGTGATCGGCACTTCGCTTGAAGTGGCGCCGGCAAGGTTTGTCCCTGAGGATGCGGGCCGGATTCCCGGTTTGAAGCAGGTGATTATTAACCTTGAGCCGACATATTGCGACCATTTATTTGACCTTGTCATCCATGAGAAGATCGGTGAATTTGCAAAACGAATCAGCGCCGCGACATAAAAAAGCCGGATCATATACAGATCCGGCTTTTCTTATTCATGGACGGGAATCATTTGATCCGTCAGAACATCAAAGGAGTAGCCCTGGGCTTTCAGTTTTTGGATCAGGCTAGGCAAAGCGTGCACCGTCGCAGGCAGATCGTGCATTAAAATGACATGCGGCCTGCTCGTATGAACGCTTTCCAAATATGCGAGCTGATTCAATACTTCCGGCACGTACCGTGCGTTTTTGTACTTCCAGTCTTCACTGTCTATCGTCCAGTCCCAGTACACGAATCCGCCTTTTTCGAGATTCTTAATCTGGGCATCCGTCAATGACGGTTTACTGCCGTAAGGCGTGCGGACAAGATCCGTTTTTACTCCGGTGATTGCCTCGAGTGTATCGCGTCCCTGCTGCATTTCGTTCAGCGGTGATATCGGTGTTTGATAAAACAGGTGATTATCGTGCGTCACGCCGTGCAGGCCGAGCGCGATTCCTTCCTGCTTCGCTCTTTGCACGGAATGCTGATAGGCTTTCATCCGCGGTTCAAGCATAAAAAAAGTGGCCTTTGCGCCATTTGCCTTCAATACATTCAACAGCTGTTCAGTATATGGAGACGGCCCGTCGTCGAAGGTTAAATATACCGTTTTTTTCCCTGGGTCACGCTCTCTCTGCAAATGTTTCATTAAGACGTCGGGAGAATCATTTTTCAGCCGCAGGCTTTCTGCTTCATCCCGAAGCTGCCCGTTTGCAGTCACGGTGACCTGTTTGTTTTTTGCGGCGGAAGCGGAATATCCCATTATGACGATTACCAGAAGCAGTCCGCACAAAACTGCTAAACTCGTAAGTTTAAAAGCCAATGAAAACAGAGAAGGGGAAGCACCTTCTTTTGTGTTGCGCATAACAATCTCTCCAGTAGCATAAGTTTCTGCATAATGCCGATAACAGCGGAGGCTTGCGAAGTGCCATAAGTTAACAGCATATGTATGTCGAATCAAGTATACAGGAACAAAACTGGAAAAGACATAGAAAAGGTGTCGAATAATAAGATTTTAAGAAAAAAATAAACTCCGCAGCCGGCTCGTTCAGTATGATAGAATAGTTGACAATAACAGCTGAGAATGCACATCACGGCAGATAACGATGAGGAGGGTTTACATGAAGACATTAGTAAACGGCCAGTTGATTGATCGTGAAGAAGCGGCAGTTGATATTGAGGACCGCGGATATCAATTCGGTGACGGTGTGTATGAGGTCATCAGAGTGTATAACGGCGCCTTATTCGGTCTGCGCGAGCATATTGACCGTCTTTTCAGAAGCGCCTCAGAAATCGGCATCACCCTGCCGTTCTCCGCAGAGGACATAGAATGGGATCTGCAAAAGCTCGTACAGGAAAACAAACTCATTGACGGCGGGGTCTATATACAGACGACGAGAGGGAAGGCGCCGCGGAAGCACCAGTATGACGAAGGATTGGAACCGCAGACGACGGCATACACCTTTTCAGTGAAAAAACCGGAAAATGAACAAAAAGCCGGAGCGCAGGCCATAACGGCGGAAGACAAACGCTGGCTGAGGTGTGACATTAAGAGTCTGAATTTACTGTATAATGTGATGATTAAACAAAAAGCCTATGAAGCAGGCGCTTATGAAGCGGTGCTGATAAGGGACGGAGCTGTCACGGAAGGAACCTCTTCCAATGTATACGCCGTCATAAACGGCACTGTCCGGACGCATCCTGCAAATGAGCTGATTTTAAACGGCATTACGCGGATGAAACTGTTAGAGCTGATGAAAGAAAACGGGATTGAGGTGCGTGAGCAGGCTCTTACCGAAGACGAACTCAGGGATGCGGATGAAATTTTCATCTCGTCAACGACGGCTGAATTAATCCCGATCGTAACCCTTGACGGAAAACCGGTCGGAAGCGGAGCGCCGGGACCTGTAGCCAAAACGATTCAGGAGGCTTTTCAGTCGCACATTCAGCAGGAGCTCGGCGTTCAGTCATAAGCTGAAAAAAGGCCGGAACACATCCGGCCTTTTTGCTTCAGTCAGATAAAAAGAGATTCGATATGCTGAACGAGCACACGGGAGATCTTCTCTTTTGAAAGACGATCAGGTTCAAGCATGGCATGCAGCGCCAATCCGTCGGCGATGGCATACATTTTCTCCGCTTCGATCTCTTTATCAAGATTCGGTTTCAGAAGCTTATTTTCATCCAGCCAGTCAATCAGGCCGCGGATATATGCCAAGATCCCGTCCTGCTGGGGATGAAACTCTTCTCCCTTATGTCTGGCATAAGCTGTGAAAGCGAACCATACCTCCATTTCAGCCATCGTTTCTTCATCTGTCGGGATGATTTCAAGCATCAGACGCACCGCTTTTTCTTTCGGCGGCAGATCTTTCATGGCAACTTCGTTAATTCTGGCGGCCGCTTTTTCTTTTACGAGTGTCATCGCATACCCTAAAAGCTCATCCTGGGTGGTGAAATAGTGCCTCAGCGCGCCTAAAGAAAGACCCGCTTCCTGGGCGATGTTTCTCACTGTCGCTCCTTCCATTCCCCGCTCCAAAATCGTCCGCCAAGTGGCTTCGGCTATTTGTTTTCTTCTTTTTTCATGATCGATTATTTTAGGCATGGTTCCAGTGTAACAGGAAATATTTTTTCTTGCAATTTTGTAATACAGTTGTATTAAATAAAGAGCAGTGATACAATGCATTTTAGAAAACGATAAGGGGGAACCGGATTGAACGCGATTGCTTGGTTGATTGTCATTTGTGAGGCTGCTTTTTGGGCGGCTGTCATCTTTGGATTGGCGGCGCGCTATATATTCAGGCGGCAAAAGCTCGGAATGTTTTTTTTCGCTCTCATTCCTTTATTGGATGCCGTACTGTTTCTGGCGGCTGCAGCTGATTTATACAGAGGGGCGGCGGCGACTATGGCGCATGCGGTGGCGGCCATTTATATCGGAGTGTCTGTCGCCTTCGGAAAAAGCATGATTCAATGGGCGGATGAGCGATTCCGCTATTATGTGGTCAAGGAAGGGGCAAAACCGGTCAAACGGTACGGACTGGATTATGCCAAACATTATGCGAAAGGGTGGGGAAGACATGTATTAGCATTTATCATCGGCGGCGTTCTTTTAGCCGGAACGGTATTTCTCATTCAGGACGCTTCCCGCACCGAAGCGCTCAGCGTACTGTTAAAGGGCTGGTCTGTCGTATTGTGCATCGATTTTTTGATCATGGCGAGTTTTTTTGTGATGCCGAAAAAAAGAAGAAACAGCCGGGAGCTGTAAAAAAAGCAGCTTTTGATTAAGCTGCTTTACAGAAAGAATTATTTTACGATCAGCACGGGAATATCGGATTTCGATGACAGTTTTTCACTGACACTTCCGAATAAAAGTTTTTTCAGTCTGTTCTGGTCCCGGCTCCCCATGACGATCAAATCCGCCGATATACGGTCGGCATGCTCGATAATGGCATCAGCGGGATCACCTTCTAAAATGTCGATATCCCCGTCAATCTGGCTGTCGTTCATCAGCATTCTCGCTTCCGCAACGATTTCTTCCGTACGGTCTTCATAAATCATCGGATCAGGGGAGATTCTTTCCGCCTGGAGCGGGTCAGGAACGCTTGCAATCCCGCCGCCGATATACGTTGCCCCGGCTCCCGGCCTCGGGGGATCAACAATCGTCCGGGTATCTTTTGCATTGTGGGAATGTACGACCGTTAAATCCGCGTGAAACGTTTTTGAAAGGTCTATGGCTTTTTGGAGCGCTTTTTTACTATCATCACTTCCGTCAAAAGCTGCTATCAACCGGTCCGCGTGAAACATCGGCCTCATCCTTTCAGTAAAAAAGGTTTGTTTTACAATACCCGAATGGCAGAAATGTAAAACCTGCGTTGACAAAAAAAGGATTTGTTTATATGATGAAGGAACAATATAGGGAAAAAGGAGGTATGGATCATGTCAAAACTAAAGCTTGTCAACTCATCTTCAGCTGAATACCGGCGTGACTCCCATACAGCTTCCGTTTTCTGAACATTTGCTTAAAAACGAGGCAGTCGCGCATAAACGGCGGGTCTGTACCTTATTTATAATAATAAGAGGCATGGAGCTGAGGCTTCATGTCTTTTTTTATACAAAAAAATGAAAGAAAGACAGGTGTGATGCATGTGGCGGTATTAGCGAAAACAATGAAAAACAATCCGGAAAAGCTTGAGGGCGGCTGATTGATGAAAGGGGATGACGGTATTTGTTTACTGTATTAAAAAAGCTCGCGTGGTTTTTTAAAGCCTATTGGCTGCGCTATACGACAGCGATTGTTCTGTTATTGATTGTGAATGTCATTGAAATGTTTCCGCCTAAACTTCTCGGTAACGCGATAGACGATATGAAGGCGGGCGTGTTTACAAAAAGCGGGATGCTGTTTTACATATGTGTTTTTCTCGCATTAACGGCAGCCGTCTATTTACTGTCTTATTTTTGGATGTATCAGCTTTTCGGCGGGGCGAATGTCATGGAGAAGATTCTCCGTTCAAAGCTGATGGGAAGGCTTCTTCAAATGTCACCGCCGTTTTACGAGAAATACAGAACGGGCGATTTAATGGCGCGGGGGACAAATGACTTGCAGGCCGTCAGTATGACGACGGGCTTCGGGGTCTTAACGCTCGTTGATTCGACGATGTATATGCTGACGATATTTTTGACAATGGGGCTTCTCATCAGCTGGAAGCTGACATTTGCCGCGATTATTCCGCTGCCGATAATGGCGGCTGCGGTCAGCCTGTACGGAAAAAAGATCCATGAGCGGTTTACGGAAGCGCAGGATGCTTTCGGATCATTAAATGACAAGGTGCTGGAGTCGGTATCCGGCGTCCGGGTCATCCGGGCTTTCGTACAGGAAAAAAATGATGTCAGCCGGTTCGGTGATATGACGGCGGATGTATATGAGAAAAATATGAAGGTGGCGTTTATCGATTCACTTTTTGAACCGACTGTGAAACTTCTCGTCGGCCTCAGCTATCTCATCGGTCTCGGCTACGGCGCTTATCTCGTTTTTCAAAACCGGCTGACGCTGGGAGAGCTGGTATCGTTTAACGTGTACCTCGGAATGATGATCTGGCCGATGTTTGCGATCGGAGAATTAATCAATATCATGCAGCGCGGAAATGCTTCCTTGGATCGTGTGAATGAGACGCTTTCCTATGAGCCTGACGTGACGGCACCAAAGCACCCCGCCGGCATCAAGGAGCCCGGGCGTCTTGTTTTTGAACAAGTGACTTTCACGTATCCGAGCGGAGCGGGACCGGCGGTTTCTGATGTATCTTTTTCCGTTGAAAAAGGGCAGACACTCGGCATCGTCGGGAAGACGGGAAGCGGAAAGACGACGATCATTAAGCAGCTGTTGCGTGAATATCCGCCCGGGGCGGGTGCAATCACGTTTACAGGCGTACCGATTCAGGAGATTCCGCTCGAGGAGCTCCGCGGGTGGATCGGCTATGTGCCGCAGGATCATATTTTATTTTCAAAGACTGTAAAAGAGAATCTGCTTTACGGACGGCAGGATGCAAACGAAGAGGAAATCGGCAGCGCGCTGAAAGATGCGCATTTTGAAAACGATATCGGTATGCTTTCCGACGGGCTTGAGACGCTTGTCGGCGAGAAGGGCGTAGCGCTCTCTGGCGGACAAAAGCAGCGCATCTCAATTGCGAGAGCGCTTTTGACTGATCCTGACATTCTCATATTAGATGATTCGCTTTCTGCCGTAGACGCGAAAACGGAAGCCGCCATCATTGACAGCATCCGTAAAAAACGGCGGCATAAAACAACGATTATCACCACCCACCGGCTCTCGGCAGTTGAACACGCAGATCTCATTCTCGTCATGGATGAAGGCCGGGTGTCTGAAAGAGGCACGCACCGGGAGCTATTGGCGCAGAACGGCTGGTATCGAAAACAATATGAGAGGCAGCAGCTGTCCTCTCTTGAAGAAGGGGGGACGGGCGCATGAAGACCGGAAGAAGATTATGGAATTACGCGCTTCAATATAAGAAGCTGCTGATATGGGCGGTCGTCCTGCTCATTATTGCGGTCGGCACTGAGCTGACCGGCCCGTTTATCGGAAAAAAAATGATTGACGACCACATTCTCGGCATTGAAAAAACATGGGTTAAAGCCTCTGCGGACGATCCGGGCGCCGTCAGGTTCCGGGGGCATGATTATGTCAGGGAGGACCGGCTCAAACCGGGGGCGGACAAAACCGGAGAGGCGCACATTTATCAAGTCGGTGCGGGCTACTATTTTGTTGACCGTCCCGTCAGTTTTGACGGAAACCGTTCGGTGTCTGACGGCCGGCTGACGATATCAAACGGTAAAGAAAGCAGGTCATATCCCGCCATTACGTTATCAAGACAGGAGATTTTTCAATTTTACCGTCCGGAAATAAAAGGATTGCTGACGCTGACCGCCATTTACGCGGGACTGCTCATGTTTTCCGTATGTTTTCATTACGGCCAGCATTATCTGCTGCAGATGGGAGCGAACCGGATCATACAGCGCATGAGGCAGGATGTATTTTCACACATTCAGAAAATGCCGATCCGCTACTTTGATAATCTGCCTGCCGGAAAAGTCGTGGCCCGCATTACGAATGACACAGAAGCGGTCAGGGATTTATATGTAACGGTGCTGTCGACATTTATCACAAGCGGCGTTTATATGCTCGGCATTTTTACGGCGCTGTTTATGCTTGACGTCAGGCTGGCCGCCGTTTGCCTGCTGATTATTCCGATTTTAATGATCTGGTCGGTTGTCTACCGCAAATACGCATCCGTCTTCAACCAAAAAATCCGTTCCATTAACAGTGACATCAATGCGAAAATGAACGAGTCCATTCAAGGGATGCCGATTATTCAGGCGTTCCGCCGAGAGAAGGAAACGATGAAGGAATTTGAAGAATTGAATGAAGCTCATTTCCGCTACAAAAACAAAATGCTGTCCTTAAATTCCCTCATGTCCCACAGTCTTGTCAATGTGTTGCGCAATCTGGCGTTTGTCGGGCTGATCTGGTATTTCGGGGGCGCGAGTCTGAGTGCGGCCGGAATTGTTTCAATCGGTGTTTTATATGCATTTGTTGATTATTTAAACCGTTTGTTCCAGCCGGTTACGGGGATTGTCAACCAATTTTCAAAGCTTGAATTGGCCCGTGTCTCTGCCGCCAGGGTATTCGAGCTTTTACAGGAGGAGGAAACGGAAGAAGAAGGCGCTCCCGCAGACAGAAAGGCGAAAGGAACTGTGGAATTCCGCGATGTTTCTTTTGGATATCGAAAGGGAGAAGAGGTGCTGAAACACATCAGCTTTACAGCTGAAAAAGGGGAGACGGTCGCCCTCGTCGGCCATACGGGGTCCGGCAAAAGCTCCATCCTGAATCTTCTGTTCCGTTTTTATGATGCTCAAAAAGGGGATATTCTGCTGGATGGTCAGAGCATATACGGCATGTCAAGGCAGGAGCTGAGGTCGCATATGGGCATTGTGCTGCAAGACCCGTATCTTTTCTCGGGCACGATCGGCTCCAATGTGACGCTCGATGATCAGCGTATTTCTCTGGAGCAGGCGGAAGAAGCGCTTCGCCAAGTCGGTGCCGCAAGTCTTCTGCAATCTTTGCCGAAGGGCATCAGAGAGCCCGTCACCGAAAAAGGCGGCACCCTGTCCTCAGGCCAGCGTCAGCTGATTTCTTTTGCAAGAGCGCTTGTGTTCGATCCGGCCATTTTAATTTTGGATGAGGCGACGGCGCACATTGACACCGAAACAGAAGCAGTCATTCAAAAAGCGCTGCAAGTGGTTCAAGAAGGGCGCACGACATTTATTATCGCCCATCGGCTTTCCACGATCAGACACGCCGACCAGATTCTCGTGCTGGAAAAGGGCCGCATCATTGAAAAGGGAAGCCATGACGAATTAATGGCGCAAAAGGGGCAGTACCGCCAAATGTATGAATTGCAGAAAGGAACGGCGAAGTCCGCGGTGTAATCGGAAAGGGTGAATCTAAAGGTTCGCCCTTTTTTTCATTCAGTAAGCCAGTCCCACCCGTTTTCTGACAAACTGAGGGCTGATCAGCTCACGGTACAGAAAATGCGCCGTGTCTCCGACGGTGATTTCAGCGCCGTCTTCAGGAAGGCGATCCTGTTCGAACCGGTAAACTCCGGCAGCATCTCCGTCAGGAAGGTAGGTGGGACAGATGATCGTCCAGTCAAGATCCTCTGCCAGCAGCATCTCGTATACGCGGGCGTGTTCCTTTGCGGCTCTTGTTGATTTTCGTTTTGATTCTGCCGATTCAAAACGGTATTGATCAGGCATAAGCCGTGATTGAAGGATACCCGCGGTGCCGATCGTAATCAGACGCTGAACACGATGCCGTTTCATGCTGTCTATTATATGGGTTATAGCGGCTGAAAGGGTATCGTCACCGTCCGTGCCGAGACAGCTCACGACTGTGTCCGCTTTGGAAATCAATCGGCTTACATCTTCCCGCCGCCTCGCATTCCCTGTTATGATTTGTTTTTCAGGAATGGGAAGGACTGTACCGGCTGATCTGACAAGAGCGAATATCTCCATGTGTCCATGTTTCTGCGCTTCTTTTATAAAAGCCTGTCCGACTCTTCCCGTTGCTCCGAGTAAAGCGATGTTCATGTAAAAAACCTCCTCGCCGCTCATTATATCATTCAAAGCAGCGGGGAAAAGAATACCTGTGAATAAACGGGAAATGGTGGGCAACATATTCATTGACCAAAGAAACACTTACGAACTGAAACAGCTCCCAATTGACTGAGGCAATGAATGACATGTTTTCCCTCCTTTTTTCCTAGGGTATGTGGAATAGGAAAAAAGGGTGACGGCATAAAAGAAGACGCGGTATCCCGCGCCTTCTGTAAGCCATTTATTGAGTTGTTATTGTACGCCTTGGCCGCCCATGTTCTGCTGTGCGAAAGATACTAGACGTTTAGTGATTTCTCCTCCGACAGAACCGTTTGCACGAGAAGTTGTTTCTCCGCCAAGGTTTACGCCGAACTCAGAAGCAATTTCGTATTTCATTTGGTCGATTGCTTGAGCAGCGCCGGGTACTAATAGTTGGTTTGAAGAGTTGTTGTTTGCCATTTGTATGATCTCCTTTATTAAGTAGTATGGTTGGGTTTGCTGGAATTGCACCAGCCGATGGTTTTCGGAATGAAAACCATTGCCAGCTCGGCTTCACCCAATGCTGTTTGCCGCTTTGTACTACGTATTATGGTGAATCAAACGGCATCTCATTCGGAAAACGGTGTGGTAAATAGCGGAAGGAAAAAAGAAAAGCCCAGCCTGGTGCGGCTGAGCTTTTAGCTTTCAGTCATATATGTGATAAAGCATTAATTCATGCAGCTCTTTTACGAGAGCCGGCTCTTCTTTTCCCGGATGTGTGTGTCCCCATTCAATGTCTCCGGACTTATGGTAAATCCCTTCATAATGCGTACCCTGCCAGTAAAATGAAATCCGCCATCCGGGCAGTTTCTCTTTTTTGAATAACGGTTTCCAGCTGAAGTGCGAAATCATGACGTTCACGCTCCTTATGGGAAATGTTGATCTTGTTCATTGTAGCTCATCGTTCATTGCCTGTCCCGGGTAAACCAAAAAAAGACAGCCTCACCGCCAAAGTTTTTCCGGGGCGGTGATGGACCGTTCTGATAAATACGACGCGTATTCAAAATTTCTCCGTTTTGTCAGGTAATCGACCGATCTCAGCTTCGGATGGGAAAAAATGCTGCGCCCGGGGCGGGAATTGGCTTCAAACATCCAAACTTTCCCTGAATGATCGACGCCGAGGTCAAAACCGATTTCGCCGATAAAACCTTCAATGTGCTCATTTAACACGCGGCTGACCGCCAAGGCGGCTTTTGAAAGTTTCCGCATCATGCCGACTCTCTCGCGCGGATCGCCGTATAATTCAGCTAACGTCCTGACTTCTCCACCGGTTGCCAGATGCGTCGTGATGCTGTTTTCACCGGAAATTTTTGCCGCAATGGCCGTCACTGTCCATTTCCCCTCGGCGTTTTTATTCGTGTGCACCCTGAAATCGACGGGGCGCCCATCCAGCCGGATCAGGTCAATGCCTTGCTGAATTAAAAATGCGGACGGGTCATTGTTTTCTTTAAATGCTGTCATGAAGGATGCCGCATCTGAATACTCTGCCGTCACCACCGTTTTTTCCTCATTCGTGTGTTTGACAGATAAGCCGGCATCTGTTTTTTCCACCTTGTAAATCCCCGTTCCGAGTGCACCGTCTGCAGGTTTGATATAGACGGTGCCAAATGTGCTGCATAACGTCTCTAACGCTTCCGCATTCGGGTGCAGGACAGATTTTGGCAGAAGTGAAGCGGTGAGACTGTTTTTTTCCAGAAGCTTATGAATGTCCCATTTATTAAAGAATTGCGGATTAAACCACGGAATCTGATAGTCATTCATCAGCCTCTGTTTTGTCTGCTGTAAAAGCGGAACTTCTTCCGTTTTTCGGCTCGGGAGCCTGTCATATACGACATTCGGAAGCGGGACGGCCGTCCGTTTCCAGCTGTTTTCTTTATAAATCAGCGCTTGGACGGTGCCTTCTTCCCAGTTGATCTGATGGGCCCCGAAAACGAAACAATATCCGTTCGCCTGTTCATGAAGAGAGAGCATCTTGGAAAAGAAGGCTGTACGGTCTCTTAACGGGCGGGACGGCGATGATGTGAACCCAGCTGTGAAAACGCCGATCAGCGGTCCGATGTGCACCGTCTGGCCGTGTATGAGAAAGTCAGCCCGGCTTTTATGCGGTATCAACAGCTCCTCAAACAAATCTTCAGAAAGGAGCGCGCTTTTTTCAAGTGATTGAGAAAAGGCTACACGGCATTTGACAACCTTGGTCCCGAAGGCAGCGGATAAAAGCCCTTCCCGTTTCATGGAGGAGGGGAGAAACAGCGTATTTTTGCTTTTTTTATCGATGCCGACAATCATCCCTTTATGATTCACGCGGTAATACCCCTTTCCGGCTTTCCTGTGACTGAAGCTCACGGAAGCGTCTCAGCGGACTCGTATACAAATCCTCTTTCGCCTCCGGAGCCACGCTTAAAATAGCTTTTCGTCCCGGCTTTGAGTTGACATCCAAAAGCCAGATGCGTCCGTCTTTGGCATAACAAATATCGAGCCCCAGCTCAAACAGCGGCCCGAACCGTTCGTCAAGGAAATAAGGGACGGATTGGGTGATCGAAAAGACATCATCCAATAAAACGGCCTGCTGCTTTCTCGGAATTTCCTCAAACCATGTGTCAAACTTAATCGGTTCTGATCCTCCGGGCAAATGAGATAAAAGACCGTTCTGATAGCCCCTTCTGACCGCTTTTCCGACCGTTTCCCAAACGCCTGACTCAGTTTTACGCATGAAAATGCGGATGTCGCACGGATGCCGCTCTTTATCCTGGATATTTAAGTAGGATTGAAGCAAATAGCGGTGCTGCAGCACTTTTTTGCACCAAGACTTAAAAGACACGTGATTGGAAAATGATTTTGTTTGTTTGTTTTTTCCGATATAGTAAGTGGCCGTAATTGATTTTTTGCCTGTTTCAAGCAGGATGATGCCTCTGCCTCCCGCGCCGAAAGCGGGCTTAAGTATACATGCTTTTTCCTTGGCTAAGTATGATTGCACCTGTTCATAGCGGCTGACTTCGGCCGTTTCAGGAATATAGGGACTGATCAGATGATGCTTTTGGAGCGCATCCGTGATCGTCCATTTATCAGGAAGCCCCCGGCCGATAAATTCCGTTTTCGGATATTTTTTCAGCCATTCGACGATCGGTTTGGCTTTTTGCGCTTCAGCGGATTTTCCGTAAAAACAGCGGTCGTAAATATATTCGGGAATATCGATTTCCGTTTCGTTCCACTTTCCGCTTTGCGGGTGATAGACGAGCGCTTTCACGCGCAAAGAATCCGGAAATATATCAAACGGTGTAAAGCGGGCTAAGCGCACATTATATTGAGGCGCTCTTTCAGCCAATTCCCCGGCGTAATCTTCTTCGTGCCGGCGGGATACAGACATAAAACCGAGTGTTGTCATATTATTACTCCCCCTTTATTCAAAAAGCCGCTGATGGAACGGCCCTTCCATCCAATAAATATGCTAAGCGCATCATAAAAGATGATCTACTGTAAAGAGTACGAAACAGCATCTTGCCTTATTCCTCACAAACAACAATTCAGGTTCTTCATTTGCCCGCATGCCCGCCAGCCTCTATAATACGAATAGATATATCATCAAGAAAATAGAACATAAGATGGAGGCAGAAGAAAAGGAATGGGCATAGCAGGAACGTTTCTATTTATGATTGTGATCGGAGCCGCGATCGGTGCGGTGACGAATCATCTTGCCATTCAGATGTTATTTCGTCCGTACCGGCCGTATTACCTGTTCGGAAAACGGGTTCCGTTTACGCCGGGGCTGATCCCGAAAAGACGGGATGAATTGGCAAAACAAATGGGGCTCATGGTGACGAACCACCTTTTAACCCCGGAAGGAATAAAAAAGCGGCTTTTATCAGATACCGTTAAAAACCAGGCGCTTCTTTTCGCCGAACAATTCACGCAAAAAATGGCCGCTTCCGAGATGACGGTGCACGAAGCTTTGGCCGCCGCGGGCATCGGGAATCCGCAGGAAAAGACGGATGCCTGGATTGACCGTTTTACCGATGAAAAGCTTTCGGAACTGTACCGGAAATATGAGCACCGCGCCATAAAAGACTGGCTTCCTGATGAGCTTCAGGAAAAGCTGGATGAAAAAGTCCCGCTGGCCGCAGATTATATTCTGAAGCGGAGCATTGATTATTTTGAGAGCGAAGAAGGGAAAGAAAGGCTCGGAAATATGATTGACGACTTTTTGAATTCCCGGGGGATGCTCGGCAGCATGGTGCAGATGTTCCTCGGCAATTCAAGCTTGGCAGACCGTGTGCTGCCTGAGCTGTTAAAGTTTTTGCGCAATGAGGAAACGAAAAAGCTTCTGGCTGATCTGCTTTCTCAAGAATGGGGCAAGCTCAAATCTTATACACTTTATGAGGCCGATGAAAAGTGGAATGCGAAAGATCTGCTGTTCAGCATGAAAAAGCGGGCTTTGGCCGCACTTCAAACCGCGCCCTTTTTCGAATGCCGGCTCGGTGACATCATCTCCCGTTATGAAGGGGAGATTACGGGAACGTACGCGCCGAAGCTGCTTGATGCGGCACTCGGCAGTATTGCCGCTCATTTGGAGGATGTGCTGAAACGGCTGCGTCTTGAGGAAGTGGTCAAAGAGCAGGTTGATCAGTTTCCCGTTGAACGGCTGGAGGAAATGGTGCTGTCGATTTCCAAGAGAGAATTTAAGATGATAACGTATTTAGGCGGTCTGCTCGGCGGGATAATCGGAGCAATTCAGGCTTTGTTTGTCATTCTTTTCTAAGGAAAACATACGCCGATGATGAAAGTCGCTCCGCAGTCTGTTATAGTGGAGTGGTATGTCCGAAAGGAAGAAAGGAGCGGTTATTATGGCAGTTCATTTTTATGATGCAGCATATGATCTTGAAAAAGCTTTGCGAAACAGTGATGAATACAGCCGTCTGAGAGGGCTTTATGATCAAGTAAACGCAGATGAATCCGCAAAACGCATGTTTGATAACTTCCGCAATGTACAGCTGCAGCTTCAGCAGAAACAGATGTCAGGTGAAGAAATCACTCAGGAAGAGGTAGAGCAGGCACAAAAAACGGTTGCTCTCGTACAGCAGCATGAATTGATTTCTCAGCTGATGGAAGCGGAACAGCGCATGAGCATGCTGATCGGCGAGTTAAACAAAATCATTATGAAACCTCTTGAAGAGCTTTACGGCAGCCCGGAATAAGCTCCACACCCCTCCATCTATGAAATGGAGGGGTTTTTTTATTCAACAGAAAAATCAAGCGAACCTTTTACCGTTCCGTTAATGATGACAGACAGAGTGTGAATTCCCCGATAATGCTTGCGGGTGGTTAAATCTTTAAGGGAATGATGTTTGCTGAAGGCTTTTACGTCTCCGTTATCCATGGCGGACTCCGACATCTTAAACACCTTGCGGCTGCGGTGCCCCCTTTTCTTTACAAAATCAATCGCGTATTCAACCCTGACTTTTTGCCGGGCGGATGAGCGGATCTGAAAAGAAAAATGTATGCTTGTTCCGATGGCGGCCGTTTCCGAATTCAGTGTAAAACGTTCCAATGAAATCCGGGTGGCGTCTTCAAACCCGAAAACCGCAAGTGCCTGTTTGTCTCCTCTTTTTAACAGTGTCCTGCAGGCGTGCTTCAAAATCCAGTCCGTGTGCGGACAGCTTCCGAACCGCTCGGCTGCGATCTGTACCAGAAGATCCGGATGTGTTTTGGAGATGTCATTCAGGTTATTCGCCACGCTTTTTCTGACATATAACGAGTCATCCTGCATCAAGCGGTCCAGAACAGGGAGAATCGGGGAAGGATCGTCAAGAAGAGCCGGAATGGAGATTCCCCACGGCAGGCGCGGTCTTGAGCCTTCGCTGGCAAGCCTTCTGACATGTTCGTCCGGATGCTCCGTCCAGGAAAGGAACTCTTTGAACATCCGCTCCCGGTCAAGCCTGATATACGGGCGGACCGCAAATTCGGAAGTGGAAAAACGAGTGAAATACTGAAGCGCCTTCATTGATTCGTCCCAGTGATCCGTTCCGTACTGTTGGACATAATCGGGAAAAATAATCCCGGCGAGCCCTGAGAAGCGGGGAGCTGTCTCATATAAGACGTCAAGCGCCCGTATGTAATCCTTCGGCAGTGTTTCATATAAAGAGTCTGTGATCCGGCGCATCCGCTGTTTTAACGTCAGTCCGGGCCAATCTTCCTGAAACATCAGCGCCCGGCACTTGTCCCGCTCAAAAGCCGGATACGCCGATTTGATTCTGTTCAGAAGTGCTTCTGCAAATTCTTCGTTATAAATATCTTTTAATAGAGACATGACAGTCACCGCTTTTTTTCTTTTATTATATGAGAATGTATGTTCCCTTTCAACTTTATCATACATTCAGCATAGATATTTCCTCTGATTTTTTTAGTTAAAAAAACCCTTGTTTTTTAATAATATAATTGAGATAATAACTCTGAAAGCGCCTACACTTACAGATGATCTAAGGATACGGTCGCCTATACTGCCTGGTATGTTAAGGGGTAGCAACAGAGAGTAAGTGAAACGAGCGCATCAACGGTCAAATAAGGGGTTCCTGATATATTTCGTAAATAGAAATACACATTGGGGAGAAGGCAGCAAATCGATCGTATCCCAACAAAACGACAGTTCAAAGTCTGCTTGAGGCAGGCTTTTTTGCTGCGGAGAAAAGGTTGTTCTAAACAAAGAGACAGGGTCATATCCTAATGACAAGTACAGTCATCAAGGAGGGGGACTTCTCTGTGTCAAAACAAATGCTGGCGTTAAATATAGACGGAGCGCTTCTTCGCTCCAACGGCAAACTTCATCAGACGACAAAGGATGCCATCGAATACGTCAAGAAAAAAGGAATTTACGTCACACTGGTCACAAACCGCCATTTTCGCTCCGCTCAAAAAGTGGCGAAAATATTAAAGCTGAATGCGAAATTGATTACCCACAGCGGCGCATACATTTCTGAAAAAATAGATGAGCCGTTTTTTGAAAAGAAAATATCAGAAGATCACACGTTTAATATTGTTCAGGTGCTGGAAAGCTATCCATGCAATATCCGGCTTCTTCACGAAAAATATTCGATCGGAAACAAGAAGAAAGTGAACTCCAATCTGGTCGGGAAAACGATGATTCATCCGTCTGACCCGATTTTTTATCCGGTGCAGTTTGTCGAATCATTAAGTGACCTGCTCCTTGATGAGCCGGTTTCAGCGCCCGTCATTGAAGTGCATGCCGAAGATGGCCTGCAGGCTGATATAACGGATACGATAATGAAAGCATTCCCGGCCGTCGATGTGATCCGCGTCAACGGAGAAAAACTGAACATCGTGCCTAAAGGGGTTTCAAAAGAAAGCGGACTTTCGATGGTCGCCGCTGATCTCGGGCTTTCAATGGAAGAGGTTGTGGCTATCGGCCATCAGGAAGATGATCTGCCGATGATCGAGCTGGCCGGTCTCGGCGTCGCGATGGGGAATGCCTCAAATGAATTAAAAAGAAAAGCGGACTGGGTGACAAGGTCAAATGATGAACAGGGAGTCGCCTATATGATTAAGGAATATTTCCGCATGCAGCACCGCAAAGGCTTTCTCGATAAGTTCCATATGAAACGGCCGTAATCAGAGCCGCAGACGCGAACCGCCGGTCTGCGGCTTTTTCGCGGATTGATTTTAGCCTGTTCTTTCTGTACACTAAAGAAAGTTTTGAATCTGAAAAATAAGGTGATCACATTGCAAATAAAAATAGACGGCATCACGGATGACAGGCTGCATCGTCCGCTGCAAAACATCGCGAATTTGTTTTTTGAAGAGTGTGTTCTTGCGTACGGCGAAACGGAGGAGCCCTCTGATCTCGTCATCTCACTTGCCATTTCTCAAGATGCAGACAGCGTGTCGGTATCCGGAGAAATCAAAGGAACCGGCGAAAAGGAACATCATACGAAACCGCTTCTTGCCGGATGGAGCGAAAAAGAAGTATTTAAACAGGTGAAAAACACGCTGTCGTACGTCTACTTAAATCTTCTTCAATCGCATACGGGCATGACACAAAAATGGGGCATCTTAACCGGCATCAGGCCTACTAAACTTCTTCATAAAAAGCTGCAGAGCGGCCTGACAAAAGAAGAGGCGCACGCCGATCTGAAAAAAGATTATCTGATCCATGATGAAAAAATCAATCTGATGCAGGAGATCGTCGACCGTCAGCTCGCTGCGGTTCCCGATCTGTACCGGGTCAAAGATGAAGTCAGCATATATATCGGCATCCCGTTCTGCCCGACAAAATGCGCCTACTGCACGTTTCCGGCTTATGCCATTCAAGGACAGGCGGGAAGAGTCGGCTCCTTTTTATGGGGGCTTCACTATGAAATGCAGAAAATCGGAGAATGGCTGAAGCGGCATGATATCAAAGTGACGACCATTTATTTCGGCGGCGGCACGCCGACAAGCATTACCGCTGAGGAAATGGATCTTTTATATGAAGAAATGGTCCGCTCTTTCCCGGATGTCGCGAATATCAGGGAGATTACCGTTGAAGCGGGCCGTCCCGACACGATTACGGAGGAAAAGCTGGCCGTTTTAAATAAGTATAAGATTGACAGAATCAGCATTAACCCGCAATCTTATGAAAACGAAACGCTTAAGGCCATCGGCAGACACCATACAGTTGAAGAAACCATCGAAAAATATCATCTTTCCCGCAAACACGGCATGAATAACATCAACATGGACCTGATCATCGGCCTGCCGGGAGAAGGGACGGCTGAGTTCAGGCACAGTCTTGAGGAAACGGAAAAGCTGATGCCTGAATCTTTGACCGTTCATACGCTTTCTTTTAAACGGGCGTCAGAAATGACGAGAAACAAGCATAAGTATAAAGTTGCCGACAGACAGGAAGTGTCCCGCATGATGGATGACGCCGTCCGCTGGACAAAAGAGCACGGCTATACGCCGTACTACTTGTACCGGCAGAAAAACATTCTCGGAAACCTTGAAAATGTCGGCTACTCCTTCCCTGGTCAGGAAAGCATCTACAACATTATGATTATGGAAGAAGTGCAGACGATTATCGGTATCGGCTGCGGCGCGGCAAGCAAATTCATTCATCCGGAAACCGGAAAAATCACGCACTTCGCCAATCCGAAAGATCCGAAATCATATAATGACCGATTCGAGCATTATACAGAAGAGAAAATCAAATACTTAGATGAGATGTTCGTCAAATCTGCATTATAATATCAAAAACGGCACGGAATCAGCGTGCCGTTTTTTTTATGTTTAACCGTCTGCAAAAACGGGAAAAGACCATCAGACTGTTATTCGTAAGAGGTGTAATTATGTATGATGTCATAGGAGCGGGAATCGGGCCGTTTAATTTAGGGCTTGCCGCATTGTTAGAGGATATACCCGGAACAGACGCTCTTTTTTTCGATAAAAAGAAAGAATTTGCGTGGCATCCCGGTCTATTAATTAAAGGGACGGATTTACAGGTGGCGTTTCTGGCGGACCTGGTCACGCTCGCCGATCCGAAAAGCCGCTACACGTTTTTAAACTTTCTCCATGAACATGACCGGCTGTACCGGTTTTATACGTTTAATGAATTTGATATTCCGAGACGGGAATTTAACGACTATTTGAGCTGGGCGGCTTCAGAAATCAAATCATGCCGTTTCGGCTCAGAGGTAATCGGTGTGAAAAATGCCGGCGGACATTATGACGTCAGCGTCAAGAACATTGAGGACGGAAGCATCAGTGTCTATCAAACGAAGCATTTCGTCATGGGGACGGGGTCTGAGCCGCTTATTCCCGCAGAGATTGCTGACGAAGCGCGTCAGGACACGATGGTCAGCACGGAATATTTGTTTCGGAAAGACGAGCTCGCCGGCGCCGAATCAATTACAGTGGTCGGCTCCGGACAGAGCGCCGCGGAGATCTTTTCTGACTTATTGCACGATGAACAATACCGCCGCAGCCGGCTGCAATGGGTGACACGCTCCGCCGGATTTCGAGAATTGGAAACCGCCAAGCTCGGGCAGGAAATGTTTACACCTGATTATGTGGAATATTTTAACCGCCTGCCTTTTAAAGAACGGCTGAACACACTCCCTGAGCTGGACGGACTGCGCCACGGCATTGATTCTGACACACTTGCCGCCATTTACGATGCCCTGTATCACAGATCGATCAGCGGAGGTTCGCCTGACGTGTATATTCAGCCGATGGCGGAGCTTGAAAAAATTGAAAAGCAAAACGGGCGCTGCGTACTGAGCTTTCATCAATGGCAGATGGATGAAACCTTTACGGCCGATTCAGAAAAAGTGATATTGGCGACCGGTTTTAAACCTCATATTCCGGAATGGTTTACGGCAATTGCCCCTGATATCGAATGGGAGGATGAGAAACGGTTTAAAGTGACGGCAGATTCCCGTCTTGTCTTTAAGGACGACAGGCGGCATCATTTTTTCACATTAACGAATCTTGATCATGCTCACGGAACGGGCGCTACGAATTTGAAGCTGTCTGTTTACAGAAATCAAAAAATCATCAATACCATTCTGGGAAAAGAGCATTTCTCCATTAATAAAAAAACGGCTTTTCAGCAATTTCTTCCTGCTCAAAAAAACTGACCTCTTATGAAGAGGTCAGCTTTTTTTTATGATTTCTGCGGCTTCTTTTCAGGCGTCTTCCATTTGAACACGCTGTTCAACAGGAGATATATCCGCTTCGATTCTTTCGTGAGCAAAGGGCCGAAGATGGCCAGTATCAGAACATATAAGGCGGCGAAAGGTTTAAGTGAAGCGGACAGGCCGCCGGCGATGCCGAGATTTGCGACGATAATGGAGAATTCGCCGCGGGACACAATGGTCAGCCCGATATTGGACGATGCTTTATGAGAAAGCCCCGCCCGGCGCCCGGCGATCATGCCGGCGATAAAGTTTCCGGCAATCGTCAGCAGAACGGCGCCGAGGGCGAGCCATACCGCATCTCCGAGTGAAAACGGATCAATGCTGAGACCGAAGCTGAAGAAAAACATGGCCCCGAAAAAGTCACGGAACGGCACGACAAGGTGCTCAATCCTGTCAGAATGGGCCGTCTCCGAAAACACGAGTCCGAGCAAGAGCGCGCCGATCGCTTCAGCGACATGAATCGTTTCGGAAAAGCCGGCAATGAAAAAGAGCGCGGCGAAAATGACGATGACAAATACCTCGTTTGAACGGATATCAAGCAGCTTGTTCAGCAGAGGCGGCAATTTTCGAGCGGCAATGAAAAACAGCAGCATATATCCGAAAGCGATCACGATTGACATCAGCGCGCCTCCGACAGACGTCGCGTCTCCCAGAACAAGCCCGGAAACGACGGATAAGTAAACCGCCAGAAAGATATCCTCAAACATAATGATGCCGAGAATCAGCTCTGTTTCCGGATTGGCCGTGCGCTTTAAGTCGACAAGCACCTTTGCGACAATGGCGCTTGATGATATCGTGATGACGCCCGCCAATACAAGCACTTCCAAAAAGGAAAAGCCCGTAATAAAGCCGTAGATCAGCCCTAAACTGAAATTAATCAGAATATAAATCGTTCCGCCGGCGGCGATTGAACGTCCGGATTTGACTAATTTTCCGACCGAGAATTCAAGCCCGAGGTAAAAGAGGAGGAACAGGACGCCCATCCGCCCGAAAAATTCAATCACTTCCCGGCTTTCGATAAACGTCAGGTCAATGATGCCCGCTTGGGGCGCGTGCGGCCCGACGAGCATTCCTAAAATGATCAGGAAGGGGATGATCGAGAATTTAATTTTATTGGCGATGACACTCGCAATGGCCACAAGAACTAATGCCGTACCGACTTCAAATACGAGATGGTCCATAAACAGATCACACTCCGTCTCTGGAGAGGAAGTCTTGGATCAGCTTTTTCAGATGCTTTCTTTCACCTGAGAGGACGAGTGTATCGTTTGTTTCAAGGAGCGAATCAGCGCCCGGGTTTAAAAACTTTTTCTGGTCATGCTTAATGATGGCGATGACCGTCACGTCATAGTTTTGGCGCACATCCAGTTCGCCGAGCGTACGCCCTGCCGCTTTTGCCCCTTTTTCAACTTTAAACCATTCGATAATCAGATCGCTGAACGCCATTTCAATCGATTCAAGCGCCTGCGGTTTGTACACCATCCCGCCGATAATCGCGGCAATCTGTCTTGCTTCCGCATCATCAAGTGAAATGCTTGCCAGAAGCTCATCAGGGTCGCGGTCATCGAATCTGTAAATTTCCCGCCTGCCGTCATCATGAATGATGATCGTCATTTTTTCATGATTTCTCGTTTCGATTTCGAATTTTTTCCCGATGCCGGGCAGATCGTTTTCTTTAATATTCATAAAAAATCCCTCCGGAATATACTGTTTTTACACCGTAAATACAGATTGGCAATGAGAAATGGTCTGATGCCGGAGGTAATTTGACTGGTATTGTATCGGAATGGCGCATGTCCTTTCCATTGTGGAATCAATGAATTGATCAAGAGGTTTGACAGATAACAGGGAGATCATCCGGGATAACGCACCGTATCCTTTTGACAGGCCTTGCGGAGCGGTTTTGGTTTGAACCGGCGTCTTTGCCGATTCCGTTTCCTGCGGGTAAACCGAAATTTGTACATGGCTGTCTGTTTCTGTCACCAATTGGGAAGGAAGAGCGACATCCGAAGGGGGGAACAGCACCATAAAAAAGCTCAGTAACAAGCTGAGTATCACATATTTCATTATCGGTGTTTTTCCCCCCTTTTGTTTTGTATATCAATTTCACTATATAAAAATGTATGTTCAGTTTCAAATGATATGCATTTTTCGGTATCTGTTGACCTTGAAAAATAAAGGAGTTTCGCTTCGGAGAAAGGAATATATCATTTGAACAAAATATGTAAGCGGATTCAAGGGGGATGTAAACATGCAGTATATTCGTTATGAAGAAAAGGGAAAGATCGCAGAGATTGTGCTGAACCGGCCTGACAGTTACAACGCGCTGAATGAACAAATGCTCCGGGAATTGGAAAATGCATGCGTGATGGCAGCCGACAGCGAAGCGCTTATCGTGCTTTTACGGGGGGAAGGCCGGGGATTTTCCGCGGGCGGTGATATTCAGATGATGACGTCGGATCATGATTCAGGAGAATATGAACGGCTCATGAAAATGATCGAATCCATTACGCTGACCCTCTATGATATGAAAAAAATTGTGATTGCCGCCATCCACGGAGCCGCGGCGGGGCTCGGGCTGAGTTTCGCGCTGTGCGCCGATATGGTGCTCGCCGAAGAAAACGCCCGCCTCGCGATGAATTTCATCGGCATCGGATTGGTTCCCGACGGAGGAGGCCATTATTTATTAATGAGACGCGTCGGTGAGATCGAAGCGAAAAAACTGATTTGGAGCGGTGAAAAATTGCCTGCTGAAAAAGCTGTGCGGCTCAAGCTGGCCGACGGGCTGTTCAGCGGAGGTCCTGCGGAGGGGGCACAACCGTATATCGACCGATTGCTGCATGCGCCGCTGTCAGCGATGATTGAAACGAAGGCTATTTATCAGAGCCTCCATATCAGCCGGTTAAAAGACGTTTTGTCTCTTGAACGAAAGGCCCAGGAAAATATGAGAAGAACGGATGATCATAAAGAGGGCATCCGCGCCTTTTTAGAAAAACGGACGCCGCAATTTAACCGGTAAAATACAGAAGCCGGAAAGCTTCTGTTATCTGTGGAATAAAATCAGCTTTCCGGCTTCATTTACCAAGCGATGAGTACTGTTCTCAAGCTTTTTTTCCTTTAATAAAGCCTCTCCGGCGGCCTTCGCCTCCGCCTCATTATCCGCTTCGATTCGTTCATTCAGCAGCGTTTCTCCCGACGCATGGAATGCGGTCAATACATATTGTCCCATCATGTCACCCCCTTTATAGAATGATATTCTGATAAAGAATTTAAAATCCTCCATTAATTTTTACCCATTATTAGTATATAATGGGTCAAGGAAGGAGTTGGATTCGTGCTTACAATTGAAAACGTAACGAAAACATTCGGCAGCTTTACCGCTGTTGACAATTTGAACCTGCAAATACCTGAAAGGGAAATGTTCGGGCTGCTCGGCGCAAACGGCGCGGGAAAAACGACGACCTTTCGGATGATTTTAGGTCTTTTAAGCCTGACTGACGGGCATATCACCTGGAAAGGGCAGCCGGTCAATTATTCCATCAGTGAAAAAATCGGCTATCTCCCGGAAGAGCGGGGGCTGTACCCGAAAGTGAAGGTGAGTGACCAGCTTGTCTATCTGGCGAGATTAAAAGGAATGGGCAAAAAAGAGGCGGAAAAAGAGCTCATGACATGGCTCGAGCGGTTCGGCATTACAGATTACAAGAATAAGAAAGTCGAAGAGCTGTCGAAAGGAAACCAGCAGAAAATCCAGTTCATTTCGGCCGTCCTGCATAAGCCTGAACTGCTGATTCTCGATGAACCTTTCAGCGGTCTTGATCCGGTGAATGTCGAGCTGCTGAAAGAAGCGGTTATTTCTTTGAAAAACAGCGGCGTTTCCATCGTTTTTTCAAGCCACCGAATGGAGCATGTGGAAGAGCTTTGCGAGAATTTGTGCATTCTCCAGAAGGGAAAACCCGTCGTCCAAGGCAATCTGAAAGACATTAAGCGGTCTTTCGGCAAAAAAAATGTCACCGTTCATTCAGATGATGACCTCAGCTTTTTAAAAACGCATGAAGGCGTCGTGAAATGGAAGGAAACAAATGACGGGATCAGACTGCAGGTCGCGAATGAACCGGTTTCTCAGGATATTTTCCGGGCGCTGCAAGGGAAAGGTTTTATACGGAAGTTCGAATTGGAAGAGCCGTCACTGCATGATATTTTTATAGAAAAGGTGGGGGCCGTTTATGAGTAAATTTTGGATTATGCTGTTTCATACATATAAAAACAAAATCACGACAAAGTCATTCATTATTTCGACCGCCATTACCGTTTTATTAGTATTAGCGGTGACCAACCTGCAATCGATTATATCCGTGTTTCAATCGGATGACGGCAAGCAGCAAATCGCAGTGATTGATGAAACGGGCGGGCTGTACCCGGCGTTTGCAAAACAGCTTAAAGCGGCGGATACAGACAATGATCTGCAGGCAATGGAGACGAAGGAGTCCGAAAAAGATGCCGTAAAGCGTGTCAAAGACGGTGAATGGGACGGACTGTTTATCATCAGACAAGATCAAAAAGGTACGATAACAGGAGCATACAAGGCGCTGACCATTTCCGATGAATCAGCGTATAAACTGCTCAAGCAGGCTTTAACCCAGACAAAAACCGCTGTCGAAACCGCCAAGCTTGGCATTTCGGCAGAAAAAGTCAGCAGCCTCTACACTCCGCCGGAAGTCAGCAAAGACGCGCTGGAAAAAGGGGCGAAGTCTGAGGAAGAGCTCGGTCAGGTAATGGGGCTTGTATACATCATGCTGTTTGTCATCTACTTCTCAGTTATCATGTACGCAAGCATGATTGCGATGGAAGTGGCGACGGAAAAATCGTCCCGCGTCATGGAAATTTTAATTTCAAGCATGCCGCCGATTCAGCAGATGTTTGCCAAACTGTTCGGTATCGCGCTCGTGGGGATCACACAGTTTGCGGTGCTGATTGCAGCGGGTTATCTCTCACTGAAGCTGAACCCTCAAAATGATGCGTCGTCGCCGATCAGTGCATTTCTCAATTTTACGGATGTTCCCGTCTCGACGATAGTCTATGCCGTCATTTTCTATTTGCTCGGCTATTTTCTTTACGCGACGCTTGCCGCGTTTCTAGGCAGTGTTGTCAGCCGGATAGAGGACGTACAGCAGACGATTCAGCCGATGGTTTTTTTAGTCGTGGCAGGTTTTATGATCGCCATGTTCGGCATCGGCAATCCTGACGCCGGTTTTATTACCGTTACATCTTACATTCCGTTTTTCACGCCGATGATTATGTTTTTACGCGTCGGGATGCTCGATATCCCGTTTTGGCAGGCTGCGGCCGGAATCGCCCTGACACTGCTCACTATCGTGATCTTTGCAGCGGTCGGCGCGAAAATTTACAAAGGCGGCGTTTTGATTTACGGAAACGCCAGCGGATTCAAAGCGATCAAACAAGCGCTGCGTATCTCCAAGAAATAAGTGAAACAGCCCGGAACAGCCGGGCTGTTTTTTTTATTTTACAGAACGTGCATTCGTATAAAAACGGTGCTAAAATAAGGGTAATTCAATTTGCAGAAAGGGGAGGGCGAGATGGCTGATCTGACGTTTATTCATGCCGCTGACCTGCATCTGGACAGCCCGTTTTACGGCATTTCGAATCTGCCTGAACCGGTATATGCGCGTATTAAAGAAAGCACATTTCACAGCGTCCGCCGACTGACGGACGGGGCACTCCGGGAGCAGGCAGATTTCGTGCTGCTTTCGGGGGATCTGTTTGACGAAGCCAACAGAAGTTTAAAAGCCCAGCTGTTTTTGAGAAAACAGTTTGCGAGATTACAGGAAGCGGATATCCAAGTGTTCGTCATATTCGGCAACCATGATCATTTGGGCGGTAAGTGGACGCCGATTGAATGGCCGGAAAATGTACATATCTTCACCTCGGATACACCGGAGGAAAAATCTTTCTTTAAAAACGGAGAGCTTGCGGCAAGCATATACGGATGCAGCTATCAGGAAAGAAGCGTAACGGTCAATCAGGCGGCCCGTTACCGGAAAATGACCGGCGCGCCTTATCATATCGGCATGCTCCACGGCATGTTATCAGGAGCGGAAGGGCATGACCCGTACTGCCCGTTTACGAAAGAAGACCTTGAAAAAAGCGGCATGGATTACTGGGCTCTCGGACACATTCATAAACGGCAGGTTCTGTCCGCCCAGCATCCCGCCGCCATTTACCCCGGGAATATTCAAGCCCGGCATTTAAAAGAAACCGGGCCTAAGGGATATTATCTCGTCCGGGCGGCAAACGGTGAGATGTCTTGGGAATTCAAAGAAGCGCATGATGTGTTATGGGAGGAGATTGATCTTGATATCTCCGGAGCTGAACATATGACTTCACTTCTGAAAACCGCATCGGATACATTCTCCGGCTTGCGCGCGGCGGGCCGCCCGGCATGTGTCAGGCTGGTGCTTCGCGGCGCGGCGCCCCGCTTTTGGACGGAGGCGCCCGCAGGCATTGCGGAGGAGCTTCTTTCCGCTTTACAGGAGGAAGAGGCCGAAGAGGAATGTTTCGTCTGGCCGCTTGCGCTTGAGGATCGGACGGACGAAACAGACAGCGGGCCGCCCGATCCGTTTTTTAAAGGGCTGCTTCAGGACATAGAACAATGCGCGGACATGAGCGGTGTATTTGAAGCCCTTGAGCGTCATCCCGTATACCGGCGTCAGATGGCTTCATTTACAGATGAAGAGATACTGGATATTAAGCGGCAGGCTCAAGCCGTTTTAAGACGCCAAATGAAGGAGCTTCAGCGATGAAAATAACGGCGATGCATATTTACCAATATGGAAAATTTTCTGACCGGAGTTTTCAGCTGTCAGATTCTCCCGTGCAAGTGATCTACGGATTAAATGAAGCGGGTAAAACGACATTGATGTCCTTCATCAAAAGCGTGCTGTTCGGTTTTCCGAAATCAAAAAAATACGAACCGAAAAACGGCGGGGTTTACGGCGGCACTGTGGAATTGAAGCATGGCGATCACGGTGCTGTCAAAATCGAACGGACAAAAGGCGCCGCCGAAAAAGTCAGAGTGTATACGGCTTCAGGCGAAATCAAGGACGGAGAATGGCTCAAACAGCTTCTCTCCGATACAGACCGGGCGCTGTACGAAGCGATCTATTCGTTCGATGTATTCGGACTGCAGGAGATTCAAGCTTTTAACCGGGACAAAATCGGCGAGTTTCTCCTGTATTCGAGCTTATTCGGGTCGGAAGCGGCGGCAAAGCTTGACGGACGACTGGCAAAAGAACTTGACAGGATGTATAAGCCGAACGGGCGGAACCCCCGCTTAAATCAGGAGTTGGATACATTAAAGCGGCTCAGCGCCCAGCTGAAACAGGCGGAAGCTGCGGAAGCGGGCTATCACAGCCTTCTGGAAGAGAAAAAAAGCGCCGGCGGCCGTTTGCAGGATGCCGAAGCACGATTGAAAGACATAACTGAAGAAATCAAAACAGTAAAATCGGCGATAGAAGCAAAGCCGCTCGCAGACAAAAAAACAGCCTTGGAAAGCGAACTTTCTTCTTATCCGGAAGCATTGAAGCAATTCCCGAAGGACGGAATGCATCAGCTTGAAAAATACGAATCGCATCTCCATCCGAAAGCGGCCCGTCTTGAGGGGCTTCGGGCAAAAGCGGCTGAACTCAGGCGGCAGGCTGATCTGCTCGCTCCAAATGAGGACTTGCTGCAAAAAGAGCGGCAGCTGCAGGAGCTTTCCGGCGAGCAGCATATGTACGAATCGCGCGGCGAACAGCTTGCCGCCATCCAATCACAGATCCGGCAGACATCTGCCCGCGTTTCGTCAGGATTGCAGCAGCTCGGAAGACATGAGGAGGACGGCATTCTTTCACTGAACACCGATTATGAATATGAATGGCGGCTGCAGGAAGCCGTGCAGAGCGCCGGACAGGCTAGAGAAAGAAAGACACAGCTTGATGCGATTTTCGAACAAGCGCGGCTGGAGCTGGAAGAAGCCGAACGAAAACATGCCGTGACGGCGGAAAACATTTTGGACCCCGCTGTCAGGAAAGAAAAAGAAGCCGCTTTACAATCATATAAGCAAACGGCTGATACAGAAGGAAACAAATGGCAGGCACATGTACAGCATCTGGAAAAACAGCGCGCCAAACAAAAAAAGCTCTTTCTCTGTGCGGGCATTCTGTTCATTGCGATTTTCGCTATGTTAAAGGAATGGCTGCCCGCTGCCCTTTTTACCGGTGCTCTGCTGCTATATATGCTGTCCGGCATGCAAAAACCGCTGCCGTCAGAAAGAGGAGGGCCCGGACACAAGAAAAAGAAGCCGGCGATCTCCAAAGAAGCGGCTGATCTTCTGCAGGAAGAGCTTTGGCGTGACGGCCGGCACCGGCAGCAGCTGATTGCGGATCAAGCCGTGCTCGAACAGAAAGAAGCGGCATATGAAAGAGTCATCCGCCAATATGAAGAATGGGAGGCCGAAATGGCGCCGTCTGAAAAACAGGCGGAACTTTTTATGAATGAACTGGGGTTTTCAGGAAGTCCTTCCCATCTTCTTGACGCATATCATGTGATGAAAGATGTCAAAAAAGAAATCCTTAACAAGCATGAGCTGACCATTGAAGCGGGCAGGCTGCAAAAGCTGCAAAGAGCATTTGAGGACCGGGTCAAAAAGCTGAGTCCTTCAGACGGAAGGGAGCTGTCCGTAAAAGAAAGACTGCACGTTTTGCTGGCGCAGGCGGAACGGGCCCGTGAGGAAGCAAAACGAAAACAGGCGCTCGAAACGGATCTGCTGCATGCACAAGAGCAAATGCGTGAATTAAACGAAGAAGTTCATTACTACGAACAGCAGGTCAAACAGCTTTTCATGGCGGCAGGCGCAAACAACCGCGAACACTTTTGTGAACTCGCCAGGCTGAATGAAAGCCGCCGGGAAACAGAGCGGCAGCTGCGCGAAATCAAAACGCACTTGTCCGGCATAGGCGGAAAACAGCTGGAGCCGTACATGAGCCGCACAGTGTCCGAACTTGAACATACAGTCGTTCAGAAGGAAACAGAGAAAAAAACGCTTGAGGAAAAAAGCGCCCAGCTCCGTGAGCAAACCGCTTTATTAACGGTGAAGCAAGAGCAGCTGGAGTCCTCGGGGCTTGTATCCGATTTAAAACAGCAGACAGAAATGCAGAAGGAGCGCGTGAAAAAAAACGCTAAAGAGTGGGCTGCATTACAGACGGTCAGACACATCATCAGGGAAAAAATGGAGCGGCATAAAAAAGTGACGCTTCCCCGTCTGTTAGAAACCGCCGGTGCATTATACGGACCGCTTACGGACGGACGCTATCACAAATTGTATTTCTCCGAGGCTGATGATTCCATTATGGTCATGCGGAAAGACGGAACGGTGTTTTCTGCAGGCGAACTCTCACAGGCGGCATGCGAGCAGCTTTATGCGGCGATTCGTTTTGCCCTTGCGTCAGAGAGGGAATCTGCGGTATCACTGCCGTTTTTACTTGATGACAGTTTTGTCCATTTTGACAGGCAGAGGCTGCAGCGGCTGTTTGATGTGCTGAATCAGCTTTCAGAAGGCGGGCGGCAGATACTTTATTTCACCTGCCATGAGCATGTCAGCCGGTCTTTTCACAGCGGACAAGTCATGCGGCTCCTGTCATAAAAGAGTTTATTTTCAAAAAAGAGGTATGTGCTATACTGGTATTATGTAAGATATGGAGGGAGCTTTTAATAGAATGGCAAAAGGTATTATGCTGCACGAGGTCGGCGAGCAGGTCGATCAATACTTTCTGATTAAATCTTCGACTAAGGGAATCGCAAGCAACGGAAAACCATTCCTGACGTTAATGCTGCAGGACCAATCGGGAGATATCGAAGCGAAGCTGTGGGATGCCAAGCCGACTGATGAAGTAACATACGCGGCGCAGACGATCGTGAAGGTGATCGGAGATGTCCATCACTATCGCGGACGAAACCAGCTTAAGCTGAGAAACATCCGGCCGGCCGGCGAGAACGAAAATGTCAGCATTGATGATTTTCTGGAAACGGCGCCGATTCCGAAAAATGAAATGATGGAAACCGTCACTCAATACATTTTTGAAATGAAAAACCCAAACATCCAGCGGATCACAAGACATCTGGTCAAAAAATATGCGGCTGAGTTTATGGATTACCCGGCTGCGGCTAAAAACCACCATGAGTTCGTCTCCGGGCTCGCGTATCATGTAGTGTCCATGCTGAACCTGGCAAAAGCGATTGCCGATCTGTATCCGTCTCTTGACCGGGATTTACTGTATGCCGGAGTCATTCTGCATGATCTAGGCAAAGTAAAAGAGCTTTCAGGCCCCGTCTCCACAACGTACACCGTGGAAGGGAATCTGCTCGGGCACATTTCGATCATGGTGACAGAGCTTTCAAAAGCAGCCGAAGAGCTTCAGATTGACGCTGAAGAAGTGCTGATTCTGAAGCATTTGATTTTAAGCCATCACGGAAAAGCGGAATGGGGAAGCCCGAAACCGCCGATGGTGAAAGAAGCGGAAATTCTGCACTACATTGACAATCTGGATGCAAAAATGATCATGATGGACAGAGCGCTGGAACGGGTGAAGCCGGGCGAATACACAGAGCGTGTATTTGCGCTTGAAAACCGTTCTTTCTACAAACCGACTTTCCATCAATAAGATAAAAAGGCCGATTCTCTACGATCGGTCTTTTTTACGTTCAGCTCTCATAACTTGTCTTTATCAAGCATAGCTTAGAATAAAGACTCTGGGTGAAAAAGGGAGGAAACCGACGTGCTATTTTTTCCTTGGTGGGTATACCTTTGCATTATCGGAATTATTTTCAGTGCTTATAAGCTTTTCACAACAGCTAAAGAAGAGGAAAAGCTTGACCAGTCGTTTATTGAAAAAGAAGGAAGGGTGTATATTGAACGGATGGAACAGGAACGCGAGCGCCGTATGGCGGCGCCCGCAGGTGAAAACGGGGATGCAGAAGAAAACTCCAATCATTCGATCGCATAAAAAAACTGTGCGGCTCGCCGAGAGCCCGCACAGTTTTTTTATTTAGATTGAGAAGATGATGATGTTGAAGTGTTAAACGTGTCTTTTAAGTCCTTGTCTTCAACTTTTACGTCAGCTTTTTTCATGACTTTTTGAATTGCCGCCTGTACAGCTGAGTTGTCGTTTAATTTCTGCTTAAGAACTTCTTCTTTCAGTTCTTTTTTCATGTCATCATATTTGCCGCGTTCTTCTGTCTTTTTGATGATATGATAACCGAATTTTGTTTTGACCGGATCGCTGACTTGTCCGACTTTCAGGCCGAATGCAGCTTTGCTGAATGTTTCATCCATTGACTTTTTATCGAACCAGCCAAGGTCGCCGCCGTTGTCTTTTGAGCTGTCAGTTGAATATTCTTTCGCAAGCGTTTCAAACTTCTCGCCTTTTTTCAGCTTTTTCTCCACTTCGTCAGCTGTCTTTTTGTCAGCGACAAGGATGTGGCTCGCGCGGATTTTACCTTTTAAGCCGTCGTAATATTCTTTCGTATCGGAGTCAGTCACTTTGATGTTGTCTTTCGCCGCTTTTTGCGCAAGCAGTTCGTACTTCACCTGATCTTTCAGGTAATCTTCGCCGTACTGCTGTTTAAGGGCGCTGTACTGATCGCCGAGCTGCGTTTTGTACTCTTTCAGCTTGTTATCGATTTCTTTATCCGATACTTTGTATTTTTTTGCTAATACTTTTTCTTGTACGAGCTGTGTCAGCACACTTGCGCCCGCGGTTTTTTTCATGTTCGTGTAGAGCTCGCCTTTTGTTACATTTCCGGCATCCGTCTTGGCAATCACGTCGTTGTCGCCGCTGCTGCAAGCGCTGAGAGCCAGGACGCTCGTTGCCGTAATAGCTGCTATCGCGATTTTCTTCATTCCATTAAACACTCCTAATCATCCAAATTAAATTGCATATGCGTATCATAACATATTGTGGCTTTCTGTAAAAAGATTTTAAATAAAGGGCATTCGTCTAGTCAAACTTTTTCCTGATACATACAAATATATTGATCATGAAAAGGAGGTAATGAACCATGGGCGGAGGATATTCAAACGGTTTCGCACTGCTCGTAGTACTGTTCATATTGCTTATCATCGTAGGTGCAGCTTACATTTGTTAAGCGAAACGGATCGCTTTTTCCAAAAGCGGTCCGTTTTCTTACCCGGGCGCCTAATCGTTTCAGAAGTAAATTGCATATGATGTAATTGGAAAAATAAAACGTTTTGTAGGAGGTGCTTTTGGAGATGGGTGAAGTATTTGCAGGCGGTTTTGCATTATTGGTTGTTCTGTTCATCTTATTGATCATCATCGGCGCTTCTTGGCTTTATTAAGAAAAAAATATGGCTGTCGGGGGTCAGACCTCCGTCAGCCATATTTTTTGCCTGTTTACACAGTAAAGGAGATCTCGACGAATGAAGAGATCAGTAAAATTAAAATAGATACATTAATAAAACGGAATACCTTATCCTGCCGGTCTTCAGGAATCTCTCTGACAAGGCATAATGTATTTGTGAGCCTGTTTATGAAATAAAGAATAAACAGGGCAGCCACGATAAAATAGAATAAAATGATGGGAGATTCCCCCTCTCTCTGAACTGCTCCCATATTACATTACCAAATATTTATTAAAAAAGATAGAATGTAACCTGAAAAATCAGCGGGACATCAAGACTCCGGCACTTTTTTTACTAAAATATCAAAACCGTCGGATTCCTGGTCAATCAGACATGATTTGGGCGCTTTGACCAGATGGAGCGCAAACAGAAGATCAGGCAGGCAATACCCCGCATGAATACTCGAAATCATATAAAAGTAATGAGCGTGTCTCGGAAATGCCAGTCCGGCATAAAACAATAACGGCGTAATGAATAAAAACGGGCTGATCGTTGAAATCAGCATCGTTGTTTTCGGTATGCCTTTCCATGTCGGCATCCGCAAGAAGTACATTTTCATTTCCTTTTTTCTTTTTTTACAGATCATCGGCAGGACATGTATGACTTTATGTACAAATAAAGTAACAACGAGCAGAACACAAAAAGCAAACACGTGCCCGTCACTTAAACTGATATTCGGACGCAGCAGCCCGAATGCCAAGAAGTTGCATATAAAAAACAGGATCATAAAACCTACAGCAGTCAATAATAAACGAACCGCACCATAATCTTTGATCAGATTAATGGTTTTCCAGCAATTCATCAGAGTCATCCTTCCGTACAAAGATGGAATACAATCTCAAAATAATTTACTCTCTTCAGGAGAAAAAATCAATCCTTTTTTAAAGAAAAAAATAAACCTGGAAAGAGAAGAACAGAAGAGCTCGGTGAAACATGGAAATGTACGGTTTAACCTTTCTTCTCCATTCATTATCAGCTAAAATAAGATTAAAGATAGAAAGAAGTGAAACGGATGGATTCAATGGATCAGCGTATCGGGCGTTTAGAATATTACATACAATTGCTGGTGAAAACGGTGGATATGGATAAGTACCCTTTTTATGCGATGATGATTGAAAAAGGGCTGACCGAAGAAGAAGGAGAAGAGGTCGGGCGGATCTGCCGCGAATTGGAGGACGAGCTGGAGTCGCAAAAAGCGCAAGGCTTTGTGACGTTTGACAAGCTCCTTGCGCTTTTTGCGGGACAGCTGAACGAAAAATTAGATGTTCATGAAACGATTTTTGCTCTGTATGAGCAGGGGCTTTATACAGCGCTGATGGAAGAATTTATTGAGATTATGAAGCACTTTGATTAACTGTTGATCGGTTCCAGCTCTTCAGCCGTTTCATGGGCAGCCGATTCGTCTGTTTTTTTCTTCAGCCTTCCGTCTTCACTATCAAAATCATTGTTTATGTTTGTCAATGATTTCTCGAATATCTCCATAAAATCTTCGCCGTAAATGTGGCGGATGACACAGGTTAATTCTTCAACCTCAGGAAACTTCCCGAATAAGTGGTAGATCGGCTGTGAGCCTTTAAACACAGCGTTTCTCGACGGATCAAACTCCTCAAGCAGGCTTTCGAATACATTTTCCCCTTCTTCTGTTAACTGAATGTACGTGTTCCGTTTATCATTCAGCCGCTTGGAAAATTTCAGATATCCCCGTTCTTCAAGCTTTTTTGAAAAGTTAAATGCAGTTGATACGTGCATAACGCCGAATTTGGCGATTTCTGAAATAGAAGCTCCTTTAAGCTGATAGGCAATCCATAATATATGATGCTCATTAATATTAAGGTCGTACGGCTTCAGCCAATTCTGCCAGTCTTTCTCGATAGATTTCCAGAGCGCTTTGGACAGCTGCGCCATTTTTTGGGTATAGATTAAAGCTTCTTTTAGATCGTAAGGCGGTTCAACACGATTCAATACAGATCACCTGCTTCACATTTTCTTTTCCTCTATTATGCCAATAAAATAAAGATTAATAAAGATGAAAATTTAAGAATTTTATAATAAATTCTTGATCCGTTGCTGGGAAAGGCTTTAAACCGCAAAAAAAAGTGCGGAACGCAATATGTCCGCACTTTTTTTGGTTGTATAGGATATTAGTTTTGTAAGGTTTTCTCCAGCTGTCTGATTTTCTCTTCGATATCAGCGATTTCCTTTTGGAGATCCTGCTGGTGCGGCTTGATTTCCTCCTGCCACCTTTTAATGCTGGTCTGAAGCTCTCCGCCTACGTCTTTAATGACTTCTGCGCTTTCTTTCGCCGTTTGGACAAGCTGGTCCTTAAGCGCCATTCCGTCTTTTTTTAACCGTTTGATTGTGTCCTCAATTGAATTGCAATTCGCTTTGATTTTGCCCCGCAGCTCTTTTCCGGATGAAGGAGCCGAGAGTAACACCGCTGCGCCTCCGATCAATCCGCCTACGAAAAGGCCTGTTAAAAGGGAACGTCCGTCAGCCATTTGAAATCACCCCGTTTTTTTTCTCGTAACTTTTATCATTTTTGTTCAGAAGAATAAACTTCTATACATAGCTTGCTTTATTTTAGCATATTTTTTAAGGGAAAAGGAGGGAGAAGGTTGTCTGTCTTTATGATTGTTTTATCTTGTATGGCTCTTGTCTTTGCGGCGGGCGCCGTTTATTACCTGAAACTGCTCGGCCAGGCCGCTTCTTATCCGCCGAAGCGGGTCGTCCGCCAAAAGGCCATTGTCTGCTCAGCAGGAACCGCCCTCGCATTGTTCCTTATCTTTTTCACAAAACTTCTCGTATAAAACATGCTGAAACACATTAAAAAACCTCTTCCGGCCGGAAGAGGTTTCGGTATGCGGTTATTTCACCGTTTCAATCATATTGGACCGTTTTAAGATCGTCTGCACAATCGGATGCATAATGATAATGGCGATCGTATTCAGCGCAGCCGCCGGAAGGACGACCGCGAGCACCAATGCGGTGAATCCGCCCGGCAGGCCGACAATCAGAAGGGCCAGCGCCAAAAAGAGCAAACCGGAGATGAAGGTGCCGGCTATCGTAATGACGGCGGCGGCCGCTGTTTTCACGCTCTTTTTCACCAAAAGCGCCAGCGCGAGAAACAGAAACGCCGTTACCGGTTTTTCAATGATATTCGGAAGCTGTCCGCCCGGAAAAGATGTCGTGAGTGCGGAAATGATTCCCGTTACAATCCCAATCATCAGCACGTTCTGCACACGGGGGAATAACAGAATACCCATAAACATCATCACAAGCATCATATCGGGTTTCATTCCGAATAATACCGGCGGCATAATGGAATGAAGCACCGCTCCGATTGCCGCAAACAGGGCCATAATGACTAATTCTTTTGTTTTCATACTAAGCTCTCCTCTGCTAAGCTTTTTCGCCATCCAATAATATGCTCGTCATTTATTGCGATGGCCGGAAAAATTGATATGCAAACAGTATATCAAAGGAACCGTTATGTTAGAAGAAATTTATTCGTTTTCCTGCTGGAACTTTCTCATAAACTGAGCCAGTTTTTCACAATCAGCCAGGCTGACGGCGTTGTAGATAGACGCCCTGCAGCCTCCGACTGAGCGGTGGCCTCCGAGTCCGGTCATTTTAGCCGCTTTCGCTTCTTCAACGAATTTTTTCGTGAGACTGCTGTCGCGGAGGGTGAACGTGACGTTCATGTGAGAACGGCTGTCTTTTGCGGCATGCCCCGCGTAAAACCCGCCGCTTGCGTCGATTGTGCCGTACAGGACGTCGGCCTTTTCCTGATTGCGCCGTTCAGCCGCTTCGACACCGCCGTTTTCAGCCAGCCATTCAAGGACGAGGCTCAGCATATAAATCGCAAATGTAGGCGGCGTATTATACAGTGAATCGGCTTTTGTGTGAGTGGAGTATTTCAAAATTTTAGGGACGTTGGCGTTTTCGTTTTCAAGCCATGATTTTTTCATGATGACGACCGTGACGCCGGACGGCCCGAGGTTTTTTTGGGCTCCGCCATAGATGACATCAAACGTTTTGACATCAATTTTTCTGCTCAGGATGTCGCTTGACATGTCGGCTACGAGCGGGATCGGTGAATTCGGGAACTCTTTCCACTGCGTTCCGAAAATCGTGTTGTTTGACGTAACATGCAGATAGGCGCCGTCTTTGATTCCTGAGAGGTCTGCTTCCGGTATGTGGTTGTGGTTTGAATCTGCGCTTGTTGCCGTAACGGATGTGTTTCCGAACAGTTTCGCCTCGGCGAGTGCTTTTTCAGACCATGCGCCCGTTACGATGAAGTGCGCCGTTTTTTCCGGCGTTAAAAAGTTCATCGGCAGCATGGAGAATTGAAGGCTTGCGCCGCCTTGAAGAAATAAAATATCATAATCGTCGGGAATATCCATCAGTTCTTTCAGAAGGCTTTTGGCTTTTTGGTGCACCGCGTCATATTCTTTGCTCCGGTGGGACAGCTCCATGACGGACATGCCGGTATCATTGAAGTTGACAAATTCTTTTTGTGCTTTTTGCAGCACATCCAGTGGAAGGGCTGCGGGTCCTGCATTGAAATTCGTTGTACGTTCCATGTTTACGATCTCTCCCTGTTTTCCGCTTTAGTGTAAGAAATAATACAATTATCCTATCACAATTTTTTGATTTTTTTGATATGAAAAAATATAATTTATGTTTTTTGTGTTTCCGGACGCAAAAAAACCTCATCTTTAAGATGAGGCAAGCCGTTTTCTGACGGTTGAAGCGATCTCCTGAAGATCGTCAGGCGTATAGTCTTCGGCGTGGGTCTTCCAGACAGCCCCGAAACCGTCTCCTTTTCCGTAACGCGGAATGATATGCATGTGAAAATGGAACACCGATTGGCCCGCTTTTTCACCGTTGTTATTGAGAATATTCAGCCCGATCGGCTCGAATTCATCGCGGATGGCGCGTGCGATTTTCGGCACCGCTTCAAAATATTCTTTAGAAAGCTCAGGCGTAAACTCGTACACGTTTTCGATATGTGTTTTCGGAATCACGAGCGTATGGCCTTTTGTGACCTGGCTGATATCAAGAAACGCCACGACGTGTTCATTTTCGTATACTTTTGAAGACGGAATGTCACCGGCAATGATTTTGCAGAAAATACAATCGTCCGCTTTGTGCATAGATGGGTTTCCTCCCTGAAAAGAAATATATGTATATTCTCATCGTACCACAAAAACGGCCAAAACAAAAAACAGGATGAACGGCTGCGCGTTCACCCTGATGCAGAAGTACGAGCTTTATCACAGAAAATTGAATATGCCTTTTGTAAGCACCTCATTTGTTTTTAAAATGAAGACTTATGGGTCTGCTTAATCATTCCTGGGACAAACACCTCATTTGATTATTTCATCATGAATGAAGAACATCATCAAAGCAGTGTGTGAAGAAATTGTAAGCACAGGACATGTTGATTTTCATCCAACTGTTCTAAGACGTCTTTTATAAACACCTCATTTTCAGTTGATTAAAGCTGTTTCCTTCTACATATATTATGATGTCCGCCAAAACGATAACTATGCACACTTTTCACGTGAGAAAAAAAGGGAATCGTTTCAAATCAGACTTTATTTTTGGTACTATGAAGAAAAACGAATCAGAAGGGGAGAAATTATGTCTCTGCTATCGGTAAAAGACTTAACCGGCGGTTATACGAGAAACCCGGTCTTAAAAAATGTTTCATTCACCCTTGAGCCGAACCAGATTGTCGGACTCATCGGATTAAACGGCGCGGGCAAAAGCACGACGATCCGGCATATTATCGGATTAATGGACCCGCATAAAGGCGCGATCGAGCTGAACGGCAAGACGTTTTCGGAGGATAAGGAAAGCTACCGCTCGCAATTTACGTACATCCCAGAAACGCCGGTGCTGTATGAAGAACTGACGCTCAAAGAGCATCTGGAGCTGACGGCCATGGCGTACGGCCTTTCCAAAGAAACGCTTGAAAAAAGGCTTCCTCCGCTTCTGAAAGAATTCAGAATGGAAAAAAGGCTGAAATGGTTTCCCGCTCACTTTTCCAAAGGGATGAAGCAGAAAGTCATGATCATGTGCGCGTTTCTCGCGGAGCCTTCGCTTTATATCATTGACGAGCCGTTTCTCGGCCTTGACCCGCTTGCGATCAATGCATTGCTGGAGCGGATGGACGCCGCGAAAAAAGCCGGATCAAGCGTGCTGATGTCAACGCATATCCTGGCTACGGCAGAGCGCTACTGTGACGCTTTCATTATTTTACATAACGGCGAAGTGCGGGCAAGCGGCACACTGGAAGAACTGAGAGAGCAGTTCGGCATGGAAGACGCAGCTCTTGATGACTTGTATATTGAACTGACGAAGGAAGACGCCGGCCATGAATAATATGTCTACTATTTGGCAGTCCCGGCTTGAAGAGCATATAAAGGAAACCAGAATGTATATGAAATATATGCTCAATGATCATCTCGTCATTGTGCTGATCTTTTTTATTGCCGGCGCGGCAAGCTGGTACAGCAAGTGGGTCAAAGACATTCCCGTTCATTTTCCGTCATTTTGGGTGATGGCGGTGCTCTTTTCATTTGTGCTGACCGGTTCATACGTCCGGACGCTGCTAAAGGAAGCGGACCTCGTGTTTCTGCTGCCGCTTGAACCGAAAATGGGGACATACTTTAAACATTCATTTAAGTACAGCTATCTGTCACAGCTGTTTCCGCTTATTGCCCTGTCGGTTGTATGCATGCCCCTGTTTTTCGCTGTAAGTCCGGGGGCGTCGCTTGCGTCGTATGCCGCCGTATTTATTCAGATGCTGGCGGTAAAAGCGTGGAATCAGGCCATGGAGTGGCGGATGACGTTTATGAATGACAGAAGCATGAAAATGATGGATGCGGTCATACGCTTTATCTGCAATATGCTGCTTTTATACTTCGTCTTACAGTCGTTTTATGTGTACGCTGCCGCCGTCTATGTTGTGATGGCCGGCCTTTATGTGTATTTCACATCGGCCGCAAAACATAAATCATTAAAATGGGAAGCCCATATTGAATATGAATTAAGAAGGAAGCAGCGGTTTTACAGAATCGCCAATCTGTTTACCGATGTGCCTCACCTGAAGAAACAGGCAAAACGCCGGGCGTATCTCGACTTTTTGCTCAGAATGATTCCATTTGAACAGCGGAAAACGTTCTCCTATATGTATGCGCGGGCCTTTCTGCGTTCAAATGATTATCTCGGCATTCAGGTCAGGCTCACGATTATTTTTATCCTGATTATTATGCTCGTTTCCGCCAATCCGTGGATCACGGCGGCGTTAACCGTATTTACCGTCTTTATTACGGGAATACAGCTTCTGCCGCTGTTCGGGCATTTTCATCACCTTTCTCTGCAGGAGCTTTACCCGGTCAATCAGAAAGCGAAGCTGCAAAGTTTCTTTTCGCTGATGAAATCGGCATTAACCGTGCAGGCGCTGCTGTTCTGTGCAGCGTCAGCTTATGCCGCGGGAGTCAGCGGGGCGCTGTATGCGGCTGTTGCTTCAGCCGTTCTGATTTTTGTGATCATGCCTTCGTATATGGGCGGAAGATTGAAAAAGTACGGCAAGCTGTAATCTATCGGGTTTTTGAGACCTCAATGAAAGAAGGAGACACAGATGACCGACGATCAGCAGCTGATACAGGAAGCACTGCAATGGAAAGCGCGTTTTTTGCGCAAAGATTCTATGCTTGAACGTTTTTCTAAAGGAATGCAGGCGAAAATAAATGAGCGGATTCCCGATAAAATTCATGCCGTTATCACAGAAAGCATAAAAAAAATGACCGAAGCAACAATGGCGGGTTCAAATCTGGTGAAAAGCAAGCGGGATACAAACGGTATGACGCTTGCTGAAAAAGATGCCCTCGCCAGACAAACCATCGTATCGTACCAAAAGGTCGCGGCAGCCGAAGGTATCGGTACGGGGGCCGGCGGAATTTTTTTAGGGATGGCTGATTTTCCTTTGCTGCTATCCATTAAAATGAAATGTCTGTTCGATCTTGCCTCCATTTACGGCTATGATGTGAAAGACAGGGATGAGCGATTGTTTTTGCTGTTTATTTTTCAGCTGGCTTTCTCAAGCGGTGAACAGCGGAAACGCATATACTCAATGATTGAACAATGGGATTCGAAAAAGCATGATGTCGATTGGAGAGTTCTTCAGCAGGAATACCGCGATTATCTGGACGTGGTGAAGTTGTTTCAGCTTTTGCCGGTTGTCGGAGCCGCCGTGGGCGGAGCGGCCAATTATAAACTGCTGTCACAGCTCGGTGAGACGGCAAGACACGTTTTTCATTTAAGAATCACAGCAGCCGGTACGTAATGTACCGGCTGTTTTTTATGCCCTATCGGGGGTAGCTCACCGCGGCGCCGATAAGCACCTTGGCGGCCGTCAGCATCGCTTTTTCATTAAAATCAAATTTCGGATGATGATGAGGATAAATGGTTTCCGCATTTTCTAAAGCGGCGCCCGTAAAGAAAAAAGCGCCTTTTGTATGCTGCAGATAATAGGAAAAATCCTCTCCGGCCATCTGCGGCTCTCCTTCAACGACTTTCGTGACGCCCTCTGTTTCCGCTGCGGCTGCCGCAGCGTGCGCCGCTTCCTCAGGATGATTGACGACGGCGGGATAGCCGCGTTTGAAACGATATTCATAGGAAGCGGAGTGCATGGAACAGATTCCTTTTACGACGGCTTCTATTTCTGCTTCGAGCAGGCTGCGCACACTTTCGTCAAACGAGCGGACGGTGCCTGATATGACTGCCTGATCGGCAATCGCATTAAACGGATTTTCAGCGATGAACGAGCCGGCTGAGATGACGGCCGGCTGCACCGGATTTACCCGCCGGCTGACGATATGCTGAAGAGCCGTGACGATTTGTGAGCCGATTAAAACGGCGTCCTTCGTATCGTGAGGAATCGCGCCGTGACCGCCTTTGCCGATGACTTTAATCGTAAAGCCGTCAGCGGCGGCCATCACTGCGCCCGGGCGGCATAAGACCGTTCCGACGGGTTCAGTCGCCCATAGGTGTGTGCCGAAAATGGCATCGACATGCTCGAGGCAGCCATCCTCAATCATTGCTTTTGCTCCGCCGGGAGATAATTCCTCGGCGTGCTGATGGATCATCACAAATGACCCTTTCAGTTTTTCCCGGTTGCGGTACAGCACTTTTCCGACCGCGAGCAGAGCCGCCGTATGGCCGTCGTGCCCGCAGGCGTGCATGACGCCGGGAATTTGTGAAGCATAGGGCACATCTTTTTCATCCTGTATCGGCAAAGCGTCAAAATCAGCTCTGAGTGCCACGACCGGTCCCGGTTCACTCCCTTCAATATAGGCTGTGACACCGTTGCCCCCGACATTCGTCCGGATGGGAACGCCTAGCTTTTCATAAAATGAGGCGATGAACGCCGGTGTTTTTTTCTCCTTAAAGGATGGCTCGGGATTCATGTGAAAGTGACGCCTGATTTCAACCATTTCCTCATACAGCCCGTCAAGCTGAGCGTTTAAGCTTTTTTGAAGTGTCGTTAACGTCAAAAGCGATGCCCCCTCGTCTGCTTTTCCCATGATTGTATAGAAAATGTCAGAAGATTTCAATCCTTTTGCTACGGGAGAATGATGATGGCGGCGATCGTTGTGACGACTAGCCCGGCCGCAACCGGGATAAAGTTTTTTCTGGCAAGCTCAAACGGGTCAACTTTACAAATAGCCGCAGCGGGGATCAGTGCCCAAGGGACCAATGTTCCGCCCCCGACCCAGATCGCTGAAATCTGGCCCAGCGCCGTTAAAACGGACGGGTCCGTATGAAGCGCGGCGGAAAACAGCTTTGCCATCGAGCCTGCAAGAGATATACCGGAAAACCCAGACCCGTCGAGCCCGGTAATCGCACCGACTGCGGCCAGGGCGATGCCGGCGAATTCTCCGGACATCGGAAAAGAATGGGACAGGGCCAGTCCGAGGTCATTGACGATCCCCGCAGACCCTTTCGGCAGCGGGGTGTTCAAAATATTTTTAAACCCCGCGTCACCGAGATAAAAGAAGGCCGCGATCGGAATGACGGGGCCGAATACTTTAAATCCGAATTGAAAACCGCCGATAAAATACTCGGTGATCTTTTCTAAATGCCGCTCTTTATATACAATGAAATGAATGATCAGGAGAATGCCGATCGCGGTTCCTCCGACGAGTGCCGTCGCATCGTTTCCTTGGAGGCGGTATACGATCATGCAGATAATATCGGCGAGAAAAACAAGCGGAATGAAAACCGCCAGGATCACCCTGAGTTTTTTCGGCAGATACATACTTGTGTCCAAAGAACCGGAGCTGTCCAAGGAGAGGGGGGCCTTCGTTTTTTTTCGATCCCGCATGATGAGGAAGAAAGCGGTGATTGTCGTCGTTAACCCCATGATCAAAACGAGCGGAATACTTGCCTGCATGACATCGCTCACGGGAATGCCCGCGGCGTCGGCCGTTAATTTCGGGGCCGCCTGAATGACGTAATCGCCCGATAAAGCGAATCCGTGGCCGAACAGGTTCATCGCCATAGCCGCGGCGATCGGAGAAAGGCCCGCCCGGATCGCTGCGGGAAGCAGCACAGCGCCGATCAGCGCCACCCCGGGTGACGGCCAGAAAAAAAGAGAGATGGCAAACATCAGACAGCCGATAACCCAATACGCGACAGCCGGCCCTTTCATCAGCTTTGCAAACGGAGAAATCATCGCTTCATTAATACCGGTTTCGGTCAAAAGGCCGCTCATCGCCACGATAAAACAAATGATAAAAATCGTCGGCAGCAATTCTCCGGCGGCATACGTAAAGCTGTGAAACAGGCTGCTGACCGAAGCGGAGAATGAATGCGTCGTCCATAGCGCAATCACAAAAATGCCGGCGAGTGAAATAAAGGTTGTATCTTTTCTGAGAAGCATAAAAACGATAATGGCCGCGATAAAAGCAACATAAAGCAGATGTACCGAGTAGACGCCGATCCCCAATTGAACCACTCCGTTTATAAATAGGATTGCTACAGGGTATTCATAGGCGGGCGGAAGGTGCAAAGAAGGATGCGTAAAATCGGGACATCAAAAAAGCCGGAGAATCTCCGGCGGTTTTTTAGTCTATTGCGTAATAAGCGGTTACATAAGACGGACGGGAAAAAATAGACGTCGTGTCGATGCCGGCAGATGTTCCGCGTTTTTTATGAGCTTCCTGATAAGAGTTTGACTGCTGCCAATCCTGAAAGGCTTTTTCCTCTTCCCACAGGGTCAAAATGACATACGTATCGCCTTCGAGCGGTCTTAATACGCGGATGGCTTTAAAACCGGGTTCATTTTCCACTTTGCCGGCGCGGTTTTTAAACCGGTTTTCAAACAGCGGACGGCCTTCCTGGGTAACGGCGATGTTGTTGAGGACGGCGTAGCCCGGATTTTTGATTTCCCCGACGCTGTCGATGCTTTCATAGGAATGGGGCGCCTGAAAAACGGTTTCTCCATTTGTTTCATGAATTAAAACCGCATTATCCTCCCCTTGCATCAGCACCATATTCTCACTCGGGTGTTTCTTGGCAATCGTCTTTAAAAAATCGGCTGTCCCATATGTAATATAAACCTTCATATCAGCCACCTCCTGCTTGCTAGTATATCAAAAGAGTGGTATAAGTTTCTATTGGCGACTCATTCTGACATAATTCGAAACAATATTTCCCATACTACAAGTTAAGAAAGGCGAGGTGACTTATGCTGAAAAAGAAAAAAAGATTCTTTATTCCGGCTGTAATTGCGGCGGCAACCGCTTTTCTCGCGTTAATCGGATACATTATCATTATATTTCTCGGCCATTATGTCATCGATGAAAAGAAATTAATACTGCACGCATCTTCAAAAATCGTCGATCAAAACGGTGATGAAATCGCGAGCCTCTATACGGAAAATCGCGAGCCGGTATCCATTCAGCAGGTTCCGGAAGATGTGAGAGATGCCTTTATCGCCGTTGAAGATAAACGGTTTTACGAACATCACGGCATTGATGTGAAGTCTGTCGGCCGGGCGGTGTTCCGGGATGTTTTAGCAGGCGGCAAGGTGGAGGGCGGAAGCACGATCACCCAGCAGCTGGCGAAAAACATTTTTCTGACTCATGATAAAACATTTTTGCGCAAGACGAAGGAAGTCATTATCGCCATCAATCTTGAGCGTGATTACAGCAAGGACAAGCTGCTTGAAATGTACCTGAACCAGCTTTATTTCGGCCATGGCGTTTACGGCATTCAAGCCGCGTCCCACTACTACTTTAATAAAGAAGTAAAAGATTTAACCGTTGCAGAAGGAGCCGTTCTGGCAGCGATCCCGAAGGCGCCATCTCTCTATTCGCCGATTCAGCATCCGGATAAAAATAAAGAACGCCGCGATACGATTCTTGCAATGATGAACGATCAAGGCTATATCAGCGCCAAGGAAGCCGTCAGAGCCCAGGGCCGGACATTGGGGCTTAATGTCAAGAAAACATCAGAAACGCCTTGGTTTGACAGTTATATCGATCTTGTCATCAAGGAGGCGGAAGACCGTTATTCGATGTCAGGAGAACAGCTGCTTCAAGGCGGCTATACGATCCGGACGTCACTTGATTCCAAGCTGCAGAAAGCGGCATATACCCTCATGAAGGAAAGCGGCTATTTTCCGGGGACGGATCAGGCGGCAGAGGGAAGCGCCGTCTTTATTGATAATAAAACCGGAGGCGTGCGCGCGGCGGTCGGCGGGCGCGACTATGTGGCAAAAGGATACAACAGGGTTACGGCGAAGCGGCAGCCGGGCTCAACGTTTAAGCCGATTGCCGTATACGGGCCCGCCATGCAGGAAGACAAGTTCAAACCGTATTCGCTTCTCCAAGACAAACTGACGTCCTACGACGGGTATGAACCGAAAAATTATGACGGACAGTACAAGGGGGAAGTGACGATGCAGGATGCGATCACTTACAGCATAAATGCGCCCGCTGTCTGGACATTGAAGCAGATCGGCGTGGATACGGGAAAATCGTATCTTGAGAAAAACGGCATGAACATTTCTGACAACGGACTCGCGATTGCGCTGGGCGGTCTGTCTGAAGGCGTCACTCCGCTTCAGCTTGCCGGAGCTTATCATACCTTTGCGGCAAACGGAATGTATACAAAGCCATTTTTTATAGAGAACATCACGGACGAAGACGGAGAAACGTTATCCGGGCCAAAAAACGGCAAAACGCGCGTCTTCAGCGGACAGACGGCATGGAATATGACGAGAATGCTACAGCAGGTCGTAAAAGAAGGAACCGCTTCACAAGGCAGCTATCAAGGCGACCTGGCGGGGAAAACCGGCACGACCACATTTACCGGCATCCCCGGCGCCACAAAGGACGCCTGGTTTGCGGGATACACTCCCGGACTGACGGGAGCCGTCTGGATGGGCTATGACAAAACGGATAAAACCCATTACCTGAAAGGCGGCAGCCAATACCCGGTCAGACTCTTTAAAGATATCGTCACAAAAGCGGGTGAAAACGGCCGGACATTCAAAAAGCCTGAAAATGTGAAGGAACTGGGCAGCCCGATTGAGCTGGAGGCGGTAAAATCCCTGTCGGCCCGTTATACATTTAAGGCGATGGGACTGATTACGGTTCAATTAAAATGGGATATTCAAAAGGATGATCGGGTTGTTTACCGAATATATGAGAAGAAAGACGGAAAAGACAAGCTTCTGGATTCGGTGAAAGGAAAAGGCAACTTTGACATACCGTACGCCAATCTGTTTTCAGGGGCTTCATACAAAGTCGTTCCATATAATTCACAGACGAATCAAGAAGGAGAGGGAACGGAATACGTTCAGCCGAAGCTTTTTTCTTCTTAATCATGAATTCGGCGATTTTTTGAACATTAAGCCTCAATTCTATACCATTCAGAAAAAACAAGGTATAGTGTAATGGGCGAAGAACACGAACGTATGGTTGCAGGAGGAAAGGTGGAAATTCAGATGAGTAAACGAGAAGCGTTTAATGATACGTTTTTAAAAGCGGCACGGGGAGAAAAAACAAATCACGTCCCTGTCTGGTACATGAGACAGGCGGGGAGGTCTCAGCCGGAATACCGCAAGCTGAAAGAAAAGTACGGCTTAGTCGAAATTACGCATCAGCCCGAGCTGTGCGCGTATGTGACGAGGCTCCCGGTCGAGCAGTACGGAGTGGACGCTGCCATTTTATATAAAGATATTATGACGCCTCTTCCTTATATCGGAGTGGATGTTGAAATAAAAAACGGAATCGGCCCGGTGATCGATCAGCCGGTGCGCTCTGCTGCGGATATTGAAAAGCTCGGCGAACTGAATCCCGAACAGGATGTTCCTTATGTGCTGGAAACGATCCGATTACTCGTAAACGAACAGCTGAATGTTCCGCTCATCGGTTTTTCGGGAGCGCCTTTTACGCTGGCCAGTTATATGATTGAAGGCGGACCTTCTAAAAATTACAACAAAACAAAAGCGTTTATGCACAGTATGCCGCAAGCGTGGCAAATGCTGATGGACAAGCTGGCGGACATGATTATCGTTTATGTAAAAGCGCAGATTAATGCCGGCGCAAAAGCCATTCAGATTTTTGATTCATGGGTCGGCGCGCTGAACCGCGAAGATTACCGGCAGTTTATAAAACCGGTGATGGACAGAATATTCCGGGAGCTTTCAGCAGAGCAAGTCCCGCTGATCATGTTCGGCGTAGGCGCAAGCCACCTGGCCGGGGATTGGCATGACCTTCCTCTTGATGTCGTCGGTCTTGATTGGAGACTCGGCATAGATGACGCCAGAAAACAAGGCATTACAAAAACGGTTCAGGGCAATCTTGATCCGTCGCTTCTTCTTGCGCCTTGGGAAGTCATCGAGAAAAAAGCGAAAGCGATACTTGATCAAGGCATGAAAACGGACGGGTTTATTTTCAATTTAGGGCACGGCGTATTCCCTGATGTCAATCCGGCAACGCTGAAAAAGCTGACGGCGTTTGTACATGAATACTCCGCGGCCCAAAAAACGGAACAATCTTCCTGAGCAGATCGTTGGTTATAAGAAGATTTTCCTGTCAAAATCAAGGTAGACAGACCATCAAAAGAGGTGTTTAACTAAATGAGCAGCAAAAAGAAAATGGGACTTCTCGTCATGGCTTACGGAACGCCTTACAAAGAAGAAGACATAGAACGTTATTATACACATATCAGACGCGGAAGAAAGCCTGAGCCGCACATGCTTCAAGACTTAAAAGACAGATATGAAGCGATCGGAGGCATTTCGCCGCTGGCAAAAATTACGCAGGAGCAGGCGGAGAAGCTCGCACAGCGTTTAAATGAAATCCAGGACGACGTAACATTCAAAGTGTACATCGGATTAAAACATATTGAACCGTTTATTGAAGACGCGGTGGCGGACATGCATAAAGACGGCATTACAGAAGCTGTCAGCCTTGTGCTCGCCCCTCATTTTTCAACATTCAGCGTCCAGTCATACAACAAACGCGCGAAAGAAGAAGCGGAGAAGCTCGGCGGCTTGACCATCAAGTCTGTTGAAAGCTGGTATGATGAACCGAAATTCGTTGATTATTGGGTCGGCCAGGTGAAGAAAACGTATGAATCAATGCCGAAAGAAGAACGGGATGACGCGATGCTGATCGTCTCAGCGCACAGCCTTCCTGAAAAAATTAAAGAATACGGCGATCCGTATCCTGACCAGCTGGAGGAATCCGCAAAACTGATTGCCGAAGGCGCCGGAATTACCGATTACGCAGTCGGCTGGCAAAGCGAAGGGAACACCCCTGATCCGTGGCTCGGGCCGGATGTGCAGGATCTCACGCGCGAGCTGTATCAAAAGCATCCTTATAAAGCATTTGTATACGTGCCCGCAGGCTTCGTTGCCGATCATTTAGAGGTGCTTTACGATAATGATTATGAATGCAAAGCTGTGACCGAAGAAGTCGGCGCAAGCTACTATCGTCCGGCCATGCCGAACGCACAGCCTGAATTTATCGACGCGCTTGCAGCGGTCGTGCTGAAAGAGCTGGACAAGTAGAATTAAACGGTAAAGAAGGCGATAAAAATGAGTGGCGATAAAAAACATCTGGTCATCATCGGCGGCGGCATAACGGGATTAGCCGCCGCCTTCTACATGGAAAAAGAAATCAAGGAAAAACAGCTGCCGCTTGAGGTCACCCTGATCGAAGCGGGACCGAGAGCGGGCGGCAAAATTCAGACGGCGCATAAAGACGGCTACATCATTGAGCGGGGGCCGGATTCTTTTTTGGAAAGGAAAAAAAGCGCGCCGCAGCTCGTTAAGGATTTGGGGCTTGAGCATCTGCTCGTCAACAATGCGACCGGCCAGTCTTACGTGCTCGTCAATGAGACGCTTCATCCGATGCCGAAGGGCGCGGTGATGGGCATTCCGACCAAAATCGCTCCGTTCATCTCCACCGGTTTATTTTCTGTTCCCGGAAAAGCGCGGGCGGCGCTTGACTTTGTCCTGCCTGCGAGCAAACCGAAGGAAGATCAGTCTCTGGGTGAATTTTTCCGCAGACGCGTCGGTGACGAAGTCGTTGAGAATTTAATAGAACCGCTATTATCAGGGATTTATGCCGGAGATATTGATAAGCTGAGCCTCATGTCCACGTTTCCGCAATTCTATCAGACTGAGCAAAAGCACAGAAGCCTGATTCTCGGTATGAAAAAATCACGTCCGCAGCCTTCGGGACAGCAGCTGACGGCCAAAAAGCAGGGCCAGTTTTTAACACTGACGACAGGGCTTCAAACGTTGGTGGAGGAGCTGGAAAAGCAGCTTACGCTGACAAAGGTGATGAAAGGAACGAAAGTCACCCATATCGGCCGCGAGGAGAAAGGATATTCAGTGACGCTTGATAACGGCAAAGTGCTCTATGCGGAAGGATGCATAGTGACAGCCCCGCATAAAGCCGCGGCGAAAATGCTTTCTGATCTGCCGGCGGTTTCATGTCTCAAAGACATGCATTCTACGTCCGTTGCCAACGTCGCCTTAGGTTTTCCTGAGGGAGCCGTCAAGATGGAGCATGAAGGTACGGGATTCGTTATCTCAAGAAACAGTGATTTCTCCATCACGGCCTGCACATGGACGAATAAAAAATGGCCGCACGCGGCGCCGGAGGGCAAAACGCTTCTCAGGGCGTACGTCGGAAAGGCCGGAGATGAATCCATCGTAGATCTTTCAGATAACGAGATCATTAAAATCGTAATGGAAGATTTGAAAAAAGTAATGAAAATAAATGGCGAACCGGAAATGACCTGTGTGACCCGCTGGAACGAAAGCATGCCGCAATACCATGTCGGCCATAAGGAGCGCATCAAAGAGTTCAGAGATGCGCTGAAAGCTTCCTATCCGGGCGTATACGCGACGGGCGCGTCTTTCGAAGGGGTGGGCATCCCCGACTGTATCGACCAGGGAAAAGCCGCCGTATATGATTCACTGGCTTATTTATTTGAAACGTACCAGCCTCCGTTATCGTAAAACGGAGGTTTTTTTGCATGTTCCCGTTCTGTAAAGGGAACACCAATAAAGAGAAAAAACATTTGAATCTTCTCTGCGACTGTGATAAGTTATCTTATGTACAAAATGACTAAAACGTTCAAACGGTCAATTTAACGAGGTGGGAAACATGTCCGTCGATCGGAAAAAGCTCATTCTGGAAGCGGCAACGAAGTCTTTTACACAATTCGGCTACAAAGCAACGACAATGGATCTGGTGGCAAAGCTTGCAAATGTGGGGAAGGGAACCATCTACACGTTTTTCAAAAACAAAGAAGAACTGTTTGATGATATTTTCACCACTATTTTAAGAGAAATGAAGGAACACGCAGACGAAGCGATGAAACCGGAGCTTTCATTTCACGAAAATGTTCACCGGGCGCTTATCGCGATTTTGGAATTCAGAAAAACACACCAGCTGACTATTAAAATTTTTCAGGAGAACGCTGAGATTGGTACAATAGCCGTTCAGGATGTCATTGCGAAAATGGAGCGGGCCATTCTGTCATACATTAAAGAAAAGATAGAAACAGCCATTGAAAACGGAAGCATTAAACCGTGTGATCCGGAACTGACCGCTTTTGTGATGCTCAAGCTCTACATCGCGCTGATATTTGACTGGGAAAAAAACCATCCGCCTCTTGAAAAAGAGACGATCGCCGAATTGCTGGAAATGTATGTTGGTCAAGGATTATCTAAATAATAGATGATCCTTCACTTTTTAGGTGCCGTGACCGTTTTGTCAAATGAGTCAGTTTGCGGAAGGAGGCAACAGGGTTGAATACAATAAAAAGCCAGTGGAAAGACATTGTAACGAACAAGAAACTGTTAATCCCCATCATTGCCATATTATTCGTTCCGCTGATCTACAGCGGAGTGTTTTTGAAGGCGTACTGGGACCCGTACGGCACGGTGGATCAGCTGCCGGTTGTCGTTGTCAACCAGGATAAAGGGGCGGACTACGAAGGGAAACATCTTCAGATCGGTGACGATCTTGTGAAAGAGTTAAAGAAAAATGATAATTTTGATTGGCATTTTTCAAACGATCTTGATCAATCGTTAAAGGACTTATTAAATGCTAAATATTATTTATTGGTCGAGATTCCTGAAGATTTTTCTAAAAACGCCAGCACGGTAATGGATAAAAATCCGAAGAAGCTGGATCTGAAATATCATACGAATGCCGGATCAAACTATGTCGGCGCGACAATCGGCGAAAAGGCGATCGACAAGCTGAAAGCCTCCGTGTCGAAAGAAGTGACGGAGCAATACGCAAAAGTCATTTTTGACAATTTTAAAGATATTGCCAAAGGACTCGGCAAAGCCAGCAGCGGCGCCAAGAAAATAGACGACGGCACGAAAAACGCGAAAGACGGCAGCGCCAAGCTGAAGGAAAATTTAGCGAAGCTTACTGAAAGCACCGCCACCATCGGCGATAAAACGCAGCAGCTTGCAGACGGAGCGGCGAAAGTGACAAGCGGAATTCAAACGCTTGACAGCTCTATCGCAAAACTTCAGAGCGCAAGCGCCGAAATTCAAGATAAATCAGGACAGATTGCTTCAGGAGGAGGCCAAGTGGCCAGCGGGCTGAAAACGAGCCTTGACGCACAAAAGCAGCTCCAGCAAAAGCTTCCGGATTTAACGAATGGATTAAGCGCGTTAAACAGCAAGGCGCAGGAAGTGTCGCAAAAAGCGGCGGCATTTGAAGATGCGATCAATTCAGTCAACCTCTCAGATATTGAAAAAGCGGTTGGCGAGCTTGAGCAGACTGAAAAGGAATTGCAGCAGTTTAAGAAAAAGCTTTCTGATCTGAAAAACAGCCTGGATGCCCGGGATGACGCGGTCAAAAAGGTGATTAAGGACAGTGATTTCTTAACGGATGAGCAAAAAGCGAAACTTGTTCAGCTTCTGAATGAGAAGCTTCCGAAGGCCGACCTTCCGGATTTAGACAATATCGTCAGCCAGCTTCCGTCCGGCGGAGATATCCAGCTTCCGGATATGTCAGTCATAAAAAGCGCGCTGGCAGATGTAAAAGCGAAGGCTGATCAGCTGAAAGCACTGCCTCAGTCCACATCGAAACTGTATAACGGCGCGGCGGCGGTACAAGACGCGATTAACCAGCTGACGGCCGGAACTGATAAATTGTACAGCGGAGCGCAGACCGTCTTTGAAAGCCAAAACAAATTGACGGCCGGTATCGGCGAATACAACAGCAAGTTCGGACAGCTCAAATCAGGATCAGAAGCGTTAGTGTCAGGGAGCGGCCAGGTGTCTGGCGGCTTAACGAAACTGCTGGACGCGCAAAACAAAATCCATGATGGCTCGTCCAAAATTGAGCAGGGTCAAGCGTCTCTCGGCACCGGTTTAAGCAAGCTTTTAGACGGCACCGGACAATTGTCCAGCCAGCTGAAAGATGCGGCTGATCAAACCGGGGATATTAAGACAGATGACAAAACGTACAGCATGTTTGCCGATCCGGTAAAAACGGACGATAACGCGATTCATTCCGTGCCTAACTACGGTACCGGACTGACGCCTTATATTCTCTCTATGGGCTTGTATGTCGGCGGATTGATGCTGACGGTCGTATTCCCTCTGAGTGAAGCTTCAGGGCGTCCGAGAAACGGTTTTGAATGGTTCCTCAGCAAATTCAGCGTCATTCTGCTCGTCGGACTGATTCAATCCGTTATTGTCGCCACGGTTCTGTTAAAAGGAATCGGGCTTGATGTGGAGAGCACTTGGAGATTCTATCTCTTTACGATGATTACCAGCATCGCGTTCCTGTCCATGATTCAATTATTGGCGACAACGATGGGAAATCCGGGACGCTTTATCGCTGTCATCATTCTGGTGCTCCAGCTCGGGGCAAGCGGAGGAACCTTCCCGCTTGAACTCCTGCCGGGATTCTATCAAGTGATTCACGGGGCACTGCCGATGACTTACAGCATCAACGGGTTCCGCGCCGTCATTTCAAATGGCGATTACGGCTATATGTGGCAGCAGGCATCCATTCTGTTGGGCATCGCCGTTGTCATGATCGCGCTGACCATCGTGTATTTTACGGTGCAAAGCAAAAAAGAACACAAAACGGAAGAAGAAATAACAGCATAAGAAAAAGAGGCTCTGAGCAGATGCTCAGGGCCTCTTTTTTTAGATTTCGATCGTCGTACCATTAAAATCCCCATCTCACCAACAGTCCGGTATACGTCAATCCGCCGCCGAACCCGAATAATACCAGCGTCTGGCCTTCCGACAGTTTTTTTGCTTTCACAGCTTCATCCAAAGCGAGAATAATAGAAACCGATGAGGTGTTGCCGTAATATTCAACGCTTGTCAATGTCCGTTCAAGCGGGAAGGGCAGTTTTTCGCAGATGGATTCGATCATCCGCATGTTGGCGCTGTGAGGAACGAACCAATCCAGATCGTCTTTTGAAAAGCCGGCTTTTTCTAAAAGGGCATTGCATTCCTCAGGCACGGTTCTGGCCGCCCATTTATATACTTCGCGCCCGTTTTGCACCATGTTTCCTCCGCCTTTAAGCGGCTCGCCGTTTAATTCTGCGCTCAGTCCCGTGCGATACAGCACGTCCGCACTTCCTCCCGCTGTTCCTTGCACGGCTGCCAAAAAGCCCGGCGCTGATTCATCGCGTTCCACCAATAGGGCGCCTGCAGCGTCTCCGAAAAGAACGCAGGTCGTCCGGTCAGTATAATCTGTTACCTTTGATAATGTTTCACCGGCAATGACAATCACTTTTTGATGGGAACCGGCAGTAATTAATGCGTCTGCGAGCTGAAGGCCGTAAGTGAGTCCGGCGCATGTGGCGTTAATATCAAGCGCCCCTGTGTGCGGCCAGCCGAAGTAAGCCTGCACGCGTGCCGCGGTGCTTGGAAACGCATAGTCCGCCGTCGTTGTGGCGACAAGGATCATATCGACATCATCAAGAGTTCCGCTGTATCGTTCTGCAAGGTTTTTCACCGCTTCCACACACAAATCCGATGTGAATTCATGTTCGCCGGCAATGCGTCTTTCCTTCATACCGGTGCGCTGGACGATCCATTCATCAGATGTATCGACGATGCGCTCCAAATCCGCGTTTGTTAATCGGCGTGCCGGAGCATATGTACCGATTGCTGTAATTTTAGATTTTGACATGAAAAAATCACTCCTTTATATCAGATTATAACACCTGATATTATTACTTGGTACTAATTTTAATAAAAAAACCCAAGCAGCATCCGCTGTTTGGGGAGCATGAGAATCTATTTGTAAAACGGGCTTGTGTGAACGATTACCAATGACGGCAGCGGCAGCATGAATGATGATGCTTCTTTTTGTCTTTCTTCTTTTTGTCTTTCTTCTTTTTACAAGGGTCTTCTTTTTTCTTTTTACAGTGATCTTTTTCTTTTTTACAGCCCCAGAAGGCTGCACCAGACCAATCATCCTCAAACCAATCCTCAAACCAATCATTATGAAATCTTTTCCGCTTGTGCGGTTTACGGCTGATCATACATTTCCCTCCTATGCTCATGCTCCCTTCATTCTATGAAAAAAGAGAAGGAAAAGATTGGACGGGTTGTGGATCAAAAGAGTATATTTTAAGAAGAATAAAATTGATAGGAGGAATGACCTGTGGAAAATATGAAACATACGATGGAACTGATTAAAGAATTGGTGTCGATTCCGAGTCCGACGGGTAATACATACGAGGTTATCGCCTATACAGAAAGTCTTTTAAAAGAATGGGGCGTCTCCTCTTACAGAAGCCGCAAAGGCGGTCTTTTTGTCACAATTCCCGGCCGTGATGACAAGAAACACAGATTGCTGACGGCGCATGTCGATACGCTCGGCGCGATGGTAAAGGAGATAAAGGCGGACGGCCGGCTGAAGATTGACTTGATCGGCGGCTTCCGATATAACTCGATTGAAGGGGAATATTGCGAGATCCAAACTTCTTCCGGCAAAACCTATACAGGCACCATCTTAATGCATCAGACTTCAGTGCACGTCTACAAGGACGCCGGCAAGGCAGAGCGGAATCAGGAGAATATGGAAGTCCGCCTTGATGAGCCTGTCCGGACGAAGGAAGAGACGTCTGATCTCGGCATCAGGGTCGGCGATTTCATCTCATTTGACCCGCGTGTGCAGATTACGCCGAGCGGCTTTATTAAGTCTAGGCATCTTGATGACAAAGCGAGCGTGGCTCTGCTCTTGAATTTAATCCGCCGCATCACGGAAGAGAAAATCGAACTTCCGTATACGACGCATTTTCTGATTTCTAATAATGAAGAAATCGGCTACGGCGGCAATTCCAACATTCCTCCTGAGACCGTCGAATACTTGGCTGTTGATATGGGAGCGATCGGCGACGGCCAGTCTACGGATGAATATACCGTCTCCATTTGCGTGAAGGATGCGAGCGGCCCGTACCATTATCAGCTCAGAAAACATCTGGCCGGGCTTGCGGAGCGCTATGGCATTGATTACCAGCTTGATATTTATCCGTATTACGGTTCTGATGCCTCAGCAGCCATCCGTTCGGGCCATGACATCGTTCACGGGCTGATCGGCCCGGGAATTGACGCTTCACACGCTTTTGAACGCACGCATGAGTTATCGCTTCTTAATACGGCGAAGCTTTTGCACCGGTACGTTCTATCGCCGATGGCATAAAAAACCCTGCGCGGAAATCATTCCGTGCAGGGTTTTCATTTTAACCTGAGATGGTTGTGTTTTGTTCTGTTTTGGCGAGGCTCATGACCTTCGCGCCTTTAACGGGATCATACTGGCCTTCCCATTTTGACATCACAACGGATGCCAGCGCGTTTCCGGTCAGATTGACGACCGTACGGGCCATGTCCATAATCCGGTCAACACCGGCGATGAATGCAAGGCCTTCTGCAGGAATGTTGAATGCGCCTAATGTCGCAAGCAGGACGACGAAAGAAGTCCCGGGCACGGCAGCCATTCCTTTGGAAGTGACCATCAAGACAAGCACAAGGGTAATCTGCTGCCAAATGGACAAGTCAATGTGGTATACCTGAGCGAGGAATAAAGCGGCGATTGATTGGTACAGCACAGATCCGTCTAAGTTAAAGGTATATCCGATCGGCACAACAAAGGAAACAATACCTTTCGGACAGCCGATTTTCTCCATTTTTTCCATAACGCGGGGGAGTACGGTTTCGGAGCTTGACGTACTGAACGCTAATAAAATTTCATCCTTCATATAGGCGAGGAATTTGAAAATGTTTACTCCGGCAAGCTTTCCGACGATTCCGAATACAACAATGAGAAAGAAAGCCAAAGCTACATATACTAAACCGACCAGTTTACCGAGTGAAAGCAGGGAACTGAGCCCAAATTTGGAAACGGTAACACCAATCAATGCAAAAACACCAAACGGCGCAACTTTCATGACGAGGTTCACAACATGGAACATCGCATGAGAAACACCTTCAAAGAAGGCCAAGACAGGCTTTCCTTTTTCACCGATTGCCGAGATGCCGAGTGCAAACAGCACGGTAAAGCAGATGATGGCAAGCAGATCTCCTTCGGCTAATGATTGGAAGAAGTTTGTCGGTACGATATGCAGGAATGTGTCTGCGATAGATTTGTTATTTTGTTCTTTTTCTGTTTCAACATATTGACTGATATCTGTCTTTTGAGCTTCATGTATATTAACGCCTGTTCCCGGATGAAACAGATTCGCCAAAGCCAGCCCGAGAATAATGGCAAAAGTGGTAATGATCTCAAAATACAAAATCGTTTTGAAGCCTAATTTTCCGACTTGTTTTCCGCTTCCCGCACCGGCAACGCCGATGATTAAGCTGGAGACGACAATTGGAATCACTATCATTTTGATTAAGCGTAAAAACAAATCGCCGATAGGCTGTAAATATGTTGGAATGGCGGGATTGCCGTACCAGATGACACCGACTACAACCCCTAGTATGAGTCCGACGAAGATTTGCGTCGCTAGTCCAAAGCGTAATTTTTTCATAGATTACCTCCCGAAGAAAAAAGTGCAATAAGTATCTAAAAAGATAGCTATTAGAACAAATTATAATAGAAAAGAAAACAATCCGTCTATAGAAAAATATAGATTGAAAATACTGAATCTTTTAAAACGTACAGATAATTGCTAATAATGGTGAATAACGCCCTATTCAGAAAGTATGATGACGGCCGAAAAAACGGGCGCCGCACAACTTAGAATTGTGCGGCGCCCTATTGTCACATATCCTTAATTTTCAAGCAGTCATTGCACAGATTAATGTGACACTCATACTGCTCAACAATCTCATTTCCGCATTCTTCGCATTTCTTACCGGGTAAATTTCTGAAAAAATCCGACATCTTTTCCAACATACCCATCCCTCTTTCATTATTTTGTCTCTACATTGTATTATAACAGTTTTGGAAAATCAACGGCTGTTTTGGCACAATGTTTAAAACATGCAATTTGTACGAAAAATAGGTATATTGGAGGAAAGGATCTTTTTATCATAAACATTCGGAGGATTATATGAAAGTTACAGTCATTGGATGCTGCGGCGGATATCCGGCCGCAAACGAAGCAACTTCAGGCTATCTGTTTCAGTCCGGCGGCTATTCTCTGCTCGTCGATTGCGGAAGCGCCGTATTATCAAAGCTATTTGCCTATGTTCCGGCAGAAGAGCTTGATGCCGTCATTTTGTCCCATTATCACCATGATCATATCGCTGATATCGGGCCGCTTCAATTTGCCAAACAGGTCGGCTCCTTTCTCGGAAAAGGGACGCATGCACTGCCGATTTACGGGCATGATGCTGATATAGAACAGTTTGAGCGTCTTACATATAAAACGCATACAAAGGGAGTGGCCTATCAGCCGGACCGCCCGCTTTCTGCAGGGCCGTTCACCATTACCTTTCTGAAAACGGTGCATCCGGTCACTTGTTATGCGATGCGGATTACTGACGGTTCAGCTTCTGTTGTGTATACGGCTGATTCAAGCTACCAGGACGCGTTTATCCCGTTTGCGGAAAATGCCGATCTGCTGATCTGCGAGTGCAATTTTTACGCAGACCAGGACGGCACGTCAGCCGGCCATATGAACAGTTTGGAAGCCGGACGTATCGCGAAGGAGGCCGGAGCGGGGGAGCTGATTCTCACGCATCTGCCTCATTTCGGCGAGCACCGGAAGCTGAAAGAAGAAGCGGAATCCGTGTTCGGGGGCGAAGTGACAATCGCCGCTTCCGGATTGAAGTGGGAGAAATAAAGGAGGAGCACCATGTTATTTATCGACAACCAAAACATAACCGATCCGAGGATCAACCTCGCGATCGAGGAATATTGCGTGAAGCATCTCGACCCTGAACAGACTTACCTGCTGTTTTATGTCAATCAGCCGTCGATTATCATCGGGAAGAACCAAAACACAATAGAAGAAATCAATACGAAATACGTAGAAGATAACGGAATTATCGTCGTCCGCAGGCTGTCAGGAGGCGGTGCGGTTTACCATGACCTCGGGAATCTGAATTTCAGTTTTATCACCAAGGATGACGGCGACAGCTTTCACAATTTTAAAAAATTCACCGAACCCGTTATTCAGGCGCTGCGCCAGCTCGGTGTAGAAGCTGAATTAAGCGGCCGAAACGACATCGTCGCGGACGGCAGAAAAATTTCCGGCAACGCTCAATTTTCGACGAAAGGGCGTATTTTCAGCCACGGAACATTAATGCTGGATTCCGCCATTGATCATGTTGTGTCAGCCTTGAAAGTGAAAAAAGACAAAATCGAATCAAAAGGCATTAAGTCAATCAGAAGCCGTGTCGCCAACATCAGCGAGTTTCTTGATGACAAAATGACGGCGGACGAATTCAAAAAGCATCTGCTTCACCATATTTTTAATACAAATGATCTTTCCGAAGTGCCGGAATATAAACTGACCGATGAAGACTGGAAAGCGATCCGGAAGATTTCCGAAGAGCGCTATCAAAACTGGGACTGGAATTTCGGCAGGTCGCCCGCATTTAATCTTCAGCATTCGAAACGTTATCCGGTCGGATCGATTGATCTGCGTCTTGAAGTGAAAAAAGGAATCATTCAGGACTGCAAAATTTTCGGTGATTTCTTCGGTGCGAAAGATGTGAGTGAAGTCGAACAGGCGCTGACCGGAAAACAGTATGACAGAACCGCTATCAAGGAGGCGCTGGCCGGAATCGATCTGAAACAGTATTTCGGCAAAATAGAGCTGGAAGATTTCCTCGAGCTGATTTATTAGAACATTTGCCGAACGCATGATTTGAATCAGCGCCCGTTTTTGTGAAATGATAGAACCATAATGAATGGGGAGGGATCATGATGAAAGTATTTCTCATCGGAGCAAACGGACAGATCGGACAGCGGCTGACCGGGCTTTTTCAAAAAGACGGCACGCATACGCTGCGGGCGATGGTCCGGAAACAAGAGCAGAAAGAAGCGCTTCAAGCCGCGGGAACAGAAGCCGTTCTTGCAGATTTGGAAGGAAGCACAGAAGACATCGCGAAAGCCGCTGAAGGCTGTGACGCGATTGTGTTTACCGCCGGATCAGGGGGAAGCACCGGATACGATAAGACGCTTTTGATTGATCTTGACGGAGCGGCGAAAGCGATAGAAGCGGCAAAGAAAGCCGGCATCAAGCGGTTCATTATGGTAAGCGCCCTGCAGGCTCATAACCGCGGCAATTGGAATGAAGCGCTGAAGCCGTATTATGCCGCAAAGCATTATGCGGATAAAATTCTTGAAGCGAGCGGTCTGACGTATACGATTATCCGGCCGGGCGGGTTATTAAATGATCCCGGCACGGGAAATATCAAAGCCGCGGCCGATTTAGAAAGAGGCTCCATTTCAAGAGACGATGTCGCCAAGACCGTTATCGCATCCCTTGATGAACCGAATACGTATGAAAAAGCGTTCGATCTGACAGCGGGCAGCACGCCGGTCAGTGAAGCGCTGAAACAATTATAGTTTCCGGTTTTACGGCACTCGGGGCTTTTTGCCCTTGAGTGTTTTTCTATATTTTTCTATAATAAAAGTGAACGTTTATTCCGGATAAATGAATGACTATTCATTCATTACTTTTTTAAAGGGGTGGGAAAATGAATCTGGTTTCCAAATTGGAAGAAACGGCATCGCAGAAACCGGAAAAACCAGCTTGTCTGTTTCAAGATCAGTACATGACGTATGAGGAGCTGGCAGGTAAAATCAAAGCATTTGCAAACGGCTTGGAGGACAGGGGACTGAAAAAAGGGGATCATCTCGCGCTGCTGCTCGGAAATACGCCTGATTTTGTTATTGCGTTTTTCGGCGCGTTAAAAGCGGGAATTGTCGTCATACCTGTTAATCCGGCATATACACCTTCAGAAATCGCATACATGTTGAAAAACGGCGATGTCAAAGCGATCGCCGGCATCGACCTTTTAATTCCCGTATTTGAAAGCCTGCACGGCTCGCTGCCGCTGCTGGAGCATATCATTATCAGCCAGACAGCAGAGAACGCTCCATCGACAGAAGACCCTCAATTGCGCTTAAAAATGACAACGTTTGCAAAAATGCTCCGCCCGGCGGAGCGCAGCAGAACTTATCCGACATTGTCCAAAGATGATACTGCCGTCATTTTATACACCTCAGGGACGACCGGAAAACCGAAAGGCGCCATGCTCACCCATCAGAATCTTTTCTCCAATGCAAATGATGTCGCCGGATACTTAGGAATGAATGAGAAAGACAAAATTGTGGCGGCATTGCCGATGTTTCACGTTTTTTGTTTAACCGTTTGTATGAATGCGCCTCTGATGAGCGGAGCGTGTGTCTTAATCGAGTCGCAATTCAGCCCGGCTTCTGTGTTTAAACTGATTAAAAGCCGTCAGGCAACCATTTTTGCCGGCGTACCGACGATGTATAACTATCTGTATCAATACGAGCACGGCAAGGCGGAGGATTTTGCGTCCGTCAGACTGTGCATTTCAGGCGGGGCCTCCATGCCGGTCGCTCTGTTGCAGACGTTTGAACAAACCTTTGACGTCACCATTCTGGAGGGGTACGGACTTTCTGAAGCGTCGCCGGTTACTTGTTTTAATCCGTTTGACCGGGGGAGAAAGCCCGGCTCGATCGGGACGAATATTTTACATGTCGAAAATAAAGTCGTCGATACACTCGGACGCGAATTGCCCGACCATCAAGTGGGAGAATTGATCGTGAAAGGGCCGAATGTAATGAAAGGCTATTACAAGATGCCCGAGGAGACGGAGCACGCGCTGAAAGACGGCTGGCTGTACACGGGTGATTTGGCGAAGCGCGATGAAGACGGTTATTTTTATATCGTCGACAGAAAAAAAGATATGATTCTCGTCGGCGGATACAACGTCTATCCGCGCGAAGTAGAAGAAGTGCTCTACAGCCATGAGGGCATTAAAGAAGCCGTGGTCATCGGCGTTCCTGACGCCAAAACGGGGGAAGCGGTGCATGCTTATATAGTGCCTGGGGACGGTGAGCTGACAGAGCAGGCGGTTTTTGATTACTGTGAAACACATTTGGCAAAATATAAACGGCCGGCGGAAGTGGTTTTTCTTGATGAGATTCCGAAGAACGCGACCGGGAAGCTGCTGAGACGGGCGGTCCGGGACATGCTTCCGAAATGACGGACGAAAAGCGAAGCCGGGGGGCTTCGCTTTTACATGCTGATCCGGTCAGCTCTGCGATTCTTCCTTAATGATGCTTTGCACAAGCTTCGTATCATGCCGGGTCAGTTTGTAATACGTGTTTTTATACTTGTACATCATATAATTGCCGCTTTCGAGCCACATGCTGAATGAATCAAAACGGTCTTCATGGTATTTGACCGTTCCGTCGTAATCGGGAGATACGCTTTTGGTCAGTTTGACTTGTTTTCCTTGGTTCAAGATATCGAGCATATCTTTTACATTCTGCCTGTCTTTAATTTTGATTTCTTTTTTTCCGTGCTCAGACAGAATAATCAGATCTGCGTTGCTTGATGGAAACACATCGCCGGTCCGGCTGTATACATAGAAGAAAGCAATAACCAAAAGGGCGATTACTACAATAAACGCGATTATTTTTTTCATATTCATCACTCCGTCTTTTAGTCTTTCCCGCTTCCTGTTGTTCCATTCTTTTCTGTTGTGAAAAGATTAACATCCGTTTCGGAGGCTTGGTTCTATTTATTTGCATTTATGCTTACAATAGGAGTAAGTCATAAGGCTAAGGAGGGAGACTTCCATGCGCAAATGGATAGCGGCAGCGGGGCTTGCCTATGTGCTGTACGGCCTTTTTTTCTATTGGTATTTCTTTATGACAGGAGACTCCGCCGTCCCGGAGGCCGTAAAGGGAACGAAAGCCGATCCGTCCTCGTTTATGGACCCGGGCCGCCTGGCAGCCGCTGAAAACTTTTCAAATGTAAAAGATTTTTTATTTTTCATCGGAGCGCCGTTAGATTGGTTTTTATTTTTTCTGCTGCTCATTACGGGGCTTGCCAAAAAAATAAAGCATTGGCTCGAAGCAGCGGTGCGCTTTCGGGTGCTGCAAATTGTAAGCTTCGTATTTGTGATTTCACTCATCGTTACGGCGGCTTCGCTTCCGCTTGAGTGGATCGGATATCGGGTTTCGCTTGCGTATCATATTTCGACGCAGACAACAGCAAGCTGGATAAGAGACCATGTCGTTGATTTCTGGATCAGTTTTCCGCTGTTTGCCGTGTGTGTGCTTGTGTTTTACTGGCTGATCACAAAGCATACAAAAAAATGGTGGTTTTACGCTTGGTGTCTTACTGTGCCGTTTACCCTGTTTTTGTTTTTCCTGCAGCCGGTCGTGATTGATCCTTTATACAATGATTTCTATCCGCTGAAAGACAAGGAGCTGGAAAGCAAAATTTTGTCGCTTGCCGACAAGGCCGACATTCCGGCCAGCCATGTTTATGAAGTCAATATGTCGGAGAAAACGAATGCGCTGAATGCGTATGTGACGGGAATCGGTTCGAATAAGCGAATCGTTTTGTGGGATACGACGCTTAACAAACTGAAGGATCGGGAAATTTTGTTCATTATGGGGCATGAGATGGGGCACTATGTGATGAAGCACGTGTACATCGGACTGGCCGGGTATCTGCTGCTGTCATTAGCCGGGTTCTATATCATTGACAAGCTTTATAAGCGGCTGTCCAAATTCTTCGGCCGAATGCTTCATATAAAGGGGCCTGAAGATCTGGCCGCCCTCCCGCTGTTATTGCTGCTCATATCCGTTCTCAGTTTTGCTTCTGATCAAATTACGAATGCCGTCTCCAGGTATCAGGAAAACGCCGCCGACCGCTACGGCATTGAGCTGACCGGAAACCGGGAAGCGGCGATTGAGACGTTTCAGGACTTGGCCGATACGGGACTGAGCCGGGTCAACCCGCCGTTTCTCGTCAAAATTTTCAGAGGGAGCCACCCATCGATCATGGAGCGGATTGAACATGCGGAGGAAGAAAAATAATAAAAAAACCGGCGGGGCCATGGCCGACGCCGGTTTTTTTATGTTTTACTGAGCTGCCGCCTGTACGTTGATCAGCCCTTTTCCGTAGTAGAAAGCATCACCAAGTTTTGTAGTGGTGTTTTCTAAACTGCTGCGGACTTGAGTGTTTGTCCAGTTCGGGTGCTTAGAAAGAATCAAAGCAGCCGCTCCGGCAACGTGCGGAGATGCCATTGACGTACCATTGTACGCGCCGTATTTGTTTCCAGGAAGCGTACTTTGGATAGAAACGCCTGGTGCCATGACATCAAGCTCAGAACCTACGCTTGAGAAAGATGCTCTTTGGTTGCTGCTGTTAACAGCGCCTACCGCAATGACAGAAGGGTATTTACCAGGGTAGCCCACTGTGCTAGAGCCGCCGGAAGTGCCTTCGTTACCGGCTGCCGCAACCACTACGACGCCGGAAGCAACGGCTTTGTCAACTGCCGCTTTTAACGCTGCAGAACCAGAAGGTCCGCCGAGGCTCATGTTAATAACGTCCATATTGTTTGCGATCGCCCACTCAATTCCGTTAATGATCCAGCTGTACTGGCCGGAACCGTCAGCGCCGAGAACTTTTACCGCGTAAAGAGATGCGCTTGGCGCAACGCCTAATACACCGACTGAGTTATTAAGAGCTGCAACTGTACCGGCAACGTGAGTTCCGTGAGAGTTTCTGTCTTGGAAAGGATTTGTTTCAGAAGGAACCATGCTGGCTCCGCCTGCTACCTTTAAATCAGGATGAGAAGAATCGATACCGCTGTCGATAACCGCTACTTTAACATTTGATCCGGTGAAGCCTTGAGAGTGCAGAGCAGGGGCTTTAATCTGTGATACGCCGTAAGGCACGGACTGCGCGTACGCTTGTGCAACGTGATCTTCTTCAACGTAAGCGACGCTAGGGTCTTTTTTCAGCTCTTTTACAGCTTTTTCATTTAATGTAGCTGAAGCTGCGTCTACATATTTGAATTGCTTTTGCACTTTCCCGCCTTTTTCAGAAATGACATCTTTTTTCTTGGCGGCGCTCATCGTGCTCATTGTCTGCTTAAATCCGACAATATATTTCTTTTCCCCGTTTGATTTCCCTGCAGCCTGGGCAGAAGTCGTGCTGCCGAACGCCATCGTAAAGATTAACGCTAAAGCAAACAGCAAACTGATCCATACCTTTTTGCCTCTCACTCTTTATCCACTCCTTTTTTCATTTGCAGAATAACCAATAGACAGATTATTCTGTGGATTAATTGTATAGTATGGAATAATATTTTAGTAGACCCAATTTTTTTCAGTTTGTTTTATTTCTATTTAGGTATATCATCTCTCTTTCGTTTAATAGGAACCCGAAATATTTAAATTTTAATGGAAAAAACCGATGGAAGGACATGAGTATTTGTACACAGCCGCAAACGCTCTCTTGTTTACTGGGTCGAACGGTTTGATTCCATTTTTGGAAGCTGAGGCAAAAACAGGATAAATGTCACCTTTTGTTGAATGCAGAAGTCTGATGGAAACGAAAGCGGAATGAAATAAAGCGGCCGGCATGAATCAGTCTTTGGCTTTCTTGACGGAGAAAAGCTGTGAAACCATTTTATAAAAATAATGATAATGAATATCATTGATACTTATATTGTCAATGATATAATTGCGGAAAAACGAAAGAGGGGGAACAGATGAAACCAATTTTCAGTATGCTGATGATCTTATCCGTTCTCTTCATAACGGCATGCTCAGAACAGGAACATGAAACCGCCGTCAGGCACGATCTGGGGACGGCGCATGTGGCTGCGCACCCGCAGCGCATCGCCGTATTGAATGAGGGCTTTATTGACACCCTCCATGACCTCGGCATAAAGCCGGCGGCCGCGGCGGATAACCGGAAAGAGCGAAACGACGGCAGTCCGTCCGTCGGGCCCCCGTCACATCCCGATTTGAAAAAGGTCACTTCGTTAAAACCCGATCTCATCATTGCAGACTCAAGCCTGCACAGGGGGATATACCATGAGCTGACAAAGATCGCTCCGACAATCGCTTTGAAAAATGAAGCTGCGGATTATCAGGATGCGGTTGATGCTGCCCTTACCATTGAAAAGGCGGTCGGTAAAGAGGGCATCATAGAGAAACAATTGTCGGCTCAGGAAGAAAAGCTGAATGACATCAAAAGAAAGCTGGATGCAGAAGGCGGCACGATTTTATTAATTGACGCTGCAAATGGCAGCATTTCCGTAAAGGATGATCAGTTTTTTACGTCCCGGCTTTTGGCGCTCGCAGGGTTTACATATGCGGTCCAGACGGATTCCGGCGGGAAATCAGACTCTATCAAAATGACGCCCGGGCAGCTTTTGCATATCGATCCTGATTACATCGTACTGCTGGACGGTGAGAAAGAACTCGAAAAAAATCACCTTTGGAAACAGCTGACTGCCGTAAAAAACGGCCGCGTTTACCGCGCGGACAGGGCGGTATGGACGGAGCGCCGGAGCATTGACGGTGCGGACGCCATATTACATGATCTGCAGAAAAAAATGCTCGCTAAAAAGGCCCAAAACTGAATTCGGGCCTTTTTGTTATGATTCTGATAGGTGGCTGCTTACATTGTAATCTTTGACGCGCCACTTATTTTCAATTCGTTCGATATTGCTCAGGCACGCATTGACAAGCTTAGCGTTTTGTATGTCGGTATCACCGTCAGAAATGGCGGACAAGAGGGCGTGAATGGCTGCGCCGTGAGCGACGATCAGTACTTTTTGCTCAGGAAACCGCTCCTGAACTTTCACTAAACCGGCAAGCATTCTGTCTGTCAGCTCTTCTGCGGTCTCCATGTTCGGGTAGTTTTTATCCGGGTAGCGCTTCGACCGTTCCGGTAAAGACATTCCTTCCGCATCACCGTAGCTCCGTTCTCTGAAATCTTCCATGACGACAATGGGAAGATTCAAAAACCCGTTAATAATGTCAGCTGTTTTTCTGGCCCGTTTCATCGGGCTTGAGACGATGACATCCCATTCAGACCCCTTTAAGTACTCTCCTGTTTCTTTCGCCTGACGCTCTCCCGTCGCATTTAACGGAATATCCGATTTGCCTTGAAGCTTCTTTTGGGCATTCCAATCAGTCTCTCCATGTCTTACTAAACAAACGGCAGTCATAAAGTCTCCACTCCGATCATTTTTTATCGATATCATCTATTATACTGCCGTTACGTTAACACTTCAAAGAGAAGCGCCAGTCCGACTCCGCCTCCGCTGCCGATCGCTGCTGCTGCATAGCGGGCATCAGGGCGTCTTTTTGCTTCATAAAAAAGCCGGGTGACAAGCGCCGCCCCGGAAGCCCCGTACGGATGCCCGACGGCCAGAGCGCCGCCCCGGACATTTATTTTAGAATACGGCACTTGAAGCTGCTGTGAAAAAACGCATATTTTGACGGCAAACGCCTCGTTGATTTCGTATATATCAATATCATCCGGTGACAGGTCCCGTTCCTTCAAAAGCTTTTTGACGGCATAAACCGGAGCTGCTGACGGATAATGCGGATGGACGCCGCTTACCGCGCTTCCGATAAAACGCAATCCCGGCTTTAAACCGAGAGATCGCGCTTTTTGTTCTTCCATCACACAAACTGCCGCCGCCCCGTCAGAAATTCCGCAGCTGTTGGCGGCGGTTACAGAGCCTCCGGACTGAAAGACGGGTTTGGCGCGGGCGATGAGAGGCGCCATGTTCCGCTTTTTCAGCATGTTTTCGTCAGCGGCGAATCCGTGGCAGGGGAGAATTTCCCGGCGGTACAAGCCGTCTTCGTGTGCTTTGACGCTCCGTTCATAGCTGAGAAGGGCATATTCGTCCTGCATCTTTCTCGTTACGCCGTAAGCCTGTGCCGTATACTCGGCCGCTATGCCCATATCAGGATCGCCGATGTGTTCAGGAGAAAAGCGCGCCCGGGATGAGAAAGGGGAACGGCTGCTGCTCTCCGCTCCTCCCGCGATGTATGTGCTCCCCGCGCCGGCTTTAACAAAGTGGCACGCGATTCTCACGGCGTCCAATCCGGAACCGCACTGCCTGTCGATGGCCGTACCGGACACGCTCAAAGGAAGCCCGGCGGCCAAGGCTGACAGCCGGGCGAGGTTCCCGCCGCGGCCCGTCGCGTTTCCGATCAGGACTTCATCAATGTCTTCGGGCATGTTCCGGCTCAAATGTCGGATCAGCGGAGCTGCCAAATCTTCGGGGAGACAGTCTTTTAACAGGCCGTTTTCCCGGGCGAAAATCGTCCGCTTCGCATCCGTAATTACAGCTTCCATTCCATCATGTCCTTTGCCTGCTTTTGTACGGCGGCACGGGCGATCTTTCCGCCGGCTGTTTCCGGTATTTCTGAAAACAGCCATTTTTTCGGGATTTTATATGCTGCCAGCTGCTCGCGGCACTGTTTCTTCAGTTCCTTTACATTTGCATGTCCGTCGATCACCGCAACGGCGATGCTGCCCCAATAATCATCAGGAATGCCGATGACGGCCGCTTTTCTGACGCCCGGACAGCGGTTGAGCACACGTTCTATCTCTTCCGGGAATACATTCAGGCCGCCTGATACGATCATCCCGTTTTCACGTCCTTCGATATAAAGATAGCCTTCATGATCGATATATCCCATGTCATCAACCGTCATCCAGCCGGAATCATCAGGTTTTGCGCCGTTGATGTATCCGGAAAATTTCATCGGGCTGTTCACGAAAATCTTCCCCGTTTCGCCCGGCATGCAGCGTTCTCCTCCGGGGCGGCGGATTTCGATTGTAACATTTTCAAACGGACGGCCCGCCGCGTCAGGCTTCCGGGCGCTGTCTTCAGGCGATAAGAACGCCACGAAACTCAGCTCAGACGTTCCGTAAAAATCGTACAGCCGCAAATGGGGATAGCGCTCTGACAGCGCTTGTTTTGATGAAGCGGGCCAGTCTGCACCGGAAGAAATCACCTTGAGCGGTGTATCGGGAAACGCCTCTAGTGAGAGCAGGGCGTCTGTCATTGTCGGAACGGTATATAGAACGTCAGCTTGTCTGAGCCGGTCTTTCATTCCGGCCGGATTGAATTTTCTTTGAAGGATGACGGTTCCGCCGATAAACAAAGTGCTGACGGCGCCGTATAAAAAGTGTGACGATCGAAGTGTGCCCGGTACCAGCACTTTGTCATCAGGGGAAATGCCGAATTCACGTTTCGTACAAGAAAAGCTCTCCAGCCACGAACGGTGAGAGCGGGTGAAGGCTTTCGGCTTACCGGTCGATCCCGAGGTGAATCCGGTATAAAAGGGCAGGCCGGCGTTTTTGATCAAAGCGCCTTCCGTTTTTTCCGCCTCGATCAAAGGCCTGCATTCATCCCACAGGATGACAGGCGTTTTGACGCCGTCCAGTCTGCCGCTCAGCCGGCGGTCACAGATGACGAGGTCGGTTTTGCTGATGTTCAGCTGATCCGCGAGTTCCGCCGCTGCCGAGCGGGGATCTAACGGAACCGCCGTGCAGCCGGCATGCGCCGCCCCTGCGAAAAGTTGTAAAAAAGGGATGCCGTTCGGCAGTAATATTGCAATGTTTTCCGGCTTACCTGAAAGGCTGCCAAGCCAGTTTGCGGTTTGGTTTACCAGCCTGTTCCAAGTTTGATAGGTGATCTGTTCTGTTTCTGTCTGAATTGCGATCTGTTCCGGCGCTTGTCCGGCTGTATCTGAATATGATGATGTAATCATGATGACTAAAATCAGCTTCCTTTCGTCGGCAAAAGCCGGCTAGCTTGAAGAGTTTTTCTGATTCTTACGGCTGCGAATGAGGCTGCGGCCGCTTTAAGCAGATCTCCGGGCACATAGATGAGGCTGAGCTTTACGGCAGTTAAGATATCAATGTGCATTATAAAAGCCTGAACGGGAATGCCGATGACATACAAAAACAGCACGCCGAACAAGAACTGTCTGATAAACAAATGGGGGACAGCAGCTGAGCGAAGGCCTTGGATGCTGAGGCTCAGCAGTAATGCCGCCAGCGGATATGCGATGAGATATCCGGCGCTCGGCCCGAAAAAAACCCCGAACCCGCCTCTGCCGCCTGAAAGGAGAGGCGCTCCGCATGCCACAATCAGCAAAAACAGCAATTGGCTTAAAAACGCCGCTTTCGGTTTTAGGATGCTTCCCGATAAGAGCACACCGATCGTCTGGAGCGTAATCGGAACCGGCGTAAAGGATAAGAAAAGCGGCGGGAGCAGTCCCAAAAGTCCCATAATGGCGGTAAACACGGCAATATGCATCATTTCTGTCAATTTCATTATGTATTCCTCCAGCTTATCAAAATATGTTTATACAATAAAGCGAGTCTTTATATATGTCAACTCTATTATATTTTGAGTTAACATTAAAAAGACCGGCCCTTTATGAAAAAGGCCGGTCGGTTTATCTTTATTCTTCTGTAAGGATAACAAGTGAATCAACGGATGATGCAACGTGGGATACGGCGCGGCTGACTTCTTGAAGACCGCCGAGAAAGGCCTGCAAATCAACGTCGATTTTGCCTGTCTGGTCTTTGCTCGTTTTCATGCTTTGGACGATGTCATCAAACAGACGGTTGATCTGCGCCATTTTTTCTTTCGTTTCACTTACAAGTCCGTTTACATCTTTAATATGTTTGGACACGATGTCGATTTGTGTATTGGTATTGTTCACGAGCTCTGATACGGTGGAAACGGTTTTTTTCGTATCCTCTGAAAGCTTTCTTACCTCCGTCGCGACAACGGCGAACCCTTTGCCGTGCTCACCGGCTCTCGCAGATTCTATTGAGGCGTTGAGTGACAGGAGATTCGTTTGCTCGGCGATCCCCGTCACGATGCCGAAGATTTTTTCGATCTGCTGGGCGATGTCATTCAGCTTGTCCATTTCTTCTTCAATCTGCAGAAGGCTGGCGTCGATTTTATTCATCTGCTTCTGCTGGCTTTCAAGTTCTTTTTTCCCGCCGATTGATTTTTCTTCGACATGTACGGAAGTGACGGTGCCGGCTTTTGACGCCTCGGAAATGCCCTCGGATTTGTCGACCAGCTCCTGCACGGCTCTGCTCGTTTCTGAAAACAAATCAGCGAGTGATCCGGATGTTTCCTGGATTTTTTGATGAAGACGGGCTTTCTTTTCCTCTTGTTCGTCACGCTGGCAGTTATATTCGCTCTGGAATGCTTCAAGGACGAGCTGCTGTTCAAGATTCAATATTTTCGTCGTCGCTTTGATCGCTTTTAAAAGCTCATGCAAATCCGGGATTGCTGCTTCATATATGTTCATCATCGACAGAAGCAGATCCTGAAACGCTCCCATATACCATTTCGGTTCAAGGCCGATCCGCAAGTGGATGGAAGCGATGCGCTGTCTTTTTTCAATGAATTCATCATCAATCGTGCCGGCAAACATCTCATGGATATGACGCCGTAATGTTTTTTTCAGGCGCTCGACCGTGCTGTGGTCGTTAATGATCGTCATTAATGATTTTTCGTGATCTAGATTTCGGTAAAAGGAATCGACGATTGTTGAGATATGTTCTTTAATTAACGGCTGCAGCTCTTCAAGCACATGAAGTTCTTCGTTTCCGAGCCTGACCATTTTCAGCTGTTTTTGGACATCTGCATATTGATTTGAAAGCGCGATGCGTTTTTTTCCATCGGCTTCTGAAAAATAAGCTGTTTCTTTTTTGCGGTCTTTTTTAAATAACAATATAAGTTCCCCCAGATATTCTCTTTTTCTTTTTATCGGTATGGAAGGAACTTGAATGAAGGAATCTGATAAAAATATTTTAATGCAGAAAAAAATAAAACCATTCGTACAGAATGGTTTAGTCAATCTTGGCTGAGGCGCTTCAGCGGCTTGATGGCGGGACCTTCGGCAACCCCGCCGTCAGGTGTGAACCGGGACCCGTGACAAGGACAGTCCCACGTCCGTTCGCCATCATTCCATTCGACCTCACAGCCCAAATGGGTGCATGTCGTATCGACAAGATGCAGACAGCCTTTTTCATCTTTATAGGCGCCGGCCCGTTTGCCGTTTACCGTTACGATTTTTCCCTCCCCGGGCCGAAGAGTCTCAGGTGAAGCGCCCGGCCTCTCAAGTTTGCCCGAGATAAGGTGTTTGGCCACGTCGGCATTATAAGAAATCAGTTTTTTCAGTCCCGGATCTGCGTGGAAGCGTGACGGAATAAACAGGCCGGAGAACGGGTTCTTTTTGTTTTGAATATGATCAGACAAAAGCTTCGCCGCGAGCGCTGAGCTTGTCATGCCCCATTTTTTAAAACCGGTCGCCGCCAAAATATGTTCTTCATCGCCTGAGATGGGACCGATGAACGGAATTTTGTCTATGGTGACAAGGTCTTGTGCAGACCAATGATATGGGATGCTTTCAACCCCGATTGTGTTTTCCGCAAATTGTTTCAGCGCTTCGTAATGCTCGGACATTTCTTTTCCTTGGCCTGTTTTGTGGCTTTCGCCGCCGACAAGAACCAGTTTTTCACCGTTCAAATCGGTGTATCGCAGTGATCTGGACGGCTTGTCTATGCTGAGATACATCCCGTCCGGATACGCTTGTTTCGGTTTTACCGCGAGTACGTAGGATCTGCTGGCATACATTCTGGCGGCGTAAAGCCCCCCTCCGTCATAAAAAGGAAAGTGGGAAGAGCAGACAATGTAGCTGCACTTGATGCCGTGTCTGTTTTTCGTGACCACTTCCGGCTGCGGTTCTTTTTTTATGTCGATCGCAGCCGTCTGTTCAAAAATCCGCGCCCCGTTTTTAACGATCTCTTTGACGAGCGCCGCACCATATAAAAGCGGATGGAATTGCGCCTGATTCTTCATGGCGAGACCGAGCCTGCAATCAACGGGGACGGGAAGTTCTTTCACAAGCTCGTGTTCAATGCCGAGCTTGGTATAAGCTTCCTGCTCGCTGCGGATTTTTTTGGCGCCTGATTCTGTATTGGTGTAAAGATATGCGTCTTGTTCAGCCAGTCTGCATTCAATCGAAAGGTCCTGCATAATCTGCTTCATGTCTTCCATGGCGCGGAGATGGGCTTCGAAATACAGCCTTGCGCTGGTCAGGCCGATCTGCTGAATAAGATCGGCATAGATGAAATCATGCTGGGCGGTGATTTTTGCGGTCGTTCCCGCGGTCGTCCCGTTTAAAATCCGGTCTGCTTCAATGACAGCGACACGGAAACCTCTTTTCGTCAGTTCGTATGCCGTTGTCAGGCCCGTAATTCCTCCGCCGATAACCGCAACGTCACATTCCGTATCTTCAGTGAGGGCGGGAAAGGAAGGAATGTCAGCTGTTGCTTTCCAATAGGAAGCCGGTTCCTCGTTTGAAAAAGTAGTCAATTCAGATTTACCTCCTCTGTTGTATATTCTTAATTTTTCCAATAAGACTCTATTCATACATGAAATTCGTATAAGATGCTCAAATTACTCATAATATAGTAATTAATGTAAAGGAGTGATCAAAATGGCTAATCAGAAGAAGAAAACCTTGCCGCCGCAGCATCAAAACCGGCAGCCGGGCTTTGAATATGTAATGGACCCGCGCCCCGTTTTTGACAAACCGAAAGCGGCGAAAAAACTTGAAGGGAAAACGGCGATCATCACGGGCGGAGACAGCGGGATCGGCCGCGCCGTATCCGTTTTATTCGCGAAGGAAGGCGCTAATGTGGTCATCGTTTACTTTGATGAGCATCAGGATGCCGAAGAGACGAAGCAATATGTAGAAAAAGAGGGGGCGAAGTGTCTGCTGATCGCAGGGGATGTCGGCGACGAAGCTTTTTGCAACGATGTCATCCGCCAGGCGGGCCAAGCCTTTCCTTCCATTGACATCCTGGTCAACAACGCGGGTGAGCAGCACGTGCAGCCGGGGATTGAGAAAATCACGAGCCACCAGCTCATCAGAACGTTTCAGACGAATATTTTTTCAATGTTTTACTTAACGAAAGCCGCGCTCCCTCACCTGAAAAAAGGAAGTTCAATCATTAATACGGCTTCCATTACCGCCTATAAAGGCCACAAAACATTGATTGACTATTCAGCGACAAAAGGGGCGATCGTCACGTTTACAAGATCTCTTTCCCAATCTCTTGTCACTCAGGGCATCAGGGTAAACGCAGTGGCGCCGGGGCCGATCTGGACGCCGCTGATCCCGGCGAGCTTCTCGGCGAAGGAAGTGGAAGTCTTCGGCTCAGACGTGCCGATGCAGCGCCCGGGAGAGCCTGTTGAAGTGGCGCCGAGCTATTTGTACTTAGCAAGCGATGATTCTACCTATGTCACGGGTCAGACGATTCATGTGAACGGCGGCACCATCGTAAACGGATAATGTAAAAAAAGCCAATCCATATGGATTGGCTTATTCACTCTGTTTGAGTGCTGCATATTCTTTTGAAAGCGTGAGGAACGCTTCTTTATTTTTATCATCAAGCGCCTTATTAATCTGCATTGTCAGTATGGCGATCCGGCGTTTATACAAGGATTCATCAAGCACCATTTGAATGTAAATATCGGCCATTGTCACATCGAATTCGTTTGCTTTTTGCGTGTTGCGGGACTTCATGAGCTCAGTGTACGACTTTTTCTCTTTCATAAAGAATCCCCCCAATGCCTTTTTTATAGTATATGGATAACGGCCGGAAAAATCAATTAATTTTTATAATCTTTAGACAACTAATACTTGGAAATATATCGACATATCCTGCAAATTGACGAAAAAACGAAAATGATCGTTGTATAAATGAGGTGAAATGAAAAAGAAAAATAATATTTAAATAGTAATTTAAGACTAAATTACATCTTTAAAAGGTGATTTTTAGCTATATTCAAAAAAAACCTGTCGTTTTTCAATGACAGATGATAGATTATTAGTATAAATTTTCAAGAAAAGGATTGGAGGCTGCACATCATGTGCCAGAAAACACACGCACCCTTAGAAAGCTATGAAGTAAATCGTTCAACCATCGCTGTTTTGCCTGAGGAAATAGACGGTAAAATGGGGTCGAAGGTCATTGAAAAAGACTGCATTCTGTATGTCAGCATGAAGCCGATTCACATCATCGACAGAAGCTGCCGCTACTTTGGCTCCAGCTATGCCGGGAGAAAAGCGGGAACATATGAAGCGATTAAAATTTCTCACAAGCCGCCGATTATGGTGGACCCTTCAAATCACATCTTTTTATTCCCTACACTTTCTTCTGCAAGGCCTCAATGCGGCTGGATATCGCATGTGCACGTTAAAGATTTTCAACCGACGGCATTTGATGACACAGCGGTCACGTTCTCAAACGGCAAAACGATGGAACTGGAAGTATCCTATCATTCTTTTGAAAATCAGGTTTACAGAACCGCCTATCTCAGAACCACTTTTCAGGACAGGATGGGCAGTCATATCCCGAAGCGGCAGGAATTCATGCTGTATCCGAAAGAAGAGCGGACAAGAATGATCTACGACTTTATTTTGCGGGAGCTGGGGGAGAGATATTAGAGAAAGCTGTGATGTGAAGGGACGGGCCCTTTCCTTTTAGGAAGGGCTTTTTTCGATTTACATGCCCGGATAGAGTTGTATCGTGTCCGTCTGTTGGCTATGATGATGTAAAGAGTAATGATATTTCATTTTAGGAGAGATGGGCATGGATGTGTTTGCAAAATATATATCAGGAATCGATAACCCGGATCACCGTCTCAAAGCAGAGGAAATTTTGTCGTGGACGGCTGACCAATTTCCGAACTTAGAAGCACAGATCAAGTGGAACAAACCGACATTTACCGATCACGGCACCTATATCATTATGTTTGCCGCGGCAAAAAATCATTTGAGCATTTTACCTGAAAAAGAGACGATGGAGCATTTTGCCGATGACATCGCCCAAGCCGGGTACAGCGCTTCTTCACGCCTGTTCAGAATTCGGTGGACTGATCCGGTGCACTATGATCTGCTTAAGAAGATCATCGAATTTAACATCAAGGAAAAAGCTGAAAATCCGGGGTTTTGGCGCTAGCGGACGTGATGTTGAAGGAGGAAGACATGGACGTTTTCAAAGACTATTTATCAAGTATCGACAGCCCTGATCATCGTCTGCGAATGGAGGAAATCCTGTCGTGGACGGCTGAGCAATTCCCGGGTTTAACACCGCAGATCAAGTGGAACACGCCGATGTTTACCGATCACGGCACGTTTATTATCGGCTTTGCGGCAGCAAAGCATCATGTAAGTGTTTCTCCCGAAGAAGCTGGAATTGCGCATTTTGCCGACGACATTGCCCGTGCCGGCTACAGCGCTACTTCCCGTTTGTTCAGAATTCAATGGACTGAACCGGTGCATTATGAGCTGCTTGAAAGCATGATTCAATTCAATGTTCAGGATAAGGCGGACTGCTCAGCGTTTTGGCGGAAATAACGAAAGAAATGTTAAAAAAACAACCCTGAGGAGGGCTGTTTTTTATTAAACGTATTCCGAAAAATAAGGGATTTGCGTATCCGGCAGACCCTCACGAAACGCACGATGGCTGAAATCGTGCGTTCAACATTCTTTATTTGACGACAGACATGCTGACGCTGCTGCCTGACACTGTCAATTTGGCAAAATCCTGTGTATCAATCACAGGGGTGACTGCTTTATTGTCGATCGTGATGTTCGTAAAGGCTGTTGAGAAGTTTGATTTGATGTAAGGGCGCTGATCCTCTGATGTGACCGCGACGGTGGCGAGCGCTTTCCATTTTGAGACAGAGCCTACATTTGTTTGGGCGAGTTCTGAGATGATGCGGCCGGTGTATCCGTCATTATTCGTGCCCCAATATGTGGCGCGGGTGTTGCCGTTCAGATTTTTGTAAATGGTCAGCTGTACGGTGCTGCCGGGCCGGAAGCCTTTCGTATAAGTGAATTGGCTTTCTCCTTCCAGATACCGGACCTGGCCTTGTCCCTTTGAACCGACTTTCATGATCGGTTTCCATACATGATAGGTGTCACTGTACTGAAGCCCGATATCAGCCTCTGTGCCTCCGGTAAATCCTGAGTAAATATAGGCTGTCCCATTTGACACCTGAATCGAGCTTGGAAGCTGAATTTTCGTGACGAGAACTGAGCCCGTGCTGTTCAGATAGGCCCTTCCGCCGATTCCTTTACTGAGCTGGGACGCCGCTTCCGCCGTATTGGGACTGATCACCCCCGGAATATCCGCCGTACATGCGCCGAATAGAACGGCTGTAGTGAGAACACCCGCAACAAGCCCTTTTTTCATCATCATTTCTCCTCCTATCATCATAGTCAGATAGCGCTATCAATTCATATTATAAAAGGTTTTGGGAAAAATTCCATAAAAGATATACGGGCGGACATAAATTAAAACTATTTTCCTATTTATCTTGTAAATGGAGATTATTTGAACTATGATATGTTCAGCAATACAGCATGATTCAGGAAAGGGGATAGGATAGAAATGAAAAAGACGGCAGCTGTGCTTTTGTCTTTCGGCCTGGTGTTCGGTTGTTCATACGGAGCGGGGCAGACGGCAGAAGCGAAAACAAAGGTAAAAACGTATCAAAACTGCAAGGCGCTGAATAAGGTGTATAAGGGCGGCGTGGCCAAATCGTCGAAAGTGAAAAACAAGGGCGGCAGAACAAAGTACAAGCCGTATGTATCAAAAGCGCTTTATAATGCAAATAAAAGACTTGACCGGGATAAAGACTATATCGCATGTGAGAAATAAAAAAACAAGCCTCTTTAAAGAGGCTTGTTTTTTTAAATGGATTCGGCGGTGACGGCGGTTCCGTATCCGATTAATTCGGATGTGTTCTGTCCTGCGGTCAGTTCGAACCGCAGGCCGACGATGGCGTTCGCTCCGAGCTGCTCCGCCTCTCTGATCAGCCGCTCTTTCACCGCTTTTTTGGAGTCTTCCAGCATTTCGGTATAGCTTTTTAATTCGCCGCCGACGACAGATTTTAAGCCTGCAAGCAAGTCTTTTCCGATGTGACGGGACTGGACGATACTGCTTGTCACTAAGCCTTTTACTTCCGTAATCTGTTTTCCGGCGACGGTTTCGGTCGTTGTCATGATCATGCGGCTTTCCCCCTTCATGTGTCTTACCGCTATTTTATCATTAAGCCGCCTTTTCGGCTGCGCTGATTTGTTTTTTTCTGACTGCGGCGCTGACTGCAAACATGACGGCAATGTTCAGAACCAGCGCGATGATGCCTGTATTCATATCCTTAACGATCTGCGGAAGAAACGGAAAGAGGGTTCCGACGGTTGATTCGGTCAGCGTAATGAAGGCCACCGTTCCGACCCCGGCCGTTATGCCGGCAAAAGCGCCGTGGCTTGTGATGAAACGCCGCTTCGGCAGGCTGAATAAGAGGGCGGGGAAAAGCTGGGTGACAAGGCTGTAGCCCATTAAAAGCAAGGTGACGATGGTATTTCCGCCTTTCAGCGTAAAATATACGGAAATCAGCGCGATAACGGGTACGGCGTATTTTGCGAGCCGCGAGACTTTTTCGTCAGTCGTGCCGGGCAGAATGGCTTTGTACACATTTTTGGCGAACAGCGTGCTTGAGGCCATTAATATCATTGAACCGGGTACAAGCGCCGTCAGAATGCCCGCCGATCCGATCAGCCCGACAAACCAGGGATCAAAGGTTTTCACAGACAGCTTTAATAACGCGAGATCCGTGTCCGCCCCTTTTAAACCGGGCACCTGCAGAATCGCCGCAAATCCGGTAAAGATGACAAACAGCAGGACGAGCTGATAAAGAGGCATGATAATCGCATTTTTCCGAAACACCCGCGGATGCTCCGCCGAATAGGAAGCGGCAAAGGTATGAGGCCACATATAAAAGCCGAGGGCGGTCAGCAAAACCGTTGAGCTGAACCAGGAAACGCTCTGTCCGGTTTCCGGCAGCGTGAGAAAACCGGGTTTTGCGGCGTCAATTTGTTTGAACATCTCCGTAAACCCGCCGTAATAATGAATGGGCAGATAAATACCTAAATACAGGACGATGCCTAAAATCATGATATCTTTGACGACGGATATCCACGCTGAACCGTGGATTCCTGAAATCATCACATAAATTGTGATGGAGACAGCGCCGATCCAGACAGCGGCGGAGGGCGGAATCTGTCCGTATGACGTTGCTGAAACAATTAATCCGAGCCCTTTCAGCTGCAGAACGAGATAGGGGATGAGGGATGCGATGCCGACGAGCGATACGAGAATGCCGAGGAGCGGGCTGTTGTATTTTGAAATAAAAAAATCTGATTGCGACATCAGTTTGTGTTGTTTGGCGTAAGTCCACACGGCTGGCAGAAGCCAATATGACAAAATGTAGGCAAGGCAGCCGTACGCGATAATATAAAAGGCCGGGCCTCCTTTTCCGTAAGCCCATCCGCTTCCGCCGAGGAATGTGAAGGTCGTGTATATTTCTCCCGCCATTAATAAAAAGACAAACATCGTGCCGAAGCCGCGTCCGCCCACCGTCCATTGTTCAAGGTCCATATGTTTTCCTTTTCGGGCCCGGATTCCGAGATATACACAAAACAGGAGCACGGCGGCCATTACGGGAAATGCTGCATTCATTCCGTCTCACCCGCCTTGTTTTCTTTGTCCAATTTGTAAACGGCGGCCATCAGAACGGAAGTCAGCACCGCCCAGATGACGACATATGCGAGAATGAAAGGCATTCCGAAAACATAAGGCGTCACCCGGTTTGCAAATGGAATGCCGGCGAGAATTCCGAAAAAGGGCAGGGCGGCGAGAACATGAATCAGTTTCATAACATTCCTCCTTTTCATTGAAAACAGCGTGTCCCGATTATAAAGAAAATCATGTCGAATGTATAGTGTGAATAGTCTGAATTTTATTTTTTAAAAAGGAAAAGCAGTCCCGGCTGCTTTTTAAATGGTCGCAAGAGACAGGTAATATTCCAATAAGGCGGTTACCTGTTCCCGTATTCTCGGGTTGAAATAACGGTGTTTTTCTTCATAGCCGTTAATGGTGCATATATAAAGCGTAAATGCTTCGTCTCTTTCCGCTTCGTATATTTTAATTTTACGCTTTCTTAACTCTTTTCGAACATCACTCAAATCCTTTTGTGCTAATTTTAAAGAGCAGCTGATAAGCTGTTTATAGGGTTGTTTTAATTTGAACGGGCACGAATCAAGCGCTTCGAGGTCCCGGTTCAGGATGGCAGCCGCCATGGGCAGAAACAGCCCTTTTTCGATGAGATCGCGGGTGCCGCTCCGAATGTCAGGCATAAATACTCCTTCTTTCTTAAAAAAGAGAACATTTGTTCTTATTTTATACTCGCTTACACGATATTTCAAGACGGAAAATCTCGTAAACATTTTCGTTTTTTGGAGATAATGTGTAGAATAAGGATAGACAAACTCGTTAAGGAGTATAAACGTTGGAGCAATTTTTATCATATTTGACTGAGGAACAGCTGACGGAATGGTTCCAAAGCTATAGAGCTTTCGGCCCGGCGGCTGCGGCTGTACTGCCTTTTATTGAAGCGTTTCTTCCGTTTTTGCCGCTCGTTGTATTTGTGGTGGCGAATACGAATGCATTTGGTTTGTGGGAAGGTTTTTTTCTGTCATGGCTCGGGTCTGCGTCAGGATCGATGCTGATGTTTTATACCGTCCGCCGTTTCGGACAGAAAAGAGCCTTCGGTTTCATCCGCAGGCATCAGACCATAAGGCGGATGATGCTCTGGGTTGAGCGGCACGGTTTCGGTCCGCTGTTTATTTTACTTTGCTTCCCCTTTACGCCGTCCGCTGCGGTTCATATCGTTGCCGGTCTGTCACGGGTGGGAGCGCTGCAGTTTATATCAGCAGCCGCGATGGGGAAAATGGTTATGATCTTTATGATCAGTTTTATCGGGTATGATCTTCACGCACTCATTACACAGCCTTTCAGGATGGCGGGCGCCATAATGGTGATCGCGGTGCTGTGGTATGCCGGAAAGCATATCGAACGGCGTTTACAGACGAGAATCAGTCAGCATGAGAAAGACGGAGGGAGACAGGAATCTTGAAAAAACGATTTTGGTTTATAGCCGGCGTGCTTATCGTTGTTTTGGCCATACAATTAAAGAATGCCATTTTTATTGATTATAAAGTCGAAGGAATCAGCATGAATCCGACCTTTAAACAAGGAAATGAGCTGATGGTCAACAAGTTTTCCCATCGTTACAAAACGATCCGCCGTTTCGATATTGTTCTGTTTAAAGGCCCGCACCGCAAAGTGCTGATCAAACGTGTCATCGGGCTCCCCGGCGAGTCAATCGCATACAGGGAGGATCAGCTGTATGTGAATGGAAAACGGGTGGCGGAACCGTTTTTAAAACCGTTAAAGTCATCATTGTCCGCCGGGAGCCATGTGACCGGTGATTATACGCTGAAGGAAACGACCGGGCGCAAAAGCATACCGAAGGGACAATACTTTGTTATTGGCGACAACCGCATATACAGCCTCGACAGCCGTCATTTCGGTCCGATTAAGGATAAAGACATTGTCGGAGTCATCAGTGAATCAGACGCCAAGTGAACGGCGTCTTTTTTTCGGAAATGATTGTCAAAAAGCGGAGGAAAGACTATAATGAAAATTGTTACGCACGAAACAAAAAAGGAGGCGTTTATTTTTTAGTAGTTTTGTTACGTGTGTAACAAAAAAAGGAAAGAGGGCTGATGAGATGAAAACACAGGTTGCCATTATCGGGGGAGGTCCGGTCGGGCTTATGCTTGCATCAGAACTGGCGCTGGCCGGAGTGAAAACGACTGTCATTGAACGATTGAAGAAGACGGTGCCATATTCCAAAGCGCTTATCATGCATCCGCGCACACTTGAGCTTTTTGCCATGAGAGGCATATTGGAACGCTTTGTGGATCAAGGGACGAAGGTGTCTTCCGGCCATTTTTCCATGCTGGATACACGGCTGGATTTTTCTCGGCTGGATACGAAGCAGAATTATTCGTTAATGCTTCCTCAGGCAGAAACGGAGCGGATGTTGGAGGAGTATGCATCAAGTCTCGGCGCAAATATCATCCGCGGGGCGGAAGCGGTGGCTGTCACCCAGACGGATGACGGAGTGGAGACGGTGTTCCGGGACGAAAGCGGAATCGGCACTCTTCACAGCTTATATGCCGCGGGTACAGACGGAGCGGGGAGCATTGTCCGGAAACAGGCGGGCATCGCTTTTTCGGGCACTGATGCCGACTTAACAGGAACCCTTTGTGATGCCGCTTTGAAACATCCGCCCGAATCTTCCTTTTTTTCAACGTGCCGGCTGGAGGGATCGGTTGTGATTATCCCTCTTACGGACGGACTTTTCCGCGTCCTCATCGTTTCTCCGCACGTCCCGCAAAAGCGGAAGGAAGAGCGGGTCACCGAAGATGAGCTGAAAGAAGACCTGCGGCGGATATGCGGCACTGATTTCGGATTGAGTGATCCGGTATGGATGTCGCGGTTCGGCAATGCCGAGCGTCAGGCTGAGCAGTACCGCTCCGGCCGGATTTTTGTAGCCGGGGATGCGGCGCACATTCATTTTCCCGCAGGCGGCCAAGGCCTGAATACGGGGCTTCAGGATGCCGTCAATCTAGGCTGGAAGCTGGCGGCGCAAATGAAGGGAAAAGCGGCGCCTCATCTTCTGGACAGCTATCATCAGGAAAGGCACAGCACAGGAAAAGAAGTGCTGCACAATATCAAAACGCAGATAAAGCTCATGGATTTTACCGAGTCGGGGATGGCATTAAGAGAAACGATGACCGCTTTGCTGGATTTTCAGGAGTCCAACCGTTTATTGGCGGGAAAAGTATCCGCGCTTGATCTGCATTATGAACCGGATGCGGAGCTGCCGCCGCATACGCTGAACGGAAAACGCCTGCCGGATATCGAACTGACCCTTCATGACGGGCGGCCGGCCCGGCTGTATGATTTTCTCCGCAAGGGCGGCTTTGTGCTTCTGTCATTAAGAGGGAGCATTCCCGCCGGTATTGATACGGACAGTGTGGCAGCAGTCAGGGCGGAGCTTGCTGAAACACGTGCCGATTGGAATGACGTCCACACCGTTTTAATCCGGCCGGACGGCCATGCGGCATGGGCAGCCGGCGGCTCGGGACGTGAAGCGGAAGAAGCCGTTCTGGCCGGTTTGGAGAGATGGGGATTATTCATCTGATAACCTTTTTATGCGCCTGTGTGATTGTTTCTTGTGTAACAAAACGTTATAGTAAAAGAAACAATCAATACGGAAGGGTGACTCAGCAGTTGGACAGAAGACAGCCAGACCATGCAAAACACATGATTCTTGAAGGGCTGACAGATATTTTTCACGAGCAGGAGAGGTGCCAGGAGGATATCAGGGCGTCGTTGGCCGGACGGATGGATGAACTCCGTGAAGGAAACGGGAAAAAATTACAATTGACCTTGACGGAAATTCACATTTTGTCGTGTATCGGAGATCATGAACCGATCAATGTCACGTCAATAGCGGAAAAAATGAAGACGACAAAGCCGACCGTGTCGAGAAGCTGCGCGAAGTTTTTGGAAGCCGGCTTTCTGCGCAGAACCCGGCTGAGCGACAATAAAAAAGAAGTCTATTTCCGGCTGACTCCTGCCGGGAAAGAGCTGCATTCCCTTCATCATGAATATCATGAATTGATAAAACAGCGGCTCTTGGCGTTTTTAGACCGCTATACAGATGAAGAACTGTTATTTGCTGAACGGCTGTTCCGTGATCTTTCAGCAAACTGGCGGTCTGTAAATGGCGGCGGTGAGCTGTTCAAATAAAAAACACGCATATGGATGCGTGTTTTTTTATTCGGATCATGTTCCTCTTTCTGCCCGGCCTCTTTCGCCGTGTGCCCGTTTCAGCTGAGAAAGGTGGTGCAGCAGCCGATAGAAGGGCGGAAGCATGGCGATGACGAGAACGATCCGGATGACCTGAACCGCGACGACGAAAGTCGAGTCTTCGTGCAGGGTGATCGAAGTCGCCGCCATCTCGGCGATCCCGCCGGGAGAAAAGGCGAGAACAGATGTAATCATGGAGATGCCCGTTAATTTAGAAACCGCAACCGCGCTCAGAATCATGGCGGCGATTAATCCGACGGAAGAAATAAACCCGACGGTCAGCACTCTCGTCACGCCGGTGAACATGCTTTTGTACATTTTTGATCCGATTGTGGCGCCGAGAAAAATTTGTGACAGCTGGTTCGCTTCCGGCGGCCACCAGGCCAGCATGTCTTTGCCCGCCAAGGCGGACACGCCGATTTCCGCAGCAGCAACGCCGATCATGCTGCCGAGCAGCCAAGGGGCGGGAAATTTCAGCCGTTTTGCGCCTTTGCTTGCAAGCCAGGCAGCCAAAATAAATCCGGCCGTTAACAAGACGGGAATAAGGCCCGGATGTGAAGCTCCTGCTGAAACGGCTCCGGCTGATGTCTGAGCCGCACCGTTTTGTTTGGTAAATAAGAAAATAACGAGAAACGGTATTGTCATGACGACCAAAAGGACGCGCGTCAGCTGAATAAGGCTTACAATCGCGGTGTTTGCGCCGACTTCCTGGGCGATACCGGGCATGGCGGATAAACCGCCCGGCGCCGTGCCTACAAAGCTTGTCATCATGTCCGTCCGGCTGAACCGAAAGAGCACATATCCGGAAACAAGCGCCATCACGATAGAGAAAATCAGCATGAAGCCTACCGGAAGCCAATGCTCCCGTAAAACCGACAGAACGGACAGGTTCAGTTTCTGGCCGAGTTCGATGCCGAGGATCATTTGTCCCGCCGCAAGCCATCTGCGGTGAATCCCTCTTCTGTCAGGCGCCATGAACAGCCAGCGGGGCCTCGTCATGGATAGGATGCAGCCGGCGGCAAGCGTTCCGAGCATCCAGGCGATCGACATCCCTGTAAGCGAAAGAAGAAACCCCCCTGCCGCACTGATGAGAATAAACCAGATATCTGTAAGGAGATGTTTGTCTTTCTTCAATGAAAACCCTTCTTCCTGAAACATTCATATTAAATTGTTAAGCTCGTTAACCTTACTATTACTATAGTATAGATTTTGAGATAAATAAATAATGAATTATTTCTCATAATCCATTCATTTTTCTTATCGAAAACACAAAAAAAGCTCCGGAGATGGGTGAGTGCACCCTACTCCGAAACCTCGCCCGCTTTTCCTTTCCACACAAGCGTCAATCCCAGACCGAGAAATAAAACCACACCTGCGAACAGAAATGGGAAGTGAATATTCATATCAAATAAAATACCGCCCAGAGCCGGGCCGAAAATGGTGCCCAAACTCGTGTATGTTGAGTTCATACCGGCAACAAACCCCTGCTGATTTCCTGCGATCTTCGATAGATAAGTAGTCAGTGCCGGGCGCAGTAAATCAAACGCAAGGAAAATGATGCAGGTGACAGCGAGCACGGGCAAAAACCCTGACATCACCGTAGAAACGAAAGCCAGCACAGCGCCGATGATCAGACAAAGCTGAATGACTTTTTTCTCCCCGAGGAAGTTGACAAGTCTGCCGAACGCGAGCACTTGAATGAGGACTGCCACAATGGAGCTGAACGTAATAATAATGGCGATATCCTTTGGCGTGAAGCCGAATTTATGGTTTGTAAATAAGCTGAATACCGTTTCGTACGCCGACAGCCCGAATGCCAAAACAAAAACGATGATAAAGGCGATCAAGTAGCTTGGATGAATCGACTTTTTCAAATCTTTTAAGAAGGTTGATTCTTTGGCGCTTTCCATCTGCTTTGCGCGTTCTTCTTTAGTTAACGGCTCTTTCAGCATAAAGACAGAGGAAATCACTGCGATAAATGCAATTCCCGCCGCAAAGAAAAACGGCATACGAACGCCGTGATCGGCAATAAATCCTCCTATGCCGGGCCCGATGATAAACCCTGTGCTGATGGCGGCAGATACATAGCCCATCGCCTTCGATCTTTCCTGCACTGTCGTAATATCTGCGACATACGCTGTAACGGCGGGCATGATAAAAGCGGCACTGATGCCCCCCAGCACCCTTGCGAAATATAAAATGGAGACATGTGTGCCCAACCCGAAGGTCAGTTCGGATAATGCGAATAAAAACAGTCCGGCGAGAATCATGATTTTTCTGCCGAAGCGGTCAACCCATCTTCCCGCAATGGGGGATGCAATTAATTGCGCGACGGCGAAGGCAGCGACAAGGTATCCCATTGTGCTGCCCGTCAAGTGCATCACATTCATAAACAGCGGCATAACGGGAATGATCAATCCGATGCCTAAAAACGCAATAAATATGTTGCTTAATAAGATGATGAGTACAGCCTTTTGTTCTCTGATCGGTTTTTGCATGTTGTTTCTCCTTTGTCAGCTGTCATTCTGTTTATCAGCGTTGATCGACCCGTGAATAAACACGGAGATGGCTTCTTTTTGCAATTCGATTCTTTGCTGAATGGTATCGTTTTTATATAACACATCTAAACCGTAGAAGACGGATAGCAGGATTTTTACTTTTGATTCGACATGAGGAATGGACCAGCTGCCGTCTTGATTTCCCTCTTCTAAGATCTCTCTCATCACATCGTCATATTCAATATCAATTTTGTTGAGCCGCTTTACGACCTCCTCTGACGTAAACGCACTCGCATAAAACTCTTCACTTGCTCTCATAAGCGGGTAATTGATGCTCATCCGGCTCAGCAGCTCCGCAAAGCCCGTCAGCTTTTCGGCAGCATCTTTCAGATCGGCTTCCATTTCCCTCCACGTCTCGATCATCACGCGGTGATCCTCTTCCATGATATGAAGAAACAGAAACTCTTTTCCTTTAAAATGGTGATATAGATTGCCTTTGCTGATCTCGGCCGCCTCTAAAATATCCCGAATCGATGTTTCTGAATATCCTTTTTTTGCAAATAAGTCACGCGAAGCGGATACGAGCCTGTTCTTCGTCTTTTCGCTCTTTCCGGCACCGCCTTTTGTATTTGTCACTTCACACAGATCCTTTCCGCCAAATGAGGTTCGGCTCCTTAGAAACCGACCGGTTGGTTTATTTTATTATAAAGGGTTTTTGCTGATTATACAATGAAGAAGTTATCCATTGTTTAGAGGGAGTATATAAACGGCTCGAAAAGTAAACCCCATTCTCTCATGTTGAAAGAACGGGGTTTGTCTGCGGTCTGAAGACTCCCGGCGGGGGAGCGTGATCTGCCTGAACGTTTATTTTCCGGTATTTACCTCGGTGTAGCTTGTGTTCGGCGCGTTTGATACCGTTCCCCCTGTATGGTGGAAAGGAGAGTGGGCCATATCGTATAAAAACCAGACGGCATGACGCTGCTCGTCAAATGCCGTGCGGGCAAATAACCGCTTCGCTTCCGGATGCACCGCTCTATCGGATGCCTGCAAATAAAAATCATTCGTTTTCTGCTCATCATAAAACGCCGCCCTCAGTCCTTCTCTGTATGTGTGCGGACAATGCTCCGTCTGTTTCGGCGTCAACTGTTTTCCGGTAATTGACGTATACAGTGAAGAGAAAGCGTGCATGTGGCGCACTTCTTCCTCTCTGATATGTTCGATTCGTCTTCTGATTTCTGCGGTCGGCGCTTTTTCGGCTAATATTGAGTAGCAAATCACAGCGCTGTATTCACCGTTTATGGATTTTACCAGATCCTTTATAAGCACAGAATCGTCACTGCAGATGGCTGTATAATGAAAAAAATTCTCGTGCATTGGACTCACCCCCGGATGTTTATAGGGTATTATACGGCGGCAGCCCGTGACATGTGCGGATGTCATTTTTATTCTTGATCCAGCGGCGATGTAATATGGTCGTCGTATGTGTCGACAAAAAGCCGGCCGTTGCTTCCGCGCACAGCGTATACGACGTCTTCCGGTTTGAGGTTTCTCTTATCCAATTCTTCTCTCAGCCATTTTTCCGATACGTGATTTTCTTCCAGATTTTTCATCACCAGCCGACCGTCCATAATCAGCTCAACGGCAAAGTTCTTTTCATGTCCGGCAAAGATGCCGAGATCCTGTCTTGTAACGGGCGCAAATTCCGGTTTGACCTCCACTGACATGCTGCCGTTTGTTTCAATGATGGCAGTCTGAACCTGAGAAATGTCAAATACATCATTTTCACGAAGCTGCTGGTTCAAGTAGTCGAGGGTATAACGCATCTTTTTCATATTATGCTCAAGTATTTTTCCGTTTTGAATGATAATGGTCGGTTTGCCCGCAAAGAAACCCCTGGCAGTTCTGTTTTTCATAGAAAGATATGCGACAAGATAAATGATAACCACAAAAATCGTGTAAGCACTGACAGTAAAATGAATCGGCAGTTTTGTATTAAACGACAGATTGGCTGTGATGGCGCCGAGCGAGATGGCCGCAATGAAATCAAAAAGCGTCATCTGTGAAATGGTTTGTTTTCCGAGTATACGGGCGCCGATAAACAGAATGCTGAACGACAGAGCCGTCCGTACAATTACTTCGGGATATTCTGACATCATCATTAGTCCTTTTTTCTTTATTTTGGTCAAAAACGAAATTTTTTAAAACAGTCATCCCGTTTTTACCAGCAGATGAGATTGGTCATTTTCGTCAACTTTCGATAAAATGTAGAAAGATAAAAAGAGAGGGGTCTTTTAATTTGGGTGTTGAGTTTTTAGTAGGCAGATCGGGGAGTGGGAAAACGAGGCTGATTATCGACAGCATTCAAGATGAACTGCGCCGGGAGCCGTTCGGGAAACCGATCATTTTTCTAGTCCCGGATCAAATGACGTTTTTAATGGAATATGAGCTTGCTAAAACGCCGGATATCGGCGGCATGATACGCGCTCAAGTGTTCAGTTTTTCGCGTTTGGCGTGGCGCGTGCTTCAGCATACCGGGGGCATGAACCGCCCGTTTGTGACGACGACGGGTGTGCAGATGCTTTTAAGGAAACTGATTGAAGAATATAAGCACGAGTTTAAAGTGTATCAAAAAGCGAGTGACAAAACCGGGTTCACTGAGCAGGTGGAACGGATGCTGACAGAGTTTAAGCGGTACTGTATTGAGCCTGAAGACGTCCGCCGCATGGCGGAAAGCGGAACGGCGTCAGAATATCGCGGAGAGCGGATGCTGTCTGAAAAACTTCATGATTTAGGCATTTTATATCAGCAGATGGAAAGAAGCCTCGCCGGACACTATTTGCATTCAGAGGACTATTTGACGCTGCTCGCTCAGCAGATTCCTTTGGCGGACGTTGTAAAAGGCGCCCGTGTTTACGTCGACGGATTCTATCAATTTACGCCGCAGGAATTAAGGGTGCTGGAGCAGCTGATCATGCATGCTGAACATGTCACATTCTCGCTGACGGCGGACAGCCCTTCGGCGGAACAGGCACCTGATGAGCTCGATCTGTTCAGAATGACGGGAAGCACATACTATAAGCTTTATCAGACGGCAAAGGAATTGAATGCTGATATTTCCTGCAAGGAACTGCATGGCACGAAGCGGCATCAGCATGCACCGGAGCTTGCCTGTATAGAGTCACAGTACGATGTGCGTCCCGCCGCGGCGTATACCGGCGGACAGGAAGCTTTTACCGTCATGCAGGCGCAAAACAGAAGAGCTGAGCTTGAAGGTATTGCCCGGGAAATTCAATCGCTTGTCCGGGACGGAGGATACCGGTACAAAGATATGGCGATTCTCATCCGTCAGCCGGAAGATTATAAAGATTTGCTGAAGGAAGTGTTTGCCGATTACGGGCTTCCTTATTTTATTGACGGAAAAGCTTCTATGCAGCATCACCCGCTTATTGAATTCATCCGTTCAAGCCTCGATGTCGTGAAGGGGAACTGGAGATATGAAGCAGTGTTCCGCTGTGCGAAAACCGAACTGTTATTCCCGCTTGATCAGCCGGAGCAGAAAATAAGAGAGCAGGTTGATCAGCTTGAAAATTACTGTATTGCCTACGGCATTAAAGGGGAGCGCTGGACAAGCGGCGAGCGGTTTGTATACAGGCGCTTCGTATCGCTTGATGAGGATTTCGCGCAGACGGATCAGGAAATAGAGATGGAACACATGCTGAATGAGACGAGAGAGTGGATAGCCGCGCCCCTCGTCCGGCTTCAAAACCGGATGAAAAAAGCGAAAACGGTTCAAAGCATGGCGGAGGCTCTTTATCTCTTTTTGGAAGATACCGATGTTCCACTGAAGCTGGACCGGAAAAGGCAGCGGGCCGAAGAGGCCGGAAACATGATCGAAGCGCAGCAGCACGGCCAGGCGTGGGATGCCGTTATCCAGCTTCTCGAGGAGTTTGCCGGCATGATGGGTGAAGATGAAATATCATTGGCGCTGTTCCAGCAAATGCTTGAAACGGGAACGGAATCGCTTCATTTTTCTTTAATTCCGCCTGCTCTTGACCAAGTATTTGTAGGGAATATGGATCTCTCAAGAATGTACGGCACGTCCTGCACATTCGTCATCGGGGCTAATGACGGCGTTCTTCCGGCGCGCCCGGATGAGAACGGCGTGCTGTCTGATGATGACCGGGAGTGGCTGAAAGCGGTCGGAGTGGAGCTGTCTTCCGCGGGGCGTGAGCGGCTGCTTGATGAGCATTTTCTCATCTATATGGCGCTGTCGAGTCCGTCTGACCGTCTTTATGTGTCATACCCGATTGCCGATGCGGAAGGAAAAACGCTCCTGCCGTCAATCGTTGTAAACAGGCTTGGCGAGCTGTTTCCCGATCATCAGGAAAAGCTGTCAGCGGCTGATCCCGAGCAGGTAAGCGAAGAAGAGCAGCTTCAGTATCTCGTCAATAAACAGGTGGCTCAGACATATACGGCAAGTCAGCTCAGGCTGTGGACAAGAGAGTACGAGATCAGTGACGTATGGTGGAGCGCATACAATGTGCTGATGAAAGAGTCTGATCACCGGCGTGCGAAAAAGCTGTTTTCAAGCCTGTTTTTCCGCAATGAGGCGAAGCGTCTTGAACGGCCTGTTTCGCGCCAGCTTTACGGCGAGCATATTAAAGGAAGCGTCTCACGGATGGAGGCGTTTAATGCCTGCCAGTTCTCTCATTTTGCATCTCACGGGCTTCAATTAAAAGAGCGGCAGTTTTTCAAGCTGGACGCGCCGGATATCGGCCAGCTGTTTCACTCCAGCCTGAAGCTGATTTCAGACCGGCTTCGTGAGCAGAAGCTGGAATGGCGAGATCTGACGAAAGATCAGTGCCGGAATTTCTCCTATGAAGCGGTGGAACGGCTTGCGCCAAAGCTGCAAAAAGAGATTCTGCTCAGCTCAAACAGACACTTTTATGTGAAGGAAAAACTGCAGAAGATCGTCACGCGTGTTTCAGGCATATTAAGCGAGCATGCGAAGGCGAGCGGTTTCGTCCCGGTCGGTCTTGAACTCGGTTTCGGCGGAAGCGGGCCGCTGCCCCCGCTCACTTTCACGCTGAAAAACGGCTGTACAATGGAACTCGTCGGACGGATCGACCGCGTGGATAAAGCGGAAAGCTCAAAAGGCCTGCTGCTGAGAATCGTTGATTATAAATCAAGCGACAGAGGGCTTGATCTGGCTGAGGTGTATTACGGGCTCGCTCTGCAAATGCTCACATACCTTGACTTATCGATTACACATTCCGAAGATTGGCTCGGTATGAAAGCGACACCGGCAGGCGTTTTGTATTTCCATATCCATGATCCGATGATTCAGGCCAGTCTGCCGATGGGGCTTGATGAAATCGAGCAGGAAATTTTTAAGAAATTTAAAATGAAAGGCCTTCTCCTCGGTGACCGGGAGGCGATCAGTCTGATGGACACGACTTTGGAGGAAGGGCGTTCAAATATCGTCAATGCCGGTTTGAAAAAGGACGGGTCTTTAAGATCCGACTCAGCCGCGGTCAGCGAACAGGACTTTCATCTGCTGACAGACCATGTGCGGCGGACATTTGAACAGGCTGGCGAAGCGATAACGGACGGGCTTGTGTCCATTACCCCGTATAAGCTGAAAGATAAGACGCCTTGTACGTACTGTGCGTTTAAGTCGGTATGCCAGTTTGATGAGTCGCTTAAGGAAAATGAATACCGCAGCCTGAAAGCGGAAAAAGACGGCACCATACTGGATTGGCTGAAAAAGGAGGCGGATGATGATGCAAATTCCTAAACCGAAAGACAGCATATGGACGGATGACCAATGGAGCGCCATCGTTTCTTCCGGCCGCGATATTCTGGTCGCTGCCGCAGCCGGATCAGGTAAAACGGCCGTGCTTGTGGAACGGATGATCAGAAAGATAACTGCGGAAGAAGATCCGGTTGATGTTGACAGGCTCCTTGTGGTGACCTTTACAAACGCCTCAGCAGCGGAGATGAAGCATCGGATCGCGGAAGCATTAGAAAAAGAGCTCGCCAAAAATCCGGGATCTCTGCATATCAGACGGCAGCTCTCTCTATTAAATCGGGCGAGCATTTCGACGCTTCACTCTTTCTGTCTGCAAGTGCTTAAAAAATATTATTATATGATTGATCTTGACCCCGGTTTTCGGATGGCTGACCAGACGGAAGGCGAATTGCTCGGAGACGAAGTGCTTGATGAGCTGTTTGAAGATGAATACGCAAAAGGGAATCAGGCGTTTTTTGAGCTTGCGGACAGATATACGACAGACAGGCATGATCTGGATCTTCAAGACCTTGTCAAACGGGTGTACGAGTATTCCCGGTCGCATCCTGACCCGGAAGCGTGGCTGCAAAGCTTTGTCCGCCTGTATGACGTGACGGAAGAAAGCAAAATGGAAGAGCTTGCGTTTTACCAATATGTGAGAGAAGATGCTGAAATGGCGCTCTTCGGGGCAAAACAAAAGCTTGAAAAGGCGCTTGAACTGACAAAAGCGCCCGGCGGGCCGGCCCCGCGCGCTGATAATTTTCTGGATGACCTTCAGCAGATAGAAGAGCTGATCAGCTGCCGGCATGACTTCGATGCGCTGTATGAACGGGTTCCCGCAGTCTCATTTAAGCGGGCGAAGGCGGTAAAGGGTGATGAATTTGACAAAGCGCTTTTGGACGAAGCGACCGATTTGCGAAACGGCGCGAAGAAACTGATCGAAAAGGTAAAGACAGATTACTTTACAAGAAGTCCGCAAGATCACTTAAAGAGTTTAGCAGATATGAAGCCTGTCATCGAAACGCTCGTTCAGCTCGTGATATCGTACGGAAAACGATTTGAAGCGGCGAAACAAGAAAAATCAATTATTGATTTCTCAGATTTGGAACATTACTGCCTGGCGATTTTAACTGCGGTTGATGAAGAAGGCCGGCGGGTGCCGAGCGAAGCGGCCGTTTATTATCAAGACCAGTTCCATGAAGTTCTGGTTGATGAATATCAAGATACGAACCTTGTGCAGGAGTCTATCCTGCAGCTTGTTAAAAGCGGGAATGAAGAGACGGGAAATCTGTTTATGGTAGGCGACGTCAAACAATCGATCTACCGTTTCAGACTTGCTGAGCCGCTGCTGTTTCTCGGGAAATATAAAAGGTTTACAGAGAGCGGGGAAGGCGCGGGGCAGAAAATTGATCTGAACCAAAATTTCCGCAGCCGCTCCGATATTTTGGACAGTACGAATTTCTTGTTTAAGCAGCTGATGGGCGGAAAAATCGGCGAAGTGGACTACGATGAACAGGCGGCATTGAAGCTCGGCGCATCGTATCCGCCGAATGAAGCGGCAAAAACGGAACTGCTGCTGATTGACAGCGCTGATGGCGCAGACAGCTCCGAGGATGCCGAAGACTTTGAAACCGTGCACTGGGAAGCGAAAGCGATAGCCGGGGAGATCCGAAAGCTTGTCTCATCTCCGTTTAAGGTCTATGACGGCAAAACAAAAACACACCGGAATATCCAGTACCGGGATATCGTAATTTTGCTGCGCTCCATGCCGTGGGCGCCGCAATTAATGGAAGAGCTGAAAAACCAGGGCATTCCGGTTTACGCCAATTTGACGTCGGGTTACTTTGAAGCCGTGGAGGTGGCTGCGGCGCTTTCAGTCTTGAAGGTGATTGATAATCCGTATCAGGATATTCCGCTTGCTTCCGTGCTGCGCTCGCCCATCGTCGGATGTGACGAAAATGAACTTGCGCTGATACGCCTTGAAAAGAAAAAAGCGCCGTTTTATGAAGCGCTGAAAGCATATATAGCGAACGCTGACAGGCATGATGAACTGTATCAAAAACTGAGAACCTTTTATGACAGTCTGCAAAAGTGGCGGTCATTTTCGACGAATCATTCGGTGTCTGAGCTGATTTGGGAAGTATACCGCGATACCGGATATTTTGACTATGCAGGCGGCATGCCTGGCGGAAAGCAGCGCCAGGCCAATCTGCGCGTCTTGTATGACCGGGCGCGCTCGTACGAAGCGACGGCGTTCCGCGGGTTATTCCGCTTTTTGCGGTTCATTGAACGGATGCAGGAGCGCGGCGATGATCTGGGGACGGCCCGGGCGCTCAGCGAGCAGGAGGATGTCGTTCGGCTGATGACGATCCACAGCAGCAAAGGACTTGAATTTCCCGTCGTTTTCACCGCCGGACTCGGCAGAAGTTTTAATATGATGGATCTCAACAAATCATACCTGCTTGATAAAGAGCTCGGTTTCGGCACGAAGTACATTCATCCGGAACTCAGAATCAGCTATCCGACTCTTCCGCTTGTGGCGATGAAGAAAAAGATGCGCAGAGAGCTCTTATCCGAAGAATTGCGTGTATTGTATGTGGCGCTGACCAGAGCGAAGGAAAAGCTGTTTCTCGTCGGCTCCTGCAAAAACCGGGAAAAACAGCTGGCCAAATGGCAGGCGCAAGCAGACCGGGCTGATTGGCTTCTTTCTGAATTCGACCGCTATCAGGCGTCATCTTATTTGGACTTTATCGGGCCGGCGCTCATCCGTCACCGTGACATGGAAGCGCACAGGACGCCGGGGCTTTCATCGCCTGAGGATATCGCGCGCGATCCGTCGCGTTTTCACATCCGGATGCTGCAGCAAAGTGAATTGCTGGAAGAGAATCCAAAAGAACGTGCTGAAGAAAAGAGCAAACGTCTCAAAGCGATTCAGCAGGGCGAGCCGATTCCTGATTCGTTTTCATTTGATGATCAGGCGCGCCGTCTGCTTGAATGGGAATATCCGTACCGAGAGCTGACGGCTATCAGAACGAAGCAGTCAGTTTCTGAGCTGAAGAGAAAGCAAGAATACGAGGATGAATACAGCGGCCGCTCTCTCATCAAACCATCAGGAGACACGCTTTTATACAGGCGTCCCGGTTTTATGATGAAAAAAGGGCTGACAGCCGCCGAAAAAGGAACGGCGATGCATACGGTGATGCAGCACATACCGCTGACGCACGTTCCGACTGCCGAAGAAGCGGAGCGGACGGTCCGGATGCTTTACGAAAAAGAGCTGCTGACAGAAGAGCAGCAGGAAGCCATTGATATAGAAGAAATTGTTCAGTTTTTCGAAACTGAAATCGGGAAAGACCTTCTCGGGGCGCTGCGGATTGATCGGGAAGTGCCGTTCAGTATGGCGCTTCCGGCGGGTGAGGTGTACAAGGATGCCGAAACGGCCGGTGAACCGCTGCTCGTGCAAGGGATTATTGACTGCCTCTACGAAACTGCGGACGGTCTCTATTTGCTGGACTATAAAACAGATCGGATAGAGGGGAAATTCCGGAACGGATTTGAAGGCGCGGCTCCGATTCTGCAAAAAAGGTATGAAACACAAATCGAATTGTATACAAAAGCGGTTGAACAAATTACAAAAACGAAAGTGAAAGGGCGTGCGCTCTATTTCTTCGATGGAGGTCACGTTCTTACACTGTAACAAGATCCGAAGCTCCTTTTTGGAGCGGATCTTTTTTTCTATCAAAAAGTGAGGTGAATGCGGTATGCGCATTTTACATACAGCTGACTGGCACCTCGGCAAAACGCTGGAAGGCAGAAGCCGGCTGAGCGAGCAGGCCGAGGTATTGGAAGAGCTGAATACCATTGTCAAGGAAGAAAATATTGATGCGGTCATTATGGCGGGGGATGTATTTGATACGGTCAACCCGCCTGCGCTCGCTGAACAATTGTATTACGAAAGTCTTTCCGCGCTTTCTGACGGCGGAAAGCGGCCGGTTGTCGTCATTGCCGGAAACCATGACAATCCCGACAGGCTGGCGGCGGCTTCTCCGTTAACAAATGAGCGCGGCATTCATTTAATCGGCTATCCGCGGACAGAACCCGTGCATATCGAGGTGCCGTCGGCGGACGAGCTGTTAGCCGTAGCTGCGCTTGCCTATCCGTCAGAAGCGAGATTAAACGAAGTGCTGTCTGATACGTTTGAGGAAAAGCTTCTTCGCGATCATTACGATGTGAAAATCAGAGAGGCGTTTGCCCGCATGTGCGGACTGTGCCGGGATGATGCCGTGAAAGTCGCGGCGAGCCATATTTATGTCGCAGGAGGAAATCAAACCGATTCAGAGCGTCCGATTGAAGTCGGGGGCGCTTACACGGTCGCCGCTGACAGCCTGCCGGCTGATGCGGCTTACGTGGCTCTCGGCCATCTCCACCGTCCGCAAACGATCAAGCGCGCCAAGACGGCTGCCCGTTATTCAGGCTCTCCGCTCGCATACAGCTTTTCAGAAGCCGGTTATGCCAAATCGGTGACGGTGGTAGAAGCGAAGCCCGGCGGAGAAGCGAAGTGGGAAGAGATTTTCCTGTCTTCCGGTAAACCGCTCGTCAAATGGAAAGCGCAGGGGCTGAGCGAAGTTCACGGCTGGCTCGATGAAGGGCGTGACCGGAATGCCTGGATCGATCTTGATATCCATTTGACGGATCAGCTTTCTCTCGAGGAAATTCATCGGCTGAGAAAGGCGCATCCCGGCTTTATCCATATCAGGCCGGTTTTTGAAGAAAAAGAGACCGGAAATGACCGGATTGAAGTGAAACACACATCAATTGAGGATCGATTTAAGAAGTTTTATGAAAAACAAACGGGCGGCGGCGTGCCGGATGAGGAGATGGTCAAGCTGTTTTTAGAGCTTGCGTCAGCAGATGATGAGGAGGATGCGACATGAAGCCGATTCTGTTAACGATAAAAGGGCTCCACAGCTTCAGGGAGGAACAGACCATTGATTTTGCCGGACTGTCAGGAGCCGGGGTGTTCGGGATTTTCGGGCCGACCGGAAGCGGAAAATCGTCGATCCTTGATGCCATGACACTCGCTTTATACGGAAAAGTGGAGCGCGCCGCAAATAATACGCACGGCATCCTGAATCATGCCGAAGATCAGCTCGCCGTCTCATTTACATTCGCGCTTCAATCCGGCCACCGGGTTTCCTACAAGGTCGAGCGCGTTTTTAAGAGAACGGATGAAACGAAAGTAAAAACCGCCCTCTGCCGCCTGATTGAAATCAAAGATGAACAAACGGTGCTGGCCGATAAAGCGAATGAAGTGAACAAAAAGGTAGAGGAGCTTCTTGGCCTGACCATTGACGACTTTACAAGAGCCGTCGTGCTGCCGCAAGGAAAGTTTGCCGAGTTTCTGTCGCTTAAAGGCGCGGAAAGAAGACATATGCTCCAGCGCCTGTTTAATCTGGAACAGTACGGGGACAGGCTTGTCAAAAAATTGCGGCGGCGGGCGCAGGAAGCGGCAGCGAAAAAAAATGAAATGCTGGCCGAACAATCCGGCCTCGGAGACGCAGGAGAAGATGCGCTGAAGCAGGCTGAACAGCAGTTTCACGAAGCGAACGAACGGCTTGAAGCAGCTGAGAAGAAACGGGTCCGGGCAAAAGAGCGTTTTGAGAATCACCAGGAAATTTGGAACCTGCAGACAGAAAGAGATGAATATGAGCGCCGGGAGAAAAAGCTTGAGGAAAGACGCCCGTACATCACGGATTTGACTGAGCGTCTTAAAGAGGCTGAAACAGCTCTCGCCCTTGAGCCGTACGCAGACCGCTACACAGAAGCCGTCCGCCGGAAGCAGCGCGCCGAACAGGAACACGAACTGGCCAAACGGAAATCAGAGGCGGAAACCGTTTCATTTACCCGGCAAAATGAAGCCTATGAAGCATGGCGGGCCCATAAGGCCGAACGGGAGCCGAAGCTTGTCAAGGAAGAAGAGCTGTATCAAAGACTTTCAGCCATTGAACAAAAACTGCTTGAAGCGAAAAAAGAAGCGGAAAAAACAAATGCGGAACACAGCAAAAAAGAGGAAGAATACGAAGCCGCCTCGAAACAGCTGGCCGCAGTGAAAGACCGCCTGACCCGCGGCCAAAACAGGCAGAATGAGCTGAAAGAAGAGCTGAAAGCAGTTCAAGTGACCGCCGATGAACGGAAAAAATGCCAGACCGCAGCACAGCTGGCGGCGGGCTTTCAGCAGACACAGGAACAAATCACGAAAGAACGGGCCAATCTGACAACGCAGCTGAAAAACATGGAGAAGCTGAACGGAGAAAGCGAGTCGCTCACAGCGAAAGCGAAAACGGAAGAGGAAGACATTACGCGCGCTTATCAAACGCTTCAAACCGTTTACCATATGGTCTGTGAAACGGAGCGTTCACTGAAAGCCGCAGCCGAACGGGCTGACAAAACGCAAGCCGATCTCCGCAGGCGCTCAGAGGAAGCGAGAACGGCTGCATTAACAAAAGAATTATCGGAAAAACTGATCGAAGGAAAGCCTTGTCCTGTATGCGGCTCGACGCAGCATGACCGCCCGCGTTCCGCTCATGAAACATTCTCGCCTGATACAGCTGTACAGGAACAGTTGCAGCAGGTTGAAGCGCTGCTTTCTGAGGCGGCGGCTCTTTCTCAGGAAGTGCTGACAGCCAAGGTTGCATTAGAAGAACAGTCGGGGCGTTTTACCGAAGAATGCCCGTTTCTGCAAAGCGCCCGGGTTCCGGAGCTGGAAGCCGCTTCCTCCATCAGCGGACGCCCGCTTGATGAAGCGTTCAGCGCCGTCCGCTTGGAATGGAAACAAATGAAACAGGATATGCTGTCGGTAAAAGAGAAGGTCACAAGACTGATCAGCGCGCATCAGCAGACGGTGAGACAAGCTGAGCAGCTTGCCGAACGAATCCGCTACGAGGAAAAAGAAGCCGACCGTCTCAGACATTCATTAGAAGAGCTTGAATCGCTGTCAGAAAGCCGATTGAATCAGTACAACGAAGTCTGCGGTGATATTCCGCCAAACCGGATTGACGCCTGGCAGGCTTCGATAGATGAGAAGGACAGGCAGGCAGAAGAATGTGAGAAGCGCATTGAAACAAGCATCGCATTCCTCAAGGAACATGAAGAGGAGAAAGAACGCCTGCAGGAGATGAAGCATCGGCTTGAACGGGAACGGCTCGAGCTTCACTATGCGTCTGAGCGCCTGCAGCAGGTGATTGACGGATATGAACAAGAGCTCGGAACAGCAGCTGAAGAAACATCAATTTCCGCAAAGCTTGAAGCGGTGCGGCAGGAATTACAGCTGTTAAAATCGAAAGAACAGTCCCTATTCGACGCGCTGAAGCAGGCGCAGCAATCACTGAATGACGCAAAAGGCCGGGAATCAGGGAGTCTCATGTCACTCAGGGATGCTGAGACCTCCCTTGAGAAAGCGCAAAACGACTGGCGCGTGAGGTCAAAAGACACCGGGTTTACCGACCCGGACCAAGTCAAAAAAAGTCTGCTTCCGCAAGGGCGTGCAGAGGAAATGAAAAAAGAAATTGATGAGTTCCTGGACACTTCAAAACAGCTATCGGCAAATATCAGCCGTGTTACTGATAAATTAGCCGAGCGCCGGATATCGGAGGAAGAATGGACAGCATCCGTTTCTCTGCTGAAGCAGGCAGAGGCTGAGTCAGGCGCCGCCATGGAGGAAAAAGGAGCACAGGCAAAAGCCTTCGCGGTTATGCAAAAACAGCATAAGCGCTTTAAAGAGATTGAAGCCGAACTGAAAAGCTGGCAGACACAGATTGACAGGCTTGATAAGCTCCAGTCTGTATGTAAAGGCAATACATTCGTCGAATTTTTAGCGGAAGAACAGCTGGAAAGCGTAGCTCGGGACGCCTCTGCCCGTCTCGGAGCGCTGACAAGGCAGCGGTATGCCATATTAGTCGATTCAGAAGGCGGTTTCGTCATGCGTGATGACGCGAACGGAGGCGTCAAACGGCCCGTATCAAGCCTTTCCGGCGGGGAGACGTTTCTGACATCGCTGTCGCTTGCGCTTGCCTTGTCCGCCCAGATTCAGCTGCGGGGGCAATACCCGCTGCAATTCTTTTTCTTAGATGAAGGATTCGGGACTCTTGACCAAGGGCTCTTAGACACCGTTGTCACAGCGCTCGAAAAGCTGCAATCGGACAACTTATCCGTCGGAGTGATCAGCCATGTGCAGGAGCTGAGAGCGCGTCTGCCGAAAAAATTAATCGTTCATCCGTCCGAACCGGGCGGGAAAGGCACCCGGGTCACATTGGAGATCATGTAGAAAGGAGAAGGAATTATGGCCGATTCTGCCGAGGGCACATGTGAATTATGCGGCCGCCATCATGTGCGGCTGACGGAGCACCACTTAACGCCTAAGGAAGAAGGCGGGACATTCCTTCCGACCGCAATGCTCTGCATCCCTTGTCATAAACAGGTTCACGCGCTCTATACGAATCAGGAGCTTGCGGCGAGGCTCGCGGGAATAGAAGAGCTGCGGCGTGACCCGAAACTCGTGCGGTTTGTAAAATGGATCAGAAAACAGCCGCCGGAAAAGCTTTTAAAAACAAAAAAAGCAAATGAACGAACATAACGCTGAACCAAAAGCAGCCCTCTTCTGAAAGAGCGGCTGCTTTTTAGGCGTTTCCGACCACATTTTGATCGCTGACATCGGGGTCTATATAGTTTGTCGCATTGACAACGTTGTTTAATAACAGGAAATCTCCGGTATTGCCTGCTCCCGAACCGAGCGCAGATTTAGAAGAGCTTTTTGGAGAAAGGTAAAAGGAATCACCAAAGTTTACGACTCCGCCCGATATGGAATTGATAGCTATAGGTCCGGTAATTGCTGGCATAAACGACACCCTTTATAGAAGTCTCACCGTCATTATATGTCAGGGCTGCTGTGATTGTGAGCTTGACGTGAAGATCTGCCTAATATGTTTCAGCCGCGAATCTCCCAGAACGATCGACGTCGATCCGATTTGAACCACGGACGCTGACGATACCCCTTGAACTTTCACATTCCTTACCCGAATTGAAGGGTTTTCATGGCAGAATGCGCTTTGGACTCCCGTTTCCGGTAACGGCATGACGGCCGGCTGCCGAAAGATCTGGTATTCTTTTTTGTTAAATGAGCCTTCATCATCTCTGTATACAGCAAGACTACGCTGATCGGCCAATACTTTGACCCGCATATTGATTTCATTCGTATCGCCTGCTTGAAAGACACTCGCAATCCCGACTGAATTGATTTTGGCGTTCCGGAGGCGTGAAATACGCTTTAACATTATTCCGGCGCCAGCGGCACATAAGGCCCGATAATAAGAGATTCCGGAGGCGTGTCAAAGATGGAAGACAGATAGACGGAATCGGTGTCGCCGATTAATAATAAGGAAGAACTGGACACACCGGTAGACCGGATGTCGCCGACTTCAATATTCCGGTTAATCACTGTAAAAATCATGACGGATCATCACCTTTCATTTCACCAGGTATGTGCTTAATAAAGTGCTCGACGGCCCTGACAATATCACGCTTTACATGTTCGGCAATCTGCTCGGCATATTGCGCGGGCGCCGTATTTTCTTCTTTCGGGACATGGGACAGATAATACTGAATCCGGCTGTCCATCTGCTTTCTGATATCTTCAATAATATGATATTTGTTCGTTTCGTCCAGCCTGCTCTCATACTGAGTTTCGAGCTGTTCTAAAAGCGCGGGGATTTCTTCATTCAGGTACATATCGACGTTTTGGCGGATTTGCTGCATTTGCTGGCCCGCCTGTTCCTGCTGCATCATTCCGACCTGCGGAGATGTCTGGCCGACTTCGAAGTTTTGCACGGCATTCGGATCAGTCGGATTCAATCCGATATTCAGCGTTCCTTCCAGCCGTTCAATTTTCAGCTGATCAAATTTATACTCGAGCCGATCGATTCTTGTAGAAGGCTGCTGTTTCAGCGTTGAAATTTCATTTTGGAATTCTTTCAGCTGCCGTTCGAGCTCCTGAATCTGCTGCGCCTGCTGCTGGACGAAAGAATTTAAATTCTGCAGGTAGGATGAAACGGATTGATCATACATGACATTCACCTCGCGTCTCGTTTCCTTCATTAAAACTACCGGCTTGGCGGCTGGAGCGGTACAAATGATGAGGTGCCGGGACCTCCCCCTGTTGTTACAGTCTGCTGCCCCGCGGTGACAGGCGGCGCCGGCTCAACATAACTCCCTGTATTGTACAGATTGGAAAGAGATTTAATTGAACCGGCGCTTCCGATTTGCAGTATGGAGGAATTGCTGACAGATTCTACACGCATGTAATTGATATGGATCGACTGATTGACGTAAAAATTCATACGGCGCCTCCTTTATGCGTTTCCTGCCATCGGCTGATCGATTACATCATTATCGTACACATTCGTTGAATTCCTGTAATTCGTCAGTGTGAGATTGTCTCCGGTATTGAAGCTGCCCGCTCCGGCAAATGTCTTAACCTCTGCTTTTGGAGAAATGGTGATGCAGTCGCCTATATGAACGACTCCGCTCGTACCGACGGCATTAATTTTAAACGCTCCGACAATTGCGGGCATACGAGCACATCCTTTTCGTGAAGATTTTCATGACTGCACTCCAGGAGCTTATCTGGGCTGCCTGCCTAAAATAGCTTATGACAAATGCACATTTTTGTGAGCGGAAAAAACTTTAGACGTAAAAACACCGGCGCTTTACGCATGCCGGGTCGTATACATAAATGATACAGATTTATATACATATCACGTTTATGAGAAAACCTCTTTTTTTCCTGCGGTGCGGCCGTGCTCAATTTGTGCGGCCGGGTTCAGCCCGCTGTCTTTCGTTTGTTGGATGAGCCCGCCCCGGCACCCGTTTAAAAGGCTGTCCAGCTCCTGGCTGCACCTGATGGTCTCCGTCGCATTGATTCCGAATTTTTGCGCTGTCTCGAATAAAGTTAATCTTTTTTCTTCAATTTTGTTCATCGTGTGATCTCCAATTCTCGATTATTTTGGAAAACATAGGATGATAATAGTATAACCCATTTTGTGCAAGAAGGTTTTATTTCGTCAATATGACTAAAAAAGTGACAATTTTTGATACTCTTTTACACTTATTTTCAGCCTGTTTAAAAGAGGAATTTCCCGCCCGGAGGAAGAATACATAAAGGAATGCCAGATTTAAAAATGATGGGGGATTAACATGAAATTTGCGACAGGGGAACTGAACAGCCGAACATTTGTCGGTCTGATCATTGATGATGACAAAATCTTAGATCTGCAAAAGGCTGAAAAAAAATTGTTTGAACTTGAGACGATTCCGGGTTCGCTGATCGAGTGCATTCAAAAAGGAGATAAGTTTGTCGCGCATGCCGGACAGCTTGCGGAATGGGCGAAAAAACCGAATGACGAGTCGGGTTCATTTATGTATGCGCTGTCTGACGTAAAGCTTTGCGCGCCTATTCCGAGACCTTCAAAGAACGTGATCTGCATCGGGAAAAATTATCGTGATCATGCCGTTGAAATGGGGAGTGAGGCGGATATACCGGAGCATCCCATGGTTTTTACGAAAGCCCCCGCTGCCGTTACAGGACACGGAGAAACAGTGGACAGCCACTTGGACGTAACGGAGCAGCTTGATTATGAAGGGGAGCTTGCGGTAATCATATCAAAAAGCGGATCGCACATCTCCAAAGAACATGCGCTTGATCATATATTCGGCTATACAATTGTAAATGATATAACAGCGCGCGATCTGCAGAAAAAACATAAACAGTTTTTTATCGGCAAAAGCCTCGATACGACATGCCCGATGGGCCCGGTCATTGTACATAAGTCGGCCGTCAGTGATCCGCAAAGCCTGAAAGTTGAAACGCGGGTGAACGGAGAACTGCGCCAATCAGGATCAACGGGTGACATGATTTTTCCGATAGCTGAATTAATCGAGACGCTGTCAAAAGGGATGACACTTGAAGCCGGTGACATTATAGCGACGGGAACGCCGTCCGGTGTCGGAAAAGGGTTTAAGCCGCCGAAATTTTTAAAGCCGGGGGACCGCATTGACATTACAATTGAACCGATCGGCACGCTGTCGAACCAAATCGGATAATTGTGTGTCTTTCGCACGATTGATAATGCTCCGAGCGGCTTGTTGTGGTACCATAAGTGAGGCAGATTGATCTGATAGGGGGAATTGAACATAATGACACATTGGCATATTACTTCATGGGTCGTTGCGCTTATCCTGGTGTTTGTCAGCTACGGGCTGTACGGTTCCGGAAAAGCGAAGGGCGCAAAAATTACGCATATGATTCTGCGCTTATTCTACATTATTATTATTCTGACCGGAGCTGAGCTTTTCGTCCGTTTTGCGAATTGGAACGGAGAGTACGCCGGAAAAATGCTGCTCGGCATCATTACCATCGGACTGATGGAAATGCTCGTCATCCGCAAGAAAAAAGGCAAATCAACCGGCGGACTGTGGATCGGTTTTATTATCGTACTCGTCCTGACGGTGCTGCTCGGCCTTCACTTGCCGATCGGCTTTCACGTATTTTAATCAATCGCTTGAAAAACCCGGATGCATCCGGGTTTTTTTAGTTGCGCATACATTTTGCGCAACTGTGCCGCTGAATGAGAAATACCGTGACAGGGGGATGTTGATGAGGCGAAGGAGATTTGCAGGATGCCAAAAGCGTCAATCACTCTCGTTACCGAAAAAGCTACGGCAAAAGCAAACGCCGGGCGTCAATCAGCGTGAAAAACAAAGCTAAATACATCAGGCGGCACCTATTTAAAAGGTGCGGCCTGTTTGTTACGCGGTGCCGTCTTGTCTTGCCGCTGAATACATAATAGAGCGCCGCCCGTCAGATGCCGTCCATTCAAATCTGTCGTGTTTACCCGAGCTGCCGCGGTGATGCTGCAGGGCGCATTGTGCGTCATCCGCCGAGAAGTGATAAAACGAAACGCCTTCACCGGAAAACTGCGCCTGATTGTAGGAAAATACGCAATCATATACAGACAGGCCGAACCCGTGAAGATGGCTGAGAAACAGCAGAAACGTTTCATCGTCCAGCGAATCGAGCAAGGTTAACAGCGGCCGTTTGACCGCCTTTTCATAACGGATTTCTTCCCCGCCGAGCAGGGGGATGGTGTCTGCGCCGATTTCGGCCGCGCCGCCGCAAATCCGTGCCGGCTGCCATCTGCCGCCGCGTTTCATCAATACGCCTGCGTTTCCTAGACTGTCTGCAAGCAGGATATCGCCTTCATCGTTTTCGACGAGGCAGATGCCGTCCTCTATCATCAGAGTGCCGCGCCCCCATTTGTTTTTTTCTGAGAAAAGCTGTTTTCGTTTCATAACCGTGCCGGTCTCCTTTGTTTGTTTCTTCTCTTCCGTTCTTTCCAAATCGGGCTTGTCTCATACAACTCTTAGTGGGACAAATCAACTATCTGCGTTTCTTTGCATAAACTGGGTAAAGTGCTGATAGAAACGAATTTGATACCGACAGAAACGGGATTGGAGCTGATATCACATGTGTGGAATTGCGGGTTGGGTCGATTTTCAAAAGCAGCTCGTCCAAGAGAAACATATTATGAACAATATGATAGACACTCTTTCAAAACGAGGGCCTGATGATTCAAACGTCTGGGGAGAGCCCCATGTTTTATTCGGACATAAAAGACTTTCGGTCGTTGACATTGAAGGCGGCCGCCAGCCGATGGCCTGCACGCATCAAGAGGAAACGTACACCATCATTTATAATGGCGAGCTGTATAACACGGAGGAATTGCGGAAGGAGCTTCAGGCGAGGGGCCACCGTTTTGAGAGGACCTCTGATACAGAAGTGCTGCTGCACAGCTATATTGAGTGGCGGGAGGAGTGCGTGGACCGCTTGAACGGTATTTTCGCTTTTGCCATCTGGGATGAAAAGCGCAAGCGGCTGTTCGGGGCAAGAGACCGGCTCGGCGTCAAACCGTTTTTTTATAAAGAACACGGCTCTTCCTTTCTGTTCGGGTCGGAATTGAAAGCCATCCTTGCTCATCCTGATGTGAAAGCCCGCACAGACAGCGGCGGACTTGCGGAAGTATTCGGACTCGGGCCGTCCAGAACTCCGGGCTGCGGGGTGTTTAAAGGAATTCACGAGGTGCGTCCCGCCCATGCGTTCACTTTCTCAAAGGACGGTTTGTCCATATGGCGTTATTGGAATGTAAAGAGCGAAAAGCATACAGACAGCCTCGATGAAACCGCGGCTCACATTCGGTACTTATTTCAGGATGCGGTGACACGCCAGCTCGTATCTGACGTGCCGGTTTGCACGTTTTTATCAGGGGGGCTTGATTCGAGCGCGATAACCGCGATAGCCGCCGCTCATTTTGAGAAACAAGGCAGAGATCCCCTTCATACTTATTCAATTGATTATGAGGAGAACAGCAAATTTTTTAAAGCGAGCGCCTTTCAGCCGAATGATGACGGCCCGTGGATCGATAAAATGACAAATGCATTCGGCACACAGCATCATAAGTGCGTGATTACGCAGGATCAGCTGGTTGAACATCTGGAGGAATCCGTTCTCGTCAGAGACCTGCCGGGCATGGCTGATGTTGATTCCTCGCTGTTATGGTTCTGCCGGGAAATTAAAAAAGATTTTGTCGTGAGCCTTTCCGGAGAATGTGCGGACGAAATTTTCGGCGGATATCCGTGGTTTCACACCGCGGCAGAAGAAGACGGATTTCCTTGGATGAGGTCGACTGAGGAGAGAATCACGCTCTTGGATGAAAAGTGGCAAAAACGGCTGAATCTTAGAGAATACGTGAATGCGAGATATGAAGAAACCATTGCGGAAACGCCGCTGTTAGACGGTGAGACAGGAACAGATAAAGCGAGACGGCAGCTGTTCTACTTAAATATGCTTTGGTTTATGACAAATCTGCTCGACCGCAAAGACCGCATGAGCATGGGCGCAAGTCTTGAAGTACGGGTGCCGTTCGCCGACCACAGACTTGTGGAATACGTTTGGAATATTCCTTGGGAAATGAAAATGCATGGCAGCCGGGAAAAAGGCATCTTGCGGAAAGCGCTTGAAGGACTGCTTCCTGAAGATATTTTGTACCGCAAAAAAAGCCCTTATCCGAAAACACATCACCCGAAATACACGCAGGGGGTCACAGAATGGCTGAAAACGATTTTACAACAGAAAGATTCCGTGCTTCACACCCTGCTTGACAGAAAGAAGCTGGAAATGCTGCTGGAGACAGAAGGTTCATCTTTTCAGGTTCCGTGGTTCGGCCAGCTGATGAAAGGCCCGCAGCTGATCGCCCATCTTGCCCAGATCCATACATGGTTTGAGGCGTACCGTATCGATATAGAAGAATAACAGTGCCGCGACCGGTTTCCGCTGAAGGATATCGGTCTTTTTATTGTGAAACATATGGTACACTAAAAAACAGAGGAGTGATACCATGACCGAATACGAAACATGCGCCCAGCTTGCCGAGGCGCACTTTCCTTTATATAAACGGACTTTCTCATCCCTGCCGCCAAAAAACAGGCGGGCCGCATGGGCGGTGCTTGCTTTGTTTCACGTAGCTGATCGGCTTGATGTGCAGGAACTTGGAGGATTTGAACAGGCGGCACAAGACTTTCTGAACGGGACACGCGCCGACGGCTTTTTGTGGGAGGCGCTCACCGATGTGCGGCAGCAATTTGCGCTTGAAGAAGAGCCGTTACGTGAGTTTATCGCCGGCCAAATCTCTGACAGAGAAAAAGTAACTTATCAAGAGTTTGATGACCTGCTGATGTACGCGGGCCAAACAGGCGGAGCCCTCGGCCTGCTGCTGCTGCCGGTTTGTGCGCGCCGGAACCAAGAGAAACTCCGCCATGCAGCCGTTTCATTAGGAGCAGCCATTCAGCTGACCCGGGTGCTTCTGGGGGTCCATACGGATGAGCGGGCGAAAAAGCGCCTACCGCGCCAGGTGATGATGCAATTCGGCTATACGGAAGAAGAGCTGGAGAGCCATACCGTCAACAAAGCTTTTATGAATGTATGGGAGTACATCGCATTCGAGGCCGAGGCGTATTTCGAGGAGGCGTCTGAAGAGCTGGAGCTGTTTCCGTTATACTCAAGGCCCGCCGTTACCGGTTTGCTGGCACATTACCGGTCAGAGCTCGGTGACATGAGAAAACAGCTTTCGCAAGCATAAAAAAACGCCCGGCTTCATAACGAAGCTTCGGGCGTTTATGCAATCCCTTTTTGAATCCAAATCCGTGACCGCCATCTTCTGTACATAAGAATGCCTCTGACCCATTCATCCGCGATAAATGAAATCCAGATGCCCATAAGCCCTAATCCGAAATGGATGCCGAACAGATAAGCGAGAGGCAGTCCGATACCCCACATGGAAATCATCGCCATGTAGACGGGGAATTTTGCATCTCCGGCAGCCCGCAGTGAGTTGATGATAATGACATTAAATGAACGGCCGGGCTCAAGAATGATCGTCATGGCGATCAGCATGCTCGCCGTCGCAATAATGTCAGGACTGCTTGTGAAAATTCCGATCAGCTGCTTTGAAAACAAGGTCATGATCACGGATGTCAAAGCGGCAATGCCAAGCGCCCAGTACAGACTTTTCATGCAGCGGTCATAAGCGTCGTCAAACCGTTTGGCGCCGATATATCTGCCGATCAAAATCTGTGTGCCCTGGCTGATCGCCGTTCCGAACAGCAGGATAAACATGGTGATGTTTTGTGTATAAACCTTTGTTGTAAGTGCCTGAGCGCCCATAATGGCGATAAAATAAGTGACAACCATTTGTGAAATGTTGTAAGACAGCTGTTCGCCGGCAGACGGAATCCCGATTTTCAGGAGTTTCCGCAAGTGCTCTTTATGGACGTGAAAAATCTTTTGCCATGTCAGACCGAGTCCGATGCGTTTTTTGACGATCACAATCATCGCGATCAGCCCGATGAACCGCGCAAAGGACGTTGACATCGCAACACCGGCGACGCCTAACACCGGAAGGCCGAGCGGCCCGAAAATGACAAGAAAGTTTCCAGCAATATTTAAAATATTCATCCCGATCGTAACGAACATCGTATCCTTCGTATGACCGTAGCTTTTTAAAATGGCGCTGAACGTCATAATCAAAGCCTGAATGAAGGACAGCCCGCCGACCACCTGCAAAAAGACTTTGGCATCCGGCATCAATTCATTGGAAAGACCCATCACATGAAGCAGCGGAACGGCCGCAAAAAATATGGCGGCGCTGATGGCGAGACTGATGACAAAGTTCGCTCCTATTGATACATAAGCCACTTCCTGCGCCTCTTTTTTCTGTTTAGATCCTAAAAACTGTGAAATCACAATTGTCGTACCCGTTGCGATAAAGCTGAACATCACGATAATTAAATTTAAAATCTGATTACTGACACCCACGGCCGCCACACTGTTGTCAGAGTATTGGCTAAGCATAAGAGTGTCGGCGTTTCCCATAAACATATATAATGAAACCTCAATAAATATCGGCCAAGTCAGCGCGTATAATGAGAGTTTGTGATCAGAGGATTGTTTGAATGCAGCCCGTTTTAAAATCGCTTGTTTCATTTCTTTTAACCCCTTTCCTGAAAAAATCAACGTTTAAAAGTGTACCTCCATTTTCTTATAATAAAAAGGGAGAGAAACGAAACTTCTTGCAAAAATCCGACTTAAAAAGGAGGGCCGAAAATATGTCCTTTCTCGAGTTCACAGTTCCTCCGTTCCCGGTCTTTATCGCTGCGGGAGAAGGAGTGTTCAAAAAAGGCGAAACCCATGTGAGGCGGGTCTTCCCGGTGTTTGATCTGCTGTATGTGAAAGAAGGCGTCCTCTACATTACAGAAGACGAAAACGCCTTTTCCGTTGAAGCCGGAGAATATATTCTGCTTTCTCCCGGCCTTGAACATTACGGGACAAAAGGCAGTGAAGAAACGACATCCTATTCGTGGCTTCATTTTGAAGGAGCGGATTATGAGGTGACGGAAACAACCGGGAACAACTGGTCAGAGTTGAGGCGAAAAAAAGGGAGCTTTGAAGAGCCGTCCCGCTACCGCCTGTCCCTGCCGCAAAAAGGGAAGGTGAGACGTCCGCAGTTTATGGCCGGGCAATTCAGTGTGCTGACAGATGACAGCGCCGAGAATTCCGATCTGCCGCTCAGAAAGCAGATTCTGTTTGAAGAGCTGCTGCTCCATCTTCAGAAGGAAGCGTTCCAAATCCCGTCCGCAAAGGAAAGAGTCGCATGGGAGGCCGCCCGGTACCTGCAGGAGCACTATCAGGAGAAAACAACCATCAAAGCGCTTTCATCGGCTCTTCATTACAACCAAGACTACGTGACCCGCTGCATGCAGCAGGTGCTCGGCGTCACGCCCGGCCAGTATACGAATAAAGTCAGAATGACGGAGGCGAAACGTCTTTTGTCCGCAACCAATGACAAAATGGGGACAATCGCGGATGCCATCGGTATGGAAGACCCGACCTATTTTTCCAAACTGTTTAAACAGATTGAAGGCATTTCGCCGCTTGAATACCGCAAATTCGTAAGCCGGAAAACGGACTGACCTAATACCAGAGAACAAAAAGTAGGAGGCAGTTTATCCGCGCCGAAGTGATCGGGACGGCGGGAAGCATCTTGGTCGGTACGCTGCGGAAAAGCCATGTCACCATTTTAACGGAGTCAGGCAGCAGCTGCGAAATTATTCCGGATTTTCAAGCACGTTTTAAAGACGCTTACCGTCTGGAGCTTGAGCACTTTGCCGAATGTGTGAAAAAAGGGGAAACGCCGATTGTGACAGACATCGATGCCGCGATTAACTTAGAAATCGGGATCGCCGCGACGGAATCTTTTAAAACCGGAAGGCTTGTAAAGCTCACCCCGGGCGCCTCCAGCTATGCCGGATTATGATAGATTCGAAGTAAAAAAGCAAAGGCCCGGGAGGCCTTTGCTTTTTTATGATTCGTATGAGAAAAAAATGTAGTCAGTCGGCACGCCTTTATAGCCCATTTGGTGAAGCATCGCGGTGATATTGCCGCGATGGTATGTGCCGTGATTCACAACATGCCGGATCACATCGGCATATGTCGTCTGAAGCGTTCCCATGCGCGGATGAGAAATAGAGATCGGACCTTCCGGGTTCTCCATTTCTTTTAAAAATTCGCTGTATTCTTTGTCCAGTTCAGTCATTCTATGTTCAATCGCCTCAAAATCTCCGTCAAGCTTTTCAAATTGATCAAACTGCGAGACGATTTGTTCGAAAGTTTCTCCGTAAAGCACGTGAAGCCAAATGTAATCAGCCCGGTATATATGCACAAGCACGGCGTTCACAGTCGGAAAAACACTATCCAGTTTCTGCTGTAAGCTTGCCGCGGGCAGGGTCTTCAGATGCTGAATAACTTGCTCATTTGCCCATCTGTGGTAGTGATACAGCTTTAAAATGTCTGACATTCCAATTCCCCCTCTTCCTTTCGGTACATTCAACATGGTCTGGCCGAATTCCTTTTATCGAAACAAAAGGGCCGCAAAATAAAAAGCAGCACCCCACATCACCAATGCCGAGCATTTATTCAGGATGCCGAGGAGCCGGCCTCCTGTATCCGCCGTTTGAACGAGCCGTCCCGCGAATGCCAGTCCGGCGAACCATACCCAGGAAACCGCGATACAAGCACCGGCAAACAGCCATTTATCAATTCCCGGATAGGCGGCGGAGCTTGTGCCGATGACACTGACGGTATCCAAAATCGCATGCGGGTTTAAAAAGGATACCATGGCGGCCGTGACCGCCTGTTTTTTTGCCGAGAAAACCGTTTTTTTCACCTGTTCGGCCTGCGGTTTGCTTCTCCAAGTCTGCCAGCCTAAAAAACTGAGAAACAAAAAGCCGCCTATAAGCATGACGGTCTGAAAAACGGGAATCTCTGCAATAATCATGGACACGCCTGCGACGGCCGCGCTGATGAGAATCGTATCGCATACCGCGGCGGCAATCACTGCGGGAAACGCCTGCCACACATGTTTTTGCCAGGCTCCCTGCTGAAAAATAAACACGTTTTGCGCGCCCAATGGCAAAATAAGGCCGAAAGCGAGCATCACTCCGTGAAGAATGGCATTCATTTCGTAAAACCCTCCAATCGTCAACTAAATCTCATTGTAGCCGCACTGTGTGCTGATGTCTCCGGCCATTTGGCTGGTACTTGAACCAGCCAAATGTATAATAAATAAAGAAGGAGGGATGACGTATGAACCGCTGGCGTCCGGATCGGGAGTCGCACATACCGCTTTATCTCCAGATCGAACAGCATATAAAAGAAAAAATACTTCATGGCGAATGGACCATCGGCACGAAAATTCCCTCACGAAGAAAGCTCGCCGAGGAGCTTCAGGTCAACCGAAGCACAGTGACGGCAGCAGTTGATGAGTTAATCGCCCAAGGTCTTCTGGAAGGAAAAAGAGGGGGAGGCACAAAGGTCGTCAACAATACGTGGAGCATCATGGCAGCGGCTAAGCCCCTTGATTGGAGCACGTACGTTACATCGGGGAGTCATCAGCCGAATTCATCCTTGATTCAGGCCATTAATCAAAACGAGCCGTGTCTGGATCTGATCAGGCTGGGGACGGGTGAGCTGAGTCAAGAGCTGCTGCCTGAGCAGGAGATGGCCGAACTGTTCCGTGAAGCGGGAACTAATATTTTTGCGCTCGGCTATGAAGAACCGAAGGGCAGCCCGCAGCTTCGGCAAAGCGTCGCGAAACATTTGAAAACAAAGGGGGTTCACGCGTCCCCGGCATCCATCGTAATCGTCTCAGGCGCGCTGCAGGCGCTTCAGCTTATTTCAATCGGGCTGCTAAAACCAAACTCCGTCATGCTGACTGAAAACCCGTCGTATCTCCATTCCCTGCGTGTGTTTCAATCAGCGGGCGTCAGGCTTAAGGGAGTGCCGATGGATGGGAGCGGAATCAAAACGGATCATCTTCCCGCTTACCGTCGGCAATACGAAGCAGGGCTCCTGTACACCATTCCGTCATTCCATAATCCGACCGGAACGGTAATGTCACTTAAGCGGCGGCAGGAACTCATCGCGCTCGCAAGAAATCACCGTCTGCCTGTCATTGAAGATGACGCATACGGTGATTTATGGATCGATAAAGAACCGCCGCCTCCGTTAAAATCGATGGACGGTGAGGGGAATGTACTGTATATCGGCACGCTGTCAAAAACCGTAAGCCCGGGTCTGCGCATCGGATGGGTCGTCGCCCCTGAGCCGGTTGCAGACAGGCTCGCCGATATTAAAATGCAGACGGATTACGGCTCCAGTGGTTTATCTCAATGGGCGGCATGTCAATGGCTGTCAAGCGGCCGCTATGAAGCGCGCCTTTTGCGTCTCAGAAAGGAACTCAAAATCAGGAGAGATGCGGCATTGCGTTTTCTTGAAAGATACGCGGGAGATATTGCGGAGTGGCATGTGCCGGAGGGGGGCTTTTATATTTGGGTCACCTTCCATAAAGCATTCGCCGTTCAGACGCTTTTCACCCGTGCTTTGGAGGCCGGTGTGCTGATCAATCCGGGAGCTCTCTATCTTCCCGAAGACCGGCAAAGCCTGCGTCTTTCCTATTCGTACGCATCCTTGCCGGACTTGGAAAAAGGCATTCAAACGATAGCGGACATCGCCCGCCGTTTCATTTAATAAAAGATCACGTCACAATGGCTCCGAGCGCTTCTGCGAATGTCACGGCATGAGACGGAGAGATGCGGCATCCTTTCAGCTTCTCAAGTGAGACGTGCAGGTGATCAAATGTGCACGTGCTGATATCTATATTAAAAAGAGACGTGCCGATAAAATTTGAGCCGTTCAAATCACAGGCGTCAAGATCTGTGTATTCAAGAACGGCATCATTCCACTCACTTTCTGAAAGGCCGCACGAGTCAAACCGGACATGCTTCATATTGGAATAGCTGAAGGAGCTGTAAGGTGCGAGGCAGTCTTCAAACCGTACATGACGCATGGCGGAATCCGCCAGATTCAAGCCGAGAAGTTTTGAATGCTGAAACGCCGTTCTATGGATGATGCTTCCGCTGAAATCAGCGTTTGAGACATCACATTTGTCAAACAGGACATCCGTACATTCCATATGTCTGAAAGAGACATCCGTAAAAACGGTGTTTCTGAAAATGACTTTTTCGGCGCGCAGGCCGTCCAGTTTGCCGCTTATCACGGCGTTTTCTATGACGACTTCTTTGATGAGGTCGTCCTGAAGCGCTTCTGTGAAAGAAAGCACCGGCAATTCTTTCGGGATTTTCGGTTTTTGGATCGTATTCATCTCATACTTCCTTTTCTGAATTAATAGCTGAAAACGGCAATTGACAGATATTGTTTTCTGCCTGCCATCCTTGCTGTTGTGTAATGTACAAAGGGTATTAAAAAAGCGGGAGGGCGTCAATAGTGTCGCATATAAAAGCGGACGTGACCTTCAAGGTAATGCCCTTAGAGACATGTCCCCAAAGGCTTTAGTCTGTTTCAGGCGAGTTTTTTATACATGATCACATGAGGGCCGATGCCGGGGATGTCAAAGGGGCCGCCCGTGCTTTTCCAGCCGAGCTTTTCGTAATATCCCTTTACGTGACATCTGGCGTTGCACCAGACAAGCGCCGCCCCCATATCTGCCAGTTTCCGTTCTGCATAGGCGATTAACGTGCTTCCCGCTTTTTGCGTCCGGTATTCCTCAAGCGTCGCCATGCCGCGCAGCTGGTAGGCGGGCGCTGCCTGTAAAGCCTGCTGGTTCTGCGGGTAGAAAGAAGCGATGCTGATCAATGTCCCGTCGTAAAAACCTCCGAGATGAAAGGCTCCTTTGACGCTGTCCTGATCATATTTACAATCCTCAATCGTCTGATGGGGGCGCAGCACACTGTGTCTGATCGCGTATGTGTCTTCTGCGGTGATGGGTTTTACTTCAACCATGAAAAAATCCTCCTTTGCTTGATTCTTTTTCTGTATCGTACCATGAAAAAGCCGCCTGTCATATCAGGCGGCCTCTTCCGCGTCAATGCAAATATACATCAGCCCGCTTTTCATCCTTTTGCTTAATATAAGCTGCAAGCTCTGACGTCAAATCAGAACGGAGAAACGGGGTGATTAAATAAATTCCGTTAAACAGTTCGCACGCCGTGTCGAGAAGCGATTTGGCGATGGCGAGGCCTTCGGCTTTCTGCTTTCGCTTGTCTTCGCCGGCGAGCGCCATTTTTTCGCGGATGCTGTCTGACAGCTTAATGCCCGGGATTTCATGATGAATGAACTCTGCGTTGCGGCTGCTCGTTAACGGCATGATTCCGATATACACCGGTGTTTTGAGATGCTTCGTTTCATGATGAATGTCAATGAGCTGCTGCTCCGAGTAGACAGGCTGGGACACGAAGTAGTCAGCTCCGCACTCGATTTTTTTCTCCAGCCGTTTTACTGCTTTATCAAGATGGCGGACATTCGGATTAAATGCTCCGGCTACGGAAAAGTTCGTTTTCTTGCCGAGCGGTTTCCCAGATAAAGAAATACCCTCGTTGAATTGTTTAATCAGCCTGATCAAGTCAAAGGACGTTAAATCATAGACGGAAGTAGCCCCCGGAAAGTCGCCGATTTTTGAAGGATCGCCCGTGATGGCTAAAATGTCGGTGAGCCCGAGCGTATCCAGCCCCATTAAATGTGACTGAAGGCCGATGATGTTGCGGTCTCTGCATGTAATGTGAACGAGAGAACGGATATCAAGGCGCTCTTTCAGCAATGAACCGCAGGCGGCATTGCTGATCCGCGGTGTCGCCAATGAATTGTCGGCGAGAGTCAGCGCTTCTATGCCGGTTTCTTTTAATTCAGCCGCTGCTTGCAGAAATTTTTCAAAATTCAATTTTTTCGGCGGATCGAGCTCCACGATAATTGACCGTTTTTTAGCGGCGATTTCGTTTAAACCCGGCTCGGTCCGTTCGCTGCTGACTGAGATGATTTCTTCTTCCCGTCTGATTTTCACTTCTTTATCAGTGACGGGGGAAAGTCCGCGGACCGCTTCAGCCATGGCTCTGATATGGTTGGGTGTCGTACCGCAGCAGCCGCCGATAATGCGCGCGCCCTGAGTGCGGAACTGTACGGCGCTCTCCCGGAAATAGGCATCGTCCGTATCATAAACAAGCCGGCCTTCTTCTAAAGACGGAAGGCTGCTGTTCGGATAGACCGATAAATAAGCGTCACGGAAAATCGGCACTTCGGTGAGCGCTTCAATCATGTGGTACGGGCCGAGCCGGCAATTGATTCCCGTTATGTCAGCGCCGAGATCGGCAATGGACCTGAGGGCTTCCCGAAGCGGCGTTCCGTCCTGCAGCACGCCCTGTTCGTGCATGGATACGTTCAGCATAATCGGAAGTTCCGTTTCTTTTCTCGCTATCTTCAGCACTTCGCGGGCCTCTTCTAAATCATAGTATGTTTCCAGAAGCAGGCCGTCCGGCTCTTCATGCAGCAATAAATAAAGCTGCTCCCGAAAGCTGCGTTTAATCTCCTCCAGGCTGTAGGCGTTTTTGTTAAAGGTGCGGATGCCGCCCATCGTTCCCAATACATAAGCGCCGTCTGAGGAAGCGCGCGCGATTCTGACCGCCTCCTGATTGATTTTTTTCGTTTCATCCTCAAGTCCGTATCTTGAGAGCTTAATAAAATTCGCGCCGTACGTATTTGTCTGGATGATGTCTGCCCCGGCTTCCACGTAAGCCTTATGTATCCGCTTGATTTCTTCGGGCTTTGATACGTTCAGTTCCTCAAAACATCTGTCAATGCCGTAGGAATAGAGGAGAGTGCCCATCGCGCCGTCACCGATTAAAATCCGTTCTTTTAAGTCTTGTAATAGTCCCATTGTTTGCCTCCTTCGTCACATTCAGCAAGGAAAAAAGAGAAATAAAAAAAGTCTTCTTAAGAAGAAGACTTTGTAATCATTTGTCTCTCTTCTTATCTTCCAAGCTGTTTTTAGCTTGCTGGATTTAGCACCTTGGTCATGGTTTGGGTAAACCACTACACCGGTTGCTGAAGCGTCGTCGGGCCAGTCCCTCGGCTTCTCTTGATAAGAACGTTCATGTAATTGTCATGGGTTTCCAAAACTTAACTGTGAAAATCCCTTTCTCCAAATTTACCGAAAATAGAGACAATAATCAATAGGAATCACATAATTTATCTAAAATTAATAAATTGAACGTCAATCGGCAGGTCTGCTCCGCGGACGGCTGCGATAATCTGCTGCAGATCATCTTTATTTTTTCCGGTGACGCGCACTTGGTCGTCCTGAATCTGCGACTTGACCTTCAAGCCGGAGTTTTTGATCACCGCGTTGATTTTTTTGGCGCTGTCTTTATCAATGCCCTGTACAAGCTTCGCGCGCTGGCGCACCGTGCCCCCTGAGGCATTTTCGATTTTGCCGTATTCAATGTTTTTCGTCGGCACGTCCCGTTTGATCAGCTTGCCGCTCAGCACATCTTTGAGCTGATTCAGTTTAAACTCGTCATCAGAAATCAGGACAAGTTCTTCCTTTTCTAAAGTTACATCGCTTTTCGATCCTTTAAAGTCATAGCGCGTGCCGATTTCTTTCAGCGTCATCTGAATCGCATTCTGCACTTCGGGAAATTCAACTTTCGATACAATATCAAAAGAACTTTCTTTTGCCATGAGAAAACCTCCTATAACATTTCACTTATGAGTTGATTATAGTAGAATAAAGAGAAATGTCCAACAGCATAAGGCATGAATTTATGCATATTGGAAAAAATGAGAAAAACATCAGCCTCATACGGGCGAATCAGGAAGGACGATAACATGAGACCAGGGCAGCAGCTCACGCTTAGTATAGATCACCAAACCGATTTCGGTTATTTTTTAACCGACGGCGAGGATACGGTTCTTTTACATAACAGTGAAATCACAGAGGATATCGAAGACAAAGATGAAGTGGACGTATTTATTTACGTCGATCATCAGGAAAGACTCGCGGCGACGATGAAAAAGCCGCTCATCAGCTTTTATGACTACGGATGGGTGGAAGTGACGGACGCTGTGGAAGATATGGGCGTATTCGTCGACGTCGGTCTGTCAAAAGACGCGCTCGTCGCAACGGAGCACCTGCCTCCGTACAAATCCGTCTGGCCGCAAAAAGGAGACAGACTGTATTGCATGCTGAAGGTGACAAGCCGCGGGCGCATGTTTGCCAAGCCGGCGCCTGAAGATATCATCAGTGAATTATTTACGGATGCAGGGGAAGACGTCATGAATAAAGACCTGACGGGTACGGTGTACAGACTGATCGCATCAGGCTCTTTTCTGATTACCGATGAAGGCATCCGCGCGTTTATTCACCCTTCAGAAAGAAAAGAAGAGCCGAGACTCGGCAGCCGCGTGACAGGGCGTGTCATCGAGGTGAAGGAAGACGGCTCGGTCAACATGTCTCTGCTGCCGAGAAAGCAGGATGCGCTTTCGGTTGACGCGGAAGAAATTCTGACCTATCTGAGATCAAGAAACGGCGCGATGCCATACGGAGACAAAAGCCATCCTGACGATATCCGCGAACGGTTTCATTTAAGCAAAGCCGCCTTTAAGCGGGCGCTCGGGCACCTGATGAAAAACGGCAAAGTGTATCAGGAAGACGGCTGGACATACGAAAAACAATAAATTTTCTGCAAAAACATCGGTGAACCAAAACCGATGTTTTTTATTTTCTCAAAAGCTCCTATGGCCCTCATTTGTTTATCACCCTGCCGAACATACATATTTTATTGAAATAAAATATTCTGACATCCGAACCGATATATAACTATAGAAAAAAACAAAAGGAGAGTTTCAATGAGAAAAATGGCGATATTTGCGGCTGTACTGCTGATTGCGCTCAGCACGGCGGGATGTGCCGGCAAATCTGAGGAACCGGCGGCCGACAAAACGAAAACAATCGGCATCATGCTGACAGACAACGGTCTCGGCGACCAATCATTTAATGATTCAGGCTTTCAAGGTTTGATGAAAGCGAGAGACGAGCTCGGCATCACATTTGACTATCGGGAAATAAAAGATACCGGTACATACGAAAAAGGACTGACCCAGCTTGTCCGGGAAGGCAATGATCTTGTTGTGGGGCTCGGTTACAGCATGCAGGCGGATTTAGAAAAGGTCGCCAAAAAATATCCGAAGCAGCGGTTTGTGCTGATTGATTCCGTATCAGACCTGGATAATGTCACCTCCGTCACGTTTAAAGAGGATGAAGGAAGCTACTTAGCCGGAGCGCTGGCGGCCATGACGAGCAAAACCGGCACGATCGGATTTATCGGCGGTTCAGATGCCGACGTCATTAAACGGTTTAAGAAAGGCTATCTGAAAGGGGCGAAATCAGTCAAACCGAATATCCGCGTGCTGTCGGACATCAGCGGTACGTTTGATGATGATAAGCTCGGGAAGCGCATCGCCCAAAACATGATCCGAAAAAAAGCCGATGTCCTGTTTACGGCGGCCGGCTTCACGGGTGTCGGCGCTCTGAAAGAAGCGGAGGCGCAAAAAGTATATGCCATCGGTGTTGACAGCGATCAATATTACACCGCCGAGCACGCCGTTATCTCTTCTTTAGTGAAAAACGTCGACCAAGTCATCTATGAATTGGCGAAAGATTTAAAAGACAACAAGGAGATCAAAAGCGGAGAGATCGTTTACGGACTGAAGGAAAACGGCATGGACTTAGCTAAGATCAGAGTTGTCAAAAACGCAGGCGGGCTGACGAAAAAGATCACGGATATGAAAAACAGCCTGATTGAAAAAGGAGGCGATCTGAAGTGACATTACGGACAAGGCTGCTCGTTAACGCAGCCGTTACGATGATTTGCTTCGCCGCCGTCATCGGCTTTACCATTGTAAACATGATGAAGATTCAGGCTTCAAATGAAGATGAAGTGGACGCGCTGTTAAACGTCCAGGAAGCAAAAGCTGACCTTAATACGTTAAAAGAAAGCATCACCGGCTATTCCTATACGCTCGCAGACGCCCAGAAAGAAGATGTACGAAGCTATATGAAAAGCAGCTCATACAAACTGGCGGCCCTCAAAAAAACGATGACGGACGATGCGGACAAAGCCGCTTATGACAAACTCGCCAAAAAATACGAAACATGGCAGGCGGAGGCGGACGCTGCTCTTGATTCGAAAAGCCCGGCTGAAGCGACAAGGACGGCGGCCCGCATCAACGGTCTTCTGAATGATATTTATATGCTGAATCTGAAAAGCCGGGATCACTATGAAGACATGCAGAAGCAGACGGCTGACCAGATTCAGTTTATCGTTTACAGCGCAGCCGTGCTGACCATCGTGATACTTACTGTTACCGTCATATCTTCCATCAGGCTGACGAAGAGAATCGCAGGGCCGATCCGCCGTATGGCTGAAAATGCCCGTCGTATTGCAGGAGGGAACCTTGCTGTTGAAATGCTTGATTATAAAGGGAAGGACGAACTGAAAGAGCTGAATGACTCATTCGGAATGATGGCTGAACAGCTTCGCACCTTAATTCAGGCGATCGGAGAGGTCGGCCGTGAAGTCGAGACTTTCGCGGAAGGTTTGACGAAGGAAAACCAGACGCTGAAGGACATGACCGAGCAGGTGTCCGTGTCGACGGAAGAAATGGCGCAAGGCTCCCAAACCATTTCAGAAGATCTGCAGCATGCGGTGCAATTCATTGAACAAATGGATGAACATTCAAAGGCGAACGCCGAACGTTCAAAACAAACGACGAGAAGCAGCGAAGAGACGATTGCGGCGGTGGCTGCGGGGCGCGGTGCTTTAGCCGAGACCAAGCAAGCCATTGATAAAAGCAATGAGACATCAAAAGAGATTTCCGAAGCCGCCGGTCTCTTCATAGAGCATGCGGCAGGAATCAGTATGATGGCGCAGACCGTTTCTGACATTGCGGGCCAGACCAATCTGCTGTCATTAAACGCCGCAATCGAGGCGGCCAGAGCAGGCGAGGCCGGAAAAGGATTTGCCGTCGTTGCCGAGGAGATACGGAAGCTCGCAGACGGATCAGCCAAAGCGACCGCGCAGATTTTCGATATGGTAAAGCAAATTGAAGACGGCATCACATCTATTACCGGAGCTGTCACGACCGGCGTCGCTTTAGCGGACAGACAGCAGGAACTGATGGAGAAAACGTCAGAATCATTCGCCCATATTGAACAAAAAGCCGCCCATATTAAAGCGGAGCTTACACAATTGGACGGACGGATCATCGAATCGAAACAGCTTGGTGAGCAAGTGCTGCATCATGCCGAAAGCATCAGCGCCGTCGTTCAGGAAACGGCTGCGGGAAGCGAAGAGATTTCTGCCTCCGCGCTTGAGCAGCTGTCTTCTTTTCATAAAATGGCGGAAAGCGTCAATAATCTGGTGAGCCTGACAGAGCGGTTAAACGATCAGGTCCGCCGGTTTACTTTGTAACGGGTTTTTGCCCCGCCCCTGATTTTTGCAGCCTGACATGAGTAACTTCTGAATGAAACACAAATACTGAATATACATGTGTTTATATTTATTCTTTTTCGTGAAAGGTGAAAAAAGAAGGGAGGAATCGGGATGGATGAACAAATTCCGCAGGAAAAGGGTCTTGATAATAGTCTGGCTTTATTACGCGATGGTTATGTATTTGTGAAAAACCGAGCGGAGAATTATCGCTCAGATGTGTTTCGCGCCCGTTTATTAGGGAAGACATTCATTTGTATGAGCGGAGCGGAAGCCGCAAAGCTTTTTTATGACACAGAACGATTTCAGCGGCAGCAGGCCCTCCCCAAACGGGTGCAGAAAACGTTATTCGGAACAGGGGCAATCCAGGCAATGGACGGTGAACGGCATAAGCACAGGAAGCTTCTATTTATGTCACTGATGACGCCGCCCCGGCAAAAACGGCTTGCGGAAGCGGTGGAAAAACAGTGGAAAGCATCTGCGGAAATGTGGAAGGGTTCAAACCGAATTGTCCTTTTTGATGAAGCGAAGAAAGTGCTGTGCCGGGCTGCCTGTGAGTGGGCCGGCGTCCCGCTGAAAGACTCAGAAGTGAAAGAGCGGGCGGAGGATTTCACCGATATGGTAGACGCATTCGGCGCTGTCGGACCGCGTCATTGGAAAGGCAGAAGGGCGAGGCTGAAAACGGAGAAATGGATAGAGGAGGTCATTGAGGATGTGCGGTCCGGCAAGCTGCAAACGCCGGAGGGCTCAGCCTTGTATGAAATGGCTTTTCATACAGAACTTGACGGGAACAGACTTAATTCTCATATGGCTGCTGTTGAGCTTATTAATGTTCTGCGCCCGATTGCCGCCATTTCTTACTTTATTACGTTTTCAGCTCTTGCATTGCATGATTACCCTGAATATCGGGGCAAACTGAGATCGAGAGATGATCAGGAGGCCGAAAGATTTGCACATGAAGTTCGGCGGTATTACCCGTTTGCCCCGTTTTTAGGAGCCGTTGTGAAAAAAGATTTCGTATGGAAGAACTGTGAGTTTAAAAAGGGTGCCTCCGTCATGCTTGACCTATATGGGACAAACCATGATTCCCGGCTTTGGGAGAATCCGAATGAATTTCGCCCGGAACGTTTTCAGGGGCGGGAGGAAAATAAATTTGATTTCATTCCCCAGGGCGGAGGTGATCCGGCTAACGGCCACCGCTGTCCGGGTGAGGGAATGACCGTGGAAGTCATGAAAACTTCCCTTGCGTTTCTTGCCAATGAAATAGAGTACGATGTTCCGTCCCAAGATTTGAGCTTCAGCCTGTCCAGAATGCCGGCATTGCCTGAAAGCGGATTCGTGATAAGTGATGTTAGACGCATATAGAACAAAAAACAGCCCTCTTTCTTCTAAGACAAGAGGGCTGTTTTGCTTTTACAGATGGTCCGGTTTTTTGGAATTCTGGTTTTTTCCCGCCTGCCGGTTTTTTTCGGCAAGCCGATTCTTTTTCTGATTTACGGCGTTATTGTCCAACGGTTTTTTGTCATCATCTTTCATGCGGCAAAGCCTCCCTTCTGTCCGTTAGGATGCCCGCCCGCATTGAAATTATGGCTTCAGGAAAAAAATCGCGAGCGTACCCGGCCCGGAGTGCGCGCCGATCGCAGAGCCGATTGAATGAAGAATGATCTCTTTCGGATGGAACGCTTCTTCAATCATTTCCTTCATCCGAAGCGCCGTCTCCTCGTTATCTGCGTAGCTGATCCCCACGGTTTGATCCGCCCAATCGCCGCCTTCTTCCTTCATCATTTCTATAATCCGTTTAAACAGTTTCTTTTGTCCGCGCAATTTTTCGAGCGGCACGAGTCTGCCGTCATCCACATGCAGAATCGGTTTGATGTTCAAAAGCCCCCCGACAAAAGCGGACGTTTTTGAAATTCTGCCGCCCCGCGCGAGATAAGCGACATCATCGACCGTAAATATATGTTTCATCCGTGCGCAAAAGCTCTTTACAGACGTTTCGATTTCTTGTATTGTATTCCCGTTAACACAGAGTGTTTGCGCGTGCATCACCGCGAGGCCGCAGCCCAAAGAAGCGCATTTGGAATCTACAATCCGTAAATCAAAATCGGGAAATTCCTCTTTTACTTCATTGGCGATCATTACGGCCGTCTGATAGGTGCCGGAAAGACCTGAGGAAAAGGCGATGTATATCGCCGGTTCTCCCAGTTCCGCGTATTGTAAAAATACTTTTTTTATCGTATCCGGTGATGCCTGGGATGTTTTCGGAACTTTCCCGTCCCGCATCGCTTGAAATATATGATCCGCCTGAATGGTGACCGTGTCCTCATATTCGTTTCCGTCAAGTGTTACGTGCAGCGGAATGAACCCGATCCGGTTTTCTTCAATATAAGATTTCGGCAGGTCAGAGGCGCTGTCAGCAATAAGGTGAACTGTCATCATAATTCCCTTCTTTCCGATTGGTGAGAGTGATGCCAACTATATCATATAAATGTGGCAAAATAGTGTTCAAAACTTTGTTTTAAGGGAAAAGCTAATAATGAAAATGAGCGGAGGAGCAAGCCATGGTACTAGAACAAGCAAAAAAATTAGCAATCGTCGTCATCGGCGCGTTTCTGTATGCGGCGGGACTGAATTTATTCCTGATACCGGCGAATGTATATGCCAGCGGTTTTACCGGTGTCGCCCAGCTGCTGTCAAGCGTCGTTGATCAATACGCCCCCTTTTATATTTCGACAGGAGTTCTCATGTTCCTCTTAAACATTCCCATCGGTGTGTTAGGGTGGCTGAAAGTCGGCAGATCATTCACCGTATACAGCATATTAAGCGTAGCGATGACGTCCGTCTTTATGGGAATTCTCCCGGAAATGAGACTGTCGCACGATATTCTTCTGAATACCGTATTCGGAGGAGTCATCTCAGCTATCGGCATCGGTTTAACGCTGAAATTCGGCGCTTCGACAGGCGGTCTTGATATCGTGTCGATGGTGCTGGCCAAATGGAAGGATAAGCCGGTCGGCACATATTTCTTCATTTTGAACGGGATTATCATTTTGACGGCAGGATTATTGCAAGGATGGGAGAAAGCATTATATACCCTTGTCGCTCTGTATGTCACAACAAGGGTGATTGACGCCATTCACACCCGCCACATGAAACTGACCGCCATGATCGTTACGAAAAAAGCCGATGAAATCAAAGAAGCGATTTACGGGAAAATGGTCCGCGGCATTACGACGGTGCCGGCAAAAGGCGCTTACACAAACGAACAGAAAGAAATGATGATCATCGTCATCACGCGGTACGAATTGTATGACCTTGAGAAAATCGTGAAAGAAGTCGACCCGAAAGCCTTCACAAACATCGTGCAAACGACGGGGATCTTTGGTTTCTTCAGAAAAGACTGATAGGAGCGGATAGAATGAAGTGGCTGTTTGGCCTGTTATTACCGGTCATTTTATTGATCGGGTGCAGCAGTCAATCCGGGCAGAAGGAGCCCGCTGAGGAGGTATCCGGAGAGATGAATGAACAGCAAGCGGAATTAGCCGTAAACCCTGTGCAGACGGATCAGCAGATCGAATTTCAAATGTCTTTAAAAAACAAGAGCGGCAGCCCGATCGATTTCACATTCAGCTCAGGGCAGAAATTCGAATTGACCGTACATGACCAACATCACAAAGAACTGTACCGCTATTCAAAAGACAAAATGTTTACTCAGGCGTTTCAGACCGTGACCTTAATGCCGAATGAAACGTATGACTTTTCAGATGTGTGGAAAAACGTGCCCGGTCCGGGAACATACACGGTGACGGTGACGTTTTTAGGGAAGTCCGATCAGATCGGAAAAAGACTGAAAACGGTAAAAACATTTGAAGTAAAATAAAAAAGCGGCGCCCTCGTCTAAACGGGGCGCCTTTTTTTATTGCAATTTCTCCAGCTGATCCTGAAATTGGTGCAGCTGCTGACGTTCTGCATCCGTCGAATTGGCGTACGCGGAAGATACGGCATTTTTGGCGCGTGAGACAGCTTTTTCCTGATCGCCGTCTTCGAAACCGTTAGCAATCATGACGGCCTGCTGGACAAATGACTTGGCTTGAGAAAACAGTTCGTTTCTCATTAAAAGTCAACCTGCCTTTCAGCCGAATCTTTTGCTGCATCATGCTGTGCTTCCTCTAATGTAGACCGATATGGAAATCTTGCGTCATGAAGACTGACAGAGTCCTTGCCTTGCTGAATAAACCGTTTTGATTTGTTTCGTTTACCCATTGCAATGTCCCCCTTCCATATTTAGACGAGATGAGTCGTCTGTTTTAGTATGGGCGGAAGGCTTTGTGTTATGAGCGGCAAAACCTCACAGGGAGAAATAGGATTTTAAAAATTCGGCGATTCCGTCCGCTTCATTTGATCCCGTGACGCGGTCGGCGGCCTGTTTGACTTCATCCGTGCCGTTTCCCATCGCTACGCCGCACCCGGCAAATCGGAGCATTTCAAGATCGTTGTCTTCGTCGCCGAACGCGATGATTCGTTCTCTCGGCACTTGATAATAGTCGCTGATTTTCTTCAGGCCGACCGCTTTATTCATCCCGTGTTTAATAATTTCAATCACATGCCAAGGAGCCGCCCATCTTCTGTGGTCAATGACCTCGGCGTGCACATCGGATAAATGCGCGCGTATGTCCGCGACGTCCTCTTCCTTCGCGTGAATCAATACGGACGTCACATCCTCTTGGACCGTTTCGCGCAGATCGCCGAATGTGACATTCGCCGTATTCATATGAAACGCCTCAATTAAATGCTCATCATGATAATGGAAGTACACATCATCAATGATCTCAGCGAGCACATTATGTATTTGATAGGTCTCTGTAAGTTCGGCAAGCTGTCTGACCACATCGACAGATAAAGACGTGTGGTAGCGTCCCCATGACTCGTCTTTCGGGTGGTGGACAAACGCCCCGTTAAAATTGACAATCGGCGTTGTCAGCCCGAGCTCGTCATAATACATCGAACTGGAACGGAACGGGCGGCCGGTTGAGATGCAGACATGATGACCTGCTTCTTTCAGCGTCTGAATCGTCCGTGCCGTTTCAGGGGAAATGGTTTTATCATCTTTTAATAAAGTTCCATCCAGATCTAAGGCGATGAGGTAAGGTTTTGTCTCCATAAATAACTCCTTTTGTCATATAATTTGCTGTTTTTCTCTTATGTACAGTGTAGCTTTTTACCATCTTTATTGTCTACATGTTACACTTATGATTATGGTTATCCTAAGGAGGGAGTCAACGTGATTCTTATTGATCATCAAACCGTATCAGGCATTCCGTTTTTACATATTGTAAAAGAAGAAAATCGGGACCGTCCCGCTCCCCTTGTTTTCTTTATTCACGGTTTTACAAGCGCGAAGGAGCATAATCTTCATTTCGCTTACCTGCTTGCTGAAAAGGGTTTCAGAGCCGTGCTGCCGGAAGCTCTTTACCACGGTGAACGCGCTGAACAGCTGTCAGCAGAAGAGCTCGCCGTCCATTTTTGGGACATTGTATTAAATGAAATCGAGGAGCTTGACGTGCTGAAAAAGGATTTTGAAGCGCGCGGTCTGATTGAAGACGGGCGGATCGGTCTTGCGGGCACGTCAATGGGCGGAATTACGACATTCGGCGCGATGGCCGCATATGATTGGGTCAAAGCCGGTGTCAGCCTGATGGGAAGCCCGAACTATACGGCGTTTTTTCAGCAGCAGATTGACCACATTCAAAAGCAGGACATCGACATTGACGTCACAAAAGAACAGGTCGATGAACTGTTTGCGCGGCTCAAACCGTTTGATCTCAGTCTGGAACCGGAAAAACTCCGCAGCCGCCCGCTGCTGTTCTGGCACGGCGTTCAAGACAAAGTCGTTCCGTATGCACCGACCCGCGGCTTTTATGAAACGATTAAACCTCATTACAGCAGCCGGCCTAACCATCTTCAGTTTCTGAAAGACGAACGGGCTGACCATAAAGTCCCGAGATACGCCGTTTTAGAAACCGTCGCCTGGTTCGATAAGCATTTATAAAGCACAAAGGTGTTAACAAAACCCGCTTTTACGTTATACTGAGGAAAAAGGAGTGATGGAACGTGGAAGAAGCATTAAAAGAAAACATCATGGGCGCCTTGGAGCAGGTTGTTGACCCTGAGCTCGGCGTCGATATCGTCAATCTCGGCCTTGTATACGACGTTGATATGGATGACGACGGCCTGACGCACGTTACGATGACACTGACATCAATGGGGTGCCCGCTTGCTCCGATCATCGTCGACGAGGTGAAAAAAGCGCTCACTGACATTCCGGATGTAAAAGAGACGGAGGTCCACATCGTCTGGAATCCGCCGTGGACAAGAGACAAAATGTCACGCTACGCAAAAATCGCATTAGGGATTCAGTAATAAGAAAATGCACCTCGGATTTTAGGTACATCCTAAAGTTTGGAGGTGCTTTTCTTTTGTCTGCATTTAGAAGGAAAAATCAACGCGGATAAGCGACAGGTAGGGTTTGTTTTGGATCGCAAACAAACCCTTATATATAAAATTTCATTTGAGGTTTATCTTTTTTGTAATAGGACAGTCTGTCTTGGAGTGTACCTGTGTGGAATTCAAATTTATGTCCATCGGGATCAGTAAAATAAATTGACTTTTGATCTTGCTTATCCCTAGGACGCCCATTTAATATATTTACATTTAGATTTTTTAACCTTTGATGTATTGCATCAAAATCTTTTGGGTCAATTGTAAAGGCCATATGCGTATAAGATTTATGTATTTCATTTCTTGGTATATCCACCTCTAAGTTAAGTGCAAGCCAAAGCCCGTTCAGATCAAAATATGCTGTTTTTTGCCCTTTAACCAGGAGTTGTGCATGAAATACTTTTTCATAAAATTCAATAGATTTTTCCAAATGTGAAACAGAAAAAAGAAGATGATTGATTCCTTTTATGTTTATTTTCCCCACCTCATTTAACATCTTTGTTTTAAACAATCCCTTTGGTAATACATCTGCGTATATATCGATTATATACTGACCAAAAAATCATTTTAAGGATTTCTGTGTATTTTTATGCCCGGTGTTTTCCGGCTGACCGTTTCGAGCTGTACTAAACATGATTCTGTCGGGCGCCGTTCTGTCTGCTTTGTCGCTAGAGACCGGGGTGCGGAAAGAAGGGCAAGTCACTAAAAAACCCCGAGTTTCCCGCCATTCGGGGGTTGTGCGATATCGGGTAAAAAAGGAAAAAAACGGACGTGAGGCATGATATAATAGACCGGCTGCATGCGAGGGAGGAATCCATGAAGAAAAAATTACTTCTCATTATCCTTAGCATTCTTGTTTATACGGCGCTGTTCGCTGTTTCCGCTTTTCACAAAGAGCCGGAGCAGCAGGCAGGGACAATGACGGATGTCAGCCGACTCATGCCCGTGAAAATTAAGCAGACGGTCAAAGGAAAAGAGAAAGAAACATTGGTCGAAACCATTAAGGAAGCAAAGAGAAAGCATCTGAAGATCTCAATAGCAGGCGCCCAGCACTCAATGGGCGGCCAGACGTATTATGAAGACGGGATCGTTCTCGACATGACGGGCTACAACAAAATACTCGGTCTCGACCGAAAGAAAAAAATCATCAGGGTGCAGGCGGGAGCGACGTGGAATGATATTCAGCGGTATGTCAATCCGTACGGGCTCGCGGTAAAAGTCATGCAATCGCAAAACATTTTTACGATCGGCGGCTCACTGAGCGCCAACGCCCACGGCCGGGATATCCGGTACGGTTCGCTGATTGATACAGTCAAATCGTTTCATCTTTTAAAGGCGGATGGCAAAGTCATCACCGTTACTCCGAAAGATGACCTGTTTTCAGCCGTCATCGGCGGCTACGGCCTGTTCGGCGTCATCCTTGACGCGGATATTGAGCTGACGGATGATGAGCTTTATGAAATGAAAACGAAACGCATGAACGCTGATACATACAGTCAATATTTTACGCAGCATGTTCAGCGCAACCCCGCCGTGCGCATACATCTCGCGCGGATCGCAACAGGGGATAAAGGCTTTTTGCACGATATGTATGTGACTGATTACACACTCTCAGACAATCAGAAAGAATTAAAGCGGCACAATGAACTGAAAGAAGATGAGCATCCGGCGCTGACGAAATTCGCGCTCGGCCTCTCCCGCCGGTATGACTGGGGCAGAAATTGGTTCTGGTCAACTCAGCAGTCTTATTTTCTCAGCCAAAACGGCGTGAAAGTCTCCAGGAACAATGTCATGCGGTCAGAGTCGAAATTTTTGGAATATGAAAACACGGACAACACCGACGTGCTACAAGAATACTTCGTACCCGTCGGCGAATTTGCGCCGTACATTCATGACTTACGCAAGACGCTGTCACATGAAGATCTCAATCTCGTAAATATTACGATCCGCTACGTGCAAAAAAATGAAAAAGCCGATCTGTCATACGCAAAGGAAGACATGTTTTCACTCGTTCTTTTAATCAATGAAGGGTTTTCAAAAGACAGCCAGGCGAGTGCGGCGCGGATTGTCAGAAAAATGACGGATACGGCATTGCGCCACCGCGGCAGTTATTATCTCCCGTATATGCTGTATCAAACGAAAGAGCAGATGCGCGAGGCATATCCGAAAAGCGATATGTTCTTTCAGAAAAAACACAAATATGATCCGGATGACTTGTTTATGAATTATTTTTATCAGAGGTACAAATCATGAAACACAACCATTTAAAATGGCTGATCCTGTCACAGAGCAGTGTCTTTTTTGCCGGCAGCCTGATCTTTCCGTTTTATATTTTATTTATTAAAAACATCGGTTCCAGCTACACGCAATTCGGTCTCTCATACGGCTTGTTCGGCCTGAGCGGCGCATTGATTCATCCGCTGCTCGGCCGGCTGTCGGCAAGACTGGATCCCCGCTGGTTCCTTATGGCGAATTCGTGGGGAATGGCGGTGCTTCTTCTGACGCTCCCGCACATTACCGGCGTGCACCAGGTTTATGTTGTGCAGGTGCTTTTGGGCCTGTTCGGCGCGATGCAAAAACACGGCGAGAAAATCATGATCGCCGATTACACCGACGGCGGGGAGCGGGGAAAAAAAGTCGGCAGCTATCATTTCTGGACGGCCGTATTTTCAGCTGCTGCCATTATTCTCGGCGGGTTTCTCGCTGATTTCTTTACGGTTTATATTATTTTTTACGCCAGCTCCGTGCTGTTTTTTATAAGCGGGCTGATGATGCTGAAGAAAACAGGCTGATCCGATCAGCCTGTTTTTCTTATGGAACTCCCTCGATCGAGAGGGGGTTTTTTGTCAGCGAAAACAGATGGAAAATGAATGAAAAAATATTAAATATACAATTGAATTAATTTTTATTCATGTTATAATGTTAAATAATTTCACAAAAACCAAGAAGGTGAACCCGTTGAAAATAGGTATTATAGGCGCTACTGGTTATGGAGGCGCCGAACTTGTCAGGATTCTTAACCATCACCCTTATGCAGAGGATTGTATATTATATTCATCGAGCGACGAAGGGAAAGAATATGCCGCTTCATATCCGCATTTGAGGAATATAGCGTCACAATCACTTCAGCCGCTTCATATAGAAACGATCCGAAACGAAATTGATGTCATGTTCATAGCCGCGCCGCCCGGCGTCTCCGGAGAGTGGTCGCCCAAGCTGGCGGAGGCGGGCATTCCGGTCATTGATCTATCCGGCGATCTGCGGATTCAAAACCCGGCCGTGTACGAAAAGTGGTATAAGCGGAAGGCCGCTCCGAAAGGAACGATTCAAAGCGCGGTTTACGGTTTAGCTGAATTGCAAAAAGAAGAGATTCAGACTGCAAAGCTGATTGCCAATCCGGGATGTTTTCCGACGGCTGTACTGCTCGGGCTCGCCCCGCTGGCGAAGAATAAGCTTTTACAAGATTCATTTCTGATTGTTGATGCGAAAACAGGCGTATCCGGCGCCGGCCGAAAAGCATCAATGGGCACTCATTATTCTGAGCTGAATGATAATTTCAAAATTTATAAGGTTAATGAGCATCAGCATACTCCGGAAATTGAACAGCAATTAGCGGCTTGGCAGCCCGGCATAGGCCCGATCACGTTTTCCGCTCATTTGGCGGCGATGACAAGGGGCATTATGGCGACGATGTATACGGAGGCTCCCCCGGGTATGTCTGCTGCACAGGTAAGAGAATTGTATTCCGAATTCTACAAAGATTCATATTTTGTCAGAATCAGGCCGGAAGGTGAATTTCCGGCGACGAAAGAGGTATACGGCAGCAATTTTTGTGATATCAGTGTCACCGTGGATGAAAGAACAAACCGTGCCACCATCGTTTCTGTCATAGATAATCTGATGAAAGGCGCCGCAGGGCAGGCGGTTCAAAATTTAAATATCATGAATGGCTGGCAGGAAGAAACGGGACTTACGATGACGCCAGTCTATCCATAGAACGAAAGAGGGATTCGAAAAAATGATTCAGCTGAGTGAGGAAATCACGAAAATAAAAGGCGGCGTATCCTCGCCGAAAGGGTTTGAGGCAAAGGGCGTGCACTGCGGTCTGCGCTATTCAAAAAAAGATCTCGGAGCGATTATCAGCGAAGCGCCTGCAGTCAGTGCAGCGGTATATACGCAGAGCCATTTTCAGGCAGCGCCCTTGAAAGTGACACAAGCCAGCTTGAAAAAAGAGGGTGTGCTTCAGGCGGTTATTGTCAACAGCGCGATTGCCAACGCCTGTACGGGAGACCAAGGATTAAAGGACGCCTATGAAATGCGGGACGGCTTCGCGAGCCAGCTCGGCATTGAGCCGGAGCTTGTTGCGGTTTCGTCAACCGGGGTGATCGGCGAGCTTTTAGATATGAAAAAAATTCAGGCGGGTATTGAACAGCTCGGTCAAGCGCCGTCCGTGTCCGGAGCATTTGAAGAAGCCATTTTGACGACGGATACAGTGACGAAACAGACGTGTTATGAACTGGTGATCGGCGGAGACATCATCACGATCGGCGGAGCGGCGAAAGGCTCCGGCATGATCCACCCCAACATGGCGACAATGCTCGGCTTTGTCACAACGGACGCGGCCGTGGAAGAACAGGCGCTCAAAAACGCGCTCAGAGAGATTACGGATGTTTCATTTAACCAAATTACCGTTGACGGAGAAACATCGACGAATGACATGGTGCTTGTGATGGCGAACGGCTGCGCGGGGAATGATTGCCTGGCGGAGGATCACCCTGACTGGCCGGCTTTTAAAAAGGGATTAAAGCTTGTATGCGAAGACCTTGCCAAAGATATTGCCAGAGACGGTGAAGGAGCGACGAAATTAATTGAAGCCAGAGTCGAAGGCGCGAAAAATAACCTTGAGGCGAATATTATCGCCAAAAAAATCGTCGGTTCAAGCCTTGTGAAGACCGCCGTTTACGGCACAGACGCCAATTGGGGGCGCATCATCGGCGCAATCGGGCACAGTGCGGCAAGCGTAACGGCCGAACAAGTGGAAGTTTTCCTCGGCGGCCAGTGTCTGTTTAAAAACAACGAACCTCAGCCGTTTTCGGAAACTGATGCCAAGGAGTACTTATCAGGTGATGAGATTACGATTGCAGTCCGCCTGCAGGAAGGCTCCGGCAGCGGTCGGGCATGGGGCTGTGACTTAACCTATGATTATATCAAAATCAATGCGAGCTATCGCACATAACAAAGGGGAGCGGCATGAAGAAAACCATCGTTTTTAAGTGCGGCGGAAGCGTAATCCGCGAGTTATCCGCCGATTTTTTTCAAAATGTAAAAGAGCTTATGCAATCGGGCTGGAACATTGCCGTCGTGCATGGAGGCGGCCCGGACATTTCAAGAATGCTGAAAACATTGCAGATTGAAACGGAATTTGTCGATGGACAGCGGAAAACGACTAAACCGGTGCTGGAAACAGCGGAAATGGTCTTGTCAGGGACGATCAATAAATTTTTCGTAACCGAACTCGCGAAAAACGGGCTGAAAGCCGCGGGAATATCAGGAAAGGACGGCGGTCTCCTTCAAGCATCTTACCTTAATCAAGACAAATACGGAGAAGTCGGTGAAATACAAAAAACCGATCCGTCAATCATTCACGCATTAATGAAAGAAGGCATCATTCCCGTTATCGCTCCGCTTTCCATGACAAGTGATTTCGAAACGCTGAACGTCAACGCAGACGCCGCGGCATCGGCCGTTGCTTCAGCCTTACACGCCGATAAACTTTTATTTGTCACGGATGTCGAAGGAATTATGGACGGAGAGAACAGGCTGGATACTTTGACGCCGCAAGAGATTCAGGCCCTCATAGATGACGGCGTGATTTCAGGAGGGATGATTCCGAAGGTAAACTCGGCATTATCGGCACTGAGTGAAGATGTCGAGGAAGTGATGATCGTAAGCGGAAAAGGAGCGTTTTTCACCAATCAAGCCTTCCAAGGAACAAAAATCGTCAAGGAAAAGGAGAGCGTGTCATGAGCAGCCTATTTCAAACCTACAGCCGCTGGCCTATCGATATCAAAAAAGCGAAAGGGACAATCGCAGAGGATGAAAACGGAAAAACGTATCTCGATTTTATTCAGGGCATCGCCGTTTCCAATCTCGGCCATTGTCATGATGAGGTCACAGAAGCGGTGAAAGAACAGCTTGACAGCGTATGGCACGTTTCCAATCTGTTTGAAAATGATCTTCAGGAAAAAGCCGCGGCAAAGCTTGCCGAACATAGCGCGGGGGATCTCGTTTTCTTCTGCAACAGCGGGGCCGAAGCGAATGAAGGCGCCATTAAGCTTGCCCGTAAAGCAACGGGAAAGACAAAAATCGTAACATTTCATCAATCCTTTCACGGCCGGACCTATGCGGGGATGGCCGCCACCGGACAAGACAAAATCAAGACCGGTTTCGGACCGATGCTTCAAGGCTTTCACTATCTTCCGTTCAATGATCCGTCGGCATTCAGCACGCTTTCAAAAGAGGATGATATCGCCGCCGTCATGCTTGAGACGGTGCAGGGAGAAGGGGGAGTCAATCCCGCCGATCCGGAATTCATCGAAGCCTTACAGACATTTTGCAAAGACAAACAGGCGCTGCTTATCGCAGACGAGATTCAAACCGGAATCGGCCGGACGGGCAAGGCATTCGGCTATGAGCATTTCGGCATCTCTCCGGACATCATCACTGCTGCGAAAGGGCTTGGAAACGGTTTTCCCGTCGGAGCCGTGATCGGCAAAAAGAAGCTTGGCGACGCCTTTACGCCGGGTACGCATGGTACGACTTTCGGCGGCAATAAGCTTGCCATGGCAGCTGTGAAAGCAACCTTGGACATTGTGTTTCAGCCGGACTTTCTCCAGGCGGCGGCAGACAAAGGATCATTTTTAAAAGCGCAGCTGAACCGTGAACTGACAGGGCCTTTTGTAAAAGAAATCCGCGGAAAAGGGTTATTAATCGGCATTGAATGCGCAGGTCCCGTGTCCGGCATCATCGGAGATCTGCAGGAACGCGGACTTCTCGTGCTTCCGGCCGGACAGAATGTCATCAGGCTGCTCCCGCCGCTTACGGTTTCTGAAGAAGAAATGCTGTCGGCCGTCAGTATGCTGAAAGCAGCGATCGAAACGCATTCGGCAGTGAAACGGTAATTTTTTTCCGGTATAAAAGTATAAAAATTCATATTTTTAATTAATTATTCATCAAGAGGTGGGCTTTAGATGAAAGGCTATTTAGTATTGGAAGACGGAACATCATTCGGCGGTGAACTTGAAAAAGAGGCCCGCTGTGTTGGCGAAGCTGTTTTTTTCACCGGTATGACGGGCTATCAGGAAGTGCTTACAGACCCGTCATATAAGGGCCAGATCATCGTCTTTACGTATCCGCTGATCGGAAACTACGGAATTAATGAAAAAGACCTTGAAAGTAAGATTCCTCAAGTCAAGGCTGTTGCCGTCTATGAAGCGTGTGAACATTTTTCTCACCATGAAGCAGTCTCAAGCTTGAGAGAGTATTTAAATAAATGGAACATCCCGCTCTTAACCGAAGTGGACACACGGGCCGTCGTCAAAACCATCCGCTCCGGCGGCACGATGAACGCTGCCGTGTCAACAACAGGAGAGATTCCCGCAGCATCCGTAACAGAAAACCCGGCGGAGCTGGCGCAGTCTGAAGACATCACGTCAATGGGGAACGGAGACCGGCATATTGCGCTGATTGATTTCGGTTATAAAAAATCAATCGCCTCATCACTTGTAAAGCGCGGCTGTAAAGTAACGGTCATTCCGTATCAGCAGATGAACGCTGTTTACGACATTCAGCCTGACGGAATCGTGCTCTCAAATGGCCCGGGCGACCCGAAAGCGATTGCGCCGTACATGAACCGGATTACATCATTACTCAGTGATTTCCCCGCACTCGGCATTTGCCTCGGGCATCAGCTGATTGCCCTGGCTTTCGGAGGAAATACGTATAAGCTGCCGTTCGGCCACAGGGGTGCCAACCATCCCGTCATTGACCGGAAAACGAAACGGGTGTTTATGACAAGCCAGAACCACAGCTATGTCGTTGATGAAGCATCAATTGACGAAAACGAGCTGTCCATCAGATTTTACCATGTCAATGATACATCAGTGGAAGGGCTCATTCATAAGCGCCTTCCCGTATTAAGCGTCCAGTTCCACCCTGAAGCTCACCCCGGACCGGCTGAGAGCGAGTGGATATTTGATGAATTTCTAGAGAAAGTGATACCAGCAAGGAGAGAAATCGCTCATGCCTAAAGATACAACCATTTCCAGCATATTAGTCATCGGCTCCGGCCCCATCATCATCGGCCAGGCGGCTGAATTTGATTATTCAGGAACGCAGGGCTGCATGGCTCTGAAAGAAGAAGGATACCGCGTTATTCTAGTCAACAACAACCCGGCAACGATTATGACGGATGAGGCGTTTGTCGATGAAATATATTTTGAACCGCTCACAACCGACAGCATCGAGGCTATTATTGAAAAAGAAAAACCGGACGGTCTGCTTGCCAATTTGGGCGGCCAGACGGCATTGAATTTAGCCGTTAAGCTTGAAGAAGCAGGCGTGCTGAAGAAGCATCACGTCAAGCTTTTGGGAACATCGGTGGAAACCATTCAAAAAGGCGAAGACCGGGAGCAGTTCCGCGCCCTGATGAAAGAGCTCGATCAGCCCGTTCCGGAAAGCGAAATCGTCGACAACGAAGAAGACGCCCTCCGCTTCGCTGAGTCTATCGGATTTCCGGTCATTCTGAGACCGGCGTACACGCTAGGCGGAAAGGGAGGCGGAATCGCGAAAACGAAAGAATCGTTTCAGACGCTTATTAAACAGGCGCTGTTAGCAAGCCCGATCAGCCAATGCCTCGTCGAAAAAAGCATCGCCGGTTTTAAAGAAATCGAATATGAGGTCATGCGTGACAGCAATCATACATGCATCACCGTCTGCAATATGGAAAACATCGATCCCGTCGGCGTGCATACAGGAGACTCCATCGTCGTCGCACCGTCCCAGACGTTAACGGATGAAGAATATCAGATGCTGCGTTCAGCAAGCCTGGCGATTATTTCGGCGCTGGATGTGGTCGGCGGCTGCAACATTCAATTTGCGCTGGATCCGTTCAGCAAACAGTACTATGTCATTGAAGTGAACCCGCGTGTCAGCCGCTCTTCAGCTCTCGCGTCAAAAGCGACCGGCTATCCGATTGCCAAAATGGCGGCGAAACTTGCCGTCGGCTATACGCTTGATGAACTGAAAAATCCGCTGACGGGCTCTACTTATGCAAGCTTTGAACCGGCGCTTGATTATGTCATCGTCAAATTCCCGCGCTGGCCGTTTGATAAATTTAAACATGCCGACCGCACGCTCGGAACGAAGATGAAAGCGACGGGAGAGGTCATGGCGATCGAAAGAAATATGGAAGCGGCCATTCAAAAAGCGGCGGCCTCCCTTGAGCTGAAAACGATCGGCACCCGCCTGCCTGAACTCGGCGGCTGTACGATTAATCAGCTGTGGGAATTAGCGGTAACGCCGGATGACCGGAGATTTTTCGTCGTCATGGAACTGTTAAGCCGCGGTGAAACGATAGAAGACATCCATGCCAAAACGAAAATTGACCCGTTTTTTCTCCATGTGTTCCGAAATATCATCACATTGGAAAACAAGCTGATGGAAGAAGGGGATCATCTGTCTGTCCCGCTTTTAAAGCAGGCGAAGGTAAAGGGCTTCACGGATGTCATGATCGCATCTCTCACGGGAAAAACGGAAGAAGACATCCGTGCTCTCAGAAAGAAATCAGGCATCGTCCCGTCGTTTAAAATCGTAGATACATGCGCCGCTGAATTTGATGCCAAGACGAATTATTTCTACTCCACCTACCTCGGGGAAAGCGACGGAGATATCAGCCGAAAAGAGAAAAAACGCGCCCTCATCATCGGCTCAGGCCCGATCCGCATCGGTCAGGGAGTGGAATTTGATTACAGTGCCGTCCACGGCGTTCTGACCCTGCAAAAGCTGGGTTTTGAAACGATTATGATCAATAACAATCCGGAAACAGTAAGCACGGATTATGAAATCGCCGACCGGCTTTATTTTGAACCGCTGACGACAGAACATATTTTAAACGTGGCGGAATATGAAAACATTGATTTTGCCATCGTCCAGTTTGGGGGACAGACCGCGATCAATGCCGCTGAACCGCTGGAAAAAGCGGGCATTCCGCTGCTCGGAACATCCTTTGAAATCCTTGATGCGCTGGAGGATCGGGATCTGTTTTATCAGCTGCTTGATGACCTTGACCTGAAACATGCCAAAGGCGAAACCGCTTATTCAAAAGAAGAAGCAACGGAAAAAGCAAGCCGAATCGGCTACCCCGTGCTGATCCGTCCGTCTTATGTCATCGGTGGGATGGGCATGATCATCGTTGATTCAGAAGCGCAAATGTCAGAACTGCTGGAAAATGAAGCAGGCATGCCGTATCCGATTTTGATCGATCAGTACATTACAGGAAAAGAATTGGAGATCGATCTGATTTCCGACGGACATGAAGTATTCGTGCCGACTTACACAGAGCACATTGAGCGCGCCGGCGTCCATTCGGGCGACAGTTTTGCGATTCTTCCGGGTCCGTCTGTCACACCTGATATGCAGCGGAATATAAAAGAGGCCGCCGAAAAAATCGCGGTAAAACTGGCTTTTAAAGGCATCATGAACATTCAGTTTGTCATTGATGACAAAGGGGATATTCTCGTTCTTGAAGTGAACCCGCGGGCAAGCCGCACAGTTCCTGTCGTGTCTAAGGTGATGGGGGTGCCGATGATCCCGCTTGCCGCCAAATTGCTGGCCGGCGCTTCCCTTAAAGACATCAAGCCCGAGGTTCAAAATCAGCACGGAACGGCAGTGAAATTCCCGGTTTTTTCTTCGCACGCCATTCAGGATGTGGACGTAAAGCCCGGGCCGGAAATGAAGTCGACCGGAGAAGGCATGTGTGTCGCGTTTGACGCAGAAAGCGCCCTGAAAAAAATCTACGCGCACGTCTGGGAGAAAAAAGGCAGCATCTATCTGGAAGGCTGTGATGCGGAATTGGAACGTCAGGCTCAAGAGGCGGGATTTACCGTATGCAAAGATGCGTTCCCGGCATGGGCAGAGCGAAAGGATAAAGCGGTCCATATCAATTTCAATCACTCTGAAGAAGCGCGTAAACAACGGATCGAAGCCATGACGCACGGTGTGACGGTCTTTACTGAACCGGAAACCGTAAAGGCATTTTTAGCAAGCGGCTCCGGCAAACCTCAGCCTGTATCGCTCAAAGATCTTTATCAAAAGGAAGTGGCATCATGCACACAATAAAAGCGGAACACACATTAACCCATTTGTACGGCAAAGATTTTCTTTCCTTAAAAGATGTCAGCCCGTCAGACATCAATGCGCTTCTGACAGAAGCTTCATTATTAAAACAACATCCGATACAGCCGATTTTCCAAGGGAAAACATTGGCGATGATTTTTGAAAAATCTTCAACCCGCACACGCGTGTCTTTTGAAGCGGGAATGGCCCAGCTCGGGGGAACGGGACTATTTCTTTCAAGCAGCGACCTGCAGCTTGGGCGGGGGGAGACGGTCGCGGATACGGCGAAGGTGCTGTCCGGATTCGTTGATGCCATTATGATCCGCACCTTTGAACATGAAAAAGTCGAAGAGCTTGCCGAGCATGCAGACATTCCCGTCATAAACGGGCTGACAGACCGGTATCACCCATGTCAGGCACTCGCGGATCTGTTAACGATACAAGAAATAAAAGGAGAACTGAAAGGAGTAAAGGTTGCCTATATCGGTGACGGAAATAATGTGGCGCATTCACTTATGATCGGCTGCGCAAAAATGGGCTGTGACATTGCGGTTGCTTCGCCGAAAGGCTATGAAGCAGAGGAAGAGGCGGTGAATGCCGCGAAAGAAGCGGCGGCTGTTTCCGGAGCGAAAATCACCCTTACCGAAAATCCGCAGGAAGCGGTGCGGGATGCAGACGTGATTTACTCCGACGTCTTCACGAGCATGGGGCAGGAGGAAGAGACGCAGCAGCGGCTGAATGTGTTTGCCCCGTATCAAGTCAACGCCTCACTCGTCAGTCTCGCCAAACCCGACTATACATTTTTGCATTGCCTGCCCGCGCATCGGGAGGAAGAGGTCACGTCTGAGATTATCGACGGCCCGAACTCTGCGGTATTCCAGCAGGCGGAAAACCGGCTTCACGCGCAAAAAGCGCTCCTGAAAGCTCTTCTTTACAAACAGGATGAACAAAAAAACCGCTGAATCTCATTCAGCGGTTTTTGATATTTCTCCGCATACAAGCGCATACTACATAAAAAAGAAAAAGGAGGAAATGACGTGGGACAGCAGCATCAATTCCGCCCGGGACAAAAAGCGCCGAATAACGGTGTGTACGTTGAAATCGGCGAAACGGGAAGCATGGTCAAAAATCCGCAGAAAATCAAGCTCACAGTGGGAGAAATGTTCCCTGAAACTTCAAACCACAACAGATTGTGGACGTATCAACGAAAACCGTGAACACAAAAAAACCTGCTGAATAGCAGGTTTTTTTATTTAATGCTGGTTTGCATCCTGTTTGACAGGCATGATCTCCGCAAGAACAAAGACTAGCACCGCAATAACCACGGCGATAACGGAAGATTGTTTGAAGTTGTACGCCGCGCTGTTCATGGAGGCGATCAAATAACAGGCCATATGTGTTAAAAGGAACGTCCAAATAAAACCGATAACTAACCGCACGTTTCCACCTCGTCCTTCATTTTATTCTACGTTGTATCATACCATACATAAGGCGCGGGCGGAAGGTCATTTTCTCATCAAAAGCGCGCCTGAAACTGACATGTGCCCGCCTGTCCGGCCGTCTGAAGGAAAATTCGGTTCCTGTGCTTGGGATAATAGCCAAAACATAGCAGCAAATAGGAGTTTATCCGATCCGTTTTCATTCTTCTACATATGATAGCCAATAGAGAGATTAGGAGTAAAAGGAGGCGGGCAGGCATGGGGATTACGGAAAGATTTTTCCAATTCGGATCTGAGCCGAACGTCATCCATCTGCCGTATCGGCCGAACGGCTTCTGTATCTTTATTCTGGGGGACAGAACCCACTTTGTCAGCCGGGACTCAAGCTTTTGGCTCGAACATGAAGGGAGAAAGCAGCTGTTACATGTGCTGCTTGACAGAGGGTACACCATTTTTAACAGCAATTTATACGGACGGCATTGGGGTTCGGAAAAAGCCGTCCTTTACGCCAGACAGCTGATGCATTATGTGCTGAAACAAGAAACCCTCAATCCGAAAATACACTTGCTCGCAGAAGGCATGGGCGCCCTTATCGCCGATCAATTGCTGCAGTCTTCACCGGAGCATATCCGTTCAGCCGCAATGTTAGATCCTTGTCTTGATCTTCAAGCCCATTTTGAATCAGAGAAAGAAAATAAGTTTTTTTATAAGCAGTTCCTGAGGGAAACGGCACAAAGCTTCGGTGTTTCTGAAAAAGAGGCAAGCTCACTGAGCTATCAGACCATTACCGGCTGCCGCACCCGCGTGCCGGTACATATATGGCAAAGAACGACCGGAGCGCCGTACCCGTACACCCTGCATGCGAACGCGTATAAAGAAGCCCGGGAAAAGACCGGAAGCAAGACTGATATCACGTATCACCTGCTTGAGAACCCTGCGCGCATGTACAGAGCCATCTGCCGGTTTTTCCGCAGTCATGAAAAAGACCTGTAATGAATAGAATACAACAGCCATCTCTTTTCAGAGGGCTGTTTGGCTTGTGTGCGAATGAAAAACCGGAAAGGCGGCAGATGTGATGAAGACAGCGCTGATCATTGGAGCAGATGAATTTCTCGGCCTTTCATTGTGCGAACGGTTGATGGATGAGGGTGTGCATGTCGATGTCATTTTGGCAGAACCGGAGGACAAAAAGAGGCAGCTGTATTTAGAAGAACGTTTAATGTGGCTCGCGAGAAACGGGCTTTTTCAAATAATAGATGAAATCGGTGAAAAGGAATACGATCGTATCTGCGTTCAATACGGGAGCGGGTGTCTGCCTGAAGAAAGGGCTGAGCCTTTATATTGGATTGTTTACAGTGAGGATCACGGAGACTGGGAAAAAAACGGTCAGCGGGATACGGCAAAAGCGATTATCCTTCCTCCCCTTTACGGTCCGTGGACGGAAGCAAAAGAAGATGGCGAGAGCAGGATCTTTTTAGAAGACGCAGTCTGCGGGCTGATGAATCAGCTTGAGGCTGACGGCACAGAAGACGAAAATCAGATTATTACCCTGGAAATAAAAGAAAAAACGCAAAAAACGGAAGCGGAAGAAAAAATTAAAGAATGGAAAAGACAATTTTCATCAATATTCGACATTTTTTAAGAAATACCTTCCATGTTATGTGCATTACCGCTACAATAAACGTATATCAATTATATATGTTATGAGTTTGAAAAGGGGTTGAACATGGCTTGATCACCAGGCTTGTCATGATCTTTTCTCTCCTCCTTTTATTGAGCGGATGCGCACAAACTCCGTTTAAAGGAAAAATTGAGAAGGTCGGAATGCTTTTTCCCGATACCATCAGTGACTTGGTATGGGGCACAAAAGGTTACAAAGGTTTATTAGCGATACAATCTGAATTTAACGTTGACGTTTATTATAAAGAAAATATCAGATCCGATGAAGATATTTTAAAAGCGATAGATGATTTTCATAAAAAAGGAGTCAATCTTTTATACGGGCACGGAAATGAATACGAGGAAATCTTCAATATGATCAGCAAGGATTATCCCGACATGGAATTCGTCGTCGCAAACGGAACGGCGAAAAGCGACAATGTCACAAGCGTTCACCTTATGGGAGAAGCAATGGGCTTTTTCGGGGGAATGACGGCCGCCCATATGTCAAAAACCAATGAGGTCGGCGTCATCGCCTCCTTTTTGTGGCAGCCTGAAGTAGACGGCTTTATCAAAGGGGCGAAATATGAAAAGCCTGATATCACCGTCAATACTGAATTTACGGACCACTGGGATAACGGCAATGAAGCGCTGCATCTTTACGAAAAGTTAAAAGCGGAAGGCACGGATGTTGTATATCCGGCCGGAGACGGGTATAATGTTCCTGTCATTCAGCAAATCAAAAAAGACGGGCTTTACGCCATCGGCTATGTCGCCGAGCAATCGAATCTCGGCAAAAACACGGTGCTGACAAGCACGGTGCAAAACGTAGATAAAGCCTATACATTAATTGCCGAGCAATATAATAAAGGTACGCTCAAGAGCGGAGATCACAACTTTGATTTCAGGGAAGGAGTCGTTGAAATGGGGACGTTCAGCCCTCTGGTGGACAAAGCATTTCAAGACAAAATCTCAGACCTTGTAAAAACGTATAACCGAACAAATGAACTGCCGTCAAATGAATAGAGGTGGATACACATGCAGCATGAAAAGTCTCTTGAATTTATGCAGATCGCAATGAAATACCTGCCGGAAGCAAAGGCGGAGCTTGAGAAATCCGGCATAGATCTGTCTATGGAAATGATTCAGCCGTTTATGGACCTGTTTACATCGGTCATGGCGGAAGCGTATGAGCTTGGCAGATCTGATGCCGGGGAGCTGAATAAATAAAGAGAGCCACTTTTCATGAAGTGGCTTTTCACATGATTTTTTTCTTTATAGCGGACACCATCGGCGCGAAGTCTTTAAATACGGGCTTTAATTGATCCAGAGAGTTCATGATGGACCCCAGCTGATTCATCACGTGGTTGTAATCGATCTCTTCTTCGTTTTCAGCCTGAGGCTGCTCAGGGGTTTCTTCCGTTTCTTTATCCCGGTCTCTGGAATCGCCGAACATCATTTTGGAGAAAATATCCATAGTGAAGCCTCCTTTCGTCTTCCTTTTATTCTATGAGGAGCAGCGTCCGATAGTTTAGACGAATATATTGCCAACAGAAAAAAAATAGGGTAGAATTAGTACCTGATACTAATAATTGATCATAACTAATTAGTTTTAAATTCATTATAAAAAAGGAGTCTTTTCCAATGAAAGCTGGAATTCTTGGCGTCGGCCGTTACATCCCGGAAAAAGTGCTGACAAATCATGATCTTGAACAAATGGTAGATACATCGGACGAGTGGATTCGTACGAGAACAGGTATAGAAGAAAGAAGAATCGCCGCGGAAGATATGTATTCATCCGGCATGGCCGCTGAGGCTGCGCAAAAAGCGCTTGATCAGGCCGGCATTTCCGCTGAGGAGCTTGATATGATCCTCGTGGCGACGGTTACTCCTGACCAGTCTTTCCCGACCGTTTCCTGTATGATACAAGAGAAGCTCGGGGCCAAAAAAGCGTGCGCGATGGATATCAGCGCCGCGTGTGCGGGTTTTATGTACGGTATCGTAACCGCCAAACAATTCATTGAATCGCAAACATACAAACATGTCCTCGTGGTCGGCGTGGAAAAGCTCTCAAGCATTACCGACTGGGACGACCGCAATACGGCTGTGCTGTTCGGAGACGGAGCCGGAGCGGCGGTCATCGGACCGGTCAGCGACGACAGAGGCATACTGTCATTTGAGCTCGGAGCAGACGGTACAGGCGGCCAGCACTTGTACTTAGATGAAAAAGGGCATACAATCATGCATGGAAGAGAAGTATTCAAATTCGCCGTCCGGCAAATGGGTGAATCGAGTGTAAATGTCATTGAAAAAGCCGGCCTCTCCAAAGAGGACGTAGACTTTTTGATTCCGCATCAGGCAAACATCCGCATCATGGAAGCGGCACGGGAACGTTTGGAGCTTCCGGTTGAAAAGATGTCTAAAACAGTCCATAAATATGGAAACACATCCGCAGCATCCATTCCGATTTCATTAGTAGAGGAACTGGAAGCAGGCAAAATTAAAGACGGCGACGTCATCGTCATGGTCGGTTTCGGCGGAGGATTGACATGGGGCGCCATAGCAATACGCTGGGGACGATAAAAAAAAGTGAGGTGCACACAAGATGAGTAAAAAAAGAGTAGTCGTTACAGGGCTTGGAGCCCTGTCTCCGCTTGGAAACGACGCCGAAACAAGCTGGAAAAATGCAATCGGCGGCGTATCCGGAATCGGACCGATCACACGTGTGGAATCGGACGAGTATCCGGCGAAAGTAGCTGCTGAACTGAAAGATTTCAATATTGAAAATCACATGGATAAAAAAGAAGCGCGAAAAATGGACCGCTTCACGCAATACGCTGTCGTAGCCGCGAAAATGGCCGTTCAAGATGCCGGTCTTAACATCACAGACGAGATCGCGTCGAGAGTCGGCGTTTGGGTCGGGTCCGGAATCGGCGGTCTTGAAACGCTTGAATCCCAATTCGAAATCTTCCTGACAAAAGGGCCGAGAAGGGTCAGCCCGTTCTTTGTTCCGATGATGATTCCTGATATGGCGACAGGCCAAATCTCAATCGCTCTCGGAGCAAAAGGAGTCAACTCCTGTACGGTGACGGCATGTGCGACGGGAACGAACTCTATCGGTGACGCGTTTAAAGTCATTCAGCGCGGCGATGCCGATGCGATGATTACGGGCGGAACAGAAGCGCCGCTGACAAGAATGTCATTTGCGGGCTTCAGCGCAAACAAAGCCCTTTCTACAAATCCTGATCCGAAAACGGCAAGCCGCCCGTTTGATAAAAACCGTGACGGCTTTGTCATGGGAGAAGGCGCGGGGATCATCGTGCTTGAAGAGCTTGAGCATGCCCTTGCCCGCGGTGCGAAAATCTACGGGGAAATTGTCGGCTACGGCTCAACGGGTGACGCCTACCACATTACCGCGCCTGCCCAAGACGGGGAAGGCGGTGCGAGAGCGATGCAGGAAGCAATCAAAGATGCGGGCATCAAGCCTGAAGAAATTGATTACATCAACGCTCACGGCACAAGCACGTACTACAATGATAAATACGAGACAAAAGCCATTAAGACCGTTTTCGGTGATCATGCGTACAAGCTTGCCGTCAGTTCGACAAAATCAATGACGGGTCATTTGTTAGGCGCTGCCGGAGGAATTGAAGCAATCTTCTCCGTCATGGCCATTAAAGACGGCATTATCCCGCCGACGATTAACATCGAAACACCTGATGAAGAGTGTGATTTAGATTATGTACCGGACAAAGCGCGCGAGCAGGATGTCAACGTCGTTCTCAGCAACTCGCTCGGCTTCGGCGGACATAATGCCACTTTGATCTTTAAAAAATATCAATAATACAGTTTTGACCGGCTGCCTGAAAAAGGTGGCCGGTTTTTTTGTGCGTGCATATGATAACAACAAGAGGAGGCGAACCGGTATGAGCGTCAAGCAGACATATCAATGGATGGAAAAGGCGGCATCCGTAAATGATCTGGCCCCGCATCTTTTGCCGCTTTTTTCAGGGGCCGATAAGAAAGAGTGGAAGCCGATACTCGGGATGCTGCAAAACCACGGCATGTTCCGCCATCTGAAGGACGGCGTTAGGACCAGTAAACGGCTGAAAGAAAAAGGATGCTACAGCCATATTCAAAAGGAGGAAGCCTATTTAAAGGAGAAGTGGAACGGGCCGGACGTGCCGATCGTAGTTTTGCCCGTCGATGAACGAAACCGGAAAATCCGTCAGGAATTCGGATCAAAATCCGGTCTGGCCTTTCGGGACAAAATGTTCCTCTTTCTATCGTCGGATAGTTCCAATTCAGCTGTATCCGCCCTTATGACACATGAATATAATCACGTCTGCCGGTTAGAACATGTGACAAAGGACGAAAAAGATGAGACATTTCTTGATACAATCATGATGGAGGGGCTGGCAGAATATGCTGTGTATGAGCGGTTCGGCTCAAGTCTTACGGCGGAATGGACGTCATACTATACGCCTGAGCAGCTTGATTTTCTGTTTGAAAAAAGAGTCAAGCCGAACCTCCGCTTAACGAGAGACAGCAGAATGTTTTCCCAGCTGTTATACGGAAAAGGATACTTCCCCTCAATGCTCGGCTATGCTGTCGGATTCAATATAGTAAAAAAATATTTAACCGACCATCAAAAAACAGTAAAAGAAGCATTGGCCATCCCTTCAAAAACCTTTCTGGAGGCAACGCATTAATAGATTAAAAGAATGGAAATTATTTAAGGATATTACATTTATCCTAAAAAATTCTTGCTTTTGTAATAATGATGTAATAATATACAACTATAAAATTTTTCGACTATTCTATATTTTGTGATAGCGAAACGTATGTTTCCCTCTGCTTCAGCGGAATGAGAAAGGGGCGTATCATGAGCACACTATTAGAAGTGAATAATTTAAAGACCTATTTTTTCAGAAAGAAACAGCCGATCCCCGCAGTCGACGGGGTTGATTTTCACATTAACAAAGGCGAAACCGTCGCTCTTGTAGGAGAATCCGGCTCGGGCAAAAGCATCACCTCGCTTTCTATTATGGGACTTGTCCAAGGCTCGGGCGGAAAAATTATGGACGGCTCGATTAAGCTTGAAGGCAGGGACCTGGCCTCCTTCACCGAAAACGAATATTGCAAAATCCGCGGAAATGACGTCTCTATGATCTTTCAGGAGCCCATGACTTCCCTGAATCCGGTGCTGACCATCGGCGAACAAATTACCGAAGTGCTTGAATACCATAAAAAAATGAATAAAAGAGAAGCGGCTAAAAAAGCCGTTGAGCTTCTGGAACTCGTCGGATTCTCCAGAGCGGAACAAGTGATGAAAGAATATCCGCACCGTCTTTCCGGAGGGATGAGGCAGAGGGTGATGATCGCCATCGCGCTCAGCTGCAATCCGAAGCTTCTGATCGCTGATGAGCCGACGACGGCGCTTGATGTGACGATACAAGCCCAAGTATTGGAGCTGATGAAAGACCTCTGCAAAAAATTCGATACTTCTATTCTGCTGATCACTCACGATTTAGGTGTCGTTTCCGAGGCCGCCGACAGGGTGATCGTGATGTACTGCGGACAAGTCGTAGAGAGCGCGAGTGTGGAGGACTTATTTTTAAACCCTCTTCATCCGTATACCGAAGGGCTGTTAAACTCCATACCGGTGATAGATGGAGAGATTGATACATTAAAAGCGATCAAAGGCAGTGTCCCGACACCGGATAATCTTCCGGAAGGCTGCCGATTCGCCCCGAGGTGTTCAAAAGCGATGGACAAATGCAAAACAGGGCAGCCGGAGCTGATAACGCATGAAAGCGGCCGTTCTGTAAGGTGTTTTTTATATGAGGAAGAGGGTGCCCAATCAAAATGACAGCTGCAGGCCAAGAAACGATTTTAGAGCTGAAAGACGTAAAAAAATATTTCCCGATCCGCTCCGGTTTTTTTCAAAGGAAAGTCGGAGATATAAAGGCTGTTGACGGCGTTTCTTTTTCACTGAAGCGCGGGGAGACGCTCGGCATCGTCGGGGAATCAGGGTGCGGCAAATCAACGGCGGGAAGGACGATGATCCGTTTATACAAGCCGACAGACGGCCGGATTCTTTTTAAGGGTCAGGATATCTCCGGCTTATCTGAAGAAAAGCTGAGAAAAAGCGTCCGCAAAAACATCCAGATGGTCTTCCAAGATCCCTTCGCATCCCTTAACCCGAGGAAAACGCTGCGTTCCATCATTAAAGAGCCGTTCCAGACTCACCATATGTACAGCATGAGCGAGCGGAACGAGCGAGTGGAGGAGCTGCTGGCGAAAGTCGGCCTTCATCCGAGCTTTGCAAACCGCTATCCGCACGAATTTTCCGGGGGGCAGCGCCAGCGGATCGGGATTGCGCGGGCTCTGACATTGAATCCCGAGCTGATTATTGCGGATGAACCCGTTTCCGCACTCGATGTCTCCATTCAGGCCCAGGTCATCAATCTGATGGAAGAACTGCAGGAAGAATTCAACCTGACCTATTTGTTTATTTCTCATGATTTGAGTGTTGTCCGCCATATCAGCGACAGAGTCGGCGTCATGTATCTGGGAAAAATGATGGAGCTGACCGATAAACACGAGCTGTACGGCAATCCGCTTCACCCTTATACGCAAGCGCTTTTGTCTTCAGTGCCCGTCACGAGAAAAAAAGACGCCGTCAAGCGGGAACGAATCATCCTGAAAGGAGAACTGCCAAGCCCGGCAAACCCGCCGAAAGGCTGCGTGTTCCACACGCGGTGCCCGATGGCCAAACCGATCTGCAAGGAACAAATCCCGGCATTTGAAGAAGCCGCTCCCGGCCATTACGTCGCCTGCCATTTATATGCCTGAAATGACAAGCATCGAGAGGGGGTATGCCGGATTACATAACCAGTTTGCTGCATATATATCACAAAGGGGGAATTGATATGAAATTACGTAAAAGCGCACTGATGATGCTAAGTGTTTTTATGGCGCTCGCCATCTTCCTGTCCGCCTGCTCCGGCTCAAAATCCACAAGCACCGAATCCAAACCGGCAGGAAAACCGCAAAAAGGCGGAGATTTGGTTGTCGGGTCAATCGGGGAACCCACACTTTTTAACTCTCTGTATTCTACGGATGACGCAAGTACGGATATTGAAAATATGCTGTACAGCTTTTTAACGAAAACGGATGAAAAACTGAACGTGAAATTATCACTCGCTGAAAGCATTAAAGAATTAGACGGCGGCCTTGCATATGATGTGAAAATCAAGAAAGGCGTTAAGTTTCATGACGGGAAAGAACTGACTGCAGATGACGTCGTATTTACGTACAGTGTCCCTTTAAGCAAAGATTACAAGGGAGAACGCGGATCAACATATGAAATGCTGAAATCCGTAGAGAAAAAAGGCGATTACGAAGTATTGTTCAAGCTGAAATATAAAGACGGTAATTTTTACAATAATGCGTTAGACAGCACAGCCATTCTGCCGAAGCACATTCTCGGTAATGTTCCGATTGCTGATTTAGAAGAAAATGAGTTTAACAGAAAGAAACCGATCGGTTCAGGACCATTTAAGTTTAAAGAATGGAAGCAGGGCCAATATATTAAACTCGAAGCGAATAATGATTATTTTGCAGGAAGACCGTATTTAGATACTGTAACGTATAAAGTCATTCCCGACGCAAATGCTGCCGTTGCTCAGCTGCAGGCAGGCGATATTAATTTCTTTAATGTGCCCGCGACTGACTACAAAACGGCTGAAAAATTTAATAATCTGAAAGTCGTTACTGATTTGGCATTAAGTTACGTGTACATCGGGTGGAATGAAAAAAATGAATTATTTAAAGATAAAAAGGTCCGTCAGGCGCTGACAACCGCTCTTGACCGCGAGTCAATCGTCAGCCAAGTATTAGACGGAGACGGCAAGGTAGCCTACATTCCGGAATCCCCTTTATCTTGGAACTATCCTAAAGATATAGAAGTTCCGAAATTTGCGTACAACGAGAAAAAAGCGAAACAGATGCTTGCAGAAGCCGGCTGGAAAGATACAAACGGTGACGGCATCCTGGATAAAGACGGAAAGAAATTCTCGTTTACCCTTAAAACGAACCAAGGAAACAAAGTCCGTGAAGACATCGCTGTCGTCGTCCAGGAACAGCTGAAAAAAATCGGCATTGAAGTGAAGACCCAAATCGTTGAATGGAGCGCTCTCGTTGAACAAATGAACCCTCCGAATTGGGATTTTGATGCAATGGTCATGGGATGGAGTTTATCCACATTCCCAGATCAATATGACATCTTCCATTCAAGCCAGATTAAAAAGGGCTTAAACTACGTTTGGTATAAAAATGCCGAAGCGGATAAGCTCATGAAAGATGCAAAATCAATCAGTGACAGAAAGCAATATTCAAAAGAATATGAGCAGATCTATCAAAAAATTGCGGAAGATCAGCCGTATACGTTCTTGTATTACCCTAACAATCATATGGCAATGCCGCAAAATCTTGAAGGATTCAAATATCATCCGAAACGTGAATTGTATAATATCGAAAAATGGTGGCTTGCAAAATAATTTTCCCTTAAAGGGGAGGGAGAGCGTTTTCTCCCTCTTCTGTTTTTAATAAGGAAAGTAAAGGGGGACAAGTATATGGCTGCATATATTATCAGAAGAACCTTAATGTCTATCCCGATTTTATTGGGAATTACAATTTTATCATTTGTTATTATGAAAGCCGCGCCCGGAGATCCGATGACATTAATGATGGACCCGAAAATCAGCCAGGCTGACAGAGAGCAGTTTATTGAAAAATACGGTTTGAATGATCCTCAGTACGTTCAATATTTAAAGTGGCTCGGCAACATGGTGCAGGGCGATTTCGGAACGTCTATTGTCAGAAAAGGAACGCCTGTTTCAGAATTGATTATGGCCCGAATGCCCAATACGCTGCTGCTGATGCTCGTTTCAACGATTTTGGCTCTTATGATTTCTATTCCGTTTGGTGTCCTGTCGGCAAAGCGGCCTTATTCAAAGCTCGACTATGGCATTACGTTTACCTCATTTATAGGTCTGGCCATTCCAAACTTTTGGTTTGGATTAATTTTGATTATGATTTTATCAGTAAATCTCGGCTGGTTTCCGACCGGCGGTGTCGAGACGCTGAATGCCGATTTCAATATATTTGACCGGATTCATCATTTAATTCTGCCTGCATTCGTATTAGCTACAGCTGACATGGCCGGACTGACGAGATATACGAGATCCAATATGCTTGATGTATTAAATCAGGATTATATCCGTACAGCGAGAGCGAAAGGGTTCAAGGAAAACCGTGTATTATTTAAACATGGATTGAGAAATGCATTATTACCCGTCATTACAATTTTCGGTTTGATGATTCCCTCGTTTATCGGAGGATCTGTCGTTGTCGAACAAATTTTCACATGGCCGGGGTTAGGAAAGCTGTTTGTTGATTCAGCGTTTCAGCGTGATTATCCCGTCATTATGGCGATGACCGTCATTTCAGCTGTTCTTGTGGTCATTGGCAACCTTGTCGCTGATATTTTATACGCAGTGGTTGATCCGAGAATTGAATATTAAAAGGGGGGACATCGATGGCTGAGCTGAACACATCTCCGTCACCGGAGATCGGGCTGAAAGAAAATATTGCTGAGAAACCGGAAACCATGACAAAAATCTTTTGGGAAAAGTTTTCGAAAAATAAACTGGCGGTTGCAGGTGCTGTTATTCTGTTCGTGATTATTATGTCAGCGATTTTTGCACCGGTGATTGCTCCTTATTCTCAAGAGCAGCAAAGCCTGCTTGATAAATTTAAAGCGCCGGGTCTTGAACATTTGATGGGAACGGATAAATTCGGGCGTGACATCTTCAGCCGTGTTCTATACGGCGCGCGAATCTCTTTACTAGTCGGATTTGCCTCTGTTGTCGGCTCTATTTTTATCGGGACGATTTTAGGAGCGATAGCGGGTTATTTTAAAGGTTTCGCAGATGCTGTTATTATGCGGTTGGTGGATATAGTTCTTTCCATTCCTGATATTTTCTTATTGATTACGCTTGTTACAATCTTTAAGCCAGGCGTGGATAAATTAATTTTAATTTTCTGTCTGACAGGCTGGACGACAACCGCGCGTTTGGTCAGGGGAGAATTTTTATCCCTGCGATCGAGAGAATATGTATTAGCCGCTAAAACAATCGGAACAAAAACACATAAAATTATTTTTTCACATATCCTGCCCAATGCGCTGGGACCGATTATTGTGTCAGCCACTTTAAAAGTCGGATCGGTTATTCTGGCCGAATCGGCGCTAAGTTATCTCGGTTTCGGGATTCAGCCGCCGATCGCAAGCTGGGGCAATATGCTTCAGGATGCACAGAACTTTACGATTATGATTCAGGCTTGGTGGTACCCGTTATTTCCGGGATTGTTCATCCTTCTTACTGTATTGTGCTTTAACTTTGTCGGTGACGGGCTGCGTGATGCGCTTGATCCGAAAAATGTGAAATGATCTCCCGGACGGAACGGGAGATTTTTTTGTTGCAATGCAGTCGGAAATCCAGTTCCGTAATGCGGAAATCTCATATTGAAATGGAATAATTTATCTATCCCTTGCCTATACTGTGGACAACAGTTTTTATAAAGTGAGGGGTCGAATATGTTATTTCTTCATGATGTATGGGTCAATTGGTTTGAAGGGGAAGAAAACGGCTACAATGTGTGCCATTTTCACGAATGGCGGAAGGAAGACACGGTTGAGCTTTTGGATCAGACGCCGCTGCTCAGAGTGCCGTCGGTATTATTTCATTACATAGAAAACGACTTATCAGAGCTTCCGAAAGAGCTGCTAGACCAAGTCCATCAAAAGTCATACGTGCGAAAAAATCATGAGCGGACAAAGCTGGAGTACTGTTTTGTCGTGACAGACGGGATCGGCATCATTGCCGTGGATACGATCGGATATACCATTCCGGTCAGAAAGAGCCGCCTGATTCCGAGACAGGAGCAGCTTGTTTATGAAATGGTAAAGGATGTAGAACCGGAATCGTTTCAATTTGAGCCGGCGCAATTGGAGTCTTCAAAGGAATATCACATTTTGTCATTGGCGCCGGAGCACGTCAGAGGGCTGACGAGAAAAGAGCGGCAGATCAAGCAGCTGATGTTTATGGCGCTCGACCAGCTGAAAGGGCTGAAAAACCGTGCGGAAATTGTGTATTGGTACACGGAATGGAATCCGCATATGTATGAGCAGATCAAACGGATGAGCTTTGAAGAGATCTGGGACATGCTTTACAATGAAACAATTGAAGGCTGGTCAGATAAACATCTTGCGTTCTGTGAAAATTTGATTAAAGGGCAGCCGTTTTTCGAAAAGCTTTGGGAAATGGAGCAGGAATCAAAAGTGAACTAAAAAAAGAGGCGGGAGAATCCCCGCCTCTTTTCTTTATCTTCTTTTCCGTCCGAGACCCATGGCGTTTTCCATTTTCTTCACCATTTTGCCGGCCGTTTTGTTTGCGCGCGCCGCTCCTTCGTCGAGAATGCGGTCAAGCTCGTCGCTCTCAATTAATTCACGGTAGCGCTCTTGGATCGGTGTCAATGCGCCGATAACGACTTCGGCTAAATCGCTTTTGAATTCACCGTACCCTTTGCCCTCATATTCAGCTTCTAATTCTTCAATTGATGTGTTTCCTAAAATAGAATAGATCGTCAAAAGATTAGAAACGCCCGGTTTGTTTTCTTTATCATACTTTACAATGCCTTCAGAATCAGTCACGGCGCTCTTGATTTTCTTCTCGAGCTGCTTCGGCTCATCAAGCAGCGTGATAAATGCCTTTTGGTTCGCATCTGATTTGCTCATTTTTTTGAGAGGATCAGCCAGTGACATGATGCGCGCGCCTGATTCAGGAATTTTCACCTCAGGAATCGTGAAGATGTCATTGTATTTTTTATTAAAGCGTTCCGCCAGGTTGCGGGTCAGTTCAAGATGCTGTTTTTGGTCTTCTCCGACCGGAACAAGATCCGTTCCGTACAGTAAAATATCGCCGGCCATCAGCGGCGGATAGGTTAACAGGCCTGAAACGACGGCTTCTTTGCCCTTTGACTTATCCTTAAATTGCGTCATCCGCTCAAGCTCGCCGATATATGCGACGCATTGGAGCATCCACCCCGCCTGGGCATGAGCGGGAACCTCCGACTGGATAAAGAGGGTCGCTTTCTCAGGATCAAGTCCGACGGCCACGTAAAGAGCCGCGAGATTGCGGATGTTCTTCCGCAGTTCAAGCCGATCCTGCGGAACCGTAATCGCATGCTGATCGACAATGCAGAAGTAGCCGTTGTAGTCATGCTGCAAATCGACAAATTGTTTCATTGCGCCGATGTAGTTGCCGAGGGTAACGGAACCGCTCGGCTGAATGCCTGAAAAAATCGTTTTCTTCATAGTTCTTACCTCATTTCTTAAAACATAATAAAAAAAGCCCATTCTTCCCGTAGAAAAAAGGGACGAATGAACCGTGGTGCCACCCTGATTATTCCATTACAATGGAATCGCTCGAGACGTTGGTAACGGAGGCTGCTCCGGCTGGGCCTACTAACGTTCGGTCAGCTGCTCAGAAGTCCATTCCACATTGCCCGTTACCTGCTCCCAGCACCGCAGACTCTCTTCAAACGGATGAAAATGTGTACTATTCTTCATCATCGCAATCACAACAAATGTATTTGATTGATCTATTATAAATCAATTATAGCCAAATGTCATCAGAGGAATACAAGCTTATTTCCAGTTTGCTTAAGGGATGGAAATCCTCAAAAAGAACTGAAAATGCTTAAATGATAACGTATATCAACATTTCGTATAACGAATATTATATGTAAAAAGCAATATGAACTGGAAATTGCAATAAAAAAATTTAGTTAGGTCATGCTTTAAACTATAGAAGTGTATCACCTTTTTGACAGAAAAACTGACCAAATTTAAATATTTTAAATTGAGAAAATAGTATTGCAATAAATTATTCATTTCATTATAATGAACTTGTTCACTCTATTGTTACAGCTTCTTTACATAAAATAATCAGAAAAGACGGAACACAATTAAAGTTTAGAAAAATATTAAGTTATTTTGTCTGATATTTCTGAGTATTTAGTAGTAAAGGCTGAAAAATTTGATTAGGGGGTTAGTGCATGAAAAAGCGTTGGTCTATTGTAGGTTTGATGCTTATCTTTTCGCTTGTATTAAGTGCGTGCGGCGGATTCAGCGGCGGATCAGGCGACACCAAAGGACAGACTTCACTTAATATCAATATTAAAACCGAGCCGTTCTCACTGCATCCGGGTTTAGCGAATGATTCCGTTTCAGGAGGCGTAATCCGACAGACTTTTGAAGGATTGACACGCGTAAACTCCAAAGGTGAGCCTGAAGAAGGAATGGCATCTAAAATTGAAACAAGCAAAGACGGAAAGACCTATACATTTACGATTCGTGACGGTGCGAAATGGTCTAACGGCGACCCTGTGACGGCGCAGGATTTTGAATACGCGTGGAAATGGGCGCTTGACCCGAACAACGAATCACAATACGCTTATCAGCTCTACTACATCAAAGGCGCTGAAGCTGCCAATACAGGAAAAGGCAAGATTGATGATGTAGGCGTAAAAGCCGTAAATGACAAAACATTAAAGGTTGAACTGAATAACCCGACACCTTATTTCACCCAATTAACTTCATTCTATACGTATATGCCGGTCAACAAGAAAATTGCGGAAAAACATAAAAACTGGAACACAAACGCGGGCGAGAATTATGTGTCAAACGGCCCATTCAAAATGACGGCCTGGAAACACAGCGGTTCCATCACGCTCGAAAAGAACGATCAATATTGGGATAAAGACGCTGTGAAATTGAAGAAAATCAACATGGTGATGATTAACAATAACAACACCGAACTGAAAAAATTCCAGGCCGGTGAGCTTGACTGGGCAGGAATGCCGCTCGGCCAGCTTCCGACTGAATCTCTGCCGACATTGAAAAAAGACGGATCTCTTCACGTTGAACCGATCGCAGGCGTGTATTGGTACAAATTCAACACAGAAGAGAAACCGCTGAACAATGTCAACATCCGTAAAGCCCTTGCTTATGCGATCGACCGCTCGTCCATCGTGAAAAATGTAACGCAGGGCGAACAAATCCCGGCTATGGCTGCGGTGCCGCCGTGCTTGATTTATTAATCGGCGTAATCTGGGGCAGCATTTCCGGATTCCGCGGCGGACGCACAGATGAAGTGATGATGCGCATCGCCGACATTCTGTGGGCTGTTCCTTCATTATTAATGGTTATTTTGCTGATGGTTGTCCTGCCGAAAGGATTGCTCACCATTATCGTCGCCATGACAATCACGGGCTGGATCAATATGGCGAGAATCGTCCGCGGACAGGTGCTGCAATTAAAGAATCAGGAGTATGTGCTTGCTTCACAGACACTCGGCGCCAAAACCGGCCGGCTTTTGTTTAAGCATATCGTCCCGAACGCGATGGGCTCTATCCTCGTAACGATGACACTGACGGTTCCGACGGCGATTTTTACAGAAGCGTTTTTAAGTTATTTGGGCCTCGGCGTACCTGCGCCGCTTGCGAGCTGGGGAACGATGGCCTCAGACGGATTGCCTGCATTAACCTATTACCCTTGGCGTCTGTTCTTCCCTGCCGGCTTTATCTGCCTGGCGATGTTCGGCTTTAACGTTGTCGGCGACGGGTTAAGAGACGCGCTGGATCCTAAGTTACGCAAATAAGGAGTGATATGAGTGACACGTTTGCTAGAAGTAAAAGACTTAGCCATTTCATTTAAAACATACGGCGGAGAGGTACAGGCAATCCGCGGCGTGAATTTCCATTTGAATAAAGGAGAGACGCTGGCGATCGTGGGGGAGTCGGGTTCCGGAAAAAGTGTGACCTCCCAAGCGATTATGAAGCTGATTCCGATGCCGCCGGGCTACTTTAAAAGAGGACAGATTCTTTTTGACGGACGCGATATCGTGCCGATGTCTGAAAAAGAAATGCAGGCCATCAGAGGAAAGGACATCGGAATGATTTTCCAAGACCCGATGACCTCTCTGAACCCGACGATGAGAGTCGGCAAACAAATTACGGAAGTGCTTTTCAAACATGAAAAAATCTCAAGTGAAGCGGCGAAAAAGCGCGCCATAGAGCTGCTTGATCTCGTCGGGATTCCGATGCCCGAAAAACGGATCGGCCAATTCCCCCATGAATTTTCAGGCGGGATGAGACAGCGTGTCGTCATCGCGATGGCGCTTGCGGCAAATCCGAAACTGTTAATTGCCGATGAACCGACAACAGCGCTTGATGTGACGATTCAGGCACAGATCCTTGAGCTGATGAAAGATCTGCAAAAGAAAATTGATACGTCTATCATTTTTATCACGCATGATCTTGGCGTTGTCGCCAATGTCGCCGACCGGGTCGCCGTCATGTACGCAGGTCAGGTCGTCGAATCGGGCACGGTGGATGAAATCTTTTATGATCCGCGCCATCCGTATACGTGGGGGCTGCTTGCCTCAATGCCTAGCCTGGACAGCACCGATCAGGAAAAACTGACGGCCATCCCGGGCACGCCGCCTGATCTGACGAATCCTCCGAAAGGGGATGCATTTGCGCTCCGCAGCTCATATGCGATGAAAATTGACTTTGAACAGGAACCGCCGATGTATAAAGTGTCTGATACGCATTTTGTGAAATCGTGGCTTCTGCATCCTGATGCGCCTAAGGTCGAGCCCCCTGAAGCGGTGAAGGCTAAAATCCGTCAGCTTCCGAATACGTATCAGCATCCTGTTTTAATGAAGGAAGGTGAAAAAAATGACTGAGAAACTTCTCGAAATCAAACATTTAAAACAGCATTTTTTCACGCAGAAAGGAACGGTAAAAGCCGTAGATGATTTGTCATTTGATATTTATAAAGGCGAAACGCTCGGCCTTGTCGGAGAATCGGGCTGCGGTAAATCAACGACGGGCCGCAGTATTATCCGGCTGTATGAGGCAACCGGCGGGGAAGTTCTCTTTAACGGGGAAAATGTCCACGGGAAAAAATCCCGCAAGAAGCTGCTGGAATTTAACCGGAAAATGCAGATGATTTTCCAGGATCCGTACGCATCTTTAAATCCGAGAATGACAGTCGCCGACATTATTGCCGAGGGAATAGATATTCACCGCCTGGCAAAAACGAAAAAAGAGCGGATGCAGCGGGTTCACGAACTGCTGGAAACGGTCGGTTTAAATAAAGAGCACGCCAACCGCTACCCGCATGAATTTTCGGGCGGACAGCGCCAGCGTATCGGAATCGCCAGAGCGCTGGCGGTTGATCCGGAGTTTATCATCGCGGACGAACCGATTTCGGCGCTTGATGTCTCCATTCAGGCGCAAGTCGTCAATTTAATGAAAGAATTGCAGAAAGAAAAAGGGCTCACTTACCTGTTTATCGCCCATGATTTATCAATGGTCAAATACATCAGCGACCGCATCGGCGTCATGTATTTCGGAAAATTGGTGGAGCTTGCGCCGGCGGATGAGCTTTACGAAAACCCGCTTCATCCATATACGAAATCATTGCTGTCCGCTATCCCGCTTCCTGATCCGGACTATGAAAGAAATCGCATGCGAAAGAAATACGATCCGGCAGTTCATCAGCTCCAGGAAGGAGAAAAAATGGAATTCAGAGAAGTGAAACCGGGACATTTTGTCATGTGCACAGAAGCTGAATTTAAAACCTATCTATAAAAGTATCATCCTCCAAGACTCAGTCTTGGAGGATTTTTTTGCGCACATTCAAGTTTATTAAGCCTGCTCCCGTTTTTCTATAATGGAAAAAAAGGGGGAGATCAGTATGAAAACCATTTTGTGCGCCATTTGTGCGGGACTGTTTATCAGTGCAGCCGCTTATCCGGCCCACGCCGCTGCGAAAGAGGAGCAGCCGCTTGTAAAAATAGCGCTGGCTGAAAAAGAACTGCCGAAATCAAATGCACGGTTCGCTTATCCGTCAGGGCTGCATTTTTCACATCCTGATAAGGTGCGGGGCATTTACGTCACAGGGCATTCAGCGGGAGGAAGCAAATTCGGGGAGCTGACAGACTTTGTGGACAAAACGGAACTCAATACAATGGTGATTGATGTCAAGGATGACAACGGAAACCTCACCTTTAAGCCGGACGGCCATTCTGAGTATGCCGAAATCGCCAAGCCGTACATCAAAGACCCAAAAAAGATGATGAAAAAGCTGGAGGAAAAAAAGATCTATCCGATTGCGCGTATTGTCGTATTTAAAGACAGCGAACTCGCGAACAAAAAGCCGGAGTGGTCCTTTAAAGAAAAAAACGGAAGTGTCTGGAAAAACGGCCGCGGCGAATCGTTCGTCAATCCGTTTATGAAAGAAGTATGGGATTACAATGTAAAGATTGCAAAACAAGCCGTAAAGATGGGTTTTCAAGAAATTCAGTTTGATTATGTCCGTTTTCCTGAAGGATTTGAAAAACGTGATGACGAACTGACATACGGTCACGGCGATTACGGGAAAACAGCAGACAGCAATGTGCAAAAACGCGTTCATGCCGTCACCGATTTTGTCGGTTATGCGAAGAAAAAACTCAAGCCGTACGGCGCGGATGTGTCGGTTGATATTTTCGGCTATTCAGCCACGCTGCCGGAAGCGCCTGGGATCGGCCAGAATTTCAGCAAAATTTCAGAACAGGTCGATGTCATTTCATCCATGATTTATCCGAGCCATTGGACAAGCTATTTCGGCATTGATAAACCGGATCTTGAGCCTTACAAAGTCGTCAAAGAATACGCGAAGGTGGAAAATAAAAAACTGTCTAAGCTGAAACACCCGCCTGTATCGCGTCCGTGGCTTCAGGACTTCACGGCATCATATCTCGGCAGCGGAAATTATCAAAAGTACGGGAAACGCCAGGTGGAAGACCAGGTTAAAGCGCTGCATGATGAAGGAATTGACGAATTTTTATTATGGGACGCGGCAAACCGTTATACCAAAAACGTCGATTACACACCATTTTAAAAAAATTGAAACCATGTTAAAGGATCACACGTCTTAATAGATGTAAGATTGTTTAAACAATCGGAAATGGGGTATATCTAAAAGTGTGAAGACAACGAACCCATAAGGAGCAAATGAATGAACTGGTACGAAAAGCTGAGTGAATATTTTCCGATTGAAGAAATGAAATCAAAATCGCATATGGAGGCTCTGTTAAAGGAGCAAAGCGATGTTTATCATAAAGAAGAGGGGCAGTACCACGTGCTGATGTATGCGGAATTTGACTCTTTCATCTTTATTGATTACCTGTTTGTGTCAAAGAAATCCAGAGGACAAGGCCTCGGAAGCAAGCTGATCGGCAGGCTGAAAAAGAAAAACAAGCCGATTCTGCTTGAGGTGGAGCCTGTTGACGAGGATGACACGGATACACAGAAACGCTTGCGTTTTTATCAAAGAGAGCATTTCAAGCATGCGCAGTCAATCGGGTATCGGCGCCGGTCATTGGCTACGAATGAAGTGAACAAAATGGAGATTCTGTACTGGTCACCTAAGACGGAATCAGAAGAAGAAATGTTTGAAGCAATGAAACAGACATATGAAAACATTCACACTTATAAAGATGAAAAATGGTACGGAGAATCATACGAAAAAACGGATGAAGTTCTCAAAGTCATTGATGAGAAAAAACGAAAAAACATTTTCGATCAGCTGAGCTAATTGAGAATGGGGAAACATCCGCCAGCCGTAAATTTGCCGGATTGACACATTTTTTTCTCAGGAGACTGTTCACACTTACTTTTTTATAGTATAATACCTATAAAGATTCCTTTTTTAAAGTCATTTCAATTTGAGAATACAAACATGTTCATCCTACTAATTAGAGGAGTGAAGATTAATGGTTACATTATACACATCACCTAGCTGTACGTCATGCAGAAAAGCAAGAGCTTGGCTTGAAGAGCACGAGATTCCGTTTGTAGAGAGAAACATTTTCTCCGAGCCGTTATCAATTGATGAGATCAAGCAGATTCTGCGTATGACTGAAGACGGTACGGATGAAATTATCTCTACCCGTTCTAAAGTATTCCAGAAACTGAACGTAAATGTTGAATCTATGCCGCTTCAAGACTTATATACTTTAATCAATGAGCATCCGGGACTGCTCCGCCGTCCGATCATCATTGATGAAAAACGTCTGCAAGTCGGCTATAACGAAGATGAAATCAGACGATTCCTGCCAAGAAAAGTGCGTTCTTTCCAATTAAGAGAAGCACAGCGTCTTGCCAACTGATATAAGCTTACGATAAGCATGGAAAAAGCCCAAAACCATCGCGGTTTGGGCTTTTTTTATTTTTCAGTCTGCTGGTAAATCATACTGGCGAGGATAACAAATACGACGGTCAAAATCGGCAGCATCATTTGTATAATGCCGTGTTCAGCCATGAAAAATGACAGCTTGCTGTCTCTGGCAATCATTTCACCGCCGGTAAATGCGAGAAGACCGCTCCCGGCATACATCAATAAAGGCATTTTTTCCATGGCGGCATGAACGAGCTTGCTGCCCCAAATGATAATCGGCACCGAGATGAAGAGACCGATCACTACAAGTGTCAGCTCACCGTGAGAAGCGCCGGCTACTGCGATGACGTTGTCAAGCGACATAAAGATATCAGCCAGAACGATTGTGCGGATGGCTTTCCAAAGAGAAGAACTGCTTTTCACATGCTGCGCATCTTTCTTCTCAATCAGAAGCTGATAGCCGAGATACAATAAAAATACCCCGCCTGCGCATTGCAAAAAAGGAACATTCAATAAATAGACCGCAGCGCTCGTCAGAACGATTCTCAAGATGACTGCGATAAATGTTCCGAAGATGATCGCTTGCTGTCTTTGTTTATGGGCCAGATTCCGGCTGGCCATCGCGATGACGACGGCATTGTCACCGCCGAGAATAAGGTCAATCCCGATAATAAGCAGAAGGGACAGCAGGTAATCGTGCGGCATGGTAACACCTCGCTTATAGATCGATTGCTTGTACAGCTAATATATGAAGCAGTGCGCTATTTATGATGGGAACCGGGAGAAAGCCTGTTTTTCGCTGTGAAAATGCTTTTTTATTTCTTTTATAACTGTTTTATCATAAAATAGAAATATAAAGAATTTGCGCTGTCTTCTATAAGGTTAAGATGTGGACGGAATGGGTAAAGTGTAGTAAAGTACTATTCATCGGGAGCTTAGATGTCCCTTCAACATCTTATAAAGAAGGGAAGGTTGGCAAAATGGAAATAGAAAGAATTAATGAGCATACTGTAAAATTTTATATGTCTTATGGTGATATTGAAGATCGCGGTTTTGACAGAGAAGAAATCTGGTACAATCGCGAGCGCAGTGAAGAACTGTTCTGGGAAGTCATGGATGAAGTGCATGATGAAGAGGAATTCGCTGTCGAGGGTCCTCTTTGGATTCAGGTTCAGGCATTGGACAAAGGACTGGAAATAATCGTAACAAAAGCCCAGCTTTCCAAGGACGGACAAAAACTCGAACTGCCGATCCCGGAAGATAAAAAACAAGAGCCGGCAGATGAAAATCTCGATGCTTTACTTGATGATTTCCAGAAAGAAGAGCAGGCCGAGAGCCGGGAAGATAAGGAGCAAAAGCTTCAGTTCACTTTGCGGTTCGATGATTTTGAGGATCTCATCTCGCTATCAAAATTGAATCTTAACGGAATTAAAACGACCCTGTATTCGTTTGAAGACCGATATTATTTATATGCAGATTTTTATGAGCAAACTGATGAAGAGGTTGAAAATCAGCTAAGCATCCTGTTGGAGTACGCGCACGAATCATCAGTCAGCATTCACCGTCTTGAAGAATACGGCAAATTGGTGATCGCTGATCATGCGTTATATACAATAAAGAAACACTTTGCATCATAACAAACCGATTTCTCTCAGCAGAAATCGGTTTTTTTTGTTCTGAATGACAGGATGAACGGCTGAAAACCGTATAACGGCTCTCATCCGCAAACAGGATTATATCTTCTTCCTGCTGAATACAACAAGATTCAGGAAAGGAGAAGATGCAACATGTTCAGTGCTGTGACTGCCGATGGACGGCTCATTCAGCTGGCCGGAAGCTATTCAAAGGAAAAAGCGGCGGAGCTGAGAAAGAAACGCTGGTTCTGCCCCGTTTGCAAAAGTGAGCTTGATATCAAACTGGGACGGGAGAAACTGCCGCACTTCGCTCATAAAAAAAGCAGGCTGTGTCCCGGGGAATCCGAACCTGAAAGCGAATACCATCTTGAAGGAAAAAGACAGCTTTTTCTCTGGCTAAAGACACAAGGGTGCAGTGTCAGCCTGGAACCGTATCTGACTTCCGCGGGACAGCGGCCTGACTTGACGGCAGAAAGCGGAGACGAGAGGCTGGCTTTTGAATTTCAATGTGCGAACCTTTCGGCGGACTCTTTAAAGAGCCGGACGGCAGGCCTGAAAAACGCCGGGTACCGGCCGGTCTGGATCATCGGGGCAAAACGGTTAAAACGGATGGCCGCGCAATTTTTCCGGCTTTCTGCTTTTCACTGGCAGTTCTTTGAAGTCAATTCATTTTCCTCCTTACTGTTTTACTGCCCCGACGCCCGCTCCTTTTACAGGCTGCATTCCATCACTCCATTTTACACCGGCTATTCTTATGCCGGCTTAACCACAATCCCTCTTCACAAAGCAAACCTGAAAGACATTTGTCATCCGGAAGGGCGGCACAGCGTCAGACTTCCCTCGTGGGGACGTGCCGTAGCCGGCTTCCGCAACAAAAGCGGGCGGTTTTTATCAGAAGATGCCGATCTTATCCGGCGTCTTTTTTACGAAAGACATCAGGTTGCATTTCCATTTCTCCCATCTGAAGTGTTTATTCCCGTTTCAGCGGGCTTTGTGTTTGCAAGTCCTGTTTTTGTGTGGCAGGGCCATTTATACTTACGGCTTGCGGAACTTTCTAAAAAAGGCGCGCCGATCCGATTATCCGGCATGGTTCATGATTTACGGCAAAAAATCAGGCATAAGGAGATCCGGATGCGGTATGGTTCACAAGATAGCCTTATCAGAATGGCGGTAAAACAATATGCTGATTTCTTATGCTTGCAGGATTTTTTAAGGGAAATTGAGAATGAAGTATATATGCCCTCATCTCAACGGAAGCTCCCTCAAACGGCAGAAGAGCTGCGCCGGCGGGATCTGCTCTTTTTTGGGGAATGAGAATGCTTCATTTCGTTCACCCTAACGTCAAGGTGGTGGCGAATGTGAGGGGCGTACAAGCATTTTGTTTTCGTTTTTTCACTGTATTATTGGTATGCTCGGTCTTATATGCCGCATATGATTTGACAAAAGGCAGTGAAAAGCCGGAAGATAATCACAACACAAGTTTTTGGAGAAACAATCGTTTTTTCAATTGGCTTGAAGTAAAGAAAACGAGGGGGATCACCATGACTGAGGAAAATAAAGCAGCACAGCTGCCTGACAGAAGTGATGTAAAGGCAGAGCATACATGGAGACTAGAGGATATTTTTCCTAGTGATGAGGCCTGGAATAAAGAATTTCAAGCAGTTAAAGAATTAATTCCGAATTTATCTTCTTTTAAAGGCACGCTTGCTCATTCGGCTGATAATTTATACGCTGCGCTTACGGCACAGGATGAAGTGACGAACCGCCTTGGGAAACTTTATGCATACGCGCATATGCGCTCAGACCAGGATACGGGAAATTCTTTCTACCAAGGGCTGAACGATAAAGCCGCAAGCCTGTATTCTCAGGCTGCCAGCGCGACTGCTTACATTGAACCGGAAATTCTGGCGATTCAGGAGGACAAGCTGCACCAGTTTATTCTGGAAAAAGAGGAGCTTAAGCTTTACTCCCATGCAATTGAAGAAATTACAAAACAGCGTCCGCACGTGCTGAGCGAACAAGAAGAGGCCCTGCTTGCGGAAGCCTCAGAAGCGCTGTCGTCGCCTTCCAATACATTCAGCGTTTTAAATAACGCCGATATTACGTTTCCGTCGATTAAAGATGAAAACGGCAAGGAAACTCAAATCACACACGGCAACTTTATTAATTTCCTGGAAAGCAGCAATCGTGAAGTCCGTAAAAACGCATTTGAAGCCGTATATAAAACATACGGACAGTATAAAAACACGATGGCGACTACACTCAGCGGCACTGTGAAAAAAGATAATTTTTACGCCCGTGTGAAAAAGTTTAAATCAGCACGGGAAGCGGCTTTATCCAATAACAGCATCCCTGAAGAAGTTTACGATAACCTTATTAAAACGATCAATAAACATCTTCCGTTATTACACCGTTACATTGACCTGCGGAAAAAGGTTCTCGGCCTTGATGAAGTCCATATTTATGACCTTTACACACCGCTTGTAAAAGATTCGGGAATGAAGGTCACATATGAGGAAGCGAAAGATTATATGCTCAAAGGACTTGCTCCGCTGGGCGAGGAATACGCGTCTATTTTAAAAGAAGGACTTGAAAACCGCTGGGTCGATGTATACGAAAACAAAGGAAAACGCAGCGGTGCTTATTCGTCCGGTACATACGGCACGAATCCGTACATCTTGATGAACTGGCATGATAATGTCAATAATCTGTTTACGCTCGTTCACGAGTTCGGCCATTCCGTGCACAGCTACTATACGAGAAAATATCAGCCGTATCCGTACGGTAACTACAGCATTTTTGTCGCTGAAGTCGCTTCAACGACTAATGAAGCGCTGCTCGGTGAATATATGCTGAACAGCTTAAAGGATGAAAAACAGCGTCTGTACCTGCTCAACCACATGCTTGAAGGATTCAGAGGCACAGTGTTCAGACAGACGATGTTCGCTGAATTTGAGCATCTGATTCATACGAAAGCGCAGGAAGGCGAGCCGCTAACGCCTGAACTGCTGAACGAACTTTATTATGATCTGAATAAAAAGTATTTCGGTGACAACATGGTGATTGATAAAGAAATCAGTCTGGAATGGTCAAGAATTCCGCATTTCTATTACAATTATTATGTGTATCAATATGCGACAGGCTACAGTGCGGCCCAAGCGCTGAGCAGCCAGATCTTAAAAGAAGGCAAGCCTGCGGTGGAGCGCTATACCGAATTCTTAAAAGCGGGAAGCTCGGAATATCCGATCGACATACTGAAAAAAGCGGGAGTCGATATGACATCGCCTGAACCGATCGAGGCGGCCTGCAAAATGTTTGAAGAGAAACTGAACGAAATGGAAGAGCTTCTTTCGAAAGTGAACCCTTCGTAATTCAAAAAAGCCTGTGCATAAGTTGCGCAGGCTTTTTCTAAAACCCTTTAAACGTTTTTCTGTGATTCAGCCGGTACAAGGCAAACAATATGGACAGAAACAGCAGGGGAGATGTAATGTAAATCGGCAGCATGTGCATCATGGCCAGCAGATTTAAAAAGAAGAAAAACACAATCATTCCGATGATCAATACGGTGAGGAGCATTGATTTCCCTCCTTGTTTTTCATTGATATATTCTATGAAAACAAGCAGTCAGTTATGTTTTGTGACAAAAATATGAACATTAATCTTATGGCTTGTCAAAACTCGACAAGATTTGATATGATAAGGATGTGAAATTGATCACAAACAAACATTACCCCTTTGTTTGACCGTGAAAAATTTCTCCCATCCCCTTTGTTGTCGTTAAGACATATGAAACCGCGCTTATCCCGGCGCGGTTTCTTTATTTGCACAAAAAAAGCCGGCTCCGTAAGGAATCAGCTTTTTTTAATGATCACAACAGGTGACATCCTCCTGGGTGCCGGAAAGAGACTTCCAAAACAGACCGTGCTTTGCTTCCACTCTGGCGACCTTTTTCGCGAATGCCAGTTTTTTCATTTCTTTTTCAACTTCTTCTAGACTCAAATCATAAACGAGTGCGATTTCTTTCGATGCGACAAACCGGAAATATTCAATGAAACATTCCAAAGGCGGCGTTTCAGAAGGCTTCGGTTCATCCCCGAGCATTTCGAATAAGATCTCTTCGTACACGTCATAAGAATAGTTGCCGGGAACCTTCAGCCCTTCATCATCATGCAGGCTGTTAAAGAACGTCAATGTCGGGTTGACGGTGACATCCATTTCCGCCGCGATTTTCATATCGCACTGAAGCGCTTTTACCGCGCTTTGCGAATGGAGGTCGCGCTTGAATTCTTCAACATCTAATTTCGTCTTTTCGGCAATTTCTAAAAGAACGTCTTCATCCGTAATATTCTGCTTGGAAACAAACAGGCTTTCCTGCATGCTGCGGAGAAACAGAATGCCCGCTTTTCTTCCCTGCAGTTCGGCCGCTTTTAAAGCGAGTGCGGCAAGGTAGGGCGATGAAAGAGGCTGATCTTGCTCAAGCCAAAGGCTTCCGTCACAGGGCATCCCGGAACGGTTCGCAATTTTTTCCCAAGCTTCGGCAAGAAGGTGTTTTTTCCGCTTTTGCTTATTCAGCGATGTAATGCTCGCGGAAACAATGATCCGCAGCGTAAAAAAACGTCCGTATTTGATTTTTAATTTTTTTATGGCGGGCTCCAGCGACCAGCATTCAGGACATAAAGGGTCGACAAACATGTAAATTTCGAGCGGTTTTTTTGGATGTCCGTGGCAATGGGCGAAGTATTGCTCATGCTGATAATTCGTCAATATGATCGATCCTCCGCTTCTGCCTGGTTTACCATATGCCTGGCCGTTAGTTCCAGACGCCCGTACAGAAATTCACGAATATCGCCCTCCAGCCCGACATCATCCATCGCTTTGCTCATACAGCTTAGCCACGCATCAGCCCTCTCGTCCGTAATCGGAAAGGGGAGATGCCTTGCCCTGAGCATGGGGTGTCCGTGCTCTTCAGTATAAAGAGGAGGTCCGCCCAAATACTGGGTTAAAAATTGCTTTTGTTTTCTGGCCGTTTCAGTCAAATCACTTGGAAATATCGGCTTCAGCAAGGGATGAGACGAGACACGCTCATAAAAAGTATCAACAAGTTGCGATAGAAGTTCCTCTCCAATCGCTTCATATGGTGCGTTAAACGATTGTCCCATGTTGACTACTCCTTTATATGGCTAATAGGAATCATAATTCCCATTGCGAATTTATCTTTCAGTTTTACTATCTTCAGTTACTGTATATTTTAGCAATAACATTTTATTTCTACAAACAAAGTGCCTTTCTGTCAGGCGCTTGTATTTCATATCATATCACATCGCCTTCATTCATGTGTAAGATTTCACTCCGCAAAAAAACCAGAGGGCGAAGGAAGCCTCTCTGGTTTACGCGTAATACTGTTTGGTTATGTTTTTAACATATTGCTGTGTTTCCTTAAACGGCGGAATGCCTCCGTACCGATCTACGTTGCCGGGGCCTGCGTTGTAGGCGGCTAACGCCAGAGATACATTTCCGTCGTATTTCGTGAGCATCTGCTTTAAGTACTTTGTGCCGCCCTCAGCGTTCTGGACGGGATCAAGCGGGTTTGACACCCCGAGTGATTCTGCCGTGGAAGGCATGAGCTGCATCAGTCCCATTGCCCCCGCACCGCTGACCGCTTTCGGATTAAAGCCTGATTCCTGTTTAATAACCGCGCGGATCAGCTTTTCGTCCACTCCGTATTTTTCGGCCGCTTTCTGAATAGCGCTGTCTATTGAAAAGTTTCCGGTGCTGATATCAGATGCCGCATCCGGAGACTTTATGCCCGGGGAAGCGGTCTGTGAAGCAGCCGCGGAGCCGGATGAAACGGGAATTCTCGGTGAATATGAAGCGTGAGCGGTCCGCACACCGTTTAAAATTCCTGATTCCGGCTGCTGCCGGACGGCTGTGTCCGTATACTGGCTGAGAAGCGCGCTGAAATTGGCAAGCGGGCTTTCTGAAGATTGTCCGCCTGAAGCTGTGCTTGTATGAGAGATTGATTGCAGCGCCACTGATTGCAACTGGAGAAGGGCCGCCCAATTCGTTATATTCACTGTGTCATTCCACCTTTTTTTGTTTCTGTTCATAAAAACGCTGGATTTTATTTTTCGTGATCCGCTCTGGGATGCCGAATTGCTTGAGCAATTGTTCAAACGCCCGTTTTCCTTCATCCCAGTCAGCAGCTTCGAATTCCAATTCAAAGTCTTCTTTCTCTAAATATCGGCTGTGATCTAAAATGATTAAGCCTTTTTCTGATTCTTTTTCCGCGCGTGCGGTCGACAGCGTCCCGAAATAGCAAATGTGTTCTGAATTGATTCCGAGACCTTCCAGCTGACGTTTGACGGAGCCTTCCGGAATCTTGAAGACGTCAAGATCAGGTGCCGCAAGCTCTTGGTGGGTTTCCAGCAGACCGACCGCGGCAGGCTCTTTTAACGTCAGAACGAACGCGCCGTCTTTTTCTCGGATGCGGAGTGCTGATTTTTTTTGTTTCAGGGAAAAATCTTTCGTGTCGAAATAATGATTGACCTGCTGTTTAAAATCATGTTCTTTCATGCAGAGTGCTTCACTCAGCTTCAGAAATTCTGATTTTGTCAGCAGGTTTTTGAATTCAATTTCTATTTCTTGGGTCATGACAGTCTTCCTTTCAGGACGAAAAATTGTATAATTCCCATTATCTCTTTAGAGGTTACGTTTATCAATATCGACCTTGATATGATAAAATAAATGCTGTACTTTGTTAAAAAAGGAGAACATTATGCAAAAGAGAATTGAAATCCAAAATGCATCATTAACAGAAGACGCGCTCCGCTTGAAGTGCGGAGAGGACTTAAGCGGAGCGGAACGCAAAGCCTCAGGTCAAATGCTTGTTGATTCCGATCACTTTGCTTTTGTATACATACTTGAATCAGCTGACTCTTTTGAATATGTCATTATAAAAGAACATATCTGGCCGGATCTGAAAAAAGCCTTAGACCAAAGAAAACCGGCGGTCCTTGAGGCCGGCGGAAAAATGGTTGAACTTTCAGGGCTGCATGAAGAACTCGATTATCTTCTTGAAAATATTAAAGATAATGCAAACTACGGAGATATGGAAGAAAAAGTGAAAAGCGTATTTCTTTAGAACAGGTTCGGAATTGGGGGATGTACGATGGATGACAAACAATGGGAGCAATTTCTAGCGCCATACCGCCAGGCTGTTGAAGAATTAAAGGTGAAGCTGAAAGGCGTCAGAACCCTTTATGAGTATGAAGATGACCACTCACCGATTGAGTTTGTGACAGGCCGCGTGAAGCCGGTGGCGAGCATACTTGAAAAAGCGAGACGAAAAAGCATACCGCTTCATCAGATTGAAACGATGCAGGATATCGCGGGGCTGCGTATTATGTGCCAATTTGTCGATGATATCCAGATCGTCAAAAATATGCTGTTTGCCAGAAAAGATTTTACCGTTGTCGATAAGCGGGATTACATAGCAGAGCATAAGGAAAGCGGATATCGGTCTTACCACCTTGTCGTTTTATATCCTTTACAAACAACGTCCGGAGAAAAGCACGTTCTTGTGGAAATACAGATTCGGACGCTTGCCATGAACTTTTGGGCAACCATTGAGCATTCACTGAATTACAAATACAGCGGGAACATTCCCGAAAAAGTAAAGCTGAGGCTGCAGCGGGCCTCAGAAGCCGCATCACGGCTCGATGAAGAAATGTCAGAAATCCGCGGAGAAATCCAGGAAGCCCAAGCCGCGTTCTCGCGAAAGAAAAAAGCGGGAGACCACCAGTAGGAAAGGAGGGGAATGGCATGAAATTTGCCGTTTCTTCAAAAGGAGACGAGGTTTCAGATACACTGAAAAGCAAAATACAGGCGTATTTACTCGATTTTGATATGACCTTGGATGAAAAAGAGCCGGAAATCGTTATTTCCGTCGGCGGTGACGGAACGCTTCTTTACGCATTTCACAGGTACAGCGACCGTCTTGATAAAACGGCGTTTGTCGGAGTTCACACGGGGCATTTGGGTTTTTATGCCGATTGGGTTCCGCAGGAGATAGAAAAGCTCGTTCTGGCCATTGCCAAAACGCCGTATCATACCGTGGAGTATCCCCTTCTTGAGGTGATTGTCACTTATCATGATGAAGAGCGTGAGGAGCGGTATCTGGCTTTGAACGAATGTACGATCAAAAGCATAGAAGGCAGTCTCGTCGCTGACGTGGAAATTAAAGGCCAGCTGTTTGAAACGTTCAGGGGAGACGGTTTATGTCTGTCCACACCTTCCGGAAGCACGGCTTATAATAAGGCGTTAGGCGGCGCAATCATCCACCCTTCCATCAGGGCGATTCAGCTTGCGGAAATGGCATCCATCAACAACAGAGTGTTCAGGACTGTCGGCTCGCCGCTTTTGCTTCCCGATCATCATAACTGTGTCATCAAACCGAGAAACGACGTCGACTTTCAAGTCACAATTGATCATTTAACCTTGCTGCATAAGGATGTGAAGTCCATTCTATGCCGTGTGGCAAATGAAAAAGTCAGATTTGCAAGATTCCGTCCTTTTCCGTTTTGGAAAAGGGTGCAGGATTCCTTTATCGGAAAAGGCGAATAGAAAGAGGAAACGGATTGGACAACTTTTTTATCCAAAAGAACATGACTGCCCGGGAAGCTGGCATGACGGTAAAAGAATATACGGCGCAGCTCGGCATTTCAAAGCGGCTTCTCGCTGACATTAAATTCGGCGGGGGAGACCTGCTTGTGAACGGAGAGCATGTAACCGTCCGCACCGTGTTAACGGACGGAGATGTGCTTAAGATTGAATTTCCGAAGGAGCATGTGAGTGAAACGCTTTTGCCTGAGCCGGTTCCGCTTGATATTCTTTATGAAGATGACCATGTGCTTGTGGTCAATAAACAGCCGTATGTCTCCTCAATTCCATCAAGAGAACACCCGTCGGAAAGCATCGCTAACGGAGTGATCAGCCACTACCGAAAAAGCGGCGTACAATCAACGGTTCATCTTGTCACCCGCCTTGACAGGGATACATCGGGGGCGATGCTCATCGCCAAACATCGGCTTTCCCATTCTCTTTTGTCGGCAGCGCAGAAGAAGGGGCTTGTCAGCAGGCGGTATCTCGCTGTCGTACACGGGATCATGATGCAGAAGGAAGGAACGGTGGACGCGCCCATCGGAAGAAAACACGACAGTATTATTGAGCGGATGGTAACGCCGGAGGGACAACGAGCGGTGACGCATTTTCAAACGGAAAAATCGGGACATGCGTTTACGCTTGCAGCCCTGCGGCTGGAAACGGGGCGGACGCATCAAATCCGGGTGCACATGAGCTACCTCGGCCATCCTTTAGTCGGTGATACATTGTACGGCGGAAAAAATGAGGGAATTGCGCGGCAGGCTCTTCACAGTGAGCGGCTTTCATTCGTACACCCCATGACCGGAGAAACGCTCGTTTTTCACGCTCCGGTGCCTGACGATATGAAAACATTAATTGAACACATGTAAAGCCCGAACCGTTTACCGGTTTCGGGCTTTTTTTCATGCCTCCCTGCCGTGATCCTCGCGAAATCGTGAAGCATCATAGGGCATTGAGCTTTCCACAGAGACGGTTTCATGCTCCGGAAAGCGAAAGCCTGTCAGTTGATTGCCGAAGACGCATCCTGTATCAATGTTGATTGTACGGTTGACGATCCGGGGGCGTTTTACCGGGGTATGGCCGTAAACAATCCATGCCTTGCCTTCATAAGCGGCGGCCCAGTCTCTTCTGACGGGCCTGCCGTCGGGATACGTTTCACCCGTGATATCGCCGTACAGAACAAATTCTTTTACCTTACGCGAGTATTTACCGATATCGTCAGCTTTTATGCCGGCGTGGGCGACAATGAGATCGCCATTATGTAAAATGTCATAAAGCGGTGCTGACTCATATAATCGGATAAATTGTCTGGAGACTTCCGTTCTGTCGGCGGGAGACAGCTCTTTCAGTTCGGCTGCCGTCGTTTCCAGTCCGTGCATCACTTTTACGGGGTTTCCTTTTAAGTAACGATACAGTTTGTTGCAATGATTTCCCGGGACATAACGGACGGCTCCTTTTTCATATGCTTTTGCCACAAAACGCATCACTTCTACGGATTTTGGGCCTCTGTCCGTTAAATCCCCCGCAAAGACAAGCGTCCTGCCTTCAGAATGAACGGGCGTTCCGTCTTTGACTTCATATCCGAGCTTTTGCATTAACGCGATCATTTCGTCATAACATCCGTGTATATCGCTGATGATGTCATAAGCCATTCGTGTCAGCCTCCTTATTAACGGTTTTTTATTTTTATTTATTATGGGGCTAATTCCTATACCTAATTACGGTGTTTTTGCACAAATTAAAAAAAGAATTAAAGAAATAAAGCCTTATCACTTTTTTTTCGCGTTCAGCCTTGTTAGAATATGCGTTATGTTTTTAAAAAAAAGTAAGGTTTCGCCCGCTTTAAGCGGGCTTTTATAACCCTTGTTTTAAGGAGGTATTTACGAATGGAACACACATCAGTCGCATCTTTAGTCGTCGTTCTGATCGTCGCTTTTTTGACGCCGCTCCTTTTACATCGGTTTAAGCTCAGCATCCCCGTCGTCGTCGCGGAGATCATCATGGGGCTTATTATCGGAAAAAGCGGCCTGAATCTTGTCGTTCAGGGAGATACGTGGCTGGAGACGCTGTCTGTTCTCGGCTTTATCTTTTTAATGTTTTTAAGCGGCTTGGAAATTGATTTTTCTTCATTTGAGAAAGGGAAGAAAAAACAATTCCTTCCGAATGGCAAGGAAGCGCCCAACACGTTTTCTGCCGCACTGATTATCTTTTTCGGCATCTTTATTTTATCATTGCTGCTGTCCTATGCCTTTGTATTAGCTGGTTTTATACAAAACGCATTTTTAATGACGCTTATTATTTCGACGATATCACTCGGTGTGGTGGTCCCGACTTTAAAGGAAGAACGGATCATGAACTCCAATATCGGCCAGATCATCCTGCTTGTCGCCGTTATCGCGGACTTGGCTACGATGATTCTGCTCGCTTTCTTCTCTTCTCTTTACGGAGAAGACAGCGGAAATATGTGGCTTCTGTTGATTCTCTTTGCCGCGGGGGTCGTGCTGTATTTCTTCGGCAGGATCTTTAAACACCGTTCATTTGTGCAGTCGATGTCCAAAGGCACCGTGCAGATCGGGACGAGAGCCATTTTCACACTGATTATCGTGCTTGTCGCTTTATCGGAATCTCTCGGGGCGGAAAATATTCTCGGCGCGTTTTTGGCAGGCGTTCTGGTATCGCTTCTGTCTCCGAATAAAGAAATGGTGGAACAGCTGGATTCATTCGGCTACGGGTTTTTAATTCCGATCTTTTTCGTCATGGTCGGGGTGAAATTGGACATTTGGACGCTTTTCCAAGATCCGAAAACATTAACGATGATTCCGCTGCTTCTGCTTGCGCTGTTTATCAGCAAAATGTTCCCGGTGTTTTATTTAAAGAAATGGTATGACAAAAGAACCGTGTTTGCTTCGGGCTTTTTGCTGACGTCCACGCTGTCGCTTGTTATCGCGGCGGCTACGATCGGAGAAAGGCTCCACATTATCAGCGCCAATATGTCCGGCGCGCTGACTTTAGTTGCGGTTATTGCCAGCATCATCACGCCGATCGGCTTTAAGAAATTATACAAACGGCAAAGTGCGCCGCAGGAAAAAAAGCGCATTACATTTATCGGGGCCAACCAAATGACGCTTCCGGTTACGCTGGAATTGCCTGAAGAGGAATATGAAGTACGGGTCGTCCATGTGTATCAGGAAAATGCCGGGGAAACGCTTGCGGAATCCGTTTTTTCGGTTGACACGATTTCTGATTACGAGCCCGGCACGCTTGAGTCGCACGGTATTTTCAAAACGGATATTCTTGTCGTGGCGACGGGAAATGAAGATGTGAACGCCGAAATCGCCTTAATAGCGAAAGAGAAAGGGACTGAGCGTATCATCGCAAGCGTCGGCTCGGTTGAGCATGAAACAAAACTGAAAGAAGAGGGCATCAGTATTTTTTCTATCCTTCTGTCTACAAAGACGCTCTTGCGCGCATTAATTGAGGCGCCGGGCGTGATGAGCCTCCTGACGAATGAGGAGTCTTCGTTATATCAGATCAATCTGGAAAACCCGGCGTATAACGGCATCATTCTGCGGGAATTTCCGCTGATGGGCGATGTGATTTTCGTCCGGATATTCAGAGGTGTGGACAGCATCGTTCCGCACGGAGACACGCGGCTGAAAACAGGAGACCGTCTCATCGTCACGGGCTCGCGCAACTACGTGTCGGAACTGAGAAAAATTCTTGAAGCTTGACCAAATTGCAATTCGTGATAATATAGAAGGCATAACAAATAAATCATTAATCGTATGACCACTAGGGGTGTCCTTCATAAGGGCTGAGATAAAAGTGAGACTTTTAGACCCTCATAACTTGAACAGGTTCAGACCTGCGTAGGGAAGTGGAGCGGTATTTTTTTGGGGTTCCTTTTATCCATTTAAATTCCAAACCACTTTTCCGATGCGGGAAAGTGGTTTTTTTATTTTAACAGGGGGGAAGACATGATGACATTTTCTGAAGAATGCAGACTGGCGGCTGCCGAATGGTGGGACGGAAGTTTTGTTCATCCGTTTGTAACGGGAATCGGTGACGGAAGCCTGCCGATAGACCGTTTCAGCTATTACGTGCTGCAAGATTCCTACTATTTGACGCATTTTGCAAAAGTTCAGGCGTTCGGCGCCGCATATGCCGAAGACTTGTTTACGACGGGCAGGATGGCGGGCCACGCTCAAGGGACATATGAAGCGGAAATGGCGCTGCACCGCGAGTTTACGGAGCTTTTAGGGATTACGGAAGAAGAGCGTGCGGCATTTAAACCGGCACCGACCGCCTATTCTTATACGTCTCATATGTACAGATCGGTGATGAGCGGCAATTTTGGAGAAATATTAGCTGCGCTTCTGCCCTGTTATTGGCTTTATTATGAAGTCGGCGAACACTTAAAAGAGTGCAAACCGGAGCATCCGATTTATGAAAAATGGATCGGTACATACGGCGGAGACTGGTTCAGACAGCAAGTCGAAGAACAGATCAGCCGTTTTGACGAGATTGCTGAAAACAGCACAGAGGACATCCGCGCGAAAATGAAAGAGAATTTTGTGATTTCAAGCTATTATGAATATCAATTTTGGGGAATGGCCTATCAAAAAGAAAGCTGGTCCGAGAAGGGCGGAAAAGAGGTGGAATCTTTTGGAGCTGCACGCGGTAACTGATAATCGCAAACCCGTTGCCGAGCTGGCCGAGGATATTCTTTCGATTCAGCGCGAAGTAAGCTTTATACATATCCGTGAGCGGGATAAAACAGCGGGAGAAATCATGCAGCTTTTGTCCCTTTTGAAAAAGGGCGGTGCGGATAAGGACAAATTGATCATCAATGACAGGGCGGATATCGCGCTTTTTGCCAATATACACCGTGTTCAGCTTCCGTCCCGCAGCTTTTCCGTAAAGCAGGTGCGAAGCAGATTTCCCCATCTTCATATCGGACGTTCGGTTCATTCGCTGAAAGAAGCCATCCAAGCTGAAAAGGAAGATGCGGATTATGTGGTGTTCGGCCATGTATTTGAAACCGAATGTAAACAAGGACTTGAAGCAAGAGGCATCAGCCTGCTTTCAGAGATCAAACGCACGCTTTCCATCCCCGTCATCGCAATCGGCGGAATGACACTGCAGACGATCGGACACACAAAGCAGGCGAAACCGGACGGAATTGCCGTCATGTCAGGTATTTTCTCAGCTGAAAATCCTGAGGAGGCGGCAAAACGGTATGCACGCGCGGTAAGGGAGGCCGATTATGAAGAAGCACTATGATACGGCGGTGATCGGCGGCGGAATTATCGGGTGCGCCATTTCTTATGAGCTGGCGAAGACGCAGCAGAACGTTGTCTTGCTTGAAGCCGGAGAAGTCGGCCGAAAAACGACAAGCGCTGCCGCGGGAATGCTGGGCGCTCATGCGGAATGTGAAAACCGGGATGCGTTTTTTGATTTTGCCATGCACAGTCAAAGGCTGTATGAAGCGGCGGGGCAAGAGCTTGAGGAAGCTTGCGGCATTGACATCAGGCGCCATAACGGCGGAATGCTTAAACTGGCGTATACCGAAGAAGATATCGCCCGTCTACGGAAGATGGATGATCTGCCTTCCGTCACCTGGCTTTCAGCGAAAGATGCCCTTGAAAAAGAGCCTTACGCTTCAAAAGACATTCTCGGCGCAAGTTTTATAAAAGACGATATCCATGTCGAACCGTACTATGTCTGCAAAGCGTATGCAAAAGGGGCGCGGCGCTATGGCGCTGATATATATGAGCATACACAAGTCACCTCCGTAAAACGGGTGAACGGAGAATATTGCATCACAACGTCCGGCGGGGATGTTTATGCTGACAAAGTCGCAGTTGCAAGCGGGGTATGGAGCGGCCGGTTTTTCAGCCAGCTCGGCTTGGGACAGCCTTTTTTTCCTGTGAAAGGAGAATGCCTTTCCGTGTGGAATGACGATACCACGCTGACCAAAACCCTTTACCATGATCATTGTTATGTTGTCCCGAGAAAAAGCGGCCGGCTTGTCATCGGCGCCACGATGAAACAGGGTGACTGGAGCGATACGCCTGACATCGGAGGAATTGAGGCCGTCATTGCAAAAGCGAAAACCATGCTTCCCGCCATCGAACATATGAAAATAGACCGGTTTTGGGCGGGTCTCAGGCCGGGAACAAGAGACGGAAAGCCGTTTATCGGGCGGCATCCTGAAGACAGCGGCATCATCTTCGCCGCCGGCCATTTTCGGAACGGCATCCTGTTGGCGCCGGCAACGGCTGAAATGGTGCGGGATATAATCTTGGGGCAACAAGTCAAACAGGAATGGGAAGAAGCGTTTCGAATTGATCGCAAGGAGGCTGTTCATATATGATCCTTCAGCTGAACGGAAAACAAATTGATTGGAATCGAAATGAGGGGACGGTTCAGGATTTGCTTGAATCGTACCAGCTCGATCAAAGAATCGTAGTTGTGGAGAGAAATAAAGAAATTATTGAAAAAAAGAATTATGAAAATACAAGTTTGTGTGACCGCGATGTCATAGAAATTGTCCATTTTGTAGGAGGCGGATGAGGATGTTAACAATAGGCGGAAAACAGTTTCAGTCAAGATTGCTGTTAGGAACGGGAAAATATCCGAGTTTTGAGATTCAGAAAGAGGCGGTGGCTGTCTCGGAATCAGATATTTTAACCTTTGCGGTGCGGCGGATGAACATCTTTGAAGAGTCTCAGCCTAACTTTCTCGAACAGCTTGATTTGTCTAAATACACGCTTCTGCCGAATACGGCCGGCGCCGCAACGGCTGAAGAGGCGGTCCGAATCGCAAGGCTTGCCAAAGCTTCAGGGCTTTGTGACATGATAAAAGTAGAAGTCATCGGATGCAGCCGGTCACTTTTGCCTGATCCGGTTGAAACGCTGAAAGCATCAGAACAGCTGCTCGAAGAGGGATTTATCGTGCTTCCGTATACGTCTGACGATGTCGTGCTCGCAAGACGTCTTGAGGAGCTCGGAGTGCATGCCATTATGCCGGGCGCTTCGCCGATCGGTTCCGGTCAGGGAATTTTAAATCCGCTGAATCTATCCTTTATCATTGAACAGGCGAAGGTGCCGGTCATTGTCGATGCCGGCGTCGGATCTTCAAAAGACGCCGCCTACGCGATGGAGCTCGGGGCAGACGGTGTGCTGTTAAATACCGCTGTGTCAGGCGCTGATGATCCGGTCAAAATGGCCAGGGCGATGAAGCTTGCCGTAGAAGCGGGCCGCCTTTCTTATGAAGCCGGGAGAATTCCGGTGAAAGATTACGGAACTGCAAGCAGTCCGCGAGACGGTCTTCCGGTATGACGGACAGATATTCCAGACAGGAGCTGTTTCAGCCGATCGGTCCCTCCGGCCAAGAGAAGCTCCGGTCGTCTCACGCCGTGATTATCGGCGCGGGTGCGCTTGGGACGGCAAGTGCGGAGATGCTTGTCAGAGCAGGGATCGGGAAGGTAACGATCGCTGACAGAGATTATGTGGAGTGGAGTAATCTTCAGCGCCAGCAGCTTTATACTGAAGATGATGTCAGACAGGAAATGCCGAAAGCCGCGGCGGCTGAAAAACGGCTTCGATCTATAAATAGCGATGTAGAGGTCGAGGGATTTGTCATGGATGTCACTGCGGAAAACGCACCCGGATTGATTCGTGGCGCCTCCCTCATCGTGGATGCCGCCGACAACTTTGAAACGAGGCTGATTGTGAACGATGCGGCTGTACAGAAAGGAATTCCCTTTCTGTACGGCGCCTGTGTCGGCAGCTACGGGCTCTCTTTTACCGTCATTCCTGGTGTCACGCCGTGCCTTCACTGTCTGCTTGAAACATTGCCTTTAGGCGGTATGACATGCGATACGGCGGGAATCATCAGCCCGGCTGTATTGCAGACGGCCGTTTTTCAGGCAGCAGATGCGCTGAAGCTGTTAACGGGCGGATCTATCGAGCATGTTCTCCGTTCCTTTGATTTATGGAAAAATGAACGGTCAGAAATAAACGTCGCCCGTCTTAAGTCGGCTGATTGCCCAAGCTGCGGCACAAACGAATTTCCGTTTTTATCCTATGAAAATCAGACAAAAGCGGCGGTTCTGTGCGGGCGGAACACGGTGCAGATCAGAACGGGGATCTCCGAACAGGTTGATCTGCAAAAACTTGCGGGACAGCTCAGACGGACAGGGCTTGATGTTTCAGCCAACCCGTATTTAATTTCGTTTTGCACAGACAATTTCAAGATGGTACTGTTTCGTGACGGCAGAGCATTAATACACGGCACAAGTGATATCAGCAGAGCGAAATCCTTTTATCATAAATGGATCGGATAATGCGAAAGGAGAGAAAAACATCATGAGCATATGCAAAGCATTGACGATTGCCGGATCAGATTCAGGAGGCGGCGCCGGTATACAGGCGGATCTCAAAACCTTTCAGGAGCTCGGCGTTTTCGGGATGTCAGCCATTACAGCGGTAACCGCCCAGAACACTTTGGGTGTTCACGGCATTTATCCGCTCACCCGGGAAGCGCTGGGCAGCCAGATTGACGCGGTGGCGGAAGATTTGCGGCCTGACGCTGTAAAAACGGGAATGCTGTGGAGCGCGGAAATGATTGCGGAAATTGCGGAAAAAACGGATCAGTACGGGCTTGATCATGTCATCACCGACCCCGTCATGATTGCCAAAGGAGGCGCTTCCCTGCTGCGTGAGGAATCTCAGGCCGCGTTAAAAGAGCTGTTAATTCCGCGCAGCTATGCGGTGACGCCGAATGTTCCGGAAGCTGAGGTATTGACGGGAATGGAAATCCGCACGTTTGAGGACCGGAAAAAAGCGGCCGAACGCCTTTGCAAGCTTGGTGCAAAGCATGTCATCATAAAAGGCGGACATCAGCCTGAACAGGGGAGAATCGTTGATTTATTATTTGACGGTTCGTCTTTTACCCAAATCAGCCACGCTTATATTGACACGAAACACACCCACGGAACAGGCTGCACGTTCGCAGCCGCGCTGACGGCGGAAACGGCAAAGGGGAAAAACATTCAGACCGCGTTTGAGACAGCCGTCAATTTTGTGCGGGAAGCCGTGGAACATACGCTCGGCATCGGAGCGGGACACGGCCCGACCAATCATTTTGCCTTTAAAAGGAACAGTCTGCAGACGAGATAAAAAAGAGACCGCTTCAACATCCGCGGTCTTTTTCCCATGCTTTCAATCTGGACAAGGTTATGATATGATAAAAATTAAGATCAGGTACTAAAACTATGTCTTTAAGACGATTACAGGAGGCTTTATACATATGAATTTCTCACTTGAAGGCCGCAACATCGTTGTGATGGGCGTTGCCAATAAACGCAGTATCGCATGGGGAATCGCCCGTTCGCTGCATGAAGCCGGAGCGCGCCTCATTTTCACTTACGCGGGAGAGCGCTTGGAAAAATCAGTTCATGACCTTGCGGCTACATTAGAAAGAAATGATTCCATCATCCTTCCGTGTGATGTGACAAATGACGCTGAGATCGAAACTTGCTTTGCGAGCATTAAAGAGCAGGTCGGCGTGATTCACGGCATTGCGCACTGCATCGCGTTCGCAAACAAAGAAGAGCTTGTCGGCGAATATTTAAATACGAACCGCGAAGGATTCCTGCTTGCGCATAACATCAGTTCTTACTCTCTGACAGCAGTCGCAAAAGCGGCGCGTCCGATTATGACTGAAGGCGGAAGCATCGTTACACTCACTTACCTCGGCGGAGAGCGCGTCGTTTCAAACTATAACGTAATGGGTGTGGCAAAAGCGTCTCTTGATGCGAGCGTCAGATATTTAGCCGCTGACTTAGGAAAAGAAAACATCCGCGTCAACAGCATTTCAGCAGGGCCGATCCGTACGCTGTCTGCAAAAGGAATCAGTGATTTCAACTCTATCCTGAAAGAAATTGAAGAGCGCGCGCCGCTGCGCCGCACGACAACACCTGAAGAAGTGGGCGACACGGCTGCATTCTTGTTCAGTGACCTGTCAAGAGGCATCACGGGCGAAAATCTTCACGTTGATTCAGGATTCCATATTACCGCACGTTAAATAACAAGCAGTCCCTTTCAGGGATTGCTTTTTTCTTTCTTCTGATTTTAATCATTCCGTCATATAAATAAAACATGACAGAATCGGAGGGATGAAGATGTCAAAACAAAACAGAAACGCGGAAAAAAAACCGCTCATGTATATTGTTCAGGCGGATTATTCAGACACGCAATCATCAATGCAGGACATATTAATCAAAAAAAGGAAAGCGCCTCAGCCGCCGGAAGAAGAGCCGATGTATGGAAAGCGGGAGGAAGAATGTAAAACTCAGCCTGAAGGAGCAGTGGCTGTCGAACCAGAAAAGCAAGTACCTGAACAGCACAGCCGCGCAGAAGAAGCCGTTCAAGAAGTTCCGGCGCAAGCGGAGCAGGACACTGCCAAGCCTGACGCCTCTAAAAAAGAGCCTGATGCCGTTGAAAAAGAGCCTGAAGCGGTTCACAATGCCGCCCCAGAGGAAAAGGTTCCGCCAAAGCGCGTGAAAAAGCCGATGAGCAGAATGTCCATTCTTGAAAAAATTGATTTCTTAACGAAGCTGCCGCATAATATGCCGCGGACCCTTTGTCTGATAGAAGCCAACGGGAAAACCTACAGAGGCGTAATCGTCGGCAGAAAAAATAATGCGATCTTCCTGCGGACGACAAGCAACGGAGCGCCGGCAGAACTCGCAATAGACGATATTACCTCGCTGCATCCGCTTGGATTTTAACCATACAAAAAGCTGCCTGAATTCTTTAATCCGGCAGCTTATTTTTATGCTTTTTGATTTAAGAATGTGTGCGGTTGATCAGTCTCGGGTTCAGGCAATTGATGGCGCAGAAGCTATGGAGATCGACTTCAACGCAATAGTTCGTTTTTTCTAAACGGAATACATCGCAGAGAGAGTCTTTATCTGTAAAATCAAGAATGTGCTTATGCTCGTCAAAAGCAATAAGCAGACTTAATGTGGCACAGCCGTCACAGACCCTTTCAACTCTGAAAAAAACGGTGTTAAAACACGGACCGTTATCCAGCTCGCCGACATTTCCGAATGCGGTAAACGGTGATGATTTAGAAGTGAAAAGCACAAACGGCACTGTATCGCCTAATGAAAAACCCGGCGATAAAAGGTTGGAATAGCATCCGGCCGGGCAATCTTCCTCAACCGCATTTTGCAGGTCTTCAATATTTTCTACCGCTTCACGCACACAGTATGTTGTATGCTTGCTCATAATATCCCTCCTGACTTCACGTTTTATATACCGGATTAAACGATATCGGAGAGTCAGCCGCCCGGAAGTCCGGGCGGGCTGATGATTGCATCTGTAATAGAAGGTTGGAAGGGGATTCTTCTTTAGGAAAGATGCGAATCAATGACTATCCGTGATGCTTTTTCTCTTTGTGCGGCGCAGGCCGGTCAACAAGCTCCGGTGAAAGGCATTGAATGGCGCTGAAGCAGCTCAGATCAACTTCAATGCAAAAATCTGTTTTTTCTAAACCGAAGAAATCCGGGTCACAAGGATGGCAGACGCTGAGGGTGTCGCCGTGCACATCTACGGGGCGCAATACTGAAAGCGTTGCGCAGCAATCACAAACTCTTTCTGCCCGGAAGAAAATAGACTCGAAACACTGGCTGTCATCCGCAAAGCCTCCGACGTTCCCGAATGTGGAGAACAAACCGCCTTTTTTATCAAACAAGAGAAACGGGATGGTATCTTTACCGGTAACCGTCGGGCTTAACAGATTGGTATAGCATCCAGTCGGGCATTGTTCTTCAACAGCCTCTTGTTCTGCTAAAATCTTCTCGACTGCATCGCATACACAACTTTCATCTCGGCCATGGTGTTTTCCGCAGCTCATGGATTTCAGCTCCTTCTTTTAGGGTATTTGACTTTTGTCTTTAACAACATATGTACGCGAGCCTCACTTGGTGTGGGTGAACGTCTATATATTCATCATATGCGGAGAAAATAAGAAAAAGCAGAGCATTTTTAGCTCTGCTTTTTCTTTTTAGAGGATCAGGGTGATGACTAAGATGGCAACCAGTGTATTTGTCGCTGTTGAGATCAACACTGCGATATCGGCATCTACTGTTGTCACGTTTACGCCGCGGGAGTTTTCGATGAGCAGTTTTTGACGGTTGATTTGTTTGTTAGCTGTTAGCTGCAATAAGTCTTGTGCGACCAATTCAGCAATGACTCCGTCAGCGATTGAAGTGAGAGTGGCCGTTACGACTGCTGCATTAAGAGCTGTCATGACTGAAGCGACTGCTTGAACGTCTGTTGACGTTACGTTAATATCACAAGAGTCTCTGATAATAATCGCTTCTTCAGAAACTTGTTTGTTGAGATTCGCTTGAGCCAGGTCCTGGTCGATGAAGGCATTATCTTCGCCGAATCCGTTTCCGTTACAGCAAACACTGCATCTTCTGCCTTCTTTTTCTTCTTTTTCTTCTCGCGGATGTTCGCATTCAGGATCAAGTGCAACCCAAGAGTATGGTCTGCTTTCCATATCTATTCCTCCTTTTCTTTTACTAATATTAAATGAGCCGGCCCCTTACTTTGACTCAGGCATCTATCCTGATAAAAATCACTATTTTTTAGTTATTGACCGGGATTTTGGCGTCTTTGCCGGAGCTGTTCGATTAATTGTTCTCTGCGGGTTTTTGGATTTGTCTGCTGTTCTTGCGCTTTTTCCTGCTCTTTTTTCTGTCTCTGGCTTTCAAGAAAAGCTTCTGATTTCGCCTGCATGTCTTTGACTAATGCGATCAGCATTTCTTTTTCTTCATCAGGGATATCCCGCATTTTATCCTTTGTCACGCCGTGTTTTTTGAAGACATTGCTGACAAGCACTTTTAAAAGCGGATCCACTTCTGGTAGACTTTCGAGTTCTTTTTTTAATTTTTCGTTATCTGCCATTTGTTCTCACCTCTGTTTAAATATTTGAAAAGAAAGGTTAAAGGATGTCTAGTTCAGCAAAAAGTATATTTAATAATTGAAACAAAGTTTGTACAAAGGCCATGATATCGTCTGCAGTCAGTGTGATTTTGACATTGCGGCTGTTAATGACTTGAATGAGGGTTCGCTTTTTTATTTGGCAATCATCGAGGATCAGCAGTTCGGTTGCCATTTGGTCGGCTGTGTCTTCATCTGCGATCGCGAGCTGTGTCGCAAGGATAATCGCCGTAGTAACTGAAGCTTGTATTGAAAGAGCGGCCGTTATAAGTGTTGTATCTATTGTGACATTTTCGCAATCAATCACTTCGATCTTCTGCTCGAATTCGTTGGATAATTGTTCGAATATTTGAGGTTGCAGTGTTTCGACTTTTTCTTCAAACGACATAACCTTCACTCCTTTCTCATTCATACTTTATATAATGCAAATGAAACGCCGAGCGGAATAAGAAAAACAACTAAATCGCACCTATTTTTTTACCGGACAAGGTGCGATTCATGAAGATCAGGGTTTTCGCATATGTATAAAGAGGTCAAGTTTTGAAAAGGAGTGAACAGGTGGTTATCAATTGGCTTTCATTTATTCTGTTATCGTTTGCCGTTTTCCGGCTGGCCAGGCTTTTCGTATTTGACACCATTATGGCGCCGCTTCGGAGCCTTTTTCACGAGGAAAAAACAGAAACCGCACCAGACGGCACGACAGAAACCTACATTGTCATAAAAGGAAAAGGTATCAGGGCATTTATCGGTGAACTTCTCAGCTGCTACTGGTGTACGGGCGTGTGGTGCGCGGCCTTTTTAATTGCGGCGCAGATTTTGGTACCCGAGGCTGCGCAATGGCTGATTTTGCTGTTAGCCATAGCCGGCGCGGCCGGGATCATTGAAGCTGCGGTTTCTCGTCTTCTGCAGGAATAAGGCGGTTCCACCAGCAACTTACCGTCACTTTCGGCATAAACTGGCATATATGACATAAGGAAAGGAAGGATCACCATGAATCAATCAAGCAAACCTTCCCAACATTCTCCATACAAAACAACTGTGCATCAGCCTTACGAAAAAAAAATTAAGAAAAAAGGCTGCGGCTGCGGCCAAAAGAAAAAACCGAAATAGCCGTTCTCTAAAAAACCGGAGCTTCCGGTTTTTTTGTTTTTTGCCGAACGCCGGCCTCTGTTCGGCATAGATCATAGGAGGAGGGGATGTTATGAATATATTTGAATCATTCATAAACGGTAAATACCGCCGGCACAATCAAAACCAGCGGGAGCATGACAAATATATCTTATCTATTGAAAAACAGCTGTCTGAGTTTGATGAAGCGGGATCGCGCTTTGAGGAATGGATAGATGTGTTTGCCGCCGAAACAGAAGCAAAACTGAAGAAAAATGAGCATTCTCACTAAAATGAATGAAATCCGCACCGGCCCTATGCATTTATCCAAGCCAAACAAGTCGGCTCACATAGTGTATAGAGAGTAAAGGAGGTGCTTAGATATGGGATTCGGATATGGCGGATTCGGCGGCGGCTACGGCGGTTATGGCGGCTGCGGCGGATACGGAGGCGGCTATGTCGGAGGCGGATACGGCTCAACATTTGTTCTTGTTGTCGTATTGTTCATCCTTCTGATCATTGTCGGTGCATCCTTTTTTGGCTAAACCTTAGCAAGACCTTGGATAAGCGCGGGACCGTTCAGTCCCGTGCTTCCCTGATGTATGAAGGCGTATAGAGACGGGGCACTCGGAATTTTTTCCTTGTCTTACGGGCACATGTTCCGCTCTTTATTCATACAATATCGTATTACTCCACAAAAGGAGGCACACCATGGATAATCAATTTTTCAAAAATATTGAGAAGAAAACAGGCGTCAGCATGAAGGATGTCATGAACCTTGCAGGATCATTGCAAAATGCCAATTTCAAAGATGAAAACACGGTGAGGGGCGTCATTCAGAAGGTGTCCCAGCTGGCTAACAAGCGTGTTCCGAAAGAATTGGAAGACAAAATCGTTCAATCTATTACAAGCGGTAAAGAGAAACTTGATTTTGGCACCATTTCTAAAATGCTGAACAATAAATAGGCGTCAGACGGCCTTGCTAAAAAGGCCTTTTTATGTGAGAAGAACCCGGCAGTGATCTGCCGGGTTCTTTATATCCTGAGTGCGCTCCGTCTGTCCGTCCGAAGAAGGGGCTCGAGAAATCTTGAGCTGCGCGCTGTTTTTCCCCGCCTGTACGCGGGACAAGATACATATAAATGCTGCATGGCCCTTGTCATTGCGACATACAGAAGCCGTCTTTCTTCTTCGAGCGGAGCGGGATCGCCCTGTCTCGCCGTCTCAAGCGCGAAGTCATGGGGGATCGAGCCGTCAGCCGCGCCTAAAATATAGACCGTATTGAATTCAAGACCTTTAGAGCGATGAATGGTCAGCAGTTCGACGCCGTTTTCATCGGTTTTCAGATTCTCAGCGGCGCGCATATGATCGACATGCGCAAGAAAATCGGGAATGGTTTTGAATTTTTTGGCGGCCACTTTGACATCCCTGAGATCATCAGAGCCTTTTTCCAGTTTGTTTCCCTCATTGCCCCGTTTTTTTAAATACTCGGAAAAACCCATTTTGCTTTCTGCAAAGGTGATGGCTTCAACCGGCTTCATTGTTCGGATGCTTGCGAAAAACGGAACGATCTGCTTGATCTTCCCTATTTGAAAAGGCTTCAGGTCAGGCAGTTTCGTCAGTGCCTTAATCATCGTGCAATCTTCCGTGATTGACAGCGCCTTTAACGTTTGCAGGGCGGATTGCTTTAAAAATAAGGCGGGCAGCAGGTCTTTCACCGCATCCGGATCATCTTCATTCTGACTCGCATATAAGTAGGCGAGGATCTGGCGTACGATTCTGCGGCTGTAGAACGTCTGAACGCCCCGGTCGGCATGATAAGGAATCGATGATTGATGCAGTCTTTCATAAATGGCCCGTCCGGCGCTGTTTGTCCGGTAAAGCACGGCAAAATCGTCAGGGCTCGCCCCGTTTTGAATTTTCTCTTTCATATCTGAAACAATCATGGTCGCTTCTTCTTCTTCATCGTAAGGATAAAACATCACGGGATTGTGAACGCCGTCTTTGACGGCAGAAAGTGTTTTTTCATACCGTTTTTTATTTTTCTTTACGACGGCATGAGCGCTTGAGACGATCGGATGCGGCGATCGGTAATTTGCCGTTAAGTAAATGGTCTTTGCTGCCGGATAATCCTTTTGAAAATCAAGAATGAAAGACGGGCTGCTGCCGCGGAACGCATAAATGGATTGGTCGTCATCACCCACGCAGCACAGGTTATTCTCAGGACTTGCGATCATTTGCATAATGTTGTACTGAACAGGGTTGATATCTTGAAACTCATCAATCAAGATATGAGAAAATCTGTTTTGGTACTGCGCGAGAATATCAGGCCGGCTTTGAAACAGTTCATAACAGCCTTGTGCCATGTCATCAAAATCAAATTGCCGTTTTTCCCGCTTCTGCCGTTCGTAATGTTCGTAGAGCCTGTACACTTTTTTCTCCCAGTCGTCCGCAAGCGGAATGGTCTCATGGGGGAGATACGTGTTTTTCCAGCAGCCGATAAGCTGAAGCGCCTGGTCGACGGGAAACTCTTTTTCATCCAAATTTTCTTCATAGAGCGCCTTTTTCACATATTGCTCTTTTTGCCACTCCATTTTTAAAAGCTGGCTGCCGTTCCATTTTGAAGAATCATAATGATAGAGTATTTTATAGAAAAAACTGTGGAATGTTCCGGTCACGAGACGGGAGACTTTTCCGGCTGCCAGACCGTACTCATTCGCCATCCGCTCTTTCATTTCGGCGACGGCTTTTGTCGTAAAGGTCACAAGCAGCATATTCTCAGGTGAAATGCCGAGGTGTTCAATCATATGGGCGGCGCGTGCTGTCAGCACCCTCGTTTTTCCGCTTCCCGCTCCGGCAAGCACTAATAAAGGCCCGTCCGTTTCAGTAACTGCCTTCATCTGTTCACGGTTCAGGCCGATGCCGGGAAACAAAGATGTATCAGCCGCCTCGGATGTTGGTGAAAACGGTTCGGCCGCAGGCACTTTTTTCGGGCTTTTCCATTCTGAGACGATCGGTTTCGGATTCTCTGAAATCGCTTTTCCTTTCGGCAGGCGGAACATGCCGGCTTCCTTATACTCTTCTTTTTCTTTCTCCGCTTGCGGTTCCTCGGCCGCGCATGCTTTTTCACAGGCGGTGAAGTCTCCCTTTTGCCGGTGATAAAATGCCGGCTGCTCTAAAATCGAAAGCCGCATCAAGACGGGCTGGTCACAATGTGCGCAAAAAATATTTCCTTTTTGAGCTTCTTCAAAAAGGAATTGGTAATGTTCTCTGGAATATGTATGTAAATGTATCGTTCGGTTATTCAGTCGGGCGCATTTCAAAAAGGGGTCCTCCCATTAAAAGGTGTTCATCCATTTGATAGACAAAGAATATCATAACAAAAGAACCGCGTTTCAAAAAGTAAGATTAAGGGAAATGAAAAGCGAAGGGGAGGGGTACATATGATTTATGCAGGACGGATTCAAAACCAGCAGTATTCTCAATACGCAAACCGGGCAGCGGGTTATAAGCCTGATTACGCCGGCATTACGAAAGCGGCCGCCCTCGCCAATGACAGGTTGTACAGAGAGGTGGAGCGCCGCCAGGAAAATACCGCAGCCGCAGAAAAGAAAGTACATGAGGAAAAACGTAAGCGCTCTCTTTCCCGTCTGCCGCAAATCATGGGAAAAGGCCGGCTGATAAATCAATACGTGTGAAAAAGCCCGGAAATATCCGGGCTTTTTTTGAGTCGTATATATGAAAGATACGGAAAGGAATGATTCAATTTGAGAAAGCTTTCATTATTAATTGCGGGGTTATTTCTATTCGGCCTCTTTACTGCCGGAATGAAACCGGCACACGCGGCGGAGGGCTCCGCAGCAAAAGATGTCACTCTCACACAGCTGGCGCCGCATGTCTGGATGCATACAAGCACCGGTACGGCAGACGGAAGTCCCGTCCCTGCGAACGGATTGCTTCTTGAGACTTCAAAAGGAATCGTACTGATTGATACTCCGTGGAATGACAGTCTCACAGAGCAATTAATGACACAAATAAAACAGCGGTTTCCCGGCAAAAGGATGACCGATGCCATTGTGACACACGCCCATGACGATCGTATCGGCGGTCTGAACACCCTGTACAAATACGGGGTAAAGGTGCACAGCACGAAGCTGACCGCCGACTTCGCCCGACAGCAGGGATATGACCGGCCGCTCGGAGATTTGAAAAACGTGACAAAGCTGCAGTTCGGCGATATGAAAATTGAAACGTTTTATCCGGGAAAAGGGCATACGGAAGACAATATTCCCGTCTGGCTGCCTGAGGATAAGCTCTTATTCGGCGGATGCTTAATCAAGGCTTTAGAAACAAAGGAAATCGTGCCTACTCCGGGCTTTTATCCGGATCAGTGGCCGCGCGCCGTCAGCAAAGTCATGAAAAGATATCAGGACATCAGCATTGTCGTTCCGGGCCATGGCAGTCCGGGGGATGACCGTCTGCTGCCGCATACGATAAACCTTCTGAAAGAAACGTAATAAAGAAGACCGGCGCTCCCATTACGGAGTGCCGGCTTTTTTTATCTCTTCCTGATTTTCATAAAACTGAGGAAAGCAAGTGCAAGCGCCAAAACGGTATATCCCGCTATCGGCCAAATATGCTGATGAAAGGAAGAATAATCTCCGGATATGACTTCCTGAGCCAGCTCGATCGAGTGAATAAACGGTAAGGCATAAGCGATATGTTTGAATGTGTCACCGAGCAGGCTCACCTCCATCCAAGCCCCGCCCAGAAATTGCACGAGTGTAATATAAATCGTTCCGATACCTGAAATTTGTTTGTCCGTAAACACAGCCCCTAAACATAAACCGAAGAAAACGGACATCATCGCAATCGGCAGCAAGACAGCGATACCTGCGAGAAGATTCATCCACTCGGCGGATAAACCGGCAGCCGCTGCTGCGATAAAACAAATGACGATTTGTAAAATGGCTAACGGCAGCATCGGCATTGCATAACCGATGACATAATCGGCTGTTTTTAAAGGGGAAGCAAACAAACGGGTCAAAAGGGCGGTCTGTTTGTCTTTTGCGATCAGCAATGCAGAGAACATTGTAAGGAAAGCGAAACCGAAAACAATGAGTCCGGGTGCTAAGTGCTGAATTTTAAAGGTATCAAGCGGCGCATTTTTTTCAATCGCCGTAAACAGAAACAATAGAATAACAGGCAGTGCGATTCCAAGGATAATAGACAGGGGGTCACGAAAAATTTCTTTGCGGTTGCGAATGGCGAAATCAAGCATAAAGACCCGCCTCCCCGTCACAAATCGCTAAAAAGGCATCTTCAAATGTGGCTGAATGAGTTTGCTTTTTCAGAGCCTCCGCCGTGCCCAGTGCTTTTAAAGTCCCATTTTCTAAAATGCAAATACGATCTGCCAGGGCTTCAGCCTCTTCTAAATAGTGTGTCGTTAATATAATCGTCATGTCTCCCTTTAATGCCTCAAGATTTTTCCACAACTCGCGGCGTGAACGGACGTCCAGCCCTAATGTCGGTTCATCTAAGAAATAAATATCCGGCTTGGTGATCATTCCCATTGCGATGCTGAGGCGGCGCTGCATTCCTCCTGATAATGTTTTTGTTTTTGCTCTTTCTTTCTCTTTTAATTGAAACAATTCGAGCATCTCATCTGTTCTTTTTTTTGCTTCTTTTTTCGGAATTCCGTAGACTCCGGCTATAAACTCTAAGTTTTCCCGTACGGTTAGATGAGGAGCGATGGCTGTTTCCTGCGGGGACATATTCAATTTCGGTTTTATTTTATCCAAATCAGTCAAAATACTGTGTCCAAGCACTGATGCATCACCGTCATCCGGAGAAAGGAGTCCGCAAAGCATACTGATTAATGTCGTTTTTCCGGCTCCGTTCTCACCGAGTAATGCGAAAAATTCCCCTTTCTCAATTGAGAACTCAAGACGGTCAACGGCGGCGGTTTCTTTATAATGTTTCGTTAATTGCTTCAGCTCAATCGCGTGCATTTACTCATCCTCACTATCTTCATCGATTTGCTTAGCGTTTAAAATATCTTTTGCAAATTCGAAAAAGAGTTCTTGTTTAACAAGTGCGATACCTTGCTGGTCATCCCCAAGCATAAGCAGTGAATCCCCCGGATTTATATCGAAAACATCTCTTGCTTCTTTAGGAATGACAATCTGTCCTTTTGTGCCCACTTTAACAGTCCCGAATATATGCTTTCCTTTTGGTGCCGTCATGTTTATCCCTCCGAAATATGAATTGTATTTTTTGTATGAATTGTAATACTTAGTATACTAAACATACATTAAAATTCCATAAAATTCAATAAAATTCATGAAATAGTATTATTTTCATAAAAAAAGCACTCCTGCCATATCAACAGGAGTGCTTTTGATTTTATCGTTTGTGTTTCTTTATCATTTCCAGATGGGGGATGCCCGCATCGAGAAATTCTTCGCCGGATGTGACGCGGTATCCTTGTTTTTCGTAAAACGGAACTGCCTGCGTCTGCGCATGTAAGATAAAGCTGTCGGCGCCCTTGGCTGCCGCCGCTTTTTCAAGCGCCTGCATAATGATGGCTCCGACGCCTGAAGAACGATGGCTTTTCATCACGCAGATGCGTTCTAATTTTCCATGCCCGTCTTTCATGCGCCATCTGCCGGCTCCGACCGGCTGGCCGCCGTCATATATGACTATATGCTCTGACGTGTCCTCGAATTGATCAATCTCTTCTTCTTCCGGAACGTGCTGTTCTTTAACGAAGACCTCTTTTCTGACGAAAAAAGCGTCGTTCAGCTGTTTTTCAGTTTTTGCGATGATGGATTCCAAACAGTTATTCTCCTCCGCCTAATAAAAATGTTTCGTACACAGTCCATGAGCCGTTATCCAACTGATAGAGCAAGTGAAAACGGTCGATGACTTCTTCGTGGGAAATGTCCTGCATTTTCAGCTGTCCGAGTACGTCGGAATGTTCATCTGACGACAGCTTCTGGCCGACCGTGACATGCGGAACGAAGCTGTATTCCGGCTCGCCGGATAATGCTCCTGAGTAGCATTTCTCACTCAGAGATTTTAATTCCTCCGTCGGCTCCGCTTTCATATATATCACATTATTCACAGGAGAAAACGAGCTGTATTTTGTGATTTTCAGAACGAGCGGATGCGACTCTTTCGCCGTCTGTCTCAGCTGTGATACGACCTGCTCGATTTCCTGTTCTGTCGCTTCAAACGGATCTCTTAGCGTCAGGTGCGGAGGAATGAGCGCGTAGCTCGGGTCGTAGCGTTTCCGGTACGAGTTTGCGAGATCCTGTAATTTTTTTGATGGAAATAAAACAATACCGTATTTCATGAAAGTTCCCTCCTTAAATGAATGGTTACAGCATTTTTTTCAGCGCCGGCGTGATGAGCGGCTGCCAGTAGGTCCATTTATGATCCCCGTCGAAGGTTTCATACGTGTATTCAGACTGTTTGCTTTCCAGCAGCTGTTTGAGCTCTTCGTTCGGCGCGGTGAAATCAAGAACCTGGCCGTCTGTCGTGTGAACGCCGGTTTCTTTTTCTCCGATTTGATGATAGACGGAAATCTGTTTGAGATCCTCCGACTGCCGGACGGCATCCAGCACGTGCCCGTCAACATACGGAGACTGCATGATGACGTTTCCAAACATGTTCGGATAGTCAATCGCCGTCATGAGCGAAACGGTTCCGCCGAGGGAATCCCCGATCATGGTGCGGCCGTATCCGACTTGATAAGTCGGGTATTCTTTGTCGATAAAAGGAACGAGCTCATTTGCGATAAATCGCTTATATGAGGCGAACTTAGAGCCTTCTGGATGGTATGTGTTTCTTCGCTCCCGCACATTTTTATAAGGGACGCCGATAATGATGCAGCGGTCAATTTCCCCTTTTGACATAAGCTCTTCCGCCTGCCGCCCAATTCTCCCTAATCTGAAATAATCATGGCCGTCCTGAGCGATGACCGTATGATATTTATACAGGGGGGAGAAGGTGGCGGGCAGGTAGACCAAAACGGTCATTTCCTCTTCAAGCTCATGGGAGAAAAGTTTTTTCTCATGAATGATTCCGTTTTTTGATGCCACATCGCATTCCTCCAGGCCGCTTCTTGTCTTGATGGTTTTTTCCTATTGTACCATGAATTATTAGAAATTTCTTTCTTCAGATGCACTTCTTGCGAGAGTTCAGATAAATAAAAAGTTATTGAAATTCATTTTATAGTGCGTTAATATAGAACAATCAGAAAATACAAAACAATATTCTTATCACGAGAGGTGGAGGGACTGGCCCTTTGAAACCTCAGCAACCGGTTTGCTTTGCCGCGGGAAGGCAAAGTGCCAAGGTGCTAAATCCAGCAAGCGATTCACATGCTTGGAAGATAAGAGGAAGAGAAAAGCTCCTTCTTCTTATGAAGAGGGGGCTTTTTTATTTTTGAAAAAGGATGGTGCTTACTGATGACGCAGCATGTTGATACAAAATTAGCCCAAATCGGAAATAGAAGCGAAGAAGCAACGGGAACGGTCAGTCCGCCGATTTATCTGTCCACCGCTTACCGCCATAGAGGAATAGGAGAATCTACAGGTTTTGATTACGTGCGCACGAAAAACCCGACACGCCAGCTCGTCGAAGACGCCATCGCCGTGTTGGAAAACGGTGCGAGAGGATTTGCTTTCAGCTCGGGAATGGCAGCCATTCAAACCATTATGGCTTTATTTAAAAGCGGGGATGAATTGATTGTATCCTCCGATTTATACGGAGGCACGTACCGTTTGTTTGAAAACGAATGGAGAAAATACGGCTTAAGCTTTATTTACGATGATTTCAGCGATGAAGACTGTTTACGCTCCAAAATAACGGAAAATACGAAAGCGGTATTTGTTGAAACACCGACAAACCCGTTAATGCAGGAGGCGGACATTGAAAAAATCGCCCGGATTACGAAAGAAGCCGGCCTGCTTTTAATTGTGGATAATACGTTTTATACCCCGGTGCTCCAGCGCCCGCTTGAACTGGGAGCGGACATCGTCATTCACAGCGCCACAAAATATTTAGCGGGGCACAATGATCTCCTTGCCGGTCTGGCTGTCGTTAAGGATGAAGAGCTCGGCGAGATCATGTTTAATCACCAAAATGCGATCGGCGCGGTTCTCCCGCCGTTTGATTCGTGGCTTTTAATGAGAGGGATGAAAACACTCGGACTCAGAATGCGCCGTCATGAAGAAAACGCCCGTGAACTTGCAGAATTTTTAGAACAGGAAGAAGAAATTGCCGACGTGTTATATCCCGGAAAAGGCGGGATGCTGTCTTTCCGGCTGCAAAAAGAGGAATGGGTCAATCCGTTTTTAAAGGCGCTGAAAACGATCTGTTTCGCAGAAAGTCTCGGCGGGGTGGAAAGCTTTATTACATATCCCGCGACGCAGACGCACATGGACATTCCGGAAGACATCCGTATCGCAAACGGCGTCTGCAACCGTCTGCTGAGATTTTCAGTGGGCATTGAACATGCAGAAGATTTGAAGCGGGATGTAAAGCAGGCATTACAGCAAGTAAAAGAGGGGGCCGTATCATATGAGTAATCACAATTGGACGCTGGAAACCCAGCTCGTGCACAATCCATTTAAAACAGACGGAGCCACCGGAGCCGTCAGCGTCCCGATCCAGCATGCTTCCACATTCCATCAGTCTTCATTTGAAGAATTCGGGACATATGACTACAGCCGCTCAGGCACACCGACAAGAACAGCGCTTGAAGAAACGATCGCAGGTCTTGAAGGCGGAACGAGAGGATTTGCTTTCAGCTCCGGAATGGCGGCGATTTCGACGGCGTTTCTGCTCTTATCCCAAGGCGACCATGTTCTCGTCACGGAGGATGTGTACGGCGGAACATTCCGCATGGTGACTGAGGTTCTGTCCCGTTTCGGGATCGAACATACCTTTGTCGATATGACGGATATCAACGAAGTGGCGCGGAATATCCAGCCGAACACAAAGGTCATTTATATGGAAACACCGTCAAATCCGACACTTGGAATTACTGATATTAAAGCGGTTGTCCAGCTTGCAAAAGAAAACGGCTGTCTGACCTTTCTGGATAATACATTCATGACACCTGCACTGCAGCGTCCGCTTGATCTCGGCGTTGATATTGTGCTTCACAGCGCAACAAAATTCCTGAGCGGACACAGTGATGTGCTGTCAGGCCTTGCCGCCGTAAAAGATGAAGAGCTCGGCAATCAGCTGTATAAGCTGCAAAACTCGTTCGGCGCCGTCCTTGGCGTGCAAGATTGCTGGCTCGTGCTGCGCGGCTTAAAAACATTGCAGGTCAGACTGGAAAAAGCGAGCCGGACGGCTGAGCGGCTGGCTGCCTATTTTGACGGGCATCCCGCAGTCAAAAACGTTTACTATCCCGGCCTTGCCGGACACCCGGGAGCCGATACCCATAAACGTCAAGCGAGCGGAGCGGGCGCCGTCCTGTCCTTTGAATTGGAAAGCAAAGAAGCCGTCAAAAAGCTGGTCGAAAACGTATCGCTTCCGGTATTTGCCGTCAGCCTCGGCGCCGTCGAGTCCATTCTCTCATACCCTGCAGCCATGTCGCATGCCGCCATGCCGAAAGCAGAGAGGGAGAAACGCGGCATCACAGACGGCCTTCTGCGCCTGAGCGTCGGAGTCGAAAACGCCGAAGATTTAGAACGGGACTTCGAACAGGCATTGAAAAAAATAACCCCCGCCCAAGTGAGATCATAAACGAAAAGGGCGCCGTCAATTTTGCGACGCGCCCTTTTTTTTATTTTAGATAAAAAAAGTGTTGACGAATGAGAAATCAGGAGATATAATTATAAATGTCAGAGAGACAACAACATACCCAGCAACACATACATATCATGATTCCGTAGCTCAGCTGGGAGAGCGCTACCTTGACAGGGTAGAGGTCGCTGGTTCGAGCCCAGTCGGAATCATAGCCAAAACCCTTGCGTAGCAAGGGTTTTTTATTTTTTATTGAAACAGCTCTAGAGACTTACATTATTCCAGTAAGAAGGGCAAGGAAATGGCATTGATTGCTATTATGCACTGAAAACCAAAAATTCGTCAGACCGTTCCTAATGAGTTCTCCAGATAGAACTGCGGATCGAAAACAAAGTGAAACTTGAAGCGGTATTAAGTAATAAAAAGGTCCCTTGAATTTCAAGGGACCTAAAGTTTCAATCATCACTCTTATACCTTTGGGGGATCTTGTCTCTCCAATCGAGTATAAGTTTTTTGGATTTTTCTGTCTCCATGGAGCTTCTATCGTTTTCATTTTCTGTATAAAGGTGTTCTATGACTGTTTGATCTTCTTTTATATATGCAATGGTTGTATTTAGTTGAATCTCATATTCTTCAGAAGAACCATCCAATACATCTTGAATCATTTTCAAGTATTCATCAGCTTCATCTACCGAAACAATGTCTTCTATGAAATCAGAAAAGTATTCTAACTCTGCGGGGAGAACTACTCGTAAGTATCCTAAATGGTCTCTTTTACATTCAAATGAATATTCCATAATAAAATCAATCATTCCCTTGGTTTTTTTATATAAAGGATATGCAGTAGCTATTGAGCCATCTTTATTAATGTACATCTCTACATCTAATACAGCCGATATGGTTTAGCGACTTTTTGTTCATCAGAGAGATGGGAAAAATCCCATAAAATGAGATTAGAAGAATATAAATTAAGTCCATTATTATGGTTTTTTTTTTATTACCCTCTTTTTCTGCAGTTTATACCACTTCAATTTATCTGTCATCAAAAATGCGGTCGAACGATTCAGTCCATGTTTGTTTTGAAGACATACGGCATTTACGGACTAAAAACGAAAGCGGAGCGAGAAGTGAAATTGAAATTATAAAAGAAGCCCTTCTTATAAGAGGGCTCTTTTTCTAACTATGTTGTTTTAAGGTGTTTTTTAATTTGTTCAGTGACTTGCTTAAGCCATTCTAATGGTGTTATATCATCTTCTGGAAAGTATATGCCATCCGCTGCTTCTTCTATAAATTCATTCTTATCTGCTTCAGAATAATCACTATTTACAAACTCAGTTAGTGCTATTAAATCTCTTTCTTTTAGTTTTTGTGATGCTTCATTTAAATATTCATCAAGTGCATTTTCCGGAGACTCTATATCTTGGTGGAAATGTCCACCGAGAAATCTAAATACAGGATCAGAAACTTTAATTTCAATCATTGCTTACCACCACCAAGAATCGTTATCTTCAAATATAAGAGATGGTAAGTATATTATTCTATATAACTTTCTGCTATATCAATATCATTTGTCATTTTTAGGCCAGGGTATTTTTCATCTAATTTTCTTAAACAATCAATAAGTTCTTTACTTTGCAAACTTTCAGCTAAATCTTCAAATACCTCACTGACCCAATATAAATCTGCTTTATTACAATTTTCTAGATAGCTGATTGTATTTTCTTCGTTTTCTGAGAGCACTTCAATTATTTCATCCCAACTTTTTTGAATGCCATAGTCATCATTAAGATTAAGTTTTTTTCTTTTAATTAATATATCTTTCATTTTTTTCTCTAAATTCATATTGATTCTCTTAACTAAGAAGGGCTAATATTTTCATATTGCTTTCCCTATTGTTACATCTCCATCATGGAAAAATTCAATAACATAACCAGATTCGCTGAACATGAAGGTATCTGAACCTACAGCAGTTACATCATCAATTACGTTTAAGGCGTTGTCTAAGCTGGTTTTTACAGCTGGATAATCACCGTAAGCCCAAAGGAGAATAACAGTTTTATTATCTATTTTATTCTGAACTAACCATTCATCAATATCTTCAGCGTAATCAATAGATCTGTGATAAGTTACTTCATCCCATTTAATTCTTCCCCATGATGTGAAGGGGAAACTTTCGCCAAGTTGCTCATGATATTTACGTGTCTCAGAAATAGTGAGGACTTCTTTGTTATCTCCAAGAGCTTCTAGACATTCTTCGTATAAGGTCATATTAACACTTCCTATTTATTTAAATGTTTTAAAAGGGATTTATAAGTATCTTCGTTTCCGTTAAAAGGTATATAATATTTCTTTGCCTTATCTCCTTTTCCATTTCTATAATCCTCAACATTTATATGAGGTCCCTTTTCGGGGTCATAATCTAATCTCCAAAGGACTTTATTATCTCCAGACATTCGGCCAGTAACTTTACCAAAGCCTGCGCTTTTAGACAAAGTACCTATAAAAGGTTTTGAATCTATTCCTAAATCACCAATTAGATTTAGCGCCTCATTTCTAGCTTGTTCATATGTGTCTACCTTTGGAAGCGCAACTTCTCTTGATTTTTTGGAAAGGCCTTTTTTAACTGTCTTGCTTTTTGATGACTTACCATTGATTGATTTATAGAGTACACTATCTTTAGTGGAATCGGCTACTCTTTTTAGGAGTGATGTATTCTTCACATTAATAGTATTCTCAGCATCTTGAAGGATTCCTTCTAATGCAGGAGTATACCGATTGACAGGAGATTTGTAAAACTGTTTTACAGACTTTCCGCCTTTCTTAATTGTGCCACCAGCTTTAGCAAGATCTTTCGAGCCTGTTGAGACAGAGGACTTTCCGCCTTTCAATAACAGAAGGCTTCCGCCCAAGTAAGTAACATAGTGCATCCGTGTATATGCATCCCCGTGAATCATCTTTTTATCCCAATCATCCTTCAATGTGTCAACCATACTTTGATAGACACCTAGATAATCGTATTCCAGAACAGTATCCAGAACTTTTTGAGGATCTTTGTTTAAGTTGTCAATTGTCCAACCGATATTCCGTCCGAGTTGAAGTGCTCCTTCACCGGTATCCTTGGCAAGATCGTATACACCAACAAGCAGACCTTTGGCGCCATCACCTATGATTTGCAATGCTTCTTTTCCGTTATCCATGAAAGCTTTACGCTGTTCCAGAAATGAAACAAATTCAAGCTGTTCAGGGGTGAGATTCTCATAGCCAACCTTTTTGGCGATTTCCAAATATTCATCCGGATCGGTGACACCAGCGGCCAGCTTTTTCTTCAGATCCTGGATTTCCCGCTCTTTCGCTTCTTCCTTTTTAATCGTCAAATAAGCATCCGAATGTCTTGCAATCTCGCCTTTTTTCTTATGGATGTCGCTTTCACGGTACGCCTTAGCGTTGTAGTGAAGCGGCGTGGCGCTTTTTCCTTTGCCTGTGGCGTTTTGGAGCTGCTGAAAATCGGCCTGGATGAACTGTTCGTTCGCTTCGGTTTCTGTGTATTCCTTCGTTAGATCGTGATCAAGCTTGCCGAGCTTATGTATCGTTTCGCTTCTTTTTTTGTCAGCTGAAGAAAGCTTCTGATCTGTGCTTTCGGTTGAAAATAATTCGAGCGAGATGATGTCTTCGATCTCTCCGAGGATGGACCCCATGTCCTTTTTTTGCTCTTCCATAATCGCCTTTGATTTACTGAGGGCGTGGGTAAGCTCATGCTCCAGAAATGATTCCTCCACATGCGAATTGGAAAGTCCGGCGTCTTCGACCTTACCGGGAAGGCTTGTGAGAAATGCGATTTTCATGTCGATCAGATCAAGCCAGCTGTTTGTGACGCCGGCGTGGTCCTTGAAAAAAGCTTTGATGTTGTCAGCGCCCCGGCCTGAGAAATCATTGTCACCAAGATCAGCCATGCCTTGAAACGCTTTTTTCAGGTTGACCATCTGACCGCGCAGTTCTTTATATTCACCCGCGCGCTGTTTGGCAGCGGCCAGCAGGGTGGTTGCTTCGAAAACTTTCATTACCATATCCTTTCATTCGAAATACTTTAACAAGATATTATCATGTAGGAATGAAGGGGAAGACAAATAAGTATTTTGAAAGTGCAAAATGATTAATTTGTTCTGGGTAAATTTACTTATTTTATGATCGGGAATTGGGGAAGAGTTAGCTTCAGGTTGAATCGGTTGTTGGAACATCATGTGATGCATCTCCTTTAAAAAACATACACACATATTAGAGGGCTGAAATTCACCCGTATGAATTGGGATACGGCGGCCCAAACGGCTTTTCGCATGGAACCAACATGCGGCAACTGGTCAACAGCTTTAGAAACTTCATCCTAACAGGGAAGTGCGGCAAGCATTGGGAATATAAAGGAATATAGACTTACAGCTATGAAGGATGTATGAAAATCCGTCAGACGGCGAAGGAAAGGCAAATCTCCATTTATTGTGACGGTTATAATGCGGGTGCATGGAACTTCCCGTTCATCCGGAGTTATGTCAGAGGGACGAAAAGACTTTTATGGAGGAGGAAGCGGAATGATTGAATTTACACGGCCATCGCCTATGAAGAAAACATGCACGATGCACCCGGAAAAGGAATCTGTCAGAGCAGTTTCGTTTACTGATTTTAACGGCAATTCTGTAACAGTAACCCTTTGTCAAATGTGTCTGGCTGAATTAAAAATGAAAGCCGCGACTGAATACAGGAGTATGACTGAGGAGCGGGCTAAACAGAATCGTTTCAAGATTGGTGATCATGTGTATTTAGAGCATTTGGGAGTAGTCAGCGAGATAAAAAACATGGAAGGCGTTCAAGTGGCAAACAGGACAGACACAGACGGAGTCAGAAAGGCTACCCCTAAGGAAATCGCAGAATATAAAAAGCAGGGGAAGCAATGACGGTGAAAACTATTCAGTCAATCATTCTATCAGCTGTATTACTTAGAGGAGCGGCGGCCGAATGTTTACGGATGCGCGACTTACACGGCCGGAGCCTCCACGGTGGAGAGGAGGAGAATTCAAACTAAGAATGTGAATTGATTAAACGCAGTTTCATGAATCTCCGAAGGCTTTCACCCGAAATTTTGGTGCAGTATGGAAAAATTTTATGGAAACTTGACATAATGCTGTCAGGTCCCTATTGTATGATTAAATGAATGGCTAGTAAAATGATAGGAGGCGTTCAATATGAAGTTGTTGCAAATTAGACTATTGGTTAATGATTTTAAGAAAAGCGTCGAGTTTTACAAAGATTCATTAGGACTTCCAATAAGTTGGTTAGAGAAGGAAATGGAATATGCACTTTTCGATAATGGAGAAACGAAAATAGAACTTTTATCTCGAGAAAATATGGCTGAAATAGTTGGAGAAGAAAGAAAATCTTTAGACGGAGATGCGCAATCAAGATTTTTGCTTCAGTTTAAGGTAGAAGATGTTGATAAAACGTATGACTATCTGCACAAGCAAGGGATTAAATGCGTCAATGAACCACATGATCGTCAGGAATGGCGTGCACGAGTTGCTCATTTCAGAGATCCAGATAATAATCTTATTGAAATATATAAAATGATATAATTTTTTGACTGGCGGGATTAAGGTAATGCGTTTGTTAACTTACCTTATGATTTTTATAGTCTGCAAGAGAAACGTATATAGGTCCAAGACGGAAAGCCTGCGGACACTGATCATTGCACAGCATCACTGTGCTCTGACTGTGTCCGTTTTTATTTGCACGGAGGGATAACAAATAGATGATGAACACGAAGTGGACATGCAAACATTCAGACGCGGCAAGGGCGGCGCATTTAAGCGCAAATAAGGGGAGGAATCAGAATACAAGATTTAATCATTCAAAGGAAATATATTGACTTTCATCCTGTTTGTAATGTTAATTAGAAGATGTATACAAAAACATTATAATGAGGAGGCCTGAATGTGAAAAATAAAGCGGGAATACAAGTTGGAATATGCATTGGACTTTTATGTTTAAGCTTTACCGGTTTCAATCCTTTATTCGGCTCAGCGCATGCTGAAGCGAAGTCTATAGAAAACACAAAAATGACAAGCTGTATAACGAATCAGAAATTTGTTCAGCTTGAGAAAAAATTTGATGCCAGGCTTGGGGTTTATGCGATTGATACAGGTTCAAACAAGACAATCGCCTATCGGCCGAATGAACGGTTTGCTTACGCATCAACCTATAAAGTTCTGGCCGCGGCTGCTGTTCTGAAGAAAAGCTCAAATGAAAAACTTAATGCCATCATCCGCTACAGCAAAGACGATTTAGTTACATATTCTCCAATCACAGAAAAACACCTGGATACAGGCATGAGCCTGAAAGAAATCTCAGAAGCCGCTGTCCGTTACAGCGATAATACCGCCGGGAACCTATTGCTGCAGCAGCTTGGCGGCCCTAAAGGTTTCGAAAAATCACTGAAACAGATCGGGGATCATGTAACAAAAGCTGATCGATTCGAGACGGATCTAAACTCGGCGATTCCCGGGGATCGTCGTGACACAAGCACCGCAAAAGCACTGGCAACTGACCTTAAGACTTTCGCTTTGGGTAACACTCTCACGACTGACAAGCGCACGATCTTAACGGATTGGATGCGGGGCAACGCTACCGGCGATGAACTGATTCGTGCAGGCGCTCCTGCAGGATGGGAAGTCGGCGATAAATCCGGAGCCGGAAGTTACGGGACGCGAAACGACATTGCGATCGTTTGGCCGCCTGACAGAGCCCCAATTGTTTTGGCAATCCTGTCAAACCGGTTTACGGAAGATGCCGATTATAATAATGCTCTTATCGCTGAGGCTGCAAAAGTCGCTCTTAATGCTCTTAAATAAACATTGTCGTTCATTTTTTATGGCCGGTTTTTTATATGTTGAGAACATCGGTATTTTTTTCGATAAATGTGGTAATGAAGAGCCGTAAAATGATGGGAAGAGGGGGAATTTCGATGCATTACATAACGGCATGCTTAAAAATCATCAGTGATAAAGACCTTAATGAAATAATGAAGGAATTCAAAAAACTTGAGGAAGAAACGAACAAAGAAGACGGCTGTATTCAGTTCCATGCTTATCCGCTCGAACCATCAGAACGCAAAATCATGCTTTGGGAGATTTGGGAAAACGAAGAAGCTGTTAAAGTCCATTTTACGAAAAAACATACAAAAGACGTTCAAAAACAAGAATTAACGGAAGTAGAGTGGTTAATGAAAAGCAATGTGAATGAGTAAAAGGCTTTGTCTATTGTTGGCTGACTCTGCCGGCAACAATCATCAGTTTCATTCACTAAAACCCTTGCTGTGCAAGGGTTTTTTACTTTAAAAAGTTCTTTATATCGCAGTCTTTTTATGGGTAAGGAACAGACTTGGAATGAAAATGGCCGCAAGGATGATGACGGATACTAAGAATCCGGCATGGTAGCCTTTTAAACTGTTCGGAATCGTCGGCTGCAATCCTTGTATGACAGTTGCGGTAACGGTTGCGATCACAGCTGACCCAAAGCTGGAACCGAGGTTTTCAATCATATGAATACCGACACCTGCTTCCGGAAGCTGTTTGCTGTCAAGGCCTGTATAAGCGTCACTCATTAATGGGAGCATAATTCCTCCAAAACTGGTGCCGCGGATAAATAATACGACGGAAATCCAAATCATACTTGTGTTATCGGTGATAAAAATAAGCGGAATAGATCCGATCAGCGAAAGAACAAGACTGACCGTAACCACGTATTTCGCACCGATCTTATCAATCAATTTTCCGATCAGCGGACGAGTCACGAGCATTCCGACTCCTTGAGGGATTAAAGCGAGTGCTGCTCCGACTGCCGTGAAATGACGAATGTTTTGAAAAAACAGCGGAAGTATTAACATCGGCCCCATGATGGCAACATTCGCTAAGAACAACCCGATCGAAGATGATAAGAAGCTCTTGTTTGCAAACAAATTCATAGGCAGCACGGTTTGGTTTTTCTTGATCAGATTATATACAAGATAAATGGCTGCTGAAACAAGACCGATGCCTGCCCATAAAATGGTGTCGCTATTGTTAAATGATGCATGATCCGCCGCTTTCGTAATACCGTACATCAATGCCGCGCTCATTAATGACAAATTGATAATCCCGAAAATATCGAGTTTACGATCTTTGTTGAATGGTTCAAAGTCTGGAATGGTTTTCATCATAAGCGGTGCAGCAATCAAAATGATGAACACGTTGATGTAAAAAATCCAATGCCATGAAGCGCCTTGGACGATGAAGCCTCCGATGACAGGTCCTAAGATCGGGCCGAAGATCATAGGGGTGCTGACGATTGCCATCACTTTTCCCAGGTTTTCCGGACCTGCCGTTTTAACCAAGAGTGTTGACATAAGCGGAGTCATAATACCGGCGCTGAATCCTTGAAGCAAACGGAAGAAGATGAAGCTGGAAACGTCACGGCTCATCCCCGCAAAAACAGAAATGACACCAAAGGCGATGACTGAGCCGATGAAGATTTTCTTACCGTTATATTTATTCATAAGCCAGCCGGATACGGGTACTGCAATCGCAAGTGCTAAGACATAGCCTGTAACGGACCACTGAATGGTATCCAATGTCGTGTTGAAGTCTTTGGTCAGTTTGTCGATGGCGATGTTTACCATCGTAGAGTCAAGCATTGGAGCGATTGCTCCCAGTGCAATAGCCCAGGCGGCTGTGAGAACTTCTTTTGGCACCCGAAGTTCCTTTCTTTTATGTGTTGACATAGTATGCTCCTCTCAAAATTGCTGTCTTTGTTTCCTTGTCAACAAAATGATAGAGTGATTTTGTTTCTTTGTCAACAATAAGAGGGATATAAAAAGGCAGCCCGTTTTCATGGAGAAGGGCTGCCTATGGTTTTATTCATATTTATTCCGATTTCATGTCTGCACCAAGTTTCTTTATTTCTGAATCCAAATGCCTGCTGTATGTTTCCACGAAGTTCAGCATCGTGTCAAATTGTTCATCGGTTACTTGTTCAAACACGATTTTGTCCCGTTCTTGAAACTCTTTGTGCAATTCCTCGTGAATTTTATAAATGACTTTTCCTTGCTCAGTAAGCCTGAAATAGATTTCTTTCTTGTTAAGCGGCTTCTGATAGCTTTCGATAAGGCCTTTATTGATAAGCTTCTTCGTTAATTTACTTATGGCGCCTCTTGTCATATAAAGGGACTCCGCAAGTTTAGTCACATTGGCGTCTTCAATTTTTTCGATGAATTCGATGCAATGCACTTCAGAAGGTTTATGCCCCTTAAGGCTTTCTTCCATCTTCAGCCTATTCAGCCACACCATCTTGTTAAAAAAGTCCCTGAAATCCGTGAGGAGCTGTTCTTTTTTGTCCATGGGCCGTCCTCCTGCTCAGTGGTGCTTACACAATATTATAAAATTTTTGTTTCTTTTTCAACAATCGTAAAGTTATTATTTAGGAACTGAGAGATAGTGCGCAGAAATTAAGAAGGAGGGGGATAGAAGAAGTATTCTATTTTTAACCGAAACGTGGTTTTCGGGTATTTTTCTTTCCGTATTCGTTACTTGCTCTGTTTCATAACAGGCCAACACTGCAGCCTTATAAAAAAGCAGGCTGCGCAGTGAGCCTGCTTGAGATTCGCATCAATCATTTTCCTGTTGCGGCGTCATGAAAAGCGTCGATTGCGGTTGTGTATTTCAAGACGTTTTTAGACACTTTGGCGGTTGCGCCTAATGGATACGCGTCTGACAGAACGCTGGAGTGAGCTTCGGGCTCCCAGTAAAATACGCCGGTTCCTTTGCCGTTCGGAACGGCTTTCACCAGTTTTATGGTGTCTTTTATAGTCCAGTAGGAATCTTTCGGATTATTTTCATCTCCGCCCAGTTCAACCACCATGACTTCCTTGTTGTAGCGTGAGGCGATGTCATTCAAATTAGATGATAAATGGCCGGTGAGCTCCCAGTACGGCTTACCTTCCCAATAGGGATAGAACGAAACGCCGATGATGTCGGTTTTTCCTCCGTTTTTAAAGAATTGATCAAACCACCATCTGAATAGGCTGTTGTCCGTGCCGTGTGCCAAATGGCTGATGACCTTGGTGGCCGGGCTGACGGATTTCACGGCGTCATAGCCTTTGTTCAGTAAGGCGGTCAATTTGCTGAAATCGTTCGTGCTGCCGTCGGGCAGTAAAATTCCTGAATTCATTTCATTCCCTACTTGCACCCAATCAGGGGAGATGCCGTGATTTTTAAGTTCTTTCATGACATCGTACGTATGGTTATACACGGCTGCCTGCAGCTGGCTGTTTGAATAGCCGGTCCATTTGTTCGGCTTGATCTGGTGGCCGGGATCAGCGAACACATCACTGTAATGGAAGTCAACCATTACCTTCATTCCTAACGCTTTTGCCCTTTTGGCCGCCGCAAGTACGCCCGCTTTGTCACTATAGCCGAGCATGGTCCATGTTGTGCCGTCTTTCAGCCAATAATAGCTGCTTGGCGGATTCACAAACACTCTCAGTCTCACGGCATTTATTCCGTGATCTTTAAGAATCTGCAAGGCATCTTTCTGTTTTCCGCCGTCATCCAGCCAGCGCACACCTTCGTCCTCCATTTGTTTCAGCCATCCTATATCAGCGCCATAGGCAAACGGGGCATCCGCTTTTGCTTTAGGAGACTTCTCAAAGAATGTAAAAGCAGTGAAAATGAGAGAAAGACAGATTGCGTTTACAAATACACGTTTCAATCGGTTTTTGAACATCACAATACCTCCTGATAAAAAAGATTGTTGATTGATTTCACTCTGAATGTTTCAGCTGCCATTCTCCAATAACGTCGTGAAACGCTGAAACGCCTGAATTCCTTCGGGTGTCATTTTAAAAACGCCTGCATCGGTCAGCGCGCGTAAAAATACATTCGCGGTTTCTTTTTGTATAACAGCGGCTGCATTTTCCGGTGTCACGTCTTTATCCGCTTTGATGTTTTCAGCCCACGGAAGATGAATGTCTTTGATGTCATGAGGTTCATTCAGTAAATACTTTTTCACTTCTGCCAGCTCATCTTTCAGGCGGGGAGGTAAAACGGCAAGTCCCATCACTTCAATCAGACCGATATTTTCTTTTTTGATGTGATGGACATCTTGATGCGGGTGAAAAATGCCATCCGGATAATCTTCGGAGGTGCGGTTGTTTCTGAGAGCGAGATCCATTTCGAAATCCGTTCCCCTGCGTCTGGCAATTGGAGTGACGGTATTATGGGGTTCATTTGTCTTTGCGATGATGCTGACGGTTTCGTCTGAATATTCCCGCCACTTTTCAAAAACATACGCAGCGGCATCTGTCAGCAAATCCGGATCTTTTGCGCGAAGGCGGATCACTGATACCGGCCACTTCACGGCTTCGGCCTGAACGTCTGGAAAATGACGCATATGAAAAGGGTAGAGGGAACCCGCTTTTGCCATCGGAAACTCATGGCCGCCGCCTTGATAATGATCGTGAGAAAGAATGGAGCCTCCTACGATCGGCAAGTCTGCGTTTGATCCCGCGAAATAATGCGGGAAGATTTCCGTAATGGCCAGAAGCCTTCTGAAGCTGTCACGGCTGATGTTCATCGGCTTGTGCACGCTTGAAAGAAAGATGGCATGCTCGCTGTAATACGCATAAGGAGAGTATTGAAAACCCCACTGTTCTCCCGCTAAGTCAAGCCTGATGATGCGGTGGTTTGAACGGGCAGGGTGATGCGGTGTTCCGGCATACCCCTCGTTTTCCATACAGAGCAGGCATGTCGGATAACGGTTTTCCGGGCTGTTTTTTATCGCGGCGATGTCTTTAGGATCTTTTTCGGGCTTTGATAAATTAATGGTGATGTCCAATTCTCCAAAAGGTGTTGGTGAGCGGTACACGATATTTTTTCGAATGGCCCGCGTCTTAATATAGTCGTTGTTTTGACTCAATCTATAAAAATAATCTGTTGCTTTTTTCGGACAATCTGATAACAATTTGCTGAATGCGGCATTGATCAGAGAAGGGGCCGGTGTGATCACGTCCATGATTCTGCTTCCCAGCATGTCTCTTTCAGCCGGCGTATCGTTAATGATTGACCGTTTTACCGCGTCTTTCACCATTTCGTCCAAATAGTGAAGCCTGTTTTGTTTCTTGATATGCTTCGGTTCTGCATAATCCGTCAGTCCGAGCAGATCGAGAAGTCTGTTTCTTGTATAAATCACATCCGTTTCATTTATGTCGCCTAAGACAGTGCTTTCTTTCAGAAACCCTGCCACTGATTCAAAAACTTCAATGACCGCCGCCTCCATTTCATTTGTCCTTGTATCCGTTTGGATGTTGCCGATGCCAATTCCATGCTGACGCAATGATTTCCGATATGTCCGTTTGTTTCGGATTCCAGCCCAGAATGTTCCGCGCTTTATCGCTGGAAGCGATGAGGGTGCTTGGATCACCGGGTCTTCTTGCGGCCGCTCTTACTTTTATGTCTCTTTCGGTCACTTGCCTGGCCGCTTCCGCCATTTCTGATACGGAAAACCCGCTGCTTGATCCTAAATTGAAAATGCCGCTGTCTCCGCCGTTTTGCAAATATTCCAGAGCGAGAATATGGGCATCGATTAAATCGGAAACATGGACATAATCGCGGATGCACGTGCCGTCTTTTGTATCATAGTCAGTGCCGAATATCAAAACCTCCTCGCGCTGACCGAGCGCGGTTTGTAAAAGGATAGGGATAAGGTGGGTTTCTGGATGATGATCTTCTCCGATGGAACCGTCCGTTTTCGCGCCGGCAACGTTAAAATACCGAAGCGAGACATATTTTATGCCGCAGGCGGTTTCGCACCACTTCAACATTTTTTCTGCCATGAGTTTTGATTCGCCGTATGCGCTTTCCGGCTTTTCCGGCATGTCTTCTGTGATGGGCACTTTTTCAGGTTCGCCGTATACAGCGGCGGATGAAGAAAACACAATGTGTTTCACCCCGAATTCCTGCATGACCTCCAGCGTAATTTGCGTACCGTACACATTATTATTGAAATATGAAAGAGGGTCTTTCATTGATTCGCCGACAAGGGATTGAGCGGCAAAATGGAGAACGCCTGTTACGTTCTCCTTCGCAAACACAGAGCGAAGAAACGGTTTGTCACGGATATCTCCATGGTAAAAAACTGCTTTTTCATGAACGGCTTTCCGGTGGCCTGTCTGCAGATGATCCACAGCTATCGTTTCAAATCCTTTGTTTAATAATTGATCAACCGCATGAGAACCGATATAGCCGGCTCCGCCGAGAACGAGAATCGCCATGATTTATTTTTCCCTCCATTCAGCCGCGCCATCGCTTATATCCGCGATGTAGAAAGAAGCTTCAAGACCTGTCCTGCTGCGGTAGTGAGATGAAACGGCCCGGGTAAAGCCGGCGGTTTCTTCACTTTCCACAATGGCTATGGCGCAGCCCCCGAACCCCGCGCCCGTCATCCGCGCTCCGAGCGCTCCTTCTTTCCAGGCTGCTTCAGCGAGCGCGTCTAATTCGTCACCGGTCACTTCGTAATCATCGCGTAACGAACGGTGGGACGCATTCATCAGCTCGCCGAACGTTTTCAAATCATTCGATTTGAGAGCCTCCGCGGCTGAGAGGGTCCGCTCGTTTTCGTTGACCGCGTGCCGGGCTCTTTTACGCAAAGTTTCACAGGAGAGAAGGGATTCGAGTTCGTTGAATTCTTCTGCCGTCAATTCCGCAAGTGATGCGATATTCCGATATTGCCGCAGTTCTGAAAGAGCTGCGTCGCATTCGCTGCGGCGTTCATTATATTTTGAAACCGCCAGCTCCCGGCGCTTGTTCGTATTCATAATGACGATTTTATATCCGTTAAAAGCAGCCGGAATCATTTCGTGCTCAAGCTTATCGCAGTTTAACAGAATGGCCATGTTCTTTTTGCCTTTTTGCACTGCGAATTGATCCATAATGCCTGAATTCACGCCGATAAATTCATTTTCGACTCTTTTTCCGATAAGCGCCAGTTCAGTATCGGAAACATCCAGACTGAATAACCTCCTTAAAATGGAGCCGGTTAACATTTCAATAGAAGCGGAGGAGCTTAAACCGGCTCCGTTTGGAATCGTACCGTGAAAAAGAATATCCACTCCGCTGTCTATTTGGCCGCCGGCTTCAAGAAGGTAATGGATCATCCCCTTCGGATAATTGGCCCAGCCGTCTTCTTTTTTGTATGCTGTGGCGGAAAGATCAAGACAGACAATGCCGCTGTCAGTAAAGTTTTCTGAGTATAACCGGATCTGGTGATCTCCGCGCTTTGCGCATACGGCATAAGTTCCGATCGTAATCGCGCAGGGGAGAACATGGCCGCCTATATAATCCGTATGTTCCCCGATCAGGTTGATCCGGCCGGGTGCGAAAAACAGTTCCCCGTTACTTCTCTTGAAAATGTCTTCGAATCTTGATTTCAAAAGTTTGGCATCCATGATAAACCTCCGATTCTATTTTGAGGTATGCTCCAGTATGAACTGAATGGCTTTTTGTGAATTTCTGGTGAGACTGATATATTCCGCTCCTTTCGTTGCGATGAGTTTCACATGCAGGCGGTCCGCATCTTCTTTAATGTCATCGTAATAAGAGCCGACTTGCGGAGCCAAAATGATCATATCGAAGTCTTTCATGATGTCGTAATGGGAACCGTAGGCGCCTGCTGAGGCGGTAATCGGCACGTTGTATTCTTCGGCTCCTTCTGTCAGTGCGTTCGCAAGCATGGCGCTCGTTCCCGCTCCAGCGCACAGCACTAACACATTGGTGCCGTGTTCCAAGGCGGATGAGGATTCCTGAAAATTTGTGCTGATGACGGAGGCCGCGTCTTCTGAGGCACCGGCCATGGCGGGCTGTAATGTTTGCGGCGCGCTTTCAGGCTCGGTGTGTTGGGCTTCTTTCGCCGCTAATACTTTGTCATAAGCTTTGCAGAATGGCAGGTATATCAGGAAATCGACAATGATTAATACAGCCGTCAGCACAAAAGCCGAGAGCCCCATGCCGGTTCCGAGAATCAAGCCGGCGGGCGCCGGGGTGGCCCACGGAAGAACATACATAAAACTGTTCATTCCGATGACATCCACGAAAAATTTAAACAGACAGACATTCACCATCGGCGTTACAACAAACGGAATGAAAAAATAAGGATTTAAAATGATCGGCGCAGCAAAGAGCAGAGGTTCGTTTACTGCGAAAGACACCGGAACCGCGGATGCTTTTCCGACTGCTTTCAATTGCTTGGATTTCGCGAAAAGAAGAAAGATAAACGGAACAACAAGGGTTGCGCCGGTCCCTCCCATTGTGCCGACGAAGTTCCCGAGTCCGACGGTCAGCACGTTGGACGCCTGCTCACCGGCATTATGAAGCTGAAGGTTCGCCTCTACATTTGCGTAAATAATAGCTGCGATGGCCGGCTCCACAATAGAAGGCCCGTGAACGCCGACAAACCAGAACAGCGCCATCATCCCCCAAATGACACAAATCCCCAGATAACCGTCTGCGGCGGTAAAAAACGGCGATAAGAGAGAGGAGAGAGCCTCTGCAAAAGATACGTTCAGCGTATTCCTGATCAATAAATCAATGATGACCATGGCCAGAACGGAAAAAGCGAACGGAAAAACATCTTTAAATGTTTGTGAAATGGTACCCGGTACTTCTTTAGGCATTTTAATCGTAATATTTTTCAGCACGCAGAATCTGTAAACGTTCACTGTTATAAAAGCGGATACAAAAGCGGCTAAAAGACCTTTTGTGCCGAGGTATTCCGTGGAGAATCCGCCGTCGATTTGAGTGACGCTTAAAATGAGAAACCCGACGACTGAAGCAAGCATCGCTGAAACGGGGTTGATCCCTTTGTTTTTAGGCATTTTTCGGTTCATTGATTCACTCAGGCATTTCGCACTTGTTGCCGCAACGATCAGACCGAGGGCGCCCATTGAATAGTTATAAACTTTCCAAAGCCATTCAGAAACACTTTTAGGCCAAGTGAAACCCAACACTTCCGGCACAGCGGCGGTGAGGATGAAAATGCTGGAGAATAAAATAACAGGCATGGCCGTTAAGAAGCCGTCGCGGATCGCGCCTAAATAAATGTTTCTTGAGATTTTTTCAAAAAACGGTTTTCCCTTTTCGATTTGCTTGATGATACCGTTCATTTTTCCACTCCTTATCGGCGGCTTCGGTAGAGTTCTATAAAATCCTGAATAAGATCACGGAGCAAAAGGGTTGTCATCAAGTGGTCCTGACCGTGAACGAAAATAAACCCTAATTCCATGTCCTTGCCGTCAGCTTCTTCAGCTAACATTTTCGTTTGCGCATTGTGGGCGAGGGTTAAATTTTCATCGGCGCTTTTCAATGCTGCTTCCGTGTTTTCGAAGTTTCCGGCACGGACTTCTTTCAGGACTTTCAATAAAGTGCTTCTGGCGTCACCGGCATAGGCGACAATTTCAAAACCGAGCATCTGCAATTCTTCCTTTGTCATGAAAAAACCTCCTAAAGACGGCACACATGATGAAAAGAGACTCTTTTCATCATGTATGATCGTTAAATGATTGTTTTTGTTTCACTTACAAGTTTGTACCAGTAGGCCGATTCTTTCGGATACCGTTTTTGGGTGTCGAAGTCGACGTAAAAAAGACCGTAACGTTTGTTGTAGCCGTTGGTCCATGAAAATAAATCCATTAAGGACCATAAGAAGTACCCCTTTACATTGACTCCGTCGGTAATCGCTTTACTGACGGCTTCTAAATAGACTTTTAAATAGTCGATTCTTGCCTTATCCATAATGATGCCGTCTTCAAACTCATCTTTATAGCCCATGCCGTTTTCGGTAATGTAAATTTTGTTATATTGCGGATAGTCCCGTTTGATGCGCATCAGCATGTCATACATGCCTTCAGGATAAATGAGCCAGTCCCAATCAGTCCGCTTCAGGCCTTCTTTGTAAATTCTTTCGCCGATTCCTTTTACTTTATAGACCGAAGTGCCCTTATCGCCCGTTCCGTTATGGTGAATAACGGTTTCTCCGTCGTACGCTTTGACGAAATGACATTGATAATGATTGATGCCGAGATAATCATTGTGCGTCGAAGCTTTTTTCATCACGTCAAAGTCACTGTCTGAAAACTCGTATGAAGCGCCGTTTGCCTCACAGATTTCATCCAGAGCCCGCATGGTTTCCTCAGAATAATAGCCGAGGTAGGTGGCATCGAGGAGGAATCTCACTGATAACGCGTCATCCAGAAAACAGGCGTGGCGGTCTTCTTCTGAGTCACTGGCGGGATATTTTGTTTCCAATGAGTGGACGACACCGATTTCTCCCGGATAGCCGCCGTCTTTAAAAAGATTGACGGTCATCGCATGCGCTACCATCATGTGATGGAGGCATTGAATGACTTTTGTGATATCACTTTTAACAGATGGCGGGAAAACCCCGAGTAAATACTGGTTGGTGGCTGTGGGATAAATTTCGTTAAACGTGCTCCAATATCTGATTTCGCTGAATTCTTTAAAGCAAAACTCCGCATAGCTGACAAACGCTTCTATCGCAGCGCGGTTGAGAAAATCTCCCTGATCAAATAATCCTTTCGGTGTATCGAAATGATGCAGCGTGACAAAAGGGGTGACGTTGCGTTTATGGCACTCTGAGAAAATACGATGATAGTAATCAACACCTTCCTGATTGATTTTGCCCGTGCCGTCAGGGAAAATTCTCGTCCAGGCTATAGAAAGGCGGATGCCGTTTATTCCGAATTTTTCACATAGTTTAATATCTTCCGGAAACTGGCGGTAAAAATCACTTGCCGGATCAGGGCTGAATCTTCCCTGTTTTTCAAGAAATTCATCCCAGGCCACAGGCCCTTTGCCGCCTTCTTTTGTGGCGCCTTCCGCTTGATATGCCGCAGTCGCCCCGCCGAAAATAAAGTCATGAGGTAATTTGAGCATTGCTGAATCCTCCTTCGCCAATGTGTGAATTGAAGTTTGTTAATGTTTGTAATTGTTATCTTTTGTTTAATAGTAAACGCATACATTTTTGTTGTCAATAGCTTCATAAAGAAATAAAATCTATTTTAATAGGGGTTTTATAAGTTTTTCGTTGTTTTATATGTTGATTATGTTGTTTGTTAGTGTTTGTTTTTGTTGACCGGATTGCCGCGGTGTGTTAGATTGTGTGTAAAGTTGAGGGGATGATTGAACATGTTAAAAAAAGAGCGTCTTTTAAAAATCATCGATATCGTAAACTCGCGGGGGTTTGTTACGGTGAGTGATATTATCGATGAATTGGCAGTTTCTGATATGACAGTGAGAAGAGATCTGGACGAGCTGGATAAGGCCGGAAAAATCGTACGTATTCACGGAGGCGCACAGAGCATATCTTATTCCATTGATCACGAATTATCGCATAATGAAAAACTGGGTGTTCAAATGGAGGAGAAGGAGAAGATCGCGGAACTCGCAGCTTCCTATGTAAATGACGGCGATACCGTTTTTTTAGGGCCCGGCACGACGATTGAACTTTTAGCCAAACACTTGCTGCATAAGCGAATCAGGATTATCACAAACAACTATCCCGTATTTGATATTTTAAAACATGGTGACACTGCGGATACCATCCTGATTGGCGGCGATTTCCGAAAAAACACCGGTGCCTTCGTCGGGCCCATCGTGAACGGCAATCTGCAGAAATTCAATTTTACGAAAGCCTTCATCAGCGCCAACGGCATACATAATGATGAGATTTCTTCTTACAGCATTGAAGAAGGGGAGGCTCATCAAATCGCGCTGAATAATTCGCGGACGAAATTTTTGCTGGCGGATAATAAAAAATTCAACCGGGAAGATTTTTACGTGTTCTATAACTTGCACGATATGGACTATCTGATTACGGATGATAAAGTGATGAAAGATGTTCAAATTCATTACGAGCAATATGTAGATGTCAAAATCGCAAAAAAATAAAAAAGGCGGGCGGTTCGATGAAAGGGGTTATTTTTGATTTCAACGGCACGATGTTTCAAGATTCGCATCTGCACGAAAAAGCATGGTTTTTCATGGTGAAAAAATACGCGCCGAAAACCATTTCTGATGAAGACATTTTCGTTAACATTCACGGGAGAACAAACAGTGAAATCCTGACGTATTTTATTTCCGGCGATTTAACAAATGAAGAAATCGAGAAGCTGTCTTTTGAAAAAGAAGCCTACTACAGAGAATTATGCCTTGAAAACAAAGATGAGTTAAAGCTGACGAAAGGACTGACCGGGGTATTGAACCATCTGAAAAAATCAGAAACGCCAATGACCATTGCCACGGCTACGGTAAAGGAAAATGTCGAGTTTTACTTTGACGTCTTTCAGTTGGATCGGTGGTTTGATTTTGACAAAGTCACGTTTGATGACGGGAGCTTCCCCGGAAAACCGGCGCCGGATATTTTTCTCATCGCATCGGAAAAGTTAGGCCTCAGACCTGAAGAATGCGTAGTCATTGAAGATGCCTTTTCGGGGCTCACAGCGGCGAAAAAAGCAGGTGCAGGCAAGATTATAGCCATTGACCCGCTCGGAAAAAACCGCGCGCTATTTGAAGAAAAACAGCTGGCGGCTGACGGGATACTGACAGATTTCACCTCGTTTTTTGAGGTGATTGCCGGACATTCTGTTTGAGAGATCAGCCGGTTCTTCATGCCGATATGGCTGTACAGGCTGCGGACTCCGTTCTCAACACGGGATGTTTTTGTGTTCGGCGGTGTCTGCTTCTCGTGAAGAAAGGGGTTTCGCTTTTTAATCGGAGTCACTTTTAAGACAGGGGTATCCCTGTTTTTTTTATTTCTCGTATTTACAAACAAGCGCTAAGGTGCTTATTGCTGACTGTTTATATGTTTTACGATAAAATCCTGAGCATACAAGAAAACCAGCCATCCTGTAAGTCCAAGCCCTGATGCGGCAATGAAAGACAGTGAATGGCGAAGGGAGATGCCGATAATGACCAGCATAATGACTGTGGAGGGGATGCCGGAAGCCACGCTGAATGCAAAATGACTTAATGTCTCCTTCGTTTCGCCTTGGATGTACAGCCAAACCATGCTCAGCATACTGACAATTGGTAAAGCCGCTATAATACCTCCATAACTCGGGCTTCTTCTTGATATTTCAGTGATAATCCCAATAATAGCAGCGGAGACAATGATTTTAACGATCGTAAACATCTTCAGCACGCTCCTTCATCAAACTGAATGCTTTTAAGACAAGTGTTCTTTCTTCATTATTCATGCTGTCAAAAAGAAGCTGTTTAAGCTTTTCTTCATCAAGACCGGAATGCCGGTAAAGGACATCAGCTCCCAAACTGGTAAGTTTTAAAATGACTTTCCGCTCATCCTCAACGCTTCTGGTTTTATAAACGTACTTTTTCTGCAGTAACCGCTTTATATGTTCCGAAGCGGTATTATGTGATACTTGAATCGCTTCGGCAATGTCTTTTATTCCGACTGCCTTCTCTTTTTGAATGACTTGCAGAATCCGTACACCTTGGTGAGTAATTTTTTCATGGTGCTGATAACGGAGCCGGTAGTAAATATCTGTCCAGAGGTCATTTAATCGGATTATTTCGTTTGACATCATCATCCACCTTCTATCGTTTATTAAGATTATATCTTATATTACGATATATTTTTGCGGATTGAAAGCAATTTTTGAGCATGAGGGAGCGGCATTCGTTCTGTTTTTAGAAGATTGGAAGAGACAAGCGGCCGCAGCTTCAACGAATAAACTTGTTTAATATACTCTCAATAAGTTATTTTCCTTATTTTAGAAACGTCAGCTTAATACCTTCCGCATATAAATAAGAGCACTGACAATATGATAAAGAACCAAAGTATATATTCAAATGCAGTTTTTTTCAGCTGGGCAGTCTTGTGCTGATTGAAAAAGATACGGGGGATAAAAAGCGGGTAAGAAGATAAGGAAAGGAGAGAGACGGATGGAACTTGATTTTGTGATTCGTCTGGCGGTTGCGGGTCTGCTTGGGGCTCTTATTGGATTGGAGAGAGAATTCAGGGCGAAGGAAGCCGGTTTGAGGACGCATTTTTTAGTGGCCGTCGGCAGCGCCTTGATGATGATCGTTTCTAAATACGGCTTTTTTGATTTGTTATCCAACAGCCATACGTCCTTTGATCCGAGCCGGGTGGCGGCGCAGGTCGTCAGCGGCGTCGGATTTTTAGGAGCCGGCACGATTATTTTGCAGCGGCATGTCGTGCGGGGGCTTACGACGGCCGCGGGGATTTGGGCTACGTCGGGGATCGGGCTGACGATCGGGGCAGGTATGTATGTCATTGGCATCAGCGGCACGATTTTGGCGTTAATCGGGCTTGAACTGTTAAATTTTCTGTTTAAACCGGCGGCGCATTCTTTGTCTGTCAGTTTCAGGATTGAGGAGAAAGCCGTCATGAATGATATTTTAACTTCTCTTGAGGAAAAAGGAATTCTTATTACGTCCTATGAATTGAATAAGGCGGTGCTTGAAGTGAAGGGAAGGGTGAAAAGCAAAAGCGGGAAAGCGGCGGTAATGGAAAAAGTTCAAGCCCTCCCGTATATCCTGTCGGTCAAAGTTGAATAGCAGACAGGGGAAGCCTCCTGTCTGCAGTCATTTCTATTCAAATATTAATACCAGGGATAGAACGGGATATACGGCCGCGGATAGTATGGATACGGTCTGGGGAAATAATAAGGCGGCCGCGGGTAGTATGGATATGGTCTGGGGAAATAATAAGGCGGCCGCGGATAATGATATGGCACCCGTTCGTGGCTCTCGGCTGTGTCTTCATGATAGAAAGGATCGTACAAGAGGAAAACCTCCTTTTCAAATGTTGGTTCCGTTTACCTTATTCCTGTATGCCCGGTATGGTGTACGTACAACGGGCAAAAAAAAGACGCCGGTTATCATCCGGCATCTTTTTTTACACTTTCACATCAATTGAATGGCCGGCAGTCGGGTGCTGGGACGGCAGCATTTTCACTGTTTCTTCCGCCGCAGCCTGTGCATGCTGCATGACCGTTTTTGTTAAAGCGATATTTACATTCTGCGCCAGAGATGCCTGGTGCATAGCGATTGATAACGCAGGGATATCCATAGCTTCCACCTCCTTATCCCTTCATATCGGCGGCGTGCTCCGATTATGAAGGGGACTGGCGGTTTCTTTTTACGGCCCATTCTAAAAATGCGGCAGCGCATACCCCGAGGGTATAGGCGAAAATGTCACTCCAGACAAATTGCCAGCCGAGGATCAGCCCACCGAGCGTGCTGCTTCTGATTGCGTCAATCCACGGCGCGTGATACAGCTGGCTGCATTCAATCAGACAGCAAAACGATAGGCTCAGGATAGCGGCTGTTTCCGTCCGGATGTGCCGAAATAAAAGCCCGAATCCTGTAAAAATCATTGCCGCCCACAAGGCATCTCCTAAATAAGCGTTTATGATGCCGGGCAATAGGGCGGTGATGTATGCGGTTCTGGACAGCAAACCGAGGGCGATGATAAAAACGGTACATATTCCGTATGTCAATGGATGTCTATTCACTTCACACTGTTCCCCTTTTTTTGTACTCCCATGTATTGTAAGGAACGACGGAGAAGCTGTCTATGAAAAAAACGGCCCGGGAGGCCGCTTTTTTCGCGTTATCTTGCTTTTAAGCTGACATGGTCTGCTTTTTGATCACTGCCGATGACGAAGCGGAGCTCATACTGCCCCGTATGGTAGACGTAATCTGTTTCGCCCGTTTTTGGCACTGTCAGGATTTTGTCAGCGCTGCCGATTTGTTTGATTAAGACGTCAGGTGTGACGCCGCCGAGGTTTAAGCGCCGCTCGACCCCTGTTCCGAAATAGCGTATTTCCGAGATTTTTCCGTTTTTATGATAGGAAAATCCATAACCGGGGTTTCCCATGTTCCAGCTGTATAAATCAAATGGATTGCGGCTGTCTGCTTTTTGTTCCGGCTCGCCGATTTTATCGTAAACGTCCTGTCTTGTGCTTTGGTTGATTTTCAGGCCTTTCACATGTTGCGGCATTTCCCCTTTAAACGCCGATTGGTAAAGGCTGTTCACCAGTTCTTGTGCACGCTGGTTTTCCGTTTTTGAAGCGGCTGCGGCATGGACGGGCTGTGTAACCGAAAATGCCTCTGCACCGAATGCGCATCCCGTGAGCATCACTGCCGATAATCCCGTGGCGAGTGTTTTTTTCTTCAACATATGTGAACGCCTCCTTTTTACCGCTCATACCCGTATGTTTCCTGAGATAAACGAGATGTTTTAGTGAAAGGCCGGTTGGGAATCATAGAGGATGTATAGAGGGGTACAGAAAGGGGAAAAGAAAATGGCTGATACAAAGAAGGTTACAATCAATGGGGTTGAAATGGAAGCGCCGGACGGTCAAACCGTTTTGCAGCTTTTGAATAATAGTTCAATTGACGTGCCGCACGTGTGTTATCATCCGAGTCTCGGCCCGATTGAAACGTGCGATACCTGTATCGTCAATGTTAACGGGGAACTGGTGCGTTCGTGTTCCGCGCAAATAAAGGACGGAGATGTCATCGATACGCTTTCATCTGATGTGAAAAAAGCGCAGATTATCGGCATGGACAACATTTTGCACAACCATGAATTGTACTGCACGGTCTGTGATTACAACAATGGGAGCTGCGAAGTACATAATACCGTAAAGGAAATGAAAATCAATCATCAAAGCATTCCGTTCGATCAAAAACCGTATCCTAAAGATGAATCAAATCCGTTTTACCGATATGATCCCGACCAGTGCATTTTGTGCGGACGCTGCGTCGAAGCCTGTCAGGACGTACAGGTAACCGAAACGTTAAGCATTGATTGGGAGCGGAAACGCCCGCGGGTCATTTGGGATCAGGATGTGCCGATCAATGAATCATCATGTGTTTCCTGCGGACATTGTTCAACGGTATGTCCGTGCAATGCCATGATGGAAAAAGGCATGGAAGGCGAAGCGGGGTATTTAACAGGCATTAACCAAGAGACGCTTCGGCCGATGATTGACATCACAAAAGGCGTCGAAACCGGATACGGATCGATTTTGGCCATATCGGACATGGAATCGGCCATGCGGGATGAAAGAATCAAAAAAACGAAAACCGTATGCACATACTGCGGTGTCGGCTGCAGTTTTGATATATGGACGAAAGGAAGAGACATTTTAAAGGTAGAACCTCAGGCCGAGGCGCCAGCAAATGGCATTTCGACGTGTGTGAAAGGGAAATTCGGCTGGGATTTCGTCAATAGTGAAAAACGCCTTACCAAACCGCTTATCCGGGAAGGAGACTCATTTCGGGAGGCGGAATGGGATGAAGCGCTCCAGCTGATCGCTGATAAATTTACTGATATAAAAGAACATTTCGGCCCGGACGCACTTGCCTTTATCACATCTTCCAAATGCACGAATGAAGAATCATACGTGATGCAGAAGCTTGCAAGAGCTGTCATCGGCACAAATAATGTCGACAACTGCTCACGCTACTGCCAGTCTCCCGCCACAGCCGGATTGTTCAGAACGGTCGGATACGGCGGTGATTCAGGGTCGATTACAGATATAGAAAAAGCTGAGCTCGTTCTGATTATCGGCTCAAATACGTCTGAGTCTCACCCCGTCCTGTCCACACGCATTAAACGTTCTCATAAGCTGCACGGACAGAAGCTCGTCGTCGCTGACTTGCGAAAACATGAAATGGCCGAGCGCTCTGATGTGTTTTTCCAGCCGCGTGCCGGGTCAGATATTGTCTGGCTAAATGCCGTATCGAAATATCTGCTTGATCACGATTTGGCGGATACTGCATTTCTGAAGGAGAGAGTGAACGGATTAGATGAATTTGTGAAAAGCCTTGAACCTTATACAATGGAATATGCGGAAAAACATACCGGTGTGGATAAGGATACCCTAATCAAAGTGGCCCGGATGATTCATGAAGCCGGCAGCGTGTGCGCACTGTGGGCGATGGGTGTCACCCAGCATATCGGAGGAAGTGATACGAGCACGGCCATTTCCAACATGCTTCTTGTGACCGGAAATTACGGCAAGCCCGGCGCAGGCTCATATCCGCTTCGGGGCCATAATAACGTGCAGGGCGCCAGTGATTTCGGCAGTATGCCTGACAGCTTCCCCGGCTATGAAAAAGTAACGGATGAAAAAGCCCGCAAAAAGTACGAACAGGGCTGGGGAACAGACCTTCCGAAAGAAATCGGAATGACAAATCATGAAATGATCGAAGGCATCCACTCAGGAAAACTGAAGTCCATGTATTTAAAAGGGGAAGAAATGGGGCTTGTCGACTCCAATATTAACCATGTTCATGCCGCATTTGAAAAGCTTGATTTCTTCGTTGTGCAGGATATCTTTCTTTCGCGTACGGCCGAGTTCGCCGATGTCGTGCTTCCGGCAAGCCCGAGCCTTGAAAAAGAAGGGACGTTTACGAATACGGAACGAAGGGTGCAGCGCCTTTACGAAGTGTTTGAACCGCTGGGCGATTCAAAGCCTGATTGGCAGATCATTACGGACATCGCCAACCGTCTGGGCGCTGATTGGCACTATGAACATCCGGCAGACATTATGGAAGAAGCGGCAATGCTTTCGCCGCTCTACGCAGGCGTCACTTACGAACGTCTCGAAGGCTACAATTCACTGCAATGGCCGGTTGCAGCGGACGGAACCGATTCACCGCTTTTATTTACGGATAAGTTCCCGTTTTCAGACGGCAAAGCGATTCTATATCCCGTTCAGTGGACCGAGCCGAAAGAATTTGATGAAGAATATGATATCCATGTGAATAACGGGCGGCTGCTCGAGCATTTTCACGAAGGGAATCTGACTTACCGATCAAAAGGAATATCCGAAAAAACACCGAGTGTGTTCCTTGAGGTCTCGCCCGAACTCGCCGAAGAAAGAGGGCTGGAAGACGGAACGCTTGTCCGTCTGACTTCACCGTACGGAAATGTGAAAGTCAAATGCGTCATCACAGACAGGGTAAAAGGCAAACAAGTCTATCTTCCGATGAACGATTCAAAAGACGCCGCCATTAACCTTTTGACAAGCAGCTATGCGGATAAGGATACCGATACACCGGCTTATAAAGAAACATCAGCGAAGATGGAGATTTTGAAAAAAGAAGGCGTTAATCCGCTTCCGAAAATCAATTTCCGTTATGGAAACCCGCAGCCGCAGATCGGTGTCCGGGTTGAGCGGAAATGGGCGCGTAAAGATTATGTATTTCCGGGAGACGCCGTAAAAAGGGGGAAACAGCAAAATGGCTAAAGCAATCAGCGGCATCCGAAAACAGACCGTCACAGAAGAAGACAAACGAAAAAAGGACTTGGAAGAGATCGAGACGGCTCTTTTACGAAATAAAGACGCGATTTTGGAATCTCTGCACATTCTTCAGCACATGAACGAGCGCGGCGTTTTGGCGCTTCTGCGCGGGCTCTTCGGCCAAGGAGACAAAGTGATGGATATTCTCGTGAAGAAGGCGAATACTCCGGAAACGGCCAATATGCTGAAAAATCTCCTGCTGTTAAGCGGCGTTCTCGGCATGCTCGATGTAAAACAGCTTGAGCCGTTTATCGTTAAAATCAATGCGGGCGTCACAAAGGCCGTCGAGGAAAAAGACAGCGGCAGGAAGACCGGGTATTTTGATATCGTCCGCGCTTTAAAAGACCCGGAAATCAACAAGGCCGTCACTCTGCTGTTTTCTTTCCTGAAAGGCATGGGCGCTGATACGGACGATATGGAAAGAAATACGCAGCCTCCTGAAGACCAAAAGCAGCACCAGAAACCGCAGACGAATGAGTGAACATTTCTCCCGAGCCTGGCCGAAGGCTCGGGTTTTTTGTGCGCTTCTGCTGTTTTCTTGGGAGAAATTTCACCTCCGGATTCATGACTTTTGTTGTGTTATGTTAATAGTTCAGGTTATGAATAGAAAAAAATTGAAAATATGTGCTAGGATAAAATTCAAGGTACGTCAACTATTCAAATATGAAACAATCAGGAGTGATGAAACATGAGTAAGCTGAGGAGCACGAGACAAGCCATCCAAAGAACCCTGATGAAAGGAAAAAACGGCCTGGACGTATACAACCCTTTTCCTTGGTACGAAAAAATGAGACGGGAAAGCCCTATACACTTTGATGAAGAAACGAAGGTTTGGAGTGTGTTTTTATACGATGATGTCAAAAAAGTCATCAGTGATAAAGAGACGTTCTCAAGCCTCATGACTGATGTGAAAAGCTCGATTGCAAAGTCCATGCTGAATATGGACCCGCCGAAGCATACCCAAATCAGATCTGCCGTCAATCGCGCTTTCACTCCCCGCGTCTTGAAGGAATGGGAACCGAGAATTAAAGACATTACCGATCATCTCCTGAAACAGGCAAAGAACAAAGGGCGGATTGATATCGTTAAAGATCTCTCTTACCCTTTGCCGGTCATGGTGATTTCAGAATTATTAGGCGTTCCGTCCGAACGTATGGATCAGTTTAAAAAATGGTCGGACATTCTCGTCAGCATGCCGAAAGATGCGAGTCCTGAAGCGGCGGAGAAAAATCAGCAGGAACGTGACCAATGTGAGGCAGAGCTGGCGGCATTTTTTGCGGAAATAATAGAAAGCAAACGAAAAAAGCCCGGCCAAGACATTATTTCTATTTTGATAAAAGAGGAAGAAGAGGGAGAGAAGCTCACGGCAGAAGATCTGATCCCGTTTTGCAACCTGCTTTTAGTGGCGGGAAATGAAACAACGACTAATCTCATTTCAAATGCGGTTTACAGCATATTAGAGACGCCCGGCCTTTATGAAGAATTGAGGCAGGACCCTTCTCTCATCGCGCAAACGGTGGAAGAAACGCTGCGTTTTCGCGCTCCGGCTCCGTTTGTCAGAAGGACGGTCCGGCACGACACTGAACTGCGCGGACGCCGCTTGAAAAGCGGGGAGATCGTTCTCTGCTACGTTGCATCTGCCAACCGTGATGAAAACAAATTTGAGAAGGCGGGCGTATTTGATATTCATCGCCAATCGAATCCGCACCTTTCCTTCGGATTCGGCGTACACTTCTGCTTAGGCGCACCGCTTGCCAGACTTGAAGCGGAAGTCGCGCTGAAAGGAATTGTAAAAGCCTTTTCACACCTTGAGCCCGTCCGGATTGAGCCGATCCGAAACAGTGTCATGTACGGGCTGGAGTCTTTAGAAGCGGAGATAAACGAAAATGAGGGAGAAGAAAAAAGATGAGAAAAACACACATCGCCATTATTAATGTGGCCGCTCACGGTCATGTCAATCCCACGCTGCCTGTAGCCGAGGAACTTGTCAATCGCGGGTATAAAGTGACATTCGCTGTGACTGAGGAATTTGAAGCTTCCGTTGCCAAAACGGGCGCCATTCCCGTTTTATACCGCACAAGCATAAAGGCGGACCCGGAGACGATAAAAGATCGGGTAAACAAAAATGACGCGTTTGTGATGTTTCTGGAAGAAGCGGTTGAAGTGCTTCCGCAGCTGGAAGAGCTGTACAAAGACGACCTTCCTGACATCGTCCTGTTTGATTTTTTAGCTCTTGCCGGAAAATTGTTTGCGGATAATGGCGGCATCCCGGCCGTAAAGTTCTGCCCGAGCTATGCAATGAATGAGTATTTTCAATTAGGAAGAGACGAAGAAACACTGGAAGCGGCCAAACAGGCGATAGAAGAATACCAGGAGCAGATTGAAAATGAACAATTGAAACGGATGACAATGGAAGAGTTTTTCATGCCTGAAAAATTGAATATTGTCTTTATGCCAAGGGCCTTTCAGCCGAAACAGGAAACCTTTGATGAACGATTCTGTTTTGTGGGTCCGTCTCTTGGAGAACGCACAAATACGGGAAGTCTGGAAATTGATGCAGCCGATGACCGTCCGCTTATGCTCATTTCACTGGGAACGGCGTTTAACGCCTGGCCTGAATTTTACCGGATGTGTATTGACGCGTTTCGGGACTCGGACTGGCGGGTTATTATGTCAGTCGGCACAACAATTGATCCGGAAAGTTTTTCGGATGTCCCCGATCACTTTATCATCCGCCAGCACGTTCCTCAGCTTGATGTGCTGGAGAAAGCAAAGCTGTTCGTATCTCACGGCGGGATGAACAGTACAATGGAAGCAATGAATGCGGGTGTCCCGCTCGTTGTCGTTCCGCAAATGCACGAACAAGAGGTCACCGCAAAGCGTGTGGATGAATTGGGGCTTGGCGTGCATCTGCCGCCGAAAGAAGTCACTGTGGCCCGTTTGCAAAAAGACGTTCAGAACGTATACGGCGATAAAAACATCCTCAGCCGCGTGAAAAGCATGCAGCAGAAAATAGAAGAAACCGGCGGCCCAAAACAGGCTGTTTGCGCCATTGAAGAATTTTTGAAAACGGCGGCCGTCGAAAATTGATTGAGAAACAGGCAGCGCATCGGAAGACGGCTGCCTGTTTTGTTATATGTTTTTCTTCATGCCGCATCTCCGGCATTCCCTCAAAAATTTTCCGCCCTTCACTGAGCTTTTAAACAGCGTGTAGTCGCAATTGTCACATCGGCCGCTGTGAACATCAGGATATTCATTGAACTCATAAATGACCGAAGTATCGTATCCTTTTGTCTCGAACTCTTTTTTTGTTTCCATGATTGAAAGTCCCTCCGCGAATCAAATCGTTCTGCCCGGTTAATGATACAGCAACTGCACGGGGGATTCAACGGAAGCATAGCTTGATTTTCCCGGCTGATTGCGTAACAATAATAGAAATAAATGACGGCCTGCCATAGGGCGCCCGGCATCTGAAGGGAAGAAGAAAACAGCGATGGGAAAAGGATTGAACGGGAAACGGATTGCCATCGGCGGTTCGCGGAAAACAGAAGAGATCACAAAATTAATAGAAAAGCAGGGCGGAACGGCGGTCGTCCGTTCCCTCCAAGGAACCGTATACCTGGCGGAGGATCAAATTGAACCCGACGTAAGAACATTTGCCGGGCAAAAAGCCGACTGGGTGATATTCACCACAGGCATCGGCACGGAAACGTTATTGTCGGTATCGGAAAAAATCGGTCTGAAAGAAGAATTTTTAGCGGCCGTTCATGAAGCGAAAATCGGCTGCAGAGGCTATAAAACATATGCGGCCTTAAAAAAGCTCGGCATCACGCCGCATGCCTCAGATGAAGACGGTACAACAAGAGGGCTGATCCGCTCCTTGGAACGATTTGACTTTAAAGATAAAAAAGTCATGATACAGCTTCATGGCGAAAAAGCGCCGGTCTTAACGGAGTTCCTTGAGAAAAACGGAGCGGAGGTATTCCCTGTTCTCCCGTATCAGCATATTCCGCCGGAAAGGGAGACGGTCGATAAACTGCTGGGAGAGCTGTTAAACGGAGAGGTCGATGCCGTATGTTTTACGACAGCCATTCAAGTGCGCTCTCTCTTTGATTATGCAAAAGAAAAAGGGTTCACAAAAGAATTGCAACAGGCATTCGAAAAACAAGTGCTTGCCGCCGCAGTCGGCAAAGTGACGGCTGAAGCGATCCGGGATGAAGGGATAAAGAGGGTTCTTGCTCCGGACATTGAGCGGATGGGAGCGATGATTATTGAATTATCCCGTTACTATGAATCTCTGACCTTGTCATAAATAATCATTCAGCAGGGAAAAAGCCTACGCTTCCCTGCTGAATTTTTTTAATTGCCAGTGTTCCGTGAAAAGGGAAGGATATGTCAAGGCGCTGAGTATGATACATGTAAGAAGAGCGGAGGCCATCGTTGTAAAAACGATCAGCAGCTGAAAGCGCACCGCCTGTATCGGATCAGCCCCCGCTAAAATCTGCCCCGTCATCATGCCGGGAAGCTGAACGAGACCCAATGTTTTCTGGCTTTCAAGCGTCGGGATCATACTGAGCTTCATACTGGACGTCAATATCTGCCGGACGGCCTGCTTAGGCGTTCCTCCGAGAGAGAGAATCAGCTGGATTTCTTCTTTTCGCAGGTCTGCTTCCGAACTGAGCCGGCTTAAAAACAGGCTTGAGAGCACCATGGCGTTTCCGATGACCATGCCGCTTATCGGAATGACATATCTTGAAGTGAACGGAATGATATGAAGGGTCAGTAAAAGTCCCTGCGTCACGGTTTCCGCGATCGCCAGTGTCAGAAAAACGCGCCAAAATGAGCCGATCTGCATTTTTTTCCGTTTGGCGACATTGTGCGAAGCGGCCGTGAGCATGAGAAGCACCATTAATATGATAAATATCGGGTGATCACCGCGAAAAATCAGCGACAGCACATAGCCGATGATAAGCAGCTGAATGACGGCCCTGACGGTTGCGACGATCATATCCTTTTCGACGCCGGCTTTAAAAGATTTAGACAGGAATAAAGCGATAATGACAAATATACTTGTCAATAACAGAGAAAGATCATTCATATCAGCACCCGCTCCCTTGTAAAAGCGCTCGGGCCTTTTCATGTTTCGGTTCCTTAAAGAACGTTTTCGTTTCCGCGGTTTCTAAAAGCCGTCCCTCATCCATAAACCATACTGTATCGGATAATCGTTCCGCTTGTTCAAGGTTATGGGTGATCCACAGGATCGTCAGCTGTTTTTGCCGATGGAGTTTCGTCATCAGTTTCTCAATGATGAGAACGGATGACGGGTCCAGCGCCGAGGTGATTTCATCCAGCAGCAGGATGGACGGCAGTCCGGCGAGGGTTCGCGCTAATGAGAGCTTCTGCCGCTGTCCGCCGGATAATTCTTTTGCATTCCGATCCAGAAGCCCGCGCGGAAGATCTGTAAAATCTGCGAGCTCTTCAGGCGTATAGTGCTGTGCGCCGTGGAGTTTTTCTGCGAGCAGAAGGTTGTCCCGCACCGTGCCGTCCATGACGGGAGCTGATTGAAATGCAAGGCCCGCGGTTTTTCTGAGCTCTCTGATGTCCCAGTGTCTTATTTCTTTTCCGAATACAAGCACTTCCCCTTCATCAGGTGTATTCATCAGATTGCACAGCGACAGCAATGTGCTTTTTCCCGCGCCGGAAGGCCCTATCAACGCCGTGATAGAACCTTTTTGAATATGTCCGGTTACACGGCTTAGGACATCAAAGGACGTATTGTTTTGTTCAAAGCGTTTGCCGGCTGACAGGAAAGATATTGCCGGAATTTCTTCTTTCATACAGGATGACACCTTTCGTAAAAAAATCAGGAACCGGTGAGATTGGCTGACGTTTGCTCAGCCGTTTTCTGGTCTGTCTGCCGGGAAGCGAATGTATGCATGACCATTCCCGCAATAATAATGAACAGTCCGGCAAATGAAAGAAGTGATGGAGACGCCGCGGATAAAAAGACGATTTCGCCGATCAGTGCAAAAAGAACTTCTCCGGATTGAGTCGCTTCAACAGCAGCGAGCTTCTGCGGCTCATTCCTCACCATATCGGTGGCGCGGAAAAATAATACTGTTGCGATAACGCCAGAGCTGAGTGCGACGATAAAGGATTGGAATGTCTGTCCCATTGACGGAAGCCCGTCTCTATGCCAGCCGAAAGCGGCGATCAAAAGCCAAAACGGAAGGCTTGCGAGCGTCATGCCGAGCACCCGCTGAAACGTATCGAGTTTTCCGCCGTATTGTTCCAGCATTTTGCGGTTGCCGAGCGGATAGGCAAAAGCGGCGATGACGACCGGCACAACGCTGAATAGTATCGTGCGGCCGGACAGAGAACCCGCATGCTGAAGCTGAATCAGCCCGGCTCCGATCAGGATGATGACGGAAGTAACCAACGAAATCAGCGGGATCTTTTGTCTGGCGGAAACCGGGCCCGCAGGTGAATGTTTTGTTTCGTAGAAAAACGGCGACAGAAGCACACCCGCGACAATTGTAATCTGCCACGTGCCGGCGATCAGCCAGCCCGGCCCATATGCCGCCGCAAACGTAATCGGGGCATAAAAAAGCACGAACCCGGTAAAACTCCACTTCAGCCAAAAAAACGGTTTTTTTCGGATTTCATGCCAGAGCGGCGCCCATTTTCCTTTCGCATAAACGATCAAAAATAAAAACGGAATCATAAAAAGAAAACGCAGGGAAGAGCTCCACATCCAGCTTCCGCCGGAAAGCTCCATCGCCCTGTTTAAAATAAATGTGACTGCAAAAAACAGAGATGCCAATATTCCGATCACGATGGCTTTCATTAAATCCCTCATTTTGACACATATTTTTTTATACTATACTATTCACCGGCAGGCTTCGCAATGGAATATGAGAAAATAGCGTTTTAATAAATGATGAATGGGAAACAGACATATACGGAGGTGAACACCAATGCAGAAAGAGGATATTCAAGTGCTTTATTTCGAAGATGACGGCCGCATTCCGAATAACCCGAATCTTCCGCTTGTTATTTATAAAGCGGTATTTAATGAAGAAACGGTACAGAAAGCAGAGTCCGTCCTCCGCCGGCACGATTGGTCGAACAGCTGGACGGGCGGAGTATTTCCGTATCACCATTTTCACAGCACCACGCACGAAGTTCTTGTCGCGGTAAAAGGAAACGCGGTTTTGAGGTTCGGCGGGGAACAAGGAGCGGACGCCGTTCTTCAAACGGGGGATGCAGCGGTCATTCCGGCCGGCACCGGACATAAAAAACTGTCGGGCAGTTCTGATTTTACCGTGATCGGGGCTTATCCGGGCGGCCGGCAGTACGATACAAAAACGGAGAAAAATGATAGAACTTCAGAAGAAATCAGCTGTGTCCCGCTCCCGGAATGCGACCCCTTTACGGGAAAAACGGGCCCGCTATTAAAATTGTGGGAAAAATGACAGGGGAAAAGCGGATGGTCTGTAAAAAAATAGCCTGAAAGAAACGTTATTACACCCCCGCCATATAAATAATTTCATAAACGAAACAATTCACGTTCAAATTTTGTTCAAAAAGTGTTATTATATAAGAGTAAATCAAATTTGGGTTTTTTATGTTTGCTATTTTCAGAGAGGAAAAAGAAATTTTGACTTATTCAATTGTTTTTGTTGATATAAAAATAATACTGGATATGGCAAAGTGAAAAACTGGGTAGTAAACATTTATTTTTGTAAATGATTGTGCATGAATTCACAATCTTGCTTTTTCATGCTTTTCTGCATGAAGGGGGAAAGGCTACCCTTTCCAAAAAAATCAGCATACTGCTTATAGTAAAGGAGAATCGGATATGCCAGAAACAATCGATCAAACAAATGCATCTGTCAGCCAAGGCCAACGCGATCTTATTGATCAGCTGCTAAAACCTGAAGTTCAAGAATCACTGACTGTTTTAGTGGATCAGCTTCCAAAACTGACTGAGTTAGTAAATATTTTAACGAAGTCTTATGATTTTGCACAGTCTGTAGCGACAGACGAAGTATTGAAGAGCGATACAGTGGGTGCGCTTACAGAAATTCTTGAGCCGGTGAAAGAAACAGCGAAAGAAGTTGCGGCTACTGCGATCGAAGCAAAAGACCGCGCGGATGCAAGCAATGAAACGATCGGACTTTTCGGCCTGCTGCGCATGCTGAAAGATCCTCAAGCTCAAAAGCTGTTCCGTTTTGCTAACAGCTATCTTGAAATCATGAACGAAAAACAAAAATAATCTCAGATTCAAATTGATATAAAGGACGGAGGATATACGATGTCAAAACATATTGTCATTTTAGGCGCTGGTTACGGCGGAGTTCTTTCTGCTTTAACCGTTCGCAAACATTACAGTAAAGATGAAGCACGCGTAACCGTTGTGAACAAATACCCGACTCACCAAATCATTACGGAACTGCACCGTCTTGCAGCAGGCAACGTGTCTGAACAGGCTGTTGCTATGCCGCTTGAAAAACTTCTGAAAGGAAAAGACGTCGACATTAAAATCGCAGAAGTCAATTCTTTCTCAGTTGATAAGAAAGAAGTTTCTCTTTCTGACGGTTCTAAGCTGACTTATGACGCGCTTGTTGTCGGACTTGGTTCTGTTACGGCTTATTTCGGCATTCCTGGACTCGAAGAAAACAGCATGGTGCTGAAATCTGCTGCTGATGCCAACAAAGTATACAAACACGTGGAAGACCGTGTGCGTGAATACGCTAAAACGAAAAACGAAGCTGATGCAACGATCCTTATCGGCGGCGGCGGCTTAACTGGCGTTGAGCTTGTCGGTGAGCTTGCTGACATTATGCCGAACCTTACGAAAAAATACGGCGTAGATCCGAAAGAAATCAAACTGAAATTAGTAGAAGCAGGTCCGAAAATTCTTCCTGTTCTTCCTGATGACCTTATCGAACGCGCGACAAAAAGTCTTGAAAAACGCGGCGTTGAGTTCTTAACAGGTCTTCCTGTTACAAATGTTGAAGGAAACGTTATTGATCTGAAAGACGGTTCAAAAGTCGTTGCCAACACATTTGTATGGACAGGCGGCGTACAAGGCAACCCGTTAGTCGGTGAATCCGGCCTTGAAGTGAACCGCGGCCGTGCGACGGTTAACGATTTCTTACAATCTACTTCTCACGAAGATGTATTCGTTGTCGGAGATAGCGCTGTATACTTTGCGCCGGACGGCCGTCCGTACCCGCCGACAGCGCAAATCGCTTGGCAGATGGGTGAACTTGTCGGTTACAACCTGTTCGCTTACTTAGAAGGAAAAACGCTTGAAACATTCAAGCCTGTAAACTCTGGTACGCTTGCAAGCCTCGGACGTAAAGACGCGGTTGCCATCATCGGAGCGAACTCTACTCCGCTGAAAGGTCTTCCGGCATCTTTAATGAAAGAAGCAAGTAACGTACGTTATTTAACACATATCAAAGGATTATTCAGCCTCGCTTACTAATCCTTAAGATCACACAGAAGACATTGCCGGACTTTCTCGGCAGTGTCTTTTTTTTGTATGAAAATGTTAACAGATACATTTTTCTGAAAAGTTAAATAAAAATGATTGATATGTGAGAAAGAGGAAGCTAAAATAAAAAAGAACCATTTTGTTAACGTTAACATTTTTAAGAGGGAGGATGAAAGTGTGAAAGCTTTTATGGGTGATGATTTTTTACTGGATAGTAAAACGGCCGTAAAGCTGTACCGGGATTACGCTGAAAACATGCCGATCATTGATTATCACTGTCACTTAAGCCCAAAGGAAATCTATGAAAATAAAACCTTCGCAACCATTACGAAGGCATGGCTTTACGGTGACCACTACAAGTGGCGGATTATGAGGGCTAACGGCATTGAAGAGCGCTGCATTACCGGAAACGCTTCAGATGAAGAGAAGTTTTTCGCCTGGGCAAAAACGGTGCCGATGGCGATAGGCAATCCGCTGTACAGCTGGACGCATTTAGAGCTGCAGCGCTGGTTCGGCATTTATGACATATTGAATGAAAAAACGGCCGCGGCAATTTGGAAAAAAACGAATGAGCTCCTGCAGGGAGACGGGTTTGGCGCAAGGGATCTCATTCTGAAATCAAATGTCAAAGTCATTTGCACAACCGACGATCCTGCCGATGCGCTGACATACCACGAACTGTTGAAAGAAAGTGATTTTCCGGTTCAAGTGCTGCCCGGATTTCGGCCTGACAAAGGACTGGACATCAGCAGCCCGGGTTTTGCCGATTGGGTCCGTTCGCTGGAGAGCGCTTCCGGAATGGCTGTCACCACCTACCAATCGTATTTAGATGCGTTAGAATCCCGCGTCCGCTTTTTTCACAATGCCGGGGGCAGAGTGTCGGATCATGCGTTAGATCAAATGGTTTATGCCGAGACGACCGAAGAGGAAGCGGCCCGGATTTTTGCAGCCGGATTAAGCGGAGAGCATGTGTCTTTTGAAGATGAAAAGAAATTCAAAACACGGACGCTGCAATATCTTTGCGGTCTTTACGCCGAACTGGACTGGGCGATGCAGTTCCATATTAACGCGTTAAGAAATACCAATACAAATAAGTTCAGCAGCCTCGGTCCTGATACGGGATATGACTCAATTAATGATGAACGTATCGCAAAGCCGCTTGCCCGGCTGTTAGATTCCGCCGAAAAAAAGCGGCAATTGCCTAAAACGATTTTGTATTCTTTGAATCCGAATGACAACTATATTATCGCCAGCATGATCAACAGCTTTCAGGATGGGAAAACACCGGGGAAAATTCAATTCGGCACAGCCTGGTGGTTCAATGACACGAAAGATGGAATGCTCCAGCAAATGAAAGCGTTATCAAACATGGGCCTGTTCAGCCGTTTTATCGGGATGCTGACAGATTCAAGAAGTTTCCTGTCCTATCCCCGCCATGAATACTTCAGGCGGCTTGTCTGCACGCTGATCGGCGGCTGGGCGGAACAAGGCGAAGCGCCTTACGATATGGAGCTTTTAGGAAAGATTGTCGAGGGGATTTGTTACCGGAATGCTGAGGAATATTTCCGCTTTTAAAAAATGGAATGAAAGAGGTGGCCTATGAGTAATGTGCCTGTCGTGACAGCACCTGCCGCAAAAGTGAAGGAGCATAAGCTGAGTCTGAAAGAAAAAGTATCCTATGGTTTTGGAGATTTTGGGAACGGATTTATGTTTGATCTCGGGCAGATCTATTTGCTGAAGTTTTTCACAGATGTCGCAGGCATTCCGGCAGCGTTCGCCGGCAGTATTTTTTTGGTCAGCAAGCTGTTTGCGGCTTTGACTGATCCGATTGTCGGCTCGGCCATTGACTACAGAAAAAAGATCGGACCCCGTGGGAAATTCAGGCCGTACTTATTATTCGGAAGTATTATTCTTGCGGTCATGACCGTATTGATTTTTGTGTCACCGGACGTGAGCGTCACCTGGAAGCTTGTGTACGCCTATGCTTCTTACATGCTGTGGGGGGTGGCTTATTCTTTCGTCAATATTCCGTACGGCTCCCTCGGCGCGGCCATTACACAGGATGCGGAGGACAGAACGGCGCTTTCCGCATTCCGCCAGATCGGCTCCCTCGGCGCGCTGCTCATTACCAGTGTCATCGTCATCCCGATTCTCGTTCATTTTGATAACGTTCACATCGGCTACCCGGCAGTCATGGGAATGATGGCCGTAATCGGAATCGCGGGATTTATGATCTGCTACCGAAACTGCAAAGAAAGAATTATCGTCCGTGAAGCGCCGAAAGAAAAGCTGTCCGTTATGTCGGTTTTCAAATGCTTTATCGGCAACAAACCGCTTCTGACCGTCGTTTTCATGACGATTTTCTCAATATCGGCATATAACATTAAATCCGCTATGCTTGTTTACTTCGCCCAGTACAATCTCAACAATGCGGAGCTGATGTCCTACATGAGTTTTATCATCATCGGTTCTTCATTTTTAGGTGTTTTGTTTATGCCGAAACTCGTCAAACGTTTCGGAAAAAAGCAAACGGTGATGATCGGTTTTGCCGTCAGCGCCGCGGCTGATGCGCTGAATTTCTGTCTCCCGTCAAACGTATATATCTTTACGGCGTTAGCGAGCATTGCTTTTATTGGGATCAGCATACCAAACGGCATTACATGGGCGCTTGTGTCGGACATTATTGATTACGGAGAGTGGAAGACGGGTGAACGGAAGGAGGCGACGACATATTCGCTTTTCAACTTCTCCAGAAAACTCGCCCAATCTTTATCAGGTTTTCTTTCAGGCATCGGGCTGAGTGTTATCGGCTATATCCCGAATGCATCTCAGACAAAAGGCACGCTGATCGGGATTAAAGGGCTACTGCTGCTGTACCCGGCTTTCGCTTTAGCGTGCGCCATGCTGATTATCGGTTTGATGTATAAGCTGACGGACCGGCAGCATGCCGAGCTCGTTCAGGACTTACATCATGCAAAACCTCAACTTTAGTGATTTTATGGACTGTCCGTTAATGGTACAATAGAAATAAATGACAGCATACAGAAAGAAAGGAAAAACGATGGTAACCATAAAAGATATCGCAAAACTCGCCAACGTATCCCACACAACCGTATCCCGGGCACTTAACGGCAGCCCCTACATTAAAGAGCATACAAAACAGAAAATATTAGAGCTCGCTTCACAGCTGAATTACACACCGAACGTAAATGCAAAAAGCCTTGCCATGCAAAAGTCCCATACGATCGGACTGTTTTTTACAAGCATCACAAACGGAACCTCACACAGCTTTTTTTCCGATACCATCAAAGGTGTAAACCGCACAATCAGTGAGGAATACAATTTGTTCGTCCGCGCGATTGACGACCTGAAAAGCTTTGAAACCATTACGCCCATGAGATATGACGGAATCATTTTAATGAGCCAAAGCGACAGTGATAATTCATTTATTTATCATATCCGAGAGAAAAACATCCCGCTTGTCGTGCTGAACCGGGACATTGATGACCGGAGCATCACGAATATCCTGTCAAACGATAAAGAAGGCTCCAGACAGGCGGTCGACTGCCTGATCGCAAACGGACACAGAGATATCGCGATCATTGAGGGAAAGGAAGGATTCAGGTCAACTTCTCAGCGAAAAGAAGGCTATTTGACATCTTTAATTGATCATTCTATTCCGATTAAGCATGAATACAGTGTAAAAGGCCGCTATGATATGGAAAGCGGCAGTCAGGCGATGGAAAAACTCTTGGCGCTTCAATCACCGCCTACGGCTGTTTTTTGTTCAAACGATGATATGGCGATCGGGGCGATGAATGCCATTTTCGCCAAAGGCCTGAACGTTCCGGAAGATATATCCGTTATCGGGTTTGATGACATCGGCATTTCCCAATACATGACGCCGAGGCTTTCGACAGTAAAACGCCCGGTTGAAAACATCAGCATACTCGGCGCAGAGAAGATCTTGGCGCTAATCGCCGACCCGGATACGGCGGCGGAAAAAATATACGAAAACACCGAGGTGATGATAAGAGATTCAATTAAAAAACTCACATAACGGCCCGTCTGATTATCCGGGTTTTCGTACAGAAAAATGTTAACGTGTGCATAAATGCAGAAGGAGGCGGACAGCTTGCGTCAGCTGAATAAAAAGATGTGCGGTGAATACATTCAATATCCTGAAAAAGTCCTTCAGTTCGGCGAAGGCAACTTTTTGCGGGCCTTCGCAGACTGGCAGATCGATCAAATGAATCAATTGACGGATTTTAACGGAAGCGTTGTCGCCGTACAGCCGAGAGGCTCTGAGAAAATCAAACGTTTAAACGAGCAGGACGGTTTGTTTACGCTTTTTTTGCGGGGGATAAAGGACGGAAAACCGGCTGAAGAACACATGATCGTCAAATCCATCAGCCGCGGCATTGATCTTTTTTCTGACTATGATTCCTTTAAACGGCTGGCAGCACAAGAGGAGCTTCGTTTTATCATTTCCAATACGACAGAAGCGGGAATTACGTTTGAGAAAGGCGACCGGCTTGAGGATAGACCTCAAAAAACATTCCCCGGGAAATTAGCGGCGTTCCTTTATTTCCGCTATAAGGCATTTGCGGGTGACGCCGAGAAAGGGTGCATTGTGCTTCCATGTGAACTGGTCGAAGAAAACGGACGGAAACTGAAGGCTGCCGTGCTTCAATATGCCGGGCTGTGGGAGCTGGAGCCTGATTTTACTCAATGGATTCATGACGCGAACATCTTCTGCAATACTCTCGTGGATCGGATTGTTCCCGGATTTCCTGTTGATACCACGGAAGAACTTACCGATTTTCTCGGATACGAAGACCGTCTGATTGTGGTCAGTGAGCATTATTATTTGTGGGTGATAGAAGGGCCGGAACAGCTTCAGAATGAGCTTCCTTTTGCTGAGGCCGGGCTGAACGCACTGATCACGTCTGACCTTACGCCTTACAGGACAAAAAAGGTGAGAATCTTAAACGGCGCTCACACGGCATTGGCGCCAGTGGCTTTACTATACGGACTGCAAACCGTCCGGGAAGCGGCTGAGCACGAGGTGACGGGCAGATTCATCGAAGAGCTGATCAATGAAGAAATCCTCCCTGTGCTGCAAATGGAGGGTGTCACCCAATACGCGGCAGATGTGTTACAGCGGTTTAAAAACCCTTATATCCAACATTATCTGCAAAGCATTACCCTTAACGCTGCCGCGAAATTCAAAACAAGAAACCTGCCGACGCTGAAGGCTTATATCGAACAGGAGGGCCGGCTACCTGAGAAGCTGGTATTTTCGTTCAGCGCCATGATCTATTCATACTGGAACGGACCGAACAAACCGGCTGACGGCGAGGAGGTTCTTAACCGTTTTCAAATGGCGCGGTCCCGTTGCAAAGATGATATGTTTCAAGCGGCATCTGCCATATTAGGAGAAGAGCGATTGTGGGGGAAGAATCTGAATCATCTTCCGGGGCTGACTGAACGAACGGCTTTTTTTCTGTCTGTCATTCATAAGCGGGGTATGAAGCATGCGTTACATGAATGCTGCGGCAAAAAGGGGGAAGTGAAATGAAAGAGGTCATAAAAATCCATAAAAACGATAATGTGCTTCTCGCCATGCGCCATTTTAACAAAGGGGAGCGGCTGCATACACACGGACTGACGATTGAAGTGAAGGACCCTGTAAAGCGGGGGCATAAAATCGCGCTGCAAACCATTGAAGAAAACGGCAGCATCATTAAATACGGTTTTTCGATCGGGCGTGCGACAAGGCGGATTTCGGCCGGCGAGCATATTCATACCCATAATCTGCAAACGAATTTATCCGATGTGCAAGAATACACGTATTCACCGCGCTTCGAGGACAATCCTTTTACAAATGAGAACCGGACATTTAAAGGCTACAAAAGAGAAAACGGTACATCCGGCGTCCGGAATGAACTGTGGATCGTACCTACAGTCGGCTGTGTAAACGGCGTCGCTGAGAAAATCCTGCAGCGCTTCGTAAAAGAGGCGAAAGACATTGCGCCCTTTGACAATGTGCTGGTTTTAAAGCACCAATACGGCTGCTCCCAGCTTGGCGATGATCATGAGAATACGAAACAAATGCTGATAAACGCCATCCGTCATCCAAATGCGGGCGGTGTGCTGGTTTTAGGGCTGGGCTGTGAAAATAATGAGCTGGCGGCGATTAAGGAAACGCTTTCTGAAGTGAATGGAGATCGGGTGAAATTTCTCGAATCACAGGCTGTCACAGATGAAATTGAAGCGGGGACTGCGCTACTTAAAGAGATACACCTTGCGGCAAAGGGAGATAAACGTGAGGAGATTCCGCTGTCAGAATTGAGCATCGGATTGAAGTGCGGCGGGTCGGACGGTTTTTCCGGCATCACCGCAAACCCTTTATTAGGGAGATTTTCAGATTACTTGATTGCACAGGGAGGGAGCACGGTCTTAACGGAGGTGCCTGAGATGTTCGGCGCTGAGACGATTCTCATGCAGCGTGCGGCGAGCGAAGAAGTGTTTCATAAAACAGTCCGATTGATCAATGATTTCAAGCAATATTTTATGAAGCACGAGCAGCCGATTTATGAAAACCCGTCACCAGGGAATAAGGAAGGCGGCATTTCAACTCTCGAAGACAAGTCGCTCGGCTGCACCCAAAAAGCCGGTCTTGCACCGGTTTCTGATGTGCTGACATACGGTGAAACCCTGAAAACAAAGGGATTGACACTGCTCAGTGCGCCCGGCAATGATTTAATCGCTTCTTCAGCGCTCGCAGCGGCGGGCTGTCACATCGTTTTGTTTACAACCGGAAGAGGCACGCCGTTCGGCACATTTGTCCCGACTGTGAAAGTATCAACAAATACCGATTTATTTCAATCAAAGCCTCATTGGATTGATTACAACGCGGGCAGATTGGCGGAAGACCAAACAACAGAAGATCACATTGTAAGAGATTTTATTCAATACATTATTAAAGTTGCAAGCGGAGAATGCGTCAATAACGAAAAAAACGATTTTCGGGAGCTTGCAATCTTTAAGTCCGGTGTGACGTTATAAGGGGAAAGGCGATCTGACAACAGACCGCCTTTTCGCCGTTGACTTATCGTTTTGCCCCTTGATGAATTGTGAATATCTATAAGTTATAATAATGGAATGGTGCCTTACATAAAGGAGATTTTTATAATATATATAATTATTATGGAAGGTTGATTTTCAGTCACATATTTCAGAGGGGGTCCTAATGAATAACATTTTATACATTGAAGATGACCAAGAAATTGGCCAATTTGTAAAGGGTGATTTAGAAGATCGGGGCTATATGATTATATGGCTCACTTCTTCCTATAATTACGAAACATATATAGAAAAGGCTGATCTGATCGTGCTTGATATAATGATGCCCGGTTTAGACGGATTTACAATCGGTCAAAGGATGAAAAAAACACATCCGCAGATCCCGCTCTTGCTTTTAACAGCCAGAACGGGTCTGGAAGATAAGCTGAAAGGCTTAGGATTTGCGGATGATTACGTGACAAAGCCCTTTCATCCCGATGAACTGGCTGCTCGAATCGAAGTATTATTAAGAAGATTTGACAAGACTGCCATTCATGAATTGAAGCTAAAACACTTAAGTGTTCACTTGAAAGAAAAAAGAATTTTAAATCATCAAACTCATGAGGAAATATTTTTAACTGATAAGCAGTTAAGGATTTTTTTGCTTTTACTTAGACATCCCAATCAAATATTAACAAAGGAACAAATTTATGAAAATATTTGGGAACAGCCCTATATCGAAGGGGATAAGACGTTGATGGTACATATCCGGCATTTACGGCAAAAAATCGAGATTAATCCAAATGAGCCGGAAATTCTAGAAACAATCAGAGGGATTGGATACAGGATCAAACAATGAAATTATCAACCAAATACCTTATTAATATCGTTGCCTCAATTTTGTTTTTCCCGATAGCCTTTTTAGGCGTGAATTTTCTATACTATGTCACATTAACATACTTGATTGATCACCAGGGGCAAGTACACTATGAACCAAATAAGTTGGAAAGTGATTGGAAGTCTGATGTGGAAGATTTTTCAGGGAAATCCAATCGGGAAATTACGTCTGCTTTCCCGCACATGAAGCAATATAAACACTCTGATATTGTATGGATAAATGATAAGGGAAAGGTGATGTTTTCGAACTCAGAACGGTTGGCCAAAAAGGGTGAGGTTATTCACGTTAGCGAATTGATTAAAATGATAGAACAAAACCAAAAGAAATATTTATTGCTGAGTGCTTATGTAAATGGGAGTGAAGACAGCGGATATGCATTTTTAGAAACTCCGCGCTCAATTATAGGATCTCAATGGGAGGTTATGAGAGCTAAGTATTCCTATATATGGTTTATCGCCTTGATTTTTGTCTGTTCACTTTTTGTGATTAATTCATGGATGTTTTTTGCGAAAATACAAAAAAGGTTAATTTCTTTGGGGAATCATATGAAAAAACAAGATAATGACGGCATACCGGAATTTGTAACAGTTAAACAGAAGGATGAACTGGGCCAAGTAGAATATTCATTCAACCAGATGGTTGAGGAACTAAGGAACAGCAGACAAAAAGAGCGCGAAGAAGGCGAAATCCGAAAAAACTTGATTGCTGATTTATCTCATGATTTAAGAACCCCTCTTACGGTTATAAGAGGGCATACATTTACGTTAAAGAATGAAATAAGCAGTGAAAATGGAAAGCATTCTTTAGGGATCATAAACGATAAAATAACGTTTATGGGCGAACTGATTGACAATTTGTCATCATTTTCTCTTCTTGCCGCAGGTAAATTGCCGCTTCATAAAAAGAGTTGTGACATATTAAAGATAATACGTTCTTCGTTAACAGCTTGGTATCCGATTTTTGAGAAAGAGCACTTTACAATAGATATTGATCTGAAGGAAAACATCGTATGGGAAATAGACGAGACTTGGCTGAAGAGAATTCTTGATAACATTTTTCAAAATGTTTTGCGCCATGCTCATTCAGGAAAATACGTTTCCGTACAGACAAAGCTAATTGAAAACAAACCCGCAATCATAATTGAGGATAGGGGCCCGGGAATGAATAATAAATCTGAAAGAAAAGGCGCCGGGATTGGCTTATCGATCATTAATATGATGCTTAAACAAATGGGACTTGAACATAAAATAAAGAGCAATCAAAACGGAGCGATTTTTATTATTTATCCAAACAGCAGTGAATACGTGAAGCCGTAGAGGCTTCACGTATTTTTTATGTTGAGAAATTTAAACGTAAATTAACCTTGATTATATCTTCTTTTTAACCTCGTAAGTTTATATTATAAACAGAACAAGGCGGAAAGGAATGATGAAAAGTGGGAAAGGCTGATCCAGCTTTAATATCCAAAGGTATCAATGTTTCTATAAAAAAGAAAGAAATTTTACATGATATAAATTTAACATTGGAAAAAGGTAAAATATATGGTTTGTTAGGTCCCAACGGTGCAGGAAAAACGACATTTCTTAAAGTTCTTTTAGGCATATTTCCTCCAACTTCAGGTGAAGTGATTTTTGAGGGAAATAACTTATATCGCAATCCAAATAATGATGTGATTCAGTCTATCGGAAGTATTATAGAATTTCCTGGCTTTTATGAAAATTTGACTCTTTTTGAGAATATTAAATTACATCTTAACTATTTAAAAAGATCAGCTTCTGATGAAGAGATAAATGAGATTTTAGGAAAGGTCGGACTTTTTGAACATAAAGATAAACTGTTTTCGCAAACTTCATTAGGAATGAAACAGAGGCTGGGAATTGCCAGAGCAGTTGCGCATGCTCCTGCATTGCTTTTGCTGGATGAGCCGACGAACGGTTTAGATCCATATGGTATTAAAGAAGTACGTGAAATGCTGATCCAAGAAGTAATGAAAAATGGAACCACAGTCGTTATCTCAAGTCACCTTTTAAGTGAGATTAATCTCATGGCCGATGAATTACTTATTATGAATAAGGGGCAGATTATTTTCGAGTCAGCCTTTATGAAAAATACGCAACATCTTTATTTATACAAAATTCCAGCTGAAGCGGGTATTAATTGGGCGGATATTGAGAAATTTGCGGATCATGTTATTTCAAGGAATAAACAGCAATTCGAGTTTATTTCAGTAATTCATCCGTCGGAAATGAAAGAGAAATTAAATTCTTGTGGATTTAACAAGGAATCTATTGACGGATTTAAGCTATCTTTGGAAGATCTTTATTTAAAACTGCTGGCAAAGGAGAAAGGTCATGAGTCTGTTAGTGCGTAACGAGTTTCTAAAACTTAAAAGACTGAAATCAATTTATGTTATTTTCTTTCTAAGTTTTTTGCCATTTCTCATAAACGGAATCGGTCTTTTGGCTATGAACGAAAATACAGATTGGAACAAATTTTATATGTTTGTTTTTAATCAGTATTCAATCCTTTTTCCAACTGTTATTTTTATTTTTTCAGGTTTTTATTTTTATTTAGAATTTAAAAACAGGACAATGCTGAATTGGATGTCATATCCGTATCATAAATTCAAATTGATATTATCAAAGCTAGCTGCATCTTTTCTATTTTTGTTTTTAATTTCAGCTGTTAATCATATTATTCACTTATCCACCTTGTTTTTCTTTTTTCGGGAAGATGTCTCAGCAAGCGACTTATTAAGATTAATAGCGACATCTTTTACTTCTACTACTTTGAGCCTGCTAACCATCCCGATTGCAGCTTTAATTGCTTTCTTAAGTAAAAATATAGTGGTTGTCATGATAACCGGTGTAGCTTCCTTTTTAATAATGACGATACTGTTAGCAAGTGATGTCTCAATAGTCTTTCCTTTTTCTTTTATTTATCGTTTCAGTATTCAAATTTTTGAAAGTGATATGGGATATTCCGATTCAATTCTTTTAGTTTGGGGATTACTGATCATGGGGCTGTATGTTTTGGTGTCCTTATCAGGATTATACGTATATTCGAAAAAAAACAGAATGTAAATGGAGGATGAGTATACATGGAGCAAGTTATTTTTGTGATTTCAATGCTCGCTTTAGGAGTTACACTGGTTACCTTTTTCGGAATGATTTTGAATGACGGATTAAGAGGAGTACTAAACTTTTCAAGAAAACCTGTAAAATTTATGACTGGATCATTTCTGGTATACATTGTTGCCTTTGCTGTTTATATTTTAATAAGTGTAAAGTAACTTTTTCATTTTAAGGGGATTCAAAGGGATTCCCTTATTTTCCTTAGTAAGGGGCTTGGTTACAAATGAAAGATAATTGGGTGAAGCTTAATATTGAGCAGTTTGTAAGGGCTTTTGTTTTCTCCTTATTATTGTTATTTATGCTTTTGCTTATAACAGGCAGCCAATTACAGTTTAAACAGTATAGTCTATTTTTTGTTCTAAGTATATTCGGCAGTAGTTGTTTATGCTTTACCTATGATGACAGAAATAAGACATATCTTCGCAGCCTGTTCCGTTTTTCAGAATTATGCCAAGAGGGATCCGATGCAGATCAATTGATAAAAGAACTAACCAATGAAATACAAAGTGTGTTTTCAGGAAAGCAGATTGCTCTTATAAACTATGACAAAAAAACATTAAAATTGAAAGGAAATCACATTCAGGTTCCTAACATAAACATTTCAAATCTTAAAATAGGAGAAATACGTGAAACCGCCAGCGGATCAATTCTGTTTATCGGGGAGAAGTGTGATACATTTGTTTTTATTCATTTATCACATAAAGGACACCCTATAAAGATTCGTGAAAACGAAGCAGATTGGCTGCGAATGCTGGCATTCTGCACAGCATCTGCACTTCAGAACAAATTGTTGATTCAAAAAAAAATTGATGAAATTATCATAGACGATCAACATAAATGTAAGTCAGCTGTACTTTCTAAGGTTTTATTTTCTATTTCAGAAATAGAGAGAACCAAGCTTGCACATGATATTCATGACTCTATCATTCAAGAGCTGATATTTGTATGCAGAGAATTAGAGTATCATGTTGAGAAATACAAGGATATTTATTACATAAGAGAAATTTTGCTGGACAATATCCAGTATATAAGAGAAAAATGTTTTGATTTAAGACCACCTTTTTTAATGGAGATGGGACTTCTTCGAAGCATTCAAGTCCTGATTGATAAACATAAAAGCAACTATCAGCTTGATATTGAATTCTTTGTAGATGTAAAAGATGATTCTATTTTTACAGAAGATATCACAATAAACTTTTACCGGATTGTTCAAGAACTGCTTACTAATGCTGTTAAACACTCAAAAGCCAGTTATATTGTTTTGACAATGATTCAAAAAAAAACAAGTCTTATGTTTGTTTACGAAGATAATGGAATCGGCATTGATTGGAATAAAGTAAATTCAAAAACAAACAGTTTTGGACTGACAGGGATCAAAGAGCGTATAAATTGTATGAATGGTATTCATAATATATCTTCAGGCGTAAATGAAGGATTGCTGTTAAGGTTTGAAATAAGTACGAAAAATGAATAGGGAGCGCTGACATGATAAAGATTTTATTAATTGATGATCATATTGGTGTTGCTCAAGGGACAAAAGCCATTCTTGAAAAAAGCAATAAAATGGGAGTAACAATATTGTCTTGCTGTAAAGAAGTACTTAATCACCTTAAGCATTACGAGTATGACTTACTTTTACTTGATTTATATATGCCGGAGTTAAATGGAATGGAATTGTCAAAAATGATTCTTAGAGAGAGTCCCGATCAAAAAATTATAATTTATACTGGTTTTGATATCTCTGTCCATTTCAATCTTTTGGTTGAAGTTGGTGTTTCCGGGTTCATAAGTAAGTCTTCAACAGAAGAGCATATGATAAAAGTAATCGAAAGTGTCATTGAGGGAGATACCATTATTCCTACTCATCTCTTTAAACAATTAAGAAGAACAGAAGCAAATACGTTCAACATTGATAAGCTTGAAGATAGAATAAGAGATATTACTTTAAATGAAAGAGAACAAGATATCTTAGCGGGCGTAGCGGAGGGAATGACAAACCGGGAATTATCAGCAAAGCTGTTGATCAGTCAAAGAGCGGTTGAATACATTCTTACTGGTGTGTACAACAAGCTCGGAGTAAAATCCAGAACAGAGGCGCTGATCAAAGCAAATCGATATTCATTAATTTCTATGAAAACTATATATGAGTAAGTGAATCGGGATTAACGGAACAGTTAATCCCGATTTTCTTTATAACTTATACTTCGGAAACGCGCAAAAAAAAAGCGCTTTTCCGAATATGACTTTTCGGTGCCTATAGGTAAAAGATCGTTTATCATAGATTTATAGAAATATATGGATTCAAATCCAATATATTTCAAAAACTCAAGGGGAGGAATATTAGTGAATGAGAAAATGTATCGTTTTGCCGGTGATTTAAGAGAAGAACTTGAGGAAATTTCTTTAAATGAATTCAGCGGAGGAGGAGGCGCAGAACAGCGGGGGATTTCTCAAGGAAATGATGGTAAGCTTTGTACGTTAACTTGGGAATGCGGTCTTTGCCCTACTCACACTTGCTGGTGTTAAAACAAATCCGAAAATAAGAAAATAGATTTCCAATGCTCTGGGAGATCCAGCTGTCTCCCTCTTTTTTAAAAGGAGATGAATATTAAATGAATTCGCTAACTAATATTCTATTAAGTAAAGAAAAAAAAGCTGCTGTCTCTCAATCTGATGAAAATGAGAATCTGTTTGATCGAAACTTAGAATTAATCTATAAGAATGATATTCAAATGGCCCAGGAAAGCATTAATAATGTGTTATCCATTCAATCAATTGATAAAGTGAAAAACTTATATCAAACCCCCCTACATAAATCCGCTTTTACAGTTCATGTTTTCGAAAACCTAAAAAAAGGGATCGCTCACCAAGCTATTAAAAAAGAAGACGTAAATGAAGAAATCATGTTTCACGTTTTTGCGTTAAAAGTGTCCTCTTACTTCAATGATCTACTTAAAAAATCAAAGTTTCCTTCTTATGACTATCTGCTGGAACAACCGGCTCTTTTTCATCATAGTATTTCAAATCAATTAGAAAAAATCATTTTAAAAGTATCCTATAGAACACTTGTATTGGATATGAATATGAATCGGGAAAAAGGTTTTTTGGCAGGGGAGACTCCTAAAGAAAAATATGGTTATTATAATAAAACTCTTTTGTGCAGTCCGGAGTATCTTAAAAGCTTTTTTCAACAATATCCAGTCTTATTAAGAGTGATTGGAAACGAACTAAGAAAATTTAAAAAATTCATATTGGAATTTATCTCGCGTTTTGAAAAGGACAAGCCTGAACTGCTCTCTTTATTTGGTTTTTCAGAACAAGTCAAAATAAGGGACATTGAAGTAGGAATGGGTGATTCTCATTCTGATGGGAGAAAGGTTACTAAAATAACATTAAATGAAGGCAAGCTTATTTATAAGCCGAGAAGTTTAGAAATTGATCTATTATATAAAAAGATAATTGAATTTTTGAATGAGAAAATTAGAGATCATGATATAAAATTGAGTACTCCGAATGTCCTTAGCAGAGACGGATATGGATGGACTGAATTTATATCTTTTAAAGCATGCAATTGTCTAAAAGATATTCAAAACTTTTATCAGCGTACAGGAGCTCAAATCGGTTTGTTATATGCATTGAAAGCCGTTGATTTTCATTCGGAAAATCTCATTGCCAACGGGAGCTATCCAGTTCTCATTGATTTGGAATCCTTATTTCATCCTGCATACCAGAAAAAAAAGGACGGGATGGACGCTTATGAAAAAGCTGAAACACAGCTTCATGAATCTGTCAGAGCATTAGGACTGCTTCCTTTTTTCTTTGGGGGCAAAGCCGACATCAGCGGAATAGGCCGGAAAGGGAAAGTAAAGTCGATCATTAAAGTTCCTCAGCTTATCAATTTAAAGACAGCAGAAATGTCGGTCAAACGAGACTATGTTGAAATTGATACAGCTAATAATCACCCTATGCTTGAGAATAAATTTGTATATGCAAAAGATTATGTCGAAGAACTGAAGCAAGGTTTTTCAAAAGCATATATGACTATATTAAAACATGCTTCGGAGCTGATTCGCATAATAGAAAAGAGCGAAAACAAGATATATGTTCGGTTTATATCAAAACCGACAATAAAGTATTCTGCTTTATTAGAATTAAGTTTTCATCCTAGATTTTTACACAACTCTATTGATAGAGAAATTTTCTTATCAAAAATATGGGAGAGACCAAAGCAAGAAGATGAATATCAATCTATTGTTAAATATGAGTTCAACGATTTAATTAATAATGATATACCTTATTTCAAAGTGAAATTGAATGAGAAAGACTTACTAAGCTCAAAAAATAAGAAAATTGAAAATTACTTTCCGGAAACACCAGCTCAAAGTGTAAAAGAACGAATTTCAAATTTATCAAAAGACGATTTAAAGTTTCAGCTCTATGTTATCGAACTGTCCATGCTTGCTTCGGAGGATGATCGGCAAATTGTTTTGAAAGAATTTATAACAAAAGAACCAGGACAATATGTAAATGTTTTCAGTAGTAACCAAGAAAGTATCTTAATAGAAAAAGCTGAGGAATTGGCCGCTTATATTTATAATCAATCTTACAATGCACACACAGATAAAGGAAGTTCGTATTCTTGGCTTAACGCTACTCCTATTGGAGTTGATGAAATTCAATGGAACTTATCCGTTATGGGTGATACCTTTTACGACGGGCTTTCCGGGATGGCTTTCACCTACCTGGCTTTATGGCGCGTCACGAAAAAAGAAAAGTATCTGGACATTGCCGAAAAAATTATGAAAGATGTCGTCTCTCGTTTTATTGATATTGAGGTGAAACCGGACGAAGACAGCAGTATGTCTGTAGGTGCTTTTTCCGGAGTATCTTCAATAGTATATACTTTAATGAATTTCTATATGTATACTAAGCGCGAAAAATATAAACAGGATGCAAAACAAATCGCTCAGCTTATTCCGTCTTTGCTTCCTTATGATAAAGAATTGGATATAATCGGGGGCACAGCGGGGGCTCTTATTGTAATGATACGTTCGTTTGAAATAGAGAATGATACATTCTTTTTATCATTGGCTGAACAATGCGGTTCATTTTTAATGAAACAAGCGATCTTTCTTGATGAGGATTTTGTCACTTGGGAAGGTATTGCAAATAAGCCGTTAACGGGTTTTTCCCATGGAAACGCTGGAATGATATATGCCCTTCAATTACTCGAGAAACATTCAAAACATCAAGATATAAGTATGTACATCCGAAAAGGGCTTGCTTTTGAAAATTCAAAAAAAGTAAACGGTAACTGGCTTGATCTGAGAAAAACGGTAAATGAAGCTGCAACATCTGCATGGTGCCATGGATCTCCTGGAATTCTATTAAGCAGATTAGAATTGAAAGATTCAAAACACTCTGATATTTCCGAAGTGGCCAAAAAAGATCTGAATAAAACCGTTTCTAACATTTTTTATGACGGTTTTGGCCGAGAGCAAAGCCTCTGTCACGGAGACATGGGAAATGCTTTAATACTGATCGAATATGGAAAAAGGACTGGCGAAAGTCAATTTGTAAATATCGGAAAAAACTTGATTTTGGAGAGTGTACAAGACAAAAATATAGGTTTCTACCAATGCGGAGTGGGAAGGGATGTTGAAACACCTAATTTAATGCTTGGTTTGGCGGGGATCGTATATGGAATGCTGTATGCAGCAGACGCGGAATTGCCGAATATTCTCAACCTTGAAATAGGACGTGTAGATACATTAGGAGACATTTATGAAAATTAGAAAAAGAAAGCTTCCGGTTATTCTTCAAAGAAATCAATTTGATTGCGGTATTACTTGTTTAGCCATGGTTTTGAGCAGGGCTGAGGGAATAAAAATCAATCCTAACAAATTGAAATTAAATAAAGAAATTATCGGAAGAGACGGCACTGATTTAATTGAAATGAAAAAGATTTCTGAAACATTCGATTATGATTTCAAAGCATTCCGCACAGACAATATAATGCAGCTTAAAGAGTTAAATAAAAACCATCCGCTAATTGTTCATTGGAATCATAATCATTTTGTAGTTGTCGACGCATTTGGCACAGATAACGTTAAAATTATAGACCCTTCGTCTGGCAGACTGACAATCACATTAGAAGAGTTCAAAACCTTCTATAATGGCATTTCTATTATGTTAATCAGAAAGAACGAACTTGAGAGAAAGGATAAGACTGCTTCGTCATTAAAAGATGTGTCTTCATTTAGAAAGATCGGAAAATATCTTTTGAAAGATAAAAAATTATTGGGGGTTATCATAAGTTTCACTTTTATTTTTCAAGCATTAAACTTAATGACCCCTTTTTTGACTCAATATATTATTGATTCATTTATTGACGGGAATGAGAAAATTCTTCCCATACCAATGCTTTTCATGATTGTTATTGTTTCAATCGTATTATTCTTTAGTCTGTCCTTAATCAGAATGAAATTTATTATCAAACTGCAATTAAAAATTAATAAGAGTATGACTGATAAAATAATTCATAAAATATTTAGTCTTCCATTAAAGTTTTTTGAGGCGAATACTGCCGGGGATATTTCAACTAGAATCCATAACATTGCTGTAATTCGTGAAGTCATTTCCAGGTTAGCGTCTACTTTGATATTAGATATCAGTCTTATATTTGTATTTTTCATAGTCATGTTTTTTTATTCCCCGATATTATCTTTTATAGTTTTATTGGGAGCAGCTATACAGGTGATGAGTACTAAAATTTTGCTTCCGAAAATTGAAATGTTCACAAAACAGGAAATAAATAGTCAATCAAATTTTCAGAGCCAGCTAATCGAAATTTTAAGATCCATGACGTTTATAAAAACAATAGGAGAGACAAGGAATATTGAAAGCCAATTAAATTATAACTTTAATCATCAACTAGATTATTTCTCAAAAAGAATGAATTATTCATCCTTACTGGGTGCGGTCTCCAATGCAATCAATCTATCTTTGCCATTACTTATTTTAATTGTGGGTACTTGGTCAGCAGCATCAATAGGCCTAACGCTAGGAGCAGTAATTGCTTTTTCTAACATTGCCGGACGGTTTATGTCACCGCTTGGATCAATTATCGGCAGTCTTGAGTCTATTAAATTAGTCGAAGAAATGGTAGACCGCGTTGAAGCTGTGCTGGACGAAAAAGATGAGGAAGTAAATGATAAAAGCAGTGAACTATTTAACCCGGCCGCTCATAATATCAGCTTGAAAAATATTGATTTCAGCTACAACGGAAACAATTATATTTTGAATAATATAAATTTAATGATTCGGCCGAGAGAAAAAATCACATTAATCGGAAAAACCGGATGCGGAAAGTCTACTTTGATTAAAATCATTGCCGGCCTTTATCAAAAAACAGCAGGAGAAATTTGCTACGGGGAATTCAAAATAGAGGACGTTAATATGGTTAAGCTGAGAGAAACGTTAGGTTATATTGTTCAAGATGTCAATCTGTTTAATGACACTATTATAAATAATATAAAATATTTCAATGAAAAAATAACAATGGAAGAAGTTGTACAAGCTGCAAAAGAAGCATGTATTCATGAGGATATTATAAAAATGCCCATGGGGTATCATACCATGATTGGAGAAAACGGTATTACCTTATCAGGTGGACAGCGGCAGAGAATCTCAATAGCCAGAGTATTAGCGAAAAATCCGCAAATTCTATTTATAGATGAAGGAACAAGCAATTTGGATAAGGATACAGAATTAAATATATTAAATAATATTTACAAAAAGGATATCACTGTAATTTCTATTACTCATAGAACCGAATGGCTCGAATTCTCCGAATCTGTCTACGAGATTGAAAATGGAAACTTAAAGACCATTAAGACCAAATATGAATCACAGCTGCAGCAGACTTATTAACTTGAAAGGAGGTGAAATATGGAATATGAAAAAGAACTTCAGCGCGTTGTATGAAACATCAGAACAAGAATTAAAAGAGCTTGTTGGAGGGCAAAACTCAGTATCAATAACAACATATCCAATCACAAATCATATTTGTCCAACTATCACAGTAGGCTGCGCATGTCCGCAAAGGCAAGTATAAAAAACAATCGGGGGGATTTTTAATGAAAAAAGAATTTTTAGCATTGGAAGTAATGACTGAGGAAGAATTAAAAGAATTGGCGGGGGGATCGGAAGCAACTCCAATGACCGTAACACCGACAACTATCACAATACCAATCTCTTTAGCAGGCTGTCCGACAACTAAATGTGCGTCTATTGTCAGTCCATGTAACGACTGAAATTTATAAAAACTCAAACAATAGGAGGAATTACCATGAAAAAAGATTTTCAAGCACTGACTCCAATGACTGAAGAAGAATTAAAAAACCTTGCAGGGGGATCAGATGCAACCCCGATGACCGTAACGCCGACAACCATCACAATACCAATCTCTTTAGCAGGCTGTCCGACGACAAAGTGTGCGTCTATTGTCAGTCCATGTAACGACTAAACATATCCGAAAAAGAATATGTATATGCGTACATATTCTTTTTCTTTTTTGTCAAAGACAATCAAGAATATATAAGGAAGTGATAAATGTGAACAAAACACAGAATTCGGATAACTATGTTTATGAAAACTCTATGTTAAATCTTTTTAAAGAAGAGGATTATTTCGAAGGTTTTGCGCAGTATTATATAAGTATTTTTAAAGCTCAGATTGTTAAAGAAATAGATAGAATACCATCCGAAAGTCTGCTGGATAAGGGATGTCTTGTTGAATCGATATTAATTAATTATAAGAAAAAAATATACCATTTGGCGGGGAAAACACTTATCCATGAGTTTCATCAAACTTTTGACGAGTTTGATCAAAAAAATGAATCTAAAAATTATGATATATTCTCAGAAAGGCTGAAAAACTCCGCATTTGTTGAAGAAATACTCAATAATTATCCTGTATTGCAAGATTTAATCTCCAGATCCACCTCTGATTTTATACGCTTCACTATATCTATTATTAAACATTGGGTTAATGACTATAAAAAAATCCAACAAAAATTCAATCTTTCGTTCGGAAAAATGAGAAAGATTAATATGAATGCAGGGGATGTTCATAATGGCGGTAAAAGTGTTGTTATTATTGAATTTGAAAATAACAAACTCGTTTATAAACCCCGTTCACTTGAAATTGATGTTTTTTATGAAAAGGTCATTGATTATGTCAATCAGTATTATCAAACTAATTTAAAAACACCTTTATCCTTGAATCAAGGTGAGTACGGGTGGCAAGAGTATGTACAGTCTGAACCGTGCGATAATATTGAACAGGTAAGAAATTATTATTACCAATTTGGAATGCATTTAGGATTTATTTATGCTTTTCAAGGGTCAGATTTTCATTTTGAAAATATCATAGCATGTCGTGATAAACCGGTGTTGGTTGATCTTGAGACTCTGTTTCAAAGCAGCCTCTTTTTTTCTGAGGAGAACAAGGAAAATGTTAATTTAATGGCATCAGCACAGGTAAATAAAACAATATTAAAATCTGCACTTTTTAACTATATGAGTTTTCCGGAAGATAACGGGCTGACTAATATAGGAGGCTTGATAAACACAGAAAATCAAAAAGGTGAAAAAGAAGAAGTGCTTCATATAAAAACAGATAAAATTTCTATGAGAAAGAAACAATATCTCTTCAAAAGGGGAAGGAATCTTCCTGTTTACAAAAATAAAGTAGCAGAATGCTTTGAATTTGAAAGAGAATTTATTGAAGGTTTCAAAAGAATATACTTTATTTTGAAAGAAGATTTATATATACGGAACCTTATAAGCGATTTAAATTATGCTCCTATTAGAATTATTGTCAGACCTACATATGTTTACGCTTCATTTCTTGAAACCCTCCTCCATCCTATGTATTTAAAAGATTATGGAGAAAGGATAAGGGTTTTATCTTTTATTAAGGATGCTTATACAAAATATAAAGTATTTGATTCCATCAGTCCATTTGAGATCAAGGATATGATGATCGGTGATATACCCTATTTTAATGCTCCTATTAGTGAAAAAAGGGTTTATTCAAATTCAATACATGTGGTGGATACAGGGATTATGAAACAAAGCGCTAAACAAGAAGTTTTAACTCGTTTAGCGAATATGTCGGAAGAAGACATGCATCAGCAAGTGAGCTTGATAAATATGGCCTTAAGCTCCACGGCGGCTAATTTGGATATTATTTACAAAAATCAAATTGATGATTTTGTACCTGGATATTTAAAAAATGACATACAAATCAAAGAGCTGATTCAAATAGAAACAGATTGTATATTAAAACAAGCAATCGAATCGGAGAAATATCTTCAATGGGTATCAATAGTCTCGGCTCCCAATGGCACCTTATCCGTAGGACCGCTGAGTTTTGGGCTGTACGATGGGTTAGCTGGAGTGGGGCTTTATTTTTCAGCTTATGATTTTATTTATAATGATGAAAAAGTCAAATCGGTTCTTCGTAAAATAGTGAATTCAATTAATCAAATATATGAGCATAGTATTTATAAAACAAATTTCTCTGCTTTTTACGGGTCAAGTTCTTATATCTATTTTGTTAATAAAATGAGAGGTACCGGACTTTATTCGGAAAATGAAGTGAATAGTATGTGTAAAGCATACTTAGAGAAACTTCGTCAGGAAACCGCTCAAATAACACATACTGATTTTATAGGCGGACTCGCAGGTATATTAAAGGTTGTGATTCAGCTTGGCAGGTATTATCGGACTGAATTAATGGAAGATACGGCAAGAGCAGTTTGTAAAGAAATATGCAAAAGAGCGATTCAAAATAGAAATGAAGCATATTGGAAATCCGACGCGGATGAGAATATTGTTTTAGCAGGGTTTTCTCACGGTATTACTGGGATTTGTTATGCACTATCTGAATATTATGCGCATATTGAGGCATCTGGAGAAGTACTTAGACTGATTGAATCAGCTCTCAAATACGAAGATAAATTTTTTGATATTAAAATAAATAAATGGAGAGATAACAGAAAAAATGAGTCGGATTATTCTTCCGCAATGTGGTGTCATGGGTCTTGCGGTATTCTTCTTGGAAGAAGCAGGATATACGAGAATGTAGACGGGCGTATTCACGTTGGGTATATTAATGAGTCTTTAGATGACACATTGCTGAATGGAAATTCCCACCGTCAGGGCTACTCATTATGCCATGGAACGATGGGGAATATAGATGTACTTCACGCTATTAAGGAATTATCTCTCTTTAAAAATCGCAAGCAAGAGATTGAGAATACAATTAATATATGGGTTAACCATTTTGAAGAGAATCTGTTAAAAAATGGCTGGCAAAATGGAATAAGAAATGATCATTCGGGACTTGGTATGATGTTAGGGAAAACCGGACAATTATATGCACTCTTAAGGTTAGTTAATAAAGAAATTCCCACCCCATTGGCTTTGGATTGAGGTGGATTTTCTAAATAAAAAAGCGACCCTGTAAAGGACGCTTTTTTATATTAATTTTATTCCGCTGATTAAAATAATCGCCGCCATCACAAACTGCAGCGGGCGCGGTGAGAATTTCGGCGAAAAGAAGCTGCCGAGAAGCACACCCGGCACAGAGCCGATCAACAGATTCAATACAAGCAGGTAATCGACGCTTCCGAAGCTTGCGTTTAACAGACCGGCAGCCGTTACGAGCAAAAAGGCATGTGCGATATCCGTTCCCACCACTTCTGCCGTTTTCATTCTGAATAGGTATAACATGGCGATCGCAAATAATGAGCCGGACCCAATAGATGTCAGGCCGACGATGAAGCCGAAAATGACGCCGATCAGTATCATGAGTGTCCGCTTTTCTTCAAGCGTTTTTTGCTGCCAGCGGTTCGGCCGCAGTTTTTTATCGAAAAAAAGGCGGGCGATAATGGAAATGGCGACAAGGGTCAGTACGTAGCCGAGCGCCTGTTTGATAATCTGCTCCTGATGCTGGTGAAAAGCGGGAAACAAGTGAAGAACACCGATGGCGGCTGTTGCGCTGGGAATGCTCCCGAGCGCCAAATAGCCGACAAGTTTAAATTGAACGGTGCGCTGCTTCCAATGAGAAACGACACCGAACAGTTTGGTGATGGAGTTATATAAAAGGTCAGTGCCGACGGCGATTGAGGGGTTGATCCCCAAAACGATCAGTAAAGGAGTCAAAAGCGCCGCTCCTCCCACACCCGTCAATCCGACCAGCGTTCCGACAAAGAAACCCATAAACACAATGCTTACAGTCATCTGTGTGCCTCCTGAATAATCCTACTATTTTTATCAGATTATATATGATTAAGAGGCGGTAATCAATTAAATTTTCGGAAAATTTTATACAGAACAAAAAAATCCGCCAGCCTGCTGTTATGTCGCAGACCGGCGGATGGCCGGATTATGATTTTTGCTGATAAAACGGAAGTTCCGTGTGGCCCATTTCTCTGACATACACGAAAAGATTGCCTTTATGATGAATTTCATGCTCCATGGCAAGCTGAAGGAGAGCCGCGCCGGTTACTTTTCTGCCGAAAGAGGCGGTCAGGTCAATTTCGCGGTTCAGCTGCTCTTCAGTCAGCTGTGACAGGATGTCTGTCGTTTTTTCAGTACATGCTTCCGCCAGTTTGACGAGGTCTGTTTCCGCTTCTTCTTTCGGTTTGTTCTGGATGGCTGATCCGTTTCCGTCGTTAATGACGTTTGCAAACATAAGAAAAGAATAAACGATGTGTTTTACAAGTTCCTGAGCGGACATTGATGTCTCTGCCGGTTTGTAGTCGTAATGCTCGCGGCTGATTTTTTCCGCCAGTTCAATCGTCACGTTTCGATGTGACAGAAAGTGGCTGACCAATTGATTTTGTGCTGTCATGTGAAAACCCCCATTTAATACAGAATAAAAGCTGCAAGGATATGCTATATCAACGGCACGGAAGAAACAAGCAATAAGCTTGTGACGGAGATAAATCGTTGCGGATATCCGAAATTCGACAATTGCGGTCTTTTTGCGTTCTTCTTTTTCTAGCAAATATGATAAAATATGACATATCTCGGTCATTCCAAAAGGGGGGATTTATTGAGGATGAAGCAGACTATTCCGTCCTCTTTTGTCGGGCTCAAAATTAATGAATGGTATACCCATATCCGGCAGTTTCACGTCCTTGAGGCGGAGCGCGTCAAACGTGAAGTAGAGAGAGAGATCGAGGATATGGAAGAAGATCAGGATCTGCTGCTGTATTATTCATTAATGGAATTCAGACACCGTGTCATGCTGGATTACATCAAGCCCTTAAAGGAGGACCCTTCTCAGCCTGAGTTTTCAGAATTATTGGAAGACATTGAAGGCAACCAGTATAAACTGACAGGACTGCTTGATTACTACTTTAATTTTTTTCGAGGAATGTACGAATTTAAACAGAAAATGTTCCTAAACGCCATGATGTATTACAAACGGGCTGAAAAAAACCTTGCACTCGTTTCTGATGACATCGAGAAAGCTGAGTTTGCTTTTAAAATGGCCGAGATATTTTACAACCTGAAACAAACCTACGTCTCCATGAGTTATGCCGTTCAAGCCCTTGAAACGTACCAATCGTATGAGACGTACAACGTCCGCAGAATCCAATGTGAATTCGTTATTGCAGGGAATTATGATGACATGCAGTATCCAGAAAGAGCATTGCCCCACTTAGAACTTGCTTTAGATCTTGCAAAACAAGAAGGCAATCCCCGTCTTATTAGTTCAGCCTTATATAATCTCGGAAACTGTTACGAAAAAATGGGAGACCTCTCTAAAGCAGCCGAATATTTTGAGACATCCGTTTCCATTTGCAGGTCAGAAAAGTTCGATAATCTTCCGCATTCTATTTACTCATTAACACAGGTTCTTTATAAACAGAACACTACAGCAGAAGCAGAGAAGCAATACCGCCTCGGGCTCAGTATCGCCCGCGAATACAATGATGAATTGTTTGTGAATCTGTTCCAATTTTTACATGCGTTATACGGCAAGGAAATGGATAACGCATCCGTCAGGCACACGTTTGATTTTCTGGAAGAACACATGCTGTATCCGTATGTGGAAGAATTGGCGCATGACGCTGCCAAATTTTACATGAAACACGGACAGCCTGAAAAAGCGCTCACGTTTTATGAAAAAATGGTGCACGCCCAAAAACAAATCCAGAGAGGAGATTGTCTATATGAAATCTAAACTGTTGTCAGGATTGCTGCTTGTTGCTGTCGGGTTCAGCTTTACACAGGTGATCGGCCATGAAAGCCATTTGGAAAACCAAGCGGACGGCACATTCCATATTGCCGCGCGCAACCAAACATAACATAAAGACCCTTCTTTGGAAGGGTCTTATTTTTTGCATGCGTATCCATTCCATTTTTATCCGAATGCAGAGTCTATATGCTCAAGTTATCTGTCCTACGAATGCCACCTATTGATGAAAAAGGCATAAGGAGAGATGAAGAGTGGGGATTGAAGTGAAAAAACGGCTCGTATCGGCTGATAAATATGCGTTAAAATGTCCGAATCCGATGACACCGGAGTATATTACCATTCATAACACGGCAAACGACGCATCCGCCGCTAATGAAATCAGCTATATGACGGGGAACAGCGAATCAACGAGCTATCATTTTGCGGTTGATGACAAAGAAGTGATCCAGGGAATTCCGTTGGACCGGAATGCCTGGCATTCGGGAGACGGCACGAACGGTACCGGAAACCGTAAGTCGATTGCTATAGAAATCTGTTACAGTAAGTCAGGCGGCGAACGGTACAGAGCCGCAGAAGAACTGGCGATTGCGTTTGCGGCGCAGCTTTTGAAAGAACGGGGCTGGGGGATTGACAGAATCAGAAAGCATCAGGACTGGAACGGAAAGTACTGCCCGCACCGCATTTTGTCTGAAGGCCGCTGGGATGAAGTGAAGGCGAAGATTGAAAAGAAATTAAGCGGGAGTATGCCGGCGAAAAAAGCCTCTATTTCTTATTCCGCGTCTGAATACCATGTGAAAAAAGGCGACACCTTATCGGAAATCGCCGCATCGCACGGTGTCAGCGTAAAATCGCTGCAAAGCATCAACCATATCACCGATCCGAATCACATTACAGTCGGACAAGTGATCAAGCTCGCTCAGACGGGTTCTTCTTCAAAAAGTCAGGCTGTGTCTTCCTATCCGCTTCCATCCGGTGTGATCAAAGTGACGAAACCGCTGACGAAAGGGGAGAACGTAAAACAAGTGCAAAACGCTTTATCCGCTCTTTATTTTTATCCCGATAAAGGAGCAAAAAATCATGGGGCGGACGGCGTTTACGGCCCGAAAACGGCAAATGCCGTAAAACGTTTTCAATCCGTCAGCGGATTAACGGCAGACGGAATTTACGGCCCGAAAACGAAGGCGAAAATAGAAGAAAAACTGTAATCAATAAAACGGAAGCTCCCCGGGCTTCCGTTTCTTCTTACATACAAACTGCGGCAAGGGCCTTTTGAATATCATAAATGCTTTCATCTTTTTTAAACTGCTTTGAGACAGCGGGAAGTTCCGCGCCTGAAATCCAAATTTTCAGCTCTGAATCAAGGTCAAAGCGGCCGGCGGTTTCTACGCTGAATCTGGAAATGCTCTTGTACGGAATGGATTGAATCTCCGTTTTCTTCCCCGTGAGTCCCTGTTTATCAACAAGAATAAGACGCTTATCCGTAAAGACAATGATATCTCGGACAAGCTTAAATGCGGCGTTGACATTCTCACCTTCCAGCAGAATACGGGCCAGTTCTGCTTTTGCTTCAGCCGTCGATATTGTTGACGCATTGCCCAGCAATCCATTGATGAACCCCATGATATATCCCCCCTGTTACGTATTCTATCAAATCATACTATAAAAAGGTTTCCATTCCCAGATGAGTAGAGTAAACTGGTGCTGACTGGAAAAGGAGAGCATGTTACACATGAAAGATCGATATGACAATTTCGCAGCCCTTTCAGCTGCTGAATCAGAATACAGAATTATTTATGAAGAAAAAGAGGGAAGTGAATGTATCGTCCTCGCTCCCCACGGCGGCAGGATTGAGCCGGGTGTCAGTGAGCTGGTGCGGGCATTTTCTGACCAAAGCTCAATTTACTTATTTGAAGGGACGAAGCGGTGCGATAACCGTTCTCTCCATTTGACAAGCACACGCTTTGACGAACCCCTGGCTTTAGAAAAAGTGACCGCCCATCATTACGCATTGGCTTTTCATGGGTATCATGATCTGAAAAAGGCAAATACACTCGTCGGGGGCGCGGATCTGGAAAAAGCAAGACTGATTTGTGATCTGCTGCGTGAAGCGGGGTTTGATGCCGAGCTGACAGAGAAGAATGATCGGCTGGCAGGTGTAAATCCCGGCAACATTGTCAATCGGACAAAAAGGAAAATGGGGCTGCAATTGGAAGTGAGCACGGCGCAGAGACACGCGCTGTTCAGTAATTTTGGCTGCCGGGGAGAAAAATATACGCCAACCGATCTGTTTTTTCGGTATGTAGAAGCCGTGAAGGCAGGTTTTTATGATAAATGAACAGGGGGGGCCCGTTCTTACATTCACTGGAGCTATGCGGCGCAAGAAGTGCTTGGCGGGCAGCACGGTGAGAACAGCGTCATGATGCAAAAACCTTTCCTGTGATTTAAAATGCTGACACTCTGACGGCAGAGTATCGCTAATTTTCAATAAAATACGGCGTTTTTTCCTCAGCGGCATGCAAGTGTGTCTGTCCGCTTTCATAATACACATTCGGCCGCTTGTCGGATAACAGACAAGCGAGCCGCTTCTGAAATTGAATACCTGCTTTACGCCGTTCAAACAGCTCCAGCCTTTTTTCCGCAAATGATGCCGTCACCCGGAAAGCGGCTGCGATTAAAATGACGGCGTGGCTCCTCCGCTGGGGAAGCTCCATGTTTAACAGCATAAAGGTCGGCACACAGAAGTGGTACATAAAATGGTTGGCCTGAAATTCCTGCAGTTCCCTGAACAGCTTGTTCATATGAAAATGGTTGCCGGTATGCTTCAGCACGTGGCACAGTTCGTGCGCAAAATCCTGCCATTGCTCTTCGGGTGACTTTTTTTGATTCAGGACGATGCTGTACATGCCGTCCCGCTTCAGCATCATACTGTGCGTATCTTCAAAATGAATCCAAATGTCAAGCTCCTTGGCAATCATCTGCATATCAATATGGAGAGGGGCGGTCATTCCCATGCGGCAATATAAGTTTTTGACGTATTCCTCAAGATGTGTTAAAAAATCGCCCAATTGAATACACCCTTTCGAACATATGTTCTTTTTTAAGCGAGAAAGAAAAGCCCTGATCGGACTTTGAATCAATTCCCTTTTCTTTTAAAAATAAACATTCAGCTTTTATATCGGCTGAACGTTAAGCAGTTTAAAGGAAAAGAGCGGATTATTTATGTTTCGGCCTGCGGTTTTTCTCTTTTTCTTTTAAATAATTAATGAATTCAATGGCCTGCTGCTTGCTTTCCGGGGAAAAGTCCTGCATGTCCCGATATGCGATCTGCAAGTCGGGATCGGCAAACATGTCTTCATCTGAAGGTTCTTTTCCGGTTAACAAATAATCAGTCGACACTTTGAAATAATCCGCAAGCTTTTGCAGCGTGTCGTAATCGGGTTCAGATCGGCCGTTTTCATAATGAGAATATCTGGCGCGCGAGACACCGATATGATTTGCGACTTCTTCCTGCGTTTTCTTTCCTCTGAGACTCTTTAATCTTCCGCCTATCATCCGAATGACCTCTCTTTTTTCAACACCCTAAGTTACTTATGATTATAGATACAAAATGTATCAAAATAAAGAGATGATAAAAAAAGTATCAAAAAGGTCTTGATGATACGAACTGTATCGTATATAATCAACATCATAAGGATACAAAATGTATCAATTTACGATAAGAAATCGATCAGGAGGGTGAGAGATGCAGCCGATAATCATCCGTTTCAGCAGCAATCCGGCTGATCAGAGATGTTTAGGAAAAGCAGGCGGTTCGATATCTTTTACCGCTTGCGGACTACCGGTATTCCGATTTGATAACCGATTGCAGTATGAACGCTATATAAGTCTGAAGACAAACGGAGACGTCCAATATGAATCGTAAAAGCTACCCGTTTTTCATCTATTCCGGATTATTGAATTCAGAACATTATGACAAAATAGGGTCTGCTATTTGGCTGTTTTTATGGTTCATCAGCTCAACGACAAAGGAACACGTAAAAGACGGCGTAAAGTGGGGGATCGTCCTCGGACATAAGCCCGTAAAAGCAAAAGAAATGGCCGACGTATTTGCCGTCAGCGAAAAAACCGTCAGACGGTGGCTTGAGGTTTTGGAACAGCATGAATATATCAAAACCGTCCGCGCCCCTTACGGACTCATCGTCTCAGTAAAGCACTCGAAAAGATTCACGCAGAAAAAGACATTGACCCGCCCGGAAGTCACAGACCGGACAATATCGGCGGATCACCGGGACAAAAATGTCCGGAGAGAAATAGATATAACAAAAAATCATACTGCTGAAGAAGCGATTAACGACATTGCCGCCCATTTTATCAGATTAAGGTCTGCACAGGAGAGGCGGAGCGTATACCCGTCGCCCCGGGATTATCAGGCCATCGCCCGTATTGTTTCCCTCGGTGCGTCAGCACAAGAAGCAATCAAATGGCTCGGCGAATGCTTTACCGCTTTTGAACAGCGGCGCACCTCTTCAGCTGAAACGATCAAGGCTTTCAGCTATTGCGCCAAGTATATGGAAGACCGCTTGAATGCACGAATTGCGGGAAGGACAATCACAACAAAAAAAGAGAGGAATACGATACATGACAAAACGAACGATCGAGCAGATACTGGCCGACCTGAAAAACGGAAAACGTCCATTACTGGCGGACAGACCGGAAGAATCAGGCGAAAGCCGCTTTGACTGTCCGCTCTGTAAAGATCAGGGCGGTTATCTCAAAAACCAGCTGGGAATGGATGTGTGGGTTAAGTGCCGCTGCGCCGCCGAACGAAAAGCAGAGCGCATTCTCAGCGCAAGTGAGATTACAGATGCCTTTCGGAAGCTGGATTTCAAAGGATTTATCACGCGGGGCAAGCCTCAGGCAGTCGTCGACGCATATGAGTGCGCCCTTGAATATGTTGAAAACTTCGACAAGATTAAAAACTGCCGGAAAAACAGCATTGCCCTTTTAGGGCGTCCGGGATCGGGAAAAACCCATCTTTTGACCGCTCTCAGCAATTATGTCATGAGACAGAAGCAGACACCGGTGCTGTATTTTCCTTTTGTGGAGGGCTTTACGGATTTAAAAAATGATTTTGATCTGCTTGATGAAAAGCTTGGCCGTATGAAACAGGCGGATGTGCTTTTTATTGACGATCTGTTCAAACCGCTGAACGGAAAACCCCGGGCGACCGATTGGCAGATTGAACAAATGTACGCCGTCGTGAATTACCGCTATTTAAATCATAAGCCGGTTCTTATCTCGAGCGAGCTGGCCTGTGACGGACTGGTGCAGGTTGATGAAGCCTTAGGCACAAGAATTTATGAGATGTGCAGCGATTATTTAGTCATCATTAATGGCAATTCATTTGACGTAAACCACAGATTAGAGGGGGCGAGATAATGTGTAAGCTGTGCGGGCCGAAGAAGGTCATTGTGACGGAAACGGGTTTCGGCGCTGTCTTTCACCCTTGCCCGAACTGCAAAACAGGCACTGATTTAACGCCGGTCATTAAACGTCTTGAGCGAATGGTTCAAGACGCAAAAGCGAGGCTTGATGCACGTGTATAAATATATCAAATGGCTTTTTTGCCTGCTGTTCAGGGCGAAACGGATAGAAAAGCAAATTGAAGCATGGCATGAGGCTGATGGAAAGTGAGGATAACCATTGCAAGAAAAACACAGCCCCGCTCCATGGAGGGCCGTACACAGCGGAGAAGAAAAACCCATTTACATTTATTCCGCTTACAGCGAAGCGGATAAAGAGAAGTTCCCTTATTCAAACGGAAGGCTCATCGCGGCCGTTTTTAACTTAAGTTCATACTCACAGCAGATCAACGCGGCATTGATGGCGAAAGCCCCGGAACTTTTTGAGGCGGCCGAAACGGCTCTCCGCCTGCTCCGGGGAGAAAGTTCTGAAGAAAAAGAAGCGTTCATAAATAAGCTCGAAAGCCTCATACATGAAGTAAACATCCTGAAAAAGACGGAGGACGTAAAACATGAATCCTAAAAAACTGACTGACATTGAACATACAACATTAAAAAGCCAGCTGGAAGAAGGCAAGGTTCGGGTGATTATTGTAGACGGACTGAAGAAGGAAGCATGGCTCGCCGAAGCGCCGGAGCACGGCAAAACGCTTGTCGAAACGCGAAAAGGGGATCTGGCCCGGGTCGAATATGAAATCGGCTTTAAATTGAATTAAAAACAGAATACGTCCAAGACGGAAAGCCTGCGGACACTGATCAATCGCGCACATGCTGCGCATTGGTTGGTGTCCTTTTTTTGTTCCGAAAAAGAGGAGGATCTACATGGAAGACTTACTATTTGAATATAAACGCACGCTGAAAGAGACGAAAAAGTGGTACAAGCAGCTGGAGGAAGCCGATGAAACGATGCTTACTTCAGAAGAACTGAAAGATAAAAAAATCATCAGAACGATCATTACAGATGTGGAATATGTCATCGAATGGCTTGAAAAAGGCCGGCAGCCCGGCATAAGAAGAGCGATAGACCGCAGAGACGCTTATCAGAGAATGCTGATTAAAGATCCTAGAATCATAGAAACCTATTCGCAGGCGCTGATGTTTGAACCTTCCGCAAATGTGACTGAAGAAGACAGAATCAGACTGCGGGACGCATTAGCCGTTTTAACGGATAGAGAAAAAGAAATGCTGCTGCTCCACAAAGCGGAATGCTTTTCGTATGAACGGATCGCCGCCTTGCTGAACGTAAAGAAATCAACCGTACAGACGACGGTCAAACGGGCGCTTCTAAAAATTCAAAAACAGCAGGAACAAAGAAATCAATCGCCTGCTTCATAAGTTGTCATACGTTTGCCACCTAGAAGTGAACAGACGATCACAAAAAGCGGCCCGATTAGAAGCCGCTTTTTATTATAGACAATCATGTCGGAGGTGGCGGTGATGCCGTAGCATGAAAAACGCAAAAAGAGAACAGGCATTTACAATCTATCAGTCTCATCAAGGCCGCATCACAAATCGCGCCCTTGCCGGCAAATCAGGCGTATCCGCAAGAACGATCGGCAGATGGAAAAAAGAAGGGCGCTGGGACGAGGCGCTCCATAAGAACGCGGAAAGCGGCGGAAAAAACAACCCGGGCGAAGGTGATGAGTTAAACGAACGTCAGCGGCTGTTTTGTCTTTATTATGTGAAAAGCTTTAACGCCACCCAATCTGCGATAAAAGCCGGGTATTCACCGGAAAGCGCGCATGTGACGGGAAGCAGGCTGTTGAAAAACGAAAAAGTCGCCAAAGAAATCAGCCGCATGAAAAAGGAAATGGTCAATAAAGTGTTTGTCGAAGCGATGGACGTTCTTCAAGTCTATGTGAAAATCGCTTTCGCCGACATTACTGATTATGTAACCTTCGGAAAAAAAGAGGTTCAGGCCTTCGGAAAATCAGGGCCGCTCTTTGACGAAAATGATAATCCGATTATGCAGGAAATCAGCTACGTTGATGTTAAAGATTCTCACCTTCTGGACGGAACCATCGTCACAGAAGCAAAACTCGGAAAAGAGGGCATTGCAATCAAGCTAGCCGACAAGATGAAGGCTCTTGAAAAGCTGTCCTTGTACTTTGACCTTTTCCCCGATCAATTTAAACAAAAAATCGAAAATGAAAAATTAAAGCTGGCACAGCAGAAGATGGAAAAAACAGAAGACAGCCAAAAGCCGATTGACATTGTCATTACGCGGAAAGAGGAACGGTCATGATTGAAAAAGCGGTTAACCCGCGCTTTGAAGATTATTTGTTCAATTGGAATGAAACGTACCAATTTCTCGTCGGAGGCTATGGCTCGTCAAAAAGCTATCATACCGCGCTGAAAATCATCCTGAAGCTGCTTCGTGAAAAGCGGACGGCGCTTGTCGTGCGGGAAGTTTTCGATACGCACAGAGATTCTACTTTTGCCTTGTTTGAAGATATTATCGGGGAGCTTGAGCTGGGACATGCCGTAAAGGCCGTGTCTTCGCCGATGCAGCTGAGATTTTCAAACGGAAGCCGGATTATGTTTAAAGGGATGGACAACCCGGCCAAATTGAAATCCATTCACCATATTTCACTGATTTGGATTGAAGAATGCTCTGAAGTGAAGTATGAAGGATTTAAGGAGCTGATCGGGCGTCTGCGCCATCCCGAGCTTTCGCTTCATATGATATGCACCACAAATCCCGTCGGCACCTCCAATTGGACGTACCGGCATTTTTTCCGTGATGACCAAAAAAAACGGTTCGTATTGGATGATCAGACGCTGTATGAAAAAGGCACCGTCGTTAAGGGAGATACGTATTACCACCATTCCACAGCGTGCGATAATCTGTTTTTGCCGAAAAGCTATATTAAGCAGCTGGACAGCTTACGGCATTACGATCCTGATTTGTACCGGATCGCCCGCAAAGGACAGTTCGGCGTCAATGGCATCCGCGTGTTTCCGCAGTTTCAGGTCATGGAGCACAACGAAGTAACGGAGCGGATTGCTTCCATCAGGCGCCCCCTGTTTCGGACGGGCATGGATTTCGGTTTTGAAGAGTCATACAATGCGGTCATCCGGCTTGCCGTCGATCCGGATCAAAAAGAGCTTTATATTTTCTGGGAATATTACAAAAACAAAATGACCGATGATCAGACAGCTGAGGAGCTTCAGGAATTGGCGGATCAAAAAGAGCTGATCAAAGCGGATTCGGCTGAGCCGAAAAGCATCCAATATTTTCGCAGGCAGGGTTTTTGCATGGTTGCGGCCAAAAAGTTTCCGGGCTCAAGACTTCAGTATACAAAAAAGCTGAAACGGTTCAAACATATCTATTGCTCAGACAGCTGTCAACATACGATCCGCGAATTGCAGAACTTAACGTACGCAAAAAACAAAAACGGCGTTCTGTCGGAAGATGAGTTTTCAATTGATCCCCACACACTTTCAGCCATTTGGTATGCGCTGGATGACTATGACGCGGCGGATTTGAAAGATGCATCACAAGAACGGAGACGTCCGAATCGGGAAAGGAGGAGGTAGGCGTTGCCGAACTATCAAAACGTTAGAGCCACCGTCTTTAAATCAAAAATGGCCGCGCCGCAGGCAAGGCAGATGAACGAAGATCAATTTGCCGATCTGTACGGCGAAGACATCATTTCACCGCCCTATAATCTCATTGAACTGAAAACAATCGCCGAATATTCGACGATTCTTCAGCAGTGCATTGACGCGTATCGGGTCAATATTACGGGTTTTGGGTTTGATGTGGAATATACCTTTGATGTAAATAGCCCAGATTGCTCCCCGTCAAAAAAGGCCCGGGCCGAAAAAAACTGGATGAAGCTGGAGAGCTTTTACAAATGTCTTCATTTTGATGAATCGGCCGAGACGATCCTCGGATATGCGATAGAAGACCGTGAAAAAACGGGCAACGGTTTTCTCGAAGTGCTTCGGGACGGGGCGGGAAAACCGGCGGGGATTGAATATCTGGATGTGAAACATATGCGCGTCTGCGGTGTGACTGATCCCGTTGAAGTTACATTTTCATATGAAGAAAACGGCGCATCCAAAACGATTAAAAGGCAAAAACGGTTCCGTAAATATGTTCAGATGCTGAACGGTCAGAAAGTGTTTTTTAAGGAATACGGCGATCCCCGCATGATGGACATGAGAACCGGCGAATACGTAAAGACCCTGTCTGAAGAATACCGGGCAAATGAAGCGATTCACTTAAAAATCGGCAGCGGCACTTACGGAATTCCGCGCTGGGTCGGCAATATCGTCAATCTGTACGGCGCCCGGAAAGCGGAAGAACTGAATTTTATGTATTTCAAGCAGGGCCGTCACGTGCCGGCCGCCATTACGGTTGAAAACGGCATGCTGTCAGAAACCTCGTACAAAGAGCTCCAGGATTATATGAATGACCTGGAAGGGGTGGAAAACGCCCACAAGTTTCTGCTGATTGAGGCGGAAGGTATTGCGAAGGAAAAAGACCTTCACGGAGGCGAAGACATTACGCCCGTGTCTGTGGAAATTAAATCACTTGCCGAAATTCTGCAGGATGATGCGCTGTTTCTTGAATATGACGACAAAAGCAGAAATAAACTCCGCTCCGCGTTCCGTCTCCCGCCGCTTTATACGGGCGAGGCGCAGGAATACAACAAAGCCACCGCCGATACGGCACGGAAAATAACGGAGGAGCAGGTGTTTCAGCCGGAGCGGAAAACGCTGATTAATAAGCTCAACACGTTATTTTTGCCAGAATTGGGTCTCCACGATGTACAGCTCACATTAAAAGGGCCTGATTTTCGCGATCCGCTTGAAATTGCGAAGGTGCTTACGCCATTTATTTCCGCCGGCGCGGTCTCTCCTAATGACCTCCGTGATCTGGCCGGAAGAGTGCTCGGGAAGACGCTTGAGGAGTGGCCTGAAGAGTACTACAGCCGGCCGGTGCTGAAAGGGAAAAAGGAGCAATCCTGAAAGGGGGTGAAAACATCTCGTGCCGAGAGAATTGAGAAATGCCGTCATCAGTTTTGTGAGCTATGTCGATAAGGCGGCGAACCAAACGGAATTCTTTTTTACAAAATCAGCCGGAGGCCTTCCGTCATTTGAAAAAAAGGTGCAGGTGTTTACAAAAAGCGAATCGGATGAACAGAAGCTTGTTTACGGCATCGTTTACGAGCCGGATGTCCCGGATGCCCATGGCGATTATATGACGGCTGAAGAGATTGAAAAGGCCGCTCACGGTTTTTTGGCGGATGCCCGCAACATCGATACAAATCATAATTTTGAAGGCGGGACCGGCGAGGTGGTGGAGTCGTACGTCGCCCCGGATGACTTTGAAATCGGGAATGCTGTGATCCGGAAAGGATCTTGGGTGCTTGTCACCAAAGCTTCCGATGAAGTATGGGATCAGATTAAAGCCGGTATTATTACGGGCTACAGCATGGCGGGAACCGCTGACGTTTACGAAGAGCCGGCAGAAAAGCAAGCCGGCTTATTCGGCGCGGTCAAGCAATTTCTCGACCGTGACCGCAAATCAAGAAACCGCAAGGGAGAGGACTTGAACAAGATGAGAAAAGAGGACGTAAGAGAATCGATTGAACACGCGCTGCACCCGCTTTTAAAGCGGCTTGACAGCTTGGACCAAAACACGGAAGACAAAGACGGGGCGGCTGCGCCGTCTGATGAAGAAAAGCTGAAAACGCTTGTCGAGGACATGCTCGCGCCGATTATTAAACGCATTGAAGCGCTTGAAAAAGTAAGAGGCGCATCAAAGCAGCCGGAAGAAGAGACGGGCGGCCAAGAGCCTGTTAAAAAATCCATTTGGAGCGGACTGCTTTAAGCCCAGTCAGAAGGAGGAACTGTAGAGTGAGAAATCAAGATATCATCAGAAAGGCGGAAATGTCACTTTCCGCTTTAAAAAGCGGCGGTTTAATGAACCCCGCACAAGCTTCAGCATTTATCCGCATGGTGCAGAACACGCCGACCATTTTCAGCGAATCGCGTGTGATTCAAATGGAAAATGACTCGCAGAAATTTGAAAAAATCGGTTTCGGCCAGCGTATTCTGCGTGCCGCTGAGGAAGGAAAAGCCTTAACTGACGATCAGCTGACCGTCCCGGCAACAAGTACGGTGCAGCTGAATACGAAAGAAGTCATTGCGGAAATTAATATCACCTATGACACGCTTGAAAATAATATTGAAAAAGACGGCCTGCAGCAGACGATCATGCAGATTTTGGCGGAGCGGGCGGCAGTCGATATTGAGGAGCTTGTCGTAAACGGCGATACATCTTCTTCTGATCCGTACTTGGCACAGCTTGACGGAATCCGTAAGCAGACTGTATCTCACGTCATTGACGGAAACGGGGAAGAGCTGTCCAGAGCCACATTTAAAAAAGGCTTAAAAGCCATTCCGGCAAAATATTTGCGCCTGCCTCAGGAATTCAGATTTTACACATCTCAAGGCATGGAGATTGAATGGAAAGACCGTGTAGCTGACCGTCAGACCAACCTGGGGGATCTTGCGGTGCAGGGCGGTTTGTCTTCAGCATTCGGCGTTCCGGTCAAAGGAGTGTCCAATCTGCAGCCTTACTCGGTCGGAGAAGGTGATTCCCAGTACGATGCGTCTGACATCATTCTGACTCACCCGAAAAATATCATTCTCGGTTTTTCACGAAATATCCGAATCGAAGTAGATAAAGATATTCGCAGCCGCAAATTTATTATCGTACTGACGGCTAAACTTGACAGCAAATTTGAAGAAGAAGATGCAAGCGCCAAAATCGTAAACGTTAAAGAATAAGACGGGGGTGGCAGTTATGTTAATTCAGCCGTCTGACGTTGTTTCATATTCAGTTTATGATCAAGTCAAAAACAGGCCGGAGCCGCTTCTTATACAGGACATTCTGGAGGCGGAGGCGGAAGCGGCCAGAATGGCGGGGCATTCGTTCACTGATCCTATATACTCACCGCTTCCCGAAAAGATTAAGCTTGCGTTATTAAAGCTTTCTCAATATTTTGCGCTGATCAACCAGAATGAAGCGGCCGCTTCCGCCTATCAATCTGAAAAGATAGGCGACTACTCGTATACGGTGGCAGATGAAGGCGGAATCAGAAAACCGGCGGTGCACCATCTGCTCTGTGAATATATCGCGCCGGGTTATTCCCCGGTTTCTGCACACGCAAAGGTGAGACCTTTATGAGCTACGAACGGCTGCTCACTGACAGATGCGATATTTATCATGAGACGGTGTCAGTTCCGAAGGCCGGACGCTTCGGGATTCCCGCCGAAAAGCTCCAGCCTGTCTTTTCTTATCCGGAAGTTCCGGATGCTGAAGACGTGCCGTGTCTGTTTGTTGAAAAACAGCAGCAGCTTATTCAGCTCGAGCCTGATCATAAAGTATATCAGCGGTTTCTCGTTCATTTTCCGAAAGAGGCCGTTGTGCGTGTCAATGACAAAATCATTTGGGAAGGCCAGGCGTATATTCTGGAAATGCCGAAGAAAGCAAGACAGCACCATTGGGAGGTTATCGCTGTGAGAGATGACAGACTATGAGCATAAAAAACCTTGAACAATGGAATCGGTCGCTGCAAAAGGCATCATCCGGAGAATTTGCCCGTCAGGCAGGCGAATGGCTGGAACAGTCAGGAGAGGATTTTCTCGACTTGGTACGGGAGGAGCTTATTCATTCGGGAGGGATTGATACAGAAAGCCTGCTGTCTTCTTTCCGAAAAGGAGCGCAGGATCATGTATGGATCATTGAAAACGGGGGACTGACCCTTGAAATCGGCACCAATGTAGAGTATGCCTCATTCATAAATGACGGACATTGGACCGTCTCAGATGAAAATGTCAGATGGGTGCCCGGATATTTTCAAGGCTCCCAGTTCATCTATGATCCGTCAGCTTCAACGGGAATGGTGCTCAAAAAACAGTGGATCAGCGGGAATGGGTTCTGGGACAAAGCCCTTCTTTTGTATGAAACACTCTTCGCCGAATCGCTGGACAAGCGTTTCGATCAGTGGCTTAACACGTTAGGGGGAGATATCGGATGAATCGCGAAACCGGTTCAATCGCCGCTTTTTTGTATCAGCAGTGCGGCGTGCCCGTATATGAAAATGAACTGCCTGAACAATTTCAGGTGCCGTCACTATACATTCCGCCCCCGTATGTTTTTGACGAGAATGACACAGTCTCCACCTTTAAGAAGACATACAGTCTGAATGTGAAGCTGTTCCATGCCGACTCGGTGCAGGCGCTCTATGCAGCCGACCGGATCGCCGATGCGGTGAGAGAATCAAGACAGCTGATTCCGCTGCTTACGGAATCAGGGGAGGACACCGGTGACTTCGTCCGCATCAGCCGTATCGAAACAAGAGTCGGAGACAAAGGCGAGGCAGTGATCACAATCCGCTGGACGAGCCGCTACTACTATCAGAAACAAACATCTCCCGCACTGCGGGATGTGGACATTAACAGCGGGGTGAAACAAAAGTGAAACAATATAAAAAGAAAAACGCCGCAGCGGCGGAACGAGCGGTTCTTTATGACACGGCGGATTTAACAAAGCACGCGAAGGAGCTTTTCGGCGTAAAACCTGAGATTCTCCAGGGGGCTTTATTCGGCGTGAAGCAAAAACAAATGACAAAAGCGCAAGCAAAGTCTTACATTGAAGCATTTTTAACCAAGGAGGTCATGCAATAATGAACGGCGGAACATTTACGCAAGGAAAAGAAAAAGAACGTGCCGGGATCTATTTTAACTTTAAAACAACCGCCCAGGAGCGGGTATCGATCGGTGAACGCGGGATTGTCGCCCTTCCCGTCGCATCCGGCTGGGGGGAAGCGAAAACATTCGTTTCCATTTCAAGCATTGAAGATTTGAATAAAAAAGTGGGGCTCAGTATTGAAGATCCGTCACTGATTCTGCTTCGTGAGGCGAAAAAGAAAGCAAAAACCGTTTTGATGTACCGTCTGACAGAGGGAATCAGAGCGAGCGCCGATCTTTCGCAAGGTGTTAAAGCAACCGCTTTGTACGGCGGTTCAAAAGGAAATGACATCATCATCCGCATCAGTGAAAACGTCCTTGATCAGACCGCTTTCGACGTGACCACTTACATGGATGAAGCGGAAGTTGACAAACAAACGGTGAAAAAAGCCGAAGAATTAAAAGCAAACGGCTATGTCACATTCACGGGAACGGGCGAACTGTCGGCTTCCATCCCGCTGACAGGCACTGAGGAAGAATCCGGGGAAACGTTAAACCCGCAGGCAGGCATCCGTCTTGCGGGCGGAACTGATAAAGCACCGGTCAACTCAGACTATACGGATTTTTTAGCTGCGGCTGAAACGGAGAATTTCGATGTCATCGCTCTTCCTGTCGCGGAAAACGATCAGCTGAAAGCGACATTTGCCGCATTCATTAAACGCCTTCGCGATGCGCAGGGACAGAAAGTGCAAGGGGTGACCGCCCATTACAGCGGAGATTATGAAGGTATTATCAATGTGACTGAAGGTGTGCTGCTGGAAGACGGAACGGAGATTAAAGCTGAAGATGCGACCGCCTGGGTGGCAGGCGCAAGTGCCAGCGCCGCATTTAATCAATCCTTAACATTCGTTGAATACGAAGGCGCCGTCGATGTGCTGCACCGCCTGACTCATGATGAAGTGATCGAACGTCTTTCCAAAGGTGAATTCCTTTTCTCTTATGATGCCCGTGATAAGTCAGTCAGCGTTGAAAAAGATATCAACTCATTGGTGACATTTACGGCAGAGAAAAACAAAAAGTTCGCGAAAAACAAAATCGTCCGTGTGCTTGATGCGGTGAATAACGATTTGACACGTGAACTGAAAGCCTTAATTAAATCGAAAAAAGGCACGGGCAGCGATCTTCCAGCGACAAACGACGGCCTTCAATTCGTCAAAACGATGATTATTCAATATTTGACAACGCTTCAGGATGCGGGCGGCATCGCTAACTTTGATTCAGACAAAGACATTACAATCGGCCTTAATGAAGACCGCGACGGCTTTTTAATTGATCTCGCCGTGCAGCCTGTGGATGCGGCAGAAAAATTCTACTTTAATGTGGAGGTAAACTAAGATGGCATTAAAAGCACAAAATACAATTTCAGGAAAAGAAGGCCGTTTATTTCTCGATGGAGAAGAGATGGCGCATATTAAAACCTTTGAAGCAAACGTAGAAAAAAACAAATCAGAAGTAAACATCATGGGACGCCGCATGACGGGGCATAAAACGACTGGCGCCAACGGAACGGGCACAGCGACGTTCTATAAAGTCACATCCAAATTCGCCGTGCTTATGATGGATTACGTGAAAAAAGGCAGCGACCCGTATTTTACGCTGCAAGCCGTTCTTGACGACAAATCATCAGGCCGCGGAACAGAACGCGTCACCCTGTATGACGTCAACTTTGATTCTGCAAAAATCGCCGGACTGGACGTAGACTCAGAGGCGCTAGAAGAAGAAGTGCCGTTTACCTTTGAAGATTTCGATGTGCCGGAAAAGCTTTCTGAAACGTTTTAATTAAGATCGGTATGAGTGAAACAGGCCTTTTACAGGCCTGTTTTTTATAAAAAAAAGAGTAAGGGAGTTTTCATCATGAGTGAAAAAAATGAACAAGTATTTGATCTATCATTCTTTATGCCGGGTAAAACAGTCGAGGCTGAGGAGATTCGGGTTCCGCTTTCAAAGCGTTTTGTCGATAAAAAAGGAAACATCGTGCCTTTTATTTTTAAAGCCATTACGACTGAGCGCATTGATGAACTGGAGAAGGAAAGCACGACATATAAAAATGTGAAGGGCAGAGGCCGCGTAAAAGACTTAGACAGCCAGCGCTTCTATGCGCGGATCGCGGTTGAATCTACGATTTACCCTGATTTCCGGTCTAAGGAGCTCCGCGACGCTTACAAAACGGCAGATCCGGTCGAGGTGGCAAAACGCGTGCTTTCAGTCGGCGGTGAGTATGCAAATTGGCTGAATAAAGCGATTGAGATCAATGGTTTTGAAGATGAATTAGAAGATCTGGAGCAAGAAGCAAAAAACTGATAAAAGATGGGAATAAGGAAGCCGTGTATCTCTATTACGCGATGCATGAGCTTCATTATTCTCCATCAGAACTGAAAGAGTTATATGAAGCACCGAGACATTTTAAGGCGCTGTTGTACGGTTTAATCGGTTACAAGCTGGACATTCTTGAAAAACAAGCGAAGAAAGGGGGAGCGACATCATGGCAAAGCTGACCGCCCGTTTTGAATTGGAAGATCGAGTTTCAAAGAAAATAAGGAAAATCCAAAATGGCTTCAGAGCGCTTGAGAAATATAGGAAAATGACAAAACGCCAAAGTGAAATTGATATACGCAAAGAGAGTAAATCTGTTTTAAGAACAATTGACCGCATCCAGCGCTCTATGAAAAGAAAGCTGGGCGCACAAATGATCTCTATTTCAGCTGAAGACGGAGCCAGTGCCGTCATTCAAAAGGTGCAAACCCAATTAGCGGGTCTGCCTGCGTCTTTAACCATTAAAATAGGAGCAAAAGACAGCGCGACAGCGGCATTTGAGAGATTGCGGGATCTGGCTGCCGGTTTTAAAGGATTTACCGTTTCACTGTATGCGTCAGACGAAGTGACCCCTGCCATGGAACGTATCAAACGCTACATGCAATCTGCGTTAAAGAACGGGTACTCTGTCACTATACGCGTCATAGATCACGTCATGACAACAGTCGGCCGAATTTCAGCGGGTATTGATTCGCTGACGGGAAAAAACAATGTCATTCAATTATCGTTAAACGAAAAGGTGACAGCACAGCTGGCTGCAATGCAAAAGAATATGCCGGACGTCGGAAAAGCTTCTGCATCTGCTGCTCCTGCTTCGCCGAAAAACGATTTTTCAATGCTTGACTCCATTGCAGACACCTTCATGAAAAAAGTCAATGACATCGCATCCAAATTTTATCCGGAAACAATCATAGCGGAACTGGATAAATTCGCTGCAAGCTTTATGAAGAAAGCGGACGAAATCGCGAGCAAATTCAGCCCTGCAACGATTTTGGCAGAGCTGGATAAGTTCACAACCTCATTCATGGGGAAAGTAGACGAAATCGCAAGCAAGTTCAGCCCGGCAACGATATTAGCCGAACTGGACAAGTTCACAACGTCATTCATGGGAAAAGTGGACGAGATCGCAAGCAAATTCAGCCCTGCAACGATTTTAACCGAACTGGACAAGTTCACAACGTCATTCATGGGAAAAGTGGACGAAATCGCAAGCAAATTCAGTCCTGAGACGATATTAACCGAACTGGACAAGTTCACGACCTCATTCATGGGGAAAGTAGACGAAATCGCAAGCAAATTCAGTCCTGCAACGATATTAGCCGAACTGGACAAGTTCACGACCTCATTCATGGGGAAAGTAGACGAAATCGCAAGCAAGTTCAGCCCTGCAACGATATTAGCCGAACTGGACAAGTTCACGACCTCATTCATGGGAAAAGTGGATGAAATCGCGAGCAAATTCAGCCCGGAGACGATATTAGCCGAACTGGACAAGTTCACAACGTCATTCATGGGAAAAGTAGACGAAATCGCGAGCAAATTCAGCCCTGAGACGATTTTAGCAGAGCTGGACAAGTTCACGAGCTCATTCATGGGAAAAGTAGACGAAATCGCAAGCAAATTCAGTCCTGAGACGATATTAACCGAACTGGACAAGTTCACGACCTCATTCATGGGAAAAGTGGACGAAATCGCGAGCAAATTCAGCCCTGAGGCGATATTATCAGAACTAGATAAATTCGCTGATTCGTTTATGAAAAAAGTAGACGGGGTCGTGAGTAAATTCAGTCCGGAAGCCATATTGAAAGAACTGGATAAATTCACTGATTCATTTATGAAAAAGATAGATGACGTTGTCAGCAAATTCAGTCCGGAGGCCATATTGAAAGAGCTGGATCATTTTACTGATTCGTTTATGAAGAAAGTCGACGACGTTGTCGGTAAATTCAGTCCTGATAAGCTAATCGACCGCGCCGAACAATTTGTAAATGACACGATTGACCGAATTTCTGAGAAATTCGATTTTCTCAATCCGGATAAGATCTTGGAAAAAGTGGAGCAGTTTACATCCTCACTGTTCGGAGGCATTGATAAAAAGTTCGGCAAATTCAGTCCTGATGCGATCATCGAAAAAGCCGAGGCATTTGTTGATAAAATTGTCAGCAAGATTGCAAAGAAATTTGAGAAATTCAGCCCGGACAAAATCATCGAAAAAGCCGGGGAATTAATAGAAAAAATATTTTCAGGAATCGCTGAAAAATTAGGCAAACTCAATATCGGCGGATTATTAGGAGGCGGCACGAAAAAAGAAAAGAGTAAGGGCAACAGCCCGAAGCGTCCTGATCTGACAAAGGGTCCGCAGCGCACGGTAACAGCGCCAAAATCTTCAGGAAAGTCAGCCAAAAAAACCGGCGGGGCTTTGGGGGGCTGCTGCTGCTGTACCGGAGTGACGAGGGGCAAAAGCAGTAAAGTCGAAGAGCGGAATAAATCTTCAAAACGAGGTTCATCCGCAAAGGGAAGCAAACAGGCATCCGTAAATACGCCGAAAACAAAAGGGGCAGGTAAAGGCATCGGCGCGCTTTTGAAAGGCTTGGGAGATTCAAAGGCGCTAAAAGGCGGTATGAAAGGGTTAAAAGGTGCCGCTAAAGGAATTCCCGGCATAGGTGAATTGTTATCACTCACTGATTTAGCCGGCATCAATAAAGATAATGCAGGAGAGAAGGTCGGCTCAGCAGGCGGCGGTCTTGCCGGAGCCGCGGCCGGAGCGGCAATCGGCAGCGTTGTTCCCGGAGTGGGCACATTAATCGGCGGCGCGGTAGGCGGCATCGCCGGCAGTTTAGGCGGTTCCAGCTTGGGAGAGGCCTTTGATTCAGGGGCTTTGAAGGACACGTGGAATGATATTTCCAAAGCGGCGCAAAGTGCTTGGACAACAATACAAGATACTTGGGGAAGCGTTTCATCCTGGTTCATGGAAAATGTATGGACGCCGGTTTCATCAGCTGTCGTCGGAGTGGCGACAAGCATCTGGTCAAATATCGTGAATGCGTGGACAACGATTCAAGGGATTTTCAGCACGGTGTCATCCTGGTTCATGGAGAATGTATGGACGCCGGTTTCATCGGCTGTCGTCGGAGTGGCAACCAGCATCTGGTCAAATATCGTGAATGCGTGGACGACGATTCAAGGTGTCTTCAGCACAGTATCCGGCTGGTTTATGAGCACGGTGTGGGGGCCCGTAAAATCGGCTGTCGTCGGAGTGGCGACGTCCATTTGGAGTAAAATCACAGGAGCTTGGGATAAAATTAAATCCGTTTTCAGTACGGTTTCCGGCTGGTTCATGGATACTGTCTGGAATCCGGTGAAAGACATGGTGAAAAAAGTCGGTAAAGGAATATCAGATGCTTTCCAGACTGCTTTAGATACGGTAAAGGGTATATGGAAAGGGTTAAGCAGCTGGTTTGAGAAACATATAAAAGAACCTCTTGTAAAAGTGGGAACAGCCATATCAGATGCTTTTTCTGCAGCATTCGACTGGGTGAAAAAGATTTGGGATAAAACCGGCGGCAAAATGATTTCAGGCATAATGAATTTTGTCACAGGAGGCGGCGGAGATAAAAAGAAAAAACCGGACAAAAACGCCACAGGAGGCTACATTACAAAACCGACCATTTCCTGGATTGGTGAAGCCGGTAAAGAATTTGTCATCCCCGTCGACAACAATCGCGGACGCGGAAAGATGCTGCTTTCACAAGCTGCGTCTAAGCTCGGCATGCGTGTTGTCGATGATATGGGCGCGGCTTCGGCTCAGTCTTCTGCTGTTCCGGCGGGAGCGGGCGGTGTTTCTTCTTCTGCATCTGTGTCGGCCGCAGCGTCTGTGGATTCTTCCGGATTTGCCGGGACGGCTTCATCACTCGGCAAACAGTTTACTGAAGGCTTTGACAGCGGAATCAGCAAAAAAGCGGTGGATATGGACGGCTGGAAGGAAAAAAACATCGGAACGCCGTTCAATGCCCTCATTTCGTCTTCATCCGGTTACGGAAAGCAAGTCGTTGCGGGCTATGCCAAAGGTCAAAATACTTCGCCGACGGGCACCGATTCATTTTTAAAAACAAAGGTGAAAACACCTTATCAATCGGCGGTTAACCAATCGTCATCATGGGGCGCCGCAACGGTGAAAGGATATTCGGCCGGACAGAATGCAAAAGATACGGGAACGTCGCAATACGTAAGCACACATATCAATAAACCGTTTGTGCAATCAAGAGATTCCGCGAACGGCTGGGGGTCAGGCCTGATCGGACACTTCGTATCAGGGATGACTGCAAAAGGAAGCGAAGTCAAACAGGCGGCCAAAGATATGGCCAAAAAAGTCGAGGACGCATTCAGGGAAGAGCTTGATATTCACTCTCCTTCCCGTGTCATGATGAGTCTCGGACGCTTTGCTTCAGTCGGCGTCGTCAAAGGGCTCAGCTCAGTTGACGTAAAAAAATACGCCGAAAAACAGGCAGGCTCGCTTGCAGCAGCCTTTTCCGGCATGGGTGCAGCGGGAGGAAGCGTCAAAGAGTGGCTTTTGGCCGCAATGAAAGCAACCAATACGCCGATCAGCTGGCTTCCGGGATTAATGACGATCGCACAGCATGAGTCAGGCGGCAACCCTAATTCCATTAATCTATGGGACAGCAACGCCAAAGCCGGACACCCGTCACAGGGGCTTATGCAGACGATTCCAAGCACCTTTGAAGATCACAAAGCGCCGGGCATGAATGATATCAGAAATCCAATTCACAACGCCGCTGCCGCTATCGGCTATATTAAAAGCCGATACGGCTCGATCAGCAATGTCCCCGGGATTAAAAGTATGGCTCATGGAGGCCCTTACGTCGGTTATGCCAATGGGGGTCTGATTACCAAGGAGCAGATCGCCCGTGTCGGCGAAGGGAACAAACGAGAGTGGATCATCCCTGAAGAACGGGGCATCCGCGGCCGTTATCTGCTGCAAAAAGCGGCTCAGGCGCTCGGCATGGAAGTGTCCGATCCGTCCCAGACGGAACCGGCGGCGCTCTCAGCCGGCACGGTTTCCGCAGCCGTTAAAGGCGGCGGCCAAACCGTTCAAAAAACGGGAACAAAAGAAATTAAAATCGAATTCAGCGGCGATCAGCATTTCCATAACGGACAGGACGCCGACAGCCTCGCCGCCAAAATCAAACAGGCGCTGATTGATGAACTGCAAAAAGACATTTATACCGGAGCAAAGGGGGCCGTTGCTTTTGACTAAATCTGTTTACGAATTTTGGCTGTCTCAGGGGAAGGACAAGCTCCGGCTTCCCGTTCTTCCTGAAGCGATTGATATCGCAAACAGCGTGCAGAATGATTCCGTGAAAGTCACCGGACTTGGAGAGGTTACGTTTATCGAAGAACCGGGAGCGAAAGAAATTTCGTTCTCTTCTTTTTTTCCGAAACGGTACAGCCCGATTGCCGAATATCAAAGCATCCCTTCGCCGGAAAAAGCCATTTCAGCCATTGAAGCATGGATGAAAGCGAAAAAACCCGTTCAGTTTTTGATTACAGGGACAAAAATCAATGTCACATGCAGCATTGAAAGCTTTAATTACAGCGAAGGTGACAATGAAATCGGCGACCGGAATTTTGATATCGTACTGAAAGAATATAAAACCGCTTCGCCAAGAAAAATCAAACAAAAGAAAAAAACGAAAGCGAAGCGCCCGTCCAAAGCTTCACCCAAAACATATACCGTCAAAAAAGGGGATACGCTTTGGGACATCGCCGGCAAGTTTTACGGAAAACACACGGAGTGGCGGAAAATCTGGAACGCGAATAAAACCGCCATGATTAAGCGCAGCAAACGGAATATCCGGCAGCCGGGGCATTGGATCTTCCCGGGGCAGAAGCTGAAGATACCGCAATGAAACGGGTGAAAAGATGATTGAACTATTTGTCATAAAAGAAACGGAGTGGCTCGAGCTTGTCACAGAAAGCGTAACGCTGGAAGGACACAGATATCAGGCGCCCCGCTCCATCGAAGCGACGATTGTTGTAAAGCAGGGCAGCCAGACGTATTACGGCGTATCAGAAGGGGATACGGTTTTGTTCAAATGGAACGGAAAAGAACTGTTCCGCGGCGTTGTTTTTGCAAGAACGCCCGATGAGCATACCGTCGCCTTCACCGCATACGATATGCTTCAATACCTTGTGAAAAACCAGGACGTTTACGTGTTTTCCAACAAGCGCGCCGATCAAATATTAAAAAGGATCGCCAGCGATTTTCAAATTCCCGTCACATCCATTGCTAACACAGGCCATACCATTAAATCACTCGTTTTTAAAAATGATACAAGCCTTTACGATATGATGCTAAAAGCGTTAAAGCAGACAAAAAGCCAGACGGGGCGCAATTATCAGCTCTATTCAGAAAAAGGCAGGCTCGGCTTGCGTGAATGGCCGGAGCCGTCTGACATATGGGTGCTGGAAACAGGAGTTAATATTACAGGGTATCAATACAGCACCTCAATTGATGACACCGCAACCCGTGTCGTCATGCGGCTGCAAAAAGACAATAAAACGATAAAGGCTTCCGCCGCAGACAGCGCGGGCATGAAAACATTCGGCGTTTTGCAGTATACCGAAACGGTTTCTGACGATATTAACGAAGCTCAGCTGAAACAGCGCGCAAAAGTGAAGCAGGCTGAGAAAAAAGGCGTTAAGAAAGAGCTGAAAAATATACAGGCGATCGGTATTCCTGGGTTGGAAAGCGGGTTGCCTGTCTATATTTCAATTCCGGAAATCGGGCTGAAGAAAACCTATTATGTAGATACGGACCGCCATGAATTCCAAGGAACAAAACATACCATGACGATTGACGTCACGGAGAAAAATTCACTGCCGGAGGGGACATCCTGATGAGATTAAGTGATGCCATTAAACATTTAGCCGTCGGAGCGGTTGACGCCGAAGCGCCGGTGGAGCTGATGCCGGCCGAAGTGACCTCCGTTTCCCCGCTCGAGCTGAAACTGAAAGATCACGACAAACTTTTGATTCCGTCTGATGCACTCATTGTGCCGAAGCGGCTGAGATCCGGAGAAGATGATCAGCTCCAGGCGGGAGATCGGGTGATGACCGCCGCTTTAACAGGAGGACAGTCTTTCTTTGTACTGGACAAAATTTAACCGGCATCCGGACGGAGATGCACGAGAATATCAGCCTATTAAAGCCGCTTCATCTGCCGAAGAGGGCTTTTTTACATGAACAAATCTAAAAGGAGCGGGTGCAATGGCCCTGACATCGGAAATCGAATTTGAAGATTTGGAGGATGCGAGTGAGGCCGTTGAGACTTCACAAACCTACCGAATTGATTTTGAAAACAACCGGATTACCAATGAACTGATAAACGGACTGGACGCAATCAGACAATTCGTCTATATCGCTCTTCACACAGAACGGTATTCATATTCGGTTTTCAGCCATGATATCGGAAATGAACTGCAGGAAGTGCTTTCAGATCAGAACACGACGGATGCTTATAAAAAAATGGAGATCCCAAGACTGATAGAAGAAGCCTTGCTGTATGATGACCGTATTTTGGCCGTTACCAATTTTGAGATTGAGAAAAAAGATGATGCCTTCATCGTCTCTTTTACCGTTGAAACTGATGAGGGCATGCTTGAGATAGAGGAGGTGCTGGGTGAGGATGTTTGAAGCTCAGACGTTTGACGACATTATGGACAGAATGCTGGCGCGCGTTACGGCGGATATTGATACGAGAGAAGGCAGCGTCATTTACAATGCGCTCGCGCCTGCGGCCGCTGAGCTCGCAAAGTCTTATATTTGGCTTGATACCGTGCTGGAGCTCGTGTTCTCCGATACGGCTCAGGGAGAATTTCTGGACAGGCGTGCTGCTGAAGCGGGAATTGAACGAACACCTGCCACAAAAGCGGTCAGAGCCGGAGAATTCACAGCGGGCATCACCATTCCGCCAGGCTCCCGTTTCTTCGTTGATAACCTGTATTTTCAATATACGGGGGATGGAACGCTTGAATGTGAAACAGCCGGTGAAGCTGGCAATGCCGGCATTTCAGGGCAGAACATGCTGCCGCTTGATACGATACCCGGGCTTGAGAAAGCAGTCATGCGCGATATATTAATTCCCGGCCGTGAGGAAGAAGATGACAACAGCTTAAGGGCGCGCTATTTTACCCGTGTCCGCCGGGAAGCAGTCAGCGCAAATAAACAGCACTATAAACAATGGGCCGAAGAGGTTGACGGCGTGGGCAGGGCAAAAATCTTTCCGCTTTGGAACGGAGCCGGAACGGTGAAGGTTGTCATCACAAATGCGAATTTGGAACCGGCATCAGATATTCTCATCAAAAAAGTAAAGGATTATATTGATCCGGACGAAGGGCAGGGAGAAGGACAGGCGCCGATCGGAGCGGCAGTAACGGTGGAAAGCGCCGTATGGAAGGAAATCGAAATCTCCGCTTCCGTGCTGCCTGAGCTGAACAGCTCGATTGATGACGTAAAAGCGGAGATTGAAAAAGGTGTCCTGAATTTATTTAAGAAAATGGCCTTCGAAGAAAACACCGTCCGTTTATCACAAATTAACAACATTGTTTATAACTCGGCATCCGTCAGTGACTATGCCGATATCAAAATGAACGGTGCGGCGGAAAACCTCGTGCTCAGTGATGTGGAAATTCCTAAACTCAAAGAGGTGACAATCCTTGAGCAGACTCGATGAGATGACGGCGTACCTCCCGCCGTTTTTAACCCGATTAAAGGAGATGGCACAACTGCTTGAGGCGGAAGCTCCTGAGTTTGAGCGGCAGAATAACGATATTTTCGATTTAACGGATCAGCTCTTTATCACGACGGCGACGTGGGGGCTTGACCGCTGGGAAAAAATATTAAAAATACCGCGGGAATCAGGTGACACGGAGGATATGAGACGGCTCAGGCTGATTTCGAAGATGTCGAATATTCCGCCTATCACACATCAAGCGATTGAGCAGGCGCTAAACCGTTTTTTAAAACATCCATCAGCTTACGTACGGATGTTTCCGGGGCAGTATCGTTTTTATGCCGATATCGGGCTTGATGACCTGCAGCACATGAACGAGCTGATTGAAACGCTTGAAAAAATCAAACCCGCTCATTTGGCGTTTACACTGAGAGCCGCATTAAACGAAACACTGGAAATCAAAGACCGGGTCATTCTCAACAATCGGAGATACCGAAAAGTCAGTGAACTGAAGGTCGGTTATTCCGTCACACTCAACAATAACGAGGTGGTCTTACCATGATATCAGCCGCTTACAGACAGCGTGCCGCAGCCGATCTGAAAAACAGGATCACAAAAGTGCTGTTAAACGGCAAAGAAACTCCGATTGCGGATATTTCCGTAAAAGATGCCGCAGTCACCGTTCTCACACGCAGGGAAGAAGACATCAAACACATTGAAACCGTGCAGATGCTTGACGAAACAGGAAGCGTCATCACAGAACGAAAAACAAATTTAGATCTCAGCAATAACAGAACGCTTGATTTAAGATTTACCTTTGAGGTGGTGTAACGATGGCTTACGAAGAAAAAACAGACTGGCTTCCGGACGATCCAATAAATGAAGATGACGTCAACCGCTGGGAAAAAGGCATAAAAGACGCCCACGCGGATCTGGCTTCCCATAAAAACGACATGAACAACCCGCACAAAACGACAAAGGCGCAAATCGGCCTCGGAAACGTGGACAATGTCCAGCAGGCAGCAAAAAAAGATTTTGATCAGCACAATCAAGATCTGGACCGGCATGTGACGAAGGAAGAGCGCCAGAAGTGGAATAACGGGCAATTGTCTAAAATGACAAAAGATAATGGCTCCGCTTTTATTGATATCTCTGACGGACAGGATTTTCATCAGACCGCTGCCAGCCAGAATAAGACCTTTACTTTCTCAGCAGCTGCAACTGGAGTAAATACCCCGCCTAAACCGTCAGAGGGTATATACCTTTATTCTTCAAAGAATAACGGAGAGGCGGCCGCTTTCTCAGATGACGGGGGATTTTGGAGAAAAACGCTGAAAAACGGCATCTGGACGGAATGGATGCCATTTGAAACAGCTGCCGGAGCACAAGCAAAAGTAAATGAGCATGCCGACAAAACAGATCTTCATGTAACCAAGTCTGACAAAGACAAATGGAATGCAGGGCAGTTATTCAATCTGACTGACAATGACGGGAATGCTAAAACGGTAACGGAAACAAACTTAGACAATATAAAAACGTCCGGTATCTACTATATATCGGTTCAGCATACGGAAAATAAGCCTGCGGAATACGGACAATTAATTGTAATGCAAAGAACCCGCGGAGCATCACCGACTTTTGTCCAAATGTTTATAGACACAGCGACCGCCGGAAATCCCATATACGTCCGAAGTTTCAGCACTAAAGGCGTTTGGTCGGAGTGGAGCCAAAGAGAAACAGATGCAGGCTCTCAAGCAAAAGTAGACGCTCACGCCAATAAAAAAGACATCCATGTCACACAGGCGGATAAAAATATGTGGAACGGCGCACAGCTTTCGAAAATAACAAACGATAACGGCGGCTATCTTCTTACAATTAGTGATGATGATAACTTTCTTGAAAAAATCGTTAAAAACGGCAGGGCGTTCGGCACCTTTTATTCAACCGGCAAAGCGGCAAACAGTCCGAGCAACGCTTCGACCCGCGGCATGTTTCATTTTACCTCTCTTGACAGTGAGGGAAAGGGAACGTTTGGGTATGTCATTGCCGTCGATTATAAAAATAATATGTTCACGAACTATTTGGATTTGAACTTGGGCTGGCAGGGCTGGCGGCGCCTCGTTACTGAACTTGATATTGAGAATGTACCTTGGATAAATGTTCCTTATAAAAATGGCGCTAAATCAGGAGACAGGCCGCTTCAATACCGCAAAGTGGGAAACACCCTTCACCTGAACGGACACGTTCTTACGGACAGAGAAGTGGTATTCGGGAGTGTGCCATCCTCTTGTGCGCCGGCCAAAGGCGTTGTAACGATGGTTGCAGCCAGCGGCACCACCGGTTACAGCAAATTTATTATTTATTCTAATGGAGATATGAAGCTGACGGGAATTATGGCCAATATAGAAAATAATGTGAACGGCTATTATATTGACCTTGTTTTGGCACTCACGTAAAGGAGCGAGAATATGAAATTAATATTTCCGTATGACAATGACAACATTTATACAGGCACTCCGATTGAGCTTTATCCGGATTCTGAGACAGGAGATTATTTGATGCCGGCTAACGCTGCGGACGTTCCGCCGGAAATAAACGGCGAAGGCATGTGGCGCCCATTTTTTGATGAAGAGAAACAAGAATGGGTGGAAACGGCTGACAAAGCATATAAAGACAGCTTAAAAAAAGATACGGCGCCCGATTCAAACCAGCTTGCAGGCCTCGGGGGACAGCTGGCGAATGAGAAATTGGCCAGAAAAGCAGCCGAACAGGCGCAGCAGTCACTCGGCAGGCAATTAGCGTCTTTAAAATTAGAATTATTAAACGTAAAAGGAGAATGAAAAAATGAAGAGACTTAACTTTTGGGTTTACGCTTTGTTTTATAAGTGGGCCTCAATAGAAATGGTAAAACAAGCTATGGGCTATGATGACTGCTCTGCCGAAGATCTGGCTGAAGGTGTGGCCGCGAAGTATATCATGCCTGAGGAATTTCAAGAAATAACGGGTGAAACATACGAAAACTATAAAAATGCTGTGTCATAAGCCGAACGGCTTTTTTTATTTGTCATTTTTAATAAATGAGAAAAGGAGGACGGCCGATGAAAAAGCATTCATTTGAATTTCCCGCCGATCAACTTGGCAGACCCGGCGCAGTAAAAGCTTATCGCGGTAACAAAAACGATTATGTCACACCGGTTGCTGATCTGTCCGGAATGGCAGAGCTTCTTACCAATACACCGCTAGAAGCGATTGAAGTTTACAGCCAATTCGGACAAGACCGTTTAGGAGCCGTCTTAATAGACAGAGCACAGGGGTGGGCTTATTCGGACCGCAGCGGAACTCTTTTTATCGAAGAGAGCGAGGATAACATTTCGTGGACAGCTTCACATTCTTTCGCAGTAAAAGGCGGAGTGCTGACCGCTTCGGGGTGGGTCTGCCTGACAAAACGATATTACCGGTTCCGTTTTGAAAATGGAAATCAAAAGCAGTCCGAATTTGTTTTATACCAATCTGTCGGTACGGGCGGTGATATGGCGTTTTCATATACAGACGTGATTTTTCATGAAAATGCAGCAGAGGCGGGCGAGGGAAGCATCTTCTCGGCGGGCGCTTGGAAAAAACTTCTCGTCGAAATCACCGGCACGGCTGAGTCGGGCCATGTCGCGTTTTGGGGGAGATCCATCTCGGGAAAAAACGTGCCGATCAGAGGAATCAGGTCTGAAGACGGAACATCAGCCGCCGGTACATCAGGCACAGACGAAGTGTGGTCATTTGATATTGCCGGTTTTAAGGAAATCATCATGGAAATCAAAAGCATTTCCGGCGGGAGCCTTTCTGTCAAAGGCACGGCATTTTCTTAAGAATGAAACTTCCGAAGGGAGGTGAGAACAATGTAAGAGGGGGGAGCGGAAGTGCTTCTGGATGAACAAGCGGTGCAAAAAGAATTCGCAGGCATCAAAGGTGAACAAAAGGTGCTTGAACAGCGGGTGGCCGCATTAGAGCGGGTATCCGACCGGCAGGATCAGCAAATCATGACGCTGAATGAAAAACTGAACAAAATTGACGAAAACACAACATGGATTAAGCGGACCATTACAGGAGCGATCGTGACAGCAATCTGCACGGGCGTCATTGGCGGAGCCATCGCCATCATGTACAATCTGCTGCAAAAGTAAGGGGGAAACCGATATGAAATTCGCGGACAAAGGCACGGTCGTCAGGACGGTGCTTCTTTTGCTTGCTTTATTGAATCAAACTTTGCTGATGTTCGGCAAATCGCCGCTGAATATTCAGGAGGACCAGGTCAGCCAGCTTGCAGATACGCTGTATGCCGCCGGGTCGGCCGTTTTTACAATCATAACGACTGCCGCCGCCTGGTTTAAAAACAATTACGTTACAGCAAAAGGGAAAAAACAGCAGGCTTTATTAAAAATAAACAATTTATCGAAATAGGAGAGATGAGAATATGGTAAAAATCACACAGGATTTTATCCCGGCAGGAAACAATAACCGCCCAGGCTATGCAATGACACCGATTTACATTACGGTGCACAATACAGCCAATACTGCAGTCGGAGCTAACGCCAAAAGTCACGCAAGCTATGTGAAAAATCCCGATACACCGACAAGCTGGCATTTCACAGTCGATGATACGGAAATTTATCAGCATCTTCCGCTGAATGAAAACGGCTGGCATGCCGGTGACGGAAACGGAGACGGCAACCGTAAATCCATCGGTATTGAAATTTGTGAAAACGCAGACGGCAACTTTTCACAGGCCGTGGCAAACGCCCAATGGCTCATCCGCACATTAATGACGTCGCACGGCATCCCGCTTGCAAGTGTCGTTGCGCACAAGCATTGGTCAGGAAAGCTTTGTCCGAGAAGACTGTTGGATACATGGGATGAGTTTAAAGCGGGAATCGGTTCTGAGGAAAGACAGACGTATACCGTCCAAAAAGGAGATACGCTGTCGGCGATCGCGCGGAAATTCGGCGTCAGCGTGGCCGATCTGCAGAAATGGAATAACATCGCTGACCCGAACCTGATTAAAGTCGGACAAGTACTGATCGTCAGCCCGCCGGTTGAAGCACTGTATTCTCTCCCGGACGAGGTGATTCAGCTGACAGATCCGTACACGTCCGGCGAAAAGGTATACCAGGTGCAAAACGCGCTCGCCGCGCTTTATTTCTATCCTGAAAAAGGAGCTGTCAATAACGGAATTGACGGTATCTACGGTCCGAAAACCGCAGATGCCGTGGCCCGCTTCCAATCTGTAAACGGGCTGACGTCTGACGGCGTCTACGGCCCCGCTGTAAAAGCGAAAATTCTGATGCAGCTTTAACAAAAAAGGCTGAGTCCCGTTCACATTGCGGGATTCAGCCTTTTTTCTTTTTTAACCGGTTCAATAGCCCGAGATTCCTCGCCCGCATCCTCAGCGAATAAGCGGAAAGCCCGAAGCGTCCGTAATCCACAAACTTTACGCGTCTGACAATTTTCTTCACATCATCACCTGTCGCATCTCTTTGTTGGTTTTATTATATGAAAGATAAGGAAAAAAGGAATAAGGACAAGAGCCGTGTCTCCTGTCCTTAGTGTAATCAAGCTTTTTTTTGTTTATACTTGTCAATCAGCCGCTCGTTTTCTTTGAAAATTCTGGCGGTATGAGGGCTGACCTGGTAACTTGCGATACTTGTCATTGAACGTTTTTTAAACATTTTGAACGGTTTCGCTCTTTGTTCCGGCTGCCCGTTTTGAAATGCCTGCTCCATTTAACCGTCACCTTCCTCTTCTATTGGCAGCATTAAATCATAAATGCTCGTTAGCGATGTGAAAAGCAAATAATCGAATTCCGTCAACAGGTTTTCCGACGTGAGTTTGATCACGTAATGGCGGTTCTGGACTGTAAACGGAATAAGCACAAGCCTGCCTTTTTGATCATAGTAGACGTCTTTACGGTTAAGACGGGACTGAACGTCTGCCGCATCAGGCATATGCTCCGTCAAGCGGTCCTTATCCGATTGTGCGGAATAGTCGCACAAGGAAGCCGTGACATTCATTTTTTCGGCATAAGCGGCCAGCAGTCTGCTGATGCCTTCCGCATAAGCTTCTGTACTTCCATAATATACATGGATCGGTTCATTTTTCAACAGATATTGATAGGTTTTCAGTTTTTCAAGATAGGAGTGAAGCATTTCGTTATTTTCTTCTAAAATTTCCCGCGTATCCGTCTCTAATTCATTGCCGGCGAGCTTTTTGATATACGCGCTCAAAAAGATAAACGCATCAATAAGGGCAAAGCAGACGGCAACAATCAAATATTGTCTCCATGCGGCAAAGAGCGATTCAGGATCATATGTCCAATAGACCATGGAGCCCAGTACAAATAGTAAATACCACGTTTTACGGATGGCAAACATTTTTTCTTTCACCTTTGCCTCATACCGCCAGGATGCGTACACATATAAAATGAGTGCGGCCGCCATCGTCCACACCATGATCTGAAAAAACAAAAGCATGAGCATCCCTCACAATTTGAAAAATGGTCTGCTATGTTCATTCTATGTCATGACATCATTTTCCTGTCACAAAAAAAACCGCTTCTGTAAAGAAGCGGATGTCATCAGAAAAAGAGATCTAGGATGAAAAAGGCGATGGCGCCGAGTGTACCTGCAATCGGCAGGGTGATGACCCATGTAATGAGCATCCGTTTAGCCGTTCCCCAGTTTACGCCTTTTACGCGGTGGGAAGCGCCCACACCGAGAATGGAAGACGAAATGACGTGCGTCGTGCTGACAGGGAGATGAATAAACGTGGCCCCGAAAATAATGGCTGCGCCGGTTAAGTCGGCAGATACGCCGTTTACCGGACGGATTTTCATAATTTTACCGCCGACGGTTTTAATGATTTTCCAGCCGCCGATGGATGTGCCGAGACCCATTGCCAGGGCACAGGAGAGCTGCACCCAAAAAGGAATGGCATCACTTTTATGTAAATTGGCCGTCATAAGCGCCATCGTAATGATACCCATCGCTTTTTGCGCGTCGTTTGTTCCGTGTGTATAGGACTGAATGGCAGCCGTCAAAATCTGCACTCTGCGGAAGCGTTTATTTGTTTTCGCCAGGTTGCTGTCTTTAAAAATCAGCTTCACGATCGAATATACGATAAAGCCGAGAACAAAGGCGATGATCGGTGATAAAATAAGTGCTTCGATAATTTTAATGAACCCTTTATAATTAAGCGTCGCAAAACCTGATGCTGCAATGGCCGCACCGGCGATCGCTCCGATAATCGCATGTGAAGAGCTGCTCGGAATGCCGAAATACCATGTGATCAAGTTCCAGACGATTGCGGCGAGTAAAGCAGCAAGAATGACAACCGATCCGTTGTCTAATGTATAAGGATTCACAATATCTTTCGTAATGGTTTTCGCCACACCGGTAAACGTCATCGCTCCGAGAAAGTTCATGATGGCGGCCATGATAATCGCGTGCCGCGGCTTCAGCGCTTTTGTCGAAACTGAGGTGGCGATTGCGTTGGCGGTATCGTGAAATCCGTTAATGAAGTCAAATACCAAAGCGCAAATGACAATTAATATCGTTAAAAGTAATAGAGTATCCATTTTAACCCCTCGTTACGCGTTTTTCATAATGATGGTTTCAAGATTATTGGCAACGCTTTGGCAAGAGTCAGCAATTTCTTCAAGCGTTTCGTAAATTTCACGATATTGGATCACTTTGATCGGATCTGTTTCATGGCCGAAAAGATTTTTTAATGATTTTCTGTGCAGGTTGTCACAGTTGTGCTCATACTCTTTAATTTTGATGGCGTGAGGCTGAATGTCCTTTAAGCGGTTTTCTGCCAACAGCTCAGTTGCAATTAAAATTTCTTTCGCACATTCTCTAATGTAGCCGCTGAATTTGTCGATATGCTCGTCTGATGAAGTAATTGAGAAAATCTCCATCATGGCAGAGAAATGTTCAATTCCGTCAAGCACATCATCCAGGCTGTTTGTCAGCTGAAGGATATCTTCGCGTTCAATAGGAGTGATGAATGCTTTGTTAAGCTCTTTAATCATGACATGAACATGATTGTCACCTTTTGTTTCGTATTCTTTTAACGTATCTGCAAATTCTTTAAGTGTTGTTTGGTTTGTGACTTTGAAGTTCACAAAATACTCTGCAGTTTCATCTATATTTTTTGCGATTTCTGTTAAAAGGAGTGAGAACTTATCTTTTTTTCTTTTTATCATTAAAAACCCTCCATTGTTTGAATGAGACAATGCACACATCAAATTATTATATAGCCTTTTGTCGAAAAAAAATAGATAAAGTCGAAAAAAACGCCTCTTGATTTTTTCGTAAAAACGTGTCTCATCCTGTTTTTCTTATGTTACCCACTTTGCCAAAAAAACGTAACATACTTCGAATTCAGACATCTTGCTTAAAAAGTATAACAAAAGATGTGAATTTGCTGTCAACTTTTGCACGTGATTTTGTCAGAAAAAAAACGGCTCCCGTAAAAGGAACCGTTTTTATCAGTTTTTTTTGCCGTTTTTCAGCCAAAAATAAAGCGGCAGCCCGGCAAGGCCGATCAAGAGGGACAGCGCGCAGCTCAGTGTATCTGTAATGATCGTGCTGATCAGCACAAACAGTGAACCCGCGATGGCCAAAACAGGAATGATCGGATACAAAGGCACGCTGTAGGCGCGCGGTTTTCCGCCGCTTTTTTTTCTGAGGATAAACACGGCGAAAAAGGCCATGACGTAAAAAATATAAATCATGAAAATAGAGATTTCAGACAGCTTATCGGGATTGCTGGCGATCATAAAAATAATGGCCAGCGCGATCTGAAATGACACGGCAATCCAAGGGGTGCGGAACGTCGGATGCACCCGCGAGATCTGTCCGGCAAACGGCAGCTGTTTCCGTTCCGCCATCGCAAACGAGACACGCGGAAAAGCGAGAATCTTTCCGTTTAAACAGCCGAAGATGCTGACGATGATTCCGACGCTGATCAATTTTCCACCAATGTCGCCAAACAGCATTCCGGCAGCGGTGCCGGTCGCATTTTCACCGAGTTTGACGATATCGGTCGCAGGAAGAATGTGCAGCAGCGCAAAGTTAATGAAAAGATAAATGGCGGTGACGACCAAGAGTCCGCCCGTCATCGCTCTCGGGAGCAGCTTTTCCGGATTTTTCATTTCGCCGCCGAGTGCCGCAAGCAGAATCCATCCGTCATAAGCAAACAAGGTGGCCAGTATGGCAGCGCCGAAATTCATGTCCGACATGCTGCTTGTAACGGCTGTAAAAATATGCTGATCGCCTTTCCAAAGGCCGAACACGATCATGCAGATAATCGGAATCAATTTGCCGACAGTCGTAATTCCCTGTACGATGCCGCCATATTTCGTTCCGATAATGTTAATGATGCTTAAAAACAAAACGGCTGAAATCCCGATCAATTTAGACCAGCCGGAATCCCAATTGAACAAGTGCGCCATCAAAGAGCCGAAATACAAGCCGATTGCTCCGATAATGGCGGGGCCGTAAATGATAATTTGAACCCATCCGCACAAAAAGCCCCAAAATTCGCCGTACACTTCTTCGAGATATGTATAAAGTCCGCCCGTTTTCGGAATCTGAGTGCCGATTTCCGCAACGGTCAAGCCGCCGGCAAGCGTCAAAATGCCTCCTAACAGCCACGCGATAAGCGCGGTTTTCGCATCACCGGAGTAGGCAAGCACGGCGCCTGGTTTCATAAATACGCCGGAACCGATGATGGTGCCGATAACAAGTGAGAGGGCGATGGTAAGGCCGATCTCTTTTTTAAGTCCGTTCTCTTCAATCTGCATATCCTTTCCCTCCAGATGTAAAATCGTCATGATGAAAAAACTATTTTCCATATTGTAAACCCTAATTGCTGAAACACGAATAAAATAAATTTTCTGATTTTGTTGTTTTCCCTAAAAGATAAAGGTTTCTGCTTTTGAGAAGGAAAAAATACCGTTTTAAAAGCGAACATTAATGGTTTTTTTATATCAAAGGTTCGTTATTTAGGGAGCGGCAGTCTGCAGACCGTCTGTGAAGCAGATGGGTTGACTTTACGATCCGGATAACATAAATTGTATATATAAATATCTCGAAATCGAGATAATTGACTGGAGGATAACATAATGAAAGTTAATGGAATACACCATGTATCAGCATTGACGGCTGATGCGCAGAAAAATTTAGATTTCTATCGGAACATCCTGGGACTGAAGCTTGTGAAAAAGTCCGTAAACCAAGATGAACCTACGATGTATCATTTGTTTTACGGTGATGAAACAGCCAATCCGGGATCTGAATTGACGTTTTTCGAGATTCCGCGGATTGCGCCGTTTCATGCGGGGACAAACAGTATTTCTTCAATCGGCCTGCGTGTCCCGGATGCACAAGCGCTGCAATATTGGAAAAAACGATTTGAAGAGCATCAGGTCTCTCACAGTGAGATCGTGAAAATAGCGGGCAGGGACACACTCGCTTTTCAGGATCATGAAGGACAGCGGCTTGTGCTGACAGCTGACGAAAAAGGAAAAGACATCGGTGAAGCGGTGAAGCAAAGCGGCATACCGGAAGAATATTCTTTCCGCGGTCTTGGTCCTATTGAATTGACCGTCCCGTATGCAGAACCGACGCTGCGTGTGTTAACTGATGTGCTGGGCTTCACTGAAATCGGGAAAGAAACGCATGAAGACCGGGGCACGGTTACGGTACTCGAATCAGGAAACGGAGGCGCGCGTACAGAAGTCCATCTCATTGAAAGAAACGATCTTCCGCGCGAGCGTCCTGGAAAAGGCAGCGTGCACCATGTGGCCTTCCGCGTTCAGAATGAAGAGGAGCTTGCTTTATGGCACCGCATCATTACGAAAGAAGGTTTCAGCAACTCAGGCATTGTAGAGCGTTATTATTTCAAAGCGCTGTACTTCCGGGAACCGAACGGAATTCTGTTTGAATTGTCAACGGACGGTCCGGGATTTATGGTTGATGAAAAACCTGAAGAGCTAGGCAAAACGGTTGCGCTCCCGCCTTATCTCGAACACCGCCGTTCTGAAATAGAAGCGCGGCTGAAACCGATTCAGTAAATCGGAAATCATGACAGATGCCTCCCGGCTTGACGGGGGCATCATTTTTTTGCTTTTTTACCCGTTTTGTCATTCTTTTTACCTATTTGTAAACGGCAAAATAATTGTCTTTGTTTATTAATAAATTTTTCACATTTGGTTGTTACACTTGTTCAAAGTTAAACAAAAGGAGTGAAAACACAGGTGAAAATGAAAAAACGCGAGATAGACGCAGTCTTAATTCTCATTTTACTCGCTTCCGCATTCTTGAATATGTACAACATCTGGAATGACGATACGGTGAATCCTTATTACACCGCAGCGGTAACGAGTATGCTTCAAAGCTTTCATAATTTCTTTTACGCTTCATTTGACGCAGCCGGGTTTATCACGGTAGATAAACCGCCTGTTACATACCAGATACAAACGATCAGCGCGCTGATATTCGGTATGCACGGGTGGAGCGTCATCCTGCCTCAGGCATTGGCGGGTGTAGGTTCAGTTCTATTCATGTACTTATTAATAAAGCCGACGTTCGGAAAAACGGCGGCGCGCATCGCCTCATTTGTCATGGCGTGTACACCGATCGCAGTAGCGGTCGCGCGGACGAACAATGTCGATGCTTTACTGGTCTTTTTCCTCTTGTTCGCCACATGGCTTCTCTTTAAAGCGATCAGAAAAGGCAGACTGATCTGGCTTTTGGCGGCATTTTTTGTCGTCGGAGCAGGCTTTAACACAAAAATGCTTCAGGCTTATATGATTTTGCCGGCCTTCTTGCTGTTCTATATGATTGCGGCAAACACCACGATTAAGAAAAAAATCATTTCATTGGTAAGCGCGTTAGCCGTTTTAGCAGCCGTTTCATTGTCATGGCCGCTCATTGTTGACAATATTCCTGCCAGCAAAAGGCCATATGTCGGAAGCAGCCAGACAAACTCCGTATTGGAATTGGCTTTCGGATATAACGGGATTCAGCGGCTGACAGGGCAAAGTTCCGGCGGCGGCCAGGGCGGGCCGGACGGAAACGCATCGAAAGAGATGTCTTCTTCCGGCGGTTCTTCACAAATGCAAAAACCGCCTGGCCAGTCTTCAAGCAGCAGTTCAGCAAGCGGAGACAAATCACAAAACGGCAGTATGACGGCACCTCCATCTAACGGGAAAATGCCAAGCGGCGGTCAAGGAGGCCCTCCAAGCGGCGGAGATGGCGGCGGAGGCGGTCCCGGCGGCGGAGGAAAAAGCGGTGCAGGCACCGGCTCGAAAATGCAATCAGGTTCAGGAATGTTCGGTACGGGAACCCCTGGTCCGCTGCGCCTTTTCCAAACGGAATTATCTGATCAGATCAGCTGGCTCCTGCCGTTTGCGATTTTTGGAATGGCCGGTTTATTGATCGCCGGGGCGAGAGAAAGAAGAAGATTATCAGCAGAACAGAAGGAAACGATCTTTTGGGCAGCGTGGCTTGTGCCGATTGCCGGATTCTTCAGTGTCGCAGAATTTTTCCACCATTATTATCTCATTATGCTGGCGCCTCCGATCGCGGCACTTGTCGGTGCGGGATGGGTCGCCCTCGTTCATCTGTACCGCAAGCAGGCGGGATGGAAAACTTGGCTATTGCCGGCCGCTATTCTTGTGACAACCGGATTTGAGCTGTTTATCCTCAGAAACTACAATGATCAAATCGGCGCAGGCTGGAGCATCGGAGCAGGCGTTCTCGGCGCAGTGGCAGCAATCGCCCTGTTCGTATTCAAACAGCGCCAAAAACCGCTCAGTTATTATGTTTCACTTGCAGCCCTTCTCGTCTTGATGGTCATGCCGATTTATTGGGCGAGCACACCGCTTCTGTACGGAGGCAACAGCTCATTGCCTGAAACAGGCCCTCAGCTCGCTTCAACAAGCGGAAAAGGCATGGGAATGGATAACGCATCTGTCAATACAAAACTGATCAACTATTTAGAGAAACACAACGCCGGAGCGGACTATCTATTTGCTACAACCGATTCCAACACGGCGGCGCCTTACATTATTAAAACGAAAAAAGCGGTCATGGCGATCGGCGGATTCAGCGGGTCTGACCCGGCCATTACGCTGACTCAATTTAAAAAGCTCGTAAAAGAAGGAAAAGTAAAATACTTCTTAACATCCGGAATGGGCAAAGGCGGAAATAACGATATTGTGCAGTGGGTTGAGAAAAACGGAAAGAAAGTATCTTCAGATAAATGGCAATCAAGCACAGATCAGAAAACGAAAAATCATGATGCAGCTGATACAAAAAGCAGCAAGGCCGCGGGTAAAAACAGCCGAATGAGCGGCGGGCCGGGCGGAATGAATCAGTCAGCTTCACTATACGAACTTCAATCTGATGAATAGGAGGAAAAAACATGAGCAGACATATTCAATATTCAATAGTCGTCCCGGTTTATAACGAGGAACTCGTCATTCAGACAACCTATCAGCGCCTGAAAGAAGTCATGGATCAAACAAAAGAGCATTATGAATTGATCTTTGTCAATGATGGAAGCAAAGACCGCAGTATTGAGATTTTAAGAGAGCAAAGTCTGATTGATCCGAGAGTGAAAATTATCGATTTTTCCAGAAACTTCGGACATCAGATCGCGATCACAGCGGGTATGGATTATGCAGAGGGGAATGCAATCGCCGTCATTGACGCCGATTTGCAGGACCCTCCTGAATTAATCCTTGATATGATTGAGCAGTGGAAAGAAGGCTACGATGTGGTGTACGCCGTCAGAACGAAACGAAAGGGAGAAACCTTTTTCAAGAAACAGACGGCCTCTATGTTTTACCGGCTGCTGCGGAGCGTGACTGATATTGATATTCCGCTCGACACCGGAGATTTCCGCCTGCTGGACAGAAAAGTCTGTGATGAGATGAAAAGATTAAAAGAAAAAAATCCTTTTGTCAGAGGACTCGTCAGCTGGGTCGGCTTTAAGCAGACTGCTGTAGAATATGAACGTGATGAGCGGCTTGCGGGGGAAACGAAATACCCGCTTAAAAAAATGCTGAAGCTTTCCATGGACGGAATCACAACGTTCTCTCATAAACCGCTCAAGGCGGCAAGCTATGCGGGAATGATCATGTCCGGAGCGGGTTTTCTCTATATGTTTATCGTTTTATACATGAAGCTGTTTACGAACAGCACCATTACGGGCTGGTCCTCTCTGATTGTGATACAGCTGTTATTCAGCGGCATCGTTCTATTAATGCTCGGAATGATCGGCGAATATATCGGAAGGATTTATGACGAAGCAAAAGACCGTCCGCTCTATATCGTGCAAAAAGCGTACGGCATGAAAAACGAAAAGATTTATCGGGACCAGCATATGTCTTAACCGAAACACCCTGTCCGGCCGGCGGACAGGGTGCTTTTATGTGAAATAAAAGCCGCGGGATGACAGAATGTCCCGCGGCTTTTTTATTCATCTGCGGCCGGTCTGCGTGTGCAGAGAGCGCATGATCAGTCCGGTTCCCGAAAGGTTCAGTAAAATGCTTGCGCCAAGCGTCATTCCCCAAGCAGCGTTTTGCTGAGGAAGCTGAATGCTCAGCTGCAGCAAGATCAGGCCGGTAACGACCAGCAAAAGTCCGGTTTGTTTCATGTGTATGTATCCTCCTTTGTACACTAGGTCATACGGCTGATCCAGGCCTAAAGTTTCATCTGTATATAAAAAATCCAAGGCGGCTGCCTTGGATTTTTGTTAAGAAGATGTTTCTTCTTTTTGAGTCAGTTTCATTTTTTTCGTCATTTCCTTGCCGTTTCTGATAATCTTCACGTCAACGGTGCTGCCGACTTTCGTATTCTTGTAGAGAATATTGCGAAGTTCGCTGCCCGTGTCGGTCTCTTTCCCTTTTAAGCTGATAATGATGTCTTCTGCTTTTAATCCGGCTTTGGCTGCAGGTGAGCCCTGCGCCACTTCGCGAATATAAACGCCTTTATTCAGCTGTTTGCCGAAAAGCCCGAGTGTGCCTTCCTGATAGTTTTGCGGCACTTGTTCCAAGTCGATCATGCTCACGCCGATATAAGGGCGCTCCACCTGTCCTTTCGTGAGAAGCTCTTCGGCGATCGGTTTTACATCGTTGCTCGGGATGGCAAAGCCGATGCCTTCTACATCACTTTCGCTGATTTTCATGCTGTTGATGCCGATGATTTTGCCGTCTGTATTCAAGAGCGGTCCGCCGCTGTTTCCGGGATTGATCGCGGCATCGGTTTGGATGACGTTGATACTTGACTCACCAGCTGACGTGGAAATCGAGACCGTTCTGTTTAAACCGCTCACGATGCCTTGTGTGACGGTGCGGGAAAGGTCTTTGCCGAGCGGATCACCGATGGCGATCACGGATTCGCCCGTTCTGAGAGCGGATGAACTGCCGAAGCTTGCCGTTTTTGTTACATGTTTATCACTGATTTCTAAAACGGCCAAGTCTGTCAGAGAGTCGCTGCCGACGAGTTTAGCTGTTACATCGGTGCCGTCATATAATGACACTTTAAGGGAAGAGGCGCCTTCGACCACGTGGTTATTCGTAATGATATACGCTTGGCCGTTTGCTTTCTTAAAAATAACGCCTGAACCCGATCCCGTTTCCGCATCATCACCCGATGAATTTGAGTTTGAATCTGAGCTTGATCCGAATCCGAATAAATCGGAACTGCTTTGCTGCTTCTGCAGATTGGTGATCCCGACGATCGCCGGTGAAATGTCTTCCACCATATTCGAAATGCTGCTTGAATTTGCCGATGAGCTGTTTGCCGATTTGCCGCTGCCGGAATCAGAAGATGTCTGCTTGGCGGTTACCGATGACGTTTCCTGAGCGGGAGCCGGATTGGAAGTATCTTGAGTCTGATGGTCTCCAAGCGGCGTAAATGTATAGATGCCGAGGGCGAGCCCTCCGCCGATCACTCCGCCGAGAAGCGGTCTGAACCAGCCGAAGCTTCGTTTTTTCTTGTCCTCGTCCGGCGCGGAATATCCGGCCGGCTGCGGGTTTTCTTTTACTAAAAGGACTTCCTGTTCTTTTTGGTCTGTCCGATTTTCATCACGATAGTTATCCATCATGTTCACTCCGTTTCTCTATTTCATCATAGCATGATTTGCCTATTATTACTGACTCCATCTTAAACAAAAAGTGTGGGATAATAATGAAAAGATTGTGGGAAATTGTGAAAAAGATGAAATCGGACGGAGGCGCTGTATATTGACAATTTCCATCGGATTTGAAATAATAAATGAGATATTATGTTCAATCCTTCACATGAAAAGATATGAAAAATTCTGTCAAGCTAATGGGGGAAATCTGTTAGCTTTTTCACTTTGTCAAATAGTCAGAAAGGAGCTGTCACATGAAAGAAAAACATCACTGGATCATTTCTCTGCTTGCTGTATTGGCGGTCGGGCCGGGGCTGATGTCGAATACCGCTCTTTCGGCTGTCCAAAGCCTTGTCCGGCAGACGGTCGGCGGGGAAAACTTTGACTCTTTTCATCCGATTATTATCGGTAATATGGCATTTGCCTTATTCGTGCCGGCGGGGCCGTATTTAAGAAAAAGATTCGGCTCCCGGCCTGTCTATATGATTTCGATGGCCGCGGGTGTCATCGGAGCGCTCCTTGCTGCTGTGACAAATGATATTTATCCGCTCGCCGCGGGCCGTTTTTTACAGGGAGCTGCGGCGGGTACTATGCTGATGATTATGATTCCGATGCTGGTGCTTTCGTTTCCGATTGAGCGCCGGAATTACGCATTATTTGTGTTAATCGGCGGATTTTACGGGTCCGTCATTATGGGGACCGTTTTAGGCACGGCGGCGGCAAGCGCCGGCCATTGGCATTGGCTGTTCGGCATTTTTAGCCTGCTGTCTTTTTTCGGCCTCATTTTCAGTTATATGTGGCTGCGGGATGACGCTCATAAAAATGCTGAAAAATCTCCATTTGACGGCATCGGTTTTCTGTTAGCGGGTGTATCAGCCGTGCTGACCGCCTATACATTTATTCATCTGCCGAAATGGGGCTTTTCATCATGGCAGACATTGGCGGGATTTGGAGGAAGCATCGCCATTCTTCTCATCTTGCTGATCATGCAGTACAGAAACGAACATGCGCTGATTTCGATTAAACTTATGCTGATTCCAAAGCCGATTCTGGGTGTTTTCATGATCGCTGCGGGCAGTATTTCCATAGCGGTCAGTCTTTCGGCATTTCACGGGGAGCTTCAGACCGCATATCATATGTCACAAACTCAACTGATATTCCTATATGCGAGCCTTTTGGGAGGCGTGGCCATCGCCGCTGTCATCAGTGCATTAGCATATGATAAAGTCGGTCCGGGCATGCTCGGCATAACAGGCTCTGTTATACTGGTGTTCGTGAATTTCCAATGGATGACGGCAGATCATCATATACCGCTTATTCTATTTGCGGGGCTTTTCGTGATGCTGGCGGCCGGGACAGGGCTTATTGTGGCAGCCGGACTGATGGGAGCCGCGTTGGGCGGACCGCTTCCGGAACTGGTGAAACGCATGACGGCAGTTCAGTTTTTAAGGCTGTTCATTTATATGGGCGCTCCTGTTTTAATAGGGTATTTTACGAAAAGAGATGCTTCCGGCACGCTTCGGGGCGCGCGCGGCACACAATCGCCGCATGACCTGCTGATGGGGACATACAGCGATTTGTTTCTTATTGCTTTCATCTTAAGTTTGCTTTTAGTGTGTTTATCATTTGTCATGAATGCGACCGGCATGGGGCATAAGCTGGCGCATAAACCGCATGCCGTCCGTAAGCAGGCGGCTGAAGAGCCTTCGCCGCAGGCTCCTGAACCGATCAGGCATCAGGTCATTCCCGATCATGAATACAGAAGTGCGGTCAGACAGTTTCAGCGTCATCACATAAGCAAAAACAGTATGTAACTTTTTCTATCAGCAAACCCTTTTCCCGGTGAAAAGGGTTTGTTTTTTCCTATAATGGCAGAATGGTATATTGCATGTTTCATCCTTTTTTAATATAATTTGTTAGAATATTCATAATTTAATATCGAAATTTTAAGTAAAAAAGGAGGCATTACATGAAACTGTATCTATCTGTGGATATGGAAGGGATTTCCGGACTGCCTGATGAAACATTTGTCAATTCCCGCATGCACAATTATGAGCGCGGCAGGGTTCTGATGACCGAAGAAGCGAACTGGTGCATCGCAGAAGCGTTTAATAACGGATGCACGGAAGTGACCGTGAATGACAGCCACTCAAAGATGAATAATCTGCTCGCGGAAAAACTTCACCCTGAGGCAGAGCTGATTACGGGGGATGTCAAGCCGTTTTCCATGATGCAGGGGCTTGATGAATCGTATTCGGGTGTGATGTTTATCGGCTATCATGCGAGAGCGTCGATGCCGGGCGTTATGTCGCACAGCATGATATTCGGCGTCCGCCACTTTTACATAAATGATAAGCCGGTCGGTGAACTGGGGTTAAATGCCTATCTCGCCGGATTTTACGATGTCCCGGTCATCATGGCTGCCGGAGATGATTGCGCCGCAAAAGAGGCGGAGGAGCTGATCCCGAATGTGACGACTGCCGCCGTCAAACAAACCATTTCAAGAACCGCGGTCAAATGCCTGTCCCCTCAAAAAGCCGGACGGCTCCTGACGGAAAAAACAGCCTATGCGCTCAAAAATAAAGATAAGGTCAAACCGCTGACTCCGCCTGAAAGACCTGTATTAGGCATTGAATTTGCCAACTACGGACAGGCTGAATGGGCCCATTTAATGCCGGGCACAGAAATCATCCCGGGAACAACAATCGTTCAATTTCAGGCAAAAGACATGCCGGAAGCCTATCAGGCCATGCTCGTCATGACAGAACTCGCCATGAGAACAACATTCTGTTAAAGGGGTGAACGGCATTGCTGCGGTATTTTATCAAACGTTTTATCGCCATGATTATGACCGTCCTCGTCATCACCACTCTGACATTTGTCATGATGAAAGTGATACCCGGCTCGCCTTTTAACGAAGATCGGGGCACAAACGAAGCGGTTCAGCGAAATCTCGAATCCTACTACCATCTGAACGAACCTCTTATCACTCAATACGCCATCTATCTAAAATCCATTCTTACCTTTGATTTCGGTCCTTCAATTAAAAAACCGTCAGACAGTGTAAACGCTATGCTTGAACGAGGGTTTCCGGTCTCATTTGAGCTTGGGATAACGGCGATCATCATCGCTGTTATTTCCGGGCTCGCGCTCGGCATAATGGCCGCTCTCAGGCGCGGCGGATTTCTCGATTACGCGGCTATGAGCCTTGCGGTGCTCGGGATTTCCATTCCGAATTTTATTATGGCTACGCTGCTGATTCAGCAATTTGCGGTTCATCTGAAATGGTTTCCGGCAGCTACCTGGACGAGTCCCGTTCACATGGTCCTGCCGACTGTTGCGCTTGCCGTCGGTCCCATGGCCATTATCGCGAGGCTGACAAGATCAAGCATGGCCGAAGTGCTGACTCAGGATTACATCCGCACGGCAAAAGCAAAGGGGCTTTCTCCCGTCAAAATTGTGATCAAACACGCATTGAAAAATGCTCTTATGCCTGTTGTGACAGTACTCGGGACGCTTGCCGCAAGTATTTTAACGGGCAGTTTCGTCATCGAGAAAATTTTTGCCATACCGGGAATGGGCAAATATTTCGTAGAAAGCATCAATCAGCGTGATTACCCGGTCATCATGGGAACGACCGTATTTTACAGTGTGATTCTGATCGTCCTGCTGTTTCTGGTTGATTTGGCATACGGCCTGTTAGACCCGCGCATAAAACTTCATAAGAAAGGGTGATCCTGATGAATCTCCCGCAAGAAACGGTAAAACACACAGAAGTGCCTGATGACTGGTTTCAGCCGGGCGCGGAAAGAAAGGGTGAAACCGAGTCGGTCAAGCGTCCGAGCCTGTCTTACAGTCAGGATGCGTGGCGGCGGCTTAAAAAGAACAAATTGGCGATGGCCGGGCTTGTGATATTATGCTGCCTGTTTCTATCGGCTGTGTTCGGTCCGCTGATATCACCGCACAGCGTGACAAGGCAGACGCTCGCCGAGCAGAATCTTCCGCCGTCTTTTTCACACTGGTTCGGAACCGATGAACTTGGCCGGGACGTGTTTACAAGAACATGGTACGGAGCGAGGATCTCTTTATTTGTCGGTGTGATGGCGGCGCTGATCGACTTTTTGATCGGCGTTATCTACGGAGGCGTCGCCGGCTACAAAGGGGGCCGGACAGACAGCGCCATGATGAGAATCATCGAGGTTCTCTACGGATTGCCGTATCTGCTCGTTGTCATTTTGTTAATGGTGCTGATGGGGCCGGGGTTCAGTTCCATTATCGTAGCTCTGACCGTGACGGGATGGGTCGGCATGGCGCGGATTGTCAGAGGGCAGGTGCTGAGGATGAAGCATGATGAACACGTATTGGCTTCGAAAACGTTTGGAGCGAAAACATTTCGGATTATTAAGAAAAATCTGCTGCCGAATACGATGGGAGCCATTATCGTCCAAATGACGCTTACGGTGCCGGCGGCGATTTTTGCGGAATCATTTTTAAGTTTTCTCGGACTCGGCATTCAGGCGCCGTTTGCAAGCTGGGGAGTCATGGCAAACGACGGGCTGCCGGCGATTTTATCAGGCCATTGGTGGCGGCTGTTTTTCCCCGCTTTTTTCATTTCCTTGACGATGTACGCGTTTAACGTACTTGGAGACGGCTTGCAGGACGCGTTAGACCCGAAACTGAGGAGGTAGGAAAAATGGCGCAGCAAGTTCTTTCCGTTCAAAATCTGCATGTTACTTTTTCAACATACGGAGGCACTGTAAAAGCCGTCAGAGGCGTCAGCTTCGATTTATATAAAGGTGAAACGTTTGCGATCGTCGGTGAATCGGGATGCGGAAAAAGCGTGACGTCACAAGCCGTGATGGGCCTTCTTCCGAAACATTCGGCAAAGATTGAATCCGGAAGCATACAATTTAAACAGAAAGACCTTTGCCAAATGTCGGATCGGGAAATGCGGGCAATCCGGGGGCGCAATATTTCTATGATCTTTCAGGACCCGATGACGGCGCTCAATCCGACGTTGACCATAGGGGATCAGCTCTCAGAAGCGCTGTTGGAACACCGCGCCATGACAAGAAAACAAGCTGAATCCGAAGTTCTCGCCATGCTGGATCTGGTCGGTATCCCGGACTCGAAATCCCGCCTGAAGCAGTACCCTCACCAATTAAGCGGGGGCATGCGGCAGCGGATCGTGATCGCAATGGCTCTGATCTGCGAGCCGGAAATTATGATCGCCGATGAACCGACAACGGCCCTTGATGTGACGATTCAAGCACAAATCCTTGAATTATTTAAGAAGATTCAAAGAAAAACAGGCGTGTCAATTATTCTGATCACACACGATCTCGGCGTCGTCGCTCAGACTGCTGACAGAGTCGCCGTCATGTATGCGGGGAAAATCGCCGAAATCGGCACGAGGCATGATATTTTTTACCGTCCGGCTCATCCATACACAAAGGGGCTGCTTCATTCAGTGCCGCGGCTGGATATGGAGGATAGTGAGCTTTCGCCGATTGACGGGACGCCGCCTGATTTATTCGATCCGCCGCCGGGCTGCCCGTTTGCCGCCCGCTGCCCGGACAGGATGATCGTCTGTGAAAAGGTATACCCGGCAACAACCGTGAAATCCAAAAGCCATATCGTCAACTGCTGGCTTCAGGATCACCGTGCAGAGCGGCTGAAGCAGCAGCTGACGGCAACAGAGGAAAAAGGGGGATTGAAATGAAAAAGAGATGGGCGTTCGGTGTGATTGCTGTTGTTTCGTTTGCTCTGATGGGCTGTACAGCCAATGAACAGGCGGGGACAGAACCCGGCAAAGCAAAAGAACAGGGGGGTGAAACGGTGCTGCGGCTCAATAACGAAAATGAGCCGACCTCACTTGATCCGCCGATCGGATTTAATAATGTTTCCTGGCAGCCGCTGAATAACATCATGGAAGGATTGACGAGGCTCGGAAAAGATAATAAGCCAGAACCGGCCATGGCGGAAAGCTGGAAGGTGTCCGCTGATAAGCTGACATATACCTTCAATATCCGTGATAACGCCGAATGGACAAATGGCGATCCCGTTACGGCGGAAGACTTCGTGTACGCCTGGAAACGGATGCTCGATCCGAAAACGGGCGCATCTTCCGCATTTCTCGGCTACATGATCAAAGGCGGAGAAGAATTTAACAGCGGAAAAGGCAAACAAGAAGACGTGAAAGTCACGGCAAAGGATAAAAAAACGCTTGTCGTCACATTGGCGGCGCCGCAGGATTATTTTCTGAGCGTCGTGTCCAATCCGGCGTATTTCCCGATTAATGAAAAGGTCGCCAAGGCTGATCCGAAATGGTTCACTGAAGCAAAAACATTTGTCGGCAACGGGCCGTTTAAACTGACGGAATGGAAGCATGACGACAGCATGACGATGGACAAAAACGAGACGTATTGGGATAAAAAGACGGTGAAACTGGATAAAGTCACATGGGCGATGGTCAGTGACCGGAATACCGATTATCAGATGTTCCAGTCGGGGGATTTGGATACCGCCTTTGTGCCGGCAGAGCTGAGCGAGCAGCTGATGGGAGGAAAAAATGTCCGCACGTGGGATCAGGCCGGACTCTATTTCTATCGTTTTAACGTGAAAATGGAGCCGTTTCAAAATGAAAAGATCAGAAAAGCGTTCGCGGCAGCGATTGATCAGAAAGAAATCACGGATTATGTGACCAAAAACAGTGAAAAGCCGGCACATGCCTTTGTATCCCCTGGATTTACTCAGCCTGACGGGAAAGATTTCCGCGAAGCGGGCGGCAGTTTATTAAATCCGGATGAATCAGAAGCCAAAAAACTGCTGGAAAAAGGCATGGCGGAAGAGCATTATGACAAGCTGCCCGCCGTTACCTTGACATACAGCACAAAACCGGAGCATAAGAAAATAGCGGAAGCGGTTCAGCAGAAGCTCAAAAGTGTGCTCGGTATAGACGTTAAGCTCGCCAATATGGAATGGAACGTCTTTTTAGAAGAGCAGAAAGGACTGAAGTTCCAGTTCTCTCAAAGCTCATTTTTACCGGATTACGCAGATCCGATCAGTTTTCTTGAGGCTTTCCAAACGGATAATTCCATGAACCGCACCGGCTGGGGCAGCGCGGTATACGACGGCTACATCAAGCAGGCAAAACAGGAAGCCGATGCCAAAAAACGTTTTGCGCTCATGCATAAAGCGGAAAAACTGCTCATGAACGAGGCTCCGATCATTCCGATTTACTTTTATAATCAGGTGCATCTGCAGAACAGCGGCGTGAAGGGCATTGTCCGGCACCCCGTCGGTTACATTGATCTGAAATGGGCGGAAAAGTCCTGATCTTACAGCGGAAACATATGCCGCTCTTTTGCCGTTAAAGGAGCGGCGTGTTTCACTTTTCAATCCGGAAAGGAGATTGAAAAAGTCATGAACCATAAACCGAAAGCACTGCAAAAAGGCGACACGGTCGGTGTGATTGCGCCCGCAAGCCCGCCTGAGAGCGGGACGCTGCAAACCGCGCTGCTGTTTTTAGAGAATGAGCTTGGCCTTCATGTGAAACTCGGCCGGGCGCTGAAGACCCGTCACGGCTATTTGGCGGGAGAAGACCGGGCGCGCCTCGATGATCTCCATGACATGTTTAGTGATCAGAATGTCAAAGCGGTGATATGCGCGTGCGGAGGATTCGGCACGGGCCGCATTGCCGCCGACATCGATTTTGGCTTAATCCGCCGCAATCCGAAAATTTTCTGGGGATACAGTGATATTACGTTTTTACATACCGCCATTCATCAAAATACGGGGCTCGTTACATTTCACGGCCCGATGCTGAGCACGGATGTCGGGCTTGAAAATGCTGATCCCCTGACGAAAGCGTCGTATCATCAGCTTTTTACAGAAACGGAATTCACCTATACGGAGGACATTTCTCCGCTGGAGGTGCTGACAGGCGGAAGGGCTGAGGGAGAGCTTGCAGGCGGCAACCTGTCGCTCATTACCTCCACGCTCGGCACGCCGTTTGAAATTGATACGAAAGACAAATTGCTGTTTATCGAGGATATTGAAGAGGAGCCGTATCAAATCGACAGAATGCTGAATCAATTAAAGATGGCCGGAAAACTGTCAGACGCAGCCGGAATCCTGGTCTGTGATTTTCACCAATGCGAACCGAAAAACAAAGAAAAGTCCCTTACCTTAGAGCAAGTGCTGAACGATTACATTGTCAAATCAGGGAAGCCCGCGCTTAAAGGCTTTAAAATCGGCCATTGTTCACCGAGCTTCGCCGTTCCGATCGGAGTTCGCGCGGTTATGGATACGGCGGCCAAAGCGGTAACGATTGAATCGGGGGTTTCCGGAAGGGAGTGATCAGGCGTGAGGATTACAGATATTCAAACGGGACGGATGTCCGTGCCGCTGAAAAAGCCGTTTAAGACCGCTTTACGCACAGTTTACAATGCTGAATCGGTCATTGTGAAGCTCACTTTTGACAACGGTCTGACCGGCTGGGGGGAGGCGCCGCCGACGGTTGTCATTACAGGCGACAGCGCGGCCGGTATTGAAAGCGCCGTCCACGATGTGCTGAAGCCTGCTCTCTTGGGACGGAGCCTTTCCGGCACGGAAGCTGTTCTGTATGATATCAGCCGGCTGTTGGAAAGAAATCAAAGCGCAAAAGCCGCGGTGGATATGGCTGTATATGACGGATGGGCGCAAATGCACGGACAGCCGCTTTACCGGCTTCTCGGCGGCTATCGGAATACACTGGAAACAGATTTTACCGTCAGCGTTAATTCTCCTGAGGAGATGGCGGGGGATGCAGACCGTTATGTGAACAAAGGATTTCATATTTTAAAGGTAAAAGTCGGCATAGGTGACATATCGGACGATATTGGCCGGATTCAGGCGATCAGATCACGTGTCGGCGGAAACGTCAAACTGAGATTGGACGCCAACCAAGGCTGGACGCCGAAAGAAGCCGTGATTGCGATCCGAAAGATGGAAGACGCCGGTCTCGGCATTGAGCTGGTCGAGCAGCCTGTTCATAAAGACGATATCGCCGGGCTGAAGCAGGTCACAGATGCCGTAGACACGCCGATTATGGCGGATGAGAGCGTCTTTACCCCCCGTCAGGCCTTTCACGTGCTGCAGACGAGAAGCGCCGATTTAATTAATATTAAGCTGATGAAAGCGGGCGGCATAAAGCAGGCGGAAACAATCAATGCGATGGCGGAAACGTGCGGCGTGGAATGCATGGTCGGCAGCATGATTGAGACCAAGCTCGGCATCACCGCCGCGGCCCATTTTGCCGCGGCCAAACGGAATGTGACGAGGTTTGATTTTGATGCGCCGCTTATGCTGAAAGATGATTTGATTCAAGGCGGCATTACATACAGCGGCAGTCAGATTACGATTCCCGACGAACCGGGTCTCGGCATTACCGGTGTGTCGATACAAGAGGGGGCGAAAAGATGAGAGCAGCCGTTACAGCGGCGGCAGCCAATGTATGGACGCTGCCGTCATCTCCCCGTTCGTATGATACGCCCATGCTCGAAAACCCGCCGCAGATCAGAAAATGGTTAGCGTCTATGGGATATGAAGAGCGGCTGCAATTATGCACAGACAACCTTGTCCAAACGCAAGCGCTTTTCGGGGAAGAGGTGATCATTCTTAAAGAGGAAGGGGAATGGGCTTTTGTCGCCGTTCCCAGCCAGCCTTCAAGAAAGGATGTGCGCGGATATCCGGGCTGGATGAAAAAAAGCCAGCTTTCAAAAGACGGCTTTCATACATCTTCCCCCGCCGTATGGATTACCAAACCGACAGCTATTTTATATCACACAAATGGCAAACCGGACTTGGAAGTAAGTTTCTTAACGCGTCTTCGGGCATCAGGACGTGAGAAAGGCTTTTTCCGGGTGGTGACGCCGCTCGGGGAACGGTTCGTAAATGAAGCTGACGCAGACGAGTGCCGGCATACGGAAGGACGGACGGCCGATGTCATCGAAACGGGCATGATGTTTCTCGGGCTTCCGTATTTATGGGGAGGACTGAGCGGTTTCGGGTTTGACTGTTCCGGGTTTATGTATTCGATATTTAAAGCAAACGGCTATACCCTTCCCCGTGATGCAAAGGACCAAGCAAAAGCCGGGTGCGGTGCGGCGGTAAACGATATCCGGCCGGCTGACCTTTTGTTTTTCGCCTATGAAGAAGGAAAAGGCGCGATCCACCATGTCGGTTTGGCGCTGGGAGACGGCCGAATGCTGCACTCCCCGAAAACGGGAAAAACAATCGAAGTGCTGTCTTTGGAAGGAACCGTCTATGAAAAAGAATTATGCACCGTACGCCGCTGTATAAGCGAAAAGGGGGAATAGAAAATGACGGCATCTCCGCTCCTTGAAGTCAGCGGGCTGAAAATGCATTTTGACGCAGGAAGAAAGAAAGCCGTAAAAGCAGTCGACGGTGTCAGCTTTCACATTAAAAGAGGGGAAACATTCGGACTTGTCGGAGAATCGGGATGCGGTAAATCGACGCTCGGAAGGGTTATTCTCCGTCTGTATGACCCGACGGCCGGTTCGGTATCATATGAAGGGACGGATATACACCGTGCCGCGGCAGAACAGCGGTCGGTCTTCTTCCGCAAGCTGCAGATGATTTTCCAAGACCCTTACGCCTCGTTAAATCCGCGCCTGACCGTAAGGGAAATTATTATGGAGCCGATGGAAATTCACAATCTTTACAATACAAAAAAAGCCCGTCTGATGATGGCGGATGAACTGCTTGAAGCTGTCGGGCTCCATCCGGATTTCGGCAGCCGGTATCCCCACGAATTCAGCGGCGGACAGAGGCAGAGAATCGGGATTGCCAGAGCGCTCTCTCTGCATCCCGAATTTATCGTGGCGGATGAGCCGATTTCCGCGCTGGATGTGTCGGTACAGGCTCAGGTCGTCAACCTTTTAAAAAGGCTTCAGAAAGAGAAAGGGCTGACATTTTTATTTATCGCCCACGATTTATCAATGGTCAAGCATATCAGCGACCGGATCGGCGTGATGTATTTGGGCCGCATGATGGAAATTACAGAAAGCGCTGCGCTTTACCGGGAACCGCTTCACCCTTATACGAAGGCGCTTTTATCCTCAATCCCGATTCCTGATCCGCTTCTTGAGGACAAGCGTGAACGGATTATTCTGAAAGGGGAGCTGCCGAGCCCCCTTAACCCGCCGAGCGGCTGTGTATTCAGGACGCGGTGTCCTGAAGCGATGGAGCTCTGCGGTAAGATAACGCCTGAGCTTGAAGAAGTGAAGGCGGGGCGTTTTGTCGCCTGCCATTTATACAAAAAAGAAAGCTGACAATATAAAGTCAGCTTTCTTTTTTGATTAAACCTGATGCAGAAATGACACGCAGACCGGATACGGAACCGGAATGTCAGATTGGAGAAGAGTCAATTTGCCCGTTTCCGGATCACGTTCAAACAAAACCAGATTTCCCGTTTCTTCGTTTGACGCGACAAGGAATGTCTCGGAAGGGTCAAACGCGAAATCACGCGGCCAGTTGCCTTCTGTCGGCACCCATTCAATAAGAGACAATTCACCGGAATATTGGTTGATCTTAAAGATAGCGATGCTGTCATGTCCGCGGTTGGCGGCATAAAGAAATCTGCCGTCTTTAGATATGCGGATCGCGCTGCCTTGCGATTTGTCCGTAAAGCCTTCAGGCAAAGCGGAAATGACCTGAAGCTCTCTGAATTCACCTAAGGTCGGGTTGTATTCAAGCGCGATGACTTCATTACTGATTTCCGTCATGACATAGGCGTATTTTTCCGCCGGATGGAAAACGATGTGGCGCGGCCCTGAACCCGGTGCGAAAGAGTGAGTTTTCACCTCTGTGAGCGAACCGTTTTTCATTTGGTAAGTATAAAGCGTATCCGTCCCTAAATCGACGGCTGCAATGTAGTTATGCTCAGGTGTATAGCCTGCGAAATGGGTATGCGGTTTCTCTTGTCTTTCATGAGGACCTGTTCCCGTATGAGCGGCTTCGGCAGCCGGCTCCTGCAGACTTCCGTCCTCATTGACGGGAAAGGCGTGCACTTTTCCGCTGTGGTAATTAGCGGTTAACACATATTCATGTTTATCATCAATGCTGACGTGGCATGGAGACGGGCCTTCAATCAGCTGGTGGTTCACAAAAGTTAATTCCCCGCTGTTCTGATGAATCTGATAGGCTGCGACGCCGCCTTTTCCGTCTGCCTTTTCAATGGAATACAGCATGCTGTTATCAGAATTCGGAGTGACGTATGTCGGATTGCCGAGCTTTGCTGCCAGCTTCGGCCGGCTGAGCCGTTTCGCTTCTGTATCAAGTTCAAAACAATAAATGCCTTCGCTTCCGCCTTTTGTATATGTTCCCGCGTATCCTATGTACTTAGCCATTCGGTTTCCCCCTTTAGAGTCTTGTCTTCTCTATATTAACGTATCTTGAAGGAAACTGCCTTGTAAATGTTTAAGATGTTCTGACCAGCGGCAAGGTGCAGCAGCGGAAGGAACCGCCTGATTTAATAATTTCGGAAAACTCGGTTTCAATGACCGTATAACCTCTTTTTCTGAGCTCGCGGTTCGTATGACGGTGCTGCGGCAGGCTGATAATTGTCTGATTGCCGATTGACAGGATATTCGGGCCGAGCGTGAATTGCTCTTCTTCAGGCACTTCTATCATCTCAAAACGTTCGGAGAGAAGATCAATTTCTTTCTGCCGCAAGCCATTTTTGCAGTATAGCGCTTCCGTTTCCGAGATCATATTAAATACACAGTCCAAATGTAAGAAATCCTCCTTGAGAGGGATCGGCACAACCGTCATCTCCGGCAGCGCCTCCCGCAGCTCCCGGACAGCCGCTTTATCCGTGCGCTTGCTCAGCCCGGCGTAAACGGTGCCGTCTGCGATCAAGATGTCGCCGCCTTCAATGTTCGCTTTTTTCAGTCGCGTATAGGGGATTTTCTTATTGTCAAGCAGGTCTTGAAACACTTTTTCTTCCCCCTGCCGGACTGAAGCCGCCATGTTTGAAATAAACGCCGTCTCGCCTAAGACAAATCCGATATCCCGGGTGAATACCTGCTCAGGCAATGCGGGATCGGCAGGCAGCAGGACGACTTCAATCTGATGAGATCTTAAAATGTCAATAAACTCACTATGCTGTTTGAGGGCAACGGGTATGTTAATATTTTCTTGTTTGAAATGTTTCTGCGTTCCGTTAATAATATCCTTGATGGCCATGTGTTCCGGCCGGCATAAGATGACTGTCTGCAAAGCATCAAACTCACTGCGGCAAGCCGGTTTTCGCGTGGATTTGGGAATGGATACGTTCATGTGATATCCTCCTATCGGTATTCAATGTGCGTTTATTATTCCCGGATGTGATGAATAATGAAACATTTATGAGAGAATATCTAACCAACTTAATATTTAAAATTTTAGACAAAACGGTCAAAGTATTGTTTAATAGGGTACAGATGAATGAGTCAAAACGACCAGACACCAAAGGGGAGTTTAAATAATATGAAGTTGCCAGAATCAAGATTTTGCAAAGAAACAAGGGTTGTTAAAACAAGCAGGGTTTTTCCGCTTGATACGAATAATCACAATACGCTGTTTGGCGGAAAGCTGATGAGCTACATTGATGATATCGCTTCAATTTCCGCGGCCCGCCACTGCCGGTGTGAAACAGTCACGGCCTCAATGGATTCTGTAGATTTTTTGCGCCCCATCGGCCAACAGGATTCCGTATGCCTTGAATCTTACGTCACATGGGTCGGCACATCGTCTATGGAGGTGTTTGTCAAAGTCATTAAAGAACATCTGATGACGGGCGAACGCGAGCTTGCGGCAACGTCGTTTCTGACCTTTGTCGCGCTTGATTCAAACGGGAAATCGGTACCCGTTCCGCGGATCGTGCCGGAAACCGAGGAAGAAGTCATGCTTCACAATACGGCCGTTCAGCGCGCCGGAGAACGAAAAAACCGCTTAAAACACAGCAAGGCCCTGGCCGAGGCGCTCGGAACAGATAAACCTTGGTAATCGTCAAACCGCTTTTTTAAAAAGCGGTTTTTTTATGCTGAGAAAGGACTTTTCCTGCCGGATCCATAATCTATTACAGGGAAAGGAGACGTGGCGTGCATGATGAAACATAAGTCTTCCGGCACCATCCTGACAACCGGGCGTATCCGTCTGCGGACTATGCGGGATGACGATGAAGAAAATTTGTACAGGCTGTTTACCGACAGAGAGGTCATGAAATATTATCCTTCTCTTAAAAGCAGACGGGAAACGAAGGAATGGATTGCCTGGAACAAACGATTGGCGAAAGGATACGGCGTCAGTCTTTGGATCGCAGAGGATAAAGAGACGGGCGCATTTCTCGGTCAATGCGGAATCGTTCCGCAGACGGTAAACGGGAACACTTTGATGGAAATCGGCTATATGTTTGCCCGCCGCCGCTGGGGCTGCGGCTATGCGACAGAGGCGGCGAACGCCTGTCTGGACTACGGTTTTCACACGCAGCAATACGGACGCATAGCGGCGCTGATTGATCCGGAAAACGCTGCCTCCGTCCGCGTCGCGGAAAAAATCGGCATGGTGCCCGGTGAGACCGTTACCAAATGGGAGAGGCAGCTGACGGTTTTTGACATCACATCTGACGTTGAACGTTTCGGCGAAATGTAGTATGATACGAACAGACATGTTTTCTAGGGTTCCGCATGTTCATACATGGCCTGGTCCGAGAGAAAACACATATGCGGACATATCCCGCATATGCGCACGGAGGGAAAAAAGCCCGGGAGAGTCAATCTCATGTGAGACGACTATCCGGGCTTTTTTGTATTGTCCGGATACAGAAAGGGTGAAGAACATGAAATGGGGTTTAGTGGTCATAGCGGCCGTATTTGAAGTGGTATGGGTCACCGGCCTGAAACATGCTGATTCGGCACTGGCGTGGAGCGGCACGATTACGGGAATCATCATCAGTTTTTATCTATTAATCAAGGCGACAGACAGCCTCCCCGTAGGAACGGTATATGCGGTCTTTACCGGGCTCGGAACAGCGGGCACCGTGCTCAGTGAAATCCTGCTTTTCAAAGAACAGGCCGATCCGGTGAAAATCGTGCTGATCGGCGTTTTGCTGATCGGTGTCATCGGGTTAAAGCTGGTCACACAGGATAAGCCTGAGACGAAGGAGGAGAAGGTGTAATGCATTGGATCAGCCTGATAGCCGCGGGTCTTTGTGAAATGCTCGGGGTCATTTTAATGAATCAATTTCAAAAAGAAAAGAAATTCAAGTGGATTCTCTTCATAATCGTCGGATTTGCGGCTTCTTTTTCCCTGCTTTCTTATGCGATGGAGACGATTGCGATGGGCACGGCCTATGCGATCTGGACCGGTATCGGCACAGCGGGCGGCGCACTAGCCGGCATTCTTTTCTACGGCGAGCAGAAGGATGCGAAGCGCATCTTTTTCATTGCGCTTATTTTATGCGCTGCCGTAGGGCTGAAAATTCTTTCGTAAATTGATTTTTATCAAATCTTCAGTATAATCTATTAGTAAGTTACGAATTATGAAGATACGAGGGATTAAAACAGATGAATTCATATATGACACAGCGGCTGAAAGAATACCGCCGCGGGAATGAGGAAAAAGGGCGCCTGCTCGTCAGCTGCCCTGACCAGCCGGGAATTGTATCGGCCGTGTCGGCGTTTTTGTTTGAACACGGCGCGAATATTATTGAATCAAATCAATATACGACTGACCCTGAAGGCGGACGGTTTTTTCTTAGGATCGAATTCGACTGCAAGGGCATTCGTGAGAAAAAAGAGGACTTACAGCAGGCTTTCGCCTCAATCGCCCAGACATTCGGCATGACATGGAGCCTGTCTCTGGCAAGTGAGCTGAAGCGAGTGGCGATCTTTGTATCGAAGGAGCTGCACTGCCTTCATGAACTGATTTGGGAATGGCAAAGCGGCAATATGATGGCCGAAATTGCGGTCGTCATCAGCAACCACGAAGAGGCCAAAGAAGTGGTCGAACCGCTGAATATTCCGTTCCATTACATGAAAGCTAACAAAGACATCCGCGCCGAAGTGGAGCGGCGCCAGCTTGAGCTGCTGGAGCGGTATAAGATTGATGTGATCGTTCTTGCCCGCTACATGCAGATTTTGACGTCTGATTTTGTATCTGCCCATCCGAATCGGATTATTAACATCCACCATTCATTTCTGCCGGCCTTTATCGGCGCTAATCCGTATAAACGGGCTTATGAGCGCGGAGTGAAATTAATCGGCGCGACTTCTCACTATGTGACGGACGATCTTGACGAAGGGCCGATTATTGAACAGGATATTGAACGCGTCGATCACAGAGATCACGCAGAGGATCTGAAGAATATCGGGAGAACGATTGAGCGGAGCGTGTTGGCAAGAGCCGTAAAATGGCATCTGGAAGACCGCGTCATCGTTCACGGAAACAAAACGATCGTATTTAATTAATGACGGTCCGCCGGGGAGGCGGACTGTTTTTTATGGATGAAAATGTCTTGACAAGAACCTGTTTTCTTTGCATAATATAAAAAAATCATTGAGCGTTGAAGAGGATCAGTACGCAGAACTTTCTGTGACAGAGAGCAAAATGGCCCGCTGAAACATTTTGCCGCATGAAACCTGCCGAACCTGCCTTGGAGTCCTGAGGGGAAAACTCAGGCGCGATAACCTGGCGTTACAGGAAAGCGGGACGCGTGAAAAACGCGTTCAAACAAGGTGGTACCACGGAAAGCCCATTTCGTCCTTATTTTTCAGGACGGAATGGGCTTTTTTTATTGACGAGAGCCGGTTTGGATTGATTGCCACGGAGGAGAAACGATGAAAAAACAAAGAATTGTTGTGAAAATCGGGAGCAGCTCGCTCACCAACAGTAACGGAAGTATTGATGAAGCAAAAATCAAGGAACATACGGAAGCCATTTCTTTATTAAAAGAAAACGGGCATGAAGTGATCCTCATTACCTCAGGCGCGGTGGCAGCGGGTTTTTCCGCTCTCGGCTATCCGTCGCGACCCGTTACGATAAAAGGAAAGCAGGCAGCTGCCGCAGTCGGCCAGACGCTTTTAATGCAGCAATATATGGACCATTTAAAAAGATACGGTCTGACGCCGGCACAAATTTTATTAACAAGAAATGATTTCTCAAAAAGAGAGCGGTACAGAAATGCCTATGCTACTGTAATGGAACTGTTGGAGCGCGGCGTCGTGCCGATTATTAATGAGAATGATTCCACATCAGTTGAAGAGCTGACGTTCGGTGATAACGACATGCTGTCGGCGCTTGTAAGCGGTTTGATTCATGCAGACCAATTAATGATTCTCACAGACATTAACGGGCTGTACGATGCCAATCCGAATGAAAACCCGGACGCAAAGCGGTTCGACTATCTGAATGACATCACACCAGAATTGCTCGGGTATGCCGGATCAGCAGGCTCAAAGGTCGGCACCGGAGGCATGAAGTCAAAACTTCTCGCCGCCCAGACCGCATTGTCGCTCGGGGTGAAGGTGTTTATCGGAACCGGCTCCGGACGGGAAAAACTGATGGGAATTTTAGACGGAAAAGGCGACGGCACATATATCGGCGATAAAGACCTGTCCTCAGTGAATAATACACGGCAATGGATCATGTTTCATTCTCCGATATCAGGGGAAATCATCATTGATGGGGGAGCGGAGCAGGCGATGATCCATAACGGGTCAAGTCTCCTCCCGGCCGGTGTCGCCGATGTCTGCGGCAGTTTTCCGAAAGGGGCCGTAGTGGAAGTCAGAGGACCCGGCGGCATTATCGGCAAAGGGCAGACGCAGTACTCATCCGATGAAATTTTAGAAGTCAAAGGGAAGCGGAGCGACCAGCTTTCAGGAACGAAGCAGGTGGAAGTGATTCACAGAGATGATTGGGTGAATTTATTTGACGAGGGGGAACACAAATGAGTGAAGTATTGCAAAAAGCGGCTTTGGCAAAAGAAGCGGCTGCCGAAATGGTCATGAAAACGACGGCTGAAAAAAACGAAGCGCTCCAATGTATTGCAGACGGACTCAGAAATGAACGCCGGCTGATTTTAACAGAGAATCAGAAAGATATTGAAGCGGGACGGAACAGAGGACTGACACCTGACATTATTGACAGGCTGACTCTTGATGAAAAACGCCTGCTCGATATCGCGGACGCCGTGGAACTGTTAATCGGTCTTGAAGATCCCGTCGGTGAGTCGCTGGAGACCATTCAAAAAGAGAATGGATTATCCATTGAAAAAATCCGCGTGCCCCTCGGAGTAGTGGGCATGATCTATGAGGCCAGACCGAACGTTACCGTAGACGCGGCCACACTCTGCTTAAAAACCGGAAACGCGGTTGTGCTCAGAGGAAGTTCTTCCGCCATCCACAGCAACATAGCGCTTGTCAGTGTGATGAAACGCGCACTCGGGCTGTCAAAGCTTCCGATTGATGCCGTTCAGCTCATAGAAGATACAAGCAAAGAAACCGCCAAACAGCTCTTTACATTAAATGACGGGCTGGATGTATTGATCCCGCGCGGCGGTAAAAATTTAATTGATCTTGTGGTCAGGGAATCAACCGTACCCGTTTTAGAAACCGGAGCGGGCAATTGCCACGTGTACATAGATGAGTCAGCAGATCCTCAAATGGCAAGCGAGGTCGTCATCAATGCCAAAACACAGCGTCCTTCGGTCTGCAACGCGATTGAATCTCTTTTGATTCATGAAAAATGGGCTGAAGAACACGGCCGAAAGCTGCTGAATCAGCTGACAGAAAAAGGCGTGGAGCTCCGAGGAGATCAGGTGATTTGCGGGCTGGAGCCTCAAGCGAAACAAGCAGAAGAAGCCGATTGGGGAGCGGAGTACCTGGCGCCGATTCTCAGTGTGAAAACGGTGCAGGACGTACAGGAGGCGGTCCGCCACATTCAGCAGTACGGCACAAACCATTCAGAAGCCATTCTGACGGAGAACGCCGAGCATGCAGCTTACTTCCAGACCGCCGTTGATGCCGCCGCCGTGTATCATAATGCTTCAACCCGGTTTACGGACGGTTTTGAATTCGGATACGGAGCCGAAATCGGCATCAGCACGCAAAAGCTTCACGCGAGAGGGCCGATGGGACTTCCGGCGTTAACATCTACAAAAATCATCATTAAAGGAAACGGACAAATCCGGGTATAATCTTTTAAGCTTATCCTTCAAAAAGGGTAGGCTTTTTTTATGCGGAAAGATTGACGCCCTCTATTATATTGTGTAATATTAAATTGTACACAATATAATAGAGGTGAATTTAGATGACAAAACCATTATTTACTGCAACCGTATCAGCCGCTGGCGGACGTGAAGGGAAAGTCACGTCTTCTGACGGAGTGCTGAATCTTGATGTTGCCATGCCGGGAACGCCAAGAGCGAAACGGCTCGAACATGCTACAAACCCTGAACAGCTGTTTGCCGCAGGATATTCAGCCTGCTTTGACAGCGCTCTTCAGCTCGTAGCGAGAAAAGAGCGTCTGAGTATTGAAACAGAGGTCACTGCGCATGTCAGTCTGCTGAAAGATGAAGCAGACCAAGGATATAAACTAGGCGTTACGCTTGAGGTCAAAGCATCCGGCATTGATAAACAGGAGCTTGAAGCCCTTATCCAAAAAGCGCACGGTGTCTGTCCGTATTCAAAAGCGACAGCGGGAAATATTGAAGTGAAGCTTCTGGCAGCAGAATAAAAATAAGGATGCCCATTCGGGGCATCCTTATTTTTTGCCGTGCAGCGTATTCAAAACCTCATAAAGCGACTGCTTTAACTGCTTTAATTCCTCTTTTGACCGTCCCGTCTGTTCCAGCATGGCAATGGGAATATCCGCCGCTGTTTTCTGCAAGGCCCGTCCTTCATCTGTGAGCCTGATCGTCACGGACCGCTCGTCTTCAGCCGATCGCTTTCTCATGATGATACCGTGCTGCTCCATCCGTTTCAGCATCGGTGTCAGCGTTCCGGAATCCAGGTACAAAAGCTCACCCATCCGTTTCACATTCAGTTCTTCGTGTTCCCATAATAAAAGCAGCGCCAAATACTGGGGATAAGTTACGTTGAGCTTATCAAGCAGCGGTTTGTACCGCTTCGTCATTTCCCTTGAGCTTGCGTACAGCAAAAAACAAAGCTGATTCTCCAGTTTCATATGTTCAAATTCTTTTTCTGCCATTACTTCTTTCACCAACTCTTTGTTTGTTAACGTTACCCCTATTGTAGCCGAAAAACGGCCCATTTCCTATTGCAATCATGTTTAAAAATATGAGCAGGGGCAATATATACAGTAAGTACAATGAGGAGGCTGATAATAATGGCATTATTTACTTCAAAAGCGACCGCAGTCGGCGGACGGGCAGGACATATTAAATCCGAAGACGGGGTGCTGGATTTTGACATCATCATGCCGAATGCAAAAAAAGACGGAGAAACCGGCACAAACCCTGAACAGCTCTTTGCGGCAGGATATGCTGCCTGCTTCGGGGGAGCGCTTGAGCTCGCCGCTCAAAAACAAAAAATCGACATGACCTCTGAAATTGAAGGACAGGTCAGCCTTTTAAAAGATGAGAGTGACGGAGGTTACAAAATCGGCGTAACGCTCGTCATTGATACAAAAGATCTTGACAAAGAAACGGCGGAGAAGCTTGTGCAGGCTGCTCACGAGTTCTGTCCGTATTCAAAAGCAACAAGAGGAAATGTAGACGTCAAACTTGAATTAAAATAAATCAACGAACGAATATCCCGGATTTTATATCCGGGATATTTTATTAACGAAAACATCAGTAATGATCTCTTCTCTCCCGGAATAAGAATACGATATAGCACTTTTGCATAATGACACCAAGAGAAAAGAGGGAGATATCGATGTCTCTTCCAAACATACCGAACATCACCCCCGACATTACACTCTCCAGATGTGAGACCCTGAACCTCCTTCTTTCATCCGTGGCTATGGAAGAAATCGGACTATCCCATATTCTGCAGGCGGAAGCGGAAAGGATTCAAATGTTTCTCGGCGCTTCCGGCGATCCCTCTTTGGAGGAATTGTCATCAATCAATAGAAGCACTGAACGGCTCCTGCGCACCGTCATGAAATCACAACTCCTTTTGCAGACGAAGCTTGAGGACATTATCTTCTTACAGGATTCTGAAGCCTGTATGGACCCGGACGACCCAAGCAATCCGAGTAATCCGGGCGATCCTGATGACCCGTGGAATCCGGACGACCCAAGTAATCCGAGTGATCCGGGCGACCCTGATGACCCGTGGAATCCGGACGACCCAAGTAATCCGAGTGATCCGGGCGATCCTGATGACCCGTGGAATCCAGACGATCCCAGTGATCCGGAAGATCCGTGTGACGGCCTGTTTTACGGCCGCATTGGCTGCTGTGAGTGCGGGGATTGTGAGGACTGCGGTTGGAAGAAAAAAGGCGGGGAGCGTTCATAAAAAAAGAGACGGGTGAAGCATATGCCGTATCCAAGCATTTCAAAAGCGAAACAGGCATCTTTTGAAGCCATGCATTGTCTCACGATTGCGCTGTTACATATATTATCTGTGACCGTGGATAAAAGAAGGGGTTCAAATTACAAAGAAGAAATCAGGCTGTTCTCCGCATTGTGCCGCTGGCAGATGGAAACAGGCGGCCGTCTGTTTTTAATGATCAGCCTGGAAGAAGAGCAGAAGCAGATGTATGAGCGGCACTTTCTTGAAATGAAGACAGTTACGGAACGAACGAAAAAATTCATTTTTGAAAGCCCGCGCGAATTCCGGGCGCATCCCATTACGAAGCGGGCTGTCAGGCAGCTTCAGGAATGGGATGCGGAAACTGCCGAACCTGCCGTCAGATGGGTGCGGCCTGTCATCATAACGATGAACGGCACTCCTGAACGGCCTTGGTTCAATCAACAACTCCAAAATCGGGAAAGGTGAGAAAATGAGCGGAAATGCTGAATGTAAACTGACTCTTTGCATGATTGTGAAAAACGAGGAGAGATACATCTCCCGTTGTTTATCAAGTGTACAAGACATCGTTGATGAGATCGTCATCGCAGACACCGGATCACAAGATAATACAAAAGATATATGCAAAAGCTTTCAGGCAAGAGTGTTTGATTTCGAATGGGAGAATGATTTCGCAAAGGCCAGAAATTACGCCCTGCAGCATGCCGAAGGAGATTGGATTTTAGTGCTTGACGCGGATGAAGAGCTCGATCAGGAGACGGGCCGCTTTTTAACTTCGCTGCTTCATGACGGATTACCGAGCCGGGGGCTTTTGAAAATCATCAATTATACGGGGAAGCAGCTCGATGAAAACGAAGCGTTTGAAAGCATGCAGCCGAGACTGTTCCGCAATCATAAAGGCCTTCTGTATCAAGGCAGAATTCACGAGAATATCTCGGCTCCCAATGAGGAAGAAAACCATGCTTTTTTCACGCTCCCATGTGTGATTCATCACTACGGCTACTTGGAGCAGGAAGAAAAGATCAAGCAAAAACATAAACGGAATATCAGCATTTTAAATGAAGAGCTTTCAGAGGAAAATCCTGATCCGTGGCTTGTCTATCATTTGGCAAGTGAATGCTACAGAATAAAAGACTATGAAAAAGCATTACATCTTGTCAACGGCTCAATTTTTCAATTTTTAAGCGAAAAACGAATGCCTCCGTCTCTCCTGTATTATTTGAAATATACAATATTGCTTGAGCTCAAACGGTATGAAGAAGCCGAACAAGGGATTGAAAAAGTGCTCAAGCTATATCCTGATTACAGCAATCTTCATTATTATAAAGGCCTTGTATTATATCATTTGGAAAAGTACAGAGCGGCAATCAAAGCATTTGAAAACGGAACGCAGGTTGAAGGAGAAAACGCTGATCACTTCATTTTAAAAGGTGCCGCCGATTTCAGAGCTTTTTATTATATGGCGAAATGCCATGCTGCATTAAACCATGATATGACGGCCATCGCTTACGCCAAAAAATCGGTGAAGTTCAATCCTCAATTTAAACCCGCACAAGAGCTTCTGTCTCAATTAAAAAAGGATCAGCGGACAAACGCCTGATCCTTTTTTTGCATGTTCCATTAAGATAATCGAATAATGTTTAAAGCTGCACCGGCGCTTCCTCCGAGCAATGTGGCCGCACCCAATAATCCGAACAGCTGAAGCTGGATGGTGCTGCCTGCTGGCAAAGTCACAATAAAGGAGTTATTAAAGTTTGCCAAAGACGCGACCGGGGCGATAATCGAACTTGCAGGAGGAGTGCCGTTGATTAAAATACGCGAACTTACAAGCAGGCCGGCCGTTAAATTAATATGGTAGGAGATATAGTACCGTCCCGCCGGAGCAACGGTAAATATGGTATTTGCGGCATTAGCCGTAATATCTGCAGAAAGGTTTTGTTCATTCGGTAAGGAAATGGTCGTGCCGCCGGCAATAACTGCGACAACACCGCCGCCCGTATTGCTCGCATAGCCGGAAGTTGCTGTCAGACTTGTTCCGGTGATCCCGGTCGGTCCGGTGCCGCCAGTAGCGCCGGTGCTTCCCGCCGCAGCTAAAAGTGTATAGTCAGCTGAGGCTCCAGGGGTTCCCGCCGGGCTGTTTACATTTGCGACGTAAGAGCTGCCGTTATACAAGACAACCTGTCCGGTTGTGTAAGTGGGGGCGATCAGCGGATTAAAAGCAACAATCCCTTGAAGACCCGCACCGGTGACCCCCGTCGGTCCGGTTGGCCCCGTCGCTCCGGCCGGTCCGATTGCTCCCGTAGGTCCTGCGGGCCCGCCGGCTGGTCCCGTCGGCCCCGTAGCACCAGTCGGTCCCGCCAGTGTAGGGATATTTGAGATACTGTCCAATTTTGAACCGAGAAGAAGCTCCTGTTTCATTAAGCTGTCAAGCGTATCACGGACGCTCTCATTCAGGTTAAGAATATCAGCAAGACTTGACGGGGGTCCTGTTAATCCGGGAATCGTTCCGAGCGCGTATTGGATTTTTTTCCCTTCTGCATTCAGAATATGTGCCATTTCCAGTTCTTCCATAGCAATTGACGAAAGAAGAAGGTTAATGGTATCGTCTCTGGAAAGTGTAACGACAGGGGTGATATTGGGCAAATTAGGCTGTGACACAATGTCCCTCCTTATGAGTTGGCTGAAAATCATTTTATTACGAACAAAGTTCCCCGAAATGAGCGTAAGCAGTACTGTATCATTATATTCACGGATTCTGTCCAAGTTTCTGATTCCCTTCATTAACCAATTGAGCATACAAAAATAAACCTGCAATTGAGCAGGTTATACCACAGTTTTTGATTTCATCATATATGAGTGTCATTGAAGCCTGCTTCGGAGGCATCTGGGTGGCTGGAAGCGTAATAAATTGCTTATGGTTTCACCTAATAAATGGTACCTAAACACATGGCAGGGTTCACAGCTTGTGTAAATCACGTAATCGTCAAGCTGATATGTTTGAAGCGTCCGGACCGCATCTGAATCGCGGTTACTTCAGCATGGGATGTCGGATCATTGCTTACATGTATTGAGCATGGCATTAATAAAAATTAATCAGTTAAACAACAAAAAGAATATAGATTTCTAAGAGGTTCTAAACCATGAATCTTATAGATTAGTTTATACTCACCCAAGTTTGGAGGAGGTTTATATGTAATAGTACTACTAACTTTTTAAAGAGATAGGGATATGTTTTGTTAGGAAATGTTCTTGGAATAACTCTTTAGGTTATCTTTAAAAACAAGGTATACAATGGGACGTTTTAAATCTATATGATGGAAAAACTTATTTAAATGCTTCAAATAATAGACTTAAAAGTAGGAATCCCTCTTATTTCAACGGGAATAATTTCATGGTAATATTATCATAAAACAATTTAGTGAGGGTGCTTTAATTGCTAAAATCAATTAAATTTAAAAACTTTAAGACACATGAGAATTTCTCTGTTTCATTTAATGATTTCAATATATTGGTGGGTCCTAATAATAGTGGAAAATCAACTGTAATTGATGGGTTAAAGGTGTTAGCAGGGTCATATAGATATGCTTCTAAGTATAAACTAAAGACTTTACAAAATACTAGAGGTAAAGTGGTATCTGGACTTTATATCCCAGAAACAAGTATACCAATCAATTTGAAATTTATTCATACTGACTATAGTGAGGAGCCTACTGTAATAGAGTATAGATTTTCCGGCAAAAAGACATTGATAATAGAATTTACTAAAGATAATGAACCCTTACTATACACTGAAGGAGAGACTAAGACGATAAAAAGTACAACTGCCTTTAAACAGACGTTTCCTTTAAATCTTTCAATAGTACCCACTTTGGGACCATTGGAAGAAGATGAGAAAGTAAGGGAAATAGACTACGTTAGCAGGTTCAAAAGTAGCCATCGCGCACCTCGACTATTTAGGAACATTTGGTACCACGATGAGGAGGATTTTAATGAATTTAAAGATATTTTAGAAAAAACATGGTCAGGTATGAGTATAGAACAGCCTAAAAGGACTGATCTGCTTTCAAATGATTTAACTATGTTTTGTTATGAAAACAGGATACCAAGAGAAGTTTTTTTATCAGGTAATGGTTTTCAAATTTGGTTACAATTATTGACACATTTAATTAAATCTAAGAGTGCAGACTTGATTGTAATTGATGAACCAGAGATATATTTACATCCAGATTTGCAAAGAAAGCTCATTACAATATTAAGGGATTTGCAAGTGAATGTTGTTATAGCTACACATTCAATTGAAATTATAAACGAAGTAGAACCAGATGAAGTTCTAGTTATTGAAAAAAGAAAGAAGTTTGCAAAAAGATTAACTGATCTTATAGGATTGCAAGATGTTGTTGAAATATTAGGATCTACCCAGAATATTCATTTAACACGATTGGCAAGGGGTAAACGAGTGTTGTTTGTAGAAGGTCAAGATAGTAAATACTTAGAAAAGTTCGCAAAGATATTAGGGTATCTTACGTTATTTAATAGTGGTGAGTTAACCGTTATACCTATTAATGGGGCTTCGCAATGGGAGAAAATTGGACACGCAGATTGGGCTTTTTCAGGAGTTTTACGTGAGAAAATAATGGTTTCATGCTTGTTTGATAGAGACTACAAAACTGTTGAACAAGTAAATGACCTTAAGAGAAATCTTAGTAATAAAGTTTCGTTTATTCATGTGCTAGAGAAGAAAGAGATAGAAAACTATTTATTGATACCTTCAGCAATAGGTAAAGCTATCACAGCAAAATTAAAAGCAAGAGCTAAGAGAATTCAAACAGAGGTAGTTCAAGAATTCAATACGGAAAATATTCTTTTAGAAGTTACAGATGATAAAAAAAATTATGTTATGGGACAATTAATCCATAATGAAATTGAAAGGAAAAAGAATAGCGGAATCTCAGTGGCAACCATAATTGCTAATAAAACTAATGAATTTGAGGAAAATTGGAGCGATTTATTTTACCGCTTGTCTGTTGTACCTGGAAAAGAGTTAATTTCAAGTATAAATAAATATATACAAAGCGAATGGAAAATCTCTATTTCTCCTGTACAGATACTTCAATTTATTACAAAAGATGATCTCCAAGTTGATGGGGAAATTCCAAGTTTAATTAAAAAAATTGATTTATTTGTTAAAGATGATGAAAGAGTCAAGTCTTAACACTCTAGTTTCATAACAAAGAGGCGCTTCACAATTTAACCAGCGTCAACTATTCGCTAACCTTGTTATCATCATTTTATCTTTATTTTAATGCTTTTAAATATTGTGAAACAGTTGGAGTTTTCTCAATTTGAAACATCTCTGATTGTACTGGTAGTTGGGAACACGGAAACCTCACGTTTGAGAAAAAAGAGTAGATATCCTATTCCCCCCTTGTATAATGAAAACAGCCACCCGCGATTTGCGGATGGCTGTTTTCATTATACAAGCTGAGCTTGTTTTTTTCGTGCCTGTTTCGCGGCGTCGACCATATTTTTTAATGCCGCAACGGTTTCTTCCTGCTGTCTTGTTTTCAGTCCGCAGTCCGGGTTTACCCAGAAGCGGTCAGTCGGACACACTTCAAGCGCGTCATCAATAATTTGATAGATTTCTTCAGTTGCCGGCACACGCGGGCTGTGAATGTCGTATACACCGAGTCCGAGGCCTTTCACGTAAGGATGTTCTTTCAAGTATTCTAAAAATCCTCCGTGGCTTCGGCTGTGTTCGATTGTAATGACATCCGCGTCAAGATCATTGATCGTATCTACGATATCTTCAAAGTTGCTGTAACACATATGCGTATGAATCTGCGTCTCATTTTGCACAGAAGACGTCGTTAACCGGAATGCTTCTGCGGCCCAAGTTAAATATTCATCCCAATCCTGCGTTTTTAACGGCAGTCCTTCGCGGAGCGCGGGTTCATCCACTTGGATAATCTGAATACCGGCATCTTCAAGCGCTTTTACTTCTTTTCTGAGGGCAAGCCCGATCTGGAAGGCGATTTCTTTTCTTGAAATATCCACACGCGGGAATGACCAGTTTAAGATGGTGACAGGTCCCGTCAGCATGCCTTTCATGTGTTTTTCCGTCAGCGATTGGGCGTAGACCGTATCTTTTACCGTCATCGGTTCGATAAATTCGACATCTCCGAAAATGACAGGCGGACGTACGCAGCGTGAACCGTAAGACTGCACCCATGCATATTTCGTAAAGGCGAATCCGGCCAGTTTTTCACCGAAGTATTCGACCATGTCCGTCCGCTCAAATTCTCCGTGAACGAGCACGTCTAAGCCGATTTCTTCCTGAATGTCAACCCAGCGCTTCGTTTCCGCATTAATAAAGGCTTGGTACTGTTCATCAGTCCAATCTTTTTTGCGCCATTTTTGCCGTGCGCTCCGCACCTCGGCAGATTGAGGGAAGCTTCCGATTGTCGTCGTCGGCAGAAGGGGGAGACCGAGTGATTCATTCTGCAGCGCCAATCGTTCTTCAAAGATTGCCGGACGGGAGAAATCTTTTTCCGTCAGCTGATTCAGCTCTTCTTTTTGAGCTGAGTTCGCTCCTGTTGCGAATGCTTTTAAAGCCTTAAGTGCCGCTTTTGATTCTTCGATCTGCTCACTGACGGCCGCTTTTCCGGACAGAAGCCCTTCTTTTAAGACGCCGAGTTCCGCCAGTTTTTCTTTAGCGTATGACAGGCCGTTCAGCAAATCCTTTTCAAGATGCTCGTCAGGGTGTTTCGCCACCGGCACGTGCAGAAGGCTGCTTGAAGGCTGAATCCATAACTCCTCAACATCAGCGTGGCTGAGGATATCCGAAGCCGCGTCAAGGCGTTCTTCAACATCGATTTTCCAAATGTTCCGGCCGTCGACCACACCGGCTGCCAGTACTTTATCTTTCGGGAAGCCGTGCTTTTTCAGCTGCTCAAGGTTTCTGCCTTTATCATGTACGAAGTCAAGCCCGATTCCCTGTACAGGATAAGAAACGAGTTCTTCATATGCATCAACCGAATCGAAGTATGTCTGCAGGAGGACATTCAGTCCTGAAAGCTCTTTTGTGATCGCCTCATAGAGGTCTTTGGCGGCGCGGACATCTTCAGAAGAAGCTGTCACAAGGGCAGGCTCATCAATCTGAACCCATTTGACGCCTTCTGCTTCAAGCTCTTTCAGCAGCTGCACATAAAGAGGAACAAGGCGCTTTTGAATCGCTTTCGCTTCTGATTCTTCGTATCCTTTCGCAAGTGTGACGAATGTGTACGGACCGACGATGACAGGTTTTGTTTCCGCTCCGAATTCTTCTTTGATCCGGCGGTAGTCGTCAAGCTGTTTGTTTCTCGTCAGACGGAATTCAATGCTTTCGTCATATTCAGGAACGATGTAATGGTAGTTGGTATTGAACCATTTCGTCATTTCACTGGAAACGGCGTCTTTTACACCGCGGGCAATCGCAAAGTATGTATCAACGGGATCCGTGATGCTGCGGAATCTTTCCGGAATCCAGTTAAAGCTGACGGCTGTATCAAGCACATGGTCATAATGGGTGAAATCAGAGACCGGCACGATATCGATATGTTGGTCAAGCTGTGTTTTGACAGCTGATAAGAATAAACCGTCAAGCTCTTTAAGAAACGTTTCTTTATCAGTGTTACCTTTCCAATAAGCCTCAAGCGCTTTTTTCCATTCTCTGTTCAAGCCGATTCTCGGAAAACCGAGGTTCGAAGTTTTGATTGTTGTCATTAAGTTTCCTCCTTTAAGTGAGATGTAACAAAAAAGCCTCTTTCTCATGAGAGAAAGAGGCTTTAACTTCAAAATGCAAGCCTCTCTTATCTCTCAGATCACGTCTGATGGAATTAGCACCGTGCCTTATGAGACAGTCGTCTCGGCGCAAAAATCACGCGCCCCATTTCACAATGGAATTACGGTCGGTTGCTGTTGGGGTCAAAAGGCCAATCCCTCGCCCAACTCTCGATAAGAGAAAATATTTCAATTTTTTTGAAAAGTTACATCATTTGTTGGTTATCTTATCAGCTTATTCAGATCACTGTCAATAGAAAATCTCACAATTTAAAAATTGGTGATATGACAAGCTGATTAATCATTATACGAGAAAAATATCAGAAAGACAGCAGCTGGGCCTGTTCGGCTCTTTCCATCAGCACTTCAGGCGCGTCTAAATACAGAAATCCGTTCCCGGCCAATGTTTTGGAGATGTCCAAAGGAAGGGTCCGCCGCACGAGCTGGGCGTAGACTTCAGCCTCAGAAAGCGTCCGCTGAAACGCGTCCTGTTCAAGCCCTTTTATTAAGGCAAGTGCTCCGCTCACATGCGGGGCGGCCATTGAAGTGCCCGTCAGCTTCCCGTATTTATGGTTGGGAAGGGTGGAGAGAATATTTTCTCCCGGAGCCACCAGGTCAATCTCTTTATTTGCGTTTGAAAATTCAGACGATTTACGGGCGATTGAGACTGATCCGACTGCGATCACTTCGTTGTAAGCGGCCGGATACGACAGTTCCTCTGTACGCTCGTCTCCGTCGCCTTCGTTTCCTGCTGCGCAAACGACCAGAACACCGCTTTTTACCGCATTTGTGACGGCTTCTTTCAATTCAGGCACATCGCTTGGCCCGCCGAGTGACATGGAAATGATATCGGCCTTTTGTTCAACGGCGTAGTTGATGCCGTTAATGATCCATTCGTATTTGCCGCTGCCGTTTTGACCGCCGAGAACTTTAACGATTAAAAGGCTTGCTTCCGGCGCGACACCCGAAATTCCGCCGTTTGAATCATTGGCGGCAATCGTTCCGGAAACGTGTGTCCCGTGTCCGTTATAATCGGAAATCGCGTCTTCTTTGCCTCCGTCATCATCGGTGAAGTTTTTCCCGCCGACAATCCGGTCTTTCAAATCAGGATGATTGATGTCGCAGCCTGTGTCAAGCACCGCGATTTTAATATCCTTGCCTTTAAACCCTTTTGCCCACAACTCTGGCGCCTTAATCACTTTAATCCCCTCAGGAAGCTCGTTCACATCCATGATCTGTTCATCCGTGACATAAGGAATCAAATGCATTTCACCATTCATAAAAAAGCCCTCCTTTTTTATGCTTGCGAGTGGATACAAGGGTGTTGCTACTATTTTATGGCAGAGCATGCCGGCCGGAAAGAGTCATTTGAAGCATTTTCATAAAAAAGGCGTAATCTATCGTACTAAAAAATTTCAAATATATGGATAGTTTGACAGCTTTCATTTTCATTCATGACCCGCTGACGCTATAATTGGAAATGGGAAAGGAGAAGAGATATGAAGATAAGTGAAGCATTATACAACTATTTTTCAGAACAAGTGGATCAAATTGCGAAAGAGTGGATCGAAACGATGGAAGATTCGGATCCGAATTCGATTTATTCTTTGACAAATCCTGTCATCACAGAAGAACTGACGGAGCAGGATAAAGAATTTTACCGGCATATTAATAAAATGTATATTATGCCGCAAAAAGAATTTTTAGAAGAGTTCGAGCAGTGGGTGATTGAGCTCGCGAAAGACCAGAAGCATCTGGATACACCCGTCCAGTATGTGGTCCGTGAATTTATGAGAAACCGGAGACTATACATCAGTTATTATGATGCGTTTGCCGATAAACATGAATCTTCGTTTGCACAGGGAGAAAGGAAGAAATGGGAGAATTTAATTGTACAAGTATTTGATTTTACGATTTACACGTTTGTCGATCATGCCGAGCATAACTCAAAAATGCAGCTGAACGCGCAAAGAGAAATGATTTTGGAGTTAAGCTCGCCGGTTATCACGCTGAGCAAACGGACGGCGCTGCTGCCGCTTGTCGGCGATATTGACACGGAGCGCGCCAAATTCATTCTTGAAAATACGCTGAGCACATGTGCCAAACGGCTGATTGAACATCTGTTTATTGACCTGTCGGGTGTAGTGGTTGTCGATACGATGGTGGCGCATCAGATTTTTAAATTAATTGAGGCGCTGAACCTGATCGGCGTCACGTCCACTTTATCCGGAATCAGGCCGGAAATGGCTCAAACCGCCGTACAGCTCGGCATTAATTTCTCAGATATTACGATCAAGTCCAATCTCGCTCAGGCTCTCAATTATCATCAATAACATACATAACAAAACAGGCTGCCGAATCACTCCGGCGGCCTGTTTTTATATAAACAACAATGAAATGAGCCAGCTTGCGCCGAATAACAGAAGCACGAGCAGGAAAAAGCACCAGTCGGCGCGGCGCACAGTAACAGTTCTGTAAAACGTGCGGTTTCGGCTCCCCGTAAAGCCTTTAGATTCCATCGCGATCGCCGTGCGTTCCGCCTTTCTGATTGCGCCTGCCAATAGCGGAATGGTGAAGCGCCTGACGGCGGAGAGCTTTCCTTTCAGCCCGGAATCAGACGCCGCGCCCCTGATTCTGTGCGCCTGCCGGATGATCAGGATTTCATCTTTCAGAAGAGGGAGAAACCGGAACCCCGCGATAACGCCGTATGCAAGCTTGGGCGGCAGCTTACACTGCTGAATCAGACTGAGCATGAACAGAATCGGATCGGTTGTGAAAAGAAACATCATCGACAAAGCGGAAAAACATAAAATACGAAACGCGATAGAAATCCCGAGCGCCGCGTTATCACTGTTGACGGCAATCGGCCCGAGCTTAAACAGCAGGTTGCTTCCGGTTGTCGGGATGTTTCCGAATACGGCGGCTGTCCATAAAGAACCGAAGGCCAGAATGACAAACGGAATCGTGAACAGCAGCCATTTTTTCAGCGGCACACGCCCCGCCGAGAGGACGCCTCCCGCAATGATGATATAAAATAAAGCAGGGGTGTACGGATTATAAATAAACGACAGCATAATGACGCATAACAATACAGCCGCCGCCTTTATTGACGGGTTAACAGCCTCCAGCCGCAAGTTCATTTCTCCGCCTCCTGTCGTGTTTCATCCATTCATACCGCAGCGGCAAAGCCAAATGCGCCTGCTCGGCGATCCCGGTGTTATCAGAAAACAAAGCGTCGGGAGTTCCCCGGAATACCAGTTTCGTGCCGCAGAGCACAAGGATCGTGTCGGCATAATCTGAGACGAGTTCCATATCGTGTGTCACCATTAAAACAGCCGTTCCTTCCTTTTGAATCTCACGGAGCATTTGCATACACTCCCGCGCCGTTTTGGCATCCTGTCCGAAAGTCGGTTCATCAAGCATCAAAACGTTCACATTGTGCATAAGCATCGTCGCGACGCTGAGCCTGCGTTTTTGTCCTTGGCTTAAAGAAAACGGATGCTGTGAGGCATGGCGTCTCAGGCCGAATCGGGTTAACAGCTGAAGAGCTTTCTCCTTTGCGGCTCTGCTGCTTTCAAAACCGAACATCAGCTCTTGAATGACGGAATCTGTGACAAACTGGTGTTCAGGATTTTGGAAAACATATCCGATCAGCCGCCGCAGCTCTTTTTCAGAATAGGAATCAATCGGTCTGCCGTCTATTTTGATGTCTCCGCTCAGCGGACGGATGAGCTTGGCCGCGGCAGAAAGGAGCGTGGATTTTCCTGTTCCGTTAGGGCCGGCAATCGCGGTGATTGAACCTTTTTTTACGGAAAAGCTCACATCCTGAAAAATGACGTCTGCTCCTCTTGAGAATGACAGCTCGTGAACGCTCAGCGCGTCTTCTGCCGAAAGCGCGGCGGGCCGGTGTTCGGGCAGAGATGGTGCAGGTTCGTGAAACAGCTTTTCTTTACACAATGTAAAAGGAATGCTGACGTGCTTCTGCAATGAGATCACACGCGGGATCGGAATGCCGAGCTCCTTCAGCTCTTCAATCTTTGTTTCAAAGATAATGTCCGTCTCTCCGTCCATCACCTTCTGACCCGTTTCGTCAAGGACAATCGTCCTGTCCATCCACGGCGCCCAATGATCAAGCTGATGTTCGATAACGAGAAGGCCGAAGCCTTTTTTTGCTTGAAGATCTTTGATCAGCCGCACTAATTCACGTGCGGAATATGGATCAAGCTGTGCCGTCGGTTCGTCCAAAATAATGAGTTCCGGTTCCATCGCAATGATACAGGCAAGCGCCACTTTTTGTTTTGAACCGCCTGACAGCGAAGCGATCGTTCGCGTTTTCAGATGAGTGATCTCTAATTTTTCTAAAACGTCATCGATGATTGCGTCCATATCTTCTTTTGTATATTGCAAATTTTCCAGGCCGAAGGCGATTTCGTCTTCAACCGTCAGCATGCAAAACTGCTGGTCCGGATCTTGAAACACGACGCCGATGGATCTGGCGGCGGGTTCTGTCAGATGTGAAAGAGGTGTTCCGTATAAAGAAACGGTTCCCGATTGAACCCCATCGCATGCTTCCGGGTACAGACCGTTTAAACAAAGAGCGAGCGAGCTTTTGCCGCATCCGCTCGGCCCGAGCAATAAAGCCCGCTCTCCTTTGCGGAGCTGAAAGGACACGTTTAGAAGAATCGGCTTTTCATCCTGATCATAAGAAAAGGTAAGACGGCCGGCCGATAGAAGGGGCTCAGATGCCTGCATCTTGGTTCACCTGTTTCTTTTTCTTCTTGAATTGTTTTCCGAGCGCCATGCCGTTCAGCACCCCTGTGTAAGCCAGCGCATCACTGATCGCTTTGCCGAGAAGGCCGGCAAGAAGCGCACCTGAGACCAGACGGATGAGAAGCATGACGGCTAATAAACCCGGATTCAAAACAGAGTATCCGGAAACGAACAAGTCATAAATGAAGCTCGTCACAGAAGACCCCATACCGGATAAAAGAAGCACGGGCAGGGTATAAATCCGCCAGCGTGTCGCTAAAAAGACCGCTTCCGCACCGATTCCCTGTGCGATCCCGATCAGAATCACCATCGGTCCTGACGGATTTCCGAGTAAGCACTCCACAAACGCGGCGATGATTTCAGAAACGAGAGCAGCTCCCGGTTTTTGAATAATGTACGCGGCAATCACCGAGACGATAAACCAGATACCGTAAATCGGTTCGTAGCTCATCCGGCCGAAAAATCCTGCCGCTATATTGCTTGCATGAGTTGATACTAAATAAATGACAGCAAATACAACACTGATGACGGACATGACGACAATTTCTCTCATTTTCCAATTTTTCATTGTGATCTCCTGCTTTCTTATCGGATAGTCGTATGTATGAAAGAGATGATTTTACAGGCAGTTTATATTCAGTTTCATATTGCGGTGTCCTCCCCCGTTTTTTAATGAAAAATAAAAAACTGCATATCCGAGGGAATATGCAGCAGCAGAACGAAAACGCATGGGGAAAAACCCTGCGCTCCGGTCAATCTGCACTTCCCCACGCTGGTATTATCCAGATCGGGTTATAAGGGATCAAAACACGCCTGCCGCATGTTTTATCTCAGCCGATAACAGCACCCCTAGTGCGTTTCCTATACAGTTTTTTATGATGACATCATCATAGTTGATCATGTCTGTTTTGTAAACAGCCTTTCTCCAAACAGTGTTTGGAATCGGACCGGAAGATCATTCATAAAGATAAGTAGAGCCCTTTTGATCAAAAGGAAACGGAGGACATCTATGTTTGTTCATACAGTGCAGTCTGGCGACTCGTTATTTTCCATCAGCAGAAAGTACGGATACCCTGTTGACAGCATCAGAAGCGTCAACGGGCTTGAGGAAACGAATATCGTTCCGGGGCAGGCGCTTTTAATCCCTCTTAATGAATATACGGTTCAGCCGAATGATACGTATGCCGTTATCGCAGGTAAGGCTTATGTGCCGCAGATGCAGCTGATGCAGGCAAACCCGGATATTCCGCCGAACCGGCTGCGGGCGGGTATGAAAGTGAAGATCCCTGATATCTCTAACTATCTTGCGGGGACCCTGCAATTTTATGTCATTCGGACGCCTGAAGCGGATAGAGAGTTAATTAATGATTTTGCGCCGTATTCTTCGGCGATTTCTTTGTTTGAATATCATTTTGGCCCGAATGGAGATATCATTAACGATTTAAACGACAGAACCGCAATAGAAACCACATGGCAAAACAGAGTGCGCCCGCTTGCCGTCATTACGAATCTGACAGAAGGGGGATTCAGTCCGGAATTAGCCCATCAAGTGATGCAAAATCCGACGGCAAGAACGAATCTCGTCAACAATATCGTCTCCTTAACCGTAAGAAAGGGATACGGCGGTGTAAATATCGATTTTGAACGGGTCAGAGAAGCTGACAGGGACCTCTTCACAGGATTTCTCCGGCAGTTAAAAACCCGGCTTTCAGAGCATCACCTCGCGTTAACGATATCGGTTCCGGCGAAAACAAGTGATGCAGTGCCGTGGCTGAGGGGATATGATTACGGCGGAATCGGAGCTGTCGTCGATTATATGTTCATTATGGCGTACGACTGGCACCACGCCGGCAGTGAGCCGGGACCCGTGGCGCCTTTGACAGAGGTCAGGCAAACGATCAATTTTGCTATCAACAGGGTGCCGAGAAGAAAAGTGATTCTCGGTGTTCCGCTGTACGGGTATGATTGGGTGATTCCGTACCGTCCGGGAACGATCGGATCCGCCATCTCCAATCAGCGCGCCATGGAAACGGCCATGAAGCATCAATCAGTGATCCGTTATTCCCAGCAGGAGCGTTCCCCTTACTTCCGGTATACTGATGAAAATGGAAGAACGCATGAAGTGTGGTTTGAGGATGTGCGAAGCATGAGTGAAAAAATGGTTCTCGTTCGGGAGTTCGGACTGCAGGCGATCGGCGCGTGGCAATTAACGCTCGGTTTCAAACCGGGCCCGTGGCTGCTTAGGAACTTTTTCACGATCCGAAAAATATAGCTGCATGTCCCGCTCTGCAAGTGATTTTTTTCCTATGATAACGGGTCTTCTTTTGGACAATCTAAAATTGAACAGGAGGTCTGTCATATGAAGAAAAGGGAAGAGCAGTATATCAACGAGGCTGAGTATGTACCGCATCCGACAAAAGAAGGGGAGTACGCGCTCATGCTGCATGAATCCTATCATTTCCTTTCAGAAGAGGATGAAAGCGATTTGCCGGAATAAGGGCTTTATGCCTTTATTCCGTTTATTTTATAGGCATGTGCTGAAATCACAAATTTAAGGTTGACACATTCCTTTTTTTTCTGTAATCTCAGTGTGTCAATTCAAATAAGAACTTCGTTAGGTGAGGCTCCTGTATGGAGATACGCTGCTGCCCAAAAATGTCCAAAGACGCCAATGGGTCAACAGGAATCATCGACATAAGGTGATTCTTAACGCAGCTGGATGGCTGTCCTATGCCATACAGTGCTAAAGCTCTACGATTGGAGGCCCCGCACGTTTATTTGCCGTGCTTGTTTTCGCCTTCATATCAGAAGGTTTTTTTTATGCCTCAAAACGTACACGACTGAGCATGATAAGGAGGTGCGGAGTATGGATTCTCCCCATTCGAGTATGTCAGAAGAAGTACCCATATACAGCCAGATAACCAGTGACGACATGATGAGGAGACAAACCGCCGCACTTCCCTTGACGGACGGCGCGTCTCCGTAAAGGAGGTACGAGTCCCGATGGTCCAAAACATGACCTATGACGAACTCATATTACGCATTATCATTTTATTGCGGGACGGAAAAATAAAAGAATTCCGAAACATGATAGATGAGCTTCAGCCCTATGATATGGCATTTTTGTTTAAAGAAATGCCGGAAAAGCACCGGGCCCGCTATCTGTCATATATGACGGTTGATGACATCACCGACATGATCGGAGAGCTGGAGCGGGAATTTCAGCTTGCCGTTTTGCATAAAGTCGGTAAAACGAAAGCCACTCTCGCAATGAATAAAATGGATAACGACGATCTCGCCGCATTGCTGGAAGAGATGGATGAAGAACTGAAAGAACAGCTTTTATCCAGCATGGAAGCTGAGGAATCAAAGGCCGTACAGCTTTTGATGAATTATCCGCAAGAATCGGCGGGCCGGATGATGACGAACCGCTTCGTCTGGATTCCGCAGCATTATACAGTAAAAGATGCGGTTGTGAAGCTGAAAAGCTTTGCAGAAATCGCAGAATCAATAAATTATTTGTACGTGATTAATGACAGCAAGCAGCTTGTCGGAGTGCTCTCATACAGAGATTTAATTCTCGGCGAGCCTGAGGATAAAGTGCAGGATCTCATGTTTACGCGTGTCATCTCGGCCGGGGTGCTCCAAGACCAGGAAGAAGTCGCCCGGCTGATCCAGCGGTATGACTTTTTAGCCATTCCCATCGTGGAAGAAAATCATGTGCTTGTCGGTATTGTCACTGTCGATGATATTATTGACGTCGTGATTAAAGAAGCCGATGAAGATTACGAAAAATTCGCAGCCTCCGGTAAGGCGATTACATTTGATACGAAAGCGTACGTTGCGGCGTACCGCCGTTTGCCGTGGCTCATTCTGCTTTTGTTTATCGGATTAATTTCCGGAAGCATTCTGAATCATTTTGAAGATACATTGCAAAAAGTAGTCGCCCTCGCATTTTTCATGCCGATGATCGCGGGAACGACGGGTAATACAGGCACACAGTCACTCGCCGTCGTCATCAGAGGACTGGCTAAAGAAGAAATGAATAAAAAAACCATCTTTAAACTGATTTTCCGTGAACTAAGAACCGGTATCTACATCGGCATCGTCTGTGCGATCGCGATTACGATTGTCGCAACCGTCTGGCAGAAAGACTTAACGCTCGGTTTTGTCGTCGGTTCATCGCTGCTTGCAACGTTGATTATCGGTACGATGGCCGGAACGATCGTCCCTATTATTCTTCATAAACTGAACATTGACCCGGCGATTGCATCAGGACCGCTGATTACGACGCTGAACGATATTTTGTCCTTATTAATTTATTTCGGCATTGCAACTGCATTTCTTCATGCTTTATAAAAAAAGTCCGTCTCACAGGAGGCGGACTTTTTTTATCAGCGGTTTTTATACTTAAAATGAGCATTAAGCTGTCCTTCCAGCATTTTTTTGCGGAGCTGCGGGTCGTTTTTGAGAGCCTGTTCTTTTTTTCGCATGTCTTTTAAAATCTCAGCCGTCTGCACGCCGTCTTCCCGCTTGTTGGCAATATCCATGAGCCGCTCAACGTCCGCGAAGGAATACTTTCTCGTTCCCCGTGATGAACGCTGCGGGTAGATTAATTTCCGTTCTTCATAGTATCTGATCTGTCTGACTGACAATCCGGTTAATTCGCTTACAATGCCGATCGAGATTACTTTTTTATCTTTGTAAGATTGTTCGTCTGTCGTCATTTTTCCACCCCTGGATGTCTTTTACTCATATTATATAAGAAAAAAAGAGAAAAAACCTGACGCTTGTCAGGTTTTCTGACGCGAAATAGAAAATTTTAGAAAAAAAGCGGCAGAAAAATTGACAAGGTTAATGCATGCTCCTGTGCCCCGTTTTATGCTTACTGTACAGACACAATGAGGAGGAAGGATAGGAATGGAGAAAGAAAAAGCGGTTTCGCTGGCAAAAGAAATCATTGAATTAGATATGAAACGCGATGAAATGCTGGAGGCGTTCATGCAGCTTGCCGGGGAACACGCTTTTCCGCTGCTCAGAGCCGTCCAGAACGGACTTTACCGAAAAACATCATAATCTACAGAAGTTTTACAATGGCTTTATACGTCTTTGATATAAAAGCGTTATTCTGATCATAGAATAACGGAAAACAAAGGAGGGCGCCATGAGTCGTTTGCTTCAAAATGCATTGGACAAAGAGAGAAACCATTATTCCAAAAAGCTTCTGCAGATCGGAGTCTATACGAAAGAAATACTCAATTCCATGACAATTACGGAGCTGAGAAAGGAATACGCGTATTTTTTTCGGAACATTCCCTATAAAGAACGGAACCCTTATACAAATTAAATGATGTATAAGGGTATTTTTTTATATAAAAAAGAAGGAATTCTGAAAAACGGCACGAATAGAATATAAAACAAAGAACGACTCTTATGAATTGTAAGGGTTTACATTATTTTTTTATAAAAATCTTAAATACGGGGTAGATATGATGAGATTATCATTTAACGAAGAAGAAGTGATGCGTTCGATGAATTTGTACAAAGTTTTTGCAAGGGCTTTCAAGAGTGTGTCTGAACACAGCATCCGAGACAGTAAAGAACACGGTTTTAATCCGACTGAATTTGCCGTTTTGGAGCTGCTCTATACGAGAGGACCGCAAAAGCTTCAGCAAATCGGGTCGCGTCTTTTGCTTGTCAGCGGGAATGTCACCTATGTCATCGACAAGCTTGAAAGAAACGGGTTTTTGGTCAGAGAACAAGACCCGAAGGACAAACGTTCTGTTTACGCCCATTTAACTGATAAAGGAAACGAGTATTTGGATAAAATTTATCCGATTCATTCATTGAGAATTGCGAGAGCGTTTTCAGGACTTATGCCTGAGGAACAGGAACAGCTGATAGCCCTACTGAAAAAAGCGGGAATTCACAGCCAGCATTTGCTTTTCCGTTAAAAGAAAGCGGATACAGACACTCTTCTTCACGAAGAGTGTTTTTTTTTTCTGTTCCGGACAGTAGAGCCTGAAGCGGTTTTTGCATAAGCTGATACAGGTCGGCATCATTATTTACCAATCATAATGTGACATGCCCCATGCCAAAATATGAGGGTGCTTTGAATATAAAGAAGGTGAACATGTGAGAAGCTGTCTGCTGTCTATATGGTACTTACTTGATCCGCTTTATTTCTTCTTTACCCGGCTGACGCTGATTGATAAACGGCAATCGAATGTATTCCGCGTCCGTTTGACTAGATATAAAGGAAAAGAAGTCATCCTGAGCGACGGAACCAGAATTAAAAAAAACGACGTGTTAGTTAAGATTCATCTTCATAATGTCAAACTCCTGAAAGAGCTGCAGCCTATTGAAAGCGCGGTCAGAAGGGGGATTATGCTATATCAGAAGGTATATCAATCCATGCCTCATTTAGCGGATTATATTAACCAGCATAAACGGAAAGACGAGATTAAGGGAGTCGTCGGCATTACAATGCTTCATAAAGGAGCGGCGAGACTCGGTTTTGATGTGATAAAACCGTCCAGCGGCTGCTACAGGCTGTTTAAGAAAGCGGCCCATATTCCCATTTTATACTTTACTGCAAAACAGCTCACCCTCAAAAACATTCCTTACTCCTGCTATTTATTTATTTCCAAAGAAAAATTGATGTGCACGTATCAGACTGAAAAGAGCTGACAAAAAGCGTCAGCTCTTTCTCTTGATTTGCTCAAGCACGATTGAAAGCGGGCCGTCCTGCGGATTCCGGTAAAAATCATAAAACGGATCTCCCTCTGTCCTGACGCGGTTCACTACTGTATCGATCGTATAATCATCAGGTGTTAAAGAGGAGTTGACTTCGCTCCAATAAAGGGGAGCCGCAACCGTTCCCAATTCGTTGCCCCGGGTCGAATAGGGGGCGATAATGGTTTTCCCTTCGGCATGCTGCAAATAATCTAGGTAGAGCCTGCCGTTTCGGTTTTTGATAAACCGCTCTGTCGTAAAAAGATCCGGCCGCGTCCTGACGCAATAATCGGCGATGAGCATTGTGAACGCACGGGTTTCTTCATAGGTGAATGCTTCCGGTGAAAGCGGGATGTAAAGCTGGATGCCCTTATTTCCGGAGAGCTTCGGGAATGACGTAATGCTGAATGAGTCAAACAGCTGTTTCAGCACATGCGCAGCCTCCACAGCCATAGGGAAATCATTCCTTGACGGGGGATCAAGGTCAATGACAATCTCTGCGGGCCTTTCGGAATGCACTGTCTGAAACGGAACGTGAAATTCAAGCGCCAGCTGATTAGCCAGCCATAAAAGTGACGGTATGCTGCTGCATACGATGTGCTCATGGCTCCCGTCAAACACGCTTGAGACAAAGTCCGGCGTGTAGTCCGGTTTGTTTTTTTGAAAAAAAGATTCGCCGGGCGCGCCGTGCGGATAACGGATCACCGTGACGGCCCGATCTTTAAGAAAGGGCATAAGAAAATCGCTCATTTTCACCATATAACTAAGGAAATCTGCTTTCGTTTTTTCACGTTTTTTAAAAACAATCTTATCCAGGCTTGTGAACTGCAGCTTCGGCGGCAGCGTTTTAGAGTGAAGGATAAGCTGCTGATACGTGCATTCCGTCCAATCCATTTCAAACTGAAAAGACACAAAAGATACTTCACGCAGCGTGTCCTGCAATATGGTTAAATACTGCACGGTCATGCAGATAGAAGGCTCAAGTGTATACTCGCCGCTTTTTTGTTTTTTTCCGTGGGTCTCCATAATGGTTCTGACGGCGTTTTTTTCTTCCGCCTGCATGCCGTGGGAAACGGAAGCGATCGGGACGGCGGTGCCGTCTTTTAAAACAGAGGCCGTTACATACCCGTTCTTCGGGTTAAACCCGGTTAATAGCACATGTGCCGTTTTCATATGTTTATACTTCTGCCAGTCGGGAGAGCGTTTATTTTCCGCCCAGCCGCTGGAAGCCCTTTTTGCTACGATACCTTCTCCGTCATGGCGGACGACCTTGTCCCAAAGCGCATCAAAGTCAGTGTGTTCCGGAATGTATTGAATCGCTTCTTCCGCTAAGTGATGAGGGCAGGCGGGAAGATTTGCTTCTTTAAGCAGTTTGGAAAGGGCGCGTTTCCGTTTCACATACGGTAATGAGACGGTGCCGGCGCCTTCCAGAACGAGGAGATCAAATGCCAGAAAGCGGCACGGCCGTCTATCAGCGGTGCTTTCAATTGCTTCCTTCCGTTTTAAACGTCCGCGGATTTGAAGATGCTCAAAGTCCGCTCTGTACGGATTGATTAAATAGACAAGCTCTCCGTCAAGCGTAATGGGGAACCTGTCTTTCATGTGCTGAAAACACCGGGCCGCAAAAGCCGTGATTTCCGGAAATTGATTCGTCAGCGTCTGTCCGTTTCTGCTGGTTAATGTAACGCCGCTTTCGTCTATGCGGAGAAGACAGCGGAATCCGTCATACTTTACCTCATAGCGCCACTCACTGCCTTCAGGCGGTACAGAGGTCAAAATCGGCTGCATCGTCAGCACCATGATTAAGACGTTCCGGCTTTTTGTCTGGTCGTCTTCTGCTTTTTGCCTCCGCCGCCTGCTGACGCGGCGTCTTTTGTCCGCGCCGGTGCAGCCTGTTCGCGATCCGGCCGCTTCGTCCGGTCAATGCTTGCCTGAAGCGCGCTGACAAGATCGATGACATCTTCGCGCGGGCCGGCAGCAGCCGGTGTCACGCCCGCTTCTTCATGTTCGAGCTTATCGTTAATTTTAGCGAGAAGGGCTTTCCGGTATGTGTCTTCGTATTGTTCCGGGTCAAACTCGGTTGTCAGCTCATTAATTAACGTAATCGCCGTCTGCAGCTCTTTTTCATTAACGGCTGTCTGCTCGGGAACGCCCGGCACATGTCCGGCATTTCTGACTTCATCCGGATAATGAATGGATTCCATCACGATGCAGTTGTCATACACGCGAAGAATCGCAAGCTGCTGTTTAGAGCGGATCGTAATGGAGGCAATCCCGATTTTACCCGTCGTTCTCAGCGCTTCCCGCAGAAGTGTATAGGCTTTTGTGCCGTTATCTCCCGGCCCGACATAATACGACCGGTTAAAATAAATCGGATCAATTTCCTGCAGCTGGACAAAGTCAACAATCTCAACCGCTTTTTCTTCATGTTCCTGTTTTACGTCTTTCAAGTCTTCGTCTGTCATAATGACGTATTTCCCTTTTACATACTCATAGCCTTTCACGATTTCATCAGGTTCCAGACTTTTTTCACATCCGGTGCAGATTTTTTCGTATTTAATCGGCGCATGGTCTTCTTTATGAAGACTGCGGAATTTTATATCTTTATCTTCAGTGGCCGCAAAGAGCTTGACCGGGATATTGACGAGACCGAAACTGATCGAACCCTTCCACATCGTGTGCATGAATAAAAACTCCTTTTTGTCTTTATTGTGGATAAACGGGTCCGTTCCATGTGTAGCAACTTATGGGTGATGCGGCGCTTCATGGAGCGGCTGTTCCATTTCCTCAGGCGACAATGGTCATCGCATTCTTATTCATCGTTTTTTCGCGTCGCATTCTCTATTTACAATCAGTGAATCGATAAATTCTTTAAAGCGCTGAAGTCCCTGAAAATCATCAGCGGTAATCAAAAAGATTATCCAAAATCATTCCCCGGGAAATGCCCCGCATTCCCATGTAGTGACTGAGAAAATTTCCCGCTCCCATATGAACTGAATCCGCGGTCAGCCGCCGCTTATCGCGAGGGGTGATTTTTCCGGAGAACTTCAGTGATATAACCGCCGCCAGACAAGCAATCAGGAGACAGGCGGGACGTTGTATTGCGCTTGTCATTCCCTCCCGCTTTACCGATCTGAAACGACTCACATTTATAACGGGCATGTCTTAAAGATATTTCAGACTCAAGGTTTTGTGTTAAAATCATTCTTAAGTTTCGGAATATAGACGTAAGCCGGGAGTGATAGATCATCGAAGATTTCATCATATCAATAATAGAGGCGTTTAAAAGCTTATCTTACGCCGGGATTTTTTTGGCGCTCAGTATAGAATTCATCCCGGCGGAAATTGTTCTTCCGCTTGCGGGCTATTGGGTCTCAAAAGGGGATATGACGCTTGCCGGGACCGTGTTTGCCGGTTCGCTCGGCGGTGTTTCAGGTCCGCTTGTCTTATATGGAATCGGCAGGCTGGGCGGTCGGCCGTTTTTGCTGAAATATGGAAAGTATATATGGATAAAACCCGAATCCCTGCAGAAATCAGATGATTTCTTTCAGAAGCACGGAGGTTTGGTCGCGTTCAGCGGCCGTTTTATACCGGGGGTCAGGACGCTGATTTCTTTGCCGTGCGGCATTGCGAAGATGAATGTCTGGGTGTTCTCTCTATATACATATGCAGCGATGCTGCCGATTACATTTGCTTACGTATACCTCGGAATGAAACTCGGGGAAAATTGGAAAAGCGTCGGTTCCATTCTCGATCAATATATGCTGCCGCTCGGTATATTCATTGTGTTGCTTCTCATTCTTTGGATGTTTTTAAAGAGAAGAAAACAGCGGGCCAAAACAGAAAAAATTTCTCAATTTGTTAAAAAAGTTAAGCGTTGACAAATGATGAAACAGGCTTTATCATGAGCGTATAAACAAATATTTCTTGAAATCCCAAAGGGGAGTAGCGTCCGGATATTCCGGAAACAAAGTCGTCAATTCATGGATCATATCCATCGGCTTTGTTGGCATGCCAATCATTCATGTCTAGCAAGACCTTTGCCTTATATCGGCAAAGGTCTTTTTTGCGTAAAAAACCGCCGGTATAAGCTCGGATGATAGAAAAAAGAAACGGAGGGAATGGATTGGACTTTGCATTATTATTGGAGTACGGATGGGTTCTTCTCGTTTTAATCGGGCTGGAAGGGATTTTGGCGGCGGATAACGCGCTGGTGATGGCTGTGATGGTGAAGCATCTTCCTGAAAAACAAAGGAAGAAGGCTTTATTTTACGGATTGGCGGGCGCATTTATTTTGCGTTTCGGGTCGCTGTTCGCCATTTCTTTTCTGGTGAATGTTTGGCAGGTCCAGGCCGTCGGCGCTTTATATCTGTTTTACATTGCGGTCAGCCATTTGCTGAAGCGGTATGTATTTAAAGATAACAACGGTCAGAAAACGCAGAAAGAAAGCGGGTTTTGGCAGACTGTCTTGAAAGTGGAGCTCGCGGACATCGCTTTTGCCGTTGACTCCATTTTAGCGGCGGTCGCGCTTGCCGTAACGCTCCCGGGAACACAGCTTCCTGCCATCGGCGGCTTGGACGGCGGTCAGTTTCTCGTTATTTTAGCCGGCGGCGTAATCGGTTTAATCATTATGCGTTTTGCGGCATCAATGTTCGTATCCTTACTGAAAACAAGGCCGGGCCTTGAAACGGCGGCATTTGTAATTGTCGGATGGGTAGGCGTGAAGCTCGCTCTTTATACATTGGCCCATGAGGAACTCGGTATCATTCCGGCAGATGTCATCCATTCGGCGGCCTGGAAAATCATTTTCTGGGCGGTTCTGGCTGCCATTGCGGTTTGCGGATGGTTTATGTCAGGAGCAAAACAAATAGAGTCTGGCGCGGAATCGGAAAAAAGAGAACACGCGTAAAATGATCAAAAAGGGAGTCTGGCTTTTTAAAAAGCAGGTTCCCTTTTTTGTTTGAAACGCTTACATTTAAGACATATGATAACAATTTTATAACAGCATTGTTACAAAAAACACAGAGAAAACCCCCTTAATTCTGCATGGGGGCACGAAATCATGTATAGTACGTCTTATTGGCTTGTCATAATTGAGACAAATGAAATCGATTTCTCTTTTTCTTCCTTTGCGAATCCCTACTAAATTAGCTATGATTATGAGTAGTTATAGGGAGGAACTGAGGTGAAACCAGTGCTTAGCCTTTTGTTTAAATTGGGAAAAAAGAAGCAAACGCTTGAAACATCTGTTGAAAAAATACAAAAAGGCGACAAAGATCTGCAGAACGATTTAATACAGCAATATAAGCCTTTTATCGCGAAGACGGTTTCATCCGTTTGTAAACGATATATAGATGAAAAAGACGACGAATTCAGCATCGGGCTGATCGCTTTTAACGAAGCCATTGAAAAGTATTCGGCTGAAAAAGGTAATTCGCTGCTTGCATTTGCAGAGCTGATTATAAAAAGAAAAGTGATAGACTATATCAGAAAAGAAGCAAGAACCGCTCAGCATATCAATATGGATGTGCAGGAAGGCGACGACCAGGAATCTTCGCAGAGCCTTATCGAAGCGGAGCTTTCCATTGATGAATACCGCAAACAGATAGAACAGGAACAGCGCCGGGAAGAAATTCTTTTTTTTCAGAAGCAGCTGAAAGAATACGGCCTGTCTTTTAAAGAGCTGCTGGAACAATCGCCGAAGCATACAGATGCGAGGCAGAATGCGATTAAGGTAGCCTACACGCTTGTTGAAAATGAAGAGCTGGCGTCCATTTTGCACCAGAAAAAACAGCTTCCTGTCAAACAGTTGGAGCAGCTCGTGTCGGTCAGCAGAAAAACGATCGAACGGAACCGAAAATATATCATCGCCATGAGTATTATTATTACCGGTGATTATATTTATTTAAAAGATTATCTTAAAGGGGTGTTGCACTCATGAGAAGAGGGATCATAGTAGAGAAAAATAAAAAATTCGTCACGTTGCTAACCCCTGACGGACAATTTTTAAAAACAAAAAATGATCACCGCACTTGTGAAATCGGAGAGGAAATTACGTTCGAAGGCGAAACGCGTATGGGAAGAAGGGCCAGCTTTTTTGATTTTCTGAAACTGCGCCCTTTTAAATTGGGAGTGTTTACGATGACTGCTATTATTTTGTTTATTTTAATTTTGCTCCCGGTTTTTTCTGATAACAAAGCTTACGCGTATATGACGCTTGACATTAATCCCAGCATTGAAATGGCTTTAAACAGCAAATATGAAGTCATTGAACTGACACCGCTGAACCATGACGCCAAACAGGTCATCAGTGACATTGGAGATTGGAAAAGCAGCGATTTTAAGGAAGTCATCAGTAATATTATTACCGATTGCAGCAAGCATGGATATGTAAAGGAATCAAAAGAGATTTTAATTTCCACGGTTTATGAAAATACAGATGACAATACATATAAAAAAGGCGTTAAAAAACAGCTGGCCGACATGACTGAAAAATATAAGGGCACCTACCAGGTCCAATCGCTTGAATCTGATATGGAAACAAGAGAAAAAGCAAAACAGGAAGGGATGTCAACAGGCAGCTACATAAGAAGAAACGAAAAGAAAACAGAAGAAAAACAGCCTGAAAAGCAAACCGACGGCAATGAAACAGATCAAAAAGATACCGAAACAGACGCTGATCAAAGCGAGCAGCCGGACACAGACAAGCCGGCGGCTGATGAAAAGACAGCTCCTGATGAAGAAAAGGCAGCAGAGAAGCCGGGAAACAATGAAACAACGCCCGGTACGGAAGAAGCGAAGCCGGACAGTCAGGACGGCAATCAGCAAACCGAAAAAAATGCAGCTTCCGGATCAGAGGAAAACACACAGAAGGAACAAGATGGGGAAACAGAGCAGCCCCCAACACAAAATCCTCAGGAAAACGGAAATGACAAAGAGCCTAAGCAAAAGTATTACAATCATTACTGGAATCATGATCGCAATGAACATTGGGAATCCTATCGGCATCATGAAGATTCGTCAGACCGGAGGAATCCGAACGGCTACCGGCACGGAAAGGAGAATGCCGATAAATATCAAAATTCGCCGAGAAGTCCCGGCGAATAAGCTGCATTATTGATTTTTCCCGTTTAATTGTGATTGAGCCTGCTGTACAAGACGTTTTGTCATTTCCCCGCCTACAGAGCCGTTTGCGCGTGCTGCTGTATCAGAGCTAAGGTTCACGCCGAATTCTTGAGCCACTTCGTATTTAAATTGGTCAAGAGCCTGCTCAGCCCCTGGAACTAAGAGTTTATTTCTGCTCGCCATCTTTTTCATCTCCTTTTCTCTGGCAAGATGTGTTTTCGCATTTTAGTTTCAAACGGAACGGTATTGATTATGCTGGCAATTGTTGTACAGCAAAAAAACCCGGCGCAGACACCGGGGCGAAGAAGCGTTATGAATTATAATAAATGGCTGATCATTTTGTAGGCTGAGGCTTGAATATGGAAAGTCAAAACGGAGAGCACCGTGACGGCGATTATGGATCTGATATCGTTCCATTGTCCGTTTCCGAGTTCTTTAAAGCAGCCTTTGAGCTTGTCCGTCTGCTCTTCGACGAGCTCCTGCAGGCTCGTTTCCTTCATCGGCGGGTTTGCCTTATGATGAAGATAATCAATCACTTGGGCGCAGCTTTCATAGTAGCTGATCGGGCTGATGACGTCATCTGATCTGTCTGTTATCGTGTTAAAAGCGATTTTTAATATGCCGCGTATATGTTCGAAGTCATAAATTGATTTTAAATCACGTACAATGAGAAGGATGACAGCTTGTTCAATTGTATATTTTTTGCCGAGTAAGGGGTGGCCGATTAAATCTTTAATATCGCGCTTCACCCAGTTTTGGACGGCGGTTGATTTTAAAGACGTCAGCTCGCACAGATTTCCCAGCTCGACAATCTCGTTAGTTGAAAGCCCGTATTCCTTTTTCTCTTTTTTTCGTTCGAATCTCGTCAGAAATTCAGGGATATGCAGACGGCTTTCCGCTTCATCCAAGGTCATATCCGCTGATTGCAATAAGATTTGGAGAGGGGTTGCGTCTCCTTGGCCTTTTAACGCGTAAAGAAGCCGGACCATATCAGTTCGGGTCAGTTTAAACGTGTTCATGGTTCACCTCTGATTGATTACGTGTTACTTTCTAATATCAATGAGAATTACATTAACATCATACGTCGAAATTGTTGCATTTTCAAACAGATCATTTATAATTTAAGTAAATAAGTTCTTTTGATCTTAAAAAAGACGGAGGTAATTATGGCGAAAAGAATATTTCTGTTTATTTTAACGAACCTTTTGGTCATTACGACAATCGGAATTGTGCTTACGATTATTACAAGCGTTACCGGTGTCGGCTCATATATTCAAAATGGGCGCATTGATCTGATGGCATTGCTCGTGTTCAGTCTTGTCGTCGGTTTTGTCGGTTCTTTTATTTCTCTCGGAATGTCCAGATGGATGGCCAAAACGATGATGGGCGTCCGGGTGTTAAATCCGAAGAAACAGTCGCTCAGCTATGAAGAACAGCAATTGGTTGACCGTGTGCACAGATTGTCCCGTGCCGCAGGGATGACGAAAATGCCTGAAGTCGGCATTTATCATTCCCCGGAGGTCAATGCTTTTGCGACCGGGCCTTCTAAGCGCCGTTCGCTTGTCGCGGTTTCTTCAGGTTTATTGCAACAGATGGATGATGCTGCGGTGGAAGGGGTTCTTGCCCATGAAGTCGCACACATCACAAACGGTGATATGGTCACGATGACGCTGCTGCAGGGAATCGTCAATACGTTCGTCGTATTCCTTTCCCGAATCGCGGCATGGGTTGCAAGCCGCTTTGTCAAAGAAGACCTCGCGCCGGTCGTTCACTTTATCGCGATGATCGTGTTTCAGATTATCTTTTCCATTCTCGGCAGTCTTGTCGTCTTCGCCTACTCGCGTCATAGAGAATTTCACGCTGACCGCGGCGGTGCAGACCTTGCCGGCAAGGATAAAATGATTCACGCCCTGCGTACGCTGAAGTCTTATACAGGACATGTGAATGAAGAGGACCAGACGGCGGTGCAGACGTTAAAAATTAACGGCAAAAAGCATTCGTCACTGTTCTCCACACACCCTGATCTCGATGAGCGCATCCGCAGGCTGGAAGCAAAATAATCAACAAAACCTCTGACAATCGTTTCAGAGGTTTTTTGTTTAAAGATCGGCAAATTACATAAGGTAATGAAAAATCTTTCTAAAAAGACCTTTAAAAATTCTCCCAATATCATTAGAATAATTACGTACTACATTTGAGAGGCAGAAGGAACTATCTTATGAAATTAAAACTGAAGAAATTCATACAGATCTTGTCGCCTGCACAGCTGATTGCATTATATTATTTTCTTGCTGTAACGGTGGCATTTATTTTGCTAAGTCTGCCGGCCGCCCACAAACAAGGGGCCAGCTGGTCGTTTATAGACGCGCTGTTTACGGCTGTCAGCTCAGTCAGTGTCACCGGTTTAACGGTCGTCAACACGGCTGATACATTCAGCACGGCCGGGATTGTCATTTTGGCTTTCGTGCTTCAATTCGGCGGAATCGGCATCATGACGCTCGGAACATTCGTCTGGCTCATTATGGGCAAACGGATCGGTCTGCGGGAACGGAAGCTCATCATGGTGGATCAGAATCAATCGCAGTTTTCCGGTATCGTCAACCTGATGAAGCAAGTGCTGTTTTTGATTTTATTAATCGAGTTTTTAGGCGGCATCATCTTAGGAACATATTTTTTAACGTATTATGATTCGTTTGAACAGGCGTACTTGCACGGATTCTTTGCGAGCGTCAGCGCCACGACAAACGGCGGTTTTGATATTACGGGAAATTCACTCGTCCCGTTCAGACATGACTATTTCGTGCAGTTTATTACGATGCTTCTGATTATTTTCGGTGCGATCGGTTTTCCGGTGCTCGTAGAAGTAAAAGACTTTTTGTTTTCAAAACAGCGCAGATACTCATTCACGCTGTTTACGAAAATTACGACCGTTACGTTCGGAATGCTCGTTTTGTTCGGAGCCGTGGGCATTTACGCGCTTGAAGCAAGCCATGTCATGAAGGGGAAAAGCTGGCATGATGTTTTATTTTTATGTCTCTTTCAATCAACCGCTACGCGAAGCGGCGGGCTTGCGACAATTGATATCAGCCAGCTGTCGGCGCCGACATTATTTTTCATCTGTGCCCTCATGTTTATCGGCGCATCACCGAGCTCGGTCGGCGGCGGAATCCGTACGACGACATTTGCGCTTAACCTGCTTGCCCTGTTTCATTTTGCCCGGGGGAATAAAGCGGTCAAGGTCTTTAAACGCGAGCTTCATCAGGCTGATGTCATGAAGTCGCTGGTCGTCACGATGATGGCGATTTTGCTCGTGTTCGGATCGACGCTGATTCTGTCCGTGACGGAGAAAAATCAGACGCTCCTCGGACTGCTTTTTGAAGTGTGTTCCGCATTTGGAACGACCGGCCTGTCGCTTGGGATTACTCCGCATTTAAGCGACATCGGAAAATGCGTGATCATGATTGTGATGTTTATCGGCCGGATCGGCATTTTGACGTTCCTTTATTTGATCGGCCGAAAAGAAATCGAAGCAAATTATCACTATCCGAAGGAAAGAATGATTATCGGCTGACACCGCTTTTCAGAAAGCGGTGTTTTTTATTGCCGTAAAATGGATGTGTGGAAACAGTTTTTTTGGAGATTCTACTTGTAAAGAGGTGACGTCATTGTTTGCCGTATTTTGGAAGTCGGTAATTATGATAGCGGTCGGTACCTTTTTATTGCGGATTGCCGGACGGAAATCAATCAGCCAGCTGTCGGTGACCCAGACAGTCATCATGATTTCGATCGGCTCGATTATTATTCAGCCGTTTATTGAACATAATTTATGGGAAACCATTTTCGCGGCGGCGATTTTTATTGCGGTATTAATCCTGATGGAATATTTAGAAATCAAATCAAGTTTTTTTGAGTTTTTATTTTCAGGAAAAACCGTCGCCGTTGTCAGAAACGGAAAAATCATCCCGGAAAACTTAAAAAAAATGCGTTTTACCGAAGCTCAGCTGTCAATGAGGATCAGGCAGGAAGGCCTCGGAGACATTCAAGATTTTAAATATGTGCTGCTTGAGCCGAACGGACAGATCGGCTATGAACTCATTGATGAGGCCAAAAACGTGACAGTGCGCGACTTGAAAGAAATGCTTGATGAATTCAAAACAGATTTGCTGACAGAAGGAGGAAATCAAATGAAACGCAAAGCAGCAAAGAATGAAGCTTTGACCAACAACAACACACCGACTGAGAGCATGGACAAAGATGCATACAAAACACAATATGACGGTGATCCCGGACTGAGAGGCGCAAACCGCAAATCAAAACACGGCAAACAAGGAGGCGAGTAACATGACGAAAAAAAACCGCCACAGCAAAGACATGCAAAACCATAAAAAGCCGATGGACCCTAAATTGCTTGAAGAAGAGTTTGCAAGCGAGCTCGGTGATTATAACGCCGGAAAATGGATTGAAACGCTTGAACAGACGAAGCCAAAGAAAAAAGAAGACGGCAAACAATAAAAAATACCTCTTAGGCGGCAACGCTTAAGAGGTATTTGCATTATTTCAAATAAGCACCGTTTCTTGTTCCTTTCACCGCTTCAAGCAAACCGGTTATCCGCAGCTCAATAAACGGCTGTGCGGCCGTTTTCACCGCATTGCTGGAGAGAATGGACGTAAGAGCGGCCGTTAAAATTAAGAGCATGACTAAATTCTGATAATCAGACAAGTGATCTTCAAGCCCGATCTGCCGCAGCGTTTTTATAATGAATCCATGCAGCAGATACACGTAAAACGTTCTCGTACCCCATTTCGTAAAGAAATAACGCCTTTGCGGAACGAGCGCTAAAAAGCTGAAAGTGGCGGCAAAGGCCAAAACATACCAGCCGATGCGCGACAGACCGCTCAACAGCGACACTGTGCCGAATGTAGAATAAGGCTCCGATCCGAACAGCCACGAGTAATCAAAATCAATACACCAGCATAAGAGGAAAACAATCCCCAGTACGCCCGCGGCAATCTGCCTGCCTCTTTTAGCCCGAAGCAAATCAAAGTGCTGTTTCTTTAAATAAAACCCGACGAGAAACATCGGAAGAAAGACAAACGTCCGTGAAAGACTCAGTGTGCTGCTGATAAAATCAAGATACCCGATCATGACGGCAAGCCCGCAGCTCGCCCCAAGCGCCCACATTTTCGGCAGCTTCGTAAAGGGATAAAGTAGCAGATTCCAAAAGAATAAGCTGACTAAAAACCAGAGAGACCACTGCGGATCAATCGGATTGACGCTTGCCATGCTTTCATCCTGAATCAAATAGTAAAAAACTGAGTAAATGCCCTGAAAAATCAAGTACGGAATAATCAGCTTCACAGCCAGCTTCTTCACATAACCTTTCCGCTTAAAGTTTTTTGCGAAATAGCCGGAAACCAGGATAAAGGCCGGCATATGAAAAGTATAAATGAATTTGTAGAGATGGAGCATAAACTCATTTCCGTTAATAAATGACCGGAGGATATGGCCGAACACCACCAGAAAAATCAAGATAAACTTGGCGTTGTCAAAGTAACTGTCTCGCGATTTTGTCATAGCATCACCTTCTCTTCAAAAATCATCCACTGCATGATTATTTCCTGTTGTTGTTCATTTTAAAATAAAAAATAAAAAATTGAAGGAGGACAAAAGGGATTGTTAGGATGATGTAATGGGGAGGTAAGGATCGTAGAAAAAGACTTTAACTTGTCATATCATTGAAATTTTCTGAAATGTATAGGGCGAATGAAGGAAGATGAGGTATTTTGTAGAAATATTGAAGGATAGGTTTTTGAAGAAGGAGTGTACTGAATGGCTGAAACTCTGGATTTGCAAACAAAAGAGTCGCTGAAAGAGCAGCTGAAGCGGATGAAAGAGGAAAATGACCGCCTGAAGAGTGATTTGAACCGGTATCACGTGATTATGAATAACACGCTTGATGCCATTTTTATATGCCGTAAGGAAATGAAAATCGTCCAGGCGAACGAGGCTGCGGCCCGGATGATGCAGATTGAGGCAGAGAGCCTCATTAACCGCTCCGTCCTGGATTTTTTATATTCCGTGCCTCAGGAAGAACTGAATAAGGCCGTGAAAAAGTTTTTAAAAAAAGGCCATCTGTGGAAAGAGGTGCCGATTAAGCTTGACAGCGGCGCGACGAAATACATTGAATTCCTCGCCAGAGACGGAATTGGGGAGGATTATTTTTTTGTGGTGATGAGGGATATCTCCTCTAAAAAAATATTAGAGCGCGAATTCTCCATGAACGAGCAGCTGTTTAAAGATTTGTTTGACAGGGCTGTCGACGGCATCGTGCTGTTTGATAAGGACGGCGGGTTTATTGATGCGAACCTCTCTTTTTGCAAAAGCTTTGAGATCGGCCAGAATGAATTGTCCCATCTGTCGCTCCGCCATTTTACCGACGGAGAAAACAAAAAGCATCTGAAAGAAATCTGGGAAACCCTCCGCAGAAAAGGAAACGCCAAAGGAGAACTGCCTGTCAAGCTTCGGTCCGGCGAAGAGAAGCTGTTTGAATTTACGATTACGTCCAACTTAATCAGCGGGTTCTACATGTCTATTATGAGAGACATAACAGAGAAACGGTTGATGGAATTGAAACTCTTTAAAAGCGAAGAGCGATTCCGCGAAATTTTTGAAAACGCCATGGACGCGATTGTCATTTGGTCTGATGACGGAAAGATTGCCAAAGCAAACGAATCGGCGTGCCGCATTTTCGAACTGCCGATGGATAAGCTGGTGGAGCGGAATTTATGTACGTTTATCGTTGATCCGCAGAAAAAATACAAGCAGATTAAGAAGAAATATGAAAAATACGGAGAAATCCGTGAAGAAATGCTGTTTCAGATGGCAAACGGCCAATTTAAAGAGCTTGAGTTCACATCAAAACGAACCATACTTGAAGGTCAGCATTTAACCATTTTAAGAAATGTCAGTGATCGTAAGCGGATGGAAAAAGAATTGCGGGAAAGCGAGCTGAAATTCAGAAAAGTATTCAACGGCTCAATGGACGGCAAGGTCTTATTTGACAACCAATTCCGCATTATTGACGCGAATCCTCTCGCAAGCCGTATACTCGGTATGCCGGATGAGGAGCTGAGAGCGTACACCGTTCCGGATATTCTTTCTTTATTTGATATTGAAAACGCGGGTGTTCCCGCCAGAAAGATTGATTTAGAAGGAATGGATAATGAAATCCCCTTCCTGTTAAGCAGCAGCGACAGCCGCAAACTGGAATTCTCCTTCAAAAGAAATATCATTCAAAATATGAATCTGGCCATCTTTAAAGATGTCACAGAGGCCAAAGAGCTTGAAGAGAGGCTGCGGAAATCCGACACTCTTCATGTTGTAGGGGAGCTGGCGGCGGGTATCGCCCACGAAATCAGAAACCCGATGACGGCGCTGAAAGGGTTCATTCAGCTTCTTCAAGGAAGCATTGAAGGTGAATATTCTCTGTACTTTAACGTCATTACCTCAGAATTAAAACGCATCGAGTCTATCATCACTGAATTTTTAATTTTAGCGAAACCTCAGGCGATATTATATGAAGAAAAAGACGTGACGCAGATTATGAAAGACACGGCTGATCTTTTGAATGCCCAGGCCAATCTTGTTAATGTGCAGATCCATCTGAACCTGACCGGAAACATCCCGCCGATTTACTGTGAACCGAATCAATTAAAACAGGTGTTTATCAATATTTTAAAAAACGCAATTGAAGTCATGCCGGGCGGCGGCAATATCTACGTGACCATTCAGTCTTCTGATCAAGACCACATTTTGATTTCTATTCAAGATGAAGGAACAGGCATTTCCGAAGACAAATTAAAACGTCTGGGTGAACCATTTTACACGACAAAAGACAGGGGAACGGGCCTCGGCCTCATGGTCAGTTATAAAATCATCGAAGAGCATCAGGGCCGCATTCATGTGGAAAGTGAAGAAGGGAAGGGCACGGTTTTTCATTTGACGCTTCCGGTCCGGCAGAATACGGAAGAAAGAAGGAGCGGGGAATGATCTGTTTTACAAGTGTGAAAGCGCCGTTTGGAACCGTCATCGTAACAGAGGAAGAGAGCTTTATTACCGGCCTGTTTCTCACCGGGGAAGAGTTTGAGAAATGGCGGAAAGGCGCGCCCGGCGTAAAGCCGTGCGAAACCGCTTTGCTGTCGGAGGCGAAACAGCAGCTGACAGCATATTTTTCAGGAGAAAGAAAGCAATTCTCTCTGCCTCTGAGACAAAAAGGCACACCCTTTCAGGAAAGGGTATGGAACGCGCTGACGATGATTCCTTACGGGGAATCCCGAAGCTACGGCGATATGGCTGAAGCGATCGGAAAACCGAAAGCGGTGCGCGCCATCGGACAAGCCAATAAACGAAACCGGCTGCCGATTTTGATCCCGTGCCATCGGGTAATCGGCAAAAACAGCGCCTTAACGGGATACGCTGGCACGAAGACGGATGTAAAAGCGGTGCTGCTGAACATCGAACAAATATCCTATAAAGAAAAATAAAGCGTATGGCACGTTCCGTTTTTTCACGTCCGACATATCATTTTATTAAGTGAAAAAAGTTGGTCTGATGAAAAAGGAGGACGAAGCCTGATGAAAATGAGCCGTCCGCAAAAGATAGCCGGTTATGCAGAGCTGTTTTTTAAAATGCATCTCATTACAGCCGTCCAAAAAGATGAAGTGATTACATTGTGCAGACAAAAAAACCGCTGACATTGCCTGAGGCAACATCATCAGCGGTTTTTCAGCTCAGCTGGCAGTCAGCGAATAATTGTTCAATTTCTTCCGTGTAAGAACCGGTCACAATTCCTTTCTCGGTTATAATGCCGGAAATCAGGCTGCCCGGTGTGATGTCAAAGGCCGGATTGAAGACCGGCACATCCTCGGGAGCGGTGCGTATGCCGGAGATCTGTCTGACTTCATCCGGATCTCTTTCTTCAATCGGAATCTGATCGCCGTTTTCAATCTGCAAGTCAAATGTCGAAAGCGGTGCGGCCACAAAAAACGGAATTTGAAAGGCGTTTGCCAAAATAGCGAGGCCGTACGTTCCGATTTTGTTGGCCGTATCACCGTTTTTTGCAATTCTGTCAGCGCCGACAATGACCGCAGAAATATGTTTTTCCTTCATTGTATGGGCGGCCATGCTGTCGGTAATGAGCGTGACATCAATTCCGCCCTGCATCAGCTCCCACGCCGTCAGCCGTGATCCTTGGAGAACGGGTCTTGTTTCACATGCGTAGATATGAAGGCCGAGGTCTTTTTGTTTTGCTAAGTAAAAGGGAGCAAGCGCCGTACCGTACCGGCTTGTGGCGATCGAGCCCGCATTGCAGATGGTCATGATCTGGTCGCCTTTTTTAAAAAGGTGCAGCGCATTTTGGCCGATCATACGGCATGTTTCTTCATCCTCAATCTGAATTTGAATGGCTTCATGGACGAGCGTTGTCTTCGCTTCATTGATTGAGATCGCATCCCTGATGGAATCCGTCAGTCTGTCAAGCGCCCACGCGAGGTTGACGGCAGTGGGCCTTGAACTGTTTAAATACGCTTTGACGTCGGCGAACTGACGTCGAAAATCTGAAAGGTCGCGGGCTTCAAACGACTTGGCGGAGAGCGCGAGCCCGAACGCCGCGGTTATACCGATGGCCGGGGCGCCCCTTACTTTCAGCGTGACAATCGCGTCGAATACATCTTCCTTTGTTTCAAGTTCCGCATATTCAGTGACGTCGGGAAGCTTTTGCTGATTTAAAATGCGAATGTAGGTTTCTTTCCATTCTACAGAACGGGGGATGGCAAATTCATTGGTCATGCTGCATCATTCCTTTACACGGAGCTTAAATTGGTCCAGAACCTCGGTGATATGCTTCAGTTTTTTTCTGTTTTCGATATAATAGGCGCCGATGTCAAGCGCCAGCTTCTTCCGTTCGATTCGTTTGTCAAACGGAGTGATTTCATCTAAGTCAGCCACGTGGGCGAGTCCGATCGTGCGCCGGATCAATTCGCATCCCGCAAAACCGACCGCTTCCTCAAACGCGTTTTTCAGTGTGTCTTCCAGCAGGTGTCTGCGGGAAGGCAGGCAGTCTTTCTCCCATGCTTCACTGAATGTTTTCACAAATGTATCCCATACGGCGGCAGTATGGTCATATAACGGCTGTCTGTCGTCACCGTCGCGGCTGAGGGCGTTTAAGAGCAGATTGGCGATAAATTGGCCGATGTCAAACCCGATCGGTCCGAAGAAAGCAAACTCGGGATCAATCACCTTTGTTTCATGTTCATCTGCGAAGATGCTTCCCGTGTGCAGATCGCCGTGAACCAATGTTTCCGCGGAATTCAGAAAGATGGCTTTCAATTCGTCAGCGCCTTCTTTCAGCCGGGAATTGTTCCAAACTTTTTCTGCGTATGGGCGCAGCTCCTCTTCAAAATCGTTTGTCTCATGGTCGAGAAACGGTTCTGTAAACACAAGCCTTTCTGTAATATTGCAAAGCTCAGGATTTGTAAACTGCTTTGCGAGCTGCTGCTTTACTTTCGCATCAAGCGCATAATCGGATGAGTAAAAAAGCGTTTTCCCTAAAAATTCACCGATATGAACCGATAAGTTCGGATAATGCTGCCCTTCCAGCAGCCCTTTTCTTGAAATCCGCAAATGGGAGAGGTCTTCCATTACCGTGACGGCCATCTCAGTATCGGAATAGTAAACGGCCGGAACGAGGTGCGGCACGTGTTCGCCCTGGCGGATGAGGGCGCTGCTTTCGATTCTCGCCCGGTCAATGGTAAGCGGCCAGCTTTCACCGACGACTTTCGCGTAAGGGATTGCCTGTTTAATAATCAGTCCTTTTTTGTTTTCTTTATCGTAAACATGAAAGACGTAATTTAAATTGCCGTCGCCGATTTCACGGCATGTCAGAGTGCTTTTGCTTTGGAATAAGCCGAGCTTGACGGCTAACGCGGCGGCGGAGCTTTCTGTTAATTGTTCATAAAGACTTGTTTTAGTTGCTGACATGGATTTACCCTCCAATTATGTAGTGGCAGTAAGAGATCGTGACGGAGAATACGCCCGAAAAAAAGCCTCCTTCTCTGAAAGAGAAGGAGGCTGAAACAGTGCAGTCCGCCTCTTATCTCTCAGATAACATCTGATGGAATTAGCACCGTGCCTTATGAGACAATCGTCTCGGCGCAAAAATCACGCGCCCCATTTCACAATGGAATTACGGTCGGTTGCTGTTGGGGTCAAAAGGCCAATCCCTCGCCCAACTCTCGATAAGAGAAAAATATATTGATTTGTATCACAATTCGGATTAATCAGTTGATGAAAATATTAGCAGGTGCCGGATATTCTTGTCAACATTTTTTTGGAAATTAATATAAATCACGCCGCAAGTCTTGGAAAACCGGAATAGTTCCCCGCACGTCCGCGCTTTCTGACACATCGATTTCCGCCCGGACTGCGCCTTCCGTCCGGTCTCCTTCGGCTAAAATCCGGCCCCACGGGTCAATAATCAGGCTGTGGCCGGCAAATTCATTATCGGGATTGGACCCCGTGCAGTTAGAGGCTGCGACAAAACATTGGTTTTCAATTGCTCTGGCGATAAGCAGGCTTCGCCAATGATCAAGGCGGGGCAGAGGCCATTCCGCAGAGATAAACAGGACATTCGCGCCCTGGGACGTATGCTTTCTGATCCATTCGGGGAAACGGATATCATAGCAGATCAGCCCGGCGCACTTGACACCGTCAAGCTCAAAGGAACCGTCGCTGTTTCCTGCTGCCAAGTAAAGGTGTTCATCCATCAGCTGAAACAGATGGGCTTTCTGATACCGCTTCACGATCTGTCCGCTGTTATCGGCGATGTACATGGTGTTATAGACATTTTCGCCTTCTTTAACCGCAAAAGATCCGGCAACGAGGTGTACGTTGTATGTTTTTGCCGTTTCTTTAAGCCATTGTTCCGAAACTTTGCCGTTTTCATCCGCCAGCTGGTCTAGCCGTGTGAGATCATAGCCGGTCGTCCACAACTCAGGAAGCACGATTACATCCGCATGGCGGCTTTCTTGCTTAATCAAAGATTCTGCTTTTTTAAAGTTTTCTGAAGGATTTCCGTATGAAATATCAAATTGCAAACAGGAAACGGTCCATTTCATTTTTTAACACCTCAAGTTTCTCTTTACTTTTTTTATTTAACCATATATGATGATGGACTATCATTTCAAGACATTTTTAGAAGGTGAAAATATGAACTTTGAAATCTCAGATGTACTCAAACAGCTGCCGGAACAATTTTTCGCATCATTGGTGCAAAAAGTGAATCAAAAGCTGAAAGAAGGCAGAGATGTCATCAATTTAGGGCAGGGAAACCCTGATCAGCCGACGCCTCAGCATATCGTTGAAGAAATGAAGCGCGCCGTCGAAAGGCCGGAAAATCATAAATACTCATCATTCCGGGGCGCTTACAGCTTCAAAAAAGCAGCCGCTGCATTTTATGAAAGGGAGTACGGGGTCACGCTTGATCCGGAAACGGAAGTCGCCGTGCTGTTCGGAGGCAAGGCGGGACTTGTTGAGCTTCCGCAATGTCTTTTAAACCCGGGAGATACCATTCTGGTGCCTGATCCCGGATATCCTGATTACTGGTCAGGCGTCGCCCTTGCGAAAGCGAAAATGGAAATGATGCCGCTGACAGAAGAAAGAGGGTTTCTCCCTGATTACAGCGTAATTCCTGAAAAGGTGCGGAGCGAGGCGAAGCTGCTGTATCTCAATTATCCGAATAATCCGACCGGCGCTGTGGCAACAGAGGCGTTTTTCGAGGAGACGGTCGGTTTTGCGGAACAAAACGGCATTTGTGTCGTTCATGATTTCGCGTACGGAGCCGTCGGCTTTGACGGGCATAAACCGCTGAGCTTTTTGCAGACCGAAGGCGCAAAAGAGACGGGAATCGAAATCTATACCTTGTCCAAAACGTATAATATGGCGGGCTGGCGGGTCGGATTTGCCGTCGGAAACGCTTCTGTCATCGAAGCGATCAACCTTTATCAGGATCATATGTTTGTCAGCCTGTTTCCCGCGGCGCAGCAGGCGGCGGCAGCCGCTCTTTTAGCGGATCAGGCATGCGTCGCAGCGCAAAATGACAGATATGAATCGAGACGTAATGCATGGATTGAAGCCTGCCGCGATATCGGCTGGGATGTGACGGCTCCGGCGGGCTCCTTTTTTGCATGGCTCCCTGTGCCTGACGGTTATACGTCACAGTCGTTTTCAGACCTGCTGCTCGAGAAAGCGGATGTCGCGGTCGCTGCGGGAAACGGGTTCGGAAAATGGGGGGAAGGCTATATAAGAGTCGGTCTTCTGACAAGTGAAGAAAGACTTAAAGAAGCTGCGGAACGGATCGGGAAACTGAATCTTTTCACCCGAAAAAGCATTGACATATCAGGATAACAATGCGATAATTCAAAATACTTTATAAAATCATTATTCTTATCAAGAGCAGGCAGAGGGACGAGCCCGATGAAGCCCGGCAACCGACTGATAAAGCACGGTGCTAATTCTTGCAGCAGGAGCTGAGAGATAAGATTCGGACATAACACGAAGCCTCTTTCTGCTCATACGGAAGAGGTTTTTTTATGTTTTGCGAAAGAAAGAGAGGCGTTCACGCATGAGCGAAGTATTGGCAACATATCTTCTGACAGACACAACGGACAGTGAAAAGCGGGCGGAACAGATTGCGGCGGGGCTGACGGTAGGCTCCTGGACTGAACTGCCCCTGGTGAAGCAGGAACAGCTCAGAAAACATAAAGGGCGGGTCGTAAAAGTTGAGGAGAAAGAAGGAACCTCAGAAAACGAAACACAATCCGTCATCACCATCGCCTATCCCGAGGCGAACTTTTCAAGAGATATCCCGGCCGTCCTGACGACGGTATTCGGAAAGCTGTCACTGGACGGAAAAATAAAATTGACTGATCTTGAATTTTCCGAAGGGTTTAAACGCTCCCTTCCCGGGCCGAAATTCGGTATATACGGCATCCGCAAACTGCTGGGCGAATTTGAAAGACCGCTTCTGATGAGCATATTTAAAGGCGTGATCGGACGGGATCTCGCCGACATTAAAGATCAGCTCAGACAGCAGGCGCTCGGCGGCGTGGATCTGATTAAAGATGACGAAATTTTCTTTGAAAATGAACTGGCTCCGTTTGAAACCCGCATTATCGAAGGAAAACAAGTCCTGAAGGAAACCCGGGAGGAGACGGGGCATAAAACGCTGTATGCCGTAAACCTTACGGGAAGGACCGCTGAATTGCGGGATAAAGCGAGGCGCGCGGCAGAACTCGGGGCGGACGCGCTTTTATTGAATGTGTTCGCTTACGGTTTAGATGTGATGCAGAGCCTTGCTGAAGACAGGGAAATCCCGCTTCCGATCATGGCGCATCCGGCAGTCAGCGGCGCGTTCACATCATCTCCCGTTTACGGCTTGTCGCATGCGCTTTTGCTCGGCAAGCTGAACCGCTATTGCGGCGCTGATTTCAGTTTATTTCCGTCACCTTACGGATCCGTTGCTCTTCCGAAGGAGTCCGCACTTGCAATCCATGATGAATGTGTAAAAGACGATGTCTTTCATCCGTCGTTTGCCGTCCCGTCAGCAGGCATTCACCCCGGTATGGTGCCATTATTGATGCGCGATTTCGGCATCGATTACATCATCAATGCCGGCGGAGGCATTCACGGCCATCCGAAAGGAGCCGAGGGCGGCGGAAAAGCGTTCCGCGCCGTCATTGATGCGGTGCTTGAAGCACAGCCGATTGAAGAAAAAGCCGCGTCGTGCAAAGATCTTCAGCTCGCGTTAGACAAATGGGGAAGGGTGGAAGCCGTATGACCCGCACACCGCTGATTATTTGTGATTTCGACGGAACGGTCACCATGAACGACAACATTGTCAGCATGATGAAAGAATTCGCGCCTCCTGAGTGGCTTGAAATAAAAGACGGTGTTCTGTCTAAAAGCATATCAATCCAAGAAGGAGTCGGACGGATGTTCGGACTGCTGCCGAGCAGCTTAAAAGAAGAACTGACCGGTTTTATCCTGAAGGATGCGAAAATACGGGACGGCTTTTTGGATTTTGTCTCGTTTGTCCGGTCAAACGGCCTCCCGTTTTATATCGTAAGCGGGGGAATGGACTTTTTTGTGCATCCGCTTTTGGAAGGGATCGTAGAAAAGGAGCGGATTTTCTGCAATCATGCATCCTTTGACAATGAATATATTCATATAGACTGGCCGCACGCCTGTGACGGAGAATGTACCAATCAATGCGGCTGCTGCAAACCGTCAGTCATCCGTAAGCTATCCGATCAGCAGAAATTTCTCGTTATGATCGGTGATTCGGTCACGGATGTCGAGGCTGCAAAGTTATCGGATATGTGCTTTGCGAGAGATTATCTTTTGACTGAATGCAAAGAACTCGGCCTCCGGCATCTGCCTTTTCAAGATTTTCATGAGGTGAAAACAGGCATTGAAAACATCGGGGAGGTGCAGGCATGGCTGCAAAAGAAGAACGCTGGCGCGAACTTGCCGAGGTAAAACGCGAACTGGCCGAAAGAGACTGGTTCCCGGCAACGAGCGGGAATCTTTCCATCAAAGTATCCGACGGGCCGCTGACTTTTCTCGTTACGGCGAGCGGAAAAGACAAACGAAAAGAAACAGACGAAGATTTTCTCTTAATCGATAAGAACGGGAAGCCCGCTGAGACCGGCCATTCTTTAAAACCCTCAGCGGAAACGCTTCTCCATACTTACTTATACCAAAAGACAGACGCCGGCTGCTGTCTGCATGTCCATACCGTCAATAATAATGTCATCTCAGAGCTTTACGGGGATGAAAAACAAATCACTTTTCAGGGGCAGGAGATGATTAAGGCGCTCGGATTATGGGAGGAAAACGCGTCCGTGACCGTTCCGATCATTGACAATCCGGCGCACATCCCGGCATTGGCCGAAAACTTCGCACACCATGCGGACGCCGGCGCAGGCGCGGTGTTAATCCGCAATCACGGCATTACGGCATGGGGGCGGACCGCATTTGAAGCGAAAAGGGTGCTGGAAGCCTATGAATTTTTATTCAGCTGTCACCTCAAGCTTCTGTCACTTCGTCCGCAGCTGGTAAAATAAAAGGAGGAATAGAAAATGGCGACCATCAGAATTCATGACGAAAAGAATACGCTCATTGAAAAACAGGAAGAAGTAGCGCGCTTCTTAGACGAACAAGAGGTGATCTATGAGCAGTGGAACATTGAAAAACTTCCGTCTGGGCTTTCGGAAAAATTCGATCTAACCGAAGATGAAAAAGAACGGATTCTCGCGGCGTTTGACACGGAGATTCAGGACATTTCAGCCCGGCGCGGATATCAGTCTCAGGATGTCATTTCTTTATCAGATACCACGCCGAATCTTGATGAATTATTAAAAAATTTCCAAAGAGAACATCACCACACGGATGATGAAGTCCGCTTTATCGTCAGCGGACACGGCATCTTCGTCATTCAAGGCAAAGACGGCACATTTTTCGACGTTCGTTTAAATCCGGGAGATTTGATTTCAGTTCCGGAGAACATCCGCCACTACTTTACGCTTCAGGAAGACCGCCGGGTCGTCGCAATCCGAATCTTCGTGACGACTGAGGGCTGGGTGCCGATTTACGAGAATGAAAGTGTGCAAAACTGATAGACGTCCGAACCTCTCATGCCCCCGCCGGCATGAGAGGTTTTTTATTGTAATGTAAAGTCAGCTGTGGCTGTTTTTTAAATCTTGAATATGCCGCATTCTGTTTATATCATTACCCGAATGGGTATTATTCTCGTATTCATGCAAAGATTCCAATACGAAATGAAAAAATAAGTTATTTAGTAAAAAAATGTTTACAAATAAAGTATAATCTGTAATAATGCTCAATAACCCAATCAAACTTGTTTCCTATTCTTTTAGCGGTGAGGGGTGAAGTGAATGGGCAGTTATTCTGAACAAGAAAAATTGCTTGTATCTATTGATAAAAAAAGAAAAATGATGATAGATGCGGCTAACAGGCAAGGGTTTACAGGATATGACACGATCAGGCACAGCCAGGAACTGGACTGTCTGATGAATGCGTATCAGCAGCTGGTAAACCGTGATCGCACACATCACCAAGGAATACAGGGCCTTGTGAAGAAAATAGGCTTGTTCTCCCGCGGTGACGTCATGCCTGCATATGAAGCAAACAAATGATTGATGATAAAACAGATAACGAAGACTGAATGCGCTTCCTGATCAAGCGCCGCATCCGAAAGATGACCGCGTACAGTCAGCACATTTTTCCGCTGGCACGGCTCACGAAGCGCCTCGTACTATCTGCCGGCCATGATGCCGTTCCTCTGGTATATCCTCTTACACATATTCTTCTTTAAATGAAAAACACCCCGATCCAGGGTGTTTTTTTCATCGAGAAGCGGCAGGGAGGGTAATGGTGACCTCTGTGCCCTTATCGACTTCGCTTTGAATGTCAATTGAACCGCCGTACATCAGCATGATTCGTTTACATACGACAAGGCCGAGGCCGGTGCCTTTTTCCTTTGACGTTACAAACGGAAGAAAAATGTGTTCAAGCATATCTTCAGAAATGCCCATTCCGTTGTCGGCCACCTTAATGACTGCTTTATGATCGCGGGCTTCTAAATAGATGGACAGCCGGCCGCCTTCCTGCATGGATTCCAAAGCGTTTTTCGCGACATTTAAAATCACCTGTTTAATATGGTCTTTCGTGCAGTTGACCTTGAGCGGCCGATTGACGAGAATCTCCACATTCACTTCCACATTATACAGATTCCCTTCAGAATAAATAATCGGCATAATCTCATCAAGAATATCCTGCAGCGAGTTCACTTCCAACCGTTCAGCAGTGGGTTTTCCAAGCACTAAAAACTCACTGACAATCTGATTGATCCGTTTAATCTCCTGCTCAATAATTGAGAAATACAGCTGATCTTCCTCCGATTTGTATTTTTTCTGCAAAAGCTGAATGAAGCCGCTGATCCCTGTAAGCGGGTTGCGGATTTCATGGGCGGTGCTGGCGGCAAGCGTTCCGATCAGCTCCAATTTCTGCGCTTCATTTTGAGCGCGCTCCAGCTGGGTCTTGCGCTTAAGCAGATAATATTGAACGAGAATGAACAGAATATTCAGCAGCACGGCAATACTGGACATCGGCAGCAGCACGCTTTTGGTCAGCTCATTCAGCTCAACCGGTTTCGGATAAACATTGATATTCCAATTAATATCATCCAGATAGCCGCTGACCGGTTTCACACCTTCTGATTGATCAGCCCGTCCGCTGGCAAATATCACTTTATTCTGATTGGTTGCCTTGACATAAACGTCAGGGCTCAGCATATTGATCATATTTCTCAAATAATCGACTTGTATGGCGGCTACTAAATAATCCGTGACTTCCCGTTTTGCGTCTAACACCGGCACGCAGATCGTGAAGATGCGCTGGCCTGTAATTCTGCTGGAGTAGTCATTTGTGATGACCGTTTTTTTCGTCTTTTTCGCCTTCGTAAAATACGGTCTGTCGGCCAAATTCACCTTTGATTTCAGATCAGTCGTGCTTGCGATGACATCACCTTTGGAATTCAGCATATACAGTCCGCTGAATCTGGGTTCATCCTCAAAAGCCTGATCGAGAATGTCAATGATCTTTTCTTCATTGACAGGCTTATCGACAGCGATCGCAAGTGTTGTCATCCGGGCTTTTGTTTCACCGATTAAATAATTGAGCTTATTGCGGTGAAGGTTGAGCATCATACTGGCTTCCTGTATGTGTTTATCGGCTATTTTCTGCTTTTCTTTTTCATAAATGAAAAAGCTGATAATAAGTGCCGGGATGATCACCAATATGAGATAAAGCTTGATCTTTCCCCGGGCACCTTTAAATGTATTCACTCTGCATCGCTCCAACATTACACTTGAATAGAGGTATTATATCATCTTTATACTTCTTTAATAAGAAAAAATAACCAAAATGATAGAAAAACAAATTATTTTATTAAGGTCAGACAAAAAGAAGAGAAATTTTGGAAACATTTTTGTTGACATTTTTCATTTTGTTTATTAATGTTTCTCTGTAACGGTTTCTTTTGTAAAAGGATGATTGAATGTATGACGGATAAAACAGAAAACTCATTGAAATTATTTATTGTACTGTCACGTGCGTACCGATCTATTAACGACCATATGAATAAACATATTCATAAGCACGGTCTGAACCCGACGGAATTTGCGGTGCTTGAGCTGCTGTACCACAAAGGCAACCAGCCGCTTCAGCAGATCGGCGACAAAATTTTATTAGCGAGCGGAAGTATTACATACGTTGTTGACAAATTAGAGAAAAAAGAACTTCTCATCAGAAAAGCCTCGCCGACTGACAGAAGAGTGACTTTCGCACAGATTTCTGAAAAGGGAATCCGTCTTTTGGACGATATTTTCCCTGATCATGCTGAAGAAATTAAGGAAATGATCAGTGTGCTGAGTGATGAAGAGATAGAAATGTGTACGGAAATGCTGAAAAGAGTGGGGTTAAACGCAAAACATTTTCATCAGAAATAAAAAAGGAAGCCATTTGAAAGGCTTCCTTTTTTATATTACTGATTTTGGTCAGTCGCGGCGTTTCTAGGCTGTATCAATACCTCGACGCGCCTGTTTTTGCTGCGCCCTTCAGCGGTTTTGTTCGACACGGCCGGTTTATACTCTCCGAAACCTTTGGCGCTGAATACTTTTGCGTCAAGTTTCGGGTTTTCCGTGAGAATAGCCATGAAGTTGACGGCCCGCATGACGCTTAAATGCCAGTTAGATTGATATTGTGAGTTTTTAATCGGCACATTGTCCGTATGTCCGCTGATGATAATGTTCCTCGGCGGATTCAGCACAAGGAGATTCGAGATTTCCTTGGCAAGCGGAATATCTTCCTGACGGATATCCGCCCGTCCGGAATCAAAAAAGATACTGTCTTTAATGGTAATTAAGAGTCCTTCTTTAGTCAGCTTTGTTTCCAGCTGAGTTTCAAGCTTTTTATTTTTTATAAATTGATTGACTTGCTTTTGCACGCCTTCAAGTTCTTCGCGGTCGGCTGCTTCTCTTTCTTTCTTTTTCTGTTCTTTATCTTTTTCCTTGTCTTTTTTTAACTGATCAACGCCGTCTTTTTCGTTTTCAGGAGGAGTGACGCTTGAATATTCAAGAACACCCGTGCCTCCGGTAAACACGGCGTTAAATGATTTAGACAGCATTTGGAATTTCGCCGCATCGACCGAGCTCATGGCGAACAATACAATGAACAGAGCCAAAAGAAGGGTGAGCAAATCCGCGTACGGGATCAGCCAAGACTCATCCACATGCTCGTCATCATGCTTCTTCTTCTTTTTTCTCGCCATTGTTTGCCTCTCCTTCTTGTTCAGCGACTTTTGCGCGTTCATTCGCAGGAAGATACATGAGAAGTTTTTGTTCGATCACTTTCGGGGCCTGTCCTTCAAGCACTGACAGAACGCCTTCGATCATGATTTCACGCAGTTTGACTTCCTGCTTTGATTTGCGTTTCAGTTTGTTGGCGAAGGGATGCCATAGTACATATCCTGTGAAAATCCCGAGAAGGGTGGCGACAAACGCCGCACTGATGGCATGTCCGAGCGCCTCGGTATTGTTCATGTTGGAAAGAGCGGCGATAAGGCCGATGACCGCACCCAAAACGCCGAGTGTCGGCGCATATGTGCCGGCTTGTGTAAAGATGGCTGCGCCGGCCTGGTGTCTGTCTTCCATCGCTTCAACTTCCTCAGTCATAATATCTCTGATAAATTCTGCGCTTTGTCCGTCAACCGCCATGCTCAGGCCGTTTTTCAAAAATGCGTCATCCACGTCTTCAATGCTTGCTTCCAATGCGAGCAGACCTTCACGTCTGGCGATTTGCGCCCATTGAGAGAACATAGGAATTAATTGCGCAATTGTCAGCTGTTTGTTTTCTTTAAACAGCACTTTAAAAAGGGCAGGCACTTTTTTGATTTCTTTTCCGGGGAATGCGATGATCACCGCAGAAATCGTACCGAACAAAATAATCAGAATAGCTGCCGGGTTAGCGAGTGCGCTTAAGCTGACCCCTTTCAGCACCATGCCCACGCTTAAAGCAATCAAGGCGAGGATGATACCGATAATCGATGTTTTATCCATAGTTTTCACCAAATCCTTTATACTAGCTTTCTATGGTTAATATCGGTGGCAGTGCATGGAACTTTAGGGTGATTGAGAAATTGTTCCCGAATTCTTCACAGTTTCTCCCTTCCGGCATGGAGATAGAAACAAAAAAGCGGCTCCCCGCGAGAAGGGAACCGCTTTTTTGTTATTGTGCCCGGACTTTGATGCCGTCCTCTTCCATTACGACATGGAAGGCTTTTATTTCGTTGTCATCCAATAAGAGATCTGTCATTTCGTCCTCGATCAATTCTTGGATGGTTCTTCTGAGCGGGCGTGCTCCGAAAGCTGGGTGGTAGCCGATTTCAGCGATTTTTTCTTTCGCATCATCGGTGACGTTCAGGCTGATGCCGCGCTCTTTTAATGTGTCTTCAAGCTCTGTGAGAAGCAGGCTGACGATTTTCACGAGATGTTCTTTTTTCAGGGATTGGAATTCAATAATGCTGTCAAACCGGTTTAAAAACTCCGGTTTGAAGAACGCGCTCAGTGAATCAATCAGCGTTTGTTCTTCCAGGACGCTCTCTTCAGATTGGAATCCCACTTTCACCTGTTTTTCGCCGGTTCCAGCGTTGCTTGTCATAATCAAAACGGTATCTTTGAAGCTGACCGTTCTGCCCTGGCTGTCTGTCAGACGGCCGTCCTCCATAATCTGCAGAAACATATGCTGGACATCAGGGTGGGCTTTTTCAATCTCATCGAGCAGCACGATGCTGTACGGATTGCGGCGCACTTTTTCCGTTAATTGCCCGGCTTCATCGTGTCCGACATATCCCGGCGGTGAACCGATAATTTTTGATACGGCGTGTTTTTCCATGTATTCACTCATATCGAGACGGATAATGGAATCTTTTGTACCGAACAGTTCATCTGCGAGTGTCTTTGATAACTCGGTTTTTCCGACTCCGGTCGGTCCGACAAAGAGGAAGGAGCCGACAGGTCTGTTTTTGGATTTTAAGCCGGCGCGGCTTCGTCTGACCGCTTTCGCCACTTTTTTCACGGCTTTTTCCTGACCGATGACGCGCTGATGAAGATGCTCTTCAAGTTCCTTCATTTTGACTTGTTCATCAGCCTGGAGTTTTCCGACCGGAATGCCTGTTTTCTGTTCAATGATGGCTTGAATATGCTCCGCCCCGATTTCAGGTGAAGAGGCCGGTGTTTCATGCGCCAGCTGCTTTTCCAACGCCGCTTCTTCATCACGCAGTTTCGCGGCAAGCTCATAATTTTCTTCATGAAGCGCTTTTGTTTTCTCCGCGTCAATTGCTTTGAGTCTCTCAGCCGCATCTTCTTCATTTACGGTATCAAGCTCCAGGTTCGCCTTAGAGCCGGCTTCATCTAATAAGTCGATCGCTTTATCCGGCAGGTGGCGGTCCTGAATGTAACGGGATGAAAGCGTAACACAGGCGTTTATCGCTTCATTGCTGAATGTGACGCCGTGGTATTTCTCGTATTTATCTTTAATGCCTTCCAGAATGCTGATGGCTTGTTCTATTGTAGGCTCGTGAACCATGACAGGCTGGAAGCGTCTTTCAAGCGCCGCATCTTTTTCAATCTGGCGGTACTCTTTCAGCGTTGTCGCCCCGATGACCTGCAGCTCGCCTCTGGCAAGCGCCGGTTTCAGGATGTTCCCGGCATCCATTGATCCCTCGGCAGAGCCGGCGCCTACAAGAAGGTGAATCTCATCAATGAACAAGATAACGTTTTTCCGTTCTTTTAATTCGTTCATTAATTGTTTCATTCTTTCTTCAAACTGGCCTCTGATCCCTGTATTGGCGACGAGAGAAGCGACGTCAAGCAGGTAAAGCTCTTTGTTTTTCAATTTGTTCGGCACATCGCCCTCAGCGATTTTAAGCGCGAGGCCTTCTGCAATAGCCGTTTTACCGACGCCCGGCTCACCGATCAGCACCGGATTGTTTTTATTCCGGCGGTTCAAAATTTCAATTACGCGCGCCACTTCATTATCGCGGCCGATCACAGGGTCAATCAGACCTGCTTTTGCGCCGTTTGTGACGTTTTGAGCGAGCTCGTCGAGCAGGCCTTTTTCAGGGCCGGCCTGCTGTTTATTTTGATTGGGAGCGAAACCTTGCTCAAACGGGAATCCGAATGATTGCGGCCCCATGCTCATAGACGGTTTTCGGGTTAATTCTGTATAACATGTTTCACATAAAACGAATTGTTTTTGAATGGAATTGACTTGCATGTTCAGGCGAATCGTCGCCTCGTTTTTCTGACAATGTTGACAACGCATTTGCCAAAACCTCCTCGAAAAATGTTTGATCATCTTTGACCAAACGGATTAGAAAATAAGGTCTTAACTTTGACCTTCTTTGATTAATAGTATAATCTGACCTTCTTTGACTTTCAAGTGTTTTGTTTTAAACCCCGAAAACAAATGTTTACAGCATGATAAGTGATATTTATAAGGTTTGATTATTTTTGACCAATATAGTCAGAAAGGAAATGAAATGCTTTGACCTTTCTTGATGAAGAGTATACGCAGGCCCTTTTTTTCTTTCAATATTTTTGCTTAGAGGAGAGAGCTGAATCTGTTTTCTTCGGGGAAGGACGATTTGTTCGTCTTTTCGGGCGACTTGTCTCATAAGCATATATAAAGGCCTGGACAAATCTGCGCTTAGCCGGAGGGTGAAATGGGACAAACAAAAGGTTCTGCGAGTCAGCTTGCATTTGTATACGTAGGAACGGTTGTAGGAGCCGGTTTTGCCACGGGACGGGAAATCGTTGAGTTTTTTCTGAAGTTTGGCTGGATCGGTCTGTTGGGTATCGTGTTAAGCGGTCTGATGTTTACATATTTAGGCGCCAAAATCATGATCATTTCCAAACGGATTCACGCAGCATCTTATCAGGAATTGAACACATATTTATTCGGCCAGTCCATCGGCCGCGCCGTAAACATGTTTATGATGTTTATATTGCTGGGAGTGACCTCTGTCATGCTGTCCGGAGCGGGAGCGCTGTTTCATGAACAGCTTGGCTGGCCCGCACAAGCGGGGATCCTTCTGACGATCGTACTGAGCTTTGCCGTCATGACAAGCGGCGTTAAAGGTGTGTTCGGCGTCAATATATTGGTTGTGCCGCTTTTAATTTCTTTCTCTTTTATCGTGACAGCTGATTCATTTGTATTTACAAGCACGAGAAACGCGGACGAATGGGTATGGCCTGACAAGTGGAATTGGCTTTTGTCCGCCGTCTCTTACGGCGCGTTAAATTTATCGCTCGCCCAAGCCGTCCTTGTGCCGCTTGCGAACGAAATGTCTTCAGAGAAGGTGATCAGAAGGGGGGCTTATATAGGCGGCGTTCTGTTGACACTGGTGCTTGCCGCGAGCTTTTTATCATTATCGGTGCTGCCGGATGTGCTGGAGTTTGACATTCCGATGGCTCAAGTTGTCTATTCGTATTCGCGTTCGCTTCATATCATTTATTTGTTTATTATTTTCGGGGAAGTGTTTACGTCGGTCATCGGCAATTTATACGGATTGGAAAAACAATTAAACAGTTTTCTTCATATAAGAAGTACATATATTTACGGCGGCATTTTGGCGTTTGCTTTCATTATCAGCCAAATCGGCTACGGACAGCTGATTTCCACCGTTTATCCGGTGTTTGGATATGTGAGCCTCGCTTTCATCGGCGCATTGATTTGCAAAAAAATCCCGAAAGAAAAATAAGGATATAAGGAAAATGTCTGTATTTTTTGGGAATTCCCCTTCTTTTTTCCTGACATTTCTGTATAATGAATTGGGAAATGATGGGGAGGAGTAAGAGATGAAAGCTCGACGTGTATTATTGGGATTTATTTTTATTTGTATCGGCATTGCGTTTTTTTTGCAGAAGGCGGGAGTTATACATATATCCGCAGGTTCGGCGTGGCCGTTTCTTTTCATTATAATGTCCGCAGGGTTTCACGCCGGATTTATTTTTGCGAAAAAAACGCCTGACCAGGCGGGACTGCTCGTTCCGGGCGGTATGTTTCTTGTGCTGGGCTGCCTCTTTTGTTTTGAGACCGCAACAGGATGGACGTATTCAGGCGTGACGTGGCCTGTTTATATATGGGCGCCTGCTCTCGGTCTGTTTGAGCTGTGGTATTTCGGCGGGAGGAAGTTAGGTGTATTGATTCCTGCTTTCATCCTGACAGCCGTGGGAGCTCTATGCTTTGCCGGTATGCTGATGACGGGGCTGTGGCCGCTTTTGATCATCGCCGCCGCGCTTTTGTTTCACGCCGCTGCCTTTATGCAGCCGAAAAAAAGATCGGGCCTTCTTATTCCGGGCGGCATTTTGCTTGTGACGGGCGGGTTGTTATGGTTTGAAACGCTGACGGATTGGACATACGCAAATGTGACATCGCCTGTCTACCTCTTTGCCGTTGCGTTCGGCCTGTTTGAAGCCTGGCTGTTCGGCAGAAGGCAAAGAGGGCTTTTGACTGCTGCTGCGGTTCTGTGCGCCGCGGGCATTTTCGGCATATTCACCAATGCAAATGAAGTCATCAGCGAACGCGGCTGGCCCGCTCTCATTCTTTTGCTGGGCGCCGCTTTTCACATTCCGATTTTCGGCCCGAAACCTGTCAAAAACGCGGGACTTCTCGTACCGGGCGGCATCTTATTGATTACGGGGATCTTGTTTGTCTTTGAAACGGCAACCAATTGGTCCTACTCCGGTGTGACATGGCCTGTTTATCTGCTTGCAACGGCATTCGGTTTATTTGAGCTGTGGCTGTTCGGCGGGAAAGAGAAGGCGCTGCTCATCCCGGTTGCGGTGCTGACCTTGACAGCACTTTCTTTTATGATGACGAATCAGCCGATCATTCCGGTTTCTGTTTTCTGGCCTGCTTTATTTGTTCTGATCGGGATTGCGCTGATGGTATTTCCCGGGAAAAAACGCGGGGCTTAATCCCGCTTTTGCAGCCTGACACAGGGTTCAGGCTGTTTTTTTATTGTCACGGGAAACAACATTATGGTATGATAGCAAAAGTGAAAAAAGAAGAAAATCCGTATTGATGCGGGAGAGGTTCTAGCTACACCCTCTATAAAAAACTAAGGACGAGCTGTATCCTTGGATACGGTTTTTTTATGTTTTTTAGGGCGCCTTCTCCGAAAAAGGCGCTTTTTTTATGGAATGATAGATAAGGGAGAGAAAGACATGAAAAAAGAAAAAGCAGTTGTGGTGTTCAGCGGAGGCCAAGACAGCACGACTTGTTTATTATGGGCTTTGCAAAACTTTGAAGAAGTGGAAACCGTTACATTCCATTATAATCAGCGTCACCAAGAAGAAATCGATGTGGCAAAATCGATTGCTGAAAAGCTCGGTGTCAAAAATCACTTGCTTGATATGTCTCTTTTAAATCAGCTCGCGCCGAATGCGCTGACAAGAGATGATATCGAAATTGAAGCGAAGGACGGGGAACTGCCGACAACCTTTGTACCGGGACGCAACCTTGTATTTTTATCCTTTGCATCGATTCTTGCATATCAAATCGGCGCGCGCCACATTATCACCGGTGTTTGCGAGACTGATTTCAGCGGCTACCCGGACTGCCGTGACGAGTTTGTCAAATCCTGCAACGTCACCGTCAACCTGGCGATGGAAAAGCCGTTCGTCATTCATACGCCGCTTATGTGGCTGAACAAAGCAGAAACGTGGAAACTTGCGGATGAGCTCGGCGCGCTTGATTTTGTAAAGAATAACACACTGACTTGCTATAACGGCATCATTGCAGACGGATGCGGCGAATGCCCGGCATGCCTGCTCCGCAATAAAGGATATGATGAATATATGAAAATGAAAGGAGAGCGGAACTAATTGCTTTCTCAAATTTACCCGCAGGTTCAGCATCCTTATTCGTTTGAGTTGAATAAGGATATGCACATTTCAGCCGCGCACTTTATTCCCCGCGAAAGCGCCGGAGCGTGCAGCAGAGTCCACGGGCACACGTATACAGTAAATATTACAGTTGCGGGGGATGAACTGGACGATTCAGGCTTTCTCGTGAATTTCAGCGTGCTGAAGAAATTGGTGCACGGCGCTTACGATCATACATTGCTGAATGACCATGACGAATTTTCTGAAGATGACAGATATTCACTGCCGACGACCGAGGTCGTGGCCAAAACGATTTACGATAAGGTGCAGTCCTACCTTGAAACACTGGAGAATCAGCCGGTCTGCGTGCAGATTTTTGTCAGGGAAACCCCGACAAGCTATTGCGTATACCGCCCGAAAAAAGGTGATAGGAATGGCTAAAGGAATTCCGGTATTAGAAATTTTCGGACCGACGATACAAGGGGAGGGCATGGTTATCGGCCAGAAAACCATGTTCGTCCGCACGGCGGGCTGCGACTACTCCTGCAGCTGGTGCGACTCCGCTTTTACATGGGACGGCTCAGCCAAAAAAGATATCCGCTGGATGACGGCGGAAGACATTTACCGCGAGCTGAGAGAAATCGGCGGAGACGCCTTTTCCCATGTCACCATCTCAGGAGGAAACCCGGCGCTGTTAAAGCAGCTTGACGCGCTGATTCTGCTGCTGAAAGAGCACGGGGTGCGCGCCGCTTTAGAAACGCAGGGAACGGTCTATCAGGATTGGTTCACAATGATTAACGACCTGACGATTTCACCGAAGCCGCCAAGTTCGGGGATGACAACCGATTTTGCAAAGCTCGATCACATTGTGTCTTCGCTTGATGCGGCAGAAAGGCTTAACGCGGTCAGCTTAAAGGTCGTCATTTTTAATGATGAAGATCTGCAATTCGCGAAAACCGTGCACAAGCGGTATCCGAATATCCCGTTTTATCTTCAGGTCGGAAACGATAACGTCCATACGACGGACGACCGGGCATTGATCGCACATCTGCTCGGAAAATACGAAACACTCGTTGATAAGGTTTCAGCCGATTCGGATCTGAATCTCGTCAGAGTCCTGCCTCAGCTGCATACATTGCTTTGGGGCAATAAACGGGGAGTTTAATAGAAAGGGAGATTTATATGACAAGAAAAGAATCAGAATTAGAAGGAGTTACGCTCCTGGGGAATCAAGGGACAAACTATTTATTTGAATATGCGCCGGAGGTTTTGGAATCATTTCCGAATAAACACGTGAACCGTGATTATTTCGTTAAATTCAACTGCCCGGAATTTACGTCGCTTTGCCCCAAAACGGGACAGCCGGACTTTGCAACCATCTACATCAGCTATATTCCGGACGAAAAAATGGTGGAAAGCAAATCGCTGAAGCTGTATCTTTTCAGCTTCCGCAACCACGGAGATTTCCACGAGGACTGCATGAACATCATCATGAATGATTTGATCGAATTAATGGACCCCCGCTACATTGAAGTATGGGGCAAATTCACGCCAAGAGGCGGAATCTCGATAGACCCGTATACAAACTACGGCAGACCGGGAACAAAATATGAAAAAATGGCCGAACATCGGATGATGAATCATGATATGTACCCGGAGACGATTGATAATCGGTAATTATTCCGTTGTGTGATACGGAGTGTGAAAACGAAGTGGAGTCACAGTAAAATCCGAACATTCAGTGCTGATTTTCAGCGGAATTGTGACCGAGTCACAGCGAAGTGTGACCCGCACTAAGCTCAATAAAAGTGTGACCTGGTGCAACCTGAACTGTGACTTTTATGAGTGAAAAATTGATAGTACAGAGGCAGATTAAGGCGTACAATTTGTACGTCTTTTCTTTTTTATCCGAAAGAAAAATGCCTATTTAGAGATCACAGGCATTAAATATGATTATCAATATCTTCATTTATTTTTTGGCTAAGTTTCTGAACCTTCTCTTTAACATTTGAAACAGCTCTTTTTTGAATTTCATCAAAGTTCTCCTGAATATAGTCCATGACACTTCTTATTAGAACTTCACTTTCAAAATTGAATATCTCATTTATTTCTGACTGTTCTTCATCTGTTAGGCGATGGTATTGAAGTTGTTTAGCATTTACTCCAGCAGCTACATCAATCCTAACGTACAATTTCATATTCACCTTCTGCATACTCTTGCTCCGCATAATGGCTTCCCCATTGACAGAGCTCCTGCAAGATAGGTTTAAGAGATTCTCCAAGTTCAGTGGATGAATATTCAACCTTCGGCGGTACTTGATTATACATCTTTCTGCTCACAAGTCCACTGGCTTCAAGCTCTCTAAGTGTTTGAATCAGCATTTTCTGAGTTATATTTGGAATAATGCGCTTTAATTCACTCGTTCTCTTTGGTCCATTCATTAAAAAGTATAATACAAGACCTTTCCATTTTCCGCCAATCACTTCCTTTGTCACTTCAAACCCACAGCTAAATTTTTTCATGTCTAAAGCTCTCCATTCCACATTTATTACTTTTTAGTTACTATATCACAAAAAAGTGGGTACTTCCGATAGTGTGCTTACTGAAGGATACTATATCTTGTAAGTTGTTCTTCAAGTACTTAAAGGTACTAGACGTAAAATAAAATGAATTCTAAAGGAGTGTTAAGTATGGGTAAATTTGAAGGTAAAATAGCGCTTGTAACGGGTGGAACAAGTGGGATTGGTCTTGCTGCAGCACAAAAATTTGTAAACGAAGGTGCATATGTTTATATCACGGGACGCAGACAAAACGAACTTGATAAAGCTGTTAACCAAATTGGCAAGAACGTAACCGGTGTTCAAGGTGATATTTCTAAGCTTGAAGACTTAGACAAACTATATGACATGATAAAGCAGGAAAAAGGTAAGTTGGACATTCTTTTTGCTAATGCAGGCATCGGCAACTTCCTTCCATTAGGTGAAATTACTGAAGAGCAGGTTGATAGAACGTTCGACATTAACGTTAAAGGAACCATCTTTACTGTTCAAAAAGCGTTATCACTATTCCCGGACAAAGCAGGTTCTATTATTGTAACGGGCTCTACTGCTGGATCAATTGGCAACCCAGCGTTTAGTGTATATGGAGCGTCTAAAGCAGCATTAAGAGCACTAGTTCGCAACTGGATTCTTGACCTAAAAGATACTGAAATCCGTGTAAATGTGGTTAGTCCAGGAGCTATTCTTACACCTGCATATGATGAGCTTTTTGGTGATGCACTTGAAGGAGCAATGGAAAATGCCAGAAATACTGTTCCAGCTGGAAAAGTTGGGACACCTGAAGAAGTAGCAAACGCTGTATCTTTCCTTGCTTCAGACGAAAGCAGTTACTTGACGGGTGTTGAATTGTTCGTAGATGGCGGGCTGGCACAGGTATAATTTCACTGCGCAGAGATTACAAATAGTCCCCAAAAAAGGTTAAAATCAATCGTTTGGTAAGGTGTAAAATTGGTGTGACTTCATGCTTAATGTCTAGAGCAAGTACTTATGGGACAAGACTTTGACCTGCCTTTTCTTCCACGAGGACTGCATGAACATCATCATGAATGATTTGATCGAATTAATGGACCCCCGCTGCATTGAAGTATGGGGCAAATTCACACCTAGAGGCGGAATCTCCATTGACCCGTATACAAACTACGGCAGACCGGGAACAAAATATGAAAAAATGGCCGAACATCGGATGATGAATCATGATATGTACCCGGAGACGATTGACAACCGTTAATTTTCAGACGGAGTACAGTCTCGGAATATAACCTAAATACCCCCGCCTTTTAAGCGGGGGTATTTTTCGTCTGTGCCGCGCAGCCAAAAAGGTGCATGATATTTGCACAGAACTTCTATAAGGAAAAGAGAGATCATTTGGAGAAAAGAAAAAGACGAGTAAACCCGGGGGGAGTGTACTCGCCGCTTCAATACGTGACGGGTGCTGGATGGCAGCTCGTCTGTTTCATTATAAAATAGGGAACATACGTTTGTAAAGGCCTGCGCTGTTTTTTCTCATTCGGAGCGGATCAATTGTAAAGGAATGGTCAGCATGATAGCATGTCCTGTAAAAAGAAGGAGTGTTCGTTATGGAGCCGTTAGAGTTAAACGGTGTAAGGCTGAAAATGTATGATTGTAAAGAAAGTGCGGGCAAAAACGGCCGCATGATTTCATTTGTATTGAAGGTGACCTCTGAAACGTATCATGATATTGCCGTTCTTTTGTATGAAAAAACATTTGACATCAAGGCGCCCGAGCGCGGGCTTGAATTCCGCGGTAAAATAACCAACTACCATACATCCGTCACAAATCTTTACAATAAAGATCAGACCGGTGATTTTTTTGTAGAAATGACGGAGATCTGAGTTCATTTGAAAAAGCTGCCGGGCGGCAGCTTTTGTGCGGGATATGTAAATGGTTCGGATTGTTCGAGGGGGTTTAATAGGAGTCTCTGATGATTTTATAATTCTTATGGTTGACGACAGTGAGGGAATCTAATTCAAGATCACGATAATTATCCATGATGGTTACATCAACGATGACGGAATTTTCATTTACTTTTTCAACAATACCGGTTAATCCGTTTTTAAATTCAATGACGTTTCCAACCTTAGCAATTTTCACGAGCTTCCTCTCCTTTATCATAAATCCTGTTTGAAAATATTTTGCAGTATTTTCTTTAAGAAGTAAAGCGATATGGGTATCAGCCCGCTCAATCATTGTCCCGGCGGGGGAAAGATGGTATATTGATTTTCGGGAAAAAGCCGAGAAAAGGAGGCTGTGTTCGTTGCTGCCTGAGGAAATTTCAGAACGTATCAACCAAATGCGCACCGGTGAAATCAAAGAATTCAGGGTGCAGAAAGAACATTTTCTTGCATTTCGAGCAGTTTTATCGAAGCAGGAAGATTTTAAGCATTTCCGCGGTATTGCCCAGCAGGGCGGGGATGTTATATTCCAGTATTTAGAACAGCCAAGAAGCTGACGGCTCCTCGCACTTGAGGAGTCTTTTTTTTGTTTTTTAGTTTCTCATTTCATCTGGCTGTAACAGATGTAAACAAAATGTAAAATCCCTCCGATGGATACTTTTACTGCTATTTGGTTAATGTTGTGAAAATGATGGCTGTTTTCCTGCCAATAACAAGGCTGTTAACGAACTTCTTCCATCATAAAAGCTGATTGGGAGCACTGGAAAATCTTTAACCGTGAATTTGCGCACAGCTCTTGTTAAGGTAGTGAAGTATTTAAGGAGGAAATCGTATGACGACAAAATTTGCTGCCTTGGCTGTCTTTTTTCTATGTTTTATGCCTGCATCAAAAATTGAACATACAGAAGCTCTGTTTACTTTTGCGAAGAAGCCAAAGCAAGAACCCAGCACACTGGTTGCTGATTTAAATAAAAAAAGCTCGGTTCCGAAGCTTTCAAAAACGGATCATAAGCATTCTATCCAACCGATAAAGCTGTCATCTCACCAAGAGAAGGAAGCCAAACCGGAGGAGACGGCTTATCAGCCGCCGAAAAAAACGTATTCCCGCGCTGACAGACAGCTTCTGGCACGTCTCGTTCACGCAGAAGCGAAAGGTGAATCTTATAAAGGGAAGGTTGCGGTAGCCAGCGTAGTGCTGAACCGCACTGAAAAAAACGGCTTCCCGGATACCATTCGGGGTGTGATCTATCAAAGGAGCGCATTTGAACCGGTAGCAAACGGAAGCATTAATCAAAAGCCGGATAAGGATTCCATCGCTGCCGCAAATGAGGCGCTTGACCATCCGGGCAGAGAAACGAACGCGTTGTTTTTCTACAATCCGAAAACGGCATCTGACCACTGGATCCGTTCCCGAAAAATTATCGAACGGATCGGCAGACACGTATTTGCGATGTAAGCATAGCGGGATTAAAAATATCCCGGCTATGCTTTTTTCAATTTTGAGAAATCGAAAATATTTTCAGAACTTGTCTCATATGATGATGGAAGAACGAGAGACAAGGAGAGACACCATGAATCGATTTGTGAAAGGGATCATTCTTTTATCCATCGCCGCCTTTTTCGCGGAATGTCTGGAATTTGTCGTGAATATGATACTGGCGCGGGAGCTTGGCGAGCATGGGATGGGACTTTACATGAGCATTCTGCCCACCATTTTTTTAATTATCGTCATCGCCAGTCTGGAGCTTCCGATCTCCATTTCAAAATTCATCGCGGAATCCAATCAGAAGCTGCATGAAAGCATGCTCCGGCATGCCTTCAGAATGACCGCCGTTTTTACCGCGTTTTCAACCGCGGCCGCAAGCATCGCGCTGCCGTTCATTCCTGTATTCGATACGTATCACCCGTTTATTAAAGGGATTGTCATCGGGCTGATTCCAGTCGTCGCTTTTACATCCATCGCCAGAGGTTATTTTATGGGTGTGCAGCAAATGGGAAAAATCGCGGTTGCGAATGTCATGAAAAAAATCATTCAAGTGCTTTGTCTGTTTATCTTTTTTCAATGGTACTCTTTTGAAATTGATATGGCCGTGCTCATTTCATTATTTGTGCTGGTCGCAAGCGATGTCGTGGTGTTCGTTTACTTGTATACGCAGTTTATTTTGGCGCGGAGGGCGCTTTCCGGCCATCAGCACATTCATCTTCGCGGGAAAGACGTGCGGAAACGCCTCCTGGCCGTATCCATCCCGACAACGGGACTTCGTATATTTCATGCGGTGACAAACGCAATTGAACCCTTCTTGGTTAAAGGAGCGCTGCTGGCGTCCGGGGCAGCCGGGACAGCCGCGATTGATCAATACGGCATGCTTGCCGGTGTAGCGATGACAATCGGTTCGTTTCCCGCATTTATCGCCCATTCGCTGATGGTCGTCATGATTCCCAGCATTTCAGAAGCATATGCGCTGTCCCAATATGATATTGTGCTGAAACGGCTGAGACAAGCGATTTTTATTACATTCGGCTACGGCATTCCGGCAGTCTGGGTCATGTTTCAGTTCGCGGGCCCGCTGACCCATTTGTTTTTTCAGTCTCCGGAAGCGCAGTATTATTTGCAGCTTTTGTGGCCGTTTTTTCTTTTTCATCTGTTTGTGATGCCGCTTCAGGCCTGTCTGATCGGTATCGGCCATGTGAAAACGGCGTTTTATCATAACGTATGGAGCAGCATTGTGGGGCTTTCGATGATGTATGTGCTCGGTTCTATGCCTGAATTGCAAATGCTCGGCATTATACTCGGCATGAATACCGGCATGATTCTTCTGACAAGTTTACATTACGCGACGATCTGCAAAGACCTCGGTGTCTCCGTGTTTTTGACGGGCGGCGGAAGAACAGCGCCCCGGATCGAAAGCTGAAAAGGCTGATACATTTCAATAAGCAAGGGCAAGCTATCCGAAACGCGTGAAAGGAAGATCATATGCATAAAAACCGCCTAATTGTATGTGCAGTCCTTTTGATAGCTGCCGCCGTCTGGATGCCTGAAGCAAAAGCCTCATCAGAAAAACAGGCAGTTCCCGCCGTGTTTCTGATGAAGACGATTGAAGGAGACGAGATATCGATTCCGAATAAAGGGCAGAAAACGATTTTGCATTTTTGGACATCGTGGTGTCCGCCGTGCAAAAAAGAACTGCCGCAGTTCCAAACGTATTTTGAACAGCATCAGTCCGATGATGTAAGCCTTGTAACGGTAAATTTGATGAATGCCGAGCGGAACAAAAATACCGTTCAAAACTTTGTCAGTCAGCATCATCTCACATTCCCGATTGTTCTTGACACGAAAGGCGAGCTTATGAAGGAATACGATGTCATGACGATTCCCACGTCATTTCTGCTGAATGAAAAAGGAGAAATCGAAAAAAAGATCGTCGGTCCGATGACCGCCTCACAATTAAAAGAATGGTCAGAGAAATAAAAAGGTGCGGGAGGAATTCCTCCCGCACCTTTTTTGCATATAATGAACAGCTGAAGAAACACTATTGATAATTATTATCAAAAAGAAATTAAAACAATTATAATTGAAATCTTCCGTCGGCATGCTATAATAAAGAAAACACTGCGATAACACTGTGAAAATGCTGCCTGTCAGGCGGCTGTTTTGCTTTTATCGGGGAATTGAAGATGATTTGCGTTCTCAATTAGAGAGGAGAATTCATAATGAATGAACAAGTGATGACACAAACCCATTCACAACAGCACATACAAGAAGAGCGGGCCGGAAAAAAGTGGCTCCAGCATGCAGAACTCATTGCGGCGCTCGTATCCGGCGTCCTTATTCTTGCGGCCTGGTTTTTTACCGAAACAAAAGGCCTGTCCGTCACTTTGTATACCCTTGCCTTCCTGATCGGGGGATTTGCAAAAGCGAAAGAGGGAATCGAGGATACCATTGAGACGAAGGCGTTAAATGTGGAACTGCTGATGATTTTTGCGGCGGTCGGCTCCGCCCTGATCGGTTATTGGGCTGAAGGCGCTGTTCTTATCTTTATTTTTTCATTAAGCGGCGCGCTCGAAACATATACGATGAATAAAAGCAGCCGTGATTTAACCTCTTTGATGAAACTGGAACCGGAGGAAGCGACCCTGCTTGCGGACGGACAGGAAAAGCGGGTGCCGGCTGCTGAACTTAAGATCGGTGACATGATCGTCATTAAGCCGGGCGAACGCGTAGCAGCAGACGGGATCATTGAGTCTGGCGTGACGAGCCTCGATGAATCGGCGCTTACGGGTGAAGCGATGCCGGCGGAAAAAACAGCCGGAGATTCTGTGTTTACAGGAACGGTAAACGGAAACGGCTCCTTAACGGTCCGTGTGACGAAAACAAATGAACAGTCTTTATTCAGAAAAATCATCCGGCTGGTGGAATCAGCCCAAAACAGCGTGTCACCGGCTCAGGCATTTATTGAACGATTCGAAAGTGTCTATGTAAAAGGCGTGCTGTTAGCCGTGGCTTTGCTTTTATTCATTCCTCATTTCGCTTTAGGCTGGAGCTGGAGTGAAACCTTTTACAGGGCGATGGTGTTTATGGTGGTCGCCTCCCCGTGCGCGCTTGTCGCTTCTATTATGCCCGCTGCGCTTTCCCTTATCTCAAATGGGGCCCGCAACGGATTATTGGTTAAAGGAAGTGTGTTTTTAGAGCAGCTGGGAAGCGTCCGGATGATCGCTTTTGACAAAACCGGCACGGTAACAAAGGGACAGCCGGCAGTCGCGGCGTTTCAAGCTGCCGAAAATGTGAGTGAAGATGAGATCATGCAAGCGGTGTATGCGATGGAAAAGCAATCAAGCCACCCGCTTGCAAAAGCGATAGCTGAATTTGCCGAAAGCCGGGGCGCCGCGCCCGCAGGACATCTATCGATTGACGAGACGTCCGGATTCGGTGTTCAGGCTGAAATAGAAGGCGTCAAATGGATGGTCGGAAAAGCGGGGTTTGCAGGTGAAGATGCGGCAGATGCTTTTTTGCAGACATCGGGAAAAGAATTAAAGGATAAAGGTTTTACACTGGTCTTTGTTAAAAAAGATGACCGGATTGCGGGCTGCTTTGCCTTAAAGGATCAAATCCGACCTGAAGCCAAAGCCGTGATGGCTGAGCTTGAATCAATGGGCATTCAAACAGCCATGCTCACCGGCGATCAGTCTGAAACTGCGGCTGCCATTGCAAAAGAGGCGGGCATGACGACGGTTGTTGCCGATTGTCTGCCGGACCAAAAGGCAAAAGAAGTGAAGAAGCTGAAAGAAACGTACGGCACAATCGCCATGGTGGGAGACGGCATTAATGACGCGCCCGCTCTGAAAACCGCTGACGTCGGTATTGCGATGGGCGGGGGAACGGACGTGGCCCTTGAAACGGCTGACTTAGTCCTTATGAAAAATGATCTTCACAAGCTTGTGAAAATGTGCAGACTCTCAAGGAAAATGAACCGGATTATTAAGCAGAATATTGTTTTCTCGCTCTCGGTCATCTGCCTTTTGATCTGCGCTAACTTTCTGCAGGTGATGGAACTGCCGTTTGGTGTGATCGGGCATGAGGGGAGCACGATTCTGGTCATATTGAACGGACTGAGATTATTAAAATAAACATGACAGCCGCACATCGGGCGGCTGTTTTTTTAATGTTCGTTCACAGCATAAACGCCGGAAAACTGATAGAATGAATAAAGAGTCACTTTGGTAAGGAGGAAAAGCAAAAAATGAACAGATTAGAACGTGTTTCATCTTGGCTGAAAAAAGAAGGACATGATGCGGCATTTATACATACAAAGGAAAACGTATTTTATTTAACTGATTTTTACACGGATCCGCATGAGCGGTTAATGGGATTGTTCCTGTTTCAGGAACAGGAGCCGTTTTTCGTTTGTCCGGGAATGGAAGCCGGACAAGCCCGCAGCGCCGGGTGGGAGCATGGTATTATCGGCTACGGCGATCACGAAGATCCGTGGGAGCTGATCAAAGCCGAGCTCACAAAACGAAATGTGCGGCTTGATTCCATCGCGGTTGAAAAGGATTCGATCTCTCTTTCCCGTTCAGAACAGCTCAAACAAGCTTCAGGGGGCGCGGCATTTGTTTCGGCAGAAGAAACGCTCAACCAATTCCGTCTCGTGAAAGATGAGAAGGAAATCAGCATTCTCAGGGAAGCGGCAAAACTCGCGGATTACGGAGTTGAAGTCGGTGTCGCGGCGCTTAAAGAGGGTGTGAGTGAAACGGAAGTACTTGCGCAGATTGAGTTTGAGCTGAAGAAAAAAGGTGTGCAGGGCATGTCATTTTCAACGATGGTGCTGTTCGGAGAAAAATCAGGTCAGCCCCATGGGAATCCGGGTGCAGACCGGTTGAAAAAAGGCGATTTCGTTCTGTTTGATCTGGGCGTTATTCTTGACGGCTACTGTTCAGACATTACGAGAACATTCGCATACCAATCAATCAGCCCGAAGCAGGAAGAGATTTACGAAACGGTGCTTAAAGCTGAACAGGCGGCGCTTCAATTAAGCAAACCGGGTGTCAGAATCGGCGACCTTGATTTAAAAGCCCGCGGCATTATTGAAAAAGCCGGATACGGAGACTATTTCCCGCACCGCCTCGGCCACGGACTCGGGATTTCGGTTCACGAATATCCATCAATGAGCAGCGCGAACAACACACTCCTCAAAGAAGGCATGGTCTACACGATAGAACCGGGGATTTACGTGCCGGATGTCGGCGGCGTGCGCATTGAAGACGATGTGTTCGTCACAAAAGACGGCGCCGAAGCATTAACGCAGTATCCGAAAGAATTAACGATTCTGAAATAGAAAGCTTTGTGATAAAAAAGGACGGTTCTGGAAGGCAGCGTCCTTTTTTATCACCTTTTAAATGAAAAAATCATCAAAATGCTGAAATGGTTTGATGTCATGCTTTTCATTCAGGGGCCGCATGGCAAGGTAACTGCCGCCGACTATGGCCAGACACAAACCGATTAAGCAAAGAATCCCCATCGCTGTTCTTCTCCTTTCAAACGAATAGGATGTATCTGTTTCTAGCTTACTGTATGAAACGCATTCCAGATCAAGGGAAAAAAAGAAAGGGGGGACGCCATGGCTACGATCAGAGACATTGCCGGCGCTGCCGGGGTTTCCGTTACAACGGTATCAAGAGTGTTAAACGATCATCCTTATGTAAGTAAGGACAAAAGAGAAAGAGTGAAAAAAGCGATGCAATCGCTCGGATATACGCGCAACATTCATGCTGTGCATTTATCCAAAGGTTTTTCCGATATGATCGGCGTTGTGCTTCCGTCGGTGAATCTTCCGTATTTTGCAGACCTTGTTGCAGGTATTGCCGAGGCTGCCGAAGCGTCAGGCGTGCATCTTTCTTTATACCAGACAGATTATCAGCAGCAAAAAGAACGTTTTGCTTTATCACAATTACAGGAGCGCCAAGTGGACGGCCTGATTATCTGCTCCAAAGCAATTCCTGATGAGCATCTGCTTACCGTGAAAGAACCGCTCATCCTCTGCCAGTACACTGATGCGGCAGGGCTTTCCTCCATCAGTAATCCGCATCGGGAAGCATTTCGGCACGGTCTGGATTATCTGATAGAAAAGGGACACCGGAAAATAGCGATCAGCCTGGCCAGAAAAAAGGGAAAAAACAGTCAAGTCCGCATCGCCGCGTACAAAGAGGCGCTCAAGAAGATCGGACAGCCTTACAGGGAAGAGCTGGTTGTGGAAAAGGCGCTGACGCTGCTTGACGGGAAAGCCCTTTTTCATAGATGGAAGAGCTGGGATGACAAACCGACTGCGCTGTTTGCGGCGAATGATCAAGTATCCGCAGGTCTTTACCTTGAAGCCAAGGCAAATGGGACACGCATCCCGGAAGAGCTTGCGATTTTGAGCATCGACAATCATGATATCAGCAAGATGTTAGGTATTTCTACAATAGATATACAAACAAAAGAAATGGGAAAGCAGGCTTTTCACATGCTTGAGAACCGGATCAGCGGCGGGCCTCCGGCAAGGAAAGTTCTTGATTACCGCCTTATTGAACGATCAACCGTCTAAAAAAAGAATTGACGCGCTTTCCGTTCGTTTTGTACGATATGATGTATTGAATGACAAAGGAGCTGAGGATCATGAAGGGGTCCTTTACAGTTGAAAAGGTATTAAATAACAATGTGCTCATCGCAACACATGATAGATACAATGAGGTCGTCTTAATCGGAAAAGGGATCGGCTTTGGAAAAAAACAAGCGGATGTCATTGAAGATAAAGGGTATGACAAGATGTTCATCTTAAAGGATGAAAAAGAACAAAAACAATTTAAAAAGCTCCTCGGTTATGTGGACGAGACACTTGTCGACATCTCCAATGACGTCATTTATCATATCAAGAAGCGGACAAGCCAACCGTTAAATGAGCACATCCATATTGCGCTGACTGACCATATCGCCTTTGCGGTAAAGCGGCTGCAGCAGGGTTTTGACATTAAAAACCCGTTTCTCATGGAAACCGAAACGCTTTATCCGGAAGAATTCCAAATTGCCCGTGAAGTCGTCGGCATGATTAATGAAAAGACGGGAATCTGCCTTCCGGAAGGAGAGATCGGCTTTATCGCTCTGCATATCCACTCCGCCTTGAGTAATCGGCCCCTTTCAGAGGTCAATCAGCATTCACAGCTGATGTCCCGGCTCGTTCAGGTGATTGAGGAATCTTTCCAGATGAAAGTGAATAAAGAAAGCGTCCACTATTTGCGGCTGATCCGGCATATCAGATTTACCATAGACAGGATTAATCGGGAAGAGCAGACAAAAGAACCAGAAAAGTTAATGTTATTATTGAAAAATGAATACCCGCTATGCTACAATACTGCTTGGAAACTGATAAAAATCTTGCAGCAAATACTGAAAAAACCAGTTCATGAGGCGGAAGCGGTTTATCTCACGCTTCATTTGTACCGATTAACCAATAAAATTTCATAATTTCAGTTGAAACCTTAAAAACGTGTCACTGATTCGATCAGGCATGAGTGATTGAGGGTAAAAAACGGGAAGAACGATCCCGTTATTTTGCACACCCTTTTTACTCATGCCTTTTTTGTTGTGTAAAAGGGCAAATGTAAACGGTTAAACTGAAGACTTGCGCCAGTGAATTCGTTGTCATGAATTTTCGCTGTAAGGTCACACTAGCTAACAGAGGAGGTACATCTTTTATGTTTAAAGCATTATTCGGCGTTCTCCAGAAAATCGGCCGTGCTCTTATGCTTCCGGTTGCGATTTTACCGGCTGCGGGGATCTTGCTTGCGTTAGGGAATGCCATGCAGAACAAAGATATGATTCAAGTCATGCATTTCTTAAGCAATGATAACGTTCAGCTTGTGGCGAACGTCATGGAAAGCGCCGGCCAAATCGTATTTGACAACCTGCCGCTTCTTTTTGCAGTAGGGGTTGCGATCGGTCTTGCCAACGGAGACGGTGTTGCCGGAATCGCGGCTATTATCGGATACTTGGTCATGAACGTATCCATGAGCGCCGTGCTTATGGCAAACGGCAGTATTCCGTCTGACAAAATTGAACGGGCAAAGTTTTTTGCGGAAAACCATCCGGCCTATATTAACATGCTGGGGATACCCACTTTGGCGACGGGCGTGTTCGGCGGTATTATCGTCGGGGTTCTGGCCGCGTTATTGTTTAACAAGTTTTATAAAATTGAACTTCCGCAGTACCTCGGATTCTTTGCGGGTAAGCGGTTCGTCCCGATTATCACATCAATTTCCGCATTAATTCTCGGTCTTATTATGTTAGTGATCTGGCCTCCGATCCAGCACGGTCTGAATTCCTTCTCCACGGGTCTTGTGGAAGCGAATCCAACCTTGGCGGCCTTTATTTTCGGGATGATTGAGCGGTCATTGATTCCGTTCGGTCTTCATCACATTTTCTACTCGCCGTTCTGGTATGAATTTTTCAGTTATAAAGATGCCGCAGGAGACATCATCCGCGGAGATCAGCGGATTTTCATGGCTCAGATCAAAGACGGCGTACAGCTGACGGCGGGAACATTTATGACGGGGAAATATCCGTTTATGATGTTCGGTCTTCCGGCGGCAGCGCTTGCAATCTATCATGAAGCGAAGCCTGAAAAGAAAAAACTTGTAGCCGGAATCATGGGTTCTGCCGCTCTGACAAGTTTCTTAACGGGAATTACCGAGCCGCTTGAATTCTCATTCTTGTTTGTGGCTCCTATCCTGTTTGCGATTCACTGCGTATTCGCGGGACTTTCCTTTATGGTCATGCAGCTGCTGCATGTAAAAATCGGTATGACGTTCTCAGGCGGTCTGATTGACTACTTCCTGTTCGGAATTCTGCCTAACCGGACGGCTTGGTGGCTTGTCATTCCGGTCGGCTTAGGATTAGCCGTCATTTACTACTTCGGTTTCCGGTTTGCGATCAGAAAGTTCAATCTGAAAACGCCGGGCCGTGAAGAAGAGGCTGCGGATGAAGGTGCGGGCGCCTCAGGCGAAGCCGGCGACCTTCCTTATGAAATCCTGCAGGCAATGGGTGATCAGGAAAACATTAAGCACCTTGACGCTTGTATCACGAGACTCCGCGTTACGGTCAACGACCAGAAGAAAGTGGATAAGACTCGTTTGAAACAGCTTGGCGCCTCAGGCGTTCTTGAAGTCGGAAACAACATTCAGGCCATTTTCGGCCCGCGTTCTGACGGTTTAAAAACACAGATGCAGGATATTATCGCCGGACGCACGCCGCGACCTGAACCGAAAGTATCCGCGCAAGAAGAAGTCAGCCAGCAGGTTGAAGAGGTTATCGCAGATCCGCTCCGAAACGAGCAGGGTGAAGAAGTGTTCGCTTCTCCGATCACCGGCGAAATCCATCCGATTACCGATGTGCCTGACCAGGTGTTCTCAGGAAAAATGATGGGTGACGGTTTTGCGATTCTTCCTGAAGAAGGAATCGTCGTATCGCCTGTCCGCGGAAAAGTGCTGAATGTTTTCCCGACAAAACATGCGATCGGCCTTCAGTCTGACGGCGGAAGAGAGATCCTGATTCATTTCGGAATCGACACAGTCAGCCTGAAAGGCGAAGGATTCACTTCTTTTGTTTCTGAGGGTGACCGGGTTGAACCGGGGCAAAAGCTGCTTGAAGTTGATCTTGAAGCGGTTAAACCTCATGTTCCTTCATTAATGACACCGATTGTCTTTACAAATCTTGCCGAGGGTGAAGCGATTTCCCTTTCGGCCGAAGGTACCGTAAAACGGGAACAAAAAGATATTGTGAAAATCGGAAAATAAGCATATAAATACGCCGTGCTTGTCAGATGACAAGTACGGCTGTATGATATAATATTGTGTAGTAAAATAGCTTTAATTTAAAGGAGAATGATAATCATGGCACAAAAAACATTTAAAGTAACAGCAGATTCCGGAATCCACGCTCGTCCTGCGACAGTTCTTGTACAGACTGCAAGCAAATACGATGCTGACGTAAACTTAGAATATAACGGCAAAACAGTAAACCTTAAGTCAATCATGGGCGTTATGTCTCTAGGTATTGCTAAAGGCGCTGAAATCACAATTTCCGCTTCAGGCGCTGACGAAAACGATGCTCTTAACGCTTTAGAAGAAACAATGAAAAGCGAAGGACTCGGCGAGTAATGCAAGAATTAAAAGGAATAGGCGCTTCAGCCGGAATTGCGATTGCGAAAGCATACCGGCTTGAAGAGCCGGACTTAACGGTTGAAAAGAAAAACATTGCTGATGCTGCGGCTGAAGTAAGCCGTTTTGATGAAGCGATTGTACGTTCTAAAGAAGAGCTTGAAAAAATTAAAGAGCATGCTTTAAAAGAACTGGGACAAGACAAAGCTGACATTTTCTCCGCGCACCTTTTAGTTCTGAGTGATCCTGAGCTGTTGAACCCGGTAAAGGAGAAAATCAGCGCAGATTCAGTCAATGCTGAATTCGCTTTGAAAGAAACAGCTTCCATGTTCGTTACTATGTTTGAATCAATGGATAACGAATACATGAAAGAGCGTGCGGCGGATATCCGTGACGTAACAAAACGTGTGACGGGGCACCTGCTGGGCGTGGAAATTCCGAACCCGAGCATGATCTCAGAAGAGGTTGTTATCGTGGCTGAAGATTTGACACCGTCTGATACGGCGCAATTAAACCGCCAGTTTGTAAAAGGTTTTACAACTGATATCGGCGGACGCACTTCACACTCCGCGATCATGGCCCGTTCGCTTGAAATTCCGGCTGTCGTCGGCACAAAAGCGGCTACAGGGACAATTGAAAACGGTGTTACGGTAATCGTAGACGGCATCGATGGTGATGTAATCATCGATCCTTCCAGTGAAACGTTAAAGAAATATGAAGAAAAGCACAGTGCTTACCTGGCGCAAAAAGCTGAGTGGGCGAAGCTCGTCAATGAACCGACTGTTTCAAAAGACGGCCATCATGTAGAGCTTGCCGCAAACATCGGCACCCCGGATGATGTAAAAGGCGTTCTTGAAAACGGAGGAGAAGCTGTAGGGCTTTACCGTACGGAATTCCTTTACATGGGACGCGACCAGCTTCCGACGGAAGACGAGCAGTTTGACGCTTATAAAACGGTTCTTGAGCGTATGGAAGGAAAATCAGTTGTCGTTCGGACATTGGATATCGGCGGCGACAAAGAGCTTCCTTACCTGCAGCTCCCTAAAGAAATGAACCCGTTCTTAGGCTACAGAGCCATCCGCCTTTGCCTTGAAGAGCAAGAAATCTTCAGAACTCAGCTTCGTGCGCTGCTTCGTGCAAGTACATACGGAAACTTAAAAATCATGTTCCCGATGATTGCGACAGTAAACGAGTTTAAACAGGCGAAAGCGATTCTTCTCGAAGAAAAAGAAAAACTCGTCGAAGCCGGCGTAGCGGTTTCTGACGATATTGAAGTCGGTATGATGGTAGAGATTCCGTCTACAGCCGTTATCGCAGATCAGTTTGCCGCAGAAGTTGACTTCTTCAGTATCGGAACAAATGACTTGATCCAATACACGATGGCTGCTGACCGCATGAACGAGCGCGTAGCTTATCTGTATCAGCCATACAATCCGGCGATTCTCCGTCTGATCACCCTTGTTATTGAAGCCGCTCACAAAGAGGGCAAATGGGTCGGCATGTGCGGAGAAATGGCGGGAGACGAAATTGCGATTCCGATTCTTCTCGGCTTAGGCTTAGATGAGTTCTCGATGAGCGCTACATCCATCCTTCCGGCAAGAACGCAGATCAGCAAGCTTTCTAAAAAAGAAGCTGAATCATTCAAAGAAACAATCTTGTCTATGAGCACGACAGAAGAGGTTGTCGCATTCGTTAAAGAAACATTCAATAAGTAATACAACAGCCAGACGGTGTAAGCCGTCTGGTTTTTTTCATATTCGGAAAAAAGGGGGGAACAATAACTTTCAACAGGAGGGATTATCATGACAAAATCATTTGCAGCGGGGGATACGGTCTATGTGATTTACCGCAATCCGCATGCCGCCAATGTTGCCCATATTAAAGAGGCGGAGATCGTCCATCACCCGTATCATGAGGGAGAACTGTCTCTGTTTTTATACGAAACCTATCATCCGCTGGCCGAAGATGACGCGGTCTTTTCGACATATGAGGAAGCGGAAGCGCTTTACAGCGAGCTTTTTGAAGAAGACCGGTATCATTGATCAAAGGAAATGTTTACAACGCATATTCACTCTCTTTTAAACGGAAAGTAACAACATGAGAATATGTAAAGGGAGTGTCTGTCTATGCTGAAGCCGTTTGTGCCCCAGCTTGTTTATATTGAACCGAGAGCGCTCGAATACCCGTTAGGACAAGAGCTGAAGAATAAGTTTGAAAACATGGGGCTTGAGATCAGAGAAACGACATCGCATAATCAAGTCCGGAATATTCCGGGGAAAAATCACTTGCAGCAATACCGGAACGCGAAATCAACATTGGTAATCGGCGTCCGGAAAACACTGAAATTCGATTCTTCAAAGCCGTCCGCCGAATATGCCATTCCGTTTGCGACGGGCTGTATGGGGCATTGCCACTATTGCTACCTGCAGACGACGATGGGGTCAAAGCCTTACATCCGGACATATGTCAATGTGGAAGAGATTCTGGATCAGGCTGATGAGTATATGAAAGAACGGGCGCCGGAATTTACAAGATTTGAAGCCTCTTGTACATCTGATATCGTCGGAATTGATCATCTGACACATACATTAAAAAGAGCCATTGAACATTTCGGACAAAGCGAATTGGGACAGCTCAGATTCGTGACTAAATTTCACCACGTCGATCATTTGCTTGACGCAAAACATAACGGAAAGACAAGGTTCAGATTCAGCATCAATGCGGACTATGTCATTAAAAACTTTGAACCGGGAACTTCTCCGCTCGACAAACGGATAGAAGCCGCCGTCAAAGTCGCTAAAGCGGGCTATCCGCTCGGTTTCATCGTGGCGCCGATTTATATTCACGATGGCTGGGAGGAAGGCTATAAGGAACTGTTTGAGAAACTTGACGCGGCGCTTGATGAAGACGTTCGGCATGACATCACATTTGAACTGATCCAGCACCGTTTTACAAAACCGGCCAAACGGGTGATTGAGAAGAACTATCCGAAAACAAAGCTTGAGCTTGATGAAGAGAAGCGCAGATACAAATGGGGACGCTACGGAATCGGCAAGTATATATACCAAAAAGACGAAGAACATGACTTAAGGGAAACACTCGAATCTTATATCGAAACCTATTTTCCGAAAGCGAAAATCGAATATTTTACGTAAGGCGGAGCTGTCGACATGACGGCTCTTTTTTTTTGCTGCGCCAAAGGACGGAAATGTTTGATATTTATTTCAAGGTTTATTCATTTTCTTGGCCGAAAGACCGATATAACTCTCAGGAGGGGATGGTTATGTTTAAAAAAATGCACATCAAAATTGCTGTGTTTGTATCGGCGATGCTTATCGTAACGGTTGTTTTTTTAACGGTTTCTTCATATTTGACATTAAAGCCGATGATGACGGAGGAAGCAAAACGTACGACAGAGAATGTCACCAATTCACTCGGTCAGAACATTGAGCTTCAGCTGAAAAATGATGAGACCGTATTATTGAGATTAGCAGGCGGTGAATTGTCCCGGTCTTTTTTATCAGATGGGAAGAAAGAAACCGCGCTGCTTTTTAACGATGAGTTAAAGCAGATCGGACAGAATGACAAATATGTCGCGCTTGCGTATGTCGGAACCGCAAACAAACAAATGTTTACATATCCAAAGGCCGATTTTGCCAAAGACTATGATCCGACAAATAGAACGTGGTATAAGATGGCGGCTGAAAAACCCGATAAGGTTGTCTGGACTGACCCTTATAAAGATGCAGTGACGGGAGACATGATCGTGACGGCGTCAAAAGCCATTCAAAACAGCGGAACCGTCGTCGGAGTGGCGAGCTTAGATCTGAAGCTGTCCTCCATTCAGAGCATGGTCAACGAGCAAAAGGTCCCGTATGAAGGATTTGCCTTTTTAGCGGATGAAAACGGTTCTCTACTGGCGCATCCGGAAAAACAGGGGAAAAATATTTCGGAAGATCAGACGTTAAAAGACATCACTGCGGATAAAGAAGGTGTCAAAGAGCTGCAGGGGAACATGGTCGTCTACCAAACGGTAAAAGAAACAGGGTGGAAAGTCGGAACGCAGTTTGAAAAAGATCAGCTGATGGGAGTAGCCGATAAAATGAACACGGTGAGCATTTTTATGTCACTGATCGCCCTTGTGATTACGATCGGACTCAGTTATTTCCTAGCAAAAACGATAACCGGGCCGATTCAGCAGCTGATCGCCAAAACAAATTCAGTCTCAGCGGGAGATTTAACCGTCCGCGCCCAGACGAAATCAAAAGATGAAGTAGGCGAGTTAACAAAAGACTTTAACCAAATGGTTGAAAATATGAAAGAGATGGTCGAACAGGTCAAGACCTCTTCGGAAAATGTGTCCGATACATCTGACCAATTAACCGTCATTTCACAAGAAACAAATGAAACGAGCGGACAAATCGCAAAAGCGATAGAGGAAGTCGCCGCCGGAGCGACAGAGCAAGCGTCAGAGGTTGAGACGATCAACGAAAAATCAGAAAATCTCTCGGTCAAAATAAAAGGAATCGCAGATCGCGCAGGCAGCATAAAACAACTCTCAAAATCTTCAGAGGATGCCAGCTACAAAGGATTGGACGCGCTCGGGCAGCTGCTGATGAAGTCAAACGAAGCCAATTCAGAAACGAAAAAAGTAGAGGCAATGCTGAATGACCTGGAAGAACAAACGAAAAACATAGAAGAAGTCGTGACGGCAATATCCGCCATTTCAGACCAGACGAACCTCTTGGCGCTGAATGCGAGCATTGAAGCCGCAAGAGCGGGAGAAAGCGGCCGGGGCTTTGCCGTCGTCGCTGAAGAAGTCCGCAAGCTTGCTGAGCAATCAGCTCTTTCTTCCGGCCATATCAGTGAAACGGTCCGTCTGATTCAATCTGAGACAAAAGAAGCGTCACACGCGATGATTGAGGCAAGCAGAATGAATGATGAACAAAACAGCGCCATTCATGAAACGGGTGAGGTTCTCAATCTGATTACGACGGAAATGCAGTCTCTCGTTCAAGGTATAGATCATATTTACAATGACATTCAAAAAATGAGTGAAGAACAAGCCGCAATTCAAGAAGCGATTCAAAGCATCTCCGCCATTTCTCAAGAATCTGCGGCAGCGGCGGAAGAAGTGAATGCTTCTACTGATGAACAGCTCGTTACGCTTGAAAAAGTGAAGCAATCGACTGATATGTTAAAGAGCGCGAGCGAAGATCTGATCAGCGCCATTTCTAAATTCACTTTGTAATGCGGTCTCTATCAGCCTATAATATGGTAATATAGACATGAAAGAATAAATACTATGAATCGCATCAGGGGAGGAAAGCGCAGTGAACAAAACGGTCGGATTTATCGGTTTGGGCGTCATGGGAAACAGTATGGCATCGCACATTTTAGAAGCGGGCTATCCTGTTTTAGTCTACACGCGGACGAAACAAAAAGCGGAAGAGATTCTGAATAAGGGAGCGGTCTGGCAGGAGACGGTCAAAGACCTTTCAGAGAAAGCTGACATTATTATTACCATGGTCGGCTACCCGAGTGATGTCGAGGAAATCTATCTCGGCGAAAACGGCATTCTCCGCCACGCAAAAGAAGGGGCGTTTGTCATTGACATGACGACATCAAAACCGTCTCTGGCGAAGAAGATAGCGGAGAAAGCCAAAGAAAAGTCCATTCACGCCTTGGATGCACCCGTTTCCGGCGGAGACATCGGCGCGAGGAACGGAACGCTTGCCATTATGGCCGGAGGAGAAAAAGAAGCGTTTGAAGCATGCCTGCCGCTTTTCTCCGTTATGGGGGAAAACATTCAGTATCAAGGGCCGGCTGGCAGCGGCCAGCATACGAAAATGTGCAATCAGATCGCGATTGCAACGGGAATGGTCGGAGTGGCTGAAGCGATGGCTTATGCTGAAAAATCCGGTCTGAACCCGGAACAAGTGCTGAAAAGCATTACAACCGGAGCGGCTGGCAGCTGGTCATTGTCAAATCTCGCCCCCCGTATGCTGAAAGGCGATTTTGCGCCGGGATTCTACGTGAAACACTTTATTAAAGACATGGGCATCGCCCTAGAAGAAGCGGAGCTCATGGGAGAAGAGATGCCCGGATTGGCGCTTGCCAAATCATTATACGACAAGCTTTCCGCGCAAGGTGAAGAAAACAGCGGAACTCAAAGTATTTATAAGCTTTGGGTGAAATAAAAAAGATTGCCCGCAGGGGCAATCTTTTTTATTATTTATTTTCCGATGAATTGCTGTGTCCAGATGTTTCCTGATTCTACGTAACCGACACCGATTTGAGTGAACTCAGGATTCATGATGTTCTTTCTGTGGCCTTCACTGTTCATCCAAGCTTTAACGACAGCTTCAGGAGTCGGCTGTCCTTTGGCGATATTTTCACCGGCAGTTTTATAAGTGATTCCGAAAGACTTCATCATATCGAAAGGTGAGCCGTAAGTAGGGCTTTGGTGATCGAAATAGTTTTTGTCTTTCATATCTTGTGATTTTGCGTGAGCTGATTTGCTTAATTTTTCATCAATCTGCAGAGGTTTTAAGCCTTGCTTTTGTCTCTCTGCATTTGTTAATTCAACGACTTTCTTTTCGTACGCACTGACTGATGAAGGAGTTTTCTCGCTGCTGTTGTTTGTGTTATCTGTCTGCTTTGCATTGTCAGCCGTCTGGTTTTGATCGGCTTTCGGTTTTTCGGCAGCTGTCGGAGCCGTTTTTGCCGGTGTTTCTTTTTGAACATTTTTAACTGTCATGTCAGAATGCTTTGCGTGTTTTTGCAGCAGCTGAGTCAGTTCTTTCTCATTTTTAACGTTCAGCTTTTTCACGCTCGTTTTCATATGTAGTTTTTCAACAGCCTCTTGAAGAGTCAGATGCTGTACGGTGTTTCCTTTTTTCACAGTAACGACGTGCTGGCATGACAGCTCTTTTGCAGATGCCTGCTGAATGCCTCCGAATGTAATCAAACTGACTGCCGCGGCGGCAGATAAGAGAAATGCTTTTTTCATAAGATAATAGCCTCCCAGAGAAGTTTTTTTCTACATGAAAAATCTTATCACAGCTTTTTTGTCATAATGCAGGCAGCCATTTCCTTTGACAACAAACTCTTGTCATAATTGTAATTGAGCGCAGAAAAATGGCTCTATACCGGGAAAAACGATCTGTATTTATTTTTTAAAATCCGTTACATCTCTTCAAATTATTTGAAGTGTTAGATATATTTTAAGATAATTTGATCTTGACAGTTTTTTTTACCCGTTTTCGCTGTAACAACTTTTACAAAAATGTTACAATTAAAATCTGTTTATGTAAATATATTCAATGATTTGAGAGGTGTAACAGAAAGTGGCTGAAGTTGCGCGCGAACCAAAGAAAAAAACGAAACGTTACAGAGCGCTGAGAATGAATCTCTATTTTTTGATTGTTTTTCTTCTCTTTACGGCACTGATTTTTAAACTCGGCATCGTCCAGATTGTCGAAGGGGATAAACACCGCCAGGATGCGGAGAAGGCAAATGCAAAAACCGCCTATTATCCGACACCGCGGGGAAAAATGTATGACAAGCGGAACAGAGTGGCGGTTGATAACCAGGCTGTGCCTGAAATTGTATACGTTTCTACCTCAAAAACCTCGGCAAAGGACAAATTGAAAACGGCAAAAAATCTCGCCGCACTGATTCATATTGATACTGAATTTATGAAGGATCGAAATATCATTGATTACTGGCTTGCCGCACATCCAAAGAAGGCGGAAAAGCTTATGAAGGACTCAGAAAACAGCCTGAAGCCGCAAGAAGTGTACAAACGCCAGATTGAACGCGTCCCGAAGCAGGAGATTGATGCGATCAAACAAAATAAAAAAGAGCTGGAAATCGCGGCGATTTATACGCGTTTTTCAAGCGGCAACGCCTATCAGCCGCAAGTCGTCAAATCAATGGACCCGAATAAGCTGAACGGAAACGGAAACAGCGGTTCACTGCTTGACGAGCATGACAACAACAAGCAAAAACCAAAAAGCGACCTGACATATGAAGAAGTTTCCGTCGTATCCGAGCACCTGAAAGAGCTCCCCGGCATTGACGTGATCAATGACTGGACGCGAAAATATCCATACGACAAAACGCTGTACTCTCTGTTCGGCGGTGTGACGACACCGGAACAGGGATTGTTGGGCGAACGGAAAGATTACTATGTCACAAGAGGCTACTCACTGAATGACCGGGTGGGAAAAAGCTACATCGAATATCAGTATGAGGACTATTTAAACGCGCATAAAGAAAAAGTAGAGTATGTGGAAAACAGCAAAGGTGAGGTCGTCAGCCAAAAGCCCGTCGATGAAGGCAGCAGAGGCTACGATCTGCAACTCTCGCTCGATATGGAATTACAGTCGAAAGTCGAAAAAGTCATTGAAAAAGAGCTGAGAAGAAGCCGCGCCGCAGGCAACTATATGGTTGACAGAGGATTTGCCGTCATGATGGACCCGAACAACGGGGATATTCTCTCAATGGCGGGGAAACGCATCGATCTCGAAACAAATAAAACACAGGATTTTGCGATCGGAGCATTTACGACCCAATATGAGATGGGCTCTTCTGTTAAAGGAGCGACTGTTCTCGCAGGTTACCAAAGCGGCCTCCCGCATTATAAAACGTTTGTCGATGCACCGCTTGTATTTAAAGGCGACACGAAAAAAAAATCGTGGACACAAATGGGAGCCATTACTGAGCTGACCGCGCTGCAAAGAAGTTCAAACGTATATATGTTTCATGTGGCCATGAATATCGCGGGCATTACCTACGTCCCGCACGGCACGCTGCCGGCCGGATTAGACGATATTAAAAAAATGCGCAACTACTACGCTCAATTCGGCCTGGGTGTGAAAACCGGGATTGATCTTCCCCAGGAATCAGCAGGCATGCAGTCGAATCCGCAAATGGTCGGGGGATTGCTGCTGGACTTTGCGATCGGACAGTTTGATACGTATACGCCGCTTCAAATGGCTCAATATATTTCAGCCATCGCAAACGGCGGGTATCGCGTCCAGCCGCGGATCGTCACAAGCATTCATGAACCGGACAGCAAAAACAAGATTGGAAAAGCGATTGAACAGCGAGATAGTAAAATTTTGAACAAAGTAAATAACAGCCCGAGCGATTTTGACCAAGTTCATAAAGGGATGAAATTGGTTACAAGCTCACCTCAAGGAACGGCTTATTCAACATTCCAGGGGTCCGGCGCTGATGTTTCCGGAAAAACGGGAACCGCGCAGACGCGCTATTACGGCACGAACAAAAACTGGTGGGGGAAAGACACTTATAACCTGACCTTTGTCGGTTACTATCCGTCAGAACATCCACGAGTGGCATTCAGCGTCGTCGTACCGACTGTTCAAGATGATCACGATCATGTCAGCAAAAACATTGCCAAAGGAGCAATTGACGCTTACAAAGAACTTGAAAAGAAATACAATAAAAAATAACAAATGAAAGGGCGGCCGAACATCTCGTGCGCCCTTTCTTTCATTCAGGAAAATTGACGTTCACAATAAGAATAGAAGGAGAATGCTCATTTTTTAGCGAATCAATCTAGTGGAATTTCTTTTTATATCAGTCCGTGTCCAGCCTGCAGTGCGAGTATAATGCAAAGGAGGGATTCTGTGGAACAGGATACTCAGCATGTCAAACAGTTTCAATCGAAAACCGATCTTCATGCCGTTTTGACGTCTAACGGGCGTATTATGTATATTTCTGCAAACTGCAAATCGTACTTCAGTTATTCTCAGGAAGAGATGATCGGGTCATTTCTCAAAACGTTCCTGCATGAAGAAGATCAATTTTTGGTTGAAAGTTACTTCTATAATGAGCATCATTTGATGCCTTGCACCTTTCGTCTTATTAAAAAAGATCATACCATCGTATGGCTTGAAGCGGGTGTGGAAATTGTCACACCGCAAATGGAGGGGACGGATCGGGAAATCATCCTCAAAATCAAGGTGCTTGAGGAGAAGACGCCCCGCCGGCCTTATATGTATGAACAAAAGAAGCAAAAGGCAGAACAACAGTCGGAAGATGCGGCTGGAAACGGCGAATTCGAGCGTCTTGTCGAAATGCTGCCGAATCCTTTATATGTCAGCATCAACGGCACAATCGCCTACGCCAACAACGCGATGCTTGCCATGCTGGGAGCCGAAAGCAAAGACGAGGTAATCGGCAGGCGCTCTTATGAGTTTATTGAAGAAGAGTATCACGACATTGTGAAAAACCGAATTGTGCGGATGCAAAAAGGAATGGAAGTCGGAATGATCGAACAGACGTGGAGAAGGCTCGACGGCACGCCCGTTCATTTAGAAGTAAAGGCGGCACCGACGACATATAAAAATCAGCGGGCGGAATTGCTGCTTCTGATTGATATTTCTTCACGGAAAAAATTCCAAACGATTCTGCAAAAAAGCAGAGAACGTTATCAGCTCCTCATTCAGAATTCAATTGACACGATCGCCGTGATTCACAATGATAAATGGGTATTCATGAATGAGTCGGGCATTTCGCTGTTTGAGGCTGAAACATATGAAGATTTAATTGGGAAAAACGTCTATGATCAGCTTCATCCCTGTGATCATGACGGCGTGAAACAGCGGATCCAAAATATTATCAACCGAAAGACCGAGTCAGAAATTATTAAGCAATCGTGGTTTACCTTTAAAAACCGGCTGATCTACACGGAAATGGTCTGCATTCCGACGACGTTTTTCGGAGAAACGGCCATGCAGGTCATTCTGCGTGATATTTCTGAGCGGAAGCAGACGGAGGAATTAATGCTGAAGTCGGAGAAGCTGTCTATCGCAGGGCAGCTGGCGGCGGGAATCGCTCACGAAATCCGCAATCCGCTGACGGCGATCAAAGGATTTTTACAGCTCATGAAGCCGACGATGGGGGAAAACGAACATTACTTTGAAATTGTGTTTTCTGAACTGAGCAGAATCGAATTAATTTTAAGTGAGCTTTTAATGCTTGCCAAACCTCAGCAAAACGCCGTGAAAGAGCGTGTAAACTTAAAGAAAATTATAAGTGAAGTGACCGCTCTTTTAGAGACGCAGGCAAATCTTAAAGGGATTTTTATCAAAACGGATTATGAACATGACAGCATGTATATTAACGGTGATCAAAATCAGCTGAAACAGGTGTTTATCAATCTGATTAAAAATGCCGTTGAGTCGATGCCGGATGGGGGAACGGTTCACATTCTTATGACAGAAGATGAGTATTCCGTTAATGTGACGGTGAAAGACGAGGGTGACGGGATACCGGAAAACGTGCTGAAACGAATAGGCGAACCGTTTTTGACAACGAAAGAAAAAGGAACCGGCCTGGGGCTGATGGTCACATTCAACCTTATTAAAAACCATCAGGGAGCCATCCAAGTAGACAGCAAACCGGATAGAGGCACGGCCTTTCATATTACATTCCCGAAACAATAAAAAACAACGGCGTTATGCCGTTGTTTAAATAGTCTGCATGGATTCTCTCGTTTTTAAAATAAATGCTTCCAGCCGGTCCAAGCCTTCTCTCAATGTATCCAGTGAATATGCGAATGACAGCCTCACATACCCTTCACCCAACTTTGAAAACGAGCTGCCGGGCACAAGAGCCACACCTGCATCCTCTAAAAGAGCCATACTAAAATCAAACGATGACATTCCGAATGACTTAATGGAAGGGAAGATATAAAATGCGCCTGACGGCTTTACGACGTCAAGCCCCATTGAAACTAGACGGTCATATACATAGTCAAGCCGCTTTTTATACTGTTCTCTCATAATAAGCGCATCATCAACACCGTTTGTCACCGCTTCAAGAGCCGCTTTCTGAGAGATTGAAGACGCGCATGTCACACTGTATTGGTGAACTTTTAAGATGTGCTTGGCAATTTCTTTCGGTGCGAAAATGAAACCGATTCTCCAGCCCGTCATGCTGTGTGATTTTGACAGGCCGTTGATGACGATCGTCTGGTCTCTCAAATAAGACGCGATCGAATAATGCGGTCTGTCATAGGTTAATTCGCTGTAAATCTCATCAGACAGGACAAAAACATTTCTGCCCTTCATGACGGCTGCGATGTTTTGCAGCTCTTCCTCAGACAATGTCACTCCGGTCGGGTTTGACGGATAAGGAAGAATGACGCATTTTGTTTTTGGTGTCAGCGATTCTTCAATGAGCCGCGCCGTCAGCTTAAATCCGTGTGTCGTCGTATCCACATGGACCGGAACGGCGCCCGACATGCGGATGATCGGTTCGTAGCCCGGATATATCGGTCCGGGGAGAATAACTTCATCGCCTGGAGATAAAATCGTCCGCAAAGACGCGTCAATCGCTTGGCTTGCCCCGGTTGTGACGATGATTTCAGTTTCAGCTTCATAATTCAAGTCAGCTTTTTTCTTCATATAAAGCTGTACGGCCTGTCTCAGCTCAAGTCCGCCCGCGTTCGGAGTATACGCCGTTGCGTTCTCGTCGATTGCCTTTTTGGCAGCCGCTTTGACATGGTGCGGCGTGAAGAAATCCGGCTGACCGATCGTAAGCGAAATGACATTGTCGTGCTGAGCTACAAGATTTGAGAATTTGCGAATTCCTGAAATTTCAATTTCTTTTACATTCGGATTAAGCAAATGTTCCATAATTCATCACCTTATACTATATATTGAGTTTATCCTATTTTACCACTAGCTGAGCATTTGTCATCTTTTTATTGAACTATCCCGAGTATATGTCCGATATGTGAAAACATACCTTCTTTCAGAAAAAAATAAGACAACCAGCTGAAATGATTGTCTTCATTGTATCATGATCTATCTATTGTGATATGTGGCGAATGTCATTAATACCCGTATTCAAAGCTGACGTCTTCCCGCCATAAGATGTATGGAGCGGGCTTGTCGGGACGCTCTTTCGCCTCTTTTTTCATTTGCAGGTAAGCCGTTTTGCTGATATCTTCTAACACTGTCATTTGATCTTGGTCGAATATGACTACTGTACCCATTTATTACACCCTTCTTCCTGAAAAATCCTTGACTATTTTACCACTCGATGTCAAAAAGTCAATGGGATATCAGAAAAAAGCATTTTTTTATAAAGAGTTCATGGCCAGTTGGACCGAATACATTCACTTTTTCCGTTTCCAGCCGATATATACAGTACAATACTGAATGCGGATAGCGAGGGATTGAATTGTCTTTACAACAATACGATATTTTATTGGATTCAGGCACAAACGAATTAGAAATCGTCAAATTTGAAGTAGGCGTCAATACATTTGGCATAAATGTGATGAAAGTCCGGGAAATCATTCAGCCGGTAGATGTTACATCTGTGCCTCAGTCTCATAAAGACGTAGAAGGGATGATTAAGCTGAGAGGCGAAATTCTTCCCGTCATCAGTCTGTATTCCTTTTTCGGCGTTGATGCCGAAGGAGCAAAAGACGATAAATATATCGTAACGGAATTCAACAAACGGAAAATCGTCTTTCACGTCGGTTCCGTTTCACAAATCCACAGGGTGTCCTGGGAGGCGATTGAAAAGCCGACTTCCCTGAACCAGGGCATGGAGCGGCATTTAACGGGAATCATCAAACTGGAAGACACGATGATCTTTCTGCCTGATTATGAAAAGATCATTTACGATATTGAATCGGCATCCGGAGTTGAGACTTATCATGTCCATCAGGAAGGATTTGATGAAAGACGGGCGGGTAAAAAACTGATCATCGTTGAAGATTCGCCGCTTCTGATGCGTCTTTTGACGGATGAGCTGACTGAGGCGGGGTACAGTGAAATCGTTACGTTTGAAAACGGAAAAGAAGCGTATGATTACGTCGTGGAACTGACGGATAACGGAGAAAACCTGTCAGACCATATTGACATGATTATCAGTGACATTGAGATGCCGAAAATGGACGGGCATCGTTTGACGAAGCTCCTTAAGGATAACCCGCAAAGCTCTGATGTGCCGATTATGATTTTCTCGTCCCTGATTACGGACGACCTGCGCCACCGGGGCGAAGTAGTCGGAGCGGATGAACAGATCAGCAAGCCTGAAATCAGCGAGCTCATTAAAAAAGTGGATACGTACGTGATTGAATAGAAAAAAGCCGATGCATGACGCATCGGCTTTTTTGCGGCGGAATTAAAAATAACTCTCACCAAGTTTTTTAAATACGGGTTTATGATAAGCGGGCTGCTGCCTGTTGGCGGCAAGCGGTTTTTCCTTTAAGCCCACATATTTTTGCAATACATTTTTCGCTTTTGTCAAAGACATTTGTGCTTTAGGATTGCGGTACGATTGATTTAACGTACCTAAATGCGGAAGATGCTGGAAGTCTTCTTTTGTTGGAGGCATGTGAAAATAGTAGTCTCCGATAGAGATAAGTACGTCTGACTGCTGTTGGCTAAACCTGGGATTATTTGAAAAGTGAAGCCCTATTTTTTTCCCTTTGCCTTCTTTCACAAGCTTTTGTAATGCCCGTTTTTTCAGCAGATAAAGGTATTTAGGGTTGGGGGCGGTTTTTGCATGGCGGTTCACAGTATAAACAGCTTTTGAAAGATTCTCGATGGTTGGCTGCAGCTCTTTCGAATAAGCGTGGTCGTCCATTATTTCTCTCCTTTGCATTGATCAAGTTCATATATAGATTATACTTTTTTAGCGTTGAAATGCAAATATTGATTATAAAAATACGCCTTTTTCTGATGAAAAGGGCGCATCTTTTTCCTTTATTAGACAGGATTCGCATGTTTTTCGGAATCAGCCTTTAATGATTGCTGCACATCGACCTCTGCTGCCTCGGCGCTGTATTTCGGAAGAGCGATAAAATAGAACACAAATACCGCTAAAATCACGATTCCCATGCCGTAATAAAGGTAATCAATATTGGTAACGAATTTCGGAAATAACAGGGCGACCAGTCCGAGTGTAATCGATTGGGCAAACATCATAAAAGGATCCTGCCAGCCGCTGACCCGGCCCATTATTTTCGGATGAACGATTTTCGGCATCCAGCCGCCGATGGCGATATTGACAGGACCGATGCACATGCCGAGGACGAAAGCCGCCGCATAATAAATCCACAGCTTATCCGTATAGCCGAGGACAAAAATGAGCAGTCCGGCTGCCAAAATAGGAATCGACATCAAATGATGCGGTTTGACTTTTTTTGCGATCATCGTTCCGATTACACTTCCTGCAAGCAGGCCGAAGCCGAGTGCGACGGTGAAGATGGAAGTATGTGATTCGTAATGATCAGGCGCAAGTCCGTATTTCATCGTAAACATCGGCAGTACGGCAAAGCCGCCGTTGACAAAACCAAAGATAAAAAAGCCGAAAATAAGGGAAGCAAGCAATTTGTTTTTAACAATATATACGATCCCTTCCTTAAAATCAGCGACCGAGTCTTTCAGAAACGAATCTCCCCATTTAAAAGGGCCATTCGGCTGACGGGCTTCTTTCGGAATGCGGCAGGCGCGGATCAGAAAGCCTGATACAATAAAGCTGACAAAATCAAGGATAATGGCTCCGTGAATACCGATCGTTTTATACATAAACGCGCCTATACCGACGCCGAATACCATGAAGATGCTGAACAGGATCTGGTTAAGTCCCGCCGCTTTCGCGTAATGCTCCTTAGGCAGAATAGCTTGTACAAGGCTGGCTTCCGCCGGGAAAAAGAACTTGGTCACGGCGCTTCTGATGAACAAAATACAGAACACGAGAGGGATGCTCCCGGTGTATAATGCGGCAAACAATACGATCGTCAGTCCGGCTCTGATCCAGTCACAATTCTCTGCGACCTTTTTCCTGTCAAGCCGGTCAGCTGCGACACCGACAATCAGAAATACGAAAACTGTCGGCAGTGAATACATCAGCTCAGCCAAAGTCGTGTATGCCGGCTGGTTTGAAAAATGGTCCAGCAAGTAAAAAGCAAAAGCCATATTACCTACAGTCGTTCCCATTTGAGAAGCGAGTGCTGCGAAAAAGAGACGGACAAAATTGCGATTTTTAAATATATCCATAAACACGCTCCTTACCCTAAAGGTCCCACTGTAATATATTATCATCAGCTCGTTCCATTAACAAATAAGATCTTTCTATCTTATAATAGTCACCCTTGTTCCATTAGGAACGGTAGCGGCAAGTTCAGTGACGTCCTGATTATACATCCGGATGCATCCTTTTGATACCGCTTTGCCGATGGAGGAAGGATTATTTGTTCCGTGAATGCCGTAATGAATTTTAGAGAGGCTGAGCCAATAAGCGCCGAACGGGCCGCCGGGCTTAGGCTGGCGGTTCACGATGTAAAATTCTCCGGTCGGCGTGGTCGTCAATATTTTTCCGACTGCGATGGGGTACGTACGGATGAGCCTGCCAAGGCGGTATAACTCCAGTTTCTTCGCTCCGATATACACGATGATGGAGTAGGGAATGGTGGATGGATCGGGAAGATTCGGTATGATAATATGCTGTCCCGCGTATATGGCCGATTGGATTGAGGGATTTGCCTGAAGGAGAGCAGCAGTGCTTATTCTGAAGTCTTGCGCAATGCTTGAGATGGTTTCTCCTTGTTTCACTTGATATGTCAGCAGTTTCATCACCCTCCTTTTTGCTCTTTTCCATATACATATTACGGAGGGGGTGTCTGTGCATCAGGATAAAAGTCTTATTTTTGCTCGGTTTTCAATGTGAACAGCGTGATTTCCGGTCTGGCTAAAAATCGATACGGCAGTCTTGTCGTACCGAGCCCGCGATTGACGTAAACGGCTGTGTCATGCAACGTATACATGCCGTCGGTATACGTTTTTCCGTAAGGAGGCGTAATGAGAGGGCCGAAAAACGGGAGCTGGACCTGGCCGCCGTGAGTATGTCCCGACAGCTGGAGGTTTACGGGATATCCGCCTATCTTGAGAGCGGCATCAGGCTCGTGGACGATTAAAATGGAAAACGCATCTTCGGAAAGGCGAGACAGGGTGGCTTCATAATCGGGTTTTCCAAGCATTACATCATCCAAAAACGCGAGTTCAATCCGGCTTCCGTCTGTCAGCTGCACCTGACGATAGCCGTTTCGAAACACTTGAAAATCAGCCGCTTTCATCAGAGCCTTGTACGTGTTCGTACCGTAGCCTCCGTGGTCATGGTTTCCGTAAACACAAAGTTTGCCGAAGGGAGCTTCAAGATTTTTCAGCACGGCGAGTGCACGCTGGTGATCATTAAATAAATGCGGCTTATCAATTAAATCTCCCGTAAAGATGAGCAGATCGGGTTTCAGCTGATTGATCTTTTCCGCTGCTTTATTCAAGTCACCGGATGTAAACACATCACTAAGATGCGTATCGCTGAATTGAACGATTTTAAAATTGTCAAAGCCGCGGGGGATCAGGCGGTTGGTGATTGTATGCCGGGTGACCTCAATCATGCGCGGTTCAATATACCGGGCATAGCCGTAACCTCCGCAAGCCATTGCGAGAGCTGCACCCAAAATGCCGAATCCTCTTTTTAAAAATGTTCTTCTGGTCATTTTCTCCATATGTAAAACCAACCTTTGTCAGAGTTGTTCTATTATATCATCAGCCGGGCTGAAAAATCCCTTCTCAGCATGTAATGACGCGGAAAGACATCTGTGATAAAATTATGAATGATTATTCATTCAATAAAAGGGGTGGGTTTGTTATGGATAAGAAAGCGGTAATCATTACAGGCGGTTCAAGCGGTATGGGAAAAGCAATAGCGAAAAAACAGGCTGAATTAGGATGGCACGTCATGGTGACAGGGAGGAACCATGAAGCACTTGAGGAAACAAAAAAAGAAATTGAGACCTTTGAGGGGCAGGTCGCCTGTTTTCAAATGGATGTCCGTTCTGATTCCGCCGCTTCAGACATGATTACAGAAGCGAAAAAAGTCTTTGGCCGGCTTGATGCGCTGATTAACAATGCGGCCGGCAACTTTATTTGCCCGGCAGAGAAGCTGACGCCCAATGGATGGAAAGCTGTTATTGAGATTGTTTTAAACGGCACATTTTTCTGCAGCCAAGCCGCGGCAAGGCATTGGATCGAGCAGGAGCAGAAGGGCGTCATCTTAAATATGGCCGCTACATACGCATGGGGAGCGGGAGCGGGTGTCGTTCATTCCGCTGCAGCCAAAGCGGGGGTATTGTCACTGACAAGAACGCTGGCCGTTGAATGGGGGAGCAAATACGGCATCCGCACAAACGCGATAGCCCCCGGCCCGATTGAACGGACAGGCGGTGCGGAGAAGCTGTTTGAATCGGAAAAAGCGGTGTCCCGCACTATGAACAGTGTGCCGCTCGGCCGGCTGGGCACACCGGAAGAAATCGCCGCGTTGGCAGCGTTTTTACTATCTGATGAAGCGTCCTACATAAACGGGGACTGTATCACAATGGACGGGGGGCAATGGCTGAATCCTTATCCGTTTTAATTTTTCATATATTGATTATTTTGCAAAACAAGCGAACGTTAAAGCCGCCGTTCGCTTGTTTTATTTTCTATTCAAAATTATGATATAATTTTGAAAGATTAAGGGGCGGTTAATTGAAGAAATTATTAAAATGGTTCGTTGTACTATTTGTAAGCAGTTTCGTTATCATCTTTAATATTTGGTACTTTATCATTTGCGCTTTTACTCCGGAGTATTATCAAAATACCAATCTTACATCTGATGAAATAATCAGATTTGAAAAGCTATATCACATAGATTTTCCTGATGAAACGAAATTTATTAAAGCCAGGGAGTATTTGAGTGGGCTCGGAGGCGATACATCGGCTGTATTATATGTGTCTCTGCCAACTAAGCTGGCGGAAACAATTTTATCTGATTATACGTATATGCCAATAAATCATACTGATCATGCCGGTTCAATGTATGGAGTTGACGTTTCCAAGAGTGTTGGCGGGTTAACAACTCTTACATTTGGCACTTTAGATAAAAAAGGAACTTTCTTTCAGTTGGAACATGAGGATGATTGGATATTTAACAGCACTGATTGGAGCCATTATTTTTGGACAGCTGCCGGTTATAATGCTCTTATATTTATCCTTTTATTTGTGATTGTGAAACAAATGAATAACGTCCTTAATTAACCGGTCTGAAGAGTGATCTTAAAAATATCCCCCTTTTATTTTAAGCTGCTGCCATACTGCCTCCTTTTCCCCTAATCTAAACATTTGTGGTGCTGATATAATTGTGTATAATCAGACAAAGATAGAGAAGCAGGTGATAACATGTTGGACCCACTTGATATACTGACGAATATTGATGATGTCATTCCGTATTACCAAGCGATTTTTAACGCTGAAGAACAAAGAGTCGTAGGCTATGAGGTGCTTGGGCGTATTTTGGCAGATGCGGAGATTGAGAGCCTCGGGTCGTTTTTCTTAGATTCCGGCATTCCGGAAGAATATAAGCTTGAGGTCGATGACAGAGTCATCAGGCAGGCGCTGGAGCGGTTTAAAGAAGCTGATCGTGATCTGTTGATTTTTATCAATCAGGATGCGAATGTATTGATGCTTGACCACGGCGAAAGCTTTCTTGAGCTTTTGAAAGAATACGAAGAGCAGGGCATCGAATTGAACCGTATTGTGCTTGAGATCACCGAGCACAATTTCGAAGGCGACATTGAACAGCTGTACCATATGCTTGCCTACTATCGTACATACGGCATTAAAATCGCGGTGGACAATATAGGTAAGGAGAGCAGCAACCTGGACAGAATCGCGCTCCTTTCACCGGACCTTCTGAAAATAGATTTGCAGGCGCTGAAGGTATCTCAGCCGTCACCATCATATGAGCATGTGCTGTACAGCATTTCATTGCTGGCGAGAAAAATCGGCGCCGCGCTGCTGTATGAAGATATAGAAGCTGATTTCCAGCTCCAGTACGCATGGAGAAACGGAGGCCGATTTTTTCAAGGCTATTATCTGCAGGCGCCGAGCGGGGATTTTATAGACCGGAGCCTGTTAAAAGCACGCTTGAAAACGGAGTTTCAGCAATTTATCACGAGAGAAAAAAAGAAGCTGGAAACGGTATATGAACACTCTGAGAATTTTTATAAGCGGGTCAATCAGGCAGTTTCCGAGCTGAAGAAAACCCATCAGGCGGACGATGAGTTTATTAAAAAACTGGCGGAAAACCTGACCGACTGCTGCTTCAGAATTTATATGTGTGATGAAGAAGGCTATCAGCTGACGGGAAATGTGTTCAAGCAGTCCGGCGAATGGCTTTATCAGCCTGAATACATGGAGAAAAACTGGAGCTGGCGTCCGTACTTTTTAGAAAACATCATGAAGATGCGGAATTCAAGAAAAGGCTTTTTCAGTGACCTGTACAGTGATATTGAGACGGGTGAGATGATCAGAACCTTTTCATACCCGATGGATGACAATATGTATTTATTTATCGATCTGCCTTACTCTTATTTATATGAACAGGACGGATTACTTTAAAGCGGCTGCTGTATGCCGCTTTTTTTGTTCATTTGAAAAAAGTTTTAAAAAACGTTTGACAATGATACTGATAATCATTATCATTTAGTTATAGAGAGAAGTTACTCTCTGTTCCCCAACCCCTCTATCAGATCAAGATCCGAAAAAACTTGGCGCTACCCCCGCCAAGTTTTTTTATGCTGTTTCCTCATAAAAGGGCTTCTCCTCACATACATCTGACAATGGCGGCTCAAAAAGCGAAAAATTATTTTTGAAAGGTGTATGACATTCCGAAAAAAGCTTCAAACTATTCGAAAACACGGTTTTCCCGTTTATTTCTTTTTGAAAATCCAGCGGGAAAATGCCATCCCGGTCTACTTTATGGTATGATGCTCTGTAGAACTTGTATTATAATAAATACTTGTTGATTTGAAGTTGTTTTTTGAAAGGAGTCTTTTTTTAGAATGTCACAATTAATGGGTATCATCACGCGGCTGCAAAGTCTGCAAGAAACAGCGGAAGCGGCTAACGAGCCGATGCAGCGTTATTTTGAAGTTAACGGCGAAAAAATTTGCAGTGTTAAATATTTCGAAAAAAATCAAACGTTTGAACTGACGGTTTTCCAAAAAGGTGAAAAACCTAACACATATCCGTTTGATAACATTGACATGATTTCTATTGAAATTTTTGAGCTCCTTCAGTAATTTGATTTGATTTTTCAGGCTGACCAAGCTTCCGGTCTTCCGCAAGCGGAGCTTTATTAAATTATGCAAAGGAACGTGCTTGTTCGTTTGGTTGTAGACTCTGGAAAGAGGAGTGTCCGTACATGGCTGATTCTTTTCTGTTTTATAATCTTTCTGAGGCACAGATGACCTTTCAAGACGTGACGGAGCGGCTGAAACGCTTTGTCAATAAAGACCCCCGTTCAGCATATGTGCTGTCTGTAGGGACTGATTCACAAGTTTACCGCGACTTCACAAAGTTTATTACGGCTATACACTTGCACCGTACAGGCAAGGGAGCTTGGGGCTGTTTGAAAAATCACGATCTTGCAAGACCGATACATAGCCTTCGCGAAAAAATTTCGCTGGAAACCGCGTTCAGCCAGGAGATGGCAGCGCATATCCTCGACGGCCGTCTTATGGAACTAACAGATTTGCTCTTGCCTTTTACGGATGAAGGGGCGGATCTTTCATTTGAAGTGCATCTGGATATCGGTCAAAAAGGGCTGACAAAAGAATTGATACAAGAAATGACCGGCCGCATTACCTCGATGGGCATTGAAGCGAAAATCAAGCCTGATTCCTGCACAGCATTCAGTTATGCCAATCGTTACACAAAATAATATTTCATACAGAATCCGCAAAATGTCGAATTATGCGGTTGACGATTTTTTTCTGTTTACTTATTCTAGCGGTAGAGCTGAAAGCAAATTTCACATTGCTTTCAGAGGTATTCAGTTAAAAATAGGGGGCCTGATTACGTATGAGTCTTATCAGTGAACGATTTACGGAAGAAGAACAGAAACTTCTGCTGAATATCCTGATCAATCAAGAATATGCCATTGAGCTTTTGACCAGCGAAATCAACGATATAGAAGCAGGGTCAAAAAGCGTTGATGGAACCACTTATAAAAAACTCGTAACGCTCTATGACCGTTTTCGGAACGAAAATTAATCAGCGGCCTATAAATTGATACTCGATTGCAAAGAGTATCTTTTTTATTGACGGAAACTTTTCGACAAAAAATGATAATGTTTATATTATTGCAATATAGGGAATACATGCTTTGATGAAAAATGTAAAGGGGTCGAAGTGACATGATTAGCTTACAATCAGATCAGCTTCTTGATGCAACAGTCGGACAATTTATGATCGAGGCGGATAAAGTGGCGCACGTTCAAGTCGGAAACAACCTTGAGCATGCTCTATTAGTGCTGACGAAAACCGGCTATACCGCCATTCCCGTCCTTGACGCTTCGTACCGTCTGCACGGTTTGATCGGGACAAATATGATTATGAACAGCATTTTCGGACTTGAACGGATCGAGTTTGAGAAGCTGGATCAAATTACGGTTGAGGAAGTCATGCTGAAAGACATTCCCCGTCTCCACATCAATGATCCGATTATCAAAGGGTTCAGCATGGTCATTAATAACGGCTTTGTCTGCGTTGAAAATGATGAAGGCGTCTTTGAAGGCATTTTCACGAGAAGAGTCGTGTTAAAGCAGTTGAGCAGCCATATCAGGTCATTGAATAAGTAGGCTCGCACGATCAGCCTATTTGTTCTTTTGCATGCCGGAAAAAGAAAACGCATACATATGAGTGGCGCTTGCCTCGGCAGCCTTTATTTTATTAGAATGGTAGATAAGAAATACGAAAGGCATTGAAAAGGAGGACGACATGCAGCTTCAAGAGCTTCATATGCTCGTAGTTTTAGCTGAGGAATTAAACATGAGGAAGGCTGCCGAACGGTTATTCGTGTCACAGCCGGCTCTGTCCCAGCGATTGCAGACCATTGAAAAAGCCTGGGGAACAAAGATCTTTCTAAGATCTCAAAAAGGACTTACGGTAACGCCGGCAGGAGAAAAAATCATACAATTTGCAAATGACGTCACGGATCGGCAAGAAAGAATCAGAGAAAATATTGATGAACTTGAGGGTGAGATTCACGGCACATTAAAGCTTGCCGTCGCCTCCATTATCGGGCAGCACTGGCTTCCGAAAGTGTTAAAAACATATGTGGAGCGTTATCCGAATGCAAAGGTCTCTCTCATTACAGGGTGGAGCAGCGAAATGCTGAAAAGTCTGTATGAAGATCAGGTACATATCGGCATTATCCGGGGAAATCCGGAATGGAAAGGCCGGAAAGATTATTTAATGACCGATCATTTATATTTGGTTGATACGGAAATTTCCTGTATTGATGATATAGCCCATACCGATCGGCCGTTTATCCAATTCAAAAGTGACAGTACATATTTTCAGGAAATTCAGCATTGGTGGCATCAAAAATTCAAAACCTCGCCGAAACAGACCATCCTCGTCGATCAGATTGAAACGTGCAAGCAGATGGCGCTGCACGGGATCGGTTATGCCATTCTGCCGTCAGTCACTTTAGAAGAGGAAGATAAAGTAAATAAAATGCCCCTGCTTGATACAAAGGATCATCCGATCGGCCGTGACACATGGCTGCTCGGATATGAGCCGGCATTTGAATTAAAACAGGTGCAGGCTTTTGTTTCTGTCATTAAAGATATGCTGAAGCAGGAACGCCCATTTTAGAAAGACAGCAATCATGCTGTCTTTTTTTATTTTTTATTGACAATGAAAATCATTATCATTTAAAGTGTTATATATGTTAATGAAAATCATTATCAATTACGAGGTGATCATATGCAGAAAGCATTAATGATATATGCAAGCATGTCGGGGAATACAGAGGATATTGCCGGCATTATAAAAGAAACACTGAGCGGGCATCAGATAGCAGTTGACTGTCTCGACATGGACGAAGCAGGTGCGGATTCTCTCGAAGCATATGATTATGTTTTTGTCGGCACGTACACATGGGGGGACGGTGATCTTCCTTACGAAGCGGAAGATTTTTACGAAGATATTCTGCACAGCCAGCTCAACGGACTGAAAACGGCCTGTTTCGGTTCAGGCGATCACGCCTACCCGAAGTTTTGCGAAGCGGTCACGCTGTTTTACGATGCGTTTGAACAGGCCGGAGCCAATTTATATCCGGAAACGCTGAAAATCGAGCTGGCGCCCGAGACGGCTGAAGATCAAGAATGCTGCAAAGAATTTGTCCGCGGTTTTCTTGCATGGGCCGCTCACCACGGAGACCGGTGCCATGTTTCATAAAGGCGCGACGGCTGTCATGGCATCAGTGACTTCAGGATATTTTGTCGCAGTGAAAGACGAAGGTATTTTTCATTTTTCCGCGGAAGAAGGCTGGAAAAGACTATTCCGAGTGAAAAGCAGGGTTCATGTGCTGACTTACATAGGGCCTTACATATTCGCCGCTGGAGAAAAAGGCGCCGTCCTCAGATCAGCCGATCAGGGAAAGACTTGGACGGCCTCCCGATTTCCGACCAGCGCCTCCGTATGGGCCGTTGCCGGGCGGAATGACGGGTTTGTCTGTGCGCATGGCACATATTGCCTCTACTTATCTGATGATTTCGGCGTCACTTGGCATGTGGCTAAGCCCTTTTCACAATTAAAGGAGCCGCCTGTCATCCGTTCGCTTTGTTTACACGGTCAGACGATTTATATAGGCACCCGGATTCATATGAATCATGGCGGCATTTGGGCGTATGAACTGACGGAAGACCGCATCCGGCGTATAAGCCGCGAAAGGCAGCGCATGACGGCTTCAATGATGATGTATCAGAATGAATGGCTCATTGCAGCAAAGGGCGCGGCAAAAGGAGAACGGGGCGAGATTGCCGTCCGAAACGTACGGACGCAAGAGGAGTTTGCCATTACAGCCGGGCCCGCCGTACGGGAAAAATCATTTCTCGACGTTTCTGAGGATAACGGGATTATTTATGTCACATCGTCACAGGACGAAAATGGATTTTCGCGTATTTATCAAGCTGATCTCGCCGCCGGTGAATTAAAGTGGTTTGATACGATCCGCGGTCACGGATGGCGGGTGGCCAACCGGGAAGAAAACTTTTTTTGCGCGGGCCTTTACGAAAGTAAGTTTGTCAGACCGTATGAGGCGGTACGGCTCGCACATTAGTTTTTATGCATAAAGGAGAGACGAAGATGGGGAATGTATTGCTTGTTTACGCTACAATGTCAGGAAACACCGAGGCGATGGCGGATTTAATTGAAAAAGGGCTGATCGAAGCACAAGCATCCGTAGACAGATATGAAGCGATGGATATTCATGCCGAACTTTTTAATGATTACGAGTATATTTTATTAGGCACATATACGTGGGGAGACGGGGATCTTCCTGATGAAATGCTCGATATTGCTGAAGATATGGAAAACCTGGAGTTTACGGGAAAAACATTTGCTTTGTTCGGTTCCGGAGATACGTCCTATGAGTTTTTTTGCGGAGCGCTTGACGAATTGGAAAAAGTAATCACGGCCCGCGGCGGGCGGGTAGTGCTGCCGTCGGTCAAAATTGAAAACAACCCTGAGGGCAGTGAGGAAGAAGAGCTCCGGGAATTCGGAAGACAGTTTGCCGCGCTGTGCAGCCAGCCGGCAGAATAAAGGCTTGTTCCTTTTTTTCTTGTCTTTGTATCCTTCCTTTGTTACAGTAATGAGGTAGAAAATCAGAGGAGGACAATACATATGAAAATGATGGATGCAAATGAAATTATTTCATTTATTCAAAATAGTACAAAATCAACGCCTGTAAAAGTGTATGTAAAAGGCGATCTTGAAGGAATCAGCTTTGGCGATTCCGCTAAAACATTCCTGAACGGCCAATCCGGCGTCGTTTTTGGCGAGTGGGCTGAAATTAAAAGCGCAATCGAAGAAAACAAAGACAAAATTGAGGATTACGTCATTGAAAATGACCGCCGCAACTCTGCGATCCCGATGCTTGATTTAAAAGATGTTAAAGCGAGAATCGAGCCCGGCGCTATTATCCGCGACCAAGTCGAAATCGGCGACAATGCCGTTATCATGATGGGTGCATCTATTAATATCGGTTCAGTCATCGGCGAAGGTACGATGATTGATATGAACGTTGTTCTCGGTGGACGCGCGACTGTCGGCAAAAACTGCCACATCGGAGCGGGTTCTGTATTAGCGGGCGTTATTGAGCCGCCTAGCGCTAAGCCTGTTGTCGTGGAAGACGACGTTGTGATCGGCGCAAATGCGGTTGTGCTTGAAGGCGTAACAATCGGTAAAGGCGCGGTTGTCGCTGCCGGAGCCATCGTTGTAAATGACGTCGAGCCATATACCGTTGTAGCGGGAACACCTGCGAAAAAAATCAAAGATATCGATGAAAAAACAAAAGGCAAAACAGAAATCAAACAGGAATTACGCCAGCTGTAAGGAATGGTTTGATAGAATGGGCGTGGATGATAAAATCCACGCCTTATTCTTATCTCAAGGAGGAATACATATGGAAAAAGAGCGGCTCATTGCCATCCGAAGAGATCTGCACCGCATTCCGGAGATCGGCTTTCAGGAATATAAAACCCAACAGTACCTGCTGAATCTATTGAACCAATATCCGGAGGAAAGAATTGAAATCGAAACTTGGAGAACCGGCATCTTTGTCAAAGTCAACGGCACGGCTCCGGAAAAAATGCTCGCCTACAGAGCGGATATAGACGCTCTGTCGATTGAAGAGCAGACGGGGCTTCCGTTTGCATCTGAACACCCCGGTTTTATGCACGCATGCGGCCACGATATGCACATGACCATCGCGCTCGGCATTATTGATCATTTTGTCCATCATCCCGTCAAACATGATCTGCTCTTTTTATTCCAGCCGGCTGAAGAAGGACCGGGCGGAGCGGAACCGATGCTTGAAAGCGATGTGCTGAAAAAATGGACACCGGATTTGATTACCGCTCTCCATATAGCACCTGAGCTTCCTGTAGGCACAATCTCCACCAAAAGCGGATTGCTGTTTGCCAATACGAGCGAACTCGTCATCGATCTCGAGGGGAAAGGCGGGCATGCGGCATATCCGCATACAGCAGACGACATGGTCGTCGCCGCGAGCACGCTTGTCACGCAGCTGCAGACAGTCATATCCAGAAATACGGATCCGCTTGACAGCGCTGTGATCACTGTCGGAACGATTACCGGGGGCACGGCGCAAAATATCATCGCAGAGCATGCTCATCTGGAGGGAACCATCCGGACGCTTTCCGAGGAATCAATGCGTATGGTGAAAAAGCGGGTTGAAGAGCTTGTCAAAGGAATTGAAATCGGCTTCCGATGCAAAGGAAAAGTCACATATCCGTCCGTTTATCATCAAGTTTATAATACAAGCGGCCTGACCGAAGAATTTATGCAATTTGTCAGCGATCATCAGCTTGCTGACGTGAGAACGGCGAAAGAAGCGATGACCGGAGAAGATTTCGGATATATGCTGAAAAAATATCCCGGCTTTATGTTCTGGCTGGGGGCCGATTCATCCCACGGGCTTCATCACGCAAAGCTGAACCCGGATGAAGAAGCGATGGAAACCGGGGTCAATGTCATGGTCGGATATTTTTCGAAGTATGCCAATTAAATCCGAAAAGAAGAATAATCTAACAAAAATTGAGCATTCTACATAACGGAGGTGTTCAATATGACGAAAAAAATTGGAATTGAACAATCTTTATCGGATGTAGAACAGGCGTTAAAACAAAAAGGATATGACGTAGTGATGATGAAGACTCCTGAGGATGCGAAGAATTGTGACTGCTGTGTCGTAACCGGACTTGACAGCAATGTCCAAGGAATTGCCGATACGTCAACTCAGGCTCCCGTCATTACGGCTTCCGGAATGACCGCCGACGAAATCTGCAGCGAAGTGGAAAAAAAATTTCATTAAAAAAGAAAAAACCGAAGCTTACGCTTCGGTTTTTCTATTCGGCGGATGCGGCGTTTTTAAAACGGTCGAGCGCGATTTTTATTTCTCTCCGCAGTACGCGTTCAACCCGCCATTGCTCCATATTTTCAGTTTTGGCAATGATTCTGATCACCATTTCTGACGAGCTTAAATCCTGAACCCCGATGACGTCCGGCCCTTCCTTAATCTGCGGGAGCTCAGCGGCTGCTTTGTCACACGCGGTTTGCAGGATTTGAATGGTTTCATCAAGATTTTTTTCAAGCGGCACTTTAATATCGACAAGCGCCTGCATCGTTCCGCGGGAATGGTTGCTCACATTCGTAATGCCCCGGTTGGGAAGATAGTGAAGCGTGCCGTCAAAGCTCCGGATTTGCGTCGTACGGAGACCGACCTGCTCGACAATGCCGCTGTAGCCGGCAACCGTAATATAATCGCCGACGTCGATCTGTTTTTCCAAAAGGATAAAAAATCCGGTGACGATGTCACTGACGAGCCCCTGAGCCCCGAAGCCGACTGCGAGACCGACCACGCCGGCGCCGGCAATGAGAGCGCTCGGATTGTAGTGAAATAAATCTAAAATCATTACGATAAAAACGAAAATCAGGATGTATCCATATACATTAAGCGCGAGGCTTCGCAAAGTATAAGCGCGGCCTTTGGAGAGGTTGTTTTGTTGCTCGAATTTCTGAAACAGATGCTTGATCAGCTTTTTTCCTGCCGTCCGGAAAATAAAGTACGCTAAAATAATGAGAGCCAGCTTTATGATGAAAATCCCGGCAGATGTGAGAAGCCCGGCCCAATCAAAGTGTTTTAAATCAATCATAGTGATGTCTTCCTTTCAAGTCTATTGCAGAAAAAGCTAAAAGTGATATACCCGTTTTTAAAATAAAATAAACCTTTTAATAGAAATCAGTTATTTCATTTAAGATTTGTTCATATTGCCCGGTTTCAATATCATCATTTTTGTGAAGATATGAACTAAGAAATCGCCACACTCATTTTAACATGGTGATTCAGCCAAATCATTTCCTTTGGAGGGAAAACAGGAGAACGTTGCCCGGCGAAACTGAAAGCCCCGGCAAAAAACCTTTTTCATAAGGAGGGTAATAAGATGAAATTACGTCAGCAAATGCCTGAATTGACAGGCGCTAAAGCATGGATTAACAGAGAAGTCACGAAGGAACAGCTGGTCGGCGGAAAACCGGCACTGATTCACTTCTGGTCCGCCAGCTGCCGCATGTGTAAAGAAGCGATGCCTGAGATGAACGAATTTCGTGATAAATATAAAGATCAGCTGAATGTGGTGGCCGTTCACATGCCCCGTTCCGAAGATGATCTTGACCTTGAGAAAATCAAGGAAACAGCGGCTGAACACGATATCTCTCAGCCGATTTACGTCGACAGCGATCATACGCTGACTGAAGCATTTGAAAATGAATATGTGCCGGCTTATTACGTTTTTGATAAAAGCGGACAGCTCCGCCATTTTCAAGCGGGAGGAAGCGGGATGAAAATGCTTGAAAAACGCGTCAGCCGAGTACTTTCAGAATCGGAGCAGGCTTCTGAGTAATCGGGACAATCTCCGTCGGACTATTGTCTCGGTTCCGCAAACCCTTTGCCGTTTAGGTAACAGGGTTTTTTTGTGCCTATTGGATAAAAAATTCCAATATGCCATGTGTGGCTTAAAAAATAAGAGAAACAGCCGTAAACACGCTGTACCGCTTGTTTTATCCATATCATAATCTTTTACATATTATAGTCGAAAATTGTAGATATTACGCTAATTTTCATTAAACAAGTAATTTCAAGTTATATTTTGAAATGGTTGAATAAATTGGAACTTTGTCCAGAATCCCCTATATGATAAGGGATTTTTGTATATAAAGTACCATTTTCAGAAAATAAGCAATTTTTCATAGAGTAAATAAAATAGTAAAATGATAAAATAATAGTTGATAAAATTACTTTTGTAATCTAATATCTTAATAAAAGCGTTTAAATTTTTGACAGGGGGTTTTACACATGTTTAATGAAAGAGAAGCGCTGCGCTTACGTTTAGAACAATTGAACGAAGCAGAGGTAAAAGTCATTCGTGAATATCAAATAGAACGTGATAAAATATATGCAAAACTGAGAGAATTAGACAATACAGGCAGCCTGTCCGATACAAAAAAAGAGTTTCGTCCGGAGAAAAAAAGTGACTCTCTCCCGGTGCTTGCAGAGCTTGCAGCACAGGAAATGAGAAGCTATCAAAAGCCGCAGACACAGCCTCAATCCTCCCAGCCGCAGATGCAGTCTATTACGTCTCTTCCCGCCGGCATTCCAGACGGTTCTACAAGAAGAAGAAGAGGGACGGCGAGACCGGGATCAAAAGCGGCAAAACTGCGCGAAGCAGCGATTAAAACATTGAAACGCCACAATGCAGCGATCAAAAGTTCCGAACTGCAAAAGGAAATTGAAAAGGAAAGCGGCCTTGAAATTCCTAATATGACAACATTTATGCAAAGCTTAATTAAAATGTATCCGGAAGTGAAAAAACCATACCGCGGCCAATATATTCTTGAGGGAGAAATTTCTCAGGAAACAGCAGAAACGGCAAATGATACGGCTGCTGAATAATAAAACAGTAAAAACTGCTTGCGTTACTCAAGCAGTTTTTTTGCGTTTTCCCGCTTATTCTGCGGAAGTGACGCATCTTTTCCCGGCTTTTTTTCAAGCTTGACGACATATTTTTGGAAAGGCTTTTCGCCGTCAGCACGTTCTTTCAACGCATCCAGTTTTTCATCAAACGACTGATCGCGGGACTCTGATTGTACAAATTGTTTTTGCAGGGAGATGACTTGTTCGGTAACGGCTTTAAGCAAGTCTTCTGCCTGAACAGTCTCTTTGGAAACAGAAGGGATTTCCAGAGCTCGTTCCGCCGGTTCCGCCGTGCGGCTGTCAATATCAGCAAAATGGCCGGCAATCCAAGCATCACTTTCGTCCAGCTGCCGTTTATACGAAAGAATGGTTTCTTGAAATAACTTTTCTTTCGTTTTTTCTATTTCTACAAGCCGTTCTTTTGTTTCTAGTATTCGATCTCTCATATGATTAATTTCTATTTTAATATGTTTGAGTTGGTATTCTTTTTCTATCATTTGTGTTTGGAGCCGGGTATTTTCGTCTGCAGCGGCATGATAACGCTGTTTCATATCTTCGTGAGAAGTCCGTTCAGTCTGAATGGCGGTCTCAAGTGAGCGGATGCGGGTATGTAAGTTTTTATTTTCTTCTTCAAATTTTACATTTGTAAGATGCAGACGGTGCTTTTCTTCCATCTCATTTTTCCGCCGAAACGTTTCCTGCTGAAGCAGTTCTTGCAGAATGACGATTTTATCGAGCAGCCCGGCTCTGATTTCATGCAAAGAACGTTCCGTGTCACTTGTCTGTTTGTGTTTTTGAACCATGGCTTTCAATTCGTCAGAAAGCTTGTGAAGCCGCTCTTTAATATTGGCGTTTTCCTCCTGAAGCTTATTATTTTTTTGATGGAAGTAGCTTGTTTCAAATTCTGAAATTAATTTTCTGCATCTGGAAAGTTCGGATTTCAAGTAAAGGTTCTCTTGAGAAGTGTCGTGGAAAAACGGACCGGATATTTTCATAAGAACCATCTCCCTCATGATGTTAACACTACAATATGGGAAAGGATCAACGGCTATTCCTCTTAATTAAACAGACAAGCACCGTAATATTGTATTTCGGCTGAGGCGTTTGCTATGCTTTTATATAGAATGGGAGAGAGATGACATGAAACGGGTGAATGTAATATTAGCGGGGGGAGCTTCCCGAAGATTCGGAGAACCGAAAGCTTTTGCAAAGTGGAAGGGCGGCATGTTTTATGAACAGGTGAAAAAAGCCTTCGGCGGCGGAGAAACGGTAATTATCAGCCGCCCTGAACATATAAAAAAGTTCTTATCAAACAGGGAGCGGCATGTTTTGGCCGATGAGCCGCGGTTTCGGGGAATGGGCCCGCTTGCCGGCATCTATACGGCAATGAAACAAACGGAAGGCGAAATATATACGGTCATATCCTGTGACACGCCGCTCGTAACAAGAAAAACGATGGCGGCGCTTGAAATGAAGCTGACCGGAAACCTGGACGCTGTCATACCGGTTTGTGAAAACAGAGAGCAGCCCCTCTTGGCGGTTTACCATAAGCGGGTGCAGGATGTGCTTTTTGATCAGCTGACACAAAACAAACTGAAAATGACAGACACGCTGAAACAGCTGTCTGTCTGTTATGTGCAGGCTGAAGACATCGGCGCCGGGCCGGAGGAGTTCGCTAATATCAACACACAGGACGATTACACCAGACTTTTGGCGCATGTCGAGTCTTCAAATCAAGACTGATCGGGAAGAAACATGGTATGATGGAAATAAAAATGCAAGGGGACAACACAGATGGAAGAGCGCTATTCGCGGCAGACAAGATTTAAGCCGATAGGGGAAAAAGGGCAGCAGGCGCTGGCTGACAGCAGTGTCCTGATTGTCGGAGCCGGAGCCCTCGGAACAGCAGCAGCAGAGGGTTTGGCAAGAGCCGGAGCGGGCCGTATGGCGATTATTGACCGGGATTATGTGGAATGGAGCAATTTACAAAGACAGCAGCTGTATACAGAAGAAGACGCGAGACAGCGCCTGCCGAAAGCAATGGCGGCCAAGGCGCGTCTTTTGGCGGTAAACAGTGATATACATATCGATGCTTACGCGGCGGAAGGTACGGCGGAAACGCTCGAACCGCTGATCGAACAAGCGGATTGCATCGTGGATGCGACAGATAATTTTGAAACGAGAATGGTCATCAATGATCTGGCGCTGAAAACGAAAACACCTTGGATTTACGGTGCCTGTGTCAGCAGTCAGGGAATGTGCATGACGATTATTCCGGGGGTTACGCCGTGTTTATCCTGCCTGTTTGAGCAAATGCCCGTGGGCGGAGCGACATGTGATACAGCGGGCATCATACCTCCGGCGGTTCATATCGTCTCCGCTTATCAGCAGGCTGAGGCGCTGAAATTGCTGACAGGAAATCATGCGGCGGTAAATCGGCGCTTTTTCACGTTTGACGTGTGGAATAACACCAATATGAGCATAAATGTGGATCAGATCAAACGGAATCATTGCCCTTCCTGCGGCGCGGAGCCCGTATATCCGTATCTGCAGCCTGAAAACAGGCCGAAAGCAAGCGTGCTGTGCGGAAGAGACACCGTTCAAATCAGATCGGAAGCCTTAAAGAGGCTGGATAAAGAAGAGCTTGTCAAACGTCTGAAGCAGATCGGTAAAGTGGAAGCAAATGAATTTCTGCTGCACATGGCGTATGAGCGCTTCAGAATCGTTATTTTTCAGGACGGACGGGCTCTGATTCACGGTACAAACGATATAAAAGAAGCAAATTCAGTTCTGGCCAGGGTGATCGGACTGTAGGAAGGGGAGATATTGCTATGCTTGAAAAAAGAACGCCGATTCAGGTGGACGAAGCAGTCCGCCGGGTGAGCCGGTATAAAAAACAGGGGGATACCGAATGGGTGGCGCTTGAGGACAGTCTCCACCGCTATTTGGCGGAGGATGTTAAGGCGGATCATGATGTGCCGGCCTTTAACCGTTCCCCATATGACGGGTTTGCCATCAGGGCGAGTGATTCAAAAACGGCTTCCCGTGACAATGCAGTCACCTTTGAAGTAATTGACCATATCGGGGCCGGCGCCGTGTCAGAAAAAGAACTCGGGCCTTATGAAGCGGTCCGCATTATGACGGGGGCGCAGATTCCAAAAGGTGCGGATGCCGTAGTGATGCTTGAGCTGACAAAAACGTTTTCTGAAAACGGGACGAATTACATGTCAGTGAAACGCCCTTTTCATGCGGGTGATAATATTTCATATCAAGGAGAAGACGCGAAAAAAGGCAGCCCGCTATTAAAAAAAGGGACGAAAATTACGCCGGGCGTAACCGCTCTTTTAGCAACCTTCGGCTATGCTTCTGTTCCAGTGGTCAGAAAGCCGGTTGTCGGCATTATCGCAACGGGAACCGAGCTTCTTCATGTCAGCGATCCGCTTGAGCCGGGGAAAATCCGCAACAGCAACGCTGCTATGGTGTATGCCCAGGTCATTGAAGCGGGCGCGGTACCGCTGAACTTAGGGAAAATTTCCGATGATTTTGATGACAGCTATGATGCGGTGAAGGAAGCTATGAAAAAAGTTGATTTTCTGATCACGACCGGCGGCGTGTCAGTCGGCGATTTTGATTTTCTTCCAGACATTTATAATAAGCTCGGAGCGGAAGTTCTTTTTAACAAAGTGGCAATGCGCCCGGGGAGCGTGACAACTGTCGCCCGGGCCGATGACATGCTGCTGTTCGGCCTTTCAGGCAATCCGTCCGCATGTTATGTCGGATTCACCCTGTTTGTCAAACCGATGATTCAGACGTGGCTTCTGAATGAAAAACCTCATTCCGGATGGACGGAAGCCGTGTTAACAAACGACTTTCCGAAACCGAATCCGTTTACGAGATTTGTGAGGGCATTTGTTTATCATAAGGACGGAAAGATGATGGCGTCACCGGTCGGTCTCGACAAATCAAGCTCAGTCACATCTCTTGCCGAAGCAAACGCGTTTATCCTTCTGCCGGGAGGAACGAGGGGGTATGAAGCGGGCCGGACGGTTCACGCGCTCCTCATCCGTGATGAGAATGGAAGTGAATGGCCGTGGTCAATTCTTTCCCGATCGTCCAGATCGTAGGTTTTCAAAACAGCGGTAAAACAACGTTTATTGAACGTGTGCTGAAAGCTGCGCCGAAAGAGTGCGATATTGGATGTTTAAAACATCACGGACATGGAGGAGAACCGGAGCCTTTTTCTGACGGAAAAGACTCGGAGCGTTTTTCAAAGGCCGGAGCCGCGGTTACGGCAGTAGAAGGGGACGGCGTCCTGCAGCTTACGGCGCGAAAAAAATGGGATTTGGCGGGCTTGATCAGTCTGTATGAATGTCTGGGAATTGACGGTCTTCTCATAGAGGGATTTAAACATGCGCCGCATCCGAAAATCATTATGATCAAAGACAGCGAAGATTGGCAAAAGCTGAAGCATTTGGAGCGCGTGATCGCAGTTGTCAGCAGAAATACGGAGCATATGCCGGCAGATGCAGGCATGCCCGTATTCCATGCGGACGATCCGGCTGCCATGATGTTTGTGCTTTCGCAGCTGAAAGGGGAATCTGCTTAAATGGAACGTTTTCAAATTACAAGGGAACCTATCATTGCGGAAAATATCGTAAAAAAAGTTGAAAAGCGTGAAGCCGGCGCCATCACAACGTTTATCGGCACGGTCAGAGAGTGGACTGCCGGGCGGCGGACGGTACGGCTCGAATATGAAGCGTATGAACCGATGGCTGTTCAAATGCTTTCTCAAATCGGCGATGAAATCAGCGCGAAATGGGAAGGAGCCGAAGCTGCAATCACTCACCGTGTCGGCGTCCTTGATATCGGAGAAGCAGCGGTCGTAATCGCCGTGTCTTCACCGCACAGAAAGGCGGCATATGAGGCGAATGAATATGCAATTGAACGGATAAAACAGATTGTGCCGATATGGAAAAAAGAAATCTGGGAAGACGGCGAAGAATGGATAGGCGATCAGCTGGAAACAACGCCCTATCCGAACGGAAAACCGGATTTGGATAAAGGGGAATCGCGATGATTAAAGTATTATTGTTTGCCGGGCTTGCGGAGCAGGCGGGAACACCGGTCATTGAACTTGACGAAAAAGAGACGGCGGCGTCTGCTGTAAAAACGCTGCTAAAGGAACGGTACGGCCTTCAGACGATTGACAATGCCATGATCGCAATCAATGAAACATATGTAAAAGACAACAGCATCGTAACAGAAGGTGATACCATTGCCTTTATCCCTCCTGTAAGCGGAGGGTGAAAAAAGAGCCGGATGTGCATCATTGCCATCCGGCTTTTTTGTATATAGGCGCTGAATTCCAGAGAATATCCAAATGGGATTTAAAGGAATTTTTGATTGAGGCGGTTTTGATTAGATGAATAGGCTGAAGACAGTGCCTTCACAAGGCTTTGAGCCTCCCGTCATACCGGTCTGACAATACTTTTTTTTACATAATTATGGAACGTAAAGCTGAGAATTTGTGTTACAATTTAGCATAAATACGCAAACGGCAAAAAAATTGAAACTTCTCTCAGCCTAAAGCGTACGTATAAACAGAATAATACATAGGAGGCATCAGCAATATGGAACCAAACCTGGAAAAAAGCAATACGGCAGTAACGGAAAAGCCGTCAATTTTCGGCGTCATTACAAGTCCTGTTGTGCAGTTTAAAAGATTAAAAGAGAAGCCGGTCATCGGCATTCCTCTCCTGATTGTCATCATTCTCATCGCGGCCGGCAGTATTTTGCGCGGATTGGGGATGAATTATGAAGAAGTGCTGAACAGCTCATCTCTTGACGGATTGTCGGATGATCAGATTGAAATGACCAAAACCATTGCTAAATTCGGCTCGATGTTCGGAGGAATCTTCGGGGGCATTATCGCTCTGTTTATCGTTCCGCTCATTTACTGGCTGTGCGTCAAAATTTCAGGCGGCGTGACAACTTACAAAAAAATGCTCTCACTCAGCCTGTTTACGGCATTTATTACCAATATCGGCTTAGCTATTAACGGTCTTGTTACTTATTTTACCGGTGCGGGCTCACTGTACGCCGTTACATCTTTGGCGAGTGTCATACCGGCCGGAGACGGCGTCGCGGTCTTTTTAAGCGCGTTTGACATTTTCAGCATCTGGAGCTATATTCTGCTCGCTTTGGGACTTCGCTATACAGGCGGCATTTCAAAAAAAGCGGCCTGGACTTCCGCGATTGTCCTGTTTGTTATTATGCTTTTGGTTTCGGCAGTCGGAGGACTGTTAAGTTCAGTGACAGCAGGTGTATAACATGAAAAAAATTTGGATCGGAATCGGCATCGCCGTAATTGTTGCAGTATTCGTCGGTATCAATATTTATAAGTCTGCCGCTCCCGCGGGCGGCAGCGCCGGGAAAAAAATCGAAACCGGAACCATGGAAAACAGAGAAATCTCCTCTACGGTTATGGTTCCGGGAACACTTAAATTCTCTAAAGAACAGTATGTTTTTTATGAAGCGGATAAAGGAACTCTTGATAAAGTGAAAGTAAAAGAAGGCGACAAAGTAAAAAAAGGGTCGTCGTTAGTCACGTATACAAATGAGCAGCTCAATCTTGATAAAGAACAAAATGAGTTGACAGAACAATCAAAACGTATGCAAATCGAACAAGTTGAAGAAAAACTCAGAGCATTAAACAGCAAGGAACAAGATCTGGCAAAACAAGTGGGAGAAGCGGAAGCCAAAAAACAAATTGAATCCGAACGGACTGATCTGCAGCTTCAGCAAAAAACGGCTGAAATCGAATTAAAGCAATCTGATTTGCAAAAGCAGTCTCTTGAAAATCAAGTGGCGAATCTCAATGTTAAGAGTGAGATGGACGGGACGGTTATCTCGGTAAATCAAGAAGCGGCTTCTAAAAAATCGGATATTCAAGAACCGGTTATACATATAGGAGACCCGGAACACCTGATCGTTGCCGGCAATTTGTCCGAATACGACACGCTGAAAGTGAAAAAGGGACAAAGCGTTACAATTACCTCAGACGCTATTCCAGGTAAAACGTGGAAAGGGAGAGTGGCGGCTGTCGGCCTCGTTCCTGATCAAAAGTCAAGCGCTGCTTCCGGGGAAAGTACGGAACAGGCCGTGCAGTATCCGTTCCAGGTTAAGCTGATCGGAAACCTTCCGGAGGGCAAGCCGGGGTTTAAATTAATTATGAACATTGAAACCGACAAACGGAAAGCCGATACACTGCCGTCCTCCGCAGTCAAAAAAGACGGAGATGAGCACTGGGTCTTTACTGTAAAAGACGGGAAGGCCAAACGCGTGAAAGTTAAAGTCGGCGATACCGCAAATCAGCTTACGGAGATAAAAGAGGGGCTTTCAAAGGATGATAAAGTCATTCTGAATCCGGCTGACGATTTGACTGACGGAACGGATGTGAAAGCATAGATGATTCAGCTTTCAAAGGTGAAAAAAAGCTATCAGATCGGCAAGGAGACGTTTGATGTTCTTCGTTCAATCGACTTGACGATTGAAGAAGGAGAATATGTGTCAATTATGGGACCGTCGGGATCGGGGAAATCTACGATCATGAATATCATCGGCTGTCTGGACAGACCGACGTCCGGCAGTTACAGGCTTGCGGGCGAAGATGTTTCTTCATGCACTGAAAAAGAGCTTGCGGCGGTCCGGAACAAATCAATCGGATTTGTCTTTCAGCAGTTTCAGCTGCTGCCGCGATTGAATGCAAGAAAAAATGTCGAACTCCCCATGATCTACGCCGGTATCGGCAAAAAAGAGCGTGAGGAACGGGCTGAGTATGCACTGGAAAAAGTCGGTTTGGCGGATCGGATGCGTCACATGCCGAATGAGCTGTCAGGCGGCCAGAAGCAGCGTGTCGCGATTGCAAGAGCCATCGTGAACGAACCGAAGCTCATTTTAGCTGATGAACCGACCGGCGCACTGGATACGAAAACAAGCATTTCCATTATGGAGCAGTTCACAGAGCTTAATGCAGAGGGCGTGACCGTGGTGCTTGTGACTCATGAGCCTGAAGTGGCGGACTGTACAAACAGAGTGATTTTCGTCCGTGACGGCATGATCGTTTCCCGCGATGCTGAGCAGAGGAGAGTGGGGGAATGAGCCTGTCAGAAAATCTCCGGATGGCCCTCAGTTCCGTAAGAGCTCACAAGCTGAGATCGATTCTGACAATGCTCGGAATCATTATCGGCGTCGGTTCAGTAATCGTTGTTGTGGCTGTCGGCCAGGGCGGAGAGCAAATGCTGAAGCAATCCATCAGCGGGCCGGGCAATACGATTGAATTGTTTTACATGCCCAGTGATGAAGAATTAACAGCCAATCCGAACGCCTTACAGGAAGCGAGTTTTACAGAAGAAGATATTAATGGATTAAAAGGAGTGGACGGCGTAAAGCAGGTTGTCGCTTCCGCTGTAAAATCCATGACGGCCCGTTACCATGAAGAAGACACGGATATTACGCTGAACGGCATTAACAGCGGCTACATGGACGTAAAAAAGCTGGACGTTCAAGATGGACGGACATTTACGGACAATGATTTTCTTTCCGGGAAAAGAGCGGGAATCATCTCGAAAAAAATGGCTGAAAAGCTGTTCGGGAAAACGTCTCCGCTCGGAAAAATCGTCTGGGCCGGCGGACAGCCCGTTGAAGTAATCGGCGTACTGAAAGAAGAGAGCGGTTTTTTATCGTTAGGACTCAGTGAAATGTATGTGCCGTTCAACATGCTGAAAACGTCTTTCGGTACTAACGACTACAGCAACGTTTCCGTTCAGACGGAGTCCGCTGATCAAATCAAATCAACAGGAAAAGAAGCGGCTCGTCTCTTAAATGACAATCACGGTACAAAAGAGGCCTATCAAGTTATGAATATGGAAGAAATCGCGGCGGGAATCGGTCAGGTCACGACCGTCATGACGACGATCATCGGTTCGATCGCCGGTATTTCTCTCATTGTCGGCGGGATCGGGGTCATGAATATTATGCTCGTATCAGTGACGGAACGGACAAGAGAAATCGGCATCCGCAAATCGCTCGGTGCCACGAGAGGACAGATTCTGACACAATTCTTAATTGAATCTGTTGTGCTTACATTAATCGGCGGCTTAATCGGAATCGGTCTCGGCTACGGGGGAGCATCACTCGTTTCCCTTATCGCAGGCTGGCCGTCGCTCGTTTCTTGGCAGGTGGTTTGTATCGGCGTACTGTTCAGTATGCTGATCGGTGTCATTTTCGGCATGCTGCCCGCCAACAAAGCATCACGCTTAGATCCGATTGAAGCGTTACGGTATGAATAACCCGTACCCCATGCAGTCTGCATGGGGTTTTTTTGTGTTTTAATGATTGAATGAATATAATAGACTTTTTTCATTTATGATAAAAAGAAAATGTCATACAATTGTCCCCCTTTTTGTCGAATTTACAGTTTACAAACCCTATGTACATACGTTAATATGAACAAATGTGAAAGATTTTGATAGTTATTGAATGAATTTGAGTGATTTTAGTTGCTAGAAGTAAAAAAAGCGTTTACAATTATCTTGCAGCCGAAATGAATACGTTTCCAAAGGAGGCGGAATATGCTCACTCCTGAAAGGTATCAGCTGATTATTGATCAGATTGAAAAGCGTGATGTGGTGAAGATTCAAGAGCTGATAAGCATGACAAATGCTTCTGAATCAACGATCAGAAGAGATTTATCAACACTCGAAGAGCGCGGATTTTTAAAGCGCGTTCACGGCGGGGCGTCTAAACTTTCCAACAGCAGGCAAGAACCCGATATGCTTGAAAAATCCTCCAAAAACCTTCAAGATAAACTGAAGATCGCAGAAGAAGCGGCATCTTTATTAGAAGAAGGTGACTGTATTTATCTTGATGCGGGAACAACTACATTGCATATGATTGATTTTATAGATCATACAAAGGACATTGTGGTTGTCACAAACGGAGTTATGCATATCGACGCTTTAATAAGGAAAGGGATTCCTTTTTATCTTCTCGGAGGATATGTGAAGCATAGAACAGGTGCGATGATCGGCGGCGCCTCATTAACGGCGGTCAGCCAGTACCGTTTTGACAAAAGCTTCCTCGGGGTGAACGGCGTGCACATTGAAGCCGGTTTTACAACACCCGATCCGGATGAGGCTCTTCTGAAGACAAAGGCTGTGAGACAGGCGAAAAACGCGTATGTTTTAGCCGATCCTTCTAAATTCGGCGAGATTTCTTTCGCAGCGTTCGCCGCCTTGGGCGATGCAGCTATCATTACCACTGAAGCTGAAGAACTTGCATTCGATAATTACCAAGAAAAAACTGTCGTAAAGGTAGTGAAACCATGATTTACACTGTAACCCTCAATCCGTCTGTTGACTATATCGTTCACGTTGAAGATTTTGCCGTAGGCGGTTTAAACCGTTCCAGCTATGACACGAAGTATCCCGGCGGAAAAGGCATCAACGTTTCAAGATTACTGAAAAGACACCATGTGCCGTCAAAAGCATTGGGGTTTGTCGGCGGATTTACCGGAAATTATATCACGTCATTTTTGCAGCAGGAAGGTCTGGAAACGGCTTTTTCTGAGGTAGATGAAGACACGCGTATAAATGTAAAACTGAAAACGGGCGATGAAACGGAAATTAACGGACAGGGCCCGACGATTTCAGACAAAGTGTTCAATACCTTTTTAGAACAGTTCTCCGCTCTGGAAGAGGGAGACATCGTCGTTTTAGCGGGAAGCATTCCTTCTTCCCTGCCGCATAACACGTATGAAAAAATTGCTGAGGCATGCAGAAAGCAGAATGCCCGGGTAGTCGTGGACATCTCCGGTGAAGCGCTGATGAAAGCGACAGAAATGAAACCGTTTTTGATGAAGCCGAATCATCATGAGCTTGGGGAAATGTTCAATACGGTCATTGATTCAGCCGAAGCTGCCGTTCCTTACGGTAAAAAATTGATTGAACAAGGCGCTGAACACGCGATTGTTTCGATGGCTGGCGACGGTGCGCTTTTATTTACGAAAGAGGCGGTTTTCCTCGCCAATGTTCCTAAAGGAAAGCTTGTCAATTCGGTAGGCGCGGGTGATTCCGTCGTCGCGGGATTCCTTGCGGGAATTTCAAAACAGCTGCCTTTGGAAGATGCGTTCCGTTTAGGAGTTGCTTCCGGAAGCGCGACGGCATTTTCTGAAGAACTCGGAACTGAAGAGTTTGTACAGCAGCTTCTTCCTGAAGTTAAAGTCACACGTCTATAGAGGAGGAAAGAAAAGTGAAGATAACTGAGCTGTTAACAAGAGATACAATTCATCTCAATATAGAAAGCAAAGAGAAAGAAAACGTTATCGATGAAATGGTGACAGTGCTTGACAAAGCCGGCAGATTAAATGACAGAGAGGCTTACAAAGCAGCCATTTTAAATCGTGAAAGCCAAAGCTCAACGGGAATCGGCGAAGGCATTGCCATTCCTCATGCGAAGACGGCGAGCGTCATTAACCCGGCCATCGCATTCGGACGTTCAAAAGATGGTGTGGATTATGAATCATTAGACGGTCAGCCGGCACACCTGGTCTTTATGATTGCGGCAACCGAAGGAGCAAACAATACGCACCTTGAAGCATTATCAAGACTTTCAACGCTTCTTATGCGTGAGGAAATCCGCAAACAGCTTCTTGAAGCTGAATCAGAAGATGCGATCATTGACATCATCAATCAGCATGACAAAGATGACGATGAGGAAGAAGAAGAGCAGGAAGAACAGGCAGCGCCGTCAGGAAAAGGCAAAATCCTTGCCGTTACGGCATGTCCGACAGGTATCGCCCATACGTTCATGGCAGCTGACGCACTGAAGGAAAAGGCGAAAGAGCTCGGCGTTGACATTAAAGTAGAGACAAACGGCTCAAGCGGAATCAAACATAAGCTGACGGCTCAAGAAATTGAAGACGCGCCTGCGATCATCGTGGCGGCTGATAAACAGGTTGAAATGGAGCGCTTTAAAGGCAAACATGTTCTTCAAGTGCCTGTGACGGCCGGTATCAGACGTCCTCAGGAACTGATTGAAAAAGCCGTTAACCAAGATGCGCCGATTTACGAGGGCAGCGGCGGAGGATCTTCCGCTTCAGATGAAGACGGCTCGAAACAGAAATCAGGCACAAGCATCGGAAGTACTTTCTATAAACACTTAATGAGCGGTGTCAGCAACATGCTGCCATTTGTCGTCGGCGGCGGAATTCTCGTTGCGATTTCATTCTTCTGGGGAATTCATTCAGCTGATCCGAAAGACCCAACATACAACACGTTTGCCGCAGCGCTGAACTTTATCGGCGGCGATAATGCGTTAAAGCTGATTGTTGCAGTTCTTGCCGGATTTATCGCAATGAGTATTGCGGACCGTCCGGGATTTGCGCCGGGTATGGTCGGCGGATTTATGGCTACGCAGGCGAATGCCGGATTCTTGGGCGGACTGATTGCCGGATTCTTAGCCGGTTATGTCGTAGTCCTGCTGAAAAAGCTGTTTGTCTTTATTCCTCAGACTCTTGACGGATTAAAACCTGTACTGATTTATCCGCTGCTCGGTATTTTTATCACCGGTGTCCTGATGCAGTTTGTCATAAACACACCTGTCGCAGCGTTTATGAATTTCTTAACAAATTGGCTTGAAAGCCTTGGAACTGGAAACCTTGTCTTAATGGGTATTATTTTAGGCGGTATGATGGCTATCGACATGGGCGGCCCGCTCAATAAAGCGGCGTTCACTTTCGGTATCGCGATGATCGGGGCCGGAAACTATGCGCCGCATGCGGCCATCATGGCGGGCGGAATGGCTCCGCCGCTTGGAATCGCACTGGCGACAACATTCTTTAAACATAAATTCTCTAAACGTGACCGTGAAGCCGGTATTACGTGCTACTTCATGGGAGCAGCTTTCGTTACAGAAGGCGCCATCCCGTTTGCAGCGGCTGATCCGCTTCGCGTCATCCCTGCAGCCGTTGTCGGTTCTGCGGTAGCGGGCGGGTTGACAGAGTTTTTCCGGGTAACGCTTCCTGCACCGCACGGAGGAATATTCGTTGCATTCATTACGAACCATCCGCTGCTTTACTTAATGAGCATCGTGATCGGAGCGGTTGTAACGGCGGTTATCTTGGGAATCGTCAAAAAACCGGTTGTAGAGAAATAAGCAAAAAGCGTCCTTTACGGGCGCTTTTTTCAATCATGTGCGCATAGAAGCGTTATGTATTTGGTGATGAGTTGTGATAAAGTAAAGATAGTACATGAAACCGTAACAGTGATCGTCTAGGAGGAACCACGTTGACTGAAGAACAAAAACCTACTTCTGAAAAATCGGTAAAAAGAAAATCCAACACGTATTGGGAATGGGGAAAGGCCATCATTATAGCGGTCGCTCTTGCGCTTTTAATCCGCCATTTCCTGTTTGAACCGTACTTAGTGGAAGGATCATCAATGTACCCGACATTACATGACGGTGAAAGGCTGTTTGTCAACAAAAGCGTCAATTATATCGGAGAAATCGAGCGGGGGGACATCGTCATTATTAACGGCGATACGTCGAAAGTCCATTATGTAAAGCGGCTCATCGGAAAACCGGGAGAAACGGTGGAAATGAAAAATGACACGCTTTATATAAACGGCAAAAAAATCGCAGAACCGTACCTCGCGAGCAATAAAAAAGAAGCGAAAAAACTGGGAGTCAACCTGACGGGAGATTTCGGCCCCGTAAAGGTTCCGAAAGGCAAATACTTCGTCATGGGCGACAATCGGCTGAACTCAATGGACAGCCGGAACGGACTCGGTTTAATTGCCGAAAACCGGATCGTCGGCACCTCGAAGTTTGTGTTCTTCCCGTTTCATGATATGCGTCAGACAAAATAAAAACGCCGCGCTGCCCGATTTGGACAGCAGGCGTTTTTTATTTGGCAAACGAGGCGGCGACGGCGATGAACAATACCGTGGCCAGCACTGATCCGACAATGGCCAGAACGCTGAAAAAAAGATTCACCTGCTGCTTCTCTTTGCCGCGTTTTTCAAGCATCCGTTTTGAAAAGAGATGCGAAAACGTATAAATGAGGGCGATACCGACGTACAAGCCGATGTCACGGGCCGTAAAGCCTGTGACGGCCAGAAAAACCCCGGTGAAGAAAATCATAAGACAGTATTCTGTGAGTGTTAAAAGCTTCAACTTGTTCCTCCGTGATGAATATGTATATATATCTATTGTATCACAGCGCTCCGGGTTTGACGCCTGCATCTTTCAAACCCGTATATTCGCAGGGAAACATTTCTCTTCCCCTTTATTCATGGTATACTTTTAATGATGATAGACACGATGGAGGATTCTAAATGATTGCTGTAAATAATGTGAGCTTGCGTTTTGCGGATCGCAAGTTATTTGAAGATGTCAATATTAAATTTACGCCGGGCAACTGCTACGGATTAATAGGCGCAAACGGTGCCGGAAAATCAACATTTTTGAAAATTTTATCCGGTGAGCTGGAGCCGCAGACCGGCGATGTCCATATGAGCCCGGGGGAACGTCTTGCCATTCTGAAGCAGAACCACTTTGAATATGAAGAGTTCGAAGTGCTGAAAGTCGTCATTATGGGACATAAACGTTTATACGAAGTCATGCAGGAAAAAGACGCGATTTATATGAAGCCTGATTTTTCAGATGAAGACGGCATCCGCGCCGCTGAGCTTGAAGGAGAGTTTGCGGAATTAAACGGATGGGAAGCTGAAAGTGAAGCCGCTATTTTGTTAAAGGGTCTGGGCATCTCTGAAGACCTGCATACGAAGAAAATGGCGGACTTAGGCGGTTCAGAAAAGGTGAAAGTGCTTTTGGCACAGGCGCTGTTCGGCAAGCCGGACGTTCTGCTGCTTGATGAACCGACCAACCACTTGGATCTGAAAGCGATTCAGTGGCTGGAAGAGTTTTTAATCAACTTTGAGAACACAGTCATCGTCGTATCCCATGACCGTCACTTTTTAAATAAAGTGTGCACGCACATCGCCGATCTTGATTTTAATAAAATTCAAGTGTACGTCGGCAACTATGATTTCTGGTATGAATCCAGCCAGCTTGCTTTAAAGCTTTCTCAGGAAGCCAACAAGAAAAAAGAAGAGCAGATTAAACAGCTTCAGGAGTTCGTGGCCAGATTCAGCGCCAACGCCTCTAAATCAAAGCAGGCGACATCAAGAAAGAAACTCCTTGATAAAATCACGCTTGATGATATCAAACCGTCATCACGCCGTTATCCTTATGTCAATTTCACGCCGGAACGTGAGATCGGAAATGACGTGCTGCGGGTTGAAGGCTTAACAAAAACGATTGACGGGGTTAAGGTGCTTGATAACGTCAGCTTTATTATGAACAGAGAAGATAAAATCGCATTTACGGGCCGCAACGAACTTGCCGTTACGACATTGTTTAAAATCATTTCCGGGGAAATGGAAGCAGACAGCGGCACATTTAAATGGGGCGTGACCACTTCTCAGGCGTACTTCCCTAAAGACAACAGCGAATACTTTGACGGCAGCGATGCGAACCTTGTTGACTGGCTCCGCCAATACTCGCCGCATGACCAAAGTGAAAGCTTTCTTCGCGGTTTCTTAGGGCGCATGCTGTTCTCAGGAGAAGAAGTCAACAAAAAATCAAACGTCCTTTCCGGAGGAGAAAAAGTGCGCTGCATGCTTTCAAAAGCGATGCTTTCCGGCGCGAATATCTTAATTCTGGATGAACCGACCAACCACTTAGATTTGGAATCCATTACGGCGCTTAACAACGGCTTAATCAGCTTTAAAGGCGCTATGCTGTTTTCATCTCATGACCATCAGTTTGTACAGACAATTGCCAACCGCATTATTGAATTAACGCCTAAAGGCATTGTTGACAAACAAATGTCTTATGACGAATTTCTTGAAAACGCGGATGTGCAGAAAAAGCTTGAAGAGCTATACGCGTAATAAAGAAGCAGGGGAGACTCTGCTTTTTTATTTATGAAAAAAGTTTTCAATCTTCTGACTTCCCGTTACAATAAATGAATACATAACTTGAAAAGAGACGGAGGAATGCATCATGAAGTTTTTAATTGTCGGAGCTGGAGGAGTGGGCGGATATATCGGCGCGCGTCTTGCAGAAAAGGGAAATGACGTTACGTTTCTCGTCCGCAAGAAACGGGCGGAACAATTACAAGAAACGGGTTTGACCGTCAAAAGTGCAAAAGGTGATGTTTCAATCAAGCCGAAATTAATGATGGCGGGCGAAGAAGGAGCATTTGACGCGGTTATCATCGCTTCAAAAGCGTATTCTTTGCAGGACGTCATTCGGGATGTCAAACCGTTTGTCAAACCTTCGTCGGTCATTATTCCTTTTTTAAACGGATACAGGCACTATAACCAGCTGTTTGAAGCTTTTTCAAAACGGCAGGTGCTGGGCGGCCTCTGCTTTATTGAGAGCGCCCTTAACGACAAAGGGGACATTCTTCATACGAGCGCTGCCCACCGCTTTGTTTTCGGTGAATGGAACGGGGAACGCACGGAACGTATGAATGAGCTGGAAAACGCATTTGCAGGTGTGAAAGCAGATGTCATCATCAGCCGGGATATTGAAAAGGACATTTGGAAAAAATATATGTTTATTGCCGCGCAGGCGGGAGTGACCACTCTGTTTCAACAGCCGGTCGGACCGATTTTAGAAACAGAAGGCGGCCGCAAAACGGCAAAGCGCCTCTTTGCTGAAATCGGAGCCATTTTCAAGGCTGCCGGCATCCCGAAAGATCCTGGTCTGGAAGAAGAAAGTTATCGCACATTGACAAGCATGTCTTACCATATGAAATCGTCGATGCTGAGAGATATGGAAAAGGGCAGGGTGACGGAAGGTGATCATTTACACGGATTTTTGCTTGAGAAAGCGAAAGGCTTGTCAGTTGATACACCTGTTTTGGAAACCGTCTGCGCCAACTTGCAAATGTATGAAGCGAAATAAAAAGGAGGCCTGATCGCCTCCTGTTTTTATTAAAATGCCCAGTTTCCGTTTCTGAAGATCGGTTCTCTTTTGCCGTCCGCTGTAATGCCGTCGATATTCATATCTTTGGAACCGACCATAAAATCTACGTGTGTAATGCTTTCATTTAAGCCCTCTTTGACAAGCTCTTCCCGTGTCATTTGTTTGCCGCCCTCAATATTAAAGGCATACGCACTGCCGATCGCCAAGTGGTTAGAGGCGTTTTCATCGTACAGTGTGTTGTAAAATAAAATATTTGATTGTGAAATCGGTGAATCGTACGGCACTAAGGCCACTTCTCCGAGATAGTGTGAGCCTTCATCGGTTTCGACGATGCCTTTTAAAATCTCCTCGCCTTTTTCAGCTTTCACATCGACAATGCGGCCGTTTTCAAAGGTAAGAGTGAAGTTATCAATAATGTTGCCGCCGTAGCTCAGCGGTTTCGTGCTGGAAACCGTGCCGTTCACCCCGTCACGCTGCGGAAGGGTGAAAACCTCTTCTGTCGGCATGTTGGCCATGAATTCGTGCCCGCTTTCATTCACGCTTCCCGCGCCTGCCCATACATGTTTTTTCGGCAGTTCAATGGTTAAGTCTGTTCCTTCAGCCTGATAATGCAGGGCGCTGTAATGTTTTTTGTTTAAGTGTTCCACTTTTTCATGAAGGTTTTGATCATGTTTTTTCCATGCTTCCACAGGGTTTTCTTCATTTACGCGGGTCGTTTTGAAAATTTCTTCCCATAAAAGCTGAACGGCTGTTTCTTCCGGCTGATCCGGGAACACTTTTTTCGCCCAGCCTGTTGAAGCGGCTCCGATCACCGTCCAGCTGACCTTATCTGATTGAATATATTGTCTGTATGTATGCAATGCTTTTCCGGCGGCTTTTTGGAACGCTGCAATCCGTTTGCCGTCAGTGCCTTTTAACAGGTCGGGGTCGGATGAGACGACAGAAATAAACGCAGCCCCTTTTTTCGCGAGCTCTTCTTTGCCTTTTGCTTCCCATTCAGGATACTCTTCAAACGCTTCAAAAGGTGCCATCTCGTATTTTAATCTGGACAGTTCATCGTCCTGCCAATTTACGGTGACGTTTTTTGCGCCTTTTTCATAAGAATGTTTGGCAAGCAGTCTGACAAGTTCCCGGACATCAGTTGAGGCATTGATTACGACATGCTGTCCTTTTTGGACATTGACGCCGACTTCTACCGCCAGCTGAGCATATGTATGTAACTTTTCAGTAAACGAACTCATCGTTCATTCCTCCTCATCGGTTTTTCTCATCATATCAAATATCGCCTCATAAAGGAAAGAAAGGAGCACAAACGAAAAAGACACAGCTTTTGCTGCGTCTTTACGGGTGATTCAGTTTTACGGCACCGCCGGCCGGAGAATGGGGCATATTGGCCAGTGAAATGCTCATACCCCCCAAAATAATTCCGCTTAAAATGACGGCTACTGCTACGCGTCTTCCCACATCTCTAAGCATATGCTTCCTCCTTAATGTTTCTCCAGTTCTCACAATATGAGCCGGCTGGAGAAAAAAGAAGCACAATCTTATTATTTAATTGCTTTTTGCAGCTTGTCGATGACGTCTAATGAACGTCCCGTGCCGATAGCCACTGATTCAAGCGGATTTGCCGCCAAATGAACGGGAACGACGATTTCATCTGTCAGCCATTCTTTCATCCCGTTTAAAAGGGAGCCTCCGCCGGTTAACACGACGCCGCGGTCAACGATATCACCGCTGAGCTCCGGCGGACAATCTTCAAGTGTCGCTCTGATCGCTTCAAGAATATGCAGGAGCGATTCACGCATCGCCTGCTGAATTTCATTAGACTGCAGTCTGATTGTCTTCGGCAGACCGGTTACAAGGTCACGCCCGCGGATTTCCATCGTTTCCGGCACATGTTCGATCAATGCAAATCCGATTTCCATTTTCACTTGTTCTGCCGTACGTTCCCCGATCAGCAAGTTGTATTTTTTTCTGACGAACGAGGCGATATCTTCATCAAGCTGGTCGCCGCCGATTCTGATCGAATGGCAGGATACGACGCCCCCGAATGAGATGATTGCGACTTCAGTCGTACCGCCGCCGATATCTACGACGACGTTTGCGACCGGCTCGTCAACAGGGAGGTCGGCCCCGATTGCAGCGGCTACGGGTTCTTCAATCAAGTGGACGTTTTTCGCTCCGCAGTTTTTGACAGCGTCACTGATGGCGCGGCGTTCAACGGCTGTTGAGCCTGAAGGCGTGCAGACGACGACATTCGGTTTGCGGAAGGTCATTCCGATTTTTTTTCCGGCTTTTTTCATAATGTGTTTTAATAAGTCAGTTGTCATATCATAATCAGCAATGACACCGTCTTTCATCGGCCGTACGGCGACGATTTTCCCCGGCGTCTTTCCGATCATGCTTTTGGCATCCGTTCCGATGGCAAGCACCGCTTTCGTTGTTGTATCTACAGCGACAACGGAAGGCTCGTTTAAAATAATTCCTTTATTTTTACTGTAAACAAGTATATTAGCGGTTCCTAAGTCGATTCCGATCTCAGTTGATTGAAACATGTTTTCACCCAATCCCTATCCTGATTTAATTGATTCTACATTTAAAGTTTCTGAGAAAAAACACGATTTTTGGGGGTTTCCGCCGGGAATGAAATGTTTTTGTAAAAAAGGAGGGAAAGTCTGTATCCCATATTTCAAAAGGATTTTCTTTTTGTAAAAAAACATTCAGTTCCGGATACTGAGAAACTTTTGCTCTGTTCCTTTCGTCTACGTTTATGAAGGATTTTCCTTGGACATAAAGAAGAGACATTAAAGGAAGTAGGGGATTTCTATGAAATCAATTGGTGTAGTAAGAAAAGTAGACGAACTCGGGCGTATTGTCATGCCGATTGAATTGAGAAGAGCATTGGATATCGCTATTAAAGATAGTATTGAATTTTTCGTTGACGGAGACAAAATTGTCTTGAAAAAATACAAGCCGCACGGCATTTGCTTAATGACGGGGGAAATTACTCCCGAAAATCAGGAGTACGGCAACGGCAAAATTATTTTAAGTCCTGAAGGAGCGAAAATGCTGCTTGAGGAAATCGAGGAAGCGTTAAAAGATAGATCATAATCAGCAAAAAGGGCGGAGCATCATTCCGTCCTTTTATTATGAACTTGTGCAAAAACTCACGGGAAAAGTAAGCGAACCTGCTCAATTAATTGGGAATAGTTATCATTTTTTAGTCAATAATGCAGTCAACAATGTTACAATATATGTAGAAATGCTAGCGGCAGGTGGGACTATGGGAAAATATCAAGCGCGTATCATTTCCTTAATCTTGGCAATGATTTTTATTATGTTTTGGGATTATTTATTTTATATGATTGAACGGAATCCGATTAACTGGCCCGTTGACATCACCTTTACCGCCGTCACATTAATCAGCGTCTGGCTGCTGGCTTATTATGTGGATAATAAAAAGCAGCTGCTGGCGGAGCTGAAGGACAGCGAGCAGAAAGCAAAGGCGCTTTCAGATGAGAAAAACCGGATCATGGACAATCTGCAGGAAATCGTTTTTCAGACGGATGCACAAGGGAATATTACATATTTGAATCAGGCCTGGACGGCGATTACGGGCCACTCCATCAGCGAATGTATGGGCACGATGTATAATGATTATTTTATAAAAGAAAAACATATCATTGATTATATTATCTCCCAAATCAAGCAGCAGTCCCCGTCAGGAATGTTTACGGCCAAATATATTAAAAGAGACGGCACGATCTTTTGGGGAGAAGTCCATTATAAGCTGTATTATGACCGCAGACAGAAATTTGTCGGAAGCCTGGGGACGATGTCTGATATCAGTGAACGGAAAAAAGCGGTCGACGAGCTTCTGGAAACGAACGAACGCCTTGCCATGCAATCTCAAAAGCTGGCCATTGCCGGGGAGCTTGCGGCAGGAATCGCCCATGAAGTAAGAAATCCTTTAACGTCAGTCAGCGGCTTTCTCCAGCTGATGAAAGCCCAGTATCCGGAAAGAACGGATTATTTTGATATTATTTTTTCGGAGATTAAAAGGATTGATCTCGTGCTGGGGGAGCTGCTTCTGCTCGCCAAGCCGCAGACCGTGACGTTTACCGCTCATCATCTCAACCATATTTTAAGGCAGGTGGCGACGCTTCTTGACACGAACGCGGTGCTGTCGAACACTGTGATTGAGAAGGATTTCAGGCAGACTGAGTCCTGTATGGTCAACGGTGACGAAAACCAGCTGAAACAGGTATTTATCAATATTATTAAAAATGCAATTGAAGCGATGCCTGACGGCGGGAATATTCATATTTATACAAAACGGGATGAAGAATACGCGGTGATCAGCATACAGGATGAAGGAAACGGCATGTCGAAAGAAAAGCTTGAAAACATCGGGAAACCGTTTTTCTCAACAAAAGATCAGGGAACGGGTCTCGGTCTTCCGATTTGTTTACGAATTCTGAAGGAGCATAATGGTAAACTTAACATTAAGAGCAAAAATGGAGAAGGCAGTACGTTTCAGGTGATTCTGCCGTTAGAAGCGGCTGCTGTCCAAAAGGAGGAAAAATAACTTGCTTCTTTTTGTATACGGTTTGTTACGGAAGCGTGAAGAAAATCATGAACTGCTGAAGGGCGCTCCGTGTGTGTGCGAGCAGGCTGCGATAAACGGCGTGCTGTACGAAACGGATAAAGGTCAGCCTGCGGCGTCTTTAGCAGAAACAGCTTTTGTGTACGGGGAATTGTATGAAACAGATCATCAGATGATCCGTAAGCTGGATGCGTATTATGCTGATTTTGATCGGAAAGAGGTTGCCGTGACGACGGATGCCGGGAATAAAACCGCCTTCGCATATGTCGTAAAGCCCGACCAGTGTGCCTCATTCAGCCGTATCAAAAGCGGAGACTGGAAAGAATACCGTTTTATGAAACGGGAGGATGACAGTCCGGTTTATTATTTCGCATACGGCTCCTGTATGGACAATGCCCGGTTTAAACAGGCGGGGGTCGATCACTTTTTTGCCGAGCCGGTCGGAGGGGCGGTTGTTGAAGGGTATTCGACGAGATTCACGTTAAGGCGTCCTGACGGTTCCAGAGCCGATCTTGTTGAAGATGGGGGACGAACTGAAGGCGTGCTGTACAAGCTTCCGTTTGAAGCGGCAACCTATCTGTACAAAAGAGAAGGTGTTGATAACCACACATACCGTCCCGCGTTCATAGAAGTGTGTGCCGGCGGCCGTGTATACAGAGGCGTCCTGACGTTTCTTGTGCTTGATAAAGCTGAGGAAATTGCGCCTCCGGGTCACTACCAGGAAGAAATCGAACGAGGAGCGGACCTGTATTTATCGCCCGCCTTTTCAGAAAAGCTTAAACGCTATATGAACTCATTGCCGAAAATGTGATACTATCCCTATTAGAGATATTGTTTAAAGGAGTACTGTTATGAGAAAAGAGTTTGCCGTTATCGGTCTCGGACGCTTCGGCGGAAGTATTTGCAAAGCATTAAGTGAAGAAGGCCTTGAGGTCATGGCGATGGATATTGATGAAGATAAAGTAAATGAATACGCCAAAATCGCATCACACGCGGTCATCGGCGATTCAACCGATGAATCAGTGCTGAAAAACTTAGGGCTGCGCAACTTTGACCACGTCATTGTGGCAATCGGCGAAAATATACAGGCGAGCATTTTAACGACGCTGATCTTAAAGGAACTCGGCGTGAACACGATCACGGTTAAAGCGCAGAACGATTATCATGAGAAAGTGCTTGCGAAAATCGGGGCCGACCACATCGTCCACCCTGAACGTGACATGGCAAAACGCATCGCCCACAACATCGTATCAAATAATGTGCTTGATTATTTGGAGCTGTCCGACGAACACAGCATTGTGGAGATCGTGGCCAACAGCAGGCTTGCGGGCAACACACTGCTTGATCTGGACATCCGGGCGAAGTACGGCATTAATATCGTGGCCATCAAGAGAGAAAAAGAAGTGATCGTATCTCCCCTGGCGACTGAAATGATCCAAAAAGAAGATATTCTCATCGTTATCGGCTCTCTTACGGACATTTCCCGATTTGAAAAAAGAGTGCTTCACACAAAGTGAAAAGCCGTCCGTAAAAGGACGGTCTTTTATTATGTCAGAATAGAAAGACATTTATCATGTAAGCGGTATTTTCTGCAATTTTTATTGACTATGATCAGGCGATCCGATAGCATATTGTACCATATAAAGAAAAAGAGGAGGCCTCATTTTGAACAAAGAAACACTGGCTGAACGGCTGAACGCATCAGCCGGCAGACAAAAAGCCGATACCGTCATTAAAAACGGAAAAATCATGGATGTATTTAACCAGGAATGGATTTCTGCAGATATCGCCATTACGGGCGGAGTGATCGTCGGCCTGGGCGAATATGAAGGGGAAGAAGTCATTGATGCAGAAGGTCAAATGATCGTTCCGGGCTTTATTGACGGACATGTTCATATCGAGTCCTCTATGGTTACTCCGATTGAATTTGCTAAAGCCGTCCTCCCACACGGAGTGACTACTGTCATTACTGATCCTCATGAAATTGCGAACGTTTCCGGAGCAAAAGGCATTTCATTTATGATAGAGCAGGCAAAAAAGGCGCCGCTGAACATCCGTTTCATGCTTCCTTCCTGTGTTCCCGCCGCTAGCTTTGAACGCTCAGGAGCCGTATTAAAAGCCGAGGATTTAAAGCCTTTTTATCAGGAGAAAGAGGTGCTCGGACTTGCGGAAGTAATGGATTATGTGTCTGTTGCGGAAGGTGAAGAGGATATGCTTCAGAAACTGCTTGATGCCAAGCGTCACGGAAAACGGATCGACGGGCATTTAGCCGGACTGTCTTCAGAGATCATCAATATATACAGAACCGCACTGGTGTCAAATGATCATGAAGTGACGACAAAAGAAGAAGCGCTGGACAGAATCAGACGGGGAATGTATGTCATGCTGCGCGAAGGATCGGTGGCGAAAAATACGCTCAATGTGCTGCCGGCGGTGAATGAAAAAAACGCGCGGCGCTTTTTCTTTTGCACGGATGATAAGCATGTAGATGATCTGCTTTCAGAAGGAAGTGTGAACCACCAAGTCAAAATGGCGATAAAGGCCGGACTTGATCCATTCCTTGCGTATCAGCTCGCCAGCTTAAATGCGGCTGAGTGCTACGGCCTTGAAACAAAAGGGGCGGTAGCGCCGGGTTTTGACGCAGATCTGCTGTTCATTTCAGATGTACGGGAGGCTGCCGTCACGAAGACCATGGTCGCCGGCCGGACCGTCGCCGAGAACGGACGCACGGTTTATGAACAGTCTGCCGGTTCCTATTCGCCGGACCAGGCGCTGTTGGATACAGTGCGGCTGAAAGCGCCGCTGACTGAATCGGATTTTCATATACCGATTCAAGAAGGCAAGAAAATGAATGTAATCAAAATGATACCGAATCATTTGGAGACGAGAAAAAAAGAAGTGCCTGCACCGTCTGCTGACGCGTTTCGTCCTGATACAGAAAATGATTTATTAAAAATCGCCGTCGCAGAGCGGCACAGCGGCGAAAAAATGTTAGGACTCGGGATTGTACAAGGGTTCGGGTTAAAAGAAGGCGCCATCGCCACAACCATTTCTCACGATTCCCATAATATCATCGCCGTCGGTACAAACGATGCCGATTTGGCAAAAGCAATCAACAGGCTCCGTGACACCGGAGGAGGATTAACAGCCGTGAAAAACGGAGAATTGCTTCATTCCGTTCCGCTTCCGATCGCCGGGCTTTTGTCTGATAAGTCGGCGGAATGGGTCAATGACAGCTTGGGCGTGCTTCATGAGAAGCTTCCTCTGCTCGGATTCACCGGTGATTTCAATCCGTTTCTCACATTATCGTTTTTAGCGCTTCCGGTGATTCCGGATATTAAAATGACAGCAGCCGGTCTGTTTGATGTCAAAGCCTTTCAGCATATTCCGCTGCAATAAAAAAACTGCACTCGTAATGAGTGCAGTTTTTTTTAGACCTCCATAATGATCGGAAGGATCATCGGGCGGCGTTTTGTTTTTTCGTATAGGAACGGAGCAAGCGTATCGGTAATTTCGTTTTTAATTTCGGACCACTGCGTTGTTTTCCGATCCATTACTTTCTCCAGATGGTTCGAAATGAGCTGCTGCGCGTCATTGATCAAATCACCGGATTCTCTCATGTATACAAAACCTCTTGAGATTAAATCAGGCCCCGCCGAAACCTTAAAGTCGTCCATATTGATGCTGACAACAACGATAACAAGGCCTTCTTCTGAAAGAATGCGGCGGTCGCGGAGCACGATATTGCCGATATCACCGATTCCGCTTCCGTCAATGTAAACGGAGCCGGACGGAATTTTGCCTGCCACAGCGGCTTCTTCGCCTTTGAGGGCCAGCACTTCGCCATTATCCATGATAAAGCAGTTTTCTTCAGGTATACCGCAATCAGTCGCGAGTTTGACGTGCATTTTCTGCATTCTGTACTCACCGTGAATCGGCATAAAGAACTTCGGTTTGATCAGGCGGAGCATTAATTTCTGCTCTTCCTGTCCGCCGTGTCCGGATGTATGAATGTCATTCAATGAACCGTGAATGACTTCTGCGCCCGCACGGTACAGCTGGTTGATGGTGCGGCTTACGCTGATTGTGTTTCCGGGAATCGGAGAGGAAGAAAAGACGACCGTATCTCCGGGATTAATGGAAATCTGCCGGTGCGTCCCGTTAGCGATGCGTGATAACGCCGCCATCGGTTCACCTTGGCTTCCCGTACATAAAATTGTTACTTTATTGGCAGGCAAACGATTGATTTCGTTATGCTCAATAAACGTATTTTTAGGACAGGTAATGTAGCCGAGATTTTGTCCGATTTCAATAGCCGATTCCATACTGCGTCCGAATACGGCAACTTTTCTGCCTTTTAAAACGGCTGCTTCAATCACCTGCTGAAGACGGTGTATATTCGAAGCGAATGTCGCAAATATAATTCTGCCGTCCACTTTTCGGAAAATATCGTGAATGCTTTCGCCTACGCGGCGTTCTGACATGGTGAAATCAGGAACCTCACTGTTTGTACTGTCAGAAAGCAGGCACAGAACGCCTTCTTTCCCGATTTCAGCCATCTTTGTCAAGTTTGCCGGTTCGCCTACCGGTGTGAAATCGAACTTAAAGTCCCCGGTATGTACGATATTGCCCGGTGGTGTTTTGACGACGATTCCGTATGAATCCGGAATGCTGTGTGTCGTTCTGAAGAAGGATACAGATGTCTTGCGGAACTTCACGATGTCGTCTTCACCGATGATGTTTAATTTGGTCTGTCTTAACAGCCCGTGCTCTTCAAGTTTATTCCGAAGTAAGCCGATCGCGAGTTTACCGCCGTAAACGGGAATATTTACTTGTCTGAGCAGGTACGGAATACCGCCGATATGGTCTTCGTGACCGTGGGTGATAAACAGACCTTTAATTTTATCTTCATTTTTTACTAAATACGTGTAATCGGGGATTACGTAATCAATGCCGAGAAGTTCATCTTCCGGGAACTTGATTCCCGCATCAATCAGTACAATTTCATCCTGAAACTGCACTCCGTACGTATTTTTTCCGATCTCGCCCAATCCGCCGAGGGCGAAAACGGCAGTCTGGTCATTTTTTACAAATTTCATTCCGCTCATAACTCCAATACTTTAAAATTTTCGCTCTGCTTCTCATATTCTAAAAAAGCACCGTCCACAGGCTGAACAAATTCAATGTTGTATTTCTGATCTTTCAGTTTCGTTCTGACGTCCCGTTCTGAAACGCCCTCAATGTAAAGTGAATCTGTTTTTTCCCGAACAGGTACTTCGTCAGCCTTCTCTTGATAAAATACCTTATAAATCATCCAAATCTCTCCTTAAATGCCGTATGTTAGACTCGCTTATTCTATTATATTCGAAAACGGATTATAAGGAAAGTCTCGAGCAAAAAAGGGACTTTCAAAAAACGAAAGATCCCTTCTACGCGATGACTTTTTTCCGGAGCATTCCGCCCCACTGTCTTCTGAGTTTCTTCCGTAATCGGCGCAGCATCGTATACCTCCTTTAAAGCCCTTTATAGAAGTAGTATGCGGAAAAAATGAATTTGTTTTCGTGGGTAAAACTGGAATTTCATCAAGGCGGTTTTCCGGAAGAAAAACTTTCTGTATGATGATATTGAAAAAGACACGACTGATAAACGGGAAAAAGGAGAAATTGACATGAATCCAAAACTGATCTTTTTTGATATTGACGGCACGATCTATGACCATGATAAACATATTCCCGATAGCGCAAGAAACGCCGTGAAGGCGCTTAAAGAGGCTGGCCATCACGTTTTTATCGCCAGCGGAAGGTCCCCGTTTATGGTAAAACCGATTCTGGAAGAGCTTGAGATTGAATCATTTATTTCATACAACGGCCAGTATGTCGTATTTGAAGGTGAGGTCATTTATAAAAATCCGCTTCCTGAAGATGCGGTTGCGCGTTTATTAAAGCAGGCGGCAGAAGGGGAGCACCCCGTCGTATTTATGGCGGAAGACACGATGAAAACGACCGTCCCCGGACATCCGCACGTCTCGGAAGGAATCGGCAGTCTGAAAGCGCCTTATCCCGAAGTTGATGAAACTTTTTATAAAGGAAAAGAAATTTATCAGCTGCTTTTATTCTGCCGCGGACACGAAGAAAAAGCATATGCCGCTTTTCCGGAGTTTGATTACGTCCGCTGGCACGAATTGTCAACGGATGTGCTTCCGAAAGGCGGTTCAAAAGCGGAAGGCATTAAAAGAGTGCTTGAGCGGCTTCCGTACGGCGTAAGTGACACTTATGCATTCGGCGACGGATTAAATGACCTTGAGATGATCCGTTTTGTCGGCACCGGGGTGGCGATGGGAAATGCGGTTCCGGAATTAAAAGGTGCCGCCGATTTCGTCACAAAGCCGGTGGATGAAGAGGGAATCAGCTGGGCCGTCAAAGAACTGGACCTTTTGAAATAAAGAAAACCGGCACTTTGGGAAGTGCCGGTTATTTTTAACGGTCAATGGCAATGGCGTTTTCAGGTTCTTTGAACGGATTTTCTTTATCGATATGGTCGTAAAACATCACGCCGTTCAGATGATCGATTTCGTGCTGAAACACGATGGCCGGAAAACCTTTGAGGCGGATGTCAATCTGTTCTCCTTCAAGCGTCACCGCCTTTACGCGGATGCGGGCGTAGCGCGGCACATAGCCGGGAATGGGTTCGTCTACCGACAGGCAGCCTTCTCCGCTCGTCAAGTAGCTTTTTTCCACTGAGTGGCTGACGATCTTAGGGTTAAAAAGAGCATAGCTGTATAAAGTGCCTTTCGCATCTTCTGCATGAACGGCGATCATCCGTTTTTTTACGTCTGTTTGGGGAGCGGCAAGACCGACGCCCGGACGAAGCTTGTATTTCTCGGCTAATTCAGGATTTTGGCTGTTTTTCACAAACTCAATCATATCAGCAAGATGCTGTTTTTCTTCGTCAGAAGCGGGAAGCTGAACTTCTTCAGCGATCTCTCTGAGCGCGGGATGTCCGTCGCGTACAATATTTTCCATAGTAATCAAGAAACTTCACTCCTAAAGCTTAATATGTAAATTATAGCGAATTTCTTTATCGCGGCGCAACGAAACAATTGGCCGGCCATAGCAGGCCGGCCGATGTTCATGTTGTATAGGGTCAGCAGCCGCAGCCTAAATAAGCGGCACCGACGATGATTAATAAGATAAACAATACGACGATTAATGCGAATGTGCGGCCGTAACCGCCGCCGCAGCCGTAACCGTAACCGCCGCCATAACCATATCCGCCGCCGCAGCAACCGCCGCCAAATCCGCCGCCAAATCCATATCCGTACATAAAAAAACCTCCTCTTTTAATTACGCTGACCCTCTGTCAGCAGGGCCGGCGTCTACTATAAACTATGTAAAAGCCAAAAAGATGTATGGTCATCCGCCCTGTTTTCTCAATTTTTTATGCAAGTATTCTTTGACAGCACCGTAAGCGTCTTTTTACCCGGTCATGTCAATTACAGCTCAGCTATTGTCAAAAAGCGTTCGGGCTTCTATAGTGGAAATTGTCAAGATTGGGGGATTTTAAGTGAATATGATTCAAAAAAAGGTATTAGCAGGAATCGGAGCGCTCGGCGCCGCAAGTATGCTGCTTGCCGGCTGCGGGGGAAAAGATCCGGTTGAATCGCTTCATGACTCGATGGAAAAAGCCGTTCAAGCGGAAAAACCGTTTCAAAAAGAGCAGAAAACATTAGAAAAATTGGAGAAAAAAGAGCATCAGCTATACGACAGCGCGGTTAAACTGAATATGGATGATTACCAGAAAATTGTCACACTGTCTGATCAGGCTCTGAGCAATGCAAATCAGCGAAAAAAACATCTGAAAGCAGAAAAAGACAGTATTGATGATTCAAAAAAAGCGTTTGAATCCGCCAAAAAAACTTCTCAAGAAATAAAGGATAAGAAAGTAAAAGAAAAAGCCGGGCATGCTGTCGCTTTAATGGGGAAAAGGTATGCATCTTATGATCTTTTGTACAAAAAGTACGAAAAAGCCATTTCACTTGATAAGGACCTTTATAAACTGATTAAAGATAAAAAGCTCACATTAGCGCAGCTGGAAGAGCAAATCAGCAAAGTAAACTCAGTTTACGAAAAGGTGCATAAACAAGCAGATGAGTTCAATCAATTTACTAAAGACTACAACAAAGAGAAAGAACTATTATTCCGCAAATAGTATAGTGAAGGCATATCGGCATGGGCTGATGAACTGATAACAACCGAGTTCAGCCGCCTGTAAAAAGGCGGCTGAAGAATTGGTATATACGTGTGTTTCCCATTGACAACAAGTAAATCATGGTATAGTATTTATTTAGGGAAATATTCACATAAAACCAATCGTTGTTTCGGCACGTTGGAATGTTTTTATTATATTGATATATATAAAACAGAATGAAAATGTGATTTTAATTATCAGAAAATTCTATCTATTTATATTTACGGCAATATGATATTTGTACATGCTTTTTGCTTTTAAACCTTTATCCGGCATAAAGGTTTTTTTATTTTGCTTAGTAATGCTTATTAAGTAAGTGTGCTGAGAGTAAACGACAATTTTAAAATTGAAGTGAAAAACGTTAATCAAATCGGAACGAAAAGAAACGGCAGAAATACGGAACAGGAGGAAAACAAATGCTTGCTTACGTCTTTCCCGGACAGGGAGCGCAGTTTAAAGGAATGGGCAGAGACTTATTCGATGAATTCAGTGAGCTCATTAAAAAGGCAGATTATATTTTAGGATATTCCATAAAGGATTTATGCCTTTCAGATGAAAAAGAGAGGCTGACTGATACGAAGTATACACAACCTGCAATTTATACAGTGAGCGCACTGCAATATTTAAAGGGTTTAAAAGAAGGTCATACACGCCCTGATGCTGTTGCAGGACATAGTCTGGGTGAATATACTGCGCTTTTTGCGGCCGGCGTTTTTAATTTTGAGACAGGTCTCCGGCTGGTTGCTAAAAGAGGCGAGTTAATGAGTGAGGCTTCCGAGGGCGGAATGGCTGCCGTGATCGGACTGGATGAGCACCACATAAAAAAAATACTTCAGAAGTATGAATTCGGCCAAATAGATATCGCCAATTACAATACATCTTCACAAATTGTGATAGCAGGGGCTGCAGATGAGATAAAGCGGGCAGCCTCTTTTTTTGAAAAAGAAGGGGCGAAAGCTTATATCGTATTGCAAGTCGGCGGAGCTTTTCATTCTCGTTTCATGGAAAGTGCACAGCGTGAATTTGCGGAATTCATCGAGGAGTTTCATTTTTCTGAATTGAATTTCCCGGTCATCTCTAACTATACGGCAAGACCTTATAAACAAGAAGATATCAAACGGAATTTAATTGAACAAATAACAAACTCGGTGAAATGGACTGAAAGCATCAGGTATCTAATGGGACAAGGCGTAACTGTGTTTGAAGAGATCGGTCCCGGCAACATTCTGACTAAATTAATTCACACCATACAAAGAGATGAGGAACCGCTTACTATCAGTGCGCCGGAAGACAGTCTCTTTTTTTCTGAAGGGAACGAGGACAATTCGGAAAGCGGGAAAGAGCATAGCCTCTTGGCCGAAAATATAGAGAGCGGTGCAGCTTCACCGGTGTCCCGATTGGGTGATCAATCTTTCAAAGAAGATTACGGTTTGACATACGCGTATTTGGCAGGTGCGATGCATAGAGGGATCTCTTCCGCTGAAATGCTGATCCGCCTCGGGAAGAAAGGAATGCTGGGGTTCTTTGGCACAGCGGGTTTACCTATAAGGGAAATTGAACAGGCCCTTATTTCTATTAAGGAGACACTCAAAAATGGCCAGCCCTACGGAATGAATCTGCGATTTGAGCCGGATCATCAAGATAGAGAAAAGGAATTGATAGATTTATATATCAAGCATGACGTACGAGTAATAGAAGCGTCTTCGTATCTTTCCGTCAGCGCACCATTAATTTATTACAAGGCGCATCAGTTGAAGATAGACAAAAGCGGCAGGGTTATACCTCATAATCGGATCATTGCCAAAGTTTCACGGCCGGAAGTTGCGGCCGCATTTCTGAGTCCGCCTCCTCAAAGTATCGTAAAGAGAATGTGTCAGCACGGTATGCTGACGGAAGAGCAGGCGGAGTGGCTCAGCCGTATTCCGGCAGCAGACGATATCATTATTGAAGCAGATTGCGGTAGTAATACTGAACAGGGCTCATTGACGGCGATGCTGCCGTTTTTTGTTAACCTGCGGGATGAAATGATGGAAACACACAAATACGCAAGGAAGATAAGGATCGGGGCTGCGGGAGGAATCGGGACTCCCGAGTCTGCGGCGTCTGCTTTTTTAATGGGCGCTGATTTTATTATGACGGGATCCATTAATCAATGTACAGTTGAAGCCGAAACAAGCGGTTTTATTAAAGAAATGCTGAGTGAGACAGGAATATGCGATACTGCTTATGCGCCTTCGGAGACTCTGTTTGAGTTCGGAACAAAGGTTCAGGTGCTGAAAAAGGGCACGCTGTTTCCGGTCAGGGCAAATAAATTATTTCAAATCTACCAACAATACGAGTCTTTGAGTGAGATAGATGAAAAGACAAAGATTCAGCTCGAAAATGATTATTTTAACAAGACTTTTGATGAAATCTACGAAATCATAATAGATAAACAGCCGAACCTGGCCCAAAAAGCTGAGCGCAATCAAAAATATAAGATGCTGTTACTATTTAAGTGGTATTTGCAAAGAGGATGTCTGCTTGCTTTGGAAGGGCAGGAAGAACAAAAGGTGAATTTCCAAGTTCACTGCGGCCCGTCTTTAGGCGCTTTTAATCATTGGGTAAAGGGCACGGATTTGGAATCATGGAGAAACAGACATGTCGATGACATTGGTGAAAAATTGATGAATGAGACCGAAAGTCTGCTAAGGCACAGATTGGATACGTTATTTCTACACTAAAGAAGGAGCGGGTGGAGGCCAATGGTTCATTTGAATAAACAGAATGCGGATATCGCGATAATCGGGGTTGCTTGCAGATTCCCCGATGCAGATCATTATCAAGAATTCTGGGAAAACATAAATAGCGGCAAAGATTCCATCCGGGAAGTGCCGATTGAACGGTGGGATCCCGAACTTTATTATTCAGCTGATATCAGTGTACCGAACAAAACAATCAGCAAGTGGGGAGGTTTTATTCATAAAGCTGACCATTTCGACCATAAGTTTTTTAATATCTCTCCCCGGGAAGCGAAAAACATGGATCCTGAGCAAAGAATCCTTTTAGAAGAAACTTGGCGGTGCATCGAAGATTCCGGGGTTTCTTTGCAGGATCTCCAGCGTAAAACCACTTCTGTTTTTGCAGGTATTATGAATTCTGACTACCGGCAGACAGGTAAAGCTGAATCGGAAATCGACAGTTATGCCTGTTTAGGAAGTTTCGAAGCTATGCTTTCCAACCGGCTTTCATACACATTCGGTTTGACCGGAAAAAGTATGTCTGTAAATGCCGCTTGTGCATCGTCGCTTGTTGCTTTACATGAAGCGGTTAAGTCATTGCGGACAAAAGAAAGTGATTATGCAATCGCATCGGGGGTAAACTTGAATTTCCAACCCGGAAAATATATTTCTTTTTCTAAAGCCAGAATGCTGAGTCCTGACGGCAAATGTAAAACCTTTGACGCAGCGGCGAATGGGTACGTTCCCGGAGAAGGGGCAGGCGTTGTATTGCTGCAGCGCCTTGGTGATGCAGTAAAAGCCGGTCACCATATATACGGGATCATAAAAGGGACAGCTGTTAATCATGGCGGTAAAACCCGTTCCATAACCGCTCCCAGAGCAGAAGCGCAGTGCCGGGTCATCTCAGAAGCTTTACACAACGCTGCTGTCGATGCTGCGACGGTTTCTTATGTAGAAGCACATGGCACAGGTACATCTCTGGGCGATCCGATAGAAATAGAAGCATTGACAAAAGCGTATCGGCAATATACTGAGAATACTCAATATTGCAGGATCGGAAGTGTGAAAACAAATATCGGTCATACAGAAGCAGCGGCGGGAATGGCCGGATTGATAAAAGTTCTAATGATGATGAAACACCGGAGGGTGCCGAAAAGCCTGAATGTACATACGGTAAATCCAATTATACAGTTTGAAAAAACACCGTTTAGGCCGGCGCTTGATTCAAGTGATTGGAAGGCGGCAGACGGGGCTCCGCTCAGGGCGGGAATCAGCTCCTTCGGTTTTGGGGGTGTTAACTCTCACGTCATCATCGAAGAATTTATACATACAAAAGACGAATCTGACAGAAAAGGAAGGGTACCCTTCCTTTTTTCCGCTAAAAGTGAAGAAAGCATGAAACAAATGATACATCATTGGAGAACCTTTGCTGACGATTCTGAGGAATTTTGCAAAATATCAAATGAAGTGATCAGCAGCACCCTTTTAACGGGGAGGACATCGTTTGATTACAGGGCTGGTTTATTGGCAGGCAGCAAGGAGGAATTTAAAAATCAGCTTAAAGAGGGATTAAGTTTTCGGAGGAAACAAGATTCTGAATGGGCGCTTGCCATCGGTGACTTCAAATGGGAAAGTTATAAACAATTTGCCGTTTTGAAACGGGTGTTCCCTGATTTAGAAAAGAACGTAAGGCCGGTTCTGAAGGGTATACCAACATTGCACAGTTCATTTAAAAGAAAATGGACACCTGAGAAAATCCGCTTGTATTCTTTAGTTATCAATACGGAAATCATAAAAAGTATCCTGGCATCCGGTTTTAAGCCAAGCCTCATTACAGGCGCCGGAGACGGATATTACGTCGCTCTTGCAGCAGCGGATATCATCAAAATTGAAAAGGCCATTTCTGTAATCACAGGCGCTGAAAAACCTTCGCACATATCCTGTAAGCCGCCGTCCATTCCATTTGTCAATCCGTACACTTCAAAAACGTACCCGCCGGTTCGATTAAATGAAGATTATGTAAGGATGCTGCTGAACGGTCTGAGCTTCCCGGCTGATTTTACAGACCGCCTGTACGGGAAAACACGGCTGCTTCTTGAGCACCAATATACGTTTAAAGGGTTTTTAGAAGAGTGGGATAAAGCGGGGAAGACTCAGGAAATCGAGATTTTATCTTATATTGTGAATCGCACGGCGGTTAAAAGAAATGCATTGCCGGCTGATGAGGAAGCAGCGGTCATGGCTATCCTTGCCTCTATGAGAAGACTGTATAAGAGATGGGATTTAACAGATCATGATGGATTCTTTAATAATGATTATGTTCTGGAAATATTAAATTTACTTGATGAAGGAATCTTGTCTAAAGAACTTTTTCTAAGCATGTTATTGAAAAAGCAAGACGGAATTAAACAGGCTGTTGCTTGTATTAATGAGCAGCCGGCAGGTTTTTATGATAAAACTCGTTTTCCGTTGATGACAGAATACAATCAAATGGATGCCGTGTCTCAGGAGATAGCTGATCATATGCCGCTTCACACGGAAGAAAAGGGAACGGAGCCGGATGTGGATGTTTCTGATTTTTCAGTTTTTCAATTCGGATCGCTCCCTCCATCAGCAAAACTAAACAAAGCGGCTGCTTTTGAAGCGGACAAACCAGCTGATGAGGCTCTTTATCATTCATTTATGCAAATGTGGCTTTCAGGAGAAGAGATTGAATGGGCGAAACTAGGTGACTATCATAAAAGAAAAGCCCCGCTTCCGCCTTATCCGTTTGAGCGCTCTCAATTTTCTTTAAACCCTCAGCAGGTAAAATCAGACGCGGCTTTTTCAGAAAAGAAGAATCAGGCACTTTATACGCCGGTATGGAAAGAAACCGCACTTGAGAATGAAGCGGACAGCGGACAAGCCTGTACTATTTTGTTGTTCTCCGGTAACAAAGACTATTTTGAAGAGCTGAAAAAAAGAGAGAATACGTCCGCATATCTTATTATGCCCGGTGACCGTTTAGAGCAGATAAGCGACAGTGTTTTCACGATCAACAGGCAGCGTCCCGATGATTATCAAAGTGTCATTCGTCTGTTAAAAGAAAAAGGCGCAGCGCCTGATGCAATTTTGCATACGTGGTCTGAAAAACAGCCTGAACTGGAAGAAACACTCGAATCAGGAATTTATTCCGTGTTTTATCTGACTAAGGCTTTAATCAGCGAGAACCTTATAAACAAAGTAACGTTCATTTATACATTCAGCGCAGATCAAAAAGAAAAATTGCCGTATTTTGAAGGTGTGAACGGTTTTTTAAAATCGGTAAAACAAGAATATCCGCAGCTGCATTGTAAGACGGTTTGCTTTGAACATGATTCTGCATCCGTTTCATTTTCAGAGAAGGCTGCTATTCTTTATAAAGAAATAAACACAGCGCCTGATCGGCATATTCATATCACTTACAGAGGCTGCGTAAGATATGCACGGATGTTAGAGAAGCAGAGAGAAACATACACAAAGACCATTCAATACCCTGAAAAAGATAAAGTATATTTAATTACAGGGGGATTGGGGGGGATTGGCAGTAAAGTCGCTGAATATTGCGCGAAAACTGAAAGATCCACCATTATTCTATCGGGGCGATCTGCTTTAAACGGAGATAAGCAGAAACATTTAGAATACCTGAACAGCTTTAAAGCAAAGGTTTATTATATACAGGCGAATATATCCGATAAAGAAGCGGTAAAAAAAATGATTGACGGTATTACCGATCAGCATGCAGGTCTTCATGGCGTCATTCATTGTGCAGGAGTTATCAGAGACTCGCTGCTTTTTCGAAAAACAAAGCAGGAACTTTCAGAGGTGATTGCTCCAAAAGTTCATGGCGCATTGAATCTTGATCATGCAACGAAGTCGCTGGAATTGGATTTTTTCGCCGTTTTTTCTTCAGTCGTCTCTATTGCAGGGAATGAAGGCCAGGGTGATTATGCATATGCAAACGGCTTTTTAGATCATTTTGCCGAATATCGGGAACAGAAACGGCAAAATTCTCTGCGCAGCGGCCGCACGCTGACAATCAATTGGCCTTTATGGCAAGACATCGGAATGGGGGCGAACCTGTCAGGTCAAGGGCGGACGTCTCTTTTTCATGGTTCAGGGCTCGAAGAACTTCCTGCTGAAGACGGAACGCAATGGTTTTCGCGGATTGTAACTTCGGGTCAGCTGCATAATATTGCAGTCTGCGGTGATCATGAACGCTTTGAACAATTTATGCAGCAGAGATTTTTGACGGACGAAACAGAGACAGGCAGTGCCGTTCCTTTGGCTCAAGGCGATATTTTGGATCAGACAGTTTTGTTTTTAACCAATATCATCTCCTGTGAGGTCGGTGCAGAACGGGAAGAGATCGATCAAGATGTGCATCTGGCTGAATATGGAATGGATTCCGTTATGATTCATCAATGCAACACAAAGCTGGAGCAGTCACTGGGAGCAATTTCGAAAACGCTTTTATTTGAATTTCATACAATCAGAGATTTAGCAGATCATCTTGTAAAGGAATACCCGGATCGGCTGGGACGTTTATTTTCACGGGAGGAAAAAGGAAAACAGATTCAGAGCATTACCCCCGCCAGGCCGGAACAAAACACCACTGCATCTGCGGCGGAGGAAAAAGAACATCTTGACGGGATAGCGGTAATCGGTATCAGCGGCCGTTATCCCGGGGCTGAAAATATCGAAGAATTGTGGGATCTTCTATCAAAAGAGAGAACCGCAATCACAGAAATTCCGAAAGAACGATGGAATTATGAGACCTACTATGATCCAGATCCCGCTAAAGCGCATGAGGGGAAAATTTATTGCAAATGGGGCGGATTTTTAAAGAATGCTGAATCATTTGATTCTTTGTTTTTCCAAATATCGCCGAGAGAAGCAGAAGCGATGGATCCTCAGGAACGAATATTTCTCGAAACCGTATGGAAAGCATTTGAAGATTCGGGATATACCATTGAAGGGTTGAGAAAGCAGACTGAAAAACATGTCGGTGTATTTGCGGGAGTTACAACCAATTCTTACAAGCTGCTCGGCGAAAGAATACCGACGGACAAAAACGATGTACTTCCAAATTCGTTCCCATGGTCTCTCGCGAACAGAGTGTCTTACACATTTGACTTTACAGGTCCCAGTGTCCCTGTAGATACGGCTTGCTCTTCATCCTTAACGGCAATTCACATGGCTTGCCAAAGTTTAAAAAAAGGTGAGTGCTCGGTTGCGGTTGCGGGAGGAGTAAATTTGTATCTTCATCCTTCTGACTATTTATACCGATGTCAGATGGGGATGCTTTCAAAATCGGGAAAATGCAGAAGTTTTGGAGAAGGCGGCGACGGTTTCGTACCCGGGGAAGGTGTCGGGGCCGTAATTCTTAAACCGCTTAAAGATGCCATACGTGATAATGATACTGTGTACGCCGTCATTAAAGGAACGGCTATTAATCACGGCGGAAAGACGAATGGCTATACGGTGCCTAATCCTGCCGCACAGGCGGATTTAATTCAAGGAGCTCTTAAAGCGGCCGGTTGGAGCGCCAGAAGTGTCAGCTTTATTGAAGCCCACGGCACGGGGACGCCGCTGGGTGACCCGATTGAAGTCCGAGGCCTGACCAAGGCGTTTAGAGCTTATACCGAAGATGTTTCATATTGCTCTCTCGGATCGATTAAATCTAACATCGGTCATCTCGAAGCGGCTGCGGGTATTGCCGGCCTGACAAAGATTATCTTACAAATGAAGTATAAAAAAATAGCCGCAACACTGCATGCTGAACGGGTGCATCCGGATCTTTATCTGGAAGAGACACCTTTTTGTCTTCAGCAGGAAACCGCCGACTGGATAAAACCCGCGAATGAAAAACATTCTGACAGCAAATATCCGCGGCGCGCGGGATTAAGTTCTTTCGGAGCGGGCGGGGCAAATGCTCATATTCTTGTGGAAGAGTATGAGTCTGCTGCTGACTGTCATACGGATTGTGAGGAAAGTGAGGAACTTATCGTACTCTCAGCCAAGCATTCACTGAGTTTACGGGAATCGGCAAAACAGCTGGAGGAATATCTTCAAAAGGCCCGTCATAAGCAGGACGAGTTTTTGCAGCAAGCGGGAACAAACAAGCCGCTTCACCTTTCTGATATTGCGTATACCCTTCTTGAAGGGCGCGAAGCCATGCCGGAAAGGCTTGCTGTCATTTCAAATAATATCGATGATCTGATGTTGAAATTAAATCACTTTTATAATGGAATTGACGATCACGAAATATTTAGAGGGAAAAAACCGAATCATAAACGCAGACAGCAGCAATCGGATTCTCCGCTCAAATTCGGCAGAACCACATTAGCCGAAATGGCTGAATTCTGGGTATCAGGAGGGAATTTAAGCTGGGAAGATTTCCGCACCGGCAGAAAACCGGCGAAAATTGCGCTGCCGACTTACCCTTTCTTAAAAAACAGACTGTGGGTGTCAAATAAGGCGCAAACAAAATCAGCAGCCGGTACAGCTCCTTTATTTGATTTTTCTGCAGGTGAGTGCCGATTTTATAAAACGCTTTCTGATTCTGAATATTATTTAAAAGATCATGTTGTGCATGGGAATATGGTTCTGCCCGGAGCGGCAATCATCGAAGCGGCCAGAGAAGCGGGAGAGAGGCTGTACGGAAAATCAGTCATAAAACTGAGTCAGGTTGTATGGCCGGTTCCAATAATCGTTGAAAAAGAAAAGACGATAATGATAGATCTGCTGCCGAATCAAAAAGACAGCAAATTTGTGGTGAAAACCGATCTGCAACCTGAAGCGGCAGTTCATTGCCAAGGAAACATTATCACATGCGGAGATAAAGATGCCTCTCATACAGAGCATTTTCAATTGGACAGCTGGTTAACCGGACAGAAAAGATTAATCAGCGGCGCTGAGTGTTATAGGACCTTCCGGCAGAGCGGTTTGGACTATGGAGCCAGTTTTCAGGTAATAAAACAGCTGTTTATCCATGAAAATGCTGTTCTTGCACGAATATCACTTCCTGAGAGCATTCATAAAAAATCCGGCACGCTGCTGGAACCGTGTTTATTGGATGGCATTTTTCAATCCACAACCGGGTTTATGTCCGGTCAAGAAGGGGATCACACCGCATATTTGCCTTTTGAATTAGGTGAGCTGGAGATTCTTCACGCACCTTCGGCAAACGGCTATGCTTACATTACAGCTGCCGATGAAAGACAACATGATGATGTCAAAAGGTTTCATATACTATTTATGGATGAAAACGGATCTGTAAGTCTTAAAATAAAAAACTTAGCGTTGAAGGCATTAAAGGCTGCACCGCAGACTCAAGATGAGCGGCATTCAGTTAAATATTACACTGATATGTGGAAGCGGGCCCCTCTGCTTCATCAGCCTGAAGCCGGCGGTTTAAACAGCTGCCTTGTGATTTCACTCCGTCGGGATATATCAGAACCGCTGATCCGCCAGGCATATAAAGATATCGGCTTGAACATGATCTTTGTCCGCCATGGCGGCAGTTTTCAAGAAAAAGAAGCTGATTCCTTTGAATTGAACAGCGTCAAACTTGACGGCTATCAGAAATTGTTGGCGATTCTTAAAGAAAGACAAGTGACAATTGACCGCGTCATTTTAATCGGGATGAGCCCTGAAACGGGAATTGAGCATAACATTCGTGAAAAGCTGGAAGAGGCTGTTTTGCCGGTTTTCAATGTAACGAAAGCTCTGCTAGCAACAATCCCAAGACATAAAATCCTGATATCACATGTATTTTTCACAAGGGAAAATCAAATCTTACCTTATCAAATGGCAATCAGCGGCTTTTTTAGGTCGCTTCATTTAGAACATCCAATGTTGTCCGGTAAAAATATTGAAATACACAGCGACGAAATTCAGTTGCAGCTGAATACCGGTCTGCCTGAATTAAAAAACCTTGTGAAAGAAACAATCATCAGCGATGATACTTCAGAAATCAGATACAGAGATGGAATCAGGCAGGTGAAACACTCTGCAGAAATTGAAAGTGCAGAGCCCCCCAAAAAGATGGAGGTAAAAGAAGGGGGAGTTTACCTCATTACAGGAGGAACAGGCGGTCTGGGACTGATTTTCGCCAGACATCTTGTGCGAAAAGGGAGAATAAAACTTGTCCTTATCGGCAGGTCAGAGCTTTCTGAGGAAGCCGTAAGCAATGTAAAAGAGCTCGAAAAAAACGGATCAGAAGTTTTTTATATAAGAACCGATATTTCTGATAAGGAAAATGTCGACAACCTGATAAAACTCGTCAAAAACAAATTAGGTCCTGTTAAAGGAATTATTCACAGCGCCGGTGTGATAAAAGATTCATTACTCATCAATAAGCGTGAAGAGGATCTCGATTCAGTCTTGGCCAGCAAGGTTTACGGAACGATATGGCTTGACCGGTATACAGACAGAGAACCTCTGGACTTTTTTGTTATGTTTTCATCTATCAGCGCAATAATAGGGAACGCGGGACAAACCGATTATGCTTATGCAAACCGGTTTATGGATTATTTTGCGGAAATGAGAGCGGCGGAAAATAAACCTGGACAAACAGTCTCGATTAATTGGCCTTTATGGAAGGAAGGCGGTATGCAAATTGATATTCATTCAGAGAAGTTCCTTTATGACCGTTTCGGAATGCTGCCTCTGGAAAAACGGGAAGGCCTTGCAGCATTTGATCAAGCAATGACAGGGTGTGAACATCAAATAATGGTATTTAGCGGTAATGAATTAAAGCTGGAACGAATGATAACGATTGACAGCGGAAAAAGTGACCCGGCAATCGCCGACGAAAATCACGAACCGAAAGAGCTGTCAATAACTGAATCTTTAAAAAGCACTTTGACGCGCATCATCACCGGCGTATTAAAAATTGAAGAACGGGAATTTGATTTTGAACTGCCGATAAGTGAATACGGATTTGATTCAATTATGTTTACAATGCTGGGCAACGAATTAAACGAAACATTAGGAATATCAATGATGCCGTCAGATTTTTTCGGTCTTACTGATTTTAATGAACTTCTTGAGTTTTTAAAGAGTGAGTATTCCGAAGAGCTTCATCTCTGCGGTTCTTTTTCTTCAGATGAATCTGCGGCGAAAGACAGGAGAGAAAATCTGATTGAGGGCATCGCAAAGATGATGTCAAGTATTTTAAAGATTGACAGAAAGGAAATAGAAGAAGAGACTTCATTCGGCGAGTACGGATTTGATTCTATTACGTTTACCAGACTCGGAAATGAAATCAATCAACAATATGGTACGGAATTGTTACCGTCCATTTTCTTTGAATGCAATTCACTGGCTGAACTGACTGATTATGTAATCGAGCAATACGGAGAAATCCTTTTTGCTGAGACAGAATCTTTTTCTGCAGCTGACGAAAAAACATTGTACAGCACGCCTCCGCCGGAATCCTATGAACATTCCCCTGAGCCTGAAAACAAAACTTGGCAAGAGGAAAGACATATGAATGAGCCGGTTGCAATAGTGGGAATAAGCGGCCGTTTCCCCCAAACAGATTCGCTGGAAGACTTTTGGGAAGGAATTGAAAAAGGGCGGGATATGATTACAGACATTCCTGAAGACCGTTGGGACTGGAAAGAGTTTGACGGCGATCCGATCAGGGACGTCAATAGAACAAAAATAAAAAAAGGCGGATTTATCAAAGGCGCGGACAGTTTTGATCCGTTGTTTTTCGGGATTTCTCCCGCCGAAGCAGAATTAATGGATCCCCAGCAAAGAATTTTTATGGAGACTGTATGGAAAACAATAGAAGATGCGGGCTATAAGCCATCTGATTTGGCAGGGACGAAAACCGCGGTGTTTGCAGGGGTCGCCACAACGGATTATGCTGAACGTCTGAATGAAAATGGCGTCTCTGTTCAGGCGCAGACTGCAACCGGTTTAAATCATTGTATATTGGCAAATCGTATTTCTTATCAGCTGAATCTGACGGGTCCGAGCGAACCGATTGACACTGCCTGTTCAAGTTCGTTAGTTGCGCTTCATCGTGCGGCTGAGGGGATTCAAAGAGGCGATTTTGAAATGGCGATTGCAGGCGGTGTGCATATTATGACAAGCCCTACTCTGTTTATAGCTTTTGATAAAGCAGGTATGCTTTCCAAAGACGGAAAGTGCAAAACGTTTGATAAAAGCGCTGACGGCTATGTAAGGAGTGAAGGGGCGGCTGCAGTATTGCTTAAGCCGCTCAGCAAAGCACAGGCAGACGGTGATCATATATATGGTTTGATTAAAGGGTCAGCTGTAAATCACGGCGGCCGCGCCAATTCTTTGACAGCTCCGAATCCGAACGCACAGGCGGACTTATTAACCGAAGCTTGGCGGAAGGCGGGGGTCAGCCCTGCCACTGCGGGATATATAGAAGCGCATGGCACAGGGACAAGCCTTGGCGATCCGATTGAAGTAAACAGCATCATAAAGGCATTTAAAACGTTATATCAAGAATGGGACATTCCTTTTGCGAAACAGAAATGCTGCGGAATCGGGTCTGTGAAAACAAACATCGGCCATCTCGAAACCGCTGCCGGAATAGCCGGAGTGATGAAAGTGTTACTGGCTTTTAAATATCGCAAACTTCCGGGACTCGCCCATTTTTCAGAACTCAATCCATACATCAAACTGGAAAATACACCATTTTATATCACAGAAACCGCTCAAAAGTGGAATCCGATAAAAGATGAAGAGAACAACGATCTGCCGAGGAGAGCAGGTGTCAGCTCATTCGGATTCGGCGGTGTGAACGCGCATATTGTTTTAGAGGAATATAGGGAACCTCAAAAAGAAGTGCCGGAAAACAACGGTAACACACATATTTTTGTTTTATCTGCGAAAACCAAAGATCAATTACTTGAGTATATCCGGCTTATGCTTCAGTACTTGGATCGCGTGATTGCCGGTGAAATGACCGTTAATGCCAGTGACATGGAATTTACATTGCAAAACGGCCGGGAAGCAATGAACGAAAGAATTGCCGTATGTGCAGCGAGTCTGACTGAGCTGAGAGATAAATACGTCAGCTTTCTTGATGACAGCAAGGTGCAAAAAGGCGTATTTATAAGCGAAAACACAGAAGAGCGCACAGCTGTTTCTGAATATATGATTGAGGAGGCTCTTCAAAGCGGAAAAGAGGAGCTGCTCGCACAATGGTGGGCCAATGGAGCCGAGTTTGAATGGAAGACAATCGGCAATAAGAAATTGAATAGAGTGCCGCTGCCAACTTATCCGTTTGCAAAAGAGAGTTATTGGTTTACTCCGAAAAAGAACAAAAGCGAGGTTAATAGCAAAAGTCTTCACCCATTAATCAGCGAGAATGTCTCAACATTAAAGAAACAAGCATTTAAAACTGTTATTTCCGGAACTGAATTTTTCGTCACTGATCACCTTGTTTCAGGAGACTATGTGCTGCCAGGAGCCGCTTCGCTTGAAATGGCTCTTGTTTGTGCGGAAATAAGCGGAGAAAGTAAAGTATATAAAATAAAAGACGTGATGTGGAACAGACCTATATTATATAAAGGAAAAACGCTGCACATTTATACCGACTTGGACATGAAACAAGATAAGTTGAACGTAACGATATGTAAAGAGGGTCCGGATGGCGTGCAGCAAATCTGCACACAAAGTGAAACAGTATTCGGAGACATAAACAGCAATCCTGAGTATGTCGATATTGATAAGTTCAAACGCAGCAGTAAGGCTGCCATAACCCGGGAAGAGTGTTATCACCGCTTCAGTCGTATGGGCCTGACATATCATAGCAGTTTTCAAACGTTGAAAGCCGTATACAGCAGTGATATGGAGTTAATGGCAGAATTGGAGCTTCCGGCTCATTTAGCGAACGGGTTTTCACATTTTACACTCCATCCTTCATTAATTGACGGCGGTTTTCAAGCGGCTGCATTTTTGTTAAGAGATAATGAGAAAGAGGGCTTATTTGTTCCTTATTCACTTAGAGAGCTTCACATTAAGAGAGCGCTTACTGCCCGATGCCATGTTTCGGTGAGAGAAACCGGTTTTTATACGTATAACATTGATTTTATTAACGAGAGCGGCGAAATAGCCGTGAGCATGAAAGACTTTTCTGTCAGAAAAGTGACCGAGGGAGAATTAACCGCAGGACGTAAAAATGAAGATCAGGAAATTCTCTTCTTATTAGAACAATTGAAAAACGGTGAACTTTCTGCTGACCAAGTTTATCAGCTGCTGGAGGGAAAATAGTGCAGATCAAACAAATACTTTCCTTAATTGAAGAACAGCAAATGTCTCCTGATGCAGGACTGGAGCTAATTCGCACTTACAGAAAAGAACAAATGGAAAAAAAGGCGGAGCCGGAATCACAAGCTCCGTCCCCAACCATTTTTTTCAAGAACGATTGGGTAAGGAAAAATAACATTGATATGCCGAATCAGCAGGCACCGGGAAATATGCTGATTTTTGATCAGGATAACCGTCTTTTTCAGCATGCCGAGATGATGAATGGAGATCATAACCGTGTCATTCTCGTAACGCCCGATTCTGATTATAGAATTGAACGGAATAGATGCACAATCAATCCTTCTGATGAAAGTCATGTCGAAATGCTGATGTCTGATTTGGCTGAAAACGGATTTACACCTGATGTCGTGCTTTATTTATGGAACGGAGAAATCAGAGAATACACTGAAGAATCCGTTAATGAAACTCTTTGCAGAGGGATAAACTCGCTCTTTTTATTATCAAAAGCTTTAATGCGGAGAAACGAACCTGTTACGTTATTGCATATTTATTGGACAAGGGGTCTGAATCAGCCGTTTCATGAAGCTGTCGGAGGTTTCATGAAAACGGTAAACATGGAAAGCTCCAAGCTTAAAGCGAAAACCATACAGATTCGCCATGAGTATTCTGACATAAATCCTCCGGTTTCCGAGATATGGGATGCTGCGATCAGTGAAATACAGCGCTTTCAAACCGATGAATGTGAGATTTTAATAGACTCACATACCTGTTATGTGAAAGGGCTGCAGCCTATTGATATTCCGGAACACGATCACGGATCTGTAACGTATCAAAAAGGCGGCATATATATCATTACCGGAGGAGCCGGAAAACTCGGGCTGCTGTTTGCGGAACACATCGCTAAAGAAAACCAAGCCGTGATTATACTTACAGGCCGTTCTGTTTTAACAGCTGATCAAAAAGAACGGATCAGTAAGCTTAATGAGAGCGGCTCTATTGTTGAATATCAGCGGACGGACATAACAGATCGAACAGAGGCAGAGCGATTCATTTTCGGCGTTAAACAGCGGTACGGCAGCATAAACGGGATCATTCATGCTGCCGGCATCCTTCGTGACTCATTTCTTGTAAATAAAAGTCTCAGTGATTTTACGGACGTACTGAAACCGAAAGTTTACGGGACAATCTGGCTGGATGAGCTGACAAAAGACGAAGATCTTGATTTTTTTGTTCTCTTTTCTTCTTTTTCCGCTTACGGAAATGCCGGCCAAAGTGACTATGCGTATGCAAATCATTTTATGGACAGTTTTGCAATGCTTCGATCTCAGCTCTCCCGGAATGGAAAAACACTATCAATCAATTGGCCGTTATTGAAAGATGGCGGGATGAGTCTCGACAGCAATGGAATCAACCAAATAAAAGAAAAATACGGAATGACGCCGATGCGAACTTCCTCTGTTTTGGAAGCGTTTCTGAAAATGCTGCGGTCTTCATTTACCAGCTTAATGCCTGCAGAAGGAGAGCGGGATAAAATGATAAAAGCGCTTTCGATTCAAAGAAATACAGCTGCAGCAGATCAAGATACACTTACGGCGGAACACGATGAAGAAGAGGAATATGCTGCGAAAGAAAAAGTCAATGACTATTTAATCAAGATCATCAGCGGTGTCTTGAAAATCCAAGCTCATAAAATAAATGCGAAAGACTCTTTTGAGAAATTCGGAATCAACTCACTTATGATCATGTCACTTATTTCAAAGCTTGAAGATACTTTCGGGGATCTTCCAAAAACAATCTTTTTTGAATATCAGAACATTGAAGAGCTTTCAAACTTCTTCCTAACATCTTTTAAAGAAAAAGTGCTTAAGGCCGCAGGGGCAGCTCCGGTAACAAGAGTGCCGAAGAAAAAAGAAAATCTGAGTAAAAAACAGCACCGGCAGCAGAGAGTTGCAGCTGCACCGAGCATGGTTCAGCCGGGTGAGGATATTGCCATTATCGGTGTGAGCGGAAGATATCCGAATTCCGATACTCTTGAGGAGTTCTGGGAAAACATTGCCGGAGGGAAAAACTGTATTATTGAAATCCCCGAGGAACGTTGGGATTTCAGATCGACTTACAGTCCCGACAGAATGGAGAAGGGGAAAATCAACAGTAAGTGGGGCGGTTTTATCAGCGGTGTTGATCAATTCGATCCGCTGTTTTTCCACATTTCTCATAAAGAAGCTGAGCTGATGGACCCTCAGGAGCGAATTTTTCTCGAAACCTCCTGGCATACGTTTGAAGATTCAGGATATACAAAAGAGAAGCTTGACGGTATGAAAGCCGGTGTGTTTGTCGGAGCCATGTACGGACAATATCAATTATTCGGCGCAGAAGAAACTGCGCGGGGCAATCCGATCGCGCTCAGTTCCTTCTTTTCATCTATTGCGAACAGGGTTTCATACTTTTTTAATCTCTCCGGCCCAAGCATTGCACTGGATACGATGTGTTCATCGTCGCTGACGGCCATTCACTTGGCATGTGAGAGCATTAAAAGAGGGGAAAGTGAAATTGCGCTTGCGGGCGGCGTTAATGTATCCATACACCCCAGCAAATACCTTTGGCTGAGTCAAGGTAATTTTGTTTCCACCGAAGGATTGTGCAGAAGTTTCGGAGAGGGCGGAGACGGCTATGTGCCGGGAGAAGGTTCGGGAGCCGTCCTGTTGAAACCTCTGGAAAAAGCAATTGCTGATCAGGATCATATATACGGAGTGATTAAAGGAACATCTGTAAATCATGGCGGAAAAACCAATGGATTTACGGTTCCGAATCCGAATGCACAAGCTGAGCTGATTGCTAAAAATTTCAAGAAATCGGGCATCAGTCCGCGATCCGTCAGCTACTTGGAAGCACACGGAACGGGTACCTCGCTCGGAGATCCGATTGAGATCGCAGGATTGACAAAAGCGTTTGAGAAATTTACGGACGATAAACAATTTTGTGCCATAGGTTCAGTGAAGTCTAATATCGGACATTTGGAGTCTGCTGCAGGTATAGCAGCCCTTACAAAAGTTCTTTTACAATTTAAGCACCAGAAATTGGCGCCATCCATTCACTCGGAACAGCTGAACCAAAATATCCGATTTGAAAAGACGCCTTTTTACGTTCAGCAGAAAGAAGAAGAGTGGCGGAAAGAATCAGGCGCCTCCAACAGGAGAGCAGCAATCAGTTCGTTCGGAGCGGGAGGAGCAAATGCCCATGTCATTGTGGAAGAATATCAAAACCATGCTGACACACAAACAATAAGCGGTCCGTTTGCCGCAGTTCTCTCTGCCAAAAATGAAGACAGACTGAAAGAATACGCTCTGCGCCTTCTGCAATTCACAGAGCGGGAGACAAAGGCCTCGGCAGCTGATATCGCTTTTACATTGCAGACATGCAGGGAACCGATGGAAGACAGACTTGCTGTTGTAGCTTCCGATTTGCCGGAACTTAAGGAGAAACTGAGAACTTTCTGTACTGAAGGAACAATTGGAGAGGGCGTATACAAAGGCAATGTTACGAAAGATTTTGATAAAGTCTTTATCTTTCATGATCAAAAGATGAAAGATAAATTCCTCGAGGCGATGATGGAGACAAAGGACTTGAATCTTCTTGCAAAATTATGGTCTTTCGGGGCTGATATTCAATGGAGAGAGTTATATGAAGAATATACCCCGCAGAAGGTCAAGCTTCCTTTATATCCATTTGCTGAGGAGTCTTACTGGGTGCCTGGAAGCCAAAGTGCAGTATTTCCGGAAATATTGCCGCAGCAGTCTTCACTGCACCCGCTTCTGGATTCGAATGAATCTACTCTGGAACAGCAGTTTTTTAAAACGACATTAAGAGACAAAGAGATTTGGTTAAAAGACCACATTGTAAAAAACAAGAGCATTCTCCCGGCAGCTGCTTTTCTTGAAATGGCATGCGCAGCGGGAACGCGGTCATATCGAAAGAAAAAGGTCACTCGTTTAAAAAACGTGATATTTGCCAGACCGGCCATGCTTTTGCAAGAGAGCCTGACCATTTACACTCACATTTCCGTAAAAGACGGCAGCATATTATTTAACATGTCACCTGACGAGGATGCTGCTGTAAGGACTGGATTTGTGACGGGGGAATTAGATTATGATCATCATTACAGTGATGATATAGAGAACATCGACAGACAAGAGATGATAAACAGAAGTGCTTTTGTCCGTGAACAAGATGAATGTTACGAGTATTTTCGGGAAAACGGGTTCCAGTATGGGCGCGCTTTTCAGCCGATTCAACGTTTATGGGGCGGCGGAACGGAAGCGGTTGCACACTTATTGCTGCCAAAAGAAGCCGCATATGCTCTTGAAAATTATACATTGCATCCGTCTCTAATTGATGGGGCTCTGCAATCTTTGTTCGGCATTACGGACGGAAGAGAAGAGGCATCTGTTTATGTTCCTTTTTCAATAGGAGAGATTACGATTCGGAAAAAAGTTTCAGCAGAATGCTGGGCTTATGCGCGTAAAACAGGCCAAAAAGGTCACTCCGAGCTTATTTACGATATTCAGCTGCTTAATGAACACGGAGAGAGACTTGCAGGTTTAAAGGATGTAACCATTCGTAAAAAAGAAACGTTTTCCGCGGAGGCACAGAATCATGCAACAGCGGATTCCAATGGAAAGAACGAGAGAGTAAAAGAGCTCCTCAGACAATTAAAAGCGGGCGAACTGACTGCGGAGGAAGCAGATTATGCGCTGGAGCGTATGCAGGATTAGTTTATCATTTTGCGGCAGTGCCATTTGTAAAGGGGATGAAGGTTTTTATGAAAGAAGCCCGTCATATTAGAAAAAAAGTACTTTCTGACATAGAAAGCGGCATCATTTCTTTGGAAGAAGGAGTAAAGCGGATACAGCAGCTTGGTTCTCATTCCGCAGGGGTTAACGGACAGTCGATATATTATCAGACGGTCTGGCAGCGGACAGATCTCAGCATTCATGTAAAAGGCGGCCGACGTGAGGGCAGCCTTTTATTATTTGATAAAAGTGAAGATGTGAGTAAAGAACTTGCTGCATTGCATGATACAAGGGTTATTTTGGTTAAGCCGGGGAAGGAGTTTCGAAAAACCGGGGACGGTGTATTTGAAATCGACCCCCGCTCTGAAAGAGATTACATAAACCTGTTAGGATGGCTTATAGAAGAAGAGAAGTCAGATATACGGGAAGCGGTGCATTTGTGGTCAGACATGCCGTTTGAAAAGACAGAGAGAGCGATTCGTGAACAATGCGACAGCGGAGTCTATTCTTTGTTTTTACTGCAACAGGCGCTCTTCAAAAATAACTGCCGCAAACCGATCAAGCTGTTATATGGATATTTTTCGCATCTTTCTGGAGAACAGCCTCTTTACGCGGCGGCAAGCGGATTTTTGCGGACATTGCAGCTGGAAAATCCGTTAATCTCAGCAAAAAGCATTGAAATGGAGCAGTCAATAGCAGCCGTTCACGCAGCTGATATCATACGCAATGAGCTGAGTGATTTCCAGCCTTCAGATGTAGAGATCCGTTATAAAGACATGCAGCGTTATGTCAAACAGCTCAAAACGTATGAACCCGAAAAAAATTCCGGAAGCGGAGATGTGCCGCTGAGAGAAAATGGAGTATATATTATCGCAGGAGGCGCGGGCGGATTAGGATTTACCTTTGCAGAATATTTGGCTTTTCAAACAAAATGCTGCCTTGTTTTAACGGGGAGATCTCCGCTTTCAGATCATATAAGAAAACAGCTGAGACGATTGGAGGATGCGGGTTCTTCAGCTGTTTATGTTCAGGCTGATATTACCAATAAGGAAGAAGCCGATTATCTAGTCAAAAAAGCCAAAACTTCTTATGGAAAAGTAAACGGGGTCATTCAGGGCGCGGGAATCATCCGTGACTCTTTCCTTCTTAACAAGTCACGAGAGGAATTCGATCAGGTAATCAGACCGAAAGTATTGGGTACGATGTGGCTGAATGATGCTGTTGAGAAAGAAAATCCTGACTTTTTCATTTGCTTCTCCTCTACTTCCGCAGTGTTGGGAAATGTCGGGCAATCTGATTACGCGTTTGGAAACAGTTATATGGATCATTTCATGAATATGCGTTCTGCCCAGCATTCTGATACGATTTCTCTCTCTCTGAACTGGCCGCTGTGGAAAGAAGTCGGCATGCAAGTGGATGAGCGAACGGTAGAGACAATGAAAAAGGCGGGTTTTTATCCTTTAGAAAAAGAAGAAGGTAAAGAAGCGTTTGCAGTCGCATTGTCCTCCGGTTTTTCGCAATTTACTGTATTTTACGGAGATGAGCAAATTGACAATCATGTTCAGCAATTATATGAACGAAAAGAAAGCATTCAGGCAGATGAAGGAACAGGGAGAAATATCGAATCATTTGATTCAGAGAAACTGACAGCTGAAACATCTGATTTCATCATAAAAATGATTGCTGCAGAATTCAGGATGCCTGCGGACAAAATAGATGCAGAAGAGGCATTGGAAAAATACGGACTTGATTCCGTTATGATTATCAATATGACGAATGAGCTTGAAAAACATTTCGGCGCGCTCTCAAAAACGCTGTTATTCGAATATCAGACTGCGGCAGAATTGTCACAGTATTTCGTTGAGGAGCACAGGGATACTCTTCTTCATAAACTCCGGTTAGGAGAAAACGGGAGCAGCACCCCATCTCAGAAGAAAAAAGATCATAAACAGACAGCCGATGTTAACGGGAAACAGAAAATCCAGATGAAAAATCAGGTGCAGCAGGAGAAGTATCATGATAATGATATCGCGATTATCGGTATCAGCGGACGTTACCCGATGGCAAATGATCTTGATACTCTGTGGGAAAACTTATTGAACGGTAAAGACTGTATAACTGAGATACCTAAGGATCGGTGGGATTCGGGGCTGCACTATCAGCCCGCAGCGGGCAATGAAGTAAAAAACCAAAGCAAATGGGGGGGATTTATTGACGATGTGTATCATTTTGATCCGTTGTTCTTTAATATTTCTCCTGCCGAAGCTGAATTAATTGATCCGCAGGAGAGACTGTTTTTAGAGACGGTTTGGCACACCATAGAAGATGCGGGGTACGCAAAGAAAACGCTTGAAAGAAAAAACGTCGGTGTTTTTGCAGGGGTTATGTACGGCCAATATCAGCTGTACAGCGTTGGTCACGAAGCGGCCGTTTCTTCCTCATATGCATCAATCGCAAACCGGGTATCGTACTTTTTTAATTTCAGCGGGCCAAGTATTGCTTTGGACACGATGTGTTCCTCATCATTAACGGCTGTTCATTTTGCCTGTGAAAGTTTAATCAGGAATGAATGTGAAATTGCAATTGCAGGAGGCGTCAATTTATCCATTCATCCTCATAAATATGAACTCCTGACTCAAGGCGGATTTTTATCCAGTGATGGCCGGTGCAGAAGCTTCGGTTCAGGAGGAGACGGCTATGTGCCGGGAGAAGGGACAGGTGCCGTGCTGCTGAAACCTGTAAAAAAGGCAATTGCGGACGGTGATCAGATTTATTCAGTTATTAAGGCAACAGCCATCAACCACGGTGCTAAGACGAATGGATATACCGTGCCGAATCCCAAAGCTCAAAGTGAGGTCATTACGAGAGCCTTAAAAAAAGGGTTTATTGATCCAAAAAGCATCAGCTATATAGAAGCTCACGGAACAGGCACCGCGTTAGGAGATCCGATTGAAATCACCGGTCTGACCAGAGCATTTTCAGATGCCGAACGCGATAAGAAAACATGCGCGATCGGATCGATTAAATCAAATATCGGACATCTTGAGGCTGCTGCAGGCATAGCGGGCATTACGAAAGTTATTCTTCAAATGAAACATAAAACGATTGTTCCGTCACTGACTCATTCTGCTGAATTGAATGAAAATATACCGTTTCAAAAAACACCTTTTTATGTACCGGACAGTGCCGAAAAATGGGAGTCATCCGTTCCCAGGCGTGCCGGAATCAGTTCTTTCGGGGCAGGAGGAGCTAATGCCCATGTTATTTTAGAAGAATTTGCGGATGAAGCTATCTCTTCTCTCGCTGCTGAAGAACCTGAACAGCTTTTATTTGTTTTTTCTGCAAAAAATGCCGACAGGCTGGCAGAGTATGCAAAACGCGCAAAAGAACATATAGCAGCCAGAGATTATCCATTAGAAACACTTAGAAATACAGCATTTACTTTGCAAACCGGCAGAGAAGAAATGCCGCACAGATTGGCTGTTATCGCCTCTACAAAAGATGAATTGCTTAAAGGACTGACAGATTATACTCTCGGAAACGCGATGGATCATATTTTTACAAGCGGCAAAGACACAACAGAAGCTCAAAGGATGAACAAAGCTGAGATTGAAGAAGCAGCCGCAAACAGGGATCTTGTGAAGATTGCTGAATACTGGGTTGGCGGTAACGGAGTAGATTGGCCGTCACTTTATAAAGATGCCACTCTGAGACGGGTATCAGCACCCGGATATCCATTTGCCAAAGAGCTATGCAGAATAGATGCGCAAAATACGGGAAGCCGCCGGATGAACGTAAATAACGATCTGCATCCTTACATTTCATGCAATATATCTGATTTTAAAGCACAGAAGTTTCTTATCAATGTAAGCGATACCGATTTGTATATAAAAACAAAGTATCAAGACAAGGAAATGTTTCCGTTTCTCAGCCAGATTGAAATGGCGAGAGCTGCCGGAGCGATGGCTTCAGGGAATCCGATTATTAAATTAACAGAGCTCTCCTTTAGAGAACCGATATTACAAAGCGGAAGCAATGAGCAGATCCGGATTGTATTAACCCCGGATAATCAGGGTGCATCGTATTCTATAGAAAAACAGAGCGACTCATCCATTTATTCATCAGGGCGGCTTGAATTAGAAGGCGGAGTGTACGAGAACGGAAATATTCATCTTGAGCCGTTCCTGTCTCAGCATGCAGACCGCATACCGTACGAAGCGTTTTATCAGCGGCTTGCCGAATTCGGATACAGCTGCAGTGACAGTCTGAAAGCGGCAGAGCATTGCGTCAGCAGGAACGGACAGGTGCTTTTAAAGATAAAAGCAAAGGCCGGTCCGAAAGGGTGCATAATCAAACCGGAAGTTATTGAGAGCGTATATCAAGCCGTCATATACCTTGCGGGGGAAAATGCCGGAGAGCTCCCGGAAAACATTAAAGAATGTATGATTTTTGATCATGAGACTGAACCCGTTTATGTATATGCAGAACAAACTGGAGAAAGCGATTCGGCTTATGATGTGTATGTATTAGACAATGCCGGCGGGATTTTGATGGAACTGAGCGGGCTGGTTTTTGGCGAAAAGCCTAATAAAAATGTACGTTTTTATGAGCATAAGTGGGATCAAAAAAACCCTCTGATTGAAATCAAAGATAGGGAGCCAAAAACAATTCTGGTCTTTGCAAAAGATGAAGCATTAGCTGAAGCTCTGAAAAATCAATCAGACAGCCGTGTCATTCTCGTCACGCCGGATCAGCGGCAGACCGATCAAAATCTGCTGACATTCTGTGTAAACCCGGAAGTGACGTCAGATTACATTCGTTTATTTGAAGAATTGGAGAAAAAGGGATGTTCTCCTGATGTCATCTTGCACACGGGAGAAACATTTTACGCGGGTGACCACCTTCTCAGCGGCCTGGAATCAATTTTTTATTTATTAAAAGCCCTGAGCGCCCGCAGTGACGCCTTTCTTTATCTTCATTCTTTGCTTCTTGTTCACTCTTTTAAAGAAGGCGTGAATGATCCGTATACGGGCGCTCTTGCAGGCTGTTTAAAAACGGCAAATATGTTGGTGCCATCCGCAGAGAATGTGAAGTCAATCGGCTTTTCAGAACGTATATCAATTGAAAAAATGGCTGAGTTTTGCCTTAACGAAATGGTTTCAGGCATGGAACGGCAGGCGGAAGAAGTTAAATATATAAAGAACAAGAGGTATATTAAGACATTAAAGGAGTATGTGTTCAATCATACAGAGCACTCTCATCTGCTGAAACAGAAAGGGGTTTACCTCATAACGGGCGGTTTGGGCGGTCTGGGCCTGATTTTTGCAAAATATTTAGCCTCTCAGTATCAAGCAAAATTAGTATTGACGGGAAGGTCACCGTTAACAGCTGATAAACGCCATAACATTGACCGGCTGCAGGCACTTGGAGGAGATGCGGTATATTATCAAGCTGATGCCGCAGATCAAAAGACGATGGGACGGGTCATAGAAGAAACGAAACGGACTTGGGGCTCCATTCAAGGTGTTATTCATTCAGCTGGTCATGCCGATGATCGGTTATTTACAGAGATGAATCTGACTGATTTTTCAGAAGGCATGACTGCTAAAATTGAAGGAACGGTATGTTTAGATGAATTAACGAAAGATGAGCCGCTTGATTTCTTTATCGTATTTTCTTCTATTTCTTCGGTCTTCGGAGATTTTGGACAGGTTAATTATGCGTTGGGCAATTATTTTCAAGATCAATATATAAATTGGAGATTCGAACAGAGCCGCCGGCAAGAGAGACAAGGCAAGAGCATTTCGATTAACTGGCCGTTGTGGCGTAAAGGCGGAATGCATTTAAACAAAGAAGCTGAAGAAGCATATCTTTCTGCATCCGGGTTTGATTATTTGGAAACGGAAGAAGGGATAGCGGCTTTTGAGACGATTTTGGCAAGTGACTGCCCGCAAATTTCGGTTGTTACCGGGGATGCCGGAACAACACCAGCAAAAAAAGATCTGCCGCATCAAAAAGTAAATACGCTTCCGGTTCGTCAAGAGGAAATTTCTTATACAGCACCGGTGTCTGCAGACAATGTCCTGGAAGAACTGAAGCAAATGGTATCGGAATTATTGAAAATTAACATTGAACAGCTGGATACGGCAGAGAATTTCGGTAATCTCGGCTTTGATTCTATCAGTTTGAAAACATTAGCTGTCCGACTGAATAAAAAATACAAGCTTAAGCTGACACCTGCCGTTTTCTTTACTTACAGCCATATTAAGTCTCTTTCAGAATTTCTAAACAGTGAACTGCGTACTGTTGCAAAAGGGAATACAGATGCAGAAAAAAACATTTCTGAAAAAAGGAAAGTAGTGCACGCTGGGAAAACCACCGGGAAAACCGTGAAGCCGCCGCGAAGTTTTCCGTTTGAAAAAAAGACAACAAGACAGGCTGACCATCATCCAGAGAAGCAGCCAGTTGCCATTATCGGGATGAGTTGTGTTTTTCCGGGAGCAAAAAATGCAGATGAGTTTTGGATCAATTTAATCAATGAAAAAGATTTGATTCAGGAAATTCCCCCGGATCGCTGGGATTGGAAAAAATACGCCGAAGGCAAAGGAAGCAGCGAAGTACATTCGAAATGGGGCGGCTTTATCACAGATGCCGATAAATTCGATGAGGCGTTTTTCAATATTAATCCGCGGGAAGCAGAACTCATGGATCCTCAGCACAGAATTTATTTGCAGGAAACCTGGAAAGCGATAGAAGATGCGGGTTACAAAGCTTCAAAGCTGTCTGGCAAAAATATCGGGGTGTTTACGGGCATTCAATTTAATGATTACCGCCAGCTGCTGATGAGGCATTCGGACGGGGCGCATGCGTTTGCGGGAACCGGAAACAGCCAGGCGCTCATCAGCAATCGTGTATCCCATTATTTTAATTTCAGAGGTCCGAGTGAGTCCATTGATACAGCCTGCTCAAGCAGTCTTGTAGCAATCCACAGAGCTGTGCGCTCGATTCAAAATGGTGAAAGTGAGCTGGCGGTAGCAGGCGGGGTTTCGCTGCTCTTAGATCCAGTCACGCATATGTATACTGATAAACTCGGTATTTTGTCTAGGGACGGCCGGTGTAAGACGTTTGATAAACTTGCCGACGGTTATGTCCGCGGTGAAGGTGCAGCTGTTCTGTTATTGAAACCATTGCAAGCGGCAATGAATGACAGAGACAATATTTACGGAGTTCTGAGAGGAACCGGAGAAAATCACGGAGGAAGATCTGCTTCATTGACCGCTCCGAACCCGGAAGCTCAGGCAGAACTGTTAACGTCTGTTTACAAAAATGCCGATATTCCTGTTGATACGATATCTTATATTGAAGCACACGGAACCGGGACAGAACTGGGAGATCCGATTGAGATTGAAGGCTTGAAAAAAGCGTTTGGATCTTTTGAGCCGCATTCAGGAAAGAATCATGATCAATATTGCGGCATCGGTTCAGTAAAAACGAATATCGGTCATTTAGAGCCCGCCTCTGGAATGCCGGGGCTGATTAAAGTATTACTATCCATGAAGTATAAAACACTGCCTGCCACACTACATGTCAAGGAACTGAACCCTTACATTCAATTAAGCGGAACACCGTTTCGTATTGTCAATAAAACTATGAAGTGGGCCAGGTTAAAAGATCGAAAAGGAAATGAAGTTCCGCGCCGTGCCGGAGTCAGTTCCTTTGGATTCGGCGGGGCAAATGCTCATGTCATCGTGGAAGAATTTGAATACGGCCAAGATAAAGCAGTAACTGCCGAGCGGGAACAAATCATTGTTCTATCGGCCAAAACAAAGGAAAGGCTGATGGTTAAAGCCAAAGAGTTAACAACGTTTTTACATGAAGAACTATCAGTTCAATTCAGTCAGCAAGAGGTGCAGGAACGTGATTTGCAAGAGGCGGTTCGGGAAGCGGCAGCGGGTATCCTGCGTTTAGATACCGCAGATATAGATGCAAAGACACCTCTTTCTGAATTCGGATTTGATCCGTTGGCTTATTCCGAATTAATCTCTTATATAAACCAAATGTACGGCACAGAAATATCACTAGACATATTTCAGGAATTAATGACCCTGAGCGAGCTGTGCCGCTATATCAGCAGCATCCGGAATCGATCAGCTGATAAACCGCATAACGGCAATTTTAGAGAAAAGTCCGGAATCAGTCTTGAAGAAATAGCATATACGCTGCAAACCGGAAGGGAACCATTTGAATGCCGCCTTGCGATCACTTGCTCGAATACCGGAGATCTTCTTGAAAAATTAAACGGTTACATTCAGGGGAGCAGGCTGCAAGGTGTTTATGAAGGAAATGTAACGGATTTTGATAGTCTGTACGCTCCTTTATTCGGCGGCCCCGAAGGTCATGCATATGTTCAATCACTGATTCAGCAAAACAAGCCGGCCAAACTGGCTCAGTTGTGGACGATCGGTTGTGAAATCAGCTGGGAAGACTTGTATGAGGAGGAACTCAAACCGGTTAAACTGTCTCTTCCTCTCTATCCTTTCAGCAAGAACAGACATTGGATTCATTTAAATAAAGATGAAGCGCAGAAGGCTGAGGCTTTCTCGGGTACTGAGCTTCACAACTCAAATAAAGATACAGCAGATGGAGAAATCATGTCGCTTCTTGAAAAAGCACAAACAGGTGAGATGAATACGAAAGAGACGTCAGAGCTGATAGAGGAGTTGCTTTTCCATGAATGAAAAAACGATGCAAATTGAGCAAATCGTGAAAAAGGTGAAAGAATGCAGCCTGACGCCTGAAGAAGGGCTGGAATTAATTAAGAGCTTGGGGAAAACCCATCTATATGAAATGGTATGGGATAGACATGAATTTAAAGGCATTGAAAAATTCCCGCATACGAAAGAGCCAATTTTATTTTTTTGCGAAGACGACAGCATGTATACCGTAATGAAGAGGCAGCTTGAAGGCTATGAGGCACCTTTCATTTACGTGACTTCCGGCGAGCGTTTCGAAGATTGCCGGAACGGTCGTTTTACAATGAACTTTGAAAAAGATGAGGATTATGATGCGTTATGCGGGGTTCTGCGTTCTCAAAATATAAGACCCCGTCATATTATTCATTTTTTGGCTGCCGGGCTCTTCAAAAATACAGAAGATGCAATGAGAAAGCAGCTCAATAAAAGTCTGTTTTCCTTGTTTCACATGTTTCAGGCCTTCATGGCGAACAAACTTTGTCCGAAAGCAGAAATTTTGTACCTGTATGAAAATACCGAGGGCGAGGTTCAGCCGATTTATAACGCGGTTGAAAGTTTTCTTAAGACCGTACAGACCGAAAATCCGAATTTCACATGTAAGGCTGCAGAGCTGAAATCAATGTTTGACGAGCCGTTTACAAAGCAGCATGTTGCAGATGTCATCTCTTTTGAATGGAACAATCAATGTAAGAAGGACCACTTTACCTGTTATGAGCCGAGGCATTATTATAAAAGGCAGCTTCAAAGAGTAAAAAAAGAAGATGGGGAGAAACATAGTTTCAGTGTAAAAAAGAACGGTGTGTATTTAATTACGGGAGGAGCCGGCGGTCTCGGGTATCTGTTTGCGGAATATCTGGCGAAACAGGCAGAAGTCAAGCTGGTATTAACCGGCCGTTCCCCGGCCTCCCGTGAAACGGCGCAAAAATTGAGCGCTCTTGAAAATCTTGGCGCTGAAGCCTTATATGTCCCGGCAGATATTTCAAAGGAAAAAGAGACGGACGCTTTGATTAAGCACATTAAGCAGACATTCGGAGAATTAAACGGAATTTTGCACAGCGCCGGACTTGTTAAAGATGCATTTATCATAAAAAAAACGAAAGAAAGCATAGAAGAAGTTATAGCGCCTAAATTATTCGGAACCGTTTGGCTGGATAAAGCAGCTGAAGAAGAGCCTCTTGATTTCTTCGTTATGTTTTCGTCCCTTTCGGCCGTTCTGCCTAATGCGGGTCAAAGCGACTACGCCTTCGCTAACGGATGTATGGACGGATTCACCCAGTATCGAAGCATTAAGGGACGTTCCGGGAAAACACTTTCTATTAATTGGCCGTTATGGGATGCGGGGAATATGACAGTCGGGCCGGGAGAGCTGCAAGCTTTAAGACATGCAGGGCTGGAACTTTTATCCGCCCAAGCCGGGCTTGCCGCTTTTCAGGACAGTATGAGCCGCTCTGCTTCTCAGCTGGCTGTTATCAGCGGAGACAAAGATAGAATAAGTGAATTACTCTCAACGGATCATAAAGAAATAGAGACTGTGCCTGAAAACAACAGTAATCTGCCGCAATTAAATGAAAAAGATCTGAAAAAGCAAACGGTTCGTCTTTTGACAGAGATCGTCGGTGCGGAAACGGGAAGACCGGCGGACAGTATTTTACCCGAGGATACGTTTGACCGTTACGGAATTGATTCTCTAACGATTTTAGGTCTTAACTCCCGTCTGGAAAAATATTTTGGAAGAGTGTCTAAGACTCTTTTCTTTGAATACAGCAGTGTTGAAGAGCTGTCAGAGTATTTTCTTGAACACTATCATCATGAGTTGAAGAAGGCGTTTTTACCGGCAGCCGAACAGCGAATTGATCATTCGGCGCCGGCGAAACGGGAGAAGCTTTCCGTTTCCCGCACACCATCCGCACCTTCCGAGGAAGATATTGCAATTATCGGTATAGCCGGCCGCTACCCGATGGCGAAGGATGTGGAACAGTTTTGGGAAAATATTTCTTCCGGAAAAGATTGTATAACGGAAATACCGAAAGAGCGTTGGGATTTTCGGAAATATTATCACACAGGTGACAATGCCCGTCATGACAGCAAATGGGGGGGTTTTATAAAAGACGCTGATAAATTCGATCCGCTGTTCTTCTCAATTTCGCCCCGTGATGCCGAGTTAATTGATCCTCAGGAACGGTTATTTTTAGAGACAGCGTGGCACACGTTTGAAGATGCGGGTTACACAAAGAAAAAGTTGAAACGGCATAAGACAGGTGTATTTGTCGGTGTCACCTACAGCCACTATCAGTTATTTGCAGCCGGTGCTTCAGATGATGAGGAACGTCAGGCGCTCCTGTCTTCTTATTCGTCTATCGCAAACCGGGTGTCATATTTCTTTGATCTGCACGGACCCAGCCTTGCAATTGATACAATGTGTTCTTCTTCACTTTCTGCTGTTCATTTTGCATGTGAAAGTTTAAAAAGGGGAGAATCCACCCTCGCTATAGCCGGAGGAGTGAATTTATCCTTACACCCGGATAAATATACTTTACTTTCACAAAACCATTTTGTTTCAAGCGATGGGCGCTGCAGAAGCTTTGGAGCGGGAGGAGACGGATATGTGCCGGGAGAAGGAGTCGGGGCCGTTCTTTTGAAACCGCTTTCTGCCGCAAAGGCTGACGGGGACAGGATTTACGGTGTGATTAAGGGAACATCTGTAAATCACGGCGGAAAAACAAACGGATACACTGTGCCAAATCCGGGCGAGCAGGCAAACGTCATCAGTGAAACTCTTGATAAGGCGGGGATTGATGCAGACAGCATAAGTTATATTGAAGCGCATGGCACCGGGACATCTTTGGGAGACCCGATTGAAATTTCAGGTTTAACCAAAGCTTTGCACAGCTCGAAAAGCGATTATCGTTGTGCAATTGGTTCGGTTAAGTCAAATATCGGACACCTAGAGGCTGCGGCGGGAATTGCTTCTATCACAAAAGTGCTGATGCAAATGAAATATAAACAGCTTGCTCCTTCCCTTCATTCCGATAACTTAAATCCTAATATTGATTTTGGGGAAACTCCGTTTTACGTGCAGTCTGAACTGACCGATTGGGAGACGCCGCAAAATCAAGCCAGAAGGTCAGGCATCAGTTCTTTCGGCGCTGGAGGATCTAATGCTCACATTATCATCGAAGAGTATAAGAATGAAGAAAAGATGGAAACGGTACAGAGCAACAAGACGCAAATTATTCTGCTTTCTGCCAAAAATGAAGAACGGCTCAGACTCTTGATTGATGCATATATAAAAGAACTGGAGCCAAACACGTCACTAGCCGATGCTGCGTACACTTCGCAGACCGGGAGAAACGCTATGGAAGAGCGGCTCGCTGTTGAGGTTAGCAGCATTGACGATCTTCGCAATAAGCTGACGATGTATTTGCGGTCAGATCAGAAGGTAAACGGTTTATATAGGGGAAAGGCCCGCCGAGGCGCTGGTCAAAAGGGTGCCCTGTCAGCCGCTCACTTTGAAAATGCAAGAGATATGGCCATTCACTGGGTGAACGGAGGAGACGTTGAATGGGAAGAGATGTACACTGCGGAATTACCGAAGCTTATCTCTCTTCCTGTATATCCTTTTGAACGGAACAGATATTGGGTGCCTGCCGCAAAAGCAGCACAGGAACAGAAAAAAACAGGTGTACCGCAAAGTCTGCCCCATACACCGATTGACTTATCATTTGATGTATTAAAAAAATCGTGGAAAAAACAAAAGGCTGCGCCTTCCGCTTTTACGAAAGGACAGGTGATGATCCTGGCTAATAGTGAAAGTGAGCGGCTTGCATTCGAATTGTTTGATTCAGATCCTCTGATTGAACCCGCTGTCATTTGCGCAGATAACTGGGATCATTCAAATGGAGAAGCCAAAAAAACGGTTCTAGCAGTCATAGAAGAAAATCCGGAAATCATCGGCATGATTGACCTGTCAGATTTGCGGAGTGATCAAAACGGGGCACACACCGGCACAATCGGGAAGCTGACACTGCTGCAGGAAATCATAAACACACGTAAACAGCTTTTCGTTTTACATGTGACCAGAGGGCTGCAGACATTTCTGAATGACAAGCCGTCGTTAGCCGGAGCCGAAACAGCCGGACTATATAAAATGCTGAGTGCGGAGTATCAAAAGATAAAATCAAAAACAATAGATGTAGACGGGCATGTCGGGACTGCGGCGGAATTGAGACAGGTAATCACAGATGAAGCTTGCGCTGACGGGCTGTATAGTGAAATCTGCTACCGGAACGGTGAACGTTATATTCCATACGTCGAGAAATTACATGCAGCGGAAATAAACCGGAAACGATCCGGCCTGCCGGTATGCCGTAAGGATCAAACCCTGGTTATTACAGGGGGAACAAGAGGGATCGGAGCAGAACTTGCCAGACATTATGCCGGCAAGGGAGTCAAAAAACTTGTGTTGATGGGAGTAACCGACCTTCCGGAATCTGATAAAATAGCCGGCATGTTAAAAGACACCGATGAAAAGTCACCTCTTTATTCGAAATTACAACTGCTGCATGAGTTGGATCAAAAGGGAGTTCAGGTGGAAGTGTATTCCGGGCCGCTCACGGAAAAAGAAAAATTACAACGCTTCTTTTCAAAGGTGAGAATGAAGTTCGGCAAAATCGGCGGGGTGATTCATTGCGCTGGTGCAGCCAATCATTCGAATCCGGCTTTTATTCATAAATCTGATCAAGAAATAAGAGAAGTATTTGAGCCAAAGGTGCAGGGGATGCAGGTACTCCATGACATTTTTATTGATGACAAACTTGATTTCTTCATTTTGTTTTCATCTGTTGCGAGCGCCTTTCCTTTATTAGGCGCCGGAACAAGTGACTATGCCGCAGCGAACGCTTTCATGGATTACTTTGCGGCGTATCAGCATGCAGCCGGCAGAACATATTATCAATCAATTAACTGGCCGAGCTGGAGGGACATTGGGATGGGCGAGGTGACAAGTCCATCATATCAGGCACTTGGTTTACTTTCACACTCAACAGAAACAGGTATTGCCATGCTGGATGAAATGATGACGATAAACGGATACCCCTGCCTTATACCGGCAAAGACACATCCGGAGAAATTCAAGCTGGAGCAGCTGCTTCAGACAAGAATTCAAGCTGCTATAAATAAGCCGGATGCTGAAGAAAAAGAGATCTCTGGTCAGGGAGACAATGAAGCTATGATCAGGACGTTAATGGAGATTTTTTCCGCGGAGCTGAAAATACCTTACGAGAATTTAGATCAGGATACGTCTTTTGCGGATTACGGAGTTGATTCAATCTTACTGGTTCAGCTTGTCAAAAAAGCGGAAGATGCATTTCAAATAAAAATTGAACCATCAGCTTTTCTGGAGTATCCGAGTTTTTCACAACTGGGCGTCTATTTAAACGAATTATTTGCAAGTGAGGGGATCAGTCCTCAAATTGATTCAGAAAACATTGAGATTCGGAAAAAAGAGCAACATATAAATCAAAATGCTTCCGAAGTACGGGACAGCGGATCTCAAATACAACAAACCAGTCTGAACCAAATCGCTATTATCGGAATGGGCTGTGAGTTTCCGGATGCTCCGGACACAGAAACGTTCTGGAGAAATTTGAAGAAAGGACAAAATAGTGTCCGCGAAGTCCCGGCGTCGCGATGGGATATTTCTTCATACTACTCTGACACCTATGAAAAGGGAAAAAGTATCAGTAAGTGGGGCGGATTTCTTCAAGATATTGAGTCTTTCGATCCCGCGTTTTTTAATATGAACAAAAGTGAGGCATCAGAGCTTGATCCGTTAATCAAAAAATGCCTTGAGGTCAGCGTCCAGACATTGAGAGACGGCGGCTATACAAAAGAAGAAGTATCAAACAAAGAAGTCGGCGTCTTCATCGGTTCGCGGACCGGGACGTTTATGTCCAAAATAGGTTCTCCTTCAAAAAATACGATCGTGGGTATAGGACAAAATTTCATAGGTGCGCATATCTCACACTTTTTTAATCTGAAAGGACCAAATCTGGTTGTAGACACGGCTTGTTCTTCCTCATTGGTCAGCGTCCATCTCGCTTGTCAAAGCCTGATGTCAAAAGAGTCAGATATGGCGATTGCGGGCGGAGTTGACATTTTGCTGGATCAAAAACCTTACGTCATGCTGAGTGAGGCGCGTGCGCTTTCACCTGAAGGAAAGTGTCATACATTTGATGAGAAGGCAGATGGATTTGTACCGGGAGAGGGATGCGGCGCAGTCCTTTTGAAAAGACTTGATGACGCCCTTGCCGAAGGTGACAGAATTTACGCGGTAATTGACTCATCCGCGGTTAATAATGACGGACAGACAATGGGAATGACAACACCTAATCCGAAAGCGCAAAGCGCAGTGATAAAAAAAGCCCTGAAAAAAGGCGGAATTGATGCAGATACTCTCAGTTATGTCGAGACGCATGGCACCGGTACGATGATAGGAGATCCGATTGAATTAAAAGCGCTGACAGAAGTGTTCCGGGAGGTTACGGAAGAAACGCAATTTTGCGGAGTGGGCAGCGTAAAAACGAATTTCGGACATTTAATGAGTGCAGCGGGGATAGCGAGTATTATAAAGGTTGCCTTATCTATAAAAAATCAGATGCTCCCGCCGACATTACATTGTAAAACGCCAAATCCGCGTTTTAAATTTGATCAGTCGCCATTCTTTCCGAACACGTCTTTAAAAGAATGGCGTCCCAGAAAAGGGGTTTTGAGAGCCGGAATCAGTTCTTTTGGATTCGGGGGCACGAACGCACATATGATATTGAGCGACAGCCATCTCACATTAGGATATGGAGAGACAAAAAGACACCCGCTTTCTCCGATTATATTCAATAAGGAACAATGCTGGATCGACAATGGAGAAACTCCAGAAAAGGAAGAGTCAGAATTGCTGATTCCTTTACTTGATTTCAAAGAATTATAAAGAAAAGAAAAGGAATGAGACAGGTGGCCAGTAATCAAAACTATCAGTTCACATTAACAATTAAACATACGGACTATATTGTCAGGGATCACCGGGTGCATGGCACCCGGATTATACCCGGTGTCACATTTTTAGATATGATATACCGTATGGCGCTGAGCAAAGGTTTGCCTATTGAAGAACTCGAGTGTCAGAATATTTTGTATTTGGAACCTGTAGCAACATCGGATACCTTTGACAGAGAAATCCGCATCCGTTTTCAGGGATTGGAACAGGGATGGGAAATTCAGGCGAAGAGCAGAAAGGTAAAAGATGACCGCATTCTGGATGAAAGCTGGGATGAGAATATGAACTGCAGGCTCATGCCGAAAATCCCGGAAAGCATGAGTTCAATCAATATTGATGAAATTAAACATGCCTCCGCCCGTGAAGCTGATATGGAGATATGTTATGACTATTTAAAAAAGGTTGATATAGAGCATTTTGAATTTATGAAGAGTCTGGGGAAGGTTTATGCGTCTGACCATTCTGTACTTGCAGAGTTGACGCTCAGCCAAATTGCCAATCAATATACCGGCTATTTTCAATTGCATCCCACTTTTCTTGACGCGTCTACCATCATATCGATCCTTTATCAGGCATGTCCCGAATATTTTACACAAGGATCTCCGGCAAGCCGGATGAAAACGTATATTCCCATTCATATTGAATCTTTCCGTATGACGAAGCGCCTGGAAGACAGGTGTTATGTGTACATAGAGAAGCAAGACCAAAATCATGATTCAGCAGGGGATGTCATCCAAGTAAGTTACGGTTTGTACGATGCACACGGGGAGATGATCGCTTATTTTACGCGGCTGTCTGTGAAACATATTCGCTCAAAAGATTTAATTGAAAACCTGAAGCAGACTCGTTTGGAAACTGAAGCGGCTTCTCAGCCAAAAGACAGCCTGATCAGAAAAGATTCAATCATAAATCGAAGCGAAAGCATCGAGACACATCTTAAAGAATTAATATCCGGGGTTTCAAATATAGATCTGCGTGACATAAGGACAGACATTGGTTTTTATGAACAGGGCCTGGATTCAGCTTCTTTGCTTGCCATTGTCAAAGAACTTGAAAACAAAACAGGGGAACAGCTGTATCCTACACTCCTGTTTGAGCAGAAAACGATCCGGGAACTCGCCGCGTATATTAAAGAAAATCAAAAAATGTCCAGTTATTTCTTAACGCAAAATCAACCGGCTGAAAAGCCTGACATGAAAGAAAGTAAGAACGAAAATCTTTCCGCTCTTATAACAGAAGGAGACATTCAGCAGCTGATCGCAGATATCAAAGGGACTGCCCCTGAAACACTCTCTGTCGTAAAAGGTTTTTATGAACAAGGCCTCGATTCCGTAACACTTATGCAAGCCGTAAAGGCATTGGAAGAGAAAACAGGCAGGGAACTGTACCCTACTTTATTGTTTGAGTATCCGACGATTCAAAAACTTGCAAACTATTTTGCAGAGAGCGGCGAAAAAACTTCCGTTGAAAAAGACCTCCCTCTTCATCATGGAGAGAATCATACGGCTCTGACCTATTTAACGCCGCATTGGAGACAAAAGGCTGCCGCTTGGGACCCGCATTGCGGAAATAAAAAGAAAAGAACATACCTGCTGTTTCAATATGACAGAGAGCTTTTTCATTTTATGCGGGAAAATGCTGAAAATGGATTCGGAAATACACAGATCATTCTCGTTTTATCAGGGAATCGTTTCTCCTATCACGGAGACGGTGTTTATGAGATAGATCACAGGGAGGAAGCTCACTTTGACAGGCTTGCAGCTGATCTGAAAAAAAGGGGGCAAATGCCCGACACCGTGGTTTACGGGTGGCCGGAAGGGTCATTTGCCGGCCCGGAAAAAATAAATGAACAGCTTTCTAAAGGGGCTTACCCGCTATTCTTTTTCAGCCGGGCATTGATGCGCAGCAAGGCGGAAAAAAAGGTTGTATCGCTTTTCCTTTATCCGGCGGACCATAAAAATGATCAGCCGCTTTACGCTTCAGTCCATGGCGCAGGGCAGTCTATTTTGCTTGAGAACCCGAAACTGGTCCTTAAGACAATCGGGATATCAGTTTCAGACAAGTCATCGTTGCCGGATCTCACAGCTGAAATCATCAGATGCGAATCAACTGAAGCGCATCCGGGAGAAACCGATCTTTATTATGAAGGAAATGTGCGCTGGGTCCGTGCCTTACGGGAAGCGGAACCGGTTCAAAACTCAGGTTTCTCCTTTAAAGAAAACGGAGTATACATGATTACAGGAGGGGCCGGCGGCTTAGGCTTTATATTTGCAGAACATATCGCAGCCCAAACGAAAGCCAATATTATTTTAGCGGGCCGTTCTGAACTTACGGAAGACAAAAAGAACAAAATCAGCCGAATGAAAGCAGGCGGTTCTTCGGTTCAATATATAAGAGGTGATTTTTCAGATAGCCGCGATGCAGAGCGAATCATAAAAACCATTAAAAGGCAATTCGGAGAAATCAACGGTGTGATACACAGTGCCGGTGTGACGCACGACGCTTTATTGATTCAAAAATCAAAAGATGAAATCCAGGAAGTGATCGCTCCGAAAATAAATGGGGCGGTCTTATTGGACAGCTTGCTGCAAACCGAACCTTTGGACTTCTTTGTGATGTTTTCATCAAGCACCTCGATGTACGGGAATATCGGACAGACGGATTACGCATTGGCCAACCGGTTCATCGATCTTTTCGCTGAGTGGCGTGAAGGAATGAGGCGGAAAAAAGAACGCTCCGGCGTCTCAGTAGCCATCGGCTGGCCGCTATGGGAAGACGGCGGCATGAAAGTGGATAAACAAACTGAAAAATGGATGAAACAAAAAATCGGTATGGTTCCTCTTAGTAAAACCAATGGGATCAAAGCTTTTCAAGATTCACTCTCTCTGAACGCATCACAGCTGATCGTGTTTGAAGGTGACAAAGAAAAATTGAAATCTGCACTTCAAGATACCTTCATGGAGGATGAAAGCCGTGAGATCCAAATAAATGAAACAGCTGATACAAGGCATGAGGACATTGCCATTATCGGATTAAGCGGGAAGTATCCGATGGCTGAAGACTTACCTGAATTTTGGGAGAATTTAAAGAACGGAAAAGATTGTATTACAGAAATCCCGCCTGACCGCTGGAATATGGATGATTTCTTCAGCGAAGACAGAGATATGAAAGGGAAGTCTTACAGCAAGTGGGGAGGTTTTATCAGCGGAGCCGATCAATTTGATCCGCTTTTCTTTCATATTTCCCCAAGGGAAGCAGAACTTATGGATCCCCAGGAAAGGCTCTTTTTAGAAACGGCCAAAAATTGTTTTGAAGACTCAGGGTACCCGAGAAACATGCTGGAAAAGATCAAAGTCGGTGTATTTGTCGGTGCAATGTGGGGCCAATATCAACTATTTGAAGGAGAAGAAAATGGAGTGGCTTTCTCGCCGGCATCCGTCTATTCTTCAATTGCCAATCGGGTGTCTTATTATTTTCATTTAAAAGGTCCGAGTTTGGCTCTGGATACAATGTGCTCTTCATCACTGACCTCTATTCATTATGCATGCCAAAGCATACATTGCGGAGAGAGCGATATGGCATTAGCCGGCGGAGTGAATTTGTCAATACATCCGAATAAATATAAGTTCCTCAGCATGGGACAGTTTCTATCAAGTGACGGCAGATGCCGGAGTTTTGGAAAAGACGGAAGCGGTTATGTTCCCGGTGAGGGAGTCGGAGCCGTATTGTTAAAACCATTGAAAAAAGCAATAGAAGATCAAGATCAAATATACGGTGTGATTAAGGGAAGCGCCGTTAATCACGGAGGAAAGACGAGCGGGTATTCCATACCGAATCCGGATGCGCAGGCGGAGGTCATTTCAGAAGCGCTTCGTAAAGCTGACATTGATCCGAATACCGTCAATTATATTGAAGCGCATGGAACGGGTACGTCATTAGGCGATCCGATTGAAATTCAAGGACTGAAAGATTCCTATCAACTGAATCATCCTTGCGCCATCGGTTCGGTGAAATCAAATATCGGACATTTAGAATCTGCGGCAGGAATCGCTGCGGTAACGAAAGTGCTTCTCCAAATGAAGAATAAGCAGCTTGTTCCTTCTCTGCATTCCGATATTGTTAATCCGTTTATAGATTTTGAGCAGGTTCCTTTTCAAGTGCAGCGGAAAGCGGCTGAATGGAATATTCCGCAAAACAGCAATGCTGTTCATCCTTTGAGAGCCGGGGTAAGCGCTTTTGGAGCAGGAGGGACAAACGCGCATCTTATATTGGAAGCGTATGAGCCGCCAAACGCTTTTGATCATCAAAGCGGCCGAGTGATCTTTGTTTTATCGGCTCAAGACAAACAACGGCTGATAAAATATGCGAAGGTTATGGCTGATTTTCTATCAGAAAATGAATCGAAGGATAACAATCATAAACTGCGTCTTCAGGATATTGCCTATACACTTCAGACGGGACGCGATCATATGGAAGAACGGCTGGCGATAGTGGCAGATTCCGGGCAGGTCATTGCTGAAGAGCTCTCAGCTTATATCAGGGGTGAAAAAAGCAGCTTGAGCCATACCGGTAATACATTCGAATCAGAAGTTCACAATGAAATGCCTCACGTTTGTTCAGATTACGCCGAAGCAGCATCCAAATGGGTAAATGGAAGAAAGATAGATTGGGAGACTTTTGAGGTGAATCGGAATGCTCGCAGGATTTCTATTCCGGGACAACCGCTGATCAAACAGCGGTATTGGATAGCGGAAAAAGGGGACGCACTTGTTTCAGCGGATGTGAGTAAGCCGGGTCACCCTTTCTTGGGGAGTAACACGTCCGATTTTAATCAGTTCAGTTTCACGAAAAAAATCAGCCGTAATCATCCGTTTGCACTAAGTCTATCTGAAGGAAACGTGTCCTTTTTCCCTTATGCATCTTTGGCTGAAATGGCTATCGTCAATGCAGCGGAGGCATTTGGACAACCAGTTCATACATTGACTGATTTATTGTGGACCGAAAGCATGAACGGAATGACTGATATACGGGAACTGATGATTACGCTGACGCCTGAGCGCGGCTTTGCGCGATTTGACATATATGCAAACACAAAAAGTGAGAATAAAGTACGTCTTGCCAAGGGAAATGCGCATATTGTTAAGCCTGAAAGCGGTATGCTTCCTGAAGCGCTTGATATTGCTGAAGTCAAATCAGAAATGACTGAACATCCTGCTGAATCGCCTTTTGTCATTGAATCAGCGAAAAACAGTGACGGAATGCTGTCGCTTCATTCATTGCCGGATGAGCTTTATGCAAAAAGAGAGAATTTTATGATCTCTCCTGAAGCGCTTGAGTCCGCAATTCATGCCAGTGCGTTTTTTGTCAGCGGAGAAACCTTCCCGGAATTGATCGGAATGGGAGCGGCGGATGTCTATCAGCCTCTCGCTCAAAATTTTTATGTCTATACTCAAAAAGAGAACCGGCAGAACAGCCGTGATGTAACGTGTCGTATGACATTTACAGATGAAAACGGAAGCATTCTGGCAGAGTGCAGAGATGTGAGATTCAGATATGGTCATAAAAAAGGCACTGTTCAGACGGACGACGAACTCATTCGTCTCCTGCGTCAATTGGAAACCAATGATATTGATCAGAAGGCTGTATTGAAACAATTAATGGGGGAAGAATGATGAACGGAAAACGTGAACAAATCAGCGATATTCTTGATCTGATTCAATCAGGACAGATATCGGCTGACGAAGGCTATGCCCGTGTGACATCCATTCAGAATCAAAAATCACGGGCATCGAACCATCCGCTTTTTTATTACAAGCCGGAATGGACAGAATCGTTCATTCCGAATAAGAAGAGCGCACCCTTGACGGGGTTGCTCCTGATTTTTGCAGAAAATGAACGGCAAATACAAGAATTGAGCGGTTTGTTTAAGGACTGTACTCTCTTGTTTGTTATCCGCGGAAAAGAATTTGCTGTTTTACATGATGATACGATTTGTATGAACCACGTGAAAAAAGACGATTATCTAAAGCTGTTCCGATACATCCATGATCATTATCAGCTGCTCGAAAAGATTCTTCACTTGTGGTCTGATTCTCAGGCTGACATGAGTAAGGGAGGTATACAGAAACAATTGGAAAACGGATTGTTTTCTCTTCTGTATATTACACAGGCGCTGATTGAACTAAAATGGAAAAAGATAATAAAGCTGACGCATATTTTTCAAACTGAGAATAAAGAACAACTGCCGCTGCATCATGCTCTCGGCGGATTGGTGAAAACCGTTCACCAGGAACATCCCAATTTTCACTATCAGATTATCAATATCACGCAATCAGAGGGTGCGGGAGCCGCTCTTCCAGCAATAGCGGATATATATCAGAGAGAGTGTGACGAAAAACGGGATATCCATTTTGAAGTGCGCTATGAAAACGGCAGACGTTTTACGAAAAGCTATAATAAAGCCGGCTCATTCGATTTAACCCAGCCGCTGAAACATCATGGGAATTATCTGATTACAGGAGGCCTGGGCGGTCTCGGTTATATATTGGCAAAACATCTGTCGGAAAAATGGAAAGCGAATCTCATATTGACGGGGCGCTCTGATTTAACTGAAGAGCAGGAGAAAAAGATCGAATATTTAAGAAGTTCAGGTTCAACAGTTGAATATATCCGATCTGATGTTTCAAAACAAAGTGATGCTGAACGGATGTTTGCTTTTGCAAAAGAGCAGTTCGGCACCTTACATGGAGTATTTCACAGTGCCGGCGTACTCCGTGACTCTTTTATCTTAAGAAAGACAAAAGAAGAAATTGATCAAGTCACAGGTTCGAAAGTTTATGGCACGTTGTGGCTGGCGGAAGAAATCAGAAAAATGAAAGTTGAATTACTTGTCTTGTTTTCATCCACATCGGCAGTCTTCGGCTCAGCCGGCCAATGTGACTATGCTTTCGCCAATGCCTGTTTGGATCAGTATGCAGCAGTTATGACGGCAAAAGAGTCTGCCGGAAGGGTAGTGTCAGTCAATTGGCCGCTATGGACTTCCGGCGGGATGAATATTGACGATGAAGGAATATCCTACATGAAACAGGAACTCGGTCTTGACCCGTTAGATGACGGTGACGGAATACAGGCCCTGGAGAACAGCTTGTGTCAACCATCTGAACAGCTGATTGCCCTGAAAGGCCGAAAAGAAAAGATTGAGGATGTGCTGAAGCGTGCCGGCATAATCAGCTTTCATTCAGACCAGCAGGAAGATGCCGATTTGAAAAACGATGAATTAAGACAAAATATCATCAGTTATCTGAAAAATATAATGTCCGAAGAATTGAAATTACCTGCCTCACTCATAGATGAAAAACAATACCTGGAGAAATACGGCATTGATTCAGTGATGATCATGCGTCTGACCAAAAAGCTGGAGCAAAGTATCGGCAGATTGTCGAAAACATTGTTTTTTGAATATCATTCAATATCGCAGTTAGCCGAATATTTCCTGAGTCATCACAGCGAACGAATGATGAAACTGCTGAACCCGGCCGGCACACCTGAACTTGTCTCAGATCAAAAAAAGCAAAAAAGAAAACCAGTGGAAACAAAAGCGCCGGTACGCTCTGAAGAAGAAGATTCAAAAGAGCACATTGCGGCCGATCCCCTTTCTGCTGATATAGCCATTATCGGTGTCAGCGGCAGATACCCGGGTGCGGAAAACATCAGGGAGTTCCAAAATGTGCTGATGAATGGACAGGATTGCGTAAGCGAAATTCCTGATGACCGGAAGGAAATGCTGGAGGGAAGCTGCTATAAGTGGGGAGGTTTTCTGAAAAATCCAGATCGGTTTGATCCTTTATTTTTCCGGATATCACCGAAAGAAGCGGCTTTTCTTGATCCTCAGGAACGTCTCTATTTAGAGACAGTGTACAATACCATAGAGGATGCGGGTTATAAACCTTCAGATCTGACCCGCAAAAAGGTCGGAGTTTTTGCAGGCGTCACATATGGAAGCTATCAATTTTTCGGCGTTGAAGAATCACTTAAAGGAAATGAACTGGCCGTCGGGTCTCCATTTTCTGCAATAGCAAACAGAATATCATATTTCTTTAACTTTAAGGGGCCGAGTATGGCGGTTGATACAATGTGTTCATCCTCTCTTAACGCCATTCACTTAGCCTGTGAAAGTATACGAAGAGGAGAAAGCACACTTGCTGTTGCGGGCGGGGTCAATCTTACGCTTCATCCGAATAAATATACATTATTAAATCAAAGCCGCTTCTTTGCAAGTGATGGCCGATGCCGTACATTCGGCGAGGGCGGTGACGGTTATGTACCGGGAGAAGGAGTGGGATCCGTACTTTTAAAGCCGGCGGCGGAAGCGGTAAGGGACGGAGATCATATTTATGCGCTGATTAAAGCGACAGCGGTCAATCACGGAGGGAGAACAAACGGTTTTACGGTTCCTAATCCGAATGGTCAGTCTGAACTGATACAGGACGCGCTTCAGAAAGCTTGTATTGATCCTCGTACAATTAGTTATATTGAAGCTCACGGAACGGGAACTTCTCTGGGAGACCCGATTGAGATCACCGGGTTAACAAAAGCGTTTCGGGAATTTACGGAGCACGCTCAATATTGTTCAATCGGTTCTGTCAAATCAAATATCGGCCATCTTGAGGCCGCAGCGGGAATTGCCGGTTTGACAAAGGTTCTTTTGCAAATGAAACTGAAAAAACTGTTTCCTTCCATACATGCGGAGACGTTGAATCCAAATATTGATTTTAAAGCATCTCCCTTTTATGTACAGCGGTCATTGCAAGACTGGAAGAAACCGAAACTGCAGGAAAACGGAAAAACAGTAACTGTTCCGAGAAGAGCGGGGATCAGCTCATTCGGAGCGGGAGGAACGAATGTTCATATCATTATAGAAGAATATGAAGAAACAAACGTCACAACAGAACATGTTGAGAATGAACCGCATATTGTCCTGTTATCTGCCAAAGACAATGAACGTCTTCTTGAGTATGCCGAAAACATGAGAGATTTTATCCAACGTTCACTAAGTTCTGAAGTAAAGGATAAACAGCCTGATATGAAAGAAAAGGTGAATGAAGTACTCAAACCGTTTGTTTCGGAATTGCTTCATATCCATCCGGAAGAAATTAATATTGCTGATCACCTGAGTGAATTTGGCGTAGGGCCTTTGGAATTAAGCCGGATGGCGGATTTTATTAACGAAATGTTTCATATTGAACTCACGATGTATGAATTAACTGATTGCCCCTCCATTCAAGCGGTTACTGAATACTTATTGAAGGAATATGCCGGAGCGATAAGAAACATGTTCCCGAATGAAGTGATGGAAGCCGGCCAATCGGAAAGCGTCGTTTTACGGGATCTGGCATACACTACACAATCGGGCAGAGAAGCGATGGAGGCCAGAGCAGCGATTACCGGTACCTCTCTTAAAGAAATGAAAGATAAATTATTTGAGTTTTGCCGCGGTGACAAGCAAGTTCCAGGCGTATATGTTAATCAGCAATCAGCAGATGCATTTGCTGAAAAAATGAAGGCGTTAACGGAAGGCAGAGCAGGTGAATTGTTTGTAAAGACCATTATTGAGAACGGTGAAGCGGAAAAGCTGGCTCAATTATGGGTTTGGGGGGCGGATATCGACTGGAAATCCGTTCATCAACATTTACAGCAGCCGGGTAAACGGATCTCAATTCCGACTTATCCGTTTGCGAAAGAACGTTATTGGGTTCCGTCCAGGACTGAGAAGGCAGAGATCCCTCAGCATTCTTTTCAACATTACTTGCAAAAAAAATGGAGGGAGAATCCGTTTGTAAATCCATCCGAAACAAAAGAGTACGGACTGACAGTAGCATTTGTAAATCAAGACACAGAATCAATTGCCCGCACCATTTGTTCGGATATAGATCAGGAGAATCTGATTGTCATAAAACATCACTCTTCATTTATAAAACACTCTGATCAAATGTTTGAGTGTTCTTTATTAGATGAAAACCACGCATACGACGTTATCCGTGAGATCTTCTCGGGCGGTGAGCGGCAGGTCGAAAATATATTTGATTTCTCAGATATCGGAAACCAGAGTGAAAATCAGAACGGCATCCCATATGGTAAATTCTTATTTATACAAGAAATAATTAAGAGGAGTAAAAAGGAAACACCATTATCCATTTTACAAATCACCAATGGCTTGCAGGTATTTAAAGCGGAAAAACCAAAGCTGACGGGGGCAGAATCAGCGGCTTTTCTGAAAGCCCTTTCTGCGGAATACGGCTTTGTTCATGTGAAAACAATAGATATAGACAGCATGAAAGAAAAAGAAACGCATGAGCTGAAACAAATCTTTGAGAATGAAAGGGCGCAATGTACCGGAGAGAATGAAGTATGCTACCGCAGCGGCGTCAGATATGTTCCGTATTTTGAAGAAGAAAGAATCCATACTGGCGAGCCTGTTTCATTTCCTGCGGATAAAGCCATCGTGATTACCGGCGGGACAGGGGGCATTGGCAAAGCAATAGCTGAAGATTTGGTGAAACGGGGAGTGAAAAAACTCGTGCTGACGGGTACGCGTCCATTACCTTTGCGAAGTGAATGGGATCATTTGCTGAAAGAGGGCAGACAGGACGAAAAGACAGTCAGCAATATAAAACTGTTTCAAAGTTTTGAAGAGAAAGGTGTCAACTATCTGTATTACAGCGGTTCTCTCACAAATGAAGAGAAGCTGCGTTCATTCTTTCACCAAGTAAGCCTTGAATTTAAAGATATAAGCGGTGTCATACACTGTGCCGGACTGCACAGCGGCGGAAATCCGGCCTTTATTCATAAAAGAATGAGTGAATTTAAGACGGTGTACGGGCCGAAAGTCACTGGACTTCAGAATTTGGAGCGGATTTTTAATAATAGGCCGCTGGATTTCTTTATTCTATTTTCATCAATTGCTGCACAGTCACCCAAACTGTCGAAAGGAATGACTGATTACGCGTCTGCAAACGCATATATGGACTATTTTGCGGCTTATCATTTTCAAAAGGGGAGAACGTATTTCACGTCCATCAATTGGCCGAGCTGGAAAGAAGTCGGAATGGGTACTGTGACGAGTCCTTTATATGATGAATTGGGATTGGACTCTCTTTCCACACGGGAAGGACTGGCGATTTTGTATCATGCACTGGAGAGAAAATCGGCCAATATCATTCCTATCGTGAAAAAAGGAACAGTGTTTCATGCAGACAGTCTCCTGAACATCAATAAAACCGGCGGAGCTTCGGTTCCAGTCCGAAGACAGGAGACGCCCGACACTTTTGATCGTTCAGAAGGGCTTGTCAGTGAACTTTCTGCCGTATTTGCCGAGGAATTGAGCATTCCCCTTGAAAAGCTTAACCCAAATACGGATTTTCAGGAATACGGTGTGGATTCTATACTTCTTGTCAGCATTATACATCGTATAGAAGCAATGATTCAGAAAAAAATTGACCCTACTGTGCTTCTTGAACACAACACGATTCATGGTCTTGCGGAATATATCGGTAAGACGGCGCCGCCGTTGAAAAAACAAATCGAACAGACTGATTCTCAAAGCAGCAATCAGCAAGATATGCAGTCTGTGACGAGCCGAAATACAGAACCGCAGATGGCTTCCTCTGCAAAGATAGCTGTTATCGGAATCGGATGTAAGTTCCCTGGAGCGGCTGATAAAGAGGAATTTTGGGACAATCTGAGAAAAGGGAAGAATCATATTAAAGAAGTACCTGATTCCCGGTGGAATATAGAAGAAAATTACTCTCCGGTGCAGCAAAAGGGAAAAAGCATCAGCAAATGGGGAGGGTTTATCAATGGAATCGGCAGCTTCGATCCGGAGTATTTCCGCATGGAAGAGGAGAAAGCCATCCAAACGGACCCGCTGATAAGACATTTCTTAGAAACGAGTGTACAGACTGTACGGGATGCCGGTTATGAAGAAACGGAATTATCGGGAAAAAAAGTCGGCGTATTTGTCGGTTCCAGAATGGGCGGCTACGGTCACAAACTGCCGAAAGAAAGCAGCAGCCACATCGTCGGGCTTAGTCAAAACTTTATTGCTTCACATGTGTCGCATTTCTTTAATTTTCACGGTCCAAGCATGGTTTCTGATACCGCTTGTTCTTCTTCATTAGTCAGCATTCATTTAGCCTGCCAAAGCATAAAAAACGGTGATTCAGAGATGGCGCTGGCAGGAGGGGCGGATCTGCTTTTGGATGAAATTCCTTACCTGATGTTAACAGAAGGAGGAGCCCTTTCGCCGGACGGTCAGTGTTTTACTTTTGATGAAAGGGCAAACGGCTTTGTACCCGGAGAGGGTTTTGGCGCTGTTCTGTTAAAACCGCTGGAGAAAGCGAAAGCTGACGGAGATCGGATATACGGTATCATTGAAGCATCAGCTATTAATAACGACGGTGCGACAATGGGAATTACGACCCCGAATCCTAAGCTTCAAGAGCAGGTTATTCAAGATGCATTTGAAAAAGCCGATATCACTCCCGGATCAGTCAGCTACGTCGAAACTCACGGCACAGGCACGATGATTGGAGATCCGATTGAGCTTCAGGCTCTGACAAAAGTATTCCGAAGAGACACAAACAAAACGCAATTTTGCGGAGTAGGAAGTGTAAAAACCAATATCGGACACTTATTAAGCGCTGCCGGAGCGGCAAGTTTCATTAAAGTGATTTTATCAATATGGCATAAGGAAATTCCGCCTACATTGAATTGTGAAACGCCAAATCCCCGCTTTGAATTTGAAAAGTCGCCTTTTTATCCGAATACAGAGCTGAGAAGCTGGAAGGATGGAAAACGGAGGGCGGGCATCAGCGCTTTCGGTTTTGGCGGAACAAACGCCCACCTTTTGGTAAGCGGCCTGGATGATTCATATCATTCCGTCAGAACTCCGCTGCCGCCTGCCGAGTTTGTCAGAAAAGAGTACTGGCCGGATTCAAATCGGAAAAAACAAATCAAACAAAATAAAAAACGGCTTCTTGAAATTATTGATGAAACAGAGTAGCACCTGCTCTGTTTCTTTACTTTGTAAAAGAAGAAAGGTTGTCGAGTTGCATGAGGTTCAGCGTATTAGTCAAACATGACGATTATATTGTTTCAGACCATGTCCTTCATCAAGTGCGTACGATACCCGGCGTAACGTATCTGGATTTAATAACACGATTTTTAGCTGAGAAAGGGATATCGCCCCGAAGTTTTGAAATCAAACATGTTTTATTCCGTGAACCTGTTGCGACGTCAGTCCATTTTGATAAAAAAGTCAGCTTCCAGTTTACGGAACAAGAAAACGGCTGGCTTGTTGAAACAACAAGCAGGAAATGGGTCGCTGAAAAGGCGGAAGGTGAAGCGTCAGTCAACTTGCAGGCGGAAATCATAAGAAAAAATGCGATAAACGAAAAGACAATTTCAATCGAAGAATTAAAGAAAGGGGCCGTCCGGACTACGGATGCTGAATCCGCCTATCGTAATTTGCGCAGGGGCGGCCTGATTCATAAAGATTTTATGAAATTGGAAGGTACAGTATATGAAGGTGAAAATTATATTCTGGGAGAGGTCAGTTTAAGCGGACTTTCAAAAGAATATACAGATGACTTTTACATGCATCCCGCATTTTTGGATGGGTCTCTCAGCTTGTTGGGAATCCTTACATCAGACTTGCCAGCTGAAGGAACAAATGCGTTTATCCCTATATATATTGAGACGTTCCGGGCACTGCATAAAACAACTGGGTCTTGTTTTGTGTATATTGATAAAAACAGTATAATGCAGCCGCCTTCTAAAGACATTTTATATGCGGACATAGAAGTATACAGACCTGATGGGGTGCTTGCTTTTTATTATGAGCGATTCGGTGTGAAAAGAGTCAGAAATGAAAAATCAATACAAAGGCTGGAGCATTCCCAAAAAGCTAAAGAGGTCGGCAGCGCAACGAACAGTAAAGAAATGATCAGAAATAATTTGATCCAAGAGATAGCCGGCATGATTGAAAAACCTGCTGAAACAGTGAAGAATGATATTTCCTTTTACGAGATGGGCTTGGATTCTAAACAATTATTAGACTTATCCAAAAAATTAGAACTGATGTTAGATACAAAGCTGTACCCGACTTTATTATTTGATTACTCCACAATCGGTGAATTGACGGAATATCTGCAGGAGAAATACGGAGCCGACATTACAGACTCTATCTCTGTTACAGTTTTGCACCAAGAAAGTCATAAAACATTAACAGATGAGCTGTCATCCATTATTGGAGAGGTTACAAACACACCGCCAAATAAAGCGGACAAACACCAATCTTTTTACGAACTGGGTCTTGACTCAAAACAGCTGCTGCATATATCGAAAATTCTCGAGGAAAGATTGGATACACAATTGTATCCGACATTGCTTTTTGATTATAACAATATTCATGATTTAGCGGCTTATTTAGAAGAAAAATATGATGTGCGTAATACGCCGGCCGCAGCTTTTAAAGAAAAAACGCAAACGAAAGAGCCGTCTGAAAAGCCGATGCTTGAATCTTTGTATTTACAAAAAGAATGGATAGAATCGCCATTAAAGTCCGGAGAAGTCCCTAAGGAAAATACATTGATTTTCGATTTCGACAGTTCATTGAGTGATGAAATCCGAAAGTACATCGGCAGTGAAAATGTTATTTATGCGGAAGCCGCCGATGAATATGAAATGGTAAATGAAAAGCATTATAAATTTAATCCGGAGCAGTCTGCTCATTACACCAGACTGTTAGAAGATATGAAAAAGTCCGGAGCGTTTTCGTCGTCAATCATTCATTACCTGTCAAAAAAAGCTTATACTGAAGCAGCGTTAGATCTGACTCACAGCTTTTATTCAATTCTTTATTTGAGCAAAGCTTTGATCCATCAAAAAGTAAAAGAAAACATCAACATTCTGTATGTACATGACAAGGGTCAATATACAAATCCGGTTTACGCCGCGATTGGAGGCTTTTTTAAAACGCTGAATGCGGAGCAGCCGAATATAAAGTGTAAACCGGTTGAGATTTCTTCAAGACAAGCCATTGAAAAAGCACCTTTGCTTCTCAATGAATTAAGTGCCGGACATCATCAGGCTGTGAAATATGACGGCGATCAAAAAAGGTGGGTGACAGCATATAAAGACGCTTCGCTGCAACCAGGGCAAAAGGCCGCAAAGTTTGCAAAAAACGGGGTGTATCTCATCATCGGAGGGTTAAGCGGCATCGGCTGGATTATTTCAGCGTTTCTTTATGCAAATCACAGAGCCAGCGTTATCATTGCCGGACGATCGAAAATGACAGCAGACATGGAAGAAAAATTAGACAGCATCCGATATGACGGGGCAAGCATTTCTTATATTCAGGCTGACATGTCAGATAAGCAGCAGGTCATCAAGTTAGCGGAAAAAATTCATGCTGATTATTCCGAAATCAACGGGGTCATTTACAGTGCAGGCGTGTTAAAAGACTCTCTCATTATGAATAAAACAGACGCGGAAGCTCAAGCGGTGCTGCAATCAAAGGTCAATGGTGTGATTCATTTGGATGAAGCGCTCAGAGATATGCCTTTAGACTTTTTTGTTTTGTTTTCTTCCATCTCCTCAGAAATCGGAAGTCTGGGTCAAGCCGATTACGCCTACGCCAATCGTTTTCTGGAGCATTTTGCCGAGTGGAGGGAATGTATGAGAAAGGCGGGGGGAAGATCAGGAAAAACCATCGCTGTAAATTGGCCTTTCTGGAAAGACGGAGGCATGTCAGTTGATCCCGGCATTCAAGATATTATGAAAATGGAGTACGGGCTTCACCCATTGGAAAATACTGCCGGAATCAAAGCGTTTGAACACTCGCTTCTCGGCCAAGGCCACCAGCTGATCGTGTTATACGGAGAAAAAGAAAAAATACAAAACGATTTCAAGCCGTTATCCGCCCGTTCAGCACCGCCTCTAGTAAGAGATTCAGCGCTTGCAGCCGATTTTGATGCTTCGTCAATCGTTACGGAAAAAGCTGAAAGTCCTTTCCGAATACTCGGCACGGCTTCCAATCGTCATCTCGACGATTATTTGCATTATTGGAGCAGACTGAAGAAAGGAGCCCTTCAGCACGATCAAAGCGATGCCGCAAAAAAACTCATCGCTTTTTACCAGACAGAAGAAACGGAAACCGTTCATTTTCTGGCAAACACAGAAAATGCCCGGCATATGGAAATATTGATGAGCGGTAAGGGCGAAACAATTTTACTGATTTGCGGTTTTGCTACCACTGCTTACATGTGGAAAGAACAAATGAAGGAATGGGCAGATCAATTTAATGTCATTGTCATACACACACCGGGTTACGGGCTGAGTGAGGGGAGCGCCGATTTTACACTGAGCGGGCTGGCTCAGACTTTTATCGAAGTGCTGAACGAGATAGGGGTTGCTTGGCCGATCCACATTGCGGCAGCTTCTTGGGGAGGCATGATAGGGCAGAGGATAGCCTATGAATACCCTGAAAAAGTAAAAACACTCATTCTTTCCGGAAGTTACACCGAATACGAAGAAGACCCTGAAAGCAGTGTCGAGGAAAAACTGAAAAATGATTTTATAGCTATAGGAAAATCGCATGAATATGAAAGTTTATACAGTAATCAATTCTTAAATGCTTCTATTGAACGTTTTATGAAGATACATCAACAAGAAGGCTATTCTACGATCGGCTTTTTAAAAGACATTCATACAAGAACGCTTATCCTTACAGGTGAGAAGGAAAGCGTAGTTGATCAGAAAGAAACAAAAAGGCTGCGGAAACTGCTGAGCAATGCAGAATTAAAGAAAATTAAGGGAGCGGGGCATCTTCCGAACCTCACACATCCGGAAGAATTTAATAAAGCGGTGTCAGAATTCATCAAGAAATCGGTAAGTAAAGGATGAAAACGATACATACAGTACAGGGGGAGAAAACAATGAAACAAACAATAAGCAATCCGGCATTTGATATGAAACAAATTAACGCTCTTAACAGCCATTATCAGACGATGATAGACAATGGAGTTCTGCAATGTGCGAGTTATATGATGTCAAGAGGAGGTGAGGTTTTTGCAGCTGAGTCGTTAGGGGAATTTACCGGCGGACAAAAAGAAAAGCAAACATTTCAGCTTGATACAATCAGAGAAATCGGTTCTTTGACAAAAGTGTTTACCGCTGTAGCCGTCATGCAGCTCGTCGAAAAAGGTTTGCTCGATCTGAAAATGCCGGTCAAGCTCATTTTGCCTGCGTTTGATAAACCGGGTTTCGAAGAAATTAAAATTTTGCACCTTTTGACTCATACGGCGGGACTAAGTTTTGAGCTGGATATTCAAAAGGCTGAAGGCATTGACTTAACGAATGAGGAAGAATGGATAAACTATCTCGTCAGTACGCCTTTGGAGTACGGAGCGGATGAAGCGTGGAACTATTCCAGAACCGGTTTTGTTATACTTGGCATCATTATTTCAAAAGTAACAGGCGTATCCTACGAACAGTATGTAACAAAGCATATTATTGAAACGCTAGGATTAGAAAGAACGTATTTTTATGTGCCTGATGCTTTAAAAGAAGAAGTTTGTGTGATCAATGAGCACGAGTGCGTACAGCTGGAAAAAAGTCATCACCCGTATTTTCCGAATAAAGCGACAAGCGGTCTGTACTCTTCGTTGCGAGATATTTGGAAGTTAGCTGAAATGTTTAGAAATAAAGGCAGATTGAAAGATAAGAAGCTGCTTGGAAGAAAAACAGTCGAGGCGATGCTGAGAAATCAAATAAAGCCCGGTCTTCCTTTTTACTTCTTCGGAGCGCCCAGAGAGGAAGGCGGCTTTGGTTTAGGCATTAATTTGTGGCCGGCCGGTGACCATTATTTCATGACAGAAGGAACCTTCTCACATCTTGGAATGGGTTGGTGCGGCATGTTTTCTGATCCAGCCGAAGATTTTACGTATGTATTTTTCACTCCGATTTCCGAGTTTCATCCTCATGCCGTGCTGACGCCGCTGAATATCGTGTGGGCAGGTATTGAATAATTAGACAAAAGCATCGTCCCGTCTGTTCGGCAGGCGGGACGATTGCTAACTGCCCGTTTTTATCCCGCGGCATCTTTTCAAAGCCCGCCCCTAAGTTAAATAACTTAATTTACTCTTTGTAATTTTTTTTAATTATAGTACAGTAGAGCATTTTTATAATACAGTTCAAAGTCTTTTATAGTACAGTTTGGCGCAATATGATCTTAAGTTTTATAAGCGGTTTCAAAATGAGGTTATAAATGATTGACGGCTTTGTTTAATTACTGTAAACTATGGTTGTTGATCATATTGTACTAATAAAAAATCTTTTTTTATTAGTACAGTTTAAACGTCATTATCTTTGCTTAAGCGCTATGTGAATTTCTGAATGATTAATTTTAGAATTGCAGAGCATGATAAGACTGTTTTTAATACGGATGGCTAAACGGTATCCTAACCCTGTTAAATCAAAAGAAGAGGTGGTTTAAAAAATGGCTGCAAAGACAAAAACTTCAATTGTTGATAGCAAAAAACAATTTGATGCTATTCATAAGCAGTTTGAAACGTTCCAAATTTTAAATGCTGAAGGTGAAGTCGTAAATAAAGACGCAATGCCTGATCTTTCAGATGATCAGTTAAAGGAATTAATGAGAAGAATGGTGTATATCCGCATTTTAGACCAGCGTTCAATTTCTCTTTCCCGTCAAGGACGTTTAGGTTTCTATGCACCGACAGCGGGCCAGGAAGCTTCTCAAATTGCATCACACTTCGCGCTTGAACAGGACGATTTTATCCTTCCGGGTTATCGTGACGTTCCTCAGCTGATTTGGCACGGTCTTCCTTTACATCAGGCATTCCTGTTCTCAAGAGGCCATTTTAAAGGTAATCAGATGCCTGAGGGAGTAAATGCTTTATCACCTCAAATTATTATTGGTGCTCAAATTATTCAAACCGCAGGTGTAGCTTTAGGGCTTAAAAAGCGCGGTAAAAAAGCGGTAGCTATTACTTACACTGGTGACGGCGGAGCTTCTCAAGGTGACTTCTATGAAGGAATGAACTTTGCCGGAGCATTTAAAGCGCCAGCGATCTTCGTTGTTCAGAATAACCGCTATGCGATTTCAACTCCTGTAGAAAAGCAATCATCTGCACAGACAATTGCCCAAAAAGCAGTTGCCGTCGGTATTACAGGTGTTCAAGTAGACGGAATGGATGCACTAGCCGTTTATGCTGCAACCGCAGAAGCACGCCAGCGCGCAATTAACGGTGAAGGTCCGACTCTGATTGAAACTCTTACATTCCGTTACGGACCTCATACAATGTCCGGTGACGATCCGACTAAATATCGTACGAAAGAAATAGAAAATGAATGGGAGCAAAAAGACCCGCTCGTACGTTTCCGCAAGTTCTTGGAAAACAAAGGACTATGGTCTGAAGAAGAAGAGAACAAAGTGATTGAACAGGCCAAAGAAGAAATCAAACAAGCTATCAAAAAGGCTGACGGCGAATCAAAACCGAAAGTAACAGAGCTGATTGAGAATATGTTTGAAGAGCCGACGTTCAACTTGAAAGAACAACTTGAAATTTACAAAGCGAAGGAGTCGAAGTAAGCCATGGCGCAAATGACAATGATTCAAGCAATCACTGATGCGTTACGCACAGAACTGAAAAACAATGAAAACGTTCTGCTTTTCGGGGAAGATGTAGGCGTTGCCGGAGGCGTATTCCGTGCAACTGAAGGCCTTCAAAAAGAATTCGGTGAGGACCGCGTATTTGACACGCCGCTTGCTGAATCCGGTATCGGCGGTCTCGCTCTCGGTTTAGGCCTGCAAGATTACCGTCCTGTTATGGAAATCCAATTCTTCGGATTCGTATATGAAGTAATGGATTCAATCTCAGGACAAATGGCTCGTCTCCGCTACCGTTCCGGCGGACGCTGGACTTCTCCGGTGACAATCCGTTCTCCATTCGGCGGAGGGGTTCATACACCTGAACTTCACGCTGACAGTTTGGAAGGCCTTATCGCTCAGCAGCCGGGTATTAAAGTTGTTATCCCTTCCACTCCTTACGATGCAAAAGGACTGCTGATTGCCTCTATCAGAGACAATGATCCGGTTGTTTTCTTAGAGCATATGAAACTTTACCGTTCTTTCCGTCAGGAAGTTCCTGAGGAGGAATACACAATCGAGCTTGGCAAAGCTGATGTGAAACGCGAAGGTACTGACCTTTCTATCATCACATACGGCGCGATGGTTCATGAGTCGCTTAAGGCTGCTGAGGAGCTTGAAAAAGAAGGCGTTTCTGCTGAAGTTATCGACCTTCGCACTGTAAGTCCGCTTGATATTGATACGATTATTGCTTCTGTTGAAAAAACAGGCCGCGCAATTGTCGTGCAAGAAGCTCAAAAACAAGCCGGCATCGCTGCCAACGTTGTAGCTGAAATCAATGACCGCGCGATTCTGAGCCTGGAAGCTCCGGTTCTGCGTGTTGCGGCGCCTGATACAGTATTTCCTTTCTCGCTTGCTGAGAGCGTATGGCTTCCAAACCATAAAGACGTTCTTGAAACTGCGAAAAAAGTTCTTGAATTTTAATCAGGCATCATAAAAGACGGTAAAGAGAGTCCTTTTCTCTTATTATGAAGGAGTCTGTTTACTAGGTTCAATGCTTGCGTATGCATAACTAAAATTTGCTTAATCAACTAGGAGGTCGAAAACTGTGGCATTTGAATTTAAACTTCCGGATATCGGGGAAGGTATCCACGAAGGCGAAATCGTAAAATGGTTTGTTAAGCCGAACGACGAGGTAGAAGAAGACGATGTTCTGGCTGAAGTGCAAAATGATAAAGCAGTGGTAGAAATTCCTTCACCTGTTAAAGGAAAAGTATTAGAATTAAAAGTTGAAGAGGGAACAGTTGCAACTGTTGGACAAACGATTATTACGTTTGACGCACCTGGTTACGAAGATCTTCAATTTAAAGGAAGCCATGATTCAGGAGATGCGAAAACTGAAGCTCAAGTTCAGTCGTCTGCTGAAGCAGGGCAGGATATCTCTAAAGAAGAGACTCCTAAAGAGCCTGCAAAAGAAACCGGCGCAGGACAGCAGGACCAAGCGGAAGCTGATCCGAACAAACGCGTGATCGCGATGCCTTCCGTACGCAAATATGCCCGTGAAAAAGGCGTGGATATCCGTAAAGTAACAGGTTCAGGCAATAACGGACGTGTTGTAAAAGAAGATATCGACAGCTTTGCAAATGGAGGAGCGGCTCAAGAAGCGGCACCGCAAGAAACAGCTGCACCTCAGGAAACAGCTAAACCTGCAGCGGCTCAGGCTCCTGAAGGCGAATTCCCTGAAACACGCGAAAAAATGAGCGGTATCCGTAAAGCGATCGCGAAAGCAATGGTGAACTCTAAGCATACTGCACCGCACGTAACTCTTATGGATGAAGTTGACGTAACAAATCTTGTTGCTCACCGCAAACAGTTCAAACAAGTTGCTGCTGATCAAGGCATCAAGCTGACTTATCTGCCTTACGTCGTCAAAGCATTAACATCCGCTTTGAAAAAATTCCCTGTTTTAAACACATCTATTGATGATAAAACAGATGAAGTGATCCAAAAACATTACTTCAACATCGGAATTGCAGCGGATACCGAAAAAGGCCTGCTTGTGCCGGTAGTGAAAAATGCCGACCGTAAAGCCGTTTTCGAAATCTCTGATGAAATCAACAGCCTTGCTACAAAAGCGCGTGAAGGCAAGCTTGCACCTGCGGAAATGAAAGGCGCTTCTTGCACGATCACAAATATCGGTTCTGCCGGAGGCCAATGGTTCACACCGGTTATCAACCACCCAGAGGTTGCGATTCTCGGTATCGGCCGTATTGCTGAAAAAGCGATCGTCCGTGACGGTGAAATTGTAGCTGCTCCTGTCTTAGCTCTTTCTCTCAGCTTTGACCACCGTATGATTGACGGAGCAACTGCACAAAATGCGTTAAACCACATCAAGCGTTTACTGAACGATCCACAACTTATTTTAATGGAGGCGTAATGTTATGGTAGTAGGAGATTTCCCTATTGAAACAGATACTCTTGTGATTGGTGCGGGACCCGGCGGCTATGTAGCTGCCATCCGCGCTGCTCAGCTTGGACAAAAAGTAACAGTCGTTGAAAAAGCAACTCTTGGAGGCGTTTGTCTGAACGTCGGCTGTATTCCTTCAAAAGCGCTCATCAATGCAGGCCATCGTTACGAGAATGCAAAACATTCAGATGACATGGGAATCACTGCTGAGAACGTAACGGTTGACTTTACAAAAGTCCAAGAATGGAAAGCTTCTGTTGTAAATAAGCTTACCGGCGGTGTTGCAGGTCTTTTAAAAGGAAATAAAGTGGACGTTATAAAAGGGGAAGCTTATTTCGTAGACAGCAACTCTGTCCGTGTAATGGATGAGAACTCTGCGCAAACATACACATTTAAAAACGCAATCATTGCTACCGGTTCTCGCCCTATCGAATTGCCAAACTTCAAATATAGCGAACGCGTTCTGAACTCTACAGGCGCACTTGCGCTTAAAGAAATTCCGAAAAAGCTCGTTGTTATCGGCGGCGGATATATCGGTACTGAGCTTGGAACAGCGTATGCGAACTTCGGAACTGAATTGGTTATTTTAGAAGGCGGAGATGAAATTCTTCCTGGCTTCGAAAAACAAATGAGTTCTCTCGTTACCCGCAGACTGAAGAAAAAAGGCAACGTTGAAATCCATACAAGCGCCATGGCTAAAGGCGTTGAGGAAAGACCTGACGGCGTAACAGTTACATTCGAAGTAAAAGGCGAAGAAAAAACGGTTGATGCTGATTACGTATTAATCACTGTCGGACGCCGTCCGAACACTGATGAGCTCGGCCTTGAGCAAGTCGGTATCGAAATGACTGACCGCGGTGTCATTAAAACAGACAAGCAGTGCCGCACAAACGTACCGAACATTTACGCAATCGGTGACATCATTGACGGACCTCCATTGGCTCACAAAGCGTCTTACGAAGGTAAAATCGCTGCGGAAGCTATTTCAGGAGAGCCGGCTGAAATCGATTACCTCGGTATTCCGGCGGTTGTATTCTCTGAGCCTGAACTGGCTTCTGTCGGTTACACTGAAGCACAGGCGAAAGAAGAAGGCATTGAAGTCGTTGCAGCTAAGTTCCCGTTTGCAGCGAACGGACGTGCGCTGTCTCTTAACGAAACTGACGGCTTCATGAAGCTGATCACTCGTAAAGAAGACGGTCTTGTAATCGGTGCGCAAATTGCCGGCGCAAGCGCTTCTGACATGATTTCTGAATTGAGTCTGGCGATCGAAGGCGGAATGACTGCTGAAGATATCGCAATGACAATTCACGCTCACCCGACATTGGGCGAAATCACTATGGAAGCTGCCGAAGTAGCAATCGGAAGCCCGATCCATATCGTAAAATAATAATGTAACAAAGAAACAGCCCCCGTTTGTAAAAGCGGGGGCTGTTTTTATTGTGCAAGCACATGCTGCATAGGTTTGATGATATCCTCTTTTTTCTTTACGGATCCCTCAATCTTCATGACCACATGCCGATGATTGATCACCATCAGCGCAGGGAACGTGTTGATTTCCTCTTCCCATCCCTTTCTGTTGTCATAAACCTTCATTTGATCAACATGATGGGGATATTTCTTTTCTAAATCAAGGATCGCATCGTAATAAGGCACTTCTTTATCTATATGATTTTCATCGGAAAAAAACAAGATTTGAGTGTGATGAATGCTGTCGATCCGGTTTTTTGTGAATGGACTGACAGTAGAAACCGAACAGCTTGACAGAACGAACAGCATCAAAAAAAAGGGAATCACCGTACGGTAGCGCATCTATCTTACTCCTCTGTTTTATATAATATATTGGTTCATCCATTTATAAGGACTATATCAAGTGTATCACGAGAGGTGAAAAACCTAAGGCTTGTTACTGAATTGTTATATAATTGAAACCGTTTTTAATGAAGAAATAATACGTGTGACAACTTGCGCAGCCGATGTGTAAAAAAGGCACATTGTTTTTCGTGAGAGCGCTGTTTTTTCGTTATACTGGGGGCAAAACCATATCAGGAGGGATTGTCATGTATAAAGCCGTTGCAGCCGTCATATGTATGTGCTTACTCGCCGGCTGCCAATCAAACGAAAAGATGCAAACAAACAAACCCCATTCTCAAGCCGCGGCCAATCACGCCAAACGGGAAAACCATCATACAAAAGAGGAAAAACAGAAAAAACAAAAGGCGGAGCCCCGTTACTATATCAATCCGAAAAGTTTTTCTGTGGAAAAAATGGATGAACAGAAAGAGAAAAAACCGATCGCATTGGTAACGATCGATGACGCGCCTGATCAGCATGCCGCTGAGATTGCGGACAAACTGCACGATCTCAATGCATCAGCGATCTTTTTTGTGAACGGACATTTTTTGAAAAAAGATGAAAATAAGAAAGCGCTTAAGCATATTCATGAGTTAGGTTTTATGATCGGAAATCATACAATGACTCATCAAAACTTAAAAGATCTTTCCGAACAAAAACAACGGGAAGAAATCATTGGCGTCAATAAAGCGGTTGAAAAGGTAATAGGAGAGAAACCCGCATTTTTCAGGGCGCCTTTCGGAAGCAATACGGACTACAGTGACAGACTTATAAAAAAAGAAGGTATGGTGAAAATGAACTGGACCTTCGGGTATGATTGGGATCAGAAATATCAATCCAAAAAAGCGCTTACCGATATCACACTGAACAGTCCTTATCTGCGGGACGGGGCCAACATATTGATGCATGACCGGAAATGGACGGCAGAAGCCATGCCGGACATTGTAAAAGGATTGCGTCATAAAGGATATACTGTGATTGACCCTCGAGCTATAAAAAGACCGTAAAAAATAAATGTGTTATACAATTTATCAGTTGACATATTAAATGTGACATAATAATATAATAACAACAAGTAAAAATTAAGCGTTTTCAAATTCTGAGAAATGGGGAATGACAGATGGGTACAATTGTTTGCCAAGACTGTAACGAAGCGATTCATTACTTTGAGGATGAGAAGGTCACGACGTTATACGGAACATGCTGCGGACAATGCCAGTGTCATCTTGAAGAAGAGTAAAAAGCGTAAAAAGGCCCGAAACGATTTCGTTTCGGGCTTCTTTATGTTTATTGGATGGCTTTTTGCTCTTTGATCACTCTGATCATTTCAAGCGTTGCATCTTCGGGACCCTGCACAGGAAGGCCGGCGTCCAAGTTTTTAAAAATGTAGCTGATATTTTCTTCAGTAATGATCTCACCCGGAATAAAGATCGGAATTCCCGGCGGGTACACCATGACAAACTCTGCGATGATCCGTCCCGCGGATTCTTTTAACGGAATGACTTCCGTATTTGCGTAAAACGCGTCTCTTGGCGTCATCGCTAACAGAGGAATTTCAGGAAGCAGAACTTCGGTTTGCTGATGAGCATAGTCATTGTCGGAAGCCTGCTTTGAAATGTCTGTAAGCGCGCTTACAAGACGGTCGGCATCTCCCGCTCTGTCTCCGGGGGTGAAAATACATAAAATATTATACAAATCGGACAGCTCGACTTCGATATTATATGATTCGCGGAGCCATTTTTCAACGTCATGGCCCGTCAGGCCGAGGTTTTTGACCGAAATGATTAATTTAGTCGGATCATAACTGAATGCAGCTTTAGACCCTGTGATTTCTTCGCCGACACAGCGGATGCCTTCAATTTGATTGAGGCGTTCCCGTGTCTGATCCGCCAGCAGAATCGTATCTTCAAGAAGATCGCGGCCTTCTGTAGCGAGGCGCTTTCTTGCGACATCCAGTGAAGCGAGAAGCAGATAGGATGTTGACGTTGTCGTCAGCATGCTTAAAATCGACTGTACTCTTTCTTTGGAAACAAGACCTTCTCTCACATTTAAAATGGAGCTCTGCGTCAGGGAGCCTCCCAATTTGTGCACGCTTGTGGCTGCCATATCAGCGCCCGCCTGCATGGCGGACAGAGGAAGCTTATCATGAAAATGAATATGAACGCCGTGCGCTTCATCGACAAGCACAGGCACATTGAAAGAATGCGCGAGCTTTACAATGCTGCTCAAGTCCGCTGCCACACCGAAGTACGTCGGATTTATGACAAGCAGGCCTTTTGCGTCAGGGTGCTCCGTCAAAGCCCGCTCTGCGGACTCAAGCGTAATGCCGTGAGAAATTCCGAGCTCATCGTCAATTTCCGGGTGTATAAAAATCGGCACCGCTCCGGAAAATACAATGGCCGACATAATGGATTTATGAACGTTTCTCGGGATGATGATTTTATCTCCGGGTCCGCATACGGCCATGACCATCGTCATAATGGCGCCGCTCGTCCCTTGTACGGAAAAAAAGGTATGGTCTGCGCCGAATGCTTCCGCGGCCAGATCCTGAGCTTCTTTAATGATGCCCTTTGGCGCATGTAAATCATCCAGGGGTTCGATATTAATTAAATCTATACTTAACGCGTTTTCTCCGATAAATTGTCTGAATTCCGGATCCATTCCCGCGCCTTTTTTATGGCCCGGAATGTGGAATTGGACAGGCTGTCTGTCCGCGTGCTTTTTCAGTCCGCTGTACAGGGGTGTTTCATGTTGCGGCAATTGTTTTCCCACCTTTATCATAATACCTACGGATTAGTTTGTATTACATTCAGTTTTATTACCCGTTTTTTAAACGTAAAACAAATGAATTATATTATGAACTTGAAAGAAAGTAAAGAACAATTTATGATCTATGGAAGATGCTTTTTTTGAGCATGATTATAAAGGAGTGAAGACATTTGGAATATCAATATCCGATGAATGAGGACTGGACGACAGAGGAGGCCGTGGATGTCATTGCTTTTTTTCAGCAGGTGGAAAACGCCTATGAAAAAGGGGCTGACCGAGACAGACTTCTGAATACGTACCGCCGCTTTAAAGAAATCGTTCCCGGGAAAGCGGAAGAAAAGAAAATCTGCAGCCAATTTGAAGCTGACAGCACCTATTCCCCGTATCGGACTGTGAAACAGGCGAAACAATCAGATCAAGCGATTATCAAAATGTAGACAAAGCGAGCCGGCAATCGGCCCGCTTTTTATGTTATGAGACTTTCTGAGTCAGTGTGTATAAAAAGGAAAGCTTCCTAAAAGCATCTTCAATGGTTTGCAGGAATTCATTGTTGTTCATGTTGATCACGTCTTCTTTTTGCAGCTGAATGCCGCACAAAAGCTCTGCTTTTTTCACTGTCTGCAGGCGTTCAAATAATGTTTTCAGCTGCTCCTGATCCATGTCGGACTGCTTGTACGCCCCTGGCTTCGTATGATCCGGGGACCATACAAAATGACCGGGAATCTGTTTTGTGATGTCCTCCTGCTTCGCTTCCAGCAATCTGCCGTATTCCTCTTTTATCGGAGATTCATAAATGATGGCAAACCATACAAACATATGGGTGTCCCATAAACCGATCTGAAAGTGAGGGAGTTTTTTATACCCGCGTTTGCTGTTGGCAAAGGCAACCCAGCTGTCAGCCGGCGGGTTGACAGATCTTCTCGCGTGCTTGGCGACATGCGGGAACATTTCATCTCCTGTCAATGCTGACAATGTCGGTGCGAAATGCTCTCCTAACAAGGTCAGCTTCGGACGGACTTGTTCTTTTAACACCTCCATGCGCGGATCTAAACCTTCTATTGTAAATGTATCGAAGTCTTCTTTTGTAAAACGCATCTGAGTCATCTTTTTCCTCCTTATCGTAAGTATTCATATTTTACCACAGCCGCCGCCGGCCGCAAAAACATTGAGAACGTTTGAGCCGAGAGGATTGGTGGTAAAAAACGAATAGGTAAACACACAATTTTAAGAATGTTGTTACAGCCGAATATAAGTTTCCATACGATATAAGAAGTATCATTAATAAATTGGAAAAATGGGATGCTTTTTTAACAAATGATCTCTGGAAGGGGCGAAAGACAATGAGGCAAGTGGTGAAGGAAGGATTCAGGGAGGAAAAAAATAACCGTGTAGCTGTCTGGAGACTAGAGGTTGATTATGAATTGGCAACCCTGTATGAGGCCATGCAAAAAGAGAATGCAGATCAAATCGATCTCAGCAAAAGAAAACTGGAACGTCTCAGAAAAGAATGGATTCGGCTTAACGGATAAAGAATAGTAAAAACGAACCGCAGGAAATGGTTCGTTTTTACGTGAGAAGGCATTTTTTTCATTTTCCTTGCTTTTTCATCGCCTTTATCAGTATGCTATAGAATAAGCTATACATAGAAAAGAGGTACACGGTATGACAAATTGGACGGAAATTGATGATATCGCAAAAAAGTGGGTAAAAGAAGCCGGAACGAGAATCAGACAATCCATGCAGAAAAGCTTGACGATTGAAACAAAATCAAATCCGAATGATTTAGTCACAAATATTGATAAAGAGACGGAGCGCTTTTTCATTGACCGTATACAGGGAACTTTTCCCGGACACCGGATTCTCGGAGAAGAAGGGCAGGGGGATAAACTCCGCTCCCTTGACGGAATCGTCTGGATCATTGATCCGATCGACGGGACGATGAATTTTGTCCATCAAAAGCGGCATTTCGCGATCTCCATCGGCATCTTTGAAGACGGAAAAGGCAAAATCGGCTTAATTTATGATGTGATGCAGGACGAGCTGTATCACGCATTCAGCGGAAAAGGAGCTTATCTGAACAATACGCCGCTTGCTCCTTTAAAAGAAGCTTCCATTGAAGAAGCCATTATTGCAATCAATGCCACATGGGTGACGGAAAACAGAAGGATTGACCCGAGTATTTTGGCGCCGCTCGTAAAACGGGTCAGAGGAACGCGTTCCTATGGTTCGGCGGCACTTGAGCTGGCCAGTGTTGCCGCCGGCCGCATTGACGCATACATTACGATGAGGCTCGCGCCGTGGGATTACGCTGCCGGCTGCGTGCTGCTGAACGAAGTCGGGGGCATTTACACGACCACAGACGGCGAACCGTTTACGTTTTTAGACAACCACAGCGTGCTTGCGGGCAATCCGGCAATACATAAAATTATCTTTGACGACTATTTACATGCTGACAGGTAGAGATTTTGAAGAGAAAGATCTCGGTTTTCTGGAGCAGCTGGCGGCATCACACCCGGTGTGGAAAAACGAAGAGTTCGGAACAAAAAATGCGGCGGAGTTTATGCTTGCATACTCCATGTACAATGGAACGTGGCTCGTATGGGAGATTGACGGCGCTCCTGCCGCCGTCAGTTTTCATTTGGAATGGGCCCCTTCAAACGGAAAACCGTGGCTCGGAACCGTGGCCGTCGCTCCGGAGGCAAAAGAGAAAGGAATCGGACGCGCGGTCATTGAAGAGATTGCGGGCCGGCTGAGAGGAGAGCATAAAGCGATGTTTTCAGCCGTTCCCCTGGACAGGCAGGAATGGGTTTTGTTTTTAAGCCAATGCGGCTTTGAACAGCTCAAGCTTGAAAAAGACGATCGGGAAAAGACATATATGATCATGGTGAAGCCATTGTGAAATGTTTCAGATATAAAAAAGAGACCGGATTTCTCCGGTCTCTTTTCTTGTTTACAAGCCGACCGCATTCCAGGCCGCTTCTACGCTTGCAGCGTCTTGAGAGCCGTAAAGGTCCCGCGCTGATTGAATCAAAGCTGCTTTTGCATCTTTAAAGTTTGATGACGGAGTGAGATATACCGTCAGTGCGCGATAGTAAATCTGCTCCGCTTTTTTCACGCCGATTTTTGTAATCGTGTTGTAAGCGGCTTTGTTCGGAATTCCGCTGTTTGTATGCACGCCGCCGTAGTCGCCGGCATCAGTGTTCGGAAGGTTTCGATAATTTTTGTAATGGTCGGGCTGTCCGTATTTTGTCGGAGTGGATAAACTGCGGAGAGCCGGCTGGCTGACCGTAATATCTTCACCGATATCCCAGTCCTCAGTATCGTTGAAGTATCCGAATACATCAGAGAAGGATTCGTTTAAAGCGCCCGGCTGATTTTCATAGTTCAGGTTGGCTGTTTCCTGTGTAACACCATGTGTCATTTCATGGGCCGTTACGTCCATTGAACCGGAAAGAGGCGAGAAGAATGAGCCGTCACCGTCACCGTAAATCATTTGGTCGCCGATCCAGGCCGCGTTATTGTATTTGCTGCCGTAATGAACGGAAGATACGATTTTGCCGCCTTTATTGTCGTAGCTGTTGCGTTTAAACGTCTGATAGAAATAATCGTACACTTTGCCGAGATTGTAATGCGCATCAACGGCAGCGCGCTGAGAAGAAGTTGTGAACTGGTTCGTAGTGCTTGATACGAGCGTGCCCGGCAGGTTATATTGTCGGTTTTGAAGATCGTACGTAATAATTTGCGTTCCGGTAGGTTTAGAAAGATCACGCATTACATATTTGCCGCTTTCAGAAGAAATATTTAATGAGACCGTTTTTCCTTTAAGAGTCGTACCTGTTCCGGTTGCAGCGGCATGCTCCACTTTGTTTTGCTTTTTCAGGACTTTCCCTGTTTCCGCATCAACGGTTACTTCCCAGTTAGCTGGTTCCGGTTCGATGTAGCGGATGGTTACATCATAGGCGAGGCGGTATTTACCGTCTTTTGTGGCCGCTGCTTTCAGCTCGGCTTTGTTTTTGTTTGCAACGTTGCCGTTAGAGACGGCTTCAGGTGATTTGCCGATTGCTTTAAAAGCATGATCCAGCGCCTGATTTGCAGATAATTTTTTGCTGTTTGCCGTTTTGGCAGAAGCATCGTTGTTTAATTCACCGTTAATCGCATAGACATTGTTGGATTTATCGACGTGAATAATGACTTGTGAGTCTTTCACAGGCACACCGTTAACGACAGGCACATAACGGAAATGCTTGTAGCCGAGATCATCAGTCGTGTGGTCAATCAGCTTCAGTCTCTCAGAAGGGTTGCCTTTGAAGACTTTGCCGTTTTGTTTCAAGTATTGCTTGATTGCTTTGTCACTGACTGAAGGCAATTCAGATTGCACCAAAGAATGCTTCGGCACAAAGTTCGTCAGGTTTTCTTTAAGCTGAGGATTCTCAGCGGCCTGAACACCCGGAAGACTGATGGTTAAACTCATAAAGGAAGCGGCGACAGCAACAGACAATTTCTTACCTAAACCCACAATAAATCCCCCTTTTTGAAAATAATGAAAACTTATATTGTTATAATAAACCAGCATTCTCTCATTCTGCAATATAAAACTAGACTCCGCTGATGAATTGATAGAATCGTCCCGGAAAGGCTTCCGGCGGCCAGCATCGGGGGATAAGCCGAGAGGCACGTGTTGAATCAGACATGAGTCGAATGATGCGATTTATTCTGAAAAAAATGACAAATGAAGTCGGGAAAAATGATAGGGGAAAAATGTTCCGATCTGTAAAACTTTTTTTATAGCCGTTTGTCTAAACGGGTGAGGCCTTAATAAACGAAAAGGATTGTTTCAGATGTCAGAGATTTTTAGTCATTTTATTCAGCATTTCGACAGGTATTTCAAGAGCTGTCTTACGAAGAGATTGCAGATGTTTTGGACTGGAGTCTTTCGAAGGTGAAGAGCACCCTGTACAGGGCAAGAATGCAGCTGAAACAGCACTTGGCGGAAAAAAGGAAGGACGGACAGATATGACTTGCTGTTTAGTGAGAGATTTACTCCCTTTATATATTGAAGGCGATTGTGAAACAGAAACGGAGCGGTTTATTTCCCGTCATCTTGAATCATGCGGTAAGTGCGGGAGTTTATATCATATGATGAAGGAGCCGCTTGACCTCGGCAGCCCTAAGATGAAGGCGCCAGCTTGTTATGCAGAAGAAGAAAGGCGGTTTAAGGAACGGTATTACGGGAAACTGCTGATAAAAGCAGCCTGTATGTTCGGTGCTGTTTTCTTTATCATGCTGATCCTTAAACTGCTGATTTAAAAAAACGCCCGGCTGAATGACCGGGCGTTTTAATCCGTTTACTCAGCCGGATGAAAGGCTGTATAAATGCCTTCAAGCAATTCCTGGGGCAGTGAATTAAAGAATCCGGCACACAGCTTTGCTTCTTTTTTTCCTGCTCCCGCTTTTTCAGCAAGGTCCTGATCAAACGTATACACACCGTCTTCTTCAATCAGCGCAGATTGAAGGATATGAAGACTTTGGGAAAAAGCGGTGAACAGCTGATCAACGATAAGGGCCTCTTTTTCCGTAAAGCCGAGCTCCACCGCTTTTTCTTTATTAAATGTATATTCGCCGTCCGTTTTCTCAATACATTGGGAAAGAACGGTTAAAAATTCGGTTGAACTGTCCCACAGCTTTTGAATGATCTGGGCTTGTTCTTGATCTAATCCCAATTCAACCGCTTTTTCACCGTCAAAATAATAGACACCGTCTTTTTCGTAAATCGATTGGCTGATGATGTCAATGAGTTTTGCCGCGTCTTCCGGTGTTTTCTCTGCGGAAGCCTGCAGGGCATGCGGCTCATTTGCCTGGATCGTTTTTGCGCCGGCAGAATCAAGCGGACTGAATGCAAGCAAGGCGGCTGAGGCGGTTGCGGCGGCAGTTACAGCGGTTTTCTTCAAAAAAGATGTTTTCATTTTGTTCTCTCCTTGTCATGTGTATTTGCTTACAGCCACAAGTATAAAAAGACAATGATGGAATTGATATAGGAGGTATGGTATTTTCTGCATAACGATGCCGGACTATTTCAGACTGCATTTTCTGAGGGAATCTGCTGATGTAACTAGAGTGGGGGCCGTCATTTCCGGCTTCCTGACTAGGCGGCGGGGGAGATAAGCCTTACATCTAAAGCCTGTTTTGAGAATGTAAAAAAGCCTGAGTCTTTGATTCAGGCTTCATTAGATATTGTGCTTTTCATGTTTACGGAATTTTGCAAAGGGTCATGCTTTTAATCAAGCAGTCCCTGTTCGCGCATTTTTTTCTTTACGGTGAAACCGCTTCCCATCATGGCGATAACGAGAACAATGCTTCCGATGATGCCCCATGCGCTTTTCTCAGCGATTGATACGCCGATCAGCATCATGCTGAAGACTGCTGCGAATGCAAATAATAATAAGAGCCAATTCAATTTTTTCATATTTCCATCCCCTTTAACGTCATACTTTCAGTTTACAGAAAAACGTAACGCTTTTAAAGAGGATGTGTGGTATAATATGAAAGTTATCTAATTTTTTTAGGAGATGAAAATGTGAAACTTCGAAACGATCTTCGCAACATCGCGATTATTGCCCACGTTGACCATGGGAAAACGACTTTGGTAGACCAATTGCTTCACCAAGCCGGAACATTCCGTGCCAACGAAAATATTGCCGAACGCGCAATGGATTCAAACGATCTTGAACGTGAACGCGGTATTACAATTCTTGCGAAAAATACTGCGATTAACTATAAAGATACACGCATTAATATTTTGGACACTCCGGGACACGCCGACTTCGGCGGAGAGGTAGAACGGATTATGAAAATGGTTGACGGCGTTCTGTTAGTCGTTGACGCATATGAAGGCTGCATGCCGCAAACCCGTTTCGTACTGAAAAAAGCCCTTGAGCAGAACTTAAATCCGGTTGTCGTCGTAAACAAAATCGACCGTGATTTCGCCCGCCCGGAAGAAGTCATTGATGAAGTGCTTGATTTGTTCATCGAGCTTGACGCAAACGAACAACAGCTTGAGTTCCCTGTCGTCTACGCTTCTGCGATTAACGGAACGGCAAGTCTGGATCCGAAAAAGCAGGACGAAAATATGGAATCACTGTATGAAACGATTCTTGAACATGTCCCTGCCCCGGTAGATAACGCCGAAGAGCCTCTTCAATTCCAAGTGGCGCTGCTTGATTACAATGATTATGTCGGCCGTATCGGTATCGGACGCGTTTTCCGCGGCACGATGAAAGTGGGTCAGCAGGTTTCATTGATGAAACTTGATGGAACGGTAAAATCATTCCGCGTAACGAAAATCTTCGGTTTCCAAGGATTGAAACGCGTGGAAATTGAAGAAGCGAGAGCGGGAGACCTCGTTGCCGTTTCGGGCATGGAAGACATCAACGTCGGTGAAACGGTTTGTCCGGCTGACCACCATGAGCCGCTGCCGGTTCTGCGCATTGATGAGCCTACGCTTCAAATGACATTTGTTGTAAACAACAGCCCGTTTGCAGGCCGTGAAGGCAAATATGTCACAGCCCGCAAAATTGAAGAGCGTCTGAACGCGCAGCTTCAAACAGACGTCAGTCTTCGTGTCGAACCGACTGCATCACCTGACGCATGGGTTGTTTCAGGACGCGGTGAGCTTCACCTGTCCATTTTAATTGAAAACATGCGCCGTGAAGGCTATGAGCTTCAAGTGTCTAAACCTGAAGTTATCATTAAGGAAATCGAAGGCGTAAGCTGCGAGCCTGTTGAGCGCGTACAGATTGACGTGCCTGAAGAGCATACCGGTTCTGTTATGGAATCAATGGGTGCGAGAAAAGGCGAAATGCTTGATATGATTAATAACGGAAACGGCCAGGTCCGCCTGATCTTTACCGTACCTTCACGCGGACTCATCGGCTATTCTACTGAGTTTCTGTCACTGACACGCGGGTTCGGTATCCTGAACCACACGTTTGACAGCTATCAGCCGATGCAAAAAGGCCAAGTCGGAGGCCGACGTCAGGGTGTGCTCGTTTCCATGGAAAACGGAAAAGCGACATCTTACGGAATTCAAGGTATTGAAGACCGCGGCGTCATCTTCGTTGAGCCTGGAACAGAAGTATATGAAGGCATGATTGTCGGCGAACATAACCGTGACAATGACCTTGTCGTCAATGTCAGCAAAATGAAACAGCAGACAAACGTCCGTTCCGCTACGAAGGATCAAACGACTACAATTAAGAAAGCGCGCATTATGTCGCTTGAAGAATCACTCGAGTACTTAAACGAAGATGAATACTGTGAAGTAACGCCGGAATCCATCCGTTTAAGAAAGAAAATCCTGAATAAAAACGAACGTGAAAAAGCGGCGAAAAAGAAAAAAACAGCAGGAATGTCTTAATCACTTGCAGAATTTGAAGAGGTAGAACCCGAACGGAAAAGGGGAGGGGGATCCTTTTGAATGAAGTAAGTGAACGGCTGTCGTTCTTTGCGGCTCTTTACCAAGTGGATGAGCATCCGCTGACGGGAATGTGGCTGTTATACGGAACAATCGTCGTGCTTTCAGTGATTGTATTTAAACTCGGCTTTGCCAAACGGCTGCCGGTGTTGAAGGCTGCGGCAGTTTATCTCTTTCTCGTGCTCGGCTGCACCGTACTGACTTTTTTCGGTGTGTTTCTGCCGGTCGGAGAAGGGCTTGTTGTCGCCGCTTTGATTTTGATCGTTTACAAAATCCGTCTGCACCAGTCCAAAAAAAGCCAGTCAGCTAAACCGCAATAAAAAAATGACCTTGCCTTCCGGCGGGTCATTTTTTTATTGCGGTTTATTTTTTCAGTTTATCTTTTTTCGCTTTTTGTCCGGGATGAAAGGAAAAGTGTCCGGTATTCAGCCGTGCCTCCGTTTTGACTTTGATTCGGTCATGGCATTCCCGGCACATATATGTATGAATCGGACGATTGCGGAGGCGTTTGGCTGTCAGTGTTTCATCATCAATTTGTTCGATTTTGTCGCAAATGGAACATTTTACTCTCATTGATTTTTCACCTCTTTCACTATGACAAGCATTATAACATGGATGCCCCTCCTGCCAAAGGGAAAGAAAGCAGCGCCCTTCCTTTGGAGCGGGCGCTGCTTTTTACCGGCGGTTTTTCATATGATGATCCGATTGATCGTTCTGTTCGTTCTGCAGCTTGTTCTGGTCTCTTTGGTTCAGCTGATCATCATTCGATTGAGTCGGTGATTCTTTTTCATTGTCGGTCACATCATTCGGGACTTCCGGCATGACACGACCGACGATGGCGGCAAGTTCGTCCAAAATGCCTGAAACGGGGCGGCCGGCCTTAATGTCGCTGCCCATGCCTCTCAGACGGGAAACCGTATCAGGATCAGCCACGACAACGGCATTGGCGCCGTAAGGATCGTTTTTTAACGCCTGGGCAACCGTGTATTTAATGCTCTCCACTTTGCTTCTTTCTAAATTGTCATCCACATCGATACCGACAACGGAGTATCTTCCGAGTACAACCGCGGTGGCGTCTGAAATGCCGGGGATTTTTTCGGTTACCTCGACGAGATGCTTAGCGATGTCTGTCCGGCCGGGATTTTCAGCTGTCTCAGGAGCCGTATTTTTCACATGGATCGGTTTTGCATCGCGCTGATCGGCTGATTCGTTCTGAATATTGCGGCCGCGGCCGTCCTGTACAGCAGTGCAGCCGGTAAGGATAAACAAGGCTTGTATGATAATGAAAAGAATTCGCACGTCAGATTTCCTCCTTGAATGCTTTCATTTATTTTATTGTTGAATTAACCTTCTATCTTTATTCACAAAATCATATATTTTAGCAGGCATCCCCGTTATTCGCGGAAAGAGAAGCACACGATGGGCTTTGATCCTTATTTCAGGAGGCTGAGACTTGAGTAAAATTTATGTGTTAGATACGAATGTACTTTTGCAGGATCCTAACGCCATTTTTTCCTTTGAAGAAAACGAAGTTGTCATCCCCGCCGTCGTGCTGGAAGAGGTCGATTCAAAAAAGCGGTATATGGACGAGGTCGGGAGAAATGCGAGGCACGTATCTAAGCTGATAGACGGGCTCAGGGAGAAAGGAAGGCTGCACGAGAAAGTTCCGCTTGAAAGCGGAGGAACGCTCAGAATTGAACTGAACCACCGGTCATTTCACCAGCTCCAAGAAATTTTTATCGAAAAAACGAATGATAACCGCATTTTGGCGGTGGCAAAAAATTTAAGCCTTGAGGAGGAAACGAAAGAAAACGGCCGCCTCGTCATCCTGGTCAGCAAAGATGTGCTTGTCAGGGTAAAGGCGGATGCCATCGGGCTTTTGGCGGAGGACTTTTTAAACGACAGAGTCGTTGACCATGATGAAATATATAGCGGGTACAAAGATATATTTATGAATAAAGAGCGGTTTGCCTCGTTTTATAAAAACAAACAAATTTCAGTCAAGGAGCTTCAGCAGCATCAGGTTTATCCGAATCAATTTGTGCTGATGAAAGATGAATTAGGAGGATCTTCGTCTGCGGTCGGCATGACAGATAAGAAAGGCGAGACTGTAAAAAGACTCGTTTTCGATGATGAGCACGTATGGGGCATCAGGCCGAAGAACGTCCAGCAGACAATGGCGCTTGAACTCCTGCTGAGGGAAGATATCCCGCTTGTCACCCTGATCGGAAAAGCGGGGACGGGAAAAACCTTGCTTGCTCTCGCGGCAGGGCTTCTGCAGACGGAGGATCTCGGGATTTATAAAAAGCTGATCGTCGCGCGTCCCATCGTCCCGGTGGGAAAGGATATCGGATATTTGCCGGGCGAAAAAGAGGAAAAGCTCAAGCCGTGGATGCAGCCGATCTTTGATAATCTTGAATTTTTATTCAATGCGAAAAAGCCGGGTGAACTTGAAGCGATTTTGGCAGGAATCGGATCGATTCAGGTGGAGGCGCTGACATACATTCGGGGAAGAAGCATTCCGGATCAGTTTATTATTATTGATGAGGCTCAGAATTTGACGAGGCACGAGGTCAAAACGCTTTTGACTCGGGTGGGAGAGGGCAGCAAAATTGTCCTGATGGGCGATCCGGAGCAAATAGATCACCCATACTTAGACAGTTTAAACAACGGACTTGCTTATGTTGTAGAACGGTTTAAAGAACAAACCGTCTCCGGCAGCGTGAAGCTTGTGAAAGGTGAGAGATCCGGCCTTGCACAGCTTGCCGCCGATTTGTTATAAAACTTCGATTTCTGTGACGCCCGTTATCGGTTTTTCAAAGTCTCCGTCCACGTAAAAATGGACCGGGCCGCCGTCTTGAAGGGGTTTCCCCGCATCACTGAAATGCGCGACTGCGTCCATCGCCTTTTCGAGCGGCACTTCGGTTCTTTCTGATTTTGAAATAAATGCGCACAGGACAGCGCTTTCTTTCGGCTCGGCATTTGCTAAAACAGCGCCGAGCTTCATGGCGAAGCTGCCGTTCATCAGTCTTTCTTTTTCATAACGTTTTTCGCTTTTTAAAGTCGGCGGCGAAATGCGCCCTTCTCTGATCACCCGTTCCGGATCAAGCGTATGCTCCTGGGTTTCTGCAGAGCCGTCCGGATGAACGGGCTGATTTTTTTCAAACGGAAACTTGCGGTCATCGAAAATCCAGACACTCGGATCAATTGTAATCGGGTATGTAACATTGCCTTTTACTTGAATAACGCTCATGGTGAAGCCCCCCTTTACTTAAAGTATAAAAGTTTTCGCATGAATTGTCACTTTGCGTCGCAAATTAGATGTATACAACGGCAGCGAAGTGAGGATGATCGACATGGTATGCCGGCATTACCAAGAGCTGGACGCATTAGTTCAGGAAGCCAAAAAAAGAACCGAAGAAGGCAAAGTGGCAGACTATATTCCGGCTCTGGCTGAATCTGAACAAGACAGCCTTTCGGTCACGATTTATCATGCGGAAAATACATGTCTGACGGCAGGAGACGCCGACCGGACATTTACGCTGCAGAGCATTTCGAAAGTGCTTTCTCTGGCGCTCGTACTGATGGATTACGGAAAGGAAAAGGTGTTCAGCTGCGTGGGTCAGGAGCCGACCGGCGACCCGTTTAATTCCATGATTAAGCTTGAAACAATGAATCCGGGCAAGCCTTTAAATCCGATGATTAATGCAGGGGCTCTCGTCGTTACGGGCTTAATTAAAGGGCATTCGCCGAAAGACCGCCTGGATTACCTGCTCGGATTCATCAGAAGACTTGCGAATAATCAGGACATTACATATTGCAGCCATGTCGCGGAATCGGAATTCAGTTCATCCATGATTAATCGGGCCATGTGTTATTACATGAAGCAGTATGACATTTTTAAAGGCGATGTTGAAGAGGTCATGGATTTGTATACAAAACAGTGCGCGATTAAGATGAGCAGTCTGGATTTAGCCAAAATCGGCTGTGTATTCGCCCTTGACGGCAAGCATCCGGAAACCGGGGAGCAGGTCATTAAAAAAGATGTGGCGAGAATCTGCAAGACGTTTATGGTGACATGCGGCATGTACAATGCGAGCGGAGAATTCGCGATTAAAGTCGGCATTCCCGCTAAAAGCGGCGTTTCGGGAGGAATCATGGGCATTTCGCCGTACAACTTCGGAATCGGTATATTCGGCCCGGCGCTTGATGAAAAAGGCAACAGCATCGCGGGTGTGAAGCTTTTGGAAATCATGTCTGAGAAATACAGGCTGAGTATTTTTTGAAACATTTTTTTATCATAACATCTGCTTAAATCCTCTTGCAATTTCACCTGATACCCTTTATGATAAATAGAAGAATTAGGTACTCGCCTGGGGAACGGAGGGATACTTTTGGCTTCAGAGATTATAGTTGACCATCAGCAGAAAGCATTCGAGCTGTTGAAGTTAGATGCTGAGAAGATTTTGAAGCTGATCCGAGTACAAATGGATAACTTAACGATGCCTCAATGTCCTCTGTATGAAGAGGTCTTGGATACTCAGATGTTCGGACTGTCGAGGGAAATCGATTTTGCTGTCCGCCTGGGATTAGTTGACGAAAACGACGGCAAAGAGCTGCTGGACAGACTTGAAAGAGAACTGTCTGCTTTGCATGACGCGTTTACAGGAAAATAAATGATCAAACTCAAACTATTCAACGGTTTGGGTTTTTTTATAACCGTAAACCGTTTTTTTGCATCTTCTTTTCGTAAGACGGTCTCTTAATCTGCATTTCATCCGAAAAACTATAAAGAAACTGCGTAAATTGTTTATGAATTATAGTAAAATATAATACGCTATAGGTATTAAACGTAAGCTTTAAGCAGGAAAGAGGATGTTATGTTTAAAAGAATGTTAAAATCTTACGATTATTCATTGATATGCGCTATCATTCTGCTGTGCTGTTTCGGATTGGTAATGGTATACAGCTCAAGCATGATTACCGCCGTTATGCGTTACGGCGTGAGCAGCGACTATTTCTTTAAACGGCAGCTGTTCGCCGTCATCGCGGGGTTTGTGCTGTTTATCATCGCGGCCGTTTTTCCGTACAAAGTGTTCGCCCATCAAAAGATTCAGAAATTCATACTGCTTGCGTCAGTGGCTGCGCTTTGCGCGCTGTTTGTTTTCGGACATGTTGCCGGAAACGCGCAAAGCTGGTTTAAAATCGGCGGAATGGCCATTCAGCCGGGGGAATTTGTCAAGCTGACCCTGATACTGTACCTTGCCGCGGTATACGCAAAGAAACAAAGCTACATCGATCAGCTTTTGACGGGGGTTGCTCCGCCGGTGATCGTCACCGTAGTTATTTGTGCGCTTATCGCCATTCAGCCCGACTTCGGAACGGCAATGATTATCGGTCTGATCGCGTTTTGCGTCATTATGTGTTCGGGATTCAGCGGAAGGACCCTGCTCAGGCTGGTTCTCATGGCGGGAATCGTATTGCTCCTTGTCAGCCCGATCATCTATCTGAAATGGGACGATATTTTGACACCCGGTCGTATGAGCCGGTTTGAAAGCCTTGAAAATCCATTTAAATACGCCAGCACATCAGGCCTGCAGATTATAAATTCGTATTATGCGATCGGCTCAGGCGGTTTTTTCGGTCTCGGTCTTGGAGAAGGCATTCAAAAATACGGTTATCTGCCTGAATCGCATACAGACTTTATTATGGCGGTTATTTCAGAGGAGCTCGGCATTTTCGGAGTCCTGTTTGTCATTGTACTGCTGGCTTTTGTCGTGTTAAAAGGTTTTTATATTGCGAGAAAATGTGAAGATCCGTTCGGGAGCCTTTTGGCAATCGGGATATCCAGCATGATTGCGATTCAGACTTTTATCAATCTCGGCGGTGTCAGCGGCTTAATTCCGATTACAGGTGTTCCGCTGCCGTTTATCAGCTACGGGGGCTCATCAATGTTGTTGTTATTAATGAGCGCCGGTATATTGGTGAATGTCAGCATGCATGTCAAGTACTCAGAAAAGAAGAAAAAGAGGGAGCCCGTTCCGTCTAAGGGGGTAAAAAGACGGCAGACGGAAAAATCTGTGTATCTCTAAAAAACAAGTGTATACACAGGACGGATATTCCTTTATTATAAACTACATATTTATTAGGCCAAGGGGGAGAAAAGTTTGTCACAACAATCCATCCAAAAAGTGTTAGTAGCAAACAGGGGAGAAATTGCGATCCGGATTTTCCGGGCGTGCACAGAATTGAACATCAGAACGGTAGCCGTTTATTCAAAAGAAGATTCGGGCTCCTATCATCGCTATAAAGCGGATGAAGCTTATCTTGTGGGAGAAGGCAAAAAACCGATTGACGCGTATCTTGATATTGAAGGGATTATTGAGATCGCAAAAAGAAACGGTGTTGATGCCATTCATCCGGGCTACGGATTTCTCTCTGAAAATATCCAATTTGCGAGACGCTGTGAAGAAGAGGGCATCGTATTTATCGGACCGACGTCAGCGCATTTGGATATGTTCGGAGATAAGGTAAAGGCGAGGGAGCAGGCAGAAAAAGCCGGCATCCCCGTTATTCCGGGGAGTGACGGACCGGCTGAAACATTAAAAGATGTCGAACAATTCGCAAAAGTCCACGGATTTCCGTTTATTATTAAAGCATCGCTCGGAGGCGGAGGCCGCGGAATGAGAATCGTCCGAAGTGAAAGCGAATTGAAAGAATCGTTTGAGCGGGCCAAATCAGAAGCGAAAGCCGCATTCGGAAACGATGAAGTGTATGTTGAAAAACTGATCGAAAATCCTAAGCATATTGAAGTTCAGGTGATCGGAGATAAAGAAGGCAATGTCGTCCATCTGTATGAGCGGGACTGTTCCGTTCAGAGACGCCATCAAAAGGTCATTGAGGTGGCGCCGAGTGTATCTTTGCAGCCTGAATTAAGGGACGAAATCTGTGAAGCGGCTGTGGCGCTTGCGAAAAATGTCGGCTATATCAACGCGGGGACCGTGGAATTTCTCGTAGCGGGCGGTGAATTTTACTTTATTGAAGTGAACCCGCGCGTGCAAGTGGAGCATACGATTACGGAAATGATAACGGGGGTTGATATCGTTCAGACGCAAATCCTCGTCGCGCAGGGCTACGGACTCCACAGCCGTGCCGTCAATATCCCTGAGCAGAAAGACATTTTTACAAACGGGTATGCGATACAATCACGTGTGACCACTGAAGATCCGCTGAATGACTTTATGCCTGACACGGGTAAAATTATGGCTTACCGCTCAGGCGGCGGCTTCGGCGTCCGCCTTGATACGGGAAACAGCTTCCAGGGCGCCGTCATTACGCCTTACTATGATTCACTGCTCGTCAAGCTGTCGACATGGGCGCTGACGTTTGAACAGGCATCAGCAAAAATGGTCCGCAACCTGCAGGAATTCCGGATCAGAGGCATTAAGACCAATATTCCGTTTCTTGAAAACGTGGCAAAGCATGAAAAATTCCTGACGGGCCAATACGACACATCGTTTATCGACACAACGCCTGAGCTGTTTGTTTTCCCAAAACAGAAGGACCGCGGAACAAAAATGCTTTCCTATATCGGCAATGTCACGGTGAACGGTTTTCCGGGAATCGGGAAAAAAGAAAAACCTGCATTTGATAAGCCTCAGACCGTTACGTTAGGTATCGAAGAAAAGCCGGCAAGCGGTACGAAACAGATCCTTGACGAAAGAGGCGCTGAGGGGCTTGCAGACTGGGTGAAAGAGCAAAAATCCGTGCTCCTGACCGATACAACGTTCAGGGATGCCCATCAGTCTCTGCTTGCAACCCGGATCAGATCCAATGATTTGAAAAAAATCGCGAATCCTACGGCTGCCCTGTGGCCTGAACTGTTCAGCCTTGAAATGTGGGGAGGCGCGACATTTGATGTAGCGTACCGTTTCTTAAAAGAAGACCCTTGGAAACGCCTTGAAGATCTTCGCAAAGAAGTGCCGAACACATTGTTCCAGATGCTCCTTCGTTCATCAAATGCCGTCGGTTATACAAACTATCCGGACAATGTCATCCAAAAATTTGTCCGGCAGTCAGCGGAGTCAGGTATTGACGTATTCCGGATCTTTGACAGCCTGAACTGGGTAAAAGGGATGACGCTGGCCATCGATGCCGTCCGTGAAACCGGAAAAGTGGCGGAGGCTGCGATTTGTTACACGGGAGATATTCTTGATAAGACCCGGACGAAATATGATTTGAAATATTATCTTTCTATGGCGAAAGAGCTTGAGGCGTCTGGTGCGCACATTCTCGGGATTAAAGACATGGCCGGTCTTTTGAAACCTCAAGCCGCATACGAACTTATCTCAGCGCTGAAGGAAACGATTGATATTCCCGTTCATCTTCACACGCATGATACGAGCGGCAATGGCGTCTTTCTCTATGCCAAAGCTGTTGAAGCGGGTGTGGACATCGTGGATGTCGCCGTCAGCTCAATGGCGGGTCTGACTTCACAGCCGAGCGCAAGCGGATTTTATCATGCCCTTGAAGGGAACAGCCGCCGTCCTGAAATGGATGTCCGGCAGGTGGAAAGACTGTCGCAATACTGGGAATCCGTTCGTCAGTATTACAGTGAATTTGAAAGCGGGATGAAGTCTCCGCATACTGAGATTTATAATCATGAAATGCCGGGCGGCCAGTACAGTAATCTGCAGCAGCAGGCAAAAGGAGTCGGCCTCGGTGATCGCTGGAATGAGGTGAAAGACATGTACAGCGTCGTCAACCGCATGTTCGGCGACGTCGTGAAAGTAACACCTTCTTCCAAAGTCGTCGGAGATATGGCGCTTTACATGGTGCAAAACAATTTAACAGAACAAGATGTTTATGATAAAGGCGAAACGCTTGATTTTCCGGATTCAGTCGTTGAGCTCTTTAAAGGGCAGATCGGCCAGCCGCATGGCGGATTTCCGGAAAAACTGCAAAAGCTCGTTCTGAAAGGACAGACACCGATCACGGTAAGACCGGGTGAGCTGCTTGAACCGGTATCTTTTGAAGGCATTAAAGAAGAATGGAAAGAAACACATCAGATGGAATTGAGTGATCAGGACGCAATCGCGTATGCTCTTTATCCGAAGGTGTTTACTGAATATGTTAAAACGGCAGAACGCTTCGGTGATATTTCCGTATTAGACACACCGACTTTCTTCTATGGCATGACACTCGGTGAAGAAATCGAAGTGGAAATCGAGCGCGGAAAAACGCTGATCGTGAAGCTTGTATCTATCGGTGAACCGCAGCCAGATGCAACACGTGTCGTTTATTTCGAATTGAACGGCCAGCCGCGCGAGGTGGTCATTAAAGATGAAAGCATTAAATCGTCCGTACAGGAAAAATTAAAAGCAGATCGGACAAACCCAAGCCACATTGCGGCATCCATGCCGGGAACCGTCATTAAATTGTTAACGGAAACCGGGGCAAAGGTGAATAAAGGCGATCATCTGATGATTAATGAAGCGATGAAGATGGAGACGACGGTACAGGCGCCGTTCTCCGGGACGATACAGCAGATTCATGTGAAAAACGGTGAACCGATTCAGACAGGCGATTTACTGATCGAAATTGAAAAAGCGTAAAATGAATATAAAAAACCTGATCCGCCCCCGTGTGCGATCAGGTTTTTTATATGTAAAAAGGCCGAAGCTCTAATGCTTCGGCCTTTTCATGTGCCTCAGATGTTCCGCTGTTTTGATTCATATCGGAAGCGGGCGATTAATAATAAGAAATAGCATAAGACGCCGAACAGGCCGGCAATAAAGAGCGAATGGGCAAGTGCAAAGCCGGTGGCCATTTCTGAATAAACAACCATGATTCCGGAGAGCGCCTGTAATACAACAAAGGCAAGAGCCGCTATCCAGCCCCCAAGAATCTGTTTTTGATCTTTGTAGGAGCGCACCGCATGCGCAAAAGCGACAAGAATCCATACGAACAGAAGCAGCGCTGCCGTTCTGTGGCCCATCTGCACCCATTCCTGAAAATGAGACGGAAGCCCGTGGTTCAGCCTGCTGCAAAGCGGAACGTCAGGGCAGGCAAGGCTTGATTTCGTATGGCGCACATAAGCTCCCGTATAAACGACGATATACGTGTAAATCGAAAGGCCGATCATATGAAACTGCATTTTCCTGCCGATTCTCAGCGGCTTGACAAGCTTTTTGTCTGATTTATCAGCTTCGAATATGAGCAGCGTCAAAATCAGAACAGAAGCGAAAGAAATCAGCGATATGCCGAAATGAAGCGCCATAACGAGCGCATTTGATCCGAAAACAACCGCTAATGCGCCGAGAAGCGCCTGTAAAAATAAAAAGATAATGGACATAATGGCGAGAAAGGTTGTTTCACGGAAAACAGGCGTGACTTTTCTCCATGCCCAAAAAGCGAGACTCAGCACGAGAACGATTGAGACACCGCTTGCGAGTCTGTGGCTCCATTCAATGATAGAAGCGGCGTTAAGCTCCGGGAAAAACCGGCCGTGGCAAAGCGGCCACTGCCGTCCGCATCCGAGACCCGATCCTGTCTTTGTGACAAGAGCGCCGCCGATCAGCACGACGAGCATGACGAATGTCGTCAGCACGCCGAGCGCTTTCAAAGCTTTATTCATTTTACATTCACCTTCTTAACAAACTGGACAAAATGATATACGTACCAAGTGTAAGCGAATATGTGTTTTGTGGCAATTCTCAATTCTGTTTGTTCACAAAAATATAATAGAATCAGGACTTCTTAGATAATGGGGTTGATTATTCCAGATGGGTCTGATAGAAATAAAGTAACCGCTTTATTATGAAACCGGCGGATTTGGTAAAATTCATAAAAAGTTCACAAATAAATTCCTGTTTCTCGTTTAATATTTAAGAGGATGTTTTTTTACAGGTCATTATCTTGTATGATAGAGTTGCAGGTCTTAAAAAACCTGCTTTAGGTTTGTAAGGGAGGTTTACGTTATGGCTAATTCCAGAATTTTAAACGATACAGCTATAGACGGACAGATTGAAGAGACGACGGCATGGAAGGATTTCCTTTCGCTTATCAAAATAGGAATCGTCAATTCGAATTTAATTACGACTTTTACCGGCATGTGGCTTGCGTTACATATATCCGGTCTGAGTTTTTTAGGCAATTTAAACACCGTGCTTCTTACATTAATAGGATCATCTTTGATCATCGCCGGTTCTTGTGCGGTTAACAACTATTATGACCGTGATATTGATCATTTAATGGAACGCACGAAAGTAAGGCCGACGGTAACCGGAAAGATTCAGCCGAATCAAGCGCTGTGGTCAGGAATTTTACTCATTGCTTTAGGACTTATCATGCTTTTGATGACCACCGTGATGGCAGCAGTCATCGGTTTTATCGGCGTGTTTACGTACGTTGTTCTTTATACAATGTGGACGAAACGCCGTTATACGATTAATACGGTTGTCGGAAGTGTATCAGGCGCCGTGCCGCCGTTAATCGGCTGGACAGCGGTTGAAGGGCACATCGGTGTTGTCGCGTGGGTTTTATTCATGATTTTATTCATCTGGCAGATTCCGCACTTTTTAGCGCTTGCGATTAAAAAGACGGAAGATTACAGAGCAGCGAATATTCCGATGCTTCCGGTAGTGCACGGCTTTGAAGTGACGAAAAGACAGATTATCGTCTGGGTCGCATGCCTGCTGCCGCTTCCGTTTTTCCTCGGCAGTCTCGGTCTTCCGATCGTCATTCTCGGCACTTTGCTGAATGTCGGATGGCTTGTTCTCGGACTGATGGGATTCCGCATGAAAAACATCATGAAGTGGGCAACTCTTATGTTTGTCTATTCGCTTAATTACATGACCATTTATTTTGTAGCGATGGTGGTCTTCACGCTGTTTTAATTGAATAATGAGCTTGTTTGATCGCCAAAACAAACAATGACAACTAGTAAACGCCGCCTTGACCTTTTGTTTAATCAGGCGGCTTTGCTTTTATACATAGATGGAATTTTAAGTAAAAAATCTCATATTTTAAGAAATGAGGAAAAGAAGTATTTCGGCTGGAAGCAGTTTTACTGTTTGTGCATCTCGTACTGATTCAAAAAAGGGGTTGGGTGAAATGTTAAAGCGTTGGCGTCTTTTATCATTATTAGCCTTAGTGCCGCTTTTATTGAGCGGCTGTGGAAAACCGTTTCTGTCCACACTCAAGCCTGCCGGCGAAGTGGCTGATAAACAATATGATCTGACGGTGCTCAGCACACTTATCATGGTTGTCGTCGTTGCGGTCGTAGCAGTTATTTTCTTTTACGTCATTGTGAGATTCAGACGGTCGCGTATAGGGGAAGACACGATACCGAAACAGGTGGAGGGGAACCGTTTTTTAGAAATCACTTGGACCGTTATTCCGATCCTGCTTCTGATTATTCTTGTCATTCCGGTTGTCATCGATACATTGGCGCTGGCGGATACGTCGCCGATGGATAAGAAAAACCGTAAAGCAGAGGATGCGCTCGTGATTAATGTAAGGGCGAATTTATACTGGTGGGAATTCGAGTATCCTGATTACGGGTTTGTGACAAGTCAGGAGCTGATCGTTCCCACAGATGAACGCGTTTATTTCAAGCTGAAGTCCTCAGATGTGAAACACTCTTTCTGGATTCCGTCAGCCGGGGGAAAAATCGATACGAATACGGATAATGACAATACTTTCTTTCTGACCTTCGATTCTAAACGAAGCAAAGAAGCGGGAGAATATTTCTTCGGGAAATGCGCAGAGCTGTGCGGACCTTCACATGCGCTGATGGATTTCAAAGTGAAACCGCTGCCGTCAAAAGAATTTAAACAATGGACGAAAGCGATGAAAAATTATAAGCATACAACAGATTCCGGTTTAGCCGCGCAAGGAGAAGAGCTGTTTAAGGAAAAAAACTGCCTGAGCTGTCATGCGGTTGAGCCCAATGATAAACGGGCTGAAGCGGCAAGAACGGCTCCGAACCTCGCTACCTTCGGTGAACGGGTCAAAGTGGCCGGCATTAAGGATGCGAATAAAGAGAATATAAAAGCCTGGCTGAAAAATCCGGACAGCATTAAACCGGGCAATAAAATGACAGGCACTTATCCGAAGCTCTCGGACGCTGAAACGGATGCGCTGTATGAATATTTAAAAGGGCTGAAAGCGGAGAACAAGTGAGGACAGGGAGATATCAGGGGGGAGGTCGTAAATGATGAATACGCTTACAGTACAGCAAAGAAAAAGCTCTTTGCTTTGGGATTATTTGACGACGGTTGACCATAAGAAAATCGCGATTTTATATATGATCGCCGGGGGATTTTTCTTCGTCGTCGGCGGACTTGAGGCCATGCTTATCAGGATTCAGCTCTTGAGGCCGGGGAACGATTTTATGGGTGCGCAGCAGTTTAATGAAATTATGACGATGCACGGCACGACAATGATCTTCCTGGCGGCGATGCCGCTGTTATTCGGGCTGATGAACGCGGTTGTGCCGCTGCAGATCGGGGCGCGTGACGTTTCATTCCCATTTTTGAATGCGCTCGGATTTTGGCTGTTTTTCTTCGGAGGCATCTTTTTGAATCTGAGCTGGTTTTTAGGAGGCGCTCCTGATGCAGGCTGGACGTCGTACGCGTCGCTTGCGCTGAATTCGAAAGGGCACGGCATAGACTTTTTCGTGCTCGGCCTGCAAATATCAGGCTTAGGTACGCTCATTGCGGGGATCAATTTTCTCGCCACGATTATTAATATGAGGGCGCCGGGTTTGACGTATATGAGACTGCCGCTGTTTACGTGGACGACATTTGTGGCGTCGGCACTCATTTTATTCGCATTTCCTCCGCTCACCGTCGGTTTGGCGCTGATGATGCTGGATCGTTTGTTCGGAACGAATTTCTTTAATCCTGAATTGGGCGGCAATACGATAATCTGGGAGCATCTGTTTTGGATTTTCGGGCATCCGGAAGTATACATTTTAATTCTTCCCGCCTTTGGGATTTTTTCAGAAATCATTCCCGTTTTTGCGAGGAAACGTCTGTTCGGTTATTCGTCTATGGTCTTTGCGATCGTGCTGATCGGCTTTCTCGGGTTCATGGTTTGGGTTCACCACATGTTTACGACGGGACTCGGACCGATCGCTAATGCGATATTTGCGGTTGCGACGATGGCGATCGCGGTGCCTACGGGCATTAAAATTTTCAACTGGCTTTTGACCATCTGGGGAGGTAACGTCAAATTCACGACGCCTATGCTGTATGCCGTCGCCTTTATTCCTTCTTTCGTACTCGGGGGAGTCACGGGTGTCATGCTGGCGGCCGCAGCGGCAGATTATCAGTTCCATGATACGTATTTTGTCGTAGCGCATTTCCACTACGTCATTATCGGCGGCGTTGTGTTCGGCATCCTGGCGGGCGTGCATTTCTGGTGGCCGAAAATGTTCGGGAAGGTGCTTCATGAAACGATGGGGAAAATTTCGTTCGTCTTATTTTTTATCGGGTTTCATCTTACCTTCTTTATTCAGCATTTCCTCGGTTTGATGGGAATGCCGCGGCGCGTTTACACATATCTGCCCGGCCAGGGGCTTGATACCGGCAACCTGATCAGTTCAATCGGCGCGTTTTTCATGGCGGGCGCGGCTGCTTTACTCGTCGTCAATATTATTTATACCTCAATAAAGGGGAAATACGTCGGGAACGACCCGTGGCTGGACGGTCGTACGCTTGAATGGGCGGTCTCTTCGCCGCCGCCGGAATATAATTTTAAACAGCTTCCGTTTGTCCGGGGACTTGACCCGCTGTGGATTGAAAAGCAGGCCGGAAATGAAGGGATGGCGCCTGCAGAGCCTGTAGAGGACATTCATATGCCGAACGGATCCATCATGCCGTTTATCATATCTTTCGGGCTGTTTGTCGCAGCGTTTGGGTTTTTATACCACTCCGATTATTCATGGGGGCTTCCGGTTATCTTCATAGGGCTCGGCATCACATTCTTTACCATGCTGCTTCGCTCTGTGGTCGATGATTACGGCTATCATATTCACAAAGAAGATCTGCCGAATGATGATAAAGGGGTGAAGGCATAATGCAGCTGCAGGAAAAAATGACGGCTGAAACCTTTCCGGCTTCTCCTGAAAAAGCAACGCTGGAAGGGAAAAATAAGTTTTTGGGATTTTGGCTGTTTCTCGGCGGGGAAACGGTTCTGTTCGCCTCGCTATTTGCAACATTCCTTGCTTTGCGGGAATCTAAAGCCGGAGGGCCGTCAACGGCTGAGATGTTTGAGCTGCCGATCGTATTTATCGCGACGATGCTTCTTTTAACGAGCAGCTTAACGAGTGTGTATGCGATGTATCATATGAAGAATTTCTCCTTTAAAAAAATGCAGGTGTGGCTTTTGGTTACCGTTTTATTGGGAGCAGGATTTTTAGGGGTGGAAATCTATGAATTTATGCATTACACTCACGAATTCGGCTTTACCATTACAAGCTCTGCGCTCGGCTCAGCGTTTTACACGCTCGTCGGCACACACGGAGCACACGTGGCGTTCGGGCTGTTGTGGATCAGCGCGCTGATGATCCGGAATGCGAAAAGAGGGCTCAGCCTTTATAATGCGCCGAAATATTATGTGGCCAGCTTATATTGGCATTTTATCGATGTCGTGTGGGTCTTTATCTTTACCGTTGTATATTTGATGGGGATGGTGGGATAACGATGGACGATAACAAAAACAGAGGGACTGTCAGTACGGATCTCGAATATCGGAAAAAGAAAAATGCCGAGGAGATGAAATATCAGGTCATATCCTTCGGTTTGATGATCGGCCTTACGCTTGTCGCGTTTTTGACGGTGGCTGCTGACGGCATTGCCGGATGGTTTACGATGCCGTTTCTGATCCTGCTTGCGGTCATCCAGGTCATCTTTCAGCTGTTCTACTTTATGCATATGAGCCAGAAGGGGCATGAAGCGCCGTCATTATTTCTGTATTCGGGAATATTTGTCGCGTTTATCACCGTGCTTGCATTTGTCACGATTATTTGGTGGTAATCGGGACGGCGGGGAGTGAGAGATTTGATTAATTTGGAAATGTTCGGGTTTCGCGCAATGTGGAGCCCGTATCTGTTTTGTATAACTGCCGTGATAACAGGTGTTTACTTTTACTGGTGCAGCCGGCATAAAGGACGTGTGGCCGCTAAGGAGAAGGTGCTGTTTGTGCTTTCCGCGCTATTTTTTTACACGGCTGCGGGAAGTCCGGTTGATTTATTGGGCCATGTGATGTTCAGTGCTCATATGGCGCAGATGGCGGTTCTGTTTTTAGTGGTACCGCCGCTGTTGATTTCCGGAATTCCCGGCTGGGCATGGAAAAAACTGATCTTCCGTCCTGTCGTAAAGCCGCTGTTTTCGTTCTTTTCAATGCCGCTTATCGCATTAGTGCTGTTTAACGGTATTTTTTCACTGTATCACATCCCGTTTATATTTGATTTCGTCAAAACGGATTCGCTGTATCACACGCTGATGAACGGACTCATCTTTGTAACGGCGTTTTTTATGTGGTGGCCGCTTGTGCATAAGGTGGACGGTCTGCCCCGTCTCAGCGGTTTAATGAAGCTGGGGTATATTATGGCAGACGGGATTCTGTTAACGCCCGCCTGCGCGCTCATTATGTTCAGCGGGGCGCCCATGTATGCCACGTATACAGATCCGGCGGCTTGGGCCGAAGCAATGAAGCTTTGCGTTCCTTTAGATTTGCTGGAGGAGATCCCTTTATCCGGACCGGAGATGTTCAACACGCTGCCTCCTCTGGAAGATCAGCAGCTTGGGGCAGTACTGATGAAAATCATTCAAGAGGCGGTCTACGGAACATATTTGGCTGTCATCTTTTTTCAGTGGGTCAGAACGGAACGGGAAAAAGATACGCCGTCAGAGCCGCCGTATATCGAGCATACCGTCTCATGAAAAAAAGTACAGCAGAATATGCTGTACTTTTTTATTACATTTGCACTGTTTTTAATGACTCTTCCAATTCAAGCAGTAAAGCTTTGCTTTCAGCGACGACATGTTCCGGAAATTCTTCAGCGCTGCCGTATTCTACGCCGTGCGGATAATAATGCTTTCCTAAAAGAGGGGCCTTCAGCTGAATCACGGCCCGGCTGCCGCCGACATCGCCCTCTTTTGCCGTTCCTTGAATCCGCAGATAAAATGTCCCCTCAGGTACTGAAAACTTTTTGTCGTAAGTCACTCTTTCATAATCCCATTGTCCAGCCAGAATGAGCCCTTTACCTTCCATCAGATCATTCAAGCGGCTGAGCTCCGCTGTTACCCCTTCAAGACCGCTGTTTTCAAACTTCAAACCTTCCCCCTCCTTTTAAAAATGCCCTTTCCTGACAATCATAGTATGAAAGCGTTACACTTTCAATGATTCATACGGTGAAAGTATGCAAAAAGAAAAATTTGACGACAATAGTAGCAGAAAAAAGGAGGAATTCCGCAATGACAAAGATCAATAAGCTCATGACGTCAGACTTGCAATATTGTACAGTATTAGATAATGTATATGAAGCTGCGGTGAAGATGAAAGACGCGGATGTCGGCGCCATTCCGATAGTGGATGAAGACGGCGCCACCCTTGTCGGGATCGTGACAGACAGAGATCTCGTATTACGGGGAATTGCTTCAAAAAAGCCGAACTCTCAAAAAATAACCGACGCAATGACAGAGCGGGTTATCAGTGCAGAAGAAGACGCCTCTGTGGAGGAGGTGCTCCATTTGATGGCTGAACATCAGCTCAGAAGAATTCCCGTCACAAAGGATAAAAAACTGGTCGGCATTGTTACGCTCGGCGATCTTTCGTTGGCCGAGCAATCAAATGAGCAAGCAGGCCGGGCGCTGTCTGACATTTCTGAAGACGGCGGTCCGGAGGGGTTTATCCATTAAACATAAATCACGGACGATGCAAATAGGCTGTACTGTATAAGAGTAAACAAAAACAGAACGGTTTGAACATATGGGGGTGAGAGGTTGAAAAATATCGCAAGGGCTCTCGTTATCCTTTTGCTTATTTACGGAGCGTATGTTCTGTTTATACAATATGGATCGGCTCCTCAGAAAAAGACGGATCAGGAGGAGCCTCAGGTTTCCAATGATGAAGAGAGCGGAAAACGGCTGAAAATGCCGTCATCCGGACTGCTTTCTCTCATGGGGAAATCTGCCGCCGATGTGAAAAAGAAACTTGGGGAACCGTCCCGGAAAGATCCTTCTGCCTACGATTACGAGTGGTGGGTGTACAACCAGGGGAAAGACCAATACGTACAAGTCGGTATTTTGAATGATAAAGCCGTGACTTTATACGCTTCGGGAAGCGGCATCAACGCAAAACCGTTTAAGATCGGCGAATCAACGGGCGAAGTTTTTAAAACGACGCAGGTTTCTCCTTTTGTCAATGTGACTGACAAGGGAAACACGTATCGGTTCGAGTTTTCTGAAGAAGATATCAATACCCGTCCCACCGTCAAGATAGGCGGAATGTATGTTCAGCTGTACATGGACAAATTTGACGGGAATCTGTCAAGCATCAGGGCATTTGATGCGGAAACACTTGTGAAACAAAGGCCGTATGAAGTCATGTACAGAGGAAAGCTGACAGAACCCGAGCCAGTTTCTGATAAAAAATGGAACGACATTGAACGAGCGAGTGAGCAGCAGATTCTCGATATTACAAATGTCATCCGCGTGAAACACGGACTTGCAAGGCTGAAATGGGACGAAGGCGCCGCAAAAGTGGCATTCGGCCACAGCAAGGACATGAAGGATAACAAGTATTTCTCTCACGTCTCAAAAAAATACGGGACTCTGAAGGATCGCTTGGAAAAAGGCGATGTGAAATACCGGGAGGCCGGTGAAAATATTGCCTACAACTATGTGGACGGTCCTGCAGCCGTGGAGGGCTGGCTGAACAGCGAAGGCCACAGAAAGGCGCTGTTAAGCCCGGATTATACGCACCTCGGTGTCGGCGTGGACCGGAAGTATTATACGCAAAACTTCATTAAGCCTTGGCAGTAAAAAACCGCAGAGGGGCGCGTCCCCCGCGGTTTTTTTATGTTTTTTCGCGAGCGGCGCTCCTGCTGAAAAAAATATACCTGCTTTTTTTCGCAATTTAGGCGAACATTAAGGCGCATGAACCGATACATTATAGCAGGCAAAACTTTTCGGAGGGGGTGAGAATTGTGGCGAATCAGCAATCACGGCAATCAATCGATGATTTTAAACAATTCGTAAAAAAGCATCCCAAACTGATCCAAAATGTTCGCAAGGAACAAAGAAGCTGGCAGGAAGTCTATGAAAATTGGGTGCTTCTGGGCGAGGATGATCCGATATGGAACCCTTTTAAAGACGAGGCCGTTCAGCCTTCTTCCGACGCGGAAACCAAACAGGAACCAGCTGAAAAAAACGATTTCGTTTCAAAAATGGTCACTGCCGTCAAAAAAATGGATATCAACCAAATGAATGAGCAGATCAATAAAATGAGCCAATCCATTTCATCATTGCAAAGCCTTTTAAGCCAATTTTCGGGGAGCAGCACGAAGCAGCCCCGGCAAGGCTCCGGACAACATCCTTTTTCGTTCAGGAAGGATTAAAGAAGGGGATCGTGTATGCGAAAAGAGGTTCAGGAATTCATATCCGCAGATGAGGAACGGAAACGGTTTATACGGCAGCGTCCCGTCTGGTACCGCAGACTTGCGAGAAAACCGGACGATCTCAATTCCTTTCAGCTTGACATGATGAATTTTTATGAAAAGACGATACCGCATCGGGTAAGCCAATTCTCAAACGGGATTCAAATGGCGCAGATGATGATGCAGATGGTTCACGCCATGCGTTCACAGGATTAAAAAGCGTTTAAACGCCGCATTTTCCAATTGGGTGGTTTCATGGTAAACTAGCAACTGGAGGTGCGTATTTATGTATGCAACAATTGAGTCCGTCAAGCTTCAAAGGGAAGCGGAGCAGCTTGCCGGCATGATTCTGCAGTCTGAGACGGCTGAAAATTACCGCGATTGTTACAAGCGTCTCCGTGAAGATGAAGAGGCAGGGCGGATCATTCGTTCTTTTATGAGCGTTAAAGAGCAGTATGAGGATGTGCAGCGCTTTGGCAAATACCATCCTGATTATAGAGAGATTTCCCGCAAAATGAGAGAAATGAAGCGGGAACTGGATTTAAACGATAAGGTGGCCGAATTTAAAAAAGCGGAGACTGAGCTTCAGTCGCTGCTTGACGAGATCAGCATTGAACTCGGAACGGCCGTCTCGGAGCATGTAAAAGTGCCGACGGGGAATCCTTATTTTGACGGCCTGTCATCCTGCGGCGGCGGCTGCGGTTCCGGCGGCGGCTGCGGATGCAAAGTTTCCTGACGAGACGGCCGTCTCGTCTTTTACATAAAATGAACAGAAAGTCAGGCGGGTGATCATGATGGAAAATAAGCGCCAAGGCATAATCGTATATCTGCATTCCTTAAAACACAGCAAAATGCTGAGAAAATTCGGCAACGTTCATTATGTTTCAAAGCGGCTGAAATACGTTGTGCTGTATTGCGATATGGACCTAATCGAAAAAACAATGGAAAAGATTTCTTCTTATTCTTATGTGAAGAAGGTAGAGCCTTCTTATAAACCTTTTTTAAAGCTGGAATTTGAATCAAAGCTTGATAAAGCGAAAGAGTACGATTATAAAATCGGCATATAAAAAAATCCCCGCAGATACCTGCGGGGTCCTTCTATTCCTTAACAAGTTAAGGAGAAGGAAAAGGGAGAGGAGAAACCGGAGGAAGAACTTATGGGGAAACGTAAGTCTTCTCCGCGGTTGGCAACAACATCATTCATTGATGCTGTTACACGTAGTCTTGACAGGAATGTGAATATGTATACACGATTTCACGTTCATTGTTTGAAAGAATGCTTTATGATAAGATAGGGATTGTTTTTATACATAACGGCTCAGCCGATGAGAAACATCAAAGTTTTCAGAAAAAGTGGTGTGAATAATGAGAGTAATTTCCGGTTCAAGAAAAGGACGAGCCTTAAAGGCTGTGCCGGGCACATCAACAAGGCCGACGACGGATAAAGTAAAAGAGTCTATTTTTAATATGATCGGCCCGTATTTTGACGGAGGAACGGGGCTGGATTTATTTGCGGGGAGCGGCGGTCTCGGGATTGAAGCGCTGTCGCGCGGATTTGACCGCTGTATCTTTGTGGATCGTGATTTCAAAGCCATCCAAACGGTAAAAGCGAATATCAAAGCGCTTGATCTGCTGTCTTCAGCGGAAGTATACCGCAATGATGCAGAGCGGGCCCTCTATGCCGCGGCGAAACGGGAAAAAGGTTTTGACGGAATTTTCTTAGATCCTCCGTATAAGGAACAAAAGCTGAAAGCGCTTATCGAAATGATTGATGAGCAGAACATGCTGAATGAAGACGGTTTTGTCGTAGCCGAGCATGATAAAGCCGTTGCGCTTCCTGAAGCCGTCGGCGCGCTTTCTGTAACAAGAAGGGAAATTTACGGGCTTACAGGAGTGACGATATACCGAAATAGGGGGTAATGATGTGGCAAGTATAGCTGTATGTCCCGGAAGTTTTGATCCCGTTACCTACGGACATCTGGACATTATCAGACGGGGGGCAAACGTGTTTGAGCAGGTGTACGTATGCGTGCTCAATAATTCTTCTAAGCAGCCGCTGTTTACAGTTGAGGAACGATGTGAGCTGTTAAGAGAAGTGACAAAAGACATACCGAATGTTACGGTCGAGACGTCACAGGGACTGTTAATCGACTATGCGAAAAAAAAGCGGGCGAAGGCGATTATCAGGGGGCTCAGAGCCGTTTCTGACTTCGAATATGAGATGCAGGGGACTTCCGTCAACCGCGTGCTCGACGAATCAATAGAAACTTTTTTTATGATGACGAACAATCAGTACTCTTTTTTAAGTTCAAGCATCGTAAAAGAAGTCGCAAAATATAACGGGCCTGTTTCAGAGTTTGTTCCTCCGGAAGTTGAACAGGCGCTGAAGCAGAAATTTAAAGGATGAGAAGCGCTGATTGGCGTCTCATCCTTTTTTTGTCCGTGCTGACAGCCTGTAACAATAAATCAATGCGTATACGGCGAGAGCTGTCAGCGTGATAGCGGGCCCGGTTTCAACAAGCGTATTCCAACCGCTGACGGCAGCAGATACCGCTTCATGATCGCGGAAAGGGAGGAATACGGACTGGTAAGGTTCGTCCAACGCATGGTAAAGCGGCTTCCACAGTAAGAGAATAAAGAGTGCGGCATAAATGCCCTGAAGGATACGCGCCGCGAAAAACGGTTTAAAGCGGATATCTGTTTCCGATAAAATGCCGGCTACCTGGGCCTGTACGGAAAGGCCGCTGAACCCGAGAATAAAACTCACAATCATGGCTTTCGGCAGCAAGGCGGCATCAGCTTCACTGACCAGCTTGCTCCCAAGTGTAATTTCAAACATCCCGCTGATAAGAGGGATGTCCAGATTTGCCGGAAGATGAAAAAGCGAAAGCAGCGCGTTTGTAAATACAGAAAGCACATCCATGACTTGTACGATTGATAATAACCGGCTGAAAACCGAAAACAATATAATAAAACCGCCCACCATCAGCAAGGTTTGTACAGAAGAGGTGACGGCGTCGCCCAAAATTTTTCCGAGCGGCCGCTTTTCCGAAAGCCGCGCCTTGTGGAGGGCCAGAAATGCTTCCTTCAGAGAAGGGAGAGCGATCGTCTTTTTACCGGTATACGCCGCTTCTTCTTTCCGTCCGTATGAACGCATCGTCAGGCCGACAGCGATGTTTCCGAGATAGTGAGCCGATGCCAGCAGAATGCCGAGAGACGCGTTATGAAAAAAGCCGACTGCCACAGCAGCGAATATAAATAACGGATTGGATGAATTGGTAAAAGAGACGAGGCGTTCAGCCTCTACTCTGGAGATTTGTTTATCCTGGCGCAGCCGTGCAGTCAGCTTCGCGCCGGCCGGATTGCCTGAAGCCATGCCCATAGCCAGTACAAATCCGCCGACCCCCGGCACTCTGAAAATGGGACGCATAAAGGGTTCGAGTAAAAGGCCGACAAACTTGACAATGCCGAATCCGATTAAAAGCTCAGATAGAATAAAAAACGGAAGCAATGAAGGAAAAACTACCTCCCACCACATGGAAAGACCGGTTTTGGAGGCTTCGAATGAGGCCTGAGGGTGTGAAATAACCGTCGCCGTCAAAAAAATGAAAAACAATGAAATCAAAAATGTATGAAACTTAGACAAATTCATTCTTACCTCCCCGATGCTAAAATTGCACACTGACATTTATATCATGATAAAATATAGAACAGACCTTAAAGGCGGCCCGGCAAGTACCTATTTGTCATCCTGTACTAATATACGAGCATAGGGGTTCAATTTAGACCATAGAATTCATGTATAGGATGTATATTAGGGGGTTCGTCGCGTTGGCCAAACCTACAATCGGGTTAGCGTTAGGTTCGGGAGGGGCAAGAGGCATCGCTCATCTCGGAGTGTTATCCAGTTTACATAAGCATCAGATTCCAATTGATATGATTGCCGGCAGCAGCATGGGAGCATTAGTCGGAAGCTTTTATGCGGCCGGGCATGACGTGGCCACGATGAAAAAAGTCGCCAAAGCATTTAAGCGGCGGCTGTACGCGGATTATACGATGCCGAGGCTCGGATTTTTAAAAGGGGACCGCATCAGGCAGCTCGTTCATGCCTATACGTACGGCAAGCCGATAGAAGAACTGCGGATCCCGCTCGGCATCGTGGCCTGCGACCTTCAGACCGGCGAAAAGCTTGTTTTTACGAAAGGTTCAGTATCCGAAGCCGTCCGCGCGAGCATCAGCATACCGGGCGTTTTCGTCCCGCAAAAAATGAACGGACGTATGTTAGTCGACGGCGCGGTGGTCGACAGAATCCCGGTTTCCGCCGTAAAAGATATGGGTGCTGATATCGTCATCGCCTCTGACGTATCCCGGGTGAAAAAAACGGAAAAGGCGGCACATATTTTTGATGTAATCATGCAAAGTATGGATATACTGCAAAATGAATTGGTCCGTCACCAGACCATTGCCGCAGACGTCATGATCCGCCCTTCTCTTGAATCATTCAGCTCAAGTTCTTTTGCCAACATTGATCATATGATCACAGCGGGCGAAGAAGCCGCAGACCGGATGATCGGCCGGATTAAACAAGAAATAGAGAACTGGGAGGGCTAACTCATATGAAAGCAAAACATTTTCGCTGGGTGTTTATCATCCTGATCTTATTAATCGCTGTTACATTTATTAAGCTTCCGTATTACATCACACAGCCGGGAGAAGCATCAGAGCTGAGACCGCTGATTAAGGTGGACGGAGGTTATCCTGAAAAAGGAAGCCTTTCCTTGATGACTGTCAAAGTAGGCCCCGCCAATCCGTATACATATCTTTGGGCGAAAGTGCATCCTTACGATGAAATCGTCTCTGATGAAAGCATAAAAGAAGAGGGCGAATCGGACTCGGATTATATGAAGCGCCAGCTGCAAATGATGAAAAGCTCCCAAGAAAACGCGGTCATTGCCGCTTATCAAAAAGCCGGGAAACAGGTGAAATACTCATTTAACGGCATTTATGCCAGTTCAGTCGTCTCTGACATGCCGGCAAAAGGAAAAATAGAGGTCGGTGATAAAATCATCAGCGCGGACGGGAAAACATACGAATCCGCTGAAAAGCTGATTGATTATATCAGCAGCAAAAAAGCGGGGGAAAAAGTAACGTTTCACATTGAACGGGACACGAAAGAAAAGACCGTTGACATTGTGCTGAAATCATTCCCGGACGACCCGAAAAGAGCGGGAATCGGCGTCGCATTATATACGGACCGGAACGTGAAAGTGAAGCCGGATCTTCATTTCAGCATTGAAAACATCGGCGGGCCTTCTGCGGGTCTCATGATGTCTTTAGAAATTTACAACCAGCTGACAAAACCTGACGAAACAAAAGGCTATAATATAGCCGGAACGGGGACAATCGACGTGGACGGCAAAGTCGGACCGATCGGCGGAATCGATCAGAAAGTCGTCGCCGCAGACAAAGCGGGAAAAGATATTTTCTTTGCGCCGAATCAAAACGGAGCTGAAAATTCTGATTACAAAAATGCGGTAAAAACGGCGAAAGCAATCAAGTCCGATATGAAGATCGTCCCTGTCGACACCATGCAGGACGCACTTGACTATTTGGATCAGCTGAAAGTAAAAAGCACCTGATACAGACAGGTGCTTTTTTTACGCATTCAAAAAACGATTTTCATCTTCATCATAGCGGATCGGCGCTTGTGAAAATTCCTGTTTCTCAAACAATGTGCGTTCAGGTTCGTTTATCGGCAGGCTGTAAACCCGTCCCGCCAGTATGTCCAGATCCAGAGCGGGATGAGAGAAAGAAGAGAGCTTGCTGACGAGAGGTGCGGTAAGCTCTTTTTTCTTTGCCGACAGGTACGCCTGTCCTTTTTTCGTCATTCCGAGAAGACGGATATAAGGAGCGCTTGAAGGCTGTAAGAGCCGATGCATGTCTTCCTTTTTCGTCCGTGTCAGAATGTGCGTATTCATCCGCTGCAGCCTCGTCCACGTGTATCGTTTTGTTTTCAATCGTTCCATCATTTCGCGATAGGATCGGGCTTGTCTGATGGTGCGCAGAATCCTGTGCTCAAGGCCTTCTTCCACTTCATAGATTCGGCTCAATTCTTCAGCGGAAAGAGTGCTGAGGCTGTATTTTACATATGAAAAATAGTCTTCCGTGCTGTGCCATATTCCGTATGAATTTCTGTATGCCTCCAGCTCACGCGCAGACGCTTCCGGGAGAAAGCTCCTTGCGGCCGCCGTTCCTTTTTCTATCAGCGCTTTCCGGATGCTTGTTGCGCTGGCTATCCGGCTGTTATCTGCGGGGAGCTCGGCGTCATGATACTGGGAAGCGATTCTGGCTGTCGTATAAGGCTTCATAGCGGAACCGGAGGTGTGTATCGCTCTAACGTAGTGAAAACCGAGAATATTGTTCGGCTTGGACAAATCGAGCATGTCCCGCCCTTTGAATATGTGTGAAAAAGCTTTTGAGGCGGCGGCCGGATAGCTGAGACCCTTTTTCAGCTCCTCTTTCAGAATCAGGCTGCAGTCATCTTCCTTTCGGCTGAACGCTTCAGACGCTTCAATAAAAGGTTCGATCCGCCCGTTTTCGCTGCCGAAAAACAAGCTGCTGCATCCTAAATGATGAAGAAGCGAAACGCTGCCGCGCGCGAATAATTCCGCTTTTTGTACGGCATATATATAAGGGAGCTCAATGACGATATCCACGCCGTTTTCCAGCGCCATTTTTGTCCGGGCCCACTTTGAGACGGCGGCCGGTTCCCCGCGCTGCAAAAAAGGGCCGCTCATCACCGCCGCCGCGACGCTGCTGTCCGTTTTGATTTTTGCTTGTTCCGCATGATAGCGGTGTCCGTTATGAAAGGGATTATATTCAACAACCAGGCCGACTGCTTTCATATTTGTCCCGCCTTTCTTGCTATGTTTTGCTTCGTGTGGTACATTTGCAAATGAAGTGCATATTTTAGTCCGTTTCGTTTAGTGTATGCATAGCCTATCCGGCTGTCAACGATTGCATGACGGCGGCATTATGCTGTAAAGAAAAAATATTGACAAAAACATTCTGAAAAGCTATAATCATGTTTGTTGCTTTCCTGAGGTGATACAAATGAAATGGACGATTTATCAGCTTCATCAAATGGCAAAAAAGAGCTTTGAATTTGATGAAACAGTTGAGTTAAATGAGCTGACAAAATTGAATTCTGACATCCGCCGCATTTCTCCTGTCCGGGTGAAGGGCCGCGCGGAGATTGAATCCAAGCAAGTTTCGTTTGACTTTACGATTTCAGGCGAAATGGTTTTGCCGTGCTCAAGAACTTTAGTTGATGTGCCGTATCCATTTACAATCGCGACAAAAGAACTGTTTAGATTTCATAAGTCGGATGATATAGAAGATGAGGACGTTCATATTGCTGAAGACGATATCGTCGACTTAACTCCGATCATAAAAGAAGAGATTCTTTTAGAAATTCCTATGCAAGTCTTTTGTGAAACTGAACAAAAAGAAGGAGCCGCTCCCCAAGTGGGGAAGGATTGGCAAGTGATTTCTGAGGAAGACAAGAAAAATCAAATCGACCCCAGACTTGCGGATCTGAAAAAGCTCTTAACACAAGATGATGAATCTTAACTCTTTAAGGAGGTGGGAATAATGGCTGTACCTTTTAGAAGAACTTCTAAAATGAAAAAAAGATTGCGCCGTACACATTTCAAACTAAATGTACCTGGTATGACAGAATGCCCGTCATGCGGAGAGATGAAATTGTCTCACCGTGTATGTAAAGCATGCGGATCATACAACGGCAAAGACATAAATGTTAAAAGCAATTAATGTATGAAGAAAAGCGCGGGAATCTCGGTTCCTGCGCTTTTCTTTTTTTCTCCCTCCGGCCTGCTTCCGCCGAAAAAATTGTGAGCGCCAATAGTCTATCTAATCTATCAGCGGCATATGTATGAGGTAAATGAGCAAATATGGAGGGAGATACGATTGACGATAACGAGACAAGACGCGTGGACGCAAGATGAAGATTTGCTGCTGGCCGAAGTGGTGCTCAGGCATATTCGGGAAGGCGGGACCCAGCTTTCCGCTTTTGAAGAAGTCGGCAGAGCGCTGACGAGAACGGCTGCCGCCTGCGGGTTCAGATGGAATTCTTATGTCAGAAAACAATATCAGTCAGGGATAGAACTGGCGAAAAAACAGCGGAAGGAATTAAGAAAGCAGATCGGGGTGCATTCCGCCAATCTGCCGGGAACCGTCAAACAGCCTCCGATCCGCAGGGCGGAAGGAGAAAAAGAGCTGTCCATTGATGATGTCATTTTGTTTCTGCAGCAATTTAAAGAGTCGCCGGCCACAGCGGATGTGCGTCATGAAAAAGAAAAACTCACAGAACAGCTGACCGCGCTGCAAAAAGAAGTCGAGGATCTGCGTGAGGAAAATGAAAGCTTGAGAAACAAGCTGGAGATGACGGAAGAAGATTATAAAGCGTTAATTGACATTATGGACAGAGCGAGAAGGATGGTCAATTCAAAAGAAGACGACAGAAAATCGGCGCAGAGCCTGTAAAATGAACCGGCCTGGGGGCGGCGCCCGGCCGGTTTTTTATTATGCCGTTTCTCCGGATGTCATTTCACCGTCCATATCGGGATGCCAGATATAAGGATTTTCTCCTTTATCACGCGCCATATCATATTTAACGGGCTCAAAATTCATCTTATCCCAGAAATCTGCTGATTTCATGCGTGAATTTGTCCTGATCGGCATTCTGAAGGATTTTGCAAAATCAACAAGCGCTTTTCCGTATCCGTTGTTTTGATAGCCCGGAAGAACCTCAAGCTTCCAAAGTTCCAAAAAGTCCTGACGCTGATCAAAATACGGATTCGCACCTCCGTTTACCTGATATAAACTCATTCTCGCCACTAGTTTATCCCCGAAGTAAATCCCGTAAAAAGGCGAGGTGCTGTCATTTTCAATGATGTTATCCTGAAGATCTTCAAGCATCGACAGCTCCTGCATCCCGTATTCCTTAAACCTTTTAAATTCTTCGAGTGTCTTAAAGTTGATGAGCAGTCGCTCTATTTTCAACACAAACTCCCCCTTTGTTGTGTTCTACCATTATTGTAAACGCTTTAATTGAAAATTCCAACTATAATATGCTTGCCAGTCTTTTTGCTCAAAACGAAATTGAAGTAATTTGCGTCGGCTTCTGCTATGATAATATGGAAAAATGCAGATATAGGGTGTGACAGTGTGAAAATCGGAATTATCGGCGGCGGAGCGGTAGGCCTTTTATGTGCTTACTACTTATCGTCCCGCCATCAGGTAACGGTCATTACGCGGCGGACGGAGCAGGCTGATGCGATTAACTCAGGCGGTATACGGCTTTTGAAAGACGGAATAGAATGTACGGCGGCATGCAGAGCGCAAACAGGCATCACTTCCGGATTCGACCTCTTAATCGCAGCCGTTAAACAGCACCAGCTAAGTGCGGTGTTGCGGGATCTTGAGATGATAAAAGGGACGAATGTGCTGTTTTTGCAAAACGGCATGGGACACATACACGACATTAAAGATTGGCATACGGATCATTCGCTTTATGCCGGCACTGTTGAGCACGGAGCAAAAAAGATTTCAGATCATGCCGTTGAACATACGGGATCGGGGGCCGTAAGATGGAGTGTATTCAGCGCTTCCCGGCCGGAAACGCTCAAAAGCATCTTTTCCGGCATGCACCGGGATTTTCCCGTATATGATGAAAACGACTGGTATCGGCTGTTAACGGGAAAACTGATCGTAAATGTATGCATTAACCCGTTAACTGCATTGCTGCGCGTGAAAAACGGAGAGCTGGTAACAAATGACGCTTACAAAAAATATATGAGAAACGTGTTTGAAGAAGCGGAGACAATACTTGGCCTCGCCGATAGAGAAGAAGCGTGGAACAAGGTTTGCGAAGTTTGCAGACTGACGGAAAAAAATCATTCTTCCATGCTCGTCGATATCATGGCAGGCAGGCGGACAGAGGCCGATGCGATTATCGGCTACCTTGTAAAAGAAGCGGAAAGCCGCGGATTGCCGGCCGTTCATCTCACGTTTTTACACCGCAGCATAAAAGCGTTAGAAAGAAACTGAAACAAAGTCTTTTGAGGTTTTCCGGTAACATGCTATACTCATTTCGGAAACCTAACTATTTATTGGAGAAAGGAAGTTCCAGACAGATGCAGCTAACTGAACTTTCCATCAAAAGTCAAAATAAGTTTGTGCAGCACTATATAGATGGAGAAAACATGTCTTCATTTTTTGATTATGATATTCATTCAGAGGACGTATGGCAAAAGCGGCTTCATGACTTGTCTTCGCGGCCGTTTGCCAGAGAGGAATTAGCGGATTATTTATCCTCCTATCACGAAAAATTTCACTCCGCCGCCATGCAGGCCTCCATCGAAAAACTGAGAGATCCAAAAAGCGCAGCGGTTGTAGGCGGCCAGCAGGCCGGTCTTTTAACGGGGCCTCTTTACACCATACATAAAATTATCTCCATTATCGTACTTGCCAGACAGCAGGAAGAGGTGTTACAGATTCCTGTCGTTCCGATTTTCTGGGTGGCGGGTGAAGATCACGATCTGGAAGAAATCAATTTTGTGCATACGTCAGCAGAGAATAAAGGTCCGGTGAAACAGAAACTGCCGCAGTCGTACTGGAAAAAAACATCAGCGGCTAAAACCGAGCTTGATCAGGAAAAATGCGCGGCTTGGATTGATGAAGTGTTCGTTGCTTTTGAGGAAACGGATCACACAAACACACTCCTTCAAAACGTGAAGCGATGTTTACGCTCATCAGAGACATTCACGGACTTTTTTGAGCTGTTGATCGCCGACTTGTTTCAAGAAGAAGGCCTTATTCTGATGAATTCGGGAGATCCGGGGATTAAAAAGCTGGAAACGGGTATGTTTCAGCAGATTTTAAAACACAATCATGAGCTTGCCAAAGCCGTGTCAGACCAGCAGAGTCTTATGCGGGAAGCCGGTTATCACCCGATTATTGAATCGGACAAAGATCAGGCCAATCTGTTTTACGAACACGAGGGAGAGCGTTTCTTAATTGAAAAAGACAACGGCGTTTTTGTCATTAAGGAGCTTGACCTGAAGTGGACGAACGACGAGCTTCATACCCATATGGAAGAAAAACCGGAATGTTTCAGCAATAACGTTGTGACAAGGCCGCTTATGCAGGAGTTTCTCATTCCGACTCTGGCGTTTATCGCGGGGCCGGGGGAGATCAATTATTGGGGTGAGCTGAAGCAGGCTTTCTCATTAATGGGCCTTCGCATGACGCCGGTAGTGCCGAGACTGAACATTACGATTCTTGAGCGCCATATTGAAAAGAAGCTTTCAGAACGGAATATCCCGCTTCAGGAAGCGATCGAACACGGCACCGGACACCTGAAAGACACTTATTTTGAAGAGCAGATTCCGGAAGAGTTTTCTTCTGTAATGGAACAGGCGAAGTCGCAGATTGAAGCTGTCCATAAACGCGCAAGGGACGAAGCGCTGAAGGTCGATTCAAGCCTTGAGCCGCTCTTACAGAAGAATGCCGCCTTCATTCAAGATCAGCTCTTGTTTTTAGAACGGACGGTAACGAAAAGAATTGAAGAAAAAGAAGGCTTTGTGCTGCGTGACTATGAAAGAATCCAAAACAGCGTCAGACCGCTCGGCGCTCCGCAGGAACGGATTTGGAATGTGATGTATTATCTGAACCGCTACGGTCCAAAATTCTTCACAACCTTCAAACATCTGCCATTTTCTTTTCAAAACCAACATCAGATTGTCAAACTTTGAAATAAAGTTTTAAAGAACCCTGAATAGTTCAGGGTTTTTTTTTATGTGTAAACAGTGTAAAATGAGGTTGTGGAGAGAAGTGGCGGATAGTGGTGAGTTTAGGGGAGAAAGTGGGGGTCCTTATCATGTTTATGGGTGAATACCGGCATACTGTTGATGCAAAGGGCCGCATGATCGTACCCGCAAAATTCAGAGATGGCCTCGGTGAGCAGTTCGTGCTGACCAGAGGACTGGACCAATGCCTTTTCGGCTATCCGATGAATGAATGGAAGCTGATTGAAGAAAAGCTGAAGGCTCTGCCGCTCACCAAAAAAGACGCCCGCGCATTTACCCGATTCTTTTTTTCCGGTGCGACCGAATGCGAACTGGACAAGCAGGGAAGGGTTAATATTGCGTCATCTCTTCTGAATTACGCAAAACTGGAAAAAGAATGTGTTGTCATCGGGGTTTCCAATCGAATTGAATTGTGGAGTAAGGTAATATGGGAACAATACACAGAAGAGCAAGAAGATTCATTCGCTGAAATTGCTGAAAACATGATTGGATTTGATATATAATGGATCTTCGTGCATCACAACAACAACTGACAATTCAATTCATTCCTTATAAAGGTGGGACCGACACAAATGTTTCAGCATAAGACAGTACTTCTTCGTGAAACCGTCGACGGTTTAAATATCAAACCGGACGGAACCTATGTGGACTGCACCCTTGGCGGCGCCGGGCACAGTACATATTTATTGCAGCAATTATCGGAAAAAGGACGCTTGATCGCCTTTGACCAAGATGACACAGCACTTGAAAACGCAAAGAAAACATTGTCCGAATACAAAGGACAGCTTATTCTGGTGAAAAGCAACTTTCGTTATTTAAAAGAGTGTTTACATGAACACGGCATTACGAGTGTCGACGGAATTTTATTTGATTTAGGAGTATCCTCTCCGCAGCTTGATACACCGGAACGGGGATTCAGCTATCATCATGACGCACCGCTGGACATGAGGATGGACCAGTCGGCCGCCCTTACGGCGAAAGAAGTCGTAAATGAATGGCGGTATGAGGACCTTGTGAGGATTTTCTTTAGATACGGAGAAGAAAAATTCAGCAAGCAGATCGCCCGAAAAATTGAAGAGGCTAGAGAAAAATCGCCTATTCAAACAACCGGCCAACTGGTCGATCTAATAAAGGACGCGATACCGGCTCCGGCGAGAAGAAGCGGAGGTCATCCGGCCAAACGTGTATTCCAAGCCATTCGAATCGCCGTAAACGACGAGCTTCAAGTATTTGAAGAGGCCCTCTTGCAAGCGATAGAGGTGCTGAAGCCGGGCGGAAGGGTGTCTGTGATCACTTTTCACTCGCTGGAAGACAGAATGTGCAAGACGACATTCAAGGAAAAATCATCACTTCCCGAACTGCCTCCGGGTCTTCCCGTGATACCGGAAGAATTTGAACCGGAATTAAAACTGATTACGAGAAAGCCCATTACGGCATCAAAAGAGGAGCTTGAAGAAAATAACCGCGCCCGGTCAGCGAAGCTCCGCATTGCGGAGAAACGAAAATAACGGGCAGCAAATGACAACATTAAAGGAGGTCATCAGCCTATGAGCAACTTAGCTTACCAGCAGGAAAAACAACAACGGCCAGTGATAAGTCCCGAAAAAAAGGTGATTGTCAAAAAGAGGGCTTCCATTACACTCGGGGAAAAGGTGCTGCTCGTCCTGTTTGCCATTGCCGTTCTCTCCACATCAATGTTTATCGTATCAAAGGCATACGCGGCGTACCAATCCAATATTGAGGTGCAAAAACTGGAGGAGAAAGTATCTGAGAAGAATAAGCAGATCGGTGATCTCGAAAAGACGGCTGCTGACTTAAGCCAGCCGCAGCGCCTGATGGATATCGCTAAAAAGCACGGTTTGAATCTGAAAGATAAAAAAGTGAAAAACATACAGGAATGATAACCCATGCCGAAAAAAAATAAGTTTATGAACAGAGGAGCAGCGATACTCAGTATTTGTTTCGCTCTCTTTTTCTTTGTCATTCTCGGGAGAATGGCGTACATTCAATTAACCGGTAAAGCAAACGGTGTAGAACTTGCAACAAAAGCGACTGAGCAGCACGAAAAAAAGCGGACGATAGAAGCGAGCCGCGGCTCTATTCTTGACCGGAACGGCAAAGTGCTTGCAGAGGACACGGCGACATATAAGCTCATTGCCGTGCTTGATAAAAAAATGACGAGTGATCCGAAGCATCCTCAGCATGTCAAAGACAAAGAGAAAACGGCGGAAAAACTGGCGACCGTTATCAATCTTGATAAAAGCGAGATTCTGGACATCTTAAACAGGGATGGCGCGAAGCAGGTGGAATTCGGTTCAGCCGGCCGCGATATCTCTTATGCGAAAAAACAAAAGATCGAAAAAATGAATCTTCCGGGTATTTCTTTCTTAAGAGATACGAAGCGCTACTATCCGAACGGTGTATTTTTGTCAAATGTTCTCGGCTATGCCGATGTGAATGAAAAAACAAACGAGATACAAGGCTCTTTAGGGCTTGAAAAAATACTGAATAACTATCTGACGGAACGCGACGGATCCGTCACTTACGAAAGTGATAAATCCGGCTGGAAACTTCCGAACAGCAAAGAAAAAATCACCGCACCTAAAAACGGTGACAATGTATATTTAACCATTGATCAGAAAATTCAAACCTTTTTAGAAGACAGCATGACGAAAGTAGCGGAAAAATATAAACCGAAAAAAATTATGGCGGCTGTCGTAGAACCGAAAACAGGCAAGGTGCTTGCGATGGGGCAGCGTCCGAGTTTCGACCCGAATATCAGAAACGTCACCAATTATTACAACGACTTAGTGTCGTACGCGTATGAACCGGGATCGACGATGAAGATCTTTACGCTTGCCGCGGCGATTCAGGAAAATGTGTTTTCCGCAAACGAGAAATATAAATCAGGAACATATAAAGTGGGAGGCAAACCTGTTAAAGATTGGAACGACGGCGCCGGATGGGGTATGACAAGCTTCCGTGACGGCCTCATGAGGTCATCCAATGTTGCTTTCGCCAAACTGGCCAACGAAAAACTGGGGTTTGACCGGTTTAATGAGTACCTGCACAAATTCGGGCTCTATCAAAAAACAGGGATTGATCTGCCCGGTGAAGTATCAAGTAAAATTAACTACAAATATGATTTTGACAAAGCGTCTACGGCTTACGGCCAAGCATCGGCGATAACGCCGATCCAGCAGCTGCAGGCGGTCACGGCGATTGCCAATAACGGCAAAATGATGAAACCTTACGTCATTGATCATATTGTCGACCCCGATACGAAAAAAGTCGTCAAGCAGACAAAACCAGAGCAAGCAGGCACGCCGATTTCAGCCGATACGGCGAAAAAAGTCCGGAATCTGCTCGGAGAAGTCGTGACGTCAGACATCGGAACGGGAAAACCTTATAAAATTGAAGGATTTGACGTCGCGGGTAAAACGGGAACCGCACAAATTGCCGGGACGGGCGGATATTTAAGGGGAACGAGCAACTATGTGTTTTCATTCATGGGCATGGCGCCGAAAAATGATCCTAAGCTCGTCATCTATGTAGCCGTGCAGCAGCCGCAATTAAAAGCGGGTCAAAGCAGCTCTGATCCTGTCGCGGAAATCTTTAACCCGACGATGAAAAACAGCCTCCACTACATGAATATCGAACCGACGGAAAAAACAGATTCCGGTCAGGAAGAAACGAAAAGCCAAAAAATGCCTGACCTGACAGATAAGACGGTCAAGAGCGCTGAGAAGGAAGCGAAAAATGAACATCTCACACCGATTGTCATCGGCAGCGATGTTGCCGTAAAAGAGCAGTATCCGACAGCCGGAGAAGATGTGATCACCAATCAGAAAATCTTCTTAAAAACAGACGGAAAGATGACGATGCCGGATATGTCCGGATGGTCGAGACGGGAAGTGCTTCAATTCAGCAAAGTATCAGGCATTCACATTGATGTGAGCGGTGAAGGTTACGCTTCAAGCCAAAGTGTGAAAAAAGGCAAAGAACTGAAAGAAAATACCGTGATCAAGGTGAAATTTAAAAATCCTGATTAACGGGACAGAGAAGTCCGCGGATGCCCGCGGGCTTCTTTTTTATGCGCCGCCGTTCTATGTGTCCAAGCTGAGGCATAAATTGAAACAAGCCTAAATAAGGAGTGGACGGTCCCTTGCGCGTTTCAAATGTAACGGTTCGAAAACGTTTATTACTGGTTTTGCTTTTTGGCGTAATCATTTTTTTGATCATTGACAGCAGATTAGGCTATGTCCAATTTGTGATGGGAGAAAAGCTGACTTCACTGGCTAAGGATTCCTGGAGCCGGAATTTGCCGTTTGAGCCTGAGCGGGGAGAGATCCTTGACCGAAACGGCGTGAAGCTGGCTACTAATAAAAGCGCGCCGACCGTCTTTGTCGTACCGCGCCAGATCCAAAATCCCATAAAAACGGGCAAGCTTCTCGCGTCAGTTTTAAATATGTCGGAAGAGAAGGTCTACAAACACATTACTAAGAAAACCTCCATAGAAAAAATCTCACCCGAGGGGCGGAAAATTTCCAATAAAAAAGCGAAAGAAATCAAAGCGCTCGACTTAAAAGGGGTTTATGTGGCTGAAGACAGCATCCGCCATTATCCGTACGGAAGCTTTTTGTCCCATGTTCTCGGTTTTGCCGGTATTGATAACCAGGGCCTTCTCGGATTGGAGGCTTATTATGATGATGACTTAAAAGGTGTAAAGGGATCTGTGAAATTTTATACGGATGCCAAGGGGAAGAAAATGCCTGATGAAGCGGATGATTACACCCCTCCGAAAGACGGACTTGATATGAAATTGACGATTGACGCCAAGGTTCAGACGATTATAGAAAGGGAGCTCGACAATGCAGCGGCGAAATATAACCCGGACGGAATGATTGCGGTCGCAATGAATCCGAAAAACGGGGAAGTGCTCGGCATGTCAAGCCGTCCTGATTTTGATCCGGCTGACTATCAATCGGTGGATCCGTCCGTTTACAACCGAAACCTGCCGGTATGGAGCACATATGAACCGGGTTCGACCTTTAAGATTATTACGCTTGCGGCGGCGCTCCAAGAGCAAAAAGTAAACTTGCAAAGAGACCACTTTTATGACAAAGGATTTGCCGAGGTTGACGGCGCCCGCCTCCGATGCTGGAAAAAGGGCGGCCACGGTTCGCAATCTTATCTTGAAGTCGTTCAAAATTCCTGCAACCCTGGGTTTGTACAGCTGGGGGAACGGCTCGGAAAACAAAAGCTGTTTCAATATATTAAGGACTTCGGCTTTGGAAAGAAAACAGGCATTGATCTGCAAGGGGAAGGAACGGGGATCTTATTCCCGCTTGACAGAGTCGGACCGGTCGAACAGGCGACAACCGCTTTCGGACAAGGGGTTTCCGTCACGCCGATTCAGCAGGTGGCAGCCGTTTCCGCAGCAATAAACGGCGGAACGCTTTATACTCCGTTTATCGCCAAAGAGTGGGTTGATCCCGTTACGAAAAAAACTGTTAAGAAACAATCACCGATTGCGAAAAGGCAAGTTATTTCCCAGGAAACGTCAAAGCAGATCAGATATGCTTTAGAAAGCGTCGTCGCTCAGGGAACGGGGCGGAACGCCTTTGTGGAAGGGTATCGCGTCGGCGGAAAAACAGGTACCGCACAAAAGGTCAAAGACGGCAAATATCTCGAAAACAACCATATCGTCTCCTTTATCGGTTTTGCGCCGGCTGATGACCCGAGCCTTGTCGTGTATGTCGCGGTTGATAATCCGAAAGGCACGATTCAATTCGGGGGAACCGTCGCCGCGCCGATTGTCGGAAATATGATGAGAGACAGTCTGCCTGAGCTCGGCGTGAAACCGCGAAAAAATCAAATCGAGAAAAAATATCAATGGAACGACACAAAAACAATAGAGGTTCCGAATGTTGTAGGGATGTCTGTCTCTGATCTTGAGTCGCTGCTTGTCAATTTGAATATTGACTCCTCAGGAAAAGGAAGCAAAATTGTGAAACAATCACCTGCAGCCGGAACGAAAGTAAAAGAAGGCTCAAAGATCCGTGTTTACTTGAGTGAAGAATGAGTCTTTTTGAGGCAGCCGATTGTTTTCGGCTGCCTCTTATCGTAAAGAGAAAAAAAGAAGATAACTTTTAAGATTAACTGGATGTATCCTTTTATTTACGCTAAAATATGAACTGTATGTTTAAAAGCCATTCTGACTTTTATAAACGGTTATCATGATAAAAGAATGAATAGAATTTCTGAGAGGTTTGATACAATGAAACTTACAAAGCTGCTTACATATTTAATGGCCGAACCTGTTCAAAATGACTTTCATGACCCTGACATAACTTCAATTGAGATGGACTCCAGGGAAGTGAGAAAAGGGAGTCTTTTTGTGTGTATAAAAGGGTATACGGTAGACGGACATGATTTCGCCCAAAAAGCCGCAGAAAACGGCGCGGCGGCCATCGTTGCCGAGAAAGAGCTTGACGTCGATGTTCCTGTCATTATCGTCCGCCGGTCACAGCGGGCGCTCAGCGTTCTTTCTGACGCGTTTTACGGGCAGCCGACAAAGCAGCTTCAGCTTATCGGCATCACCGGCACAAACGGCAAAACATCAACGACGCACATGGTTGATGAGATTTTTAAAAAAGCGGGAAGACAGACCGGTTTAATCGGAACGATGTACATTAAAATCGGGGATGAGACATTCCCGGTCAAAAATACAACGCCCGAAAGCGTCACACTGCAAAAAACGTTCAAGAAAATGAATGATGAGCACGTTGACACAGCTATTATGGAAGTGTCTTCTCACGCTCTGTCACTCGGCAGGGTTCACGGCTGCGATTATGATATCGCCGTATTCACGAACCTGACGCAGGACCATTTAGATTATCATAAGACGATGGAAGACTACAGACAGGCTAAAAGCCTCCTGTTTTCCCAGCTGGGCGGCTCCTTTAACCATGAAAAGCCGAAGCGGGCCGTTTTAAACGCAGATGACAAAGCCAGTGCTTATTTTGAAAAAGTGACGGCGGCGCACATCCTTACATACGGAATCGAGAATGATGCCGATGTCATGGCGAAACAAATCGAGATCTCTGCGCAAGGCACAAGCTTTGAACTTGTTACGCCAAAAGGAACAAAGCAGATCACGGTTTCACTCGTCGGCCGCTTCAACGTGTATAACGTACTGGCTGCAGCGGCGACAGCGATCGCAGCGGGTCTGCCGTTTGATACGATCACAAGCGCTCTTGAAGAGCTGCAAGGTGTCAGAGGCCGGTTTGAACTGGTGAATCACAATCAGCCGTTTCCTGTGGTCGTCGATTATGCGCACACGCCTGACAGTCTGGAAAACGTTCTGAATACATGCAAAGACATGACAGAGGGCAAGCTTTTCGTCGTCGTCGGATGCGGCGGAGACCGGGACAAAACGAAACGCCCGAAAATGGCGGAAATTGCGGTGCGGATTGCCGACGAACCGATTTTCACTTCAGATAACCCGAGAAGCGAGGACCCGCTGGCCATATTAAGAGATATGGAAAGAGGGGTAGAAGGCACCTACTATCACAGTATCGCAAACCGCGAGCAGGCTATCTTTTTTGCCATTGCCAACGCGAAAAAGGGAGATGTGGTTCTGATTGCCGGGAAAGGGCATGAAACCTATCAGCAGATCGGCAATGAAACATTCGACTTTGATGACGCCGAAGTAGCGGGAAGAGCTATTGTTGAGCTGAATAAAAAGTAAAACAGGAAAGAGTGTTAGAATGAGGGAAATGAATAGAATTACGGGGACACAATGTGAATATGATAAATACGTATGTCGTTTGAACGAAACGGGAGGAGAAAAGAGCAATGCTTGAGCAAGTGATTTTATTTACAATAATAATGGGATTTTTAATCAGTGTTCTGATATCTCCGATTCTTATCCCGTTTTTAAGACGTTTAAAATTCGGCCAAAGTATCAGGGAAGAGGGGCCGAAATCACATATGAAAAAATCAGGGACGCCGACGATGGGCGGGGTCATGATTATTGTATCCATCGCCATTACGGCGATTGTCATGACGCAGAAATTTTCGCATCTGAGCGCGGAAATGTTTCTTCTGCTGTTTGTCACGATCGGATACGGTCTGCTCGGCTTTCTGGATGACTATATTAAAGTAGTAATGAAACGGAATCTCGGATTGACGTCGAAGCAGAAATTGATCGGCCAGATCATTATTGCCATTGTATTTTACGGAGTATATCATTATTGCCATTTTTCAACCGGCATCAGGGTGCCGGGCACACATCTGTCAATCGATCTCGGCTGGGGATACTTTATCCTCGTTCTCTTTATGCTTGTCGGAGGTTCAAATGCCGTCAATCTGACAGACGGTCTGGACGGTCTCTTGTCCGGTACCGCGGCTATCGCATTCGGCGCTTTCGCCATCCTTGCGTGGAACCAGTCACAATATGACGTTGCGATTTTCTCGGTTGCCGTTGTCGGCGCCGTTCTCGGTTTTCTTGTATTCAACGCCCATCCCGCCAAGGTATTTATGGGGGATACCGGTTCGCTTGCGCTCGGAGGAGCGATCGTGACCGTTGCCATTTTGACGAAGCTTGAAATTCTGCTCGTCATTATCGGCGGAGTATTTGTTATTGAGACCTTATCTGTTATCTTACAAGTCATCAGCTTTAAAACGACAGGAAAACGAATCTTTAAGATGAGTCCGCTTCACCACCATTACGAATTGGTCGGATGGTCTGAATGGAGAGTTGTCGTCACATTCTGGACTGCGGGACTGCTGCTTGCCGTTTTAGGAATTTACATCGAGGTGTGGTTATAAGTGGAAAACGAACTTTTTTTGCAAAAACAAAACTTTCTGGTCCTCGGACTGGCGAAAAGCGGATATGCGGCTGCGTCGATTCTTCATGAAAAAGGCATTAACGTCGTCGTGAATGATCAAAAAGCCTTTGAAGAGAACGAACCTGCCCAAAGGCTTGCAGAAAGAGGAATTGAAGTCATCTGCGGTGAGCATCCGACGTCACTTTTTGATCAGCATCACATTACCATTCTGATCAAAAATCCCGGAATCCCGTATGAAAATATCATGGTGGAGGAAGCGCAAAGAAGAGGCATCCCGGTCTGGACGGAAATCGAGCTTGCGTATTATATCACCAATGCAAAATTCATCGGCATTACAGGTTCAAACGGGAAAACAACAACGACGACCCTGATTTATGAAATGCTGAAAGCTGATTCGATAAAGACGCTGATCGCAGGGAATATCGGCACTGTCGCCAGTGAAGTGGCTTATCATGCTGACGGTGATGAATGGATCGTCACAGAGCTTTCTTCGTTCCAGCTTATGGGGACTCATGCGTTCAGACCTGAAATCGGCCTGATTTTAAATGTGTTCGACGCTCATTTGGATTACCATCACAGCCGTGAAAACTATGAAAAAGCCAAGCAGAACGTGTATCTTCATCAGCTTGAGAGTGATACGGCCATCGTGAATCAAAGCGATGAAACAGTCGTGCGGCTTGCCGAAAGCGGAAAAGCCGGCATCGTTCCGTTTTCAGTTCATCAGGAACTGTCAAGCGGCGCATTCATTAAAGACGGAATGCTGATGTTCGGCGATGAAGCGATTCTGCCTGTTGATGACATCGTACTGCCGGGCGCGCACAATCTAGAAAATATATTAGCCGCTGTAGCCGCAGCCAAAACGGCGGGCGCGTCTAATAAAGCGATTCAGAAGGTGCTGACAAGCTTTACCGGTGTCAAACACCGTCTGCAGTATGTAACAGCGATCCAGAATCGTAAATTTTATAATGACAGCAAAGCGACGAATATTTTGGCCACAAGCAAAGCGCTCTCCGCGTTCAAAGCTCCGGTTATTCTGCTTGCAGGCGGACTGGACCGCGGCAACGGTTTTGACGACCTGAAACCGTATATGGACAATGTCAAAGCGGTCCTGACGTTCGGACAGACAGCGCCGAAGATAGAAAAACTGGGCAATGAGCTGGGAATACAACATGTCAAACGTGTCGATAATGTTGAACAAGCAGTATCTGCGGCGTTTGCGCTCTCAAATGAAGGAGACGTCATCCTCTTGTCACCCGCGTGTGCAAGCTGGGATCAGTTCAAAACATTTGAAGAACGCGGTGACATGTTTATAGATGCCGTGCATATGCTTAAGTAAGGGCTTGTCTCTGTTCATCGGCAGCCCTAAATGACTTATGCTTGGGGTGTCGATTGCTTTGACTACTAAAAAAACAGCGCCTGATTTGTTATTAGTTATCATTACGTTATTGCTTTTAACAATAGGATTAATTATGGTCTACAGTGCAAGTGCGGTATGGGCGGATTATAAATTTGACGACTCGTTTTTCTTCGCGAAACGGCAGCTGCTGTTTGCGGGGATCGGCGTCATTGCCATGTTTTTCATTATGAATGTGGATTATTGGACATGGCGCACATGGTCGAAGCTGCTTCTGATCATTTGTTTTTTTCTGCTTGTGCTTGTGCTGATTCCGGGAGTCGGAATGGTGCGGAACGGTTCAAGAAGCTGGATCGGAGTGGGAGCGTTCAGCATTCAGCCTTCGGAGTTTATGAAACTCGCGATGATTGCGTTTCTGGCTAAATTTCTTTCTGAAAAACAGAAGAATATTACGTCATTCAGACGCGGATTCGTTCCCGCGCTCGGAATCGTGTTTTCTGCATTTATTATTATTATGTGCCAGCCGGATCTGGGAACGGGGACGGTAATGGTGGGCACGTGCATCGTGATGATTTTTGTTTCCGGTGCGCGAATCGCTCATTTTGCGTTTCTCGGACTCATCGGTTTAAGCGGATTTGCGGCACTAGTTCTGTCCGCTCCTTATCGGATTAAACGGATTACCTCTTACTTAAACCCGTGGGAGGATCCGCTTGGAAGCGGATTTCAGATCATTCAGTCGCTCTATGCCGTAGGTCCGGGCGGACTGTTCGGGATGGGGCTGGGTCAAAGCCGGCAAAAGTTTTTTTACCTGCCGGAGCCGCAAACCGATTTCATTTTTGCTATTTTATCTGAGGAACTCGGCTTTATCGGCGGTTCGCTCATATTGCTGCTGTTCAGTATTTTATTATGGCGGGGCGTCAGGATTGCCCTCGGCGCGCCGGATTTATACGGAAGCTTTGTCGCCATCGGTATTATTTCTATGATAGCTATTCAAGTCATGATTAATATCGGCGTTGTGACGGGGCTGATCCCGGTAACAGGAATTACGCTGCCGTTTTTAAGCTACGGAGGCTCATCACTGACGCTGATGCTCGCAGCGGTCGGCGTGCTTTTAAATGTCAGCCGGTACTCGAGGTATTGATCTGTATCTTGCCTCATCACTCATGATTTATTCGTTATCTATAAAAAAACAGACAACATCAATAACCCTGTCCTAAAAAACAGGGTTATCGCTATGTGATTAAGGGGGACATACGAATGCGTATTGCAGTAAGCGGAGGCGGAACCGGAGGACATATTTATCCGGCCCTGGCCTTTATTAAAGAAGTTCAGCGCCGGCATCCGGATGTGGAATTTTTGTATATCGGAACAGAGAACGGTCTTGAGAAAAAAATTGTTGAACGGGAAAATATTCCGTTTCGCGCCATTGAAATTACAGGTTTCAAACGAAAACTTTCTTTTGAAAATGTAAAAACCGTCATGCGTTTCTTAAAAGGCGTGACGAAAAGCAAATCATATTTAAAAGAGTTTAAACCGGATGCCGTTATCGGTACAGGCGGCTATGTATGCGGTCCGGTCGTATACGCGGCGGCAAAGATGGGAATTCCGACGATCATTCATGAGCAAAACAGCCTGCCCGGCATCACAAATAAGTTTCTCTCGAAATATGTTAATAAGGTGGCAATTTGCTTTGAAGAGGCAAAATCGCATTTTCCTGCTGAAAAAGTTGTGTTTACGGGAAACCCGAGAGCCTCTGAAGTCGTCTCTATTAAGACAGGCCGCTCATTAACTGAGTTCGGGCTGAAAGACAATCAAAAAACGGTGCTCATTTTCGGCGGAAGCAGAGGCGCGGCTCCCATTAACCGTGCCGTTATAGATATGCAGGAAGAATTGAAAACGAGACCTTACCAAGTCCTTTATATTACCGGGGAAGTGCATTACGAGAAGGTAACGGCTGAGCTGAAAGGCGGAAAAGCCGCTGATAATATGGTGACAAAACCGTTTTTGCACCAAATGCCGGAGTACTTACAATCAATTGATGTCATTGTGGCAAGAGCCGGAGCGACGACGATTGCGGAGATCACCGCTCTCGGCATTCCGAGCGTGCTTATTCCGAGCCCGTATGTAACAGCCAATCACCAGGAAGTCAATGCGAAGGCGCTCAGCCAGCATGATGCTGCAATCGTACTGAAGGAAACCGAGCTCAGCGGAGAAAAACTGATCGCTGCGCTGGACAAAATCGTCATGAATGAAGAAACCTTAAAAGACATGAGTGAGCGGACAAAATCACTCGGTGTTCCGGATGCGGCAGCCAGACTGTACAGTATCATGGAAGACATAAAAAAATAGAGCAAATGGAATGCGGAGGTTTATGATGGAGAACGTAATTCAGGAATTAAGAGACCGCGAAGTCGGCAAAGTGCTGGAACAAGAACCGCTCGCGAACCATACAACGATGAAAATCGGCGGTCCGGCGGACATTTTAATCATCCCCAACCGTGTGGAAGCGGTCAAAGATATTATGGAAATTGTGAAAAAACATGATCTGCCATGGACGGTTATCGGCCGCGGTTCAAATCTGCTCGTGCTTGATGAAGGCATAAGAGGAGTTGTCATCAAACTGGGCGCGGGTCTGGATCATTTGGAGATTGACGGTGATCAGGTGACGGTCGGAGGCGGCTATTCGGTCGTCCGGCTTGCGACTTCCATGAGTAAAAAAGGAATGTCCGGTCTCGAATTTGCAGCGGGCATTCCCGGATCAATCGGCGGAGCCGTCTATATGAATGCCGGGGCGCACGGATCTGATATGAGTGAGATTCTTGTGAAAGCCCGTATCTTATTTGAAGACGGCACAATCGAATGGCTGACAAACGAAGAGATGGATTTCAGCTACAGAACGTCTGTTTTGCAGAAAAAACGTCCCGGCGTCTGTATCGAGGCAGTTCTTCAGCTTGAGCAAAAGGAACGGGAAGCCATTACGGCGCAAATGCAGCAGAACAAAGATTACAGAAAAAATACGCAGCCGTATTCGAGCCCATGCGCCGGAAGCATATTCAGAAATCCGCTGCCGAATCATGCCGGAAACCTCGTTGAAAAAGCGGGATTAAAAGGACATCAGATCGGCGGAGCGAAAGTGTCCGAAATGCACGGGAATTTTATCGTCAATGCCGGCGGAGCGACTGCCAAGGACGTTCTTGACCTGATTGAATATGTGAAAAAGACAATCCGTGAGCAGTATGATGTTGACATGCATACAGAAGTTGAAATCATCGGAGGGAATCGTTAAAAGGTTCTCTGATTACATGAGCTCATGTGATATACTTTTAACAAATGTCAAACGGCATCACAGCATGCCGTTTGTTTTTCAATCAGACGAATGTCAAGCTGTTTCATTCTTAGTGAGGTGGACAGGCAGTGAACCCAAATCATGAAAGAGAAAAAATCGTAAATATTGAAGAGCGGATTCCGAAAATCAAAGAGCAGCGGAAACAAAAAGCAAACCGCCGGCTGATTTCATTCATTGTGCTCTTTTTTATGATGGTGCTGATCATCGTGTACTTGCAGATGCCGATCAGCAAAGTGTCTTCTGTCACCGTTTCCGGAAATGAAAACGTGTCTGTAAAAGAGATCAACGCGCTTTCTGATATACATAACGGACAAACCGAGTTCTGGAGTCTGAACAAGAAACAAACAGAAGAAAAGATTGAGCAGAATAAGCTGGTGAAAAAGGCGGAACTTTCAAAAGTATTTCCTAACAAAGTCAGCATTCACATTGAAGAATACAAGACGATCGCGTATCTGCAGCGACATGATGTGTATTATGAAGTGCTCGAAAACGGCACTGTGCTGCCGAACGAAGTCACGCCGGATGACGCGGGCCCGATTTTGGTTGACTGGACAAACGCGAAAAAGCGGGTCAAAATGGCGGAGCAGCTTGATAAGCTTTCCGGTTCGCTTAAGCAGTCGATTTCTGAAATCTATTATACACCGGTAAAAATGGATCAGGACCGGATCAAGCTGTATATGAACGACGGGTATGTAGTTACCGCTTCTATTAAAACGTTTGCCGGCCGGATGAAGACCTATCCTTCTATCGTTTCCCAGCTGGACGGCGGGAAAAAGGGGATTATCCACTTAGAAGTCGCTACGTATTTTGAAGAATTTAACAAAGGTAAATCCGGCAAGAAAAAAGAAAATGATTAATAGTTCTAAAGAACTAATTTAAAGGTGATTCAAAAGAATCTATTACAATCAGCGGGGCAGCCGATATAACCGATAGCGGAATCATTATGACTATGTTTGTTTTTGCCCGGGATATGGCTGCCGGACAAGCGGAAAATTCTCAATGCAATGGGCGTGTCTTCTGCAGTGAGCACTGCATTTGGAATTTTCCTCCTGTTTCTTCTTTTTTCGGATGTTTCTGGCAATATCTATAGCTTTTCTGGAGGTTCATCTTAGTGTAGACTAAGGGAAAGCGGATATATTTGCATCTGGATTGCACAGTATGACACCGTGACAAGAAATCTTACGGTAAGGTGGGCCGTCTCTAAAAAAAATAAAAAAAATGCGATATAAAAGAGGATATACATAGAATATAACGAATAGTTTCATTAAACATAAATTGTGAGAAATCAGATAAGAATTTGTTGATGCTGTTGTTTTTGTTACACACTTGTAAAGCCACATTCATTGTATTGTTGTTCCGCAAATAATAGAATAGAATTTGATCGAAATGTGAGGAGGTGCCATAGAATGAACAACAATGAACTTTACGTCAGTCTTGACATCGGTACGTCCAATACAAAAGTGATCGTCGGAGAAATGACAGATGATTCCCTTAACATTATCGGAGTGGGAAATGTGCCGTCTGAAGGGTTGAAAAAAGGCTCAATCGTTGATATAGATGAAACCGTTCATTCTATAAGAAAAGCGTTTGACCAAGCTGAAAGAATGGTAGGTTTTCCGCTGAAAAAAGCCATTGTCGGCGTTAATGGAAATTATATTCATATTCAAGATACGAACGGCGTTGTCGCTGTTTCCAGTGAAAACAAAGAAATTCACGTTGAAGACGTCCGCAGGGTAATGGAAGCGGCACAGGTCGTGTCAGTTCCGCATGAGCAGCTGATCGTTGACGTCGTTCCGAAACAGTTTATCGTTGACGGAAGAGACGAAATTACCGATCCGAAAAAAATGCTCGGCGTGCGCTTGGAAGTAGAAGGCACGCTGATTACCGGCTCCAAAACGATCTTACATAATTTACTTCGCTGTGTGGAGAGAGCGGGCGTTGAAATTACTGATATCTGCCTGCAGCCGCTTGCGGCCGGTTCGGCGGCTTTGTCAAAAGACGAAAAAAACCTCGGAGTCGCCATGATTGATATCGGCGGCGGCTCGACGACGGTGGCGGTATTTGAACAGGGGCACCTGAAGGAGACAGCCGTCATTCCGCTCGGAGGCGAAAACATCACGAAAGATGTATCGATCGGATTGCGCACTTCCACCGAAGAGGCTGAAAGAGTAAAAAAACAATTCGGACATGCATTCTACGATGAGGCTTCAGAAGATGAAGTATTTGAAGTCACCGTCATAGGAACGAATCAAAAGCAATCTTTTACACAGCAGGAAATTGCCAATATTATTGAAGCAAGAGTGGAAGAGATTCTTGAGATTGCCGCAGCCGAAATTGAGCATATGGGAATTACAGATCTGCCCGGCGGCTTTGTGCTGACCGGCGGACAGGCCGCAATGCCCGGAGTGCTTTCATTGGCACAGGAAGTGCTGAGGCACAATGTAAGGGTCGCAAGCCCGAATTACATCGGTGTAAGAGACCCTCAGTATATGACGGGTGTTGGCTTGATACAATTTGCCTGCCGAAATGCCAGAATTCAGGGAAGAAAAATAGGCTTTCATATGCCGGAAGAAGCCGTGCAGGAAATCGCGGTCTCTCACGAAGAAGAACATCATCAGCGGCCAGAGGCGCAGCAGCGTCCAAAAGCAAAACAAAAAACACAAGCCGAACACAACAAACCGAGCAAAATGAAAAAACTATTAAGCATGTTTTGGGAATAGATTGATAGTCATTCGGCAGATTAGGAGGATTTAGCATGTTGGATTTCGAAACAAACATAGACGGCTTAGCATCAATTAAAGTAATCGGAGTAGGAGGCGGCGGTAATAACGCGGTCAACCGAATGATTGAAAATGAAGTGCAGGGTGTAGAGTACATTGCGGTAAACACGGACGCGCAAGCTCTTAACCTGTCAAAAGCGGAAGTGAAAATGCAGATCGGGGAAAAGCTGACCCGCGGTCTCGGAGCGGGAGCGAATCCGGAAGTCGGCAAAAAAGCCGCTGAAGAAAGTAAGGAACAAATCGAAGAAGCGCTAAAAGGCGCTGATATGGTGTTCGTTACAGCCGGAATGGGAGGCGGTACCGGAACGGGAGCCGCACCGGTTATCGCGCAAATCGCAAAGGACTTAGGCGCTTTGACTGTCGGTGTCGTAACAAGACCGTTTACATTTGAAGGAAGAAAACGCCAGCTGCAGGCTGCAGGCGGTATCACGGCAATGAAAGAAGCCGTTGACACACTGATCGTTATTCCGAATGACCGCATTCTTGAAATTGTCGATAAAAACACACCGATGCTTGAAGCATTCCGTGAAGCTGATAACGTGCTTCGCCAAGGGGTGCAAGGTATCTCTGACCTCATCGCGACGCCTGGTTTAATCAACTTGGACTTTGCCGATGTCAAAACCATCATGTCCAACAAAGGTTCAGCATTGATGGGTATCGGGATCGCTACGGGCGAAAGCCGTGCTGCTGAAGCCGCCAAAAAGGCGATCTCCAGTCCGTTACTGGAAGCGGCAATCGACGGAGCGCAAGGTGTTTTGATGAACATTACGGGAGGTACAAACCTGAGCCTCTACGAAGTGCAGGAAGCAGCCGACATCGTCGCTTCTGCATCTGACCCTGATGTCAACATGATTTTCGGTTCAGTTATCAATGAAAATCTGAAAGATGAAATCGTCGTCACCGTTATTGCGACCGGTTTTATCGAACAGGAAAAAGATGACTCAAAACCGCAGCGACCGACTTTAAACCAAGGATTGAAGTCTCAAAGCCAAAACGCTGCGAAACGGGAGCCGAAACGAGAAGAAACACAGCATCAAAACACGGTGAACCGCCATACATCACAGCCGGCGGATGATGCCCTCGACATTCCTACATTTTTAAGAAACCGCAACAAACGCGGCTGATGTAAAAAAGGACAAGACCACATGGTTTTGTCCTTTTTCTTTTGTGCACAGTCTTCCTTCCTATTCCCGTAATCTATACAGTGAAAAAAGCAACTTTATACCTATGACGAATTGATTGTTTTTTAGTTTCATACGGTTTTCTACAGAATGTGACAATATCTGGATGTAAGATTGTCTACATTTAACGTACAGCATCGAAAATGACAAACGATTCCAATCTGAAGGAGGGATACACATTTTATAGGGCGTTACCAAATAAGGGGGGATACGATTGAAGAAAAAAACGAGAAACAGATGGACAGGCTCCGTTTTAAGCGCGATTGTCGTCAGTTCCCTGTTGTTTCCGGGTGCAGCCGGAGCGAACAGCACACCGGGAGCAGTTTCTTTCACCAAAGATCTTTCTTCCTCTAAGAGCATTCAGCATAAGATTTCCGATTCAGTCAAGAAGCGTTTTGAAAAAAATGATAAAATCACGTTTCTTATCAAATTTAAAGAGAAAGCCAATACGAAAAAAGCGGTCAAAGAAGCAGAAAAAAACGCCAAGTCTCAATCGCTTTCCGCAGCAAAAACCGAATATCAAAAGCGGTCAGCCGTCGTTTCTTCTTTAAAACTGGCGGCTCATGATGCGCAGCAGAATCTGAAAACATATTTGGAAAAACAAAAAAAGAAAGGCAAGGCTGATCACATCCATTCCTATTATATTGTCAACGGAATGGCAGTCACTGCTTCGAAAGAGGTAATGGAAAAAGCCGCCTCATTTCCTGAAGTAGAAAAAGTTCTTCCGAATGAAAAACGTCAGCTTACTCAACGACAATCAAAAGCTCCTTTTCAAATGAAGAAAAAACAAAAAGAGATCAAAGCAAAGGAAGGCATCGAATGGAATATCAGCCAAATTGATGCGCCGCAGGCCTGGGCCTCAGGATACGACGGAACCGGCACGGTTGTCGCCTCCATTGATACGGGAGTTCAGTGGGATCATCCGGCGCTTAAGGAAAAATACCGGGGTTACGATCCTGAAAATCCCGCAGCGCCGAATCATGAAATGAACTGGTATGATGCCGTGTCCCATAAAGACGCTCCCTACGATGATCTTGAACACGGCACTCATGTAACAGGGACCATGACGGGTTCAGAACCTGACGGCTCAAATCAAATCGGTGTGGCTCCGGGGGCGAAATGGATCGCAGTAAAAGCATTTTCAGATGACGGAGGAACCGATGCCGATATTTTGGATGCCGGTGAATGGGTGCTCGCGCCTAAAGATAAAAACGGCACGCCGCATCCCGAGATGGCGCCGGATGTTGTTAATAATTCCTGGGCAGGCGGTTCGGGAATGGACGAGTGGTACCGCGATATGGTGAATGCGTGGAGAGCGGCAGGGATTTTTCCGGAATTCTCTGCGGGAAATGAAGACTTATTTACACCGGGAGGACCGGGTTCAATCGCAAATCCGGCCAATTATCCTGAAGCATTTGCGACAGGTGCGACTGACATCGACAAGAAACTCGCTGATTTCTCACTTCAAGGCCCCTCACCGTATCATGAAACAAAACCGGACATTTCGGCTCCGGGAGTGAATATCCGTTCTTCGATTCCTGGAGGAACATACGAAGGCGGCTGGGACGGAACTTCAATGGCCGGGCCGCATGTGGCGGCGACGGCGGCTTTGTTAAGGCAGGCGAACGCCTCTATTACGGTCGATGAAATGGAAGACGTTTTGACGCGCACCGCGGAAAAACTGACAGATTCCGTTTTTCCGGAATCACCGAATAACGGTTACGGCCACGGTCTCGTTAACGCTTTTGATGCCGTTTCTGCCGTAACGGACGGAATCGGGAGCGTAGAAGGCAAGGTCTCTTCTGCGGGCGAAGATCACAATCCGCCCAGCTTTCACCATGAACCGGTCTCAGTGGCTTACAAAGGGGCAAACCTTCCGTTGACGGTTACAGCAGAAGACGATGTAAGCGTAACTGAAGTCATCCTTTCCTATCAGGTTGATGAAGGAGAGTGGAAAACGACAGCCGCCGTTCAAAAAAGCGGTGATGAAAAAAAGGGAACATACCAGGCGGAAATTCCGGATGTAACGGGAAGCAAGATAAGTTATAAATGGACCATAAAAGATTTCGGAGGTCATTCTGTAGAATCTGATACGTACCGGGCTGACGTGAAACCGAGCATTACGGCGGGATACAAAGAGGATTTTGAATCACAGCCGGCGGGCTGGTCCAGTTACAGGACACATGACCAATGGGAATGGGGGATCCCGGGTTCAGGGCCCGGCGCCGCATTTTCCGGAGATAAAGTGTATGCGACGAATCTGTCCGGCCCTTATGCCGATTCAGCCAACATGAATTTGGTGATGCCTCCGATTCAAGTTCCGGAAACAGGACGGCTGTTTTTGCAATTTAAAAGCTGGCACAAGCTCGAAGAATTTTTTGATTACGGGTATGTGTTCGTTCTTCCGGAAGGAAAATCAAATTGGGAGCAGGCGGCCGTTTACAATGGTGACTCCGCAGGATGGAACGATGAAGAGGCAGATTTATCTGCGTATAAAGGCCAAAACATAAAGCTCATGTTTAATATGCAGTCAGACGAAGTACTGAATGAAGACGGATGGTATATCGATGATGTCCGGCTTTCAAGCAGCTCTCTCGGCAAGGCGGCTAAAAAAAGTAAGCACAATAGGCAAACACCTCCCGGCCACCTGAAGAAAAAAGCTGTCAGTCCGAAACAGGCCAAACCGGCAGTGAAATCACCCGGAAAAAGAGTGAAACGTGAAACAAACCTCCTGCCTCTCAGAGCGCAAATCAGTGTCGCCGAGACGGGGAAATCCGTATATTCCGACCCTGCAAGCGGAAGCTACAGCCTGTCGCATAAGGCGGGAAGCTATACGCTGAAAGCAGAGGCTTACGGATTTAAGTCCGCTTCGAAACAAGTTTCTATTCAATCAGACAAAACCGCACAGGCAGACTTTACACTGGAGCAAATGCCGTCCGGCACGCTAAAAGGAACCATCACCAATCAGTCAACAGGCAAACCGGTAAAAGGGGCTGCGCTTTATGTGGTCGAGGATGCCGCAATTGAACCGGCGGTGACAAACGATAAAGGGGAATATTCGCTTAAGGCGTACGAAGGCTCCTACACAATCAAAGTAGCGGCAAAAGGCTATTACAATAGCGAATTTTCTGTTGACATCAAAGGGGATGCTGAAAAAAACGTCAAGCTTAAGCCGTATATCGGTTATGAAGGGGAAATTGCCTATGATAACGGGACAGAAGAAGCCGCGCTGTCATATTTTAAAGCCGGCAGCAAATCTGCCGTTAAGATGACGCTTAAAGATGGAAAAGGACACGGTATGCTGACGGGAGGCCTTTTTAAATTTTGGGGCGCAGACTGGCCTGATCCGGGAGGTACCGAATTTCAAGCGGAAGTATATGATGCATCCGGCCCTGATGGAGCTCCGGGCAGCAAAATTGCCGGCCCGTTCCAAGCTGAAGCGCTTCGAAACGGAGAATGGACCAAAGTGGATCTCAGCTCAAAAGGAATCGCGGTCGGAAAGGATTTTTATCTTGTGTTCCGCCAGACGAAACCTGACCCTTATACACCTGCCCTGTCATCTGATGACGGCAGTCCGTACTCGAACAGAAACTGGCAATACCTTGACGGCCGCTGGTCTAAAACCGATAAATCAGACGGAAACTTTATGATCAGGGCTTTGGTCGACTACGAAGCTTCTGTGCCTGACATAACGTCGCCTGAAGACCGGTCATTTACAAACAAGAAGTCAATCACGGTGAAAGGAACGGCTTCACCAAAAACCGCTGTCCGTCTTACCAATAACGGTAAAACCGCCGCAGAAACGAAAGCAGATGCAGACGGCAATTTCCAGGCCGGCGTCACACTCACTAAAGATGCCAATCGGCTGACGGCAGCATCTGTGACAGTCAGCGGGTCAACCGATGAGTCACGCCCTGTCACGGTCATACTGGATGAGGATAAGCCGGATGTGACGATTGACAGTCCGGCAAACGGTGATAAAACAAATAAAGAAACAGTGACCGTAAAAGGAAAAGTGCACGACGCCCATTTAAAATGGGTAAAGGTGAACGGAAAAAAAGCTGAAGTAAATAACGGTTCTTATCAAGCGAGAACCCTCCTGGAAAACGGCAGCAATGAGATCAAGGTCACGGCCTCAGATGAAGCGGGTAACAAAACAACGAAAAAGACGGTGATCGATGTCAATTACAATGCTCCCGTCATTTCCGGATTGGTTCCCGGAGCGGATAAGGAATTAAAAGCCGGAGAATCAGTGAAAATCGCTTTTTCAAGCGGAAAGAAATTAGACGCTTCCTTCGTTATCCGTCTGCCTCTGACAAACGCCCGGGCAGGGAACCAAAACGCAACAGAGCTTCCGCTGAGAGAAATTTCTCCGGGACGATATGAGGGTTACTGGACGGCGACTTCTTCCGTCAAAGCAAGCGGAGCAAAAATTGACGTTATCGCTAGAGATGACTACGGAAATGAAACGAGACAGACGGCTAAAGGAAAACTTTATATCAATGAGTAAAAACAGAGCGCTGCCAGATCACGGCAGCGCTTTTTTAGTTGAAGCGGACAATAGGAAAGCAACCCTTTCGGCCCTCGACAAATAAAACGGTTATCCCTTAAAAATTGTACTTTACCCTCAACATTAATTGACAGACTTTCCCACAGAGCTTGCTTTATACTTATGAAACAAGAGAGAGAAACAGATATGTAAGACAAAAGAGGAAAGGGGTCAGATGTGAAAATCTATCTGGATGTCATTTGGCTGTTGAACTTTTGTTTTGATTCTCTTTTGCTTTTATTGACCGCCTTTATTTTAAAACGCCAGGTGAAAAAAAGAAGAGTGGCCGCCGGCGGTTTCATCGGGTCAGCCATTGTGCTTCTGATGTTTACGCCTGTTTCTCCCTTTGTGGAGCATCCGGCGGGAAAAATGGCGTTTTCAGTAGTCATCGTGCTTGCGGCTTTTGGCTTTAAACGGTTCCGATACTTTTTTCAAAATTTGTTCGCCTTTTATTTCGCGACTTTTCTCGTCGGCGGGGGAATGATCGGCGTACATTCCCTGCTGCAGACAGAATCAATTGTGCAGCAAGGCGTAATGGTCACAAGCCAGACCGGATTCGGCGACCCGATCAGCTGGATGTTTGTAGTTATCGGATTTCCAGCCATATGGTTTTTTTCGAAAAAGAGAATTGAAGACATCGAGACGAAGTCCATTCAGTACGATGAACTTGTCATGGTGCAGGCGGAATTCAGCGGACAGACAATCCGCGCGAAAGGATTGGTGGATTCCGGGAATCAGCTGTATGATCCGCTGACGAAAACGCCGGTCATGATCCTTTGCATTGACAAATTCGCTCCGATTCTCAGTGAAAAGGAAACGGACCTCATCAAATCCGCCAGTCCGCTTGAAGTGATAGAGCGGCTTGATGATTCGTTCCGCCATGCGGATAAGCTGAGGCTGATTCCATACAGGGGCGTCGGCCAGGACAATCAATTTTTACTCTGTTTAAAGCCGGATTACGTCACGATTTTAACAAAAGACGAAATGATCGCTTGTGAAAAATGCCTGATCGGCATCAGCACGAAACCATTATCCGCGGACGGTGAATTTGACGGAATCGTTCATCCGAAGATGCTGACAGGGAAGGCTGTAAAACATGTTTCCTGACGAAAAGTCTGTTATTCATCATACTCAAAACGCGTTGTATTTAGAAGGGGGAGGAAGATGAAAAAACTTAAGCTGCGTCTGACATATTTGTGGTATAAATGGCTGATGAAACTCGGACTGAAAAGCGATGAAGTGTATTACATAGGAGGAAGCGAGGCGCTGCCGCCGCCTTTGTCTAAAGAAGAGGAGCAGGTGCTCTTATTAAAGCTGCCGAGCGGGGATCAGGCGGCGCGGGCCATTCTGATTGAGAGAAACTTACGTCTTGTCGTTTACATTGCCCGCAAATTCGAAAATACCGGCATCAATATCGAGGACTTAATCAGCATCGGCACCATCGGTTTGATCAAAGCGGTAAACACTTTTAATCCGGAAAAGAAAATCAAACTCGCCACCTACGCGTCGCGATGTATCGAAAACGAAATTTTAATGTACTTGCGCCGAAACAACAAAATCCGTTCAGAGGTGTCCTTTGATGAACCGCTGAATATTGATTGGGACGGAAACGAGCTGCTGCTTTCGGATGTGCTCGGCACAGATGATGATATTATTACAAAAGACATTGAAGCCAATGTGGATAAAAAACTTTTGAAAAAAGCGCTTGAGCAATTAAACGAAAGAGAAAAGCAGATTATGGAACTGCGTTTCGGGCTTGTCGGAGAAGAAGAAAAAACACAAAAAGATGTAGCCGACATGATGGGGATTTCACAATCTTATATCTCCCGGCTCGAAAAGCGGATTATCAAAAGACTGAGAAAAGAGTTTAACAAAATGGTGTAAAATTTTTTCCATCTGACAGCCCTTACTGCTGCAAGGATTGCCGCAGCCGGATGTTTATTTCTGTAAAATGGCGGTGCATATTTTTCCCACCCGAGGAGATACTTAACGTTGTACAGCAGCTCCTAGTGGGAGGGAAAAACGTGTCAAGAAATAAAGTCGAAATTTGCGGGGTGGATACCTCCAAATTACCGGTGCTCAAGAATGAAGAGATGAGAAAGCTGTTTAGGCAATTACAGGATGAGGGCGATGATTCAGCGAGGGAAAAGCTTGTAAACGGCAATCTGCGCCTTGTCTTAAGCGTCATTCAGAGGTTTAACAACAGAGGAGAGTATGTTGATGACTTATTTCAGGTCGGCTGCATCGGACTAATGAAATCCATTGATAATTTTGACCTAAGCCATAATGTTAAGTTTTCAACATACGCTGTACCGATGATCATCGGAGAAATCCGCAGATATTTGCGGGATAACAATCCGATCCGCGTCTCGAGGTCGCTTCGCGATATCGCATATAAAGCGCTTCAAGTAAGAGAGCGGCTAATCAGTGAGACAAGCAGGGAGCCGACAGCAGAGGAAATCGCCAAAGTTCTTGAAGTGCCCCATGAAGAAATTGTGTTTGCCCTTGACGCCATCCAGGATCCGGTTTCACTGTTTGAGCCGATTTATAATGACGGCGGCGATCCGATTTACGTGATGGACCAGATCAGCGATGAGCGCAACAAGGATACACAATGGATTGAGGAGCTGGCTCTGAAAGAAGGCATGAGAAGACTGAACGAACGGGAAAAAATGATTTTGCGAAAGCGCTTTTTCCAAGGGAAAACTCAAATGGAAGTCGCTGAAGAAATCGGCATATCCCAAGCTCAGGTCTCAAGGCTTGAAAAGGCAGCCATTAAACAAATGAATAAGAATATCCATCAATAACGGAAAAAGCCTTTAAACCTTGTTTAAAGGCTTTTTTCATGCGATGGTTTACGTTTGCAAAAAAGTAATGTATTCTAATGTGTAAAAGTTTTTAGAAAATTTAAATAAAGTAAACGGGGGAAACGGCAATGATTTTACAGCTGGACAGTGTGTCATTAAAAAGAAACGGGAAATGGATTTTGAAAGATATTAACTGGCGCGTCGAGAAAAACGAAAATTGGGTGCTGTACGGATTAAACGGAGCCGGAAAAACGGCTTTGCTGAATATGTTATGCTCTTATTACTTCCCCACTTCAGGAGAGATGCAGGTGCTCGGCCATCAATTCGGCAAAACAGAGCTCGGTGACAGGCTCAGAAGGAAAATCGGCCTTGTTTCGGCAGGTCTTCAGCACAAATTATATGCCGCGGACTCCGCTTTTGAAATCGCCCTCAGCGGCGCGTACGCCTCAATCGGGCTGTACGAAACTCCGAGTGAGCAGGTAAGGGAAAAAGCGATCGGTCTTCTGAAGGATTTGGGCGCCATCGGTTACGCCGACAGGCGGTATGAAACATTATCACAAGGGGAAAGACAAAGAGCGCTGATTGCGCGGGCGCTTATGGCTGATCCCAAACTGCTGATTTTGGACGAGCCCGTGACGGGTCTTGATTTTATGGCAAGGGAGCAGCTGCTGGACACGATTACGTCGATCGCCGAAAAAGAAAATGCGCCGTCCATCCTTTATGTCACCCATCACGCTGAAGAAATTCTGCCGGTATTTGATCAGGCGCTGCTTTTAAAACAGGGCGAGGTGTTCGCCTCCGGGAAAATCAGGGACATGCTTTCTGACGAGCGGCTTACAGCGTTTTTCGATATGCCTGTCAATGTCTTATGGAACAATGGCCGCCCGTTTTTAACACGTGCAAAAGAGGCATCATCCGTAAAATAACATAAATTCACCCTGGGGGTGCTGCCATGCGGCTGAGAGAGACGTTTGTCTCAACCCTTAACGGACCTGATCCGGATCATGCCGGCGGAGGGAAGCGGTGAAAAAAGCGGAGGAAGATCCGTTTTTTACCCGTTTCATTTCATGAATGAAACGGGTTTTTTGATACAGCCAAAGGGGAGATTTCCAATGCATCAGATTGATATGCTGTTACATCAGGCGGAGAAACGGCGGCAAGACTTCATACTTATTGCTGAAAGACTGATAGCCTTTCCCACTCCGGCCCCGCCGGCAAGAAATACGGCAGAAGCCCAAAAGTGGGTGGCCGGCTTTTTAAAAGAAACCGGCTGCTCGGTCGATATGTGGGATGTGTATCCGGAAGACCCGAATGTAGTCGGTGTTTTAAAAGGGACAGATTCAAGCAGGCATCAAAGCCTGATTTTAAACGGACACATTGATGTGGCAGAAGCCGGGGGCGAAGACTGGCACTCTGACCCGTTTCAGCCGCTCGTAAAAGACGGCATGCTGATCGGAAGGGGCGCCGCTGATATGAAAGGGGGGTTGGCGTGTGTTCTTTTCTCTCTGAAGCTGATCCATGATGCCGGCATTAAGCTTCCGGGCGACCTCATTGTACAGTCTGTAATCGGAGAAGAAGTCGGTGAGGCGGGGACGCTGGAATGCTGCAAACGCGGCTATCACGCGGATTTTGCGGTTGTCGCGGATACGAGCAGTCTGCATATTCAAGGGCAGGGCGGTGTCATCACCGGCTGGATAGAATTGAAAAGCAAACAAACATTTCATGACGGCATGAGGCGCAATATGATTCACGCGGGCGGAGGCACATTCGGAGCGAGCGCCATCGAAAAAATGGCGAAAATCATCGCTGCCTTGGGAGAGCTGGAGCGCCACTGGGCGGTAACGAAAAGCTATCCCGGCTTTGCGCCCGGCACCAATACGATCAACCCCGCCGTCATTGAAGGCGGAAGACACGCAGCGTTTGTCGCCGATGAGTGCCGGTTATGGATCACCGTCCACTTTTATCCGAACGAAACGCACGAACAAGCAGCCGCAGAAATCGAAGACTATATTAATCGTGTCGCTGACAGTGATCTGTGGCTCAAAGAAAACAGGCCGGTGTTCAAATGGGGCGGATCTTCGATGATTGAAGACAGAGGAGAGGTGTTCCCGGCGCTGGAAATCGACCCGGACCATCCGGCAGTTTCTGTCTTGGCTGCATCACACTCAGCCGTCAAAAAACAGGAGCCCGTCATTAATGTTTCCCAAACCGTAACTGACGGAGGGTGGCTTTATCATGCCGGGATTCCGAGCGTCATATACGGTCCCGGCGATTTAAAAAACGCCCACTCCGTAAACGAGGAAGTGTCTGTTGATGAGCTTATGGACTATACGAAAATCATGCTGAGATTTATCCTCGGCTGGTGCAGCCGCAAAAAAGATTGCCCGATGTGACAAGGTTCAGCCCGGCCGTTCATATAATAGGAAAAAGAACGGGCAAAGGGCGTGATACGGATGATCAGCATATCTGAATTTCAAATAAAAGATGTGGTAAACGTGTCGAACGGAAAAAAACTCGGAAGCATCGGTGATATTGATATTAACGTGACAACGGGAAAAATTCAGGCGATTATTTTAGGCGGCAGCGGAAAAGTTCTCGGTTTTTTCGGAAAAGAAGAGGAAATGATCATTCCTTGGCGAAATATAGTTAAAATTGGGGAAGATGTCATCTTAGTGCGTGTAAACGAACCAAAGGGGGGAGCGTAATCCTCCCTTTACTTGTAAAATGCCGGAAATCTCAATGTTTCCGGCACATTTATTTATCTCATTTTTCAATCAGCCGCTAAACGTATGCTCAAAATTGTGTTAAAATGAGTTGGAAATTACGCTTTTTTAATGTTTGTCGAAAGGTTGGATCTCCATGAATACATATCACCCGTTTAGTCTTACCACCCCCTCGGCACTCATGATAGAAGACTGGAACTGTGTGAATCAGCTTAACACAAAGGTCATCGCCGGATTCACAACGAAAAACGGCGGGGTCAGCAATCCTCCGTATGAGTCATTAAATACCGGATTGCACGTCCGGGACGAAGCTCATGATGTTGTGACAAACCGTGAAGTCATAGCGTCCTTATGCGGTACTGATCTGGATTCCTGGGTGTTCGCCGACCAGACACATGAAAACCGCGTCCGGCGCGTGACAGCCGGGGATAAAGGAAAAGGAGCGAGAGACTATTCTTCCGCATTCCGCGGGACGGACGGGCTCTACACGAAAGATGCGAATCTTTTTTTGGCCCTTTGTTTTGCGGACTGTGTGCCCTTGTATTTTTATGACCCGGTAAAATCCATTATCGGCGCTGCCCATGCCGGATGGAAAGGGACGGTCAAACAAATCGGACGCATCATGACGGAACGCTGGGTAAACGAAGAAGGCTCCCGTTTAACAGATATTCAGGCTGTCATCGGTCCGTCCATCAGCGCGGGAAGCTATACAGTCGACGATCGCGTCATCAATGAAGTGCGGGCGCTGCCTTTTACGGCTGAATCCGCTATATGCGAAACGGAAAAAGGCCAGTATCAGCTTGATTTAAAAGAGGTCAACCGCCTTCTTCTGATACATTGCGGTATTCCGGAAGAAAACATTTCAGTCAGCGGTTTATGCACCGAACGAGAGCGTGAACTATTCTTTTCACACCGCCGCGACAAAGGGAAAACGGGACGCATGATGTCCTTTATCGGAATGAAGGAGGCGTAAGATCTTGCGTGTTGCTGATCAATTACGACATATAAACGAAAGAATAAACGAAGCATGTAACAGATCGGGCCGAAGCCCCGAAGATGTTACCGTCATCGCGGTTACAAAATACGTATCAGCCGAAAGGGCTCAAGAGGCCGTTGATGCCGGTATTACAAGTCTGGGAGAAAACCGGGATGCCGAGCTTATCCATAAGCAGGAAGTCATCAAAGGTAGCCCGGAGTGGCACTTTATCGGCAGTCTTCAGTCCAGAAAGGTGAAGGCCGTCGTTGACCGTGTATCTTATATTCATTCCTTAGACAGACTGTCATTGGCAAAAGAGATTGAAAAACGGGCGCAGCATACGGTTCGCTGTTTTGTGCAGGTGAATACTTCGCTTGAGCCGTCTAAGCACGGTTTGAAAACAGAGGAGGTCATCCCCTTTATCAGAGAGCTTTCTGAGTTTAGAAACATTTCTGTAGAGGGCCTGATGACGATGGCTCCCCTGACAGACGATACAGAAACGATCAGAGCCTGCTTCCGGCAATTGCGTGATCTGAGGGATCAGGTGCAAAAACTGAATCAGACAAACGCACCGTGCCGGGAACTGTCAATGGGCATGTCAAATGATTATGAAATCGCTGTTGAAGAGGGCGCAACTTTTATCAGAATCGGCTCTTCATTAGTCGGAAATGAACCGGGGGGTGTAAACAAATGAGCATGAAAAATAAACTGAAAAACTTTTTCTCAATGGATGAGGAGGAGTACGAGTACGAATACATTGAAACAGAGCAGGATCATCAGGAAGAGCATGAACAGCAGAAAGATAAACAGCCTGCTTACGCTCAGAAGCCGCAGGGCAAGCAGAACGTAGTAAGCTTGCAAAGTGTTCAGAAATCCTCTAAAGTGGTCTTGAGTGAACCGCGTGTATATGCGGAAGCGCAGGAAATCGCCGATCATTTAAAGAACAGGCGGGCGGTTGTCGTCAATCTGCAGCGCATCCAGCATGATCAGGCGAAAAGAATCGTCGACTTTTTAAGCGGCACCGTCTACGCCATCGGCGGCGACATTCAGAGAATCGGTTCAGATATTTTTCTGTGCACGCCTGATAATGTCGACGTTTCCGGCACGATTTCGGAGCTTATAAATGAAGACGAACATCAGAGGTGGTAAAGCAGGATGATTCTTTATCAAATTTTTTCCGTTCTGAGTTATTTAATTTACATCTACTCGTTTGCCCTGATCATCTATATCTTTATGTCATGGGTGCCGAGTACGAGAGAAACGGCGGTCGGACGGTTTCTCGCAGCGATTTGCGAACCGTATTTAGAGCCGTTCAGAAGGATCATTCCGCCCATTGCCATGCTGGATATATCCCCGATTGTAGCGATTATCGTGCTTCGGTTTGCCACGACGGGACTTTGGGGCCTATACCGCATGATCGCAATGTATACTTGAATGCGACAGTTTGATACGGGCTTGGCACCAGCCAAGCCTCTTTACATAGAAAGGAAAGAACATGAGCGATATTTACCAGCACTTCAGACAAGACGAGCGGCCTTTTATTGATCAGGCGCTTGAATGGAAACAGATTGTCCTGGACCAGTATCGGATGAAGCTGACTGATTTCTTAGATCCCAGAGAACAGGTCATTGTAAAGGCCGTTATCGGCGACGCCTGCGGTCTTGCGTTTTTCGGAGGATATGACAGAGCCGAGCGCAAACGCGCGATTTTATACCCTGAATATATGGAACCTGAACAGGATGATTTTGAGCTTCGGGCTTTTGACGTTCAATACGCTGAAAAATTCGTCAGCATTGACCACCGCTCTCTTCTCGGATCATTAATGGGGATCGGCTTAAAGCGGCAGAAATACGGCGATCTGATTTTCTCAGAGGAAGCCGTGCAGCTGATCGTCTCCGGTGAAATCGCCGATTTTGTCAGCACTCAGCTGACCAAGGCGGGCAAAGCGCCGGTAAAGCTTGAGAAAATCGAGCTTTCCGCTCTTCACATTCCCGCTTCAGATGTCGAAATAAGGGATGACACGGTTTCTTCATTGCGTCTCGACGCCGTCTGCGCTTCAATGAGCAGGCAATCCCGTCAGAAAGCGCAGGCGCTTGTGAAAAACGGGCTCGTTAAGGTGAATTGGAAAGCCATTGAAGATCCGTCTTATCAGGTTGCTGAAGGGGACATGCTCTCGATTCGCGGCTTCGGACGATGCAGTTTGGCAAAAGTTGACGGAAAAACGAAAAAAGACAAATGGAAAGTTACATTTGAACGGCAAAAATGAGTCGTTTTTTCAGTTTTTTTCTCCATCTGTGCCGTATTTGTTTTATAATGTGAACTAGATAACCGTACTGAAATGTAAAAATGGAGGTGGCAATATGCCATTAACGCCGAATGATATCCATAACAAAACGTTTACAAAAGGTTTTCGCGGATATGATGAAGATGAAGTAAATGAATTTTTAATGCAGGTTAGAAAAGATTACGAAATCGCACTCCGTAAAAAAACGGAGCTTGAGGCGAAAGTGAACGAGCTGGACGAAAAAATCGGCCACTTTGCCAATATCGAAGAAACGCTGAATAAATCAATTCTCGTAGCCCAGGAAGCCGCAGAAGACGTAAAGCGCAACTCGCAGAAAGAAGCGAAGCTGATCGTCCGTGAAGCAGAAAAAAATGCTGATCGCATCATCAATGAGTCGCTTTCCAAATCAAGAAAAATCGCAATGGAAATTGAAGAGCTGAAAAAACAGTCTAAAGTCTTCAGAACACGTTTCCAAATGCTGATTGAGGCGCAGCTCGACCTGCTGAAGAACGATGATTGGGATCATCTGCTGGAATACGAAGTCGACGCGGTTTTTGAGGAAAAAGAATAATTTTCTGATTTTCTTGACATTCTCCGGCCCGTTCGAATATAATACGTTCATAAATTCAGATGAAAAGACGATTGAAAGGGACCGGCATGACTCAAAACAGGCTATAAAGCGACCCGGGGAAGGTGAAAGCCCGGGATGGCCGGAATCATGCAGATCAGCCCTTTAGTTTCCTTTCTGAACCGAGAGTAGGATAGGACGTTCCATCACGTTACGATGTTCGAGAGGAAAAGACGGATGATCCGTTTTTTCTAAAAGGGTGGTACCGCGAGATAAGCTTTCTCGTCCCTTATGGGATGAGAGGGCTTTTTTTATTTTCTGAAAAATGTTGTGGAGGAATGAAAATGGATTACAAAGATACGCTGTTAATGCCGAAAACAGATTTTCCGATGCGCGGAAATCTGCCGAATCGTGAGCCGGACATGCAAAAAGACTGGGAGGAGCAGGACATTTACCGTCTTGTTCAAGAACGGACGAAAGACCGCCCGAAATTCGTGCTGCATGACGGACCTCCTTATGCAAACGGAGACATCCACATGGGCCATGCCCTGAACAAAATCCTGAAAGACTTCATCGTCCGCTATAAATCAATGAGCGGCTACAACGCACCGTACGTGCCGGGCTGGGATACGCACGGACTGCCGATTGAAACGGCGCTGACGAAAAACAAAAAAGTAAACCGGAAAGAAATGTCCGTCGCTGATTTCCGCAAGCTTTGCGAAGATTATGCATGGCAGCAGATCGAAAGACAGCGCGAACAATTCAAGCGTCTCGGCGTCAGAGGCGATTGGGAAAACCCGTATGTTACGCTTCAGCCTGAATTTGAAGCGCAGCAGATCCGCGTTTTCGGCGAGATGGCGAAAAGAGGCTATATTTATAAAGGTCTGAAGCCGGTCAACTGGTCGCCTTCAAGTGAATCTGCCTTAGCGGAAGCGGAAATTGAATATCAGGACAAACGTTCCGCGTCTATTTATGTTGCGTTTAAGGTGAAAGACGGTAAAGGCGTTCTGGAAAACGGAGAAAGCTTCATCATCTGGACGACGACGCCGTGGACGATGCCTGCCAACCTCGGAATTTCCGTTCATCCTGATCTTGAATACAATGTCATCAAGGTTGGAGACAAACGTTATGTAGTGGCTGCTGAACTGATCGAAAACGTAGCGGAGGCATGCGGTTTTGAAAATCCTGAAGTTGTCGCATCATATAAAGGCAGAGAATTAGAATACATCACTGCAGAACATCCGCTGTACGGCAGAGATTCACTCGTCATGCTCGGTGACCACGTCACAACCGATGCCGGAACAGGCTGTGTTCATACTGCTCCGGGCCACGGGGAAGATGACTTTATCGTCGGCCAAAAGTACGGCTTAGAAGTACTGTGCCCTGTTGATGAAAAAGGAAACATGACCGACGAAGCGCCGGGCTTTGAAGGAATGTTTTACGATAAAGCCAATAAACCGATCACGGAGAAGCTTGAAGAAAACGGCGCGCTCTTGAAACTCGAGTTTATTACACACTCCTATCCGCATGACTGGAGAACGAAAAAACCGACCATCTTCAGAGCGACAGCGCAATGGTTTGCGTCAATTAAAGATTTCAGATCCGATCTGCTTGATGCCATCAAACAAACGAAGTGGGTGCCGGAGTGGGGCGAACAGCGCCTTTACAACATGGTGCGCGACCGCGGTGACTGGTGTATCTCAAGACAGCGCGTCTGGGGCGTTCCGATCCCGGTATTTTATGCAGAAAACGGTGAGCCGGTCATCACTGACGAAACGATTGAACACGTGTCTGAGCTGTTCAAACAGCACGGCTCAAACGTCTGGTTTGAAAGAGAGGCAAAAGACCTTCTGCCGGAAGGATTTACACATCCGGGAAGCCCGAACGGAATCTTCACGAAAGAGCAAGACATTATGGATGTATGGTTTGATTCAGGTTCTTCCCATCAGGCTGTTCTTGAAGAACGTGATGATCTTGTCCGTCCGGCTGATTTATACCTTGAAGGCTCTGACCAATACCGCGGCTGGTTTAACTCATCTCTTTCCACCGCTGTTGCAGTCACCGGCAAAGCGCCGTATAAAGGCGTATTAAGCCACGGATTTACACTTGATGCAAACGGCCGTAAAATGAGTAAATCACTCGGCAATACGATTGACCCGACAAAAATCGCAAAACAGCTTGGAGCTGAAATTCTGCGTTTATGGGTATCTTCCGTAAACTATCAGGCCGATCACCCGGTTTCTGAAGATATTCTGAAGCAGGTCGCGGAAGTATACCGGAAAGTCCGCAACACGTTCCGCTTCCTTCACGGCAACCTGTTCGATTTCAATCCAAGCGTCAATGCCGTGGATGTAAAAGATCTCCGCGAAGTGGATCAATATATGCTGATCAAGCTGAATAAGCTGATCGATAAGGTGAAAAAAGCGTACGATGAATACGAATTTGCGGTTGTTTATCACAGCATTCACAATTTCTGTACGATCGAGCTCAGCTCATTCTATCTTGATTTTGCAAAAGATGTTGTGTACATCGAGCATGCGGATCATCCGGACCGCCGCAGCATGCAGACCGTCTTCTATGAAACGCTGCTGGCGTTAGTGAAACTGACGGCGCCGATTCTCCCGCATACGGCGGATGAAATGTGGTCTCACTTATCATTTGTTGAAGAAGCGAGCGTGCAGCTGACAGATATGCCGGAAACCATTGCTGTTCCGGACAGTCAGGCGACAGAAGAAAAATTCGACCGCTTCATGGAGCTTCGAAACGACGTGCTGAAAGCTTTGGAAACAGCCCGTAACGAAAAAATTATCGGAAGATCATTGGAAGCGAGCCTGACTTTGTATCCGAACAAAGAAAACCGCGACCTCTTGTCATCCATTAAAGAAAACATCGCGCAGCTGTTTATCGTCTCAGAACTGACAGTAAAAGACGAAAGTGAAGCGCCGGAAAACGCGCAAAGCTTCACAACAGGAAAAATGACCGTAGAAAAAGCGGAAGGCCAGATGTGTGAACGTTCCCGCGTAATTTCTAAAGATGTCGGAGCCAATCCGAAATATCCGACATTATCACTGCGCAATGCGGAAATCGTTGAAAAATATTATCAAAAATAATAAATGAGAAAGCGTCCGGTGTCAGCCGGGCGCTTTTTTACATGCCAGCAATGTCATCGATTAGAACGACAGGAAAAATCTTATGGGCTTCAAATGACGCTCTGAGGGCAACAATAAAGCTATAACATCAAGAGCAGGAGTTGTGATGAATGAATGATCAACTGACCGCAATCCACACGGAGCTTCTCATGATGAAAGAAGAACTTCAATCAAGATTATTCGAATATTCTTGCTTTCAAATGTCAGCATCTGTTGAACCTTCAATGAACGACCAAGAAGCAACTCTGATCTATCATATAAAAGAAGAACTTCAGGATGTTCTTCTTGCCCTGTCTAAGTTTGAAAACAATACGTACGGTTATTGTGAAAAAACAGGCGCCCCCATTCCGATTGAAAAACTTGCGGTGCTGCCGACGGCCAGAACCGCTGATGATTTTTATTATCCCGCTCAATTTGAAAAGAAAACCCTTCCATACTGGGTAACCGGAGATTATGCATATGATCAGGCGCTGTATGAGTGACAGCGTCTGTTTGCATACGCTTATGATCTGCCTTTACTCCGGCATCTTTTACTGATAAAATTCATAAAGGATAAAAGTAACTGTATACTGGAGGAACGTGTGTGCTTTATTATCTTATCGCTCTTTTTATTATTATTGCCGACCAATTGACCAAATGGCTTGTCGTCAGCCATATGGAATTGGGACAAAGCATACCTGTCATCGACCAGGTGCTTTATATCACATCTCATCGCAACACGGGAGCGGCGTGGGGGATTTTAGCCGGCCAAATGTGGTTTTTCTACGTCATTACCATCGCCGTGATTATCGGAATCGTTTATTACATACAGCGTTATGCAAAAGGGCAGATGTTACTCGGAATTTCTCTCGGCTTAATGCTGGGCGGTGCGGCCGGAAACTTTATTGACCGGGCGGCGCGCCAGGAAGTGGTGGATTTTATTCATGTCATCATCGTGAATTATCACTATCCGATTTTTAATATCGCGGACTCCTCACTGTGCGTCGGTGTAATACTTTTATTTATTCATATGCTGTTTGACAGCGGGAAAAAGAAGGAGCAATAACATGAATCAATTTGAGATAACCGTTCAGCCTGAACAAAAGAGCGAACGGATTGATAAATTTTTGGCTTCAACGGGAGAAAACTGGTCACGCACTCAAGTGCAGCAATGGGTAAAAGAGGGACTGGTATCCGTTAATGGCAAATCCGTAAAAGCGAATTATAAAATGCAGCCCGGCGATCAGGTAAACGTCACCATTCCTGAACCGGAAGAATTGGACGTGCTTGCAGAGCCGATGGATTTGGACATTTACTATGAAGACCAGGATGTCTTGGTTGTGAACAAACCGCGCGGCATGGTTGTACACCCGGCGCCCGGCCATGTGACAGGGACGCTTGTAAACGGACTGATGGCTCACTGCAACGACCTTTCCGGCATTAACGGCGTCATGCGCCCGGGAATCGTCCACCGGATTGATAAAGATACTTCCGGTCTGTTAATGGTCGCTAAAAACGATATGGCGCATGAATCACTCGTTAATCAGCTCGTCAATAAAACCGTGACCAGAAAGTACACAGCGGTTGTCCACGGGGTGATTTCACATGATGACGGAACAATTGACGCTCCGATCGGGAGAGATAAAAAAGACCGTCAAAGCATGACCGTAACAAGAGAAAGCAGCAAAAACGCCGTCACGCATTTCCACGTGCTTGAGCGTTTTCAAGATTTCACGCTCGTAGAGTGCCGGCTTGAGACAGGAAGAACGCATCAGATCCGTGTTCATATGAAATATATCGGGTTTCCTTTGGCGGGCGATCCGAAGTACGGACCGAGAAAAACCATTGATTTCAATGGTCAGGCGCTTCATGCTGGAATATTAGGTTTTGATCATCCGCGGACGGGCGAATACATTGAGTTTGAAGCGCCCCTTCCTGAAGATATGAAAAAACTCATTGAAGATTTAAGAAATAGCCATTGACAGCGCCTTTCTTTTCTGAAATAATAAAAACAAGCTGAATAGATTCTTTAACACAGTCCAGAGAGGCTGAGAAGGATAACGGATAGGACAGAAGAGATACGCATGTGTCTTCGTCCTGGAAAGGAACCCCTCTATGCTCTGGCAGGAGGGGTTTTTTCTTCTTATATACGAATGGAGAGGTGTCACGAGTGAATCAAAAAGCTGTTATTCTCGACGAACAGGCGATCAGGCGGGCGCTGACAAGGATAGCTCATGAAATGATCGAACGGAATAAAGGAATGAATGACTGCATTCTTGTAGGGATTAAAACAAGAGGCATTTATTTAGCGAAGCGGCTGGCCGAGCGGATCGAACAGATTGAAGGAAATCCGGTCACCGTCGGGGAAATCGATATCACCCTTTACCGTGACGACCTCACGAAAAAAACGAGCAATGAAGAGCCGCTTGTAAAAGGCGCGGACATTCCGGCCGATATCACAGACCAAAAGGTCATTGTGGTTGATGATGTGCTTTATACCGGCCGGACGGTAAGAGCTGCGATGGATGCCCTCGTTGATGTCGGGCGGCCGTCATCGATACAGCTTGCCGTGCTTGTCGACAGAGGGCACCGGGAGCTGCCGATCAGAGCGGACTATATCGGGAAAAACATTCCGACCTCAAAAGCTGAAAAAGTGATGGTTCAGCTGAGCGAAGTTGATCACACTGATATGGTCGCCATTTACGAAAATGAATAATCACCCTTTTTAAATGCATTCCAGAGAGTTTGCAAAGAGGATTTTAAAACACAAAGCCGGGCGGATCGACGCGGCCGGGTTTTGTATGCCTCTTTGCGCAAAAAGCAAAGAGGTTTTTTTATACCATTTGAAAGTCAACCGGGAGGAAAACGCCATGAGTAAGAAAAAAGTAAACCTGGGAGTCAGGGACGTCCCCAATCCATTGTCCTGGCTGTCATTCAGCCTGCAGCATTTATTCGCCATGTTCGGTTCAACCATACTCGTGCCGAAACTGGTCGGAATGAGCCCGGCAGTGGCGCTTGTCACGAGCGGAATCGGGACACTCGCCTATCTCTTGGTGACAAAAGGCCAGATTCCCGCTTATCTCGGCTCATCATTCGCCTTTATATCACCGATTATCTTGGTGAAGGCGACGGGAGGGCCGGGGGCTGCCATGGTCGGCGCTTTTCTGTCGGGAATTGTGTACGGCCTGATCGCACTTCTCATCAGGCAGCTTGGAACGGGGTGGCTGATGAAGCTGCTGCCCCCGGTGGTCGTCGGGCCGGTCATCATCGTCATCGGCCTCGGACTGGCAAGCACAGCCGTCAATATGGCAATGTATGCTGATCCGAATGCGAAGGAACTCGTCTACAGCTTGAAACATTTCAGTGTAGCCGGCGTCACTTTGGCCATCACCATTATCTGCGCCATCTTTTTACGGGGATTTTTAAGCCTGATTCCGGTATTGATCGGCATTATAGGCGGATATCTGTTTGCGCTGACACAGGGCATCGTCAATTTTCAGCCGGTCATTGATGCAAAATGGTTCGCCGTTCCTGAATTTATCATCCCTTTCAAAGACTATACGCCGTCAGTGACATTGGGCATTGCGGCTGCGATGGTGCCGGTCGCTTTCGTGACGATGTCAGAACATATCGGCCACCAAATGGTGCTGAGTAAAGTCGTCGGACAGGATTTCATTAAAAAGCCGGGACTGCACCGCTCCATAATGGGGGACAGCGTAGCGACGATTATCGCTTCGTTAATCGGAGGCCCGCCGACGACAACATACGGCGAAAACATCGGTGTACTGGCAATTACGAGAGTTTTCAGCGTCTTTGTCATCGGCGGCGCGGGAGTGATTGCGCTGTGCTTCGGATTTATCGGAAAAGTATCAGCGCTGATCAGCTCTGTTCCGTCCGCAGTTATGGGAGGCGTTTCCTTCCTGCTCTTCGGAATTATCGCCTCCAGCGGCTTAAGAATGCTGATTGACAACAACATTGATTATGAAAACAAGAGAAATTTAATTATCACATCCGTCATCCTCGTGATCGGCGTCGGAGGGGCTTTTATTCAAGTATCAAAAGGCGGGTTCCAAATATCCGGCATGGCGCTTGCGGCAATTGTCGGAGTCATCCTGAACCTTATCCTGCCGCATGCAAATGAAGAAGACGCGATGGCATCAGAAAAACAAAATCATATGTAAAACCTTTTAAAGAAAGTCCAGAGAGGCTTGGAAGGGTTATAACGGGAAGAAGCTGTACGCTGCTTCTCTCTTTAACCGCACCCCGAGTCTATAGACCGGGGTGTTTTTTTACGGCCTTCAAGCGGAAACGGAGGAGAAAAACATGAATCATTTAACGGCGATGTCTGAACTGAGCACTGCTGAAATTACAGAACTGCTGCGTGAGGCAAAAGCGATAAAAGAGGGTACAGTCCGTCCCGATCTCGCGGGAAAATTCGTTGCGAATCTGTTTTTTGAACCGAGCACGAGGACGCGGTTCAGCTTTGAAGTGGCGGAAAAGAAACTCGGGATGAACGTGCTCAGCTTAGACGGCACGAGCACAAGCGTTCAAAAAGGCGAGTCCTTATACGACACGGTCAAAACACTGGAATCAATCGGAGCGGACGCCTGCGTCATCCGGCACAGCACGGATGAATATTACAAAGATCTGACCGGCAGAGTCAATATTCCGATCTTAAACGCCGGCGACGGCTGCGGCCAGCACCCGACCCAGTCGTTGCTTGATTTAATGACGATTCAAGAGGAATTTGAGACCTTTCAGGGCCTGACGGTTTCCATTCATGGCGATATCAAACACAGCAGGGTGGCAAGGTCGAATGCCGAAGTGCTGACAAGGCTCGGCGCACGTGTACTGTTTTCTGGTCCGCCGCAATGGCAGGATGAGAAAAACGCCTTCGGCACCTGTGTTCAGACGGATGAAGCCATACAAGCTTCAGATGTCGTCATGCTGCTCCGCATCCAAAATGAAAGGCATCAGACAGAAGCCGACCAAAAAGGCTACCTGGAAGCATACGGGCTGACCGCAAAGCGGGCGGAGAGCATGAAGCGGCATGCCATCATCATGCATCCCGCACCGGTGAACAGAGGAGTCGAAATTGACACAACATTAGTTGAATGCGGAAAATCAAGAATCTTTAAACAAATGGAAAATGGTGTGTATATCAGAATGGCAGTCTTAAAAAGAGCACTGCAAACCAATGTGAAAAGGGGAGAAGCGGCTTATGTCTTATCTCATTAAAAACGGCTGGATGTTAAATGAACAAGGAGAAAAAGTGGCACAAGATATCCGGGTAACGGGTGAATTTATTTCGGAAACCGGGCTTCTGACAGCGAAAGACGGAGAAACGGTGATCGACGCTGGGGGACTGTTCGTTTCACCGGGACTCGTAGACCTTCATGTCCACTTCAGAGAACCGGGCGGCGAGAAAAAAGAAACCATTGAGACGGGCTCTAAAGCCGCGGCGCGGGGCGGCTTTACCACAGTCGCAGCCATGCCGAATACAAGACCGGTGCCGGATACGAAAGAGCAGATGGAATGGCTGCAAAACCGGATCAAAGAAACCTCATCTGTCAGGGTTCTTCCTTACGCATCCATTACGATCAGACAAACCGGCGAAGAAATGACAGATTTTGAGGCGCTTCATGAAGCCGGCGCATTCGCCTTCACCGATGACGGCGTCGGCGTTCAGACGGCCGGAATGATGTATGAAGCCATGAAACGGGCGGCTTCAATAAATAAAGCGATTGTCGCTCATTGTGAGGATAACTCACTGATTTACGGAGGAAGCGTGCATGAAGGTTCTTTTTCAAAAGCGAACGGCCTGAACGGCATACCTTCCATTTGTGAAGCGGTACATATCGCCCGTGACGTCCTGCTGGCGGAAGCGGCGGGCTGCCATTACCATGTGTGTCATATCAGCACGAAAGAATCCGTCAGAGCCGTAAGAGACGCAAAAAAAGCGGGAATCCGCGTGACGGCGGAAGTATCGCCTCACCATCTGCTGCTTTGTGACGACGATATCCCGGGACTTGATACCAATTTTAAAATGAATCCGCCCCTTCGCAGCAAAGAGGACAGAGAGGCGCTGATTGAAGGGCTTTTAGACGGCACGATTGATTTCATCGCCACTGACCATGCGCCGCATACAGAAGAAGAGAAAAACACGGACATGAAGCTTGCGCCTTTCGGTATCGTCGGTTTAGAAACAGCCTTTCCGCTTCTGTACACACATTTTGTGAAAAACGGGGCGTGGACGCTGAAGCAGCTGGTTGATTTCATGACGGTGAAACCTTGCGAGGCATTTGATCTTCCGTACGGAACGCTTGCACCGGGGGCGCCGGCTGACATCACCCTGATTGATCTGGAAAAAGAAGCAGCCATTGACAAAGATACATTTTTATCTAAAGGAAAAAATACGCCATTCAACAAGATGAAGTGCTTCGGCTGGCCTGTTGCAACGATGGCTGCCGGTAAGCTTGCATACGAAGAAGGGAGACTCGTCAAATGAAAAGAAGACTAGTGCTGGAAAATGGAGCGGTATTTGAGGGTGAAGCATTCGGGAGCCTGGAACATACAGCGGGTGAAGTCGTATTCAACACGGGAATGACCGGTTATCAGGAAATTTTATCAGACCCTTCTTACTGCGGGCAGATCGTGACGCTGACGTATCCTCTGATCGGCAACTACGGAATTAACAGAGATGACTTTGAATCCATCACTCCTTTTGTAAAAGGGCTGATCGTAAAAGAACTGTGCGAGCTGCCTTCCAACTGGCGTTCGGCTTACACGCTTGACGAGTATTTGAAAATGAAAAATATCCCCGGCTTACAAGGGATTGACACGAGAAAGCTCACAAGAATGATCCGCACAGCCGGCGCATTAAAAGGAACGTTTGCTTCAAGTGAGGAGAATGTCGGAGAGGTTCTTGCAAGGCTGAAAGAAACGGAACTGCCGAGAAATCAAGTCGCTCAAGTATCTGCGAAAACGGCATATCCGAGTCCGGGCCGCGGCAAACGCATCGTACTCGTCGATTTCGGTATGAAGCACGGCATTTTAAGAGAGTTAAACAAAAGAAAATGCGATGTCATCGTTGTGCCGTACAATGTAACGGCGGAAGAAGTGCTTCAGCTCAAGCCGGACGGCATCATGCTTTCTAACGGACCCGGAGATCCGAAAGATGTGCCGGAAGCCATTGAAATGATAAAAGGCATACTCGGGAAGGTGCCGTTATTCGGAATCTGCCTCGGCCACCAATTATTTGCGCTGGCATCCGGAGCGGAAACGGAAAAAATGAAATTCGGACACAGGGGTTCCAATCATCCGGTTAAAGAGCTTGCGACAGGGAAAGTCGCTTTAACCGCCCAAAACCACGGATATACAGTTTCTTCAATAGATGATACAGAGCTTGAAGTGACGCACATTGCGATCAATGATCAAACGATCGAAGGACTCAAGCATAAAACATTGCCGGCATTTACGGTTCAGTACCACCCTGAAGCTTCACCGGGGCCGGAAGACGCCAATCATTTATTTGACAGATTCATTGACTTGATCGAAACAACTGAGAAAGAAGGGGAAGCGGTATGCCAAAACGCGTAGATATTAAAAAGATTTTAGTGATCGGATCAGGCCCGATTATTATCGGACAGGCGGCGGAATTTGATTATGCGGGCACACAGGCGTGTCTCGCTTTAAAGGAAGAAGGCTATGAAGTCATTCTCGTCAACTCGAATCCGGCAACGATTATGACGGATACGGAAATGGCTGATCGGGTATACATAGAACCGCTGACGCCGGAGTTTCTCACGCGTATTATCAGAAAAGAACGGCCGGACGCCATCCTGCCGACTCTGGGAGGACAGACCGGACTGAATCTTGCCGTCGAGCTGTCTGAACTCGGGGTTCTTGAGGAATGCGGAGTGGAAGTGCTCGGCACAAAGCTGTCCGCCATCCAGCAGGCGGAAGACCGCGACTTATTCCGTACGCTGATGAATGAGCTGAATGAACCGGTGCCGGAAAGTGAGATCATCCGCACTTTACAGGAAGCCGAGGAATTTGTCGGCCGGATCGGGTTTCCGGTTATCGTGCGCCCTGCTTACACATTAGGCGGAACGGGCGGCGGCATCTGCTCGAATGAAGCGGAACTGAAAGAGATCGTCGAAAACGGATTAAAGCTCAGCCCCGTTCATCAGTGCCTTCTGGAAAAAAGCATTGCCGGTTACAAAGAGATCGAATATGAAGTCATGAGAGACAGCAGAGATCACGCGATCGTCGTCTGCAACATGGAAAATATCGATCCGGTCGGCATCCATACGGGCGACAGCATCGTCGTTGCCCCGAGCCAGACTTTGAGCGACCGGGAATATCAGCTTTTGCGCAATGTTTCATTAAAGCTGATCCGCGCGCTCGGCATTGAAGGCGGCTGTAATGTTCAGCTCGCGCTCGATCCCGACAGCTTCCAATATTACATTATCGAAGTGAATCCGCGGGTGAGCCGCTCATCTGCCCTCGCCTCAAAAGCGACGGGTTACCCGATCGCAAAGCTTGCGGCGAAAATCGCAGTCGGGCTTTCTCTTGATGAAATGATGAATCCCGTAACGGGAAAAACATATGCGGCTTTTGAGCCCGCGCTTGACTATGTCGTTTCTAAAATCCCGCGCTGGCCGTTCGACAAATTTGAGTCGGCAAACCGCAGGCTCGGGACGCAAATGAAAGCTACCGGAGAGGTCATGGCTATCGGACGCACCCTTGAAGAATCGCTGTTAAAGGCGGTCCGCTCACTTGAAGCCGATGTCTATCACCTGGAACTGAAGGATGCGGAAGAGATTTCTGACGGACTTTTGGAAAAACGGATCAGAAAAGCCGGGGATGAACGCCTGTTTTATCTTGCTGAAGCGTTCAGAAGAGGCTATACAGTGGAGCAGCTTCATGAGTTTTCCGCAATTGACGTATTCTTTTTGCACAAGCTCTGTAAGCTGGTCGCTTTTGAAACAGAGCTGAAAGCGGAAAAAGGCAGCCTCGCCGTCCTTCAGACAGCGAAGGAACTCGGTTTCTCCGACAAATATATCAGCCGGGAATGGAATATGCCGGAACAAGAGCTGTATCAAATGCGAAAAGAAGCAGACATCAAGCCTGTATATAAAATGGTGGATACATGCGCGGCGGAATTCGAATCAGAAACCCCGTACTTCTACAGCACATATGAGGAAGAGAACGAGTCTGAGGTTACTTCGAGAAAAAGCGTCGTCGTCCTCGGTTCCGGCCCGATCCGTATCGGACAGGGCGTCGAATTTGACTATGCGACCGTTCATTCTGTCTGGGCAATCAAGCAGGCAGGCTATGAAGCGATTATTATCAACAACAATCCTGAGACGGTGTCTACTGATTTCAGCATATCAGACAAACTGTATTTTGAACCGCTGACGGTTGAAGATGTCATGCACATCATCGATTTGGAACAGCCGGAAGGCGTTGTTGTCCAATTCGGCGGCCAGACGGCGATCAACCTTGCGGAAGAATTGAGCGCCCGCGGCGTCAAAATTCTCGGCACATCACTTGAAGATTTAGACCGTGCGGAAGACCGGGATAAGTTCGAGCAGGCGCTTGAGGCGCTGAATGTGCCGCAGCCGCTCGGAAAAACCGCCGTGTCGGTGAACGAAGCGGTCAAAATCGCCGCATCCATCGGCTATCCGGTACTTGTCCGCCCTTCGTATGTGCTCGGCGGCCGGGCGATGGAAATCGTCTATCACGAAGAAGAGCTGCTTCACTATATGAAAAACGCGGTCAAAATCAACCCGCAGCATCCGGTGTTAATCGACCGTTATCTGACGGGGAAAGAAATCGAAGTCGATGCCGTATCTGACGGCGAAACAGTCGTTATTCCGGGGATTATGGAGCATATCGAGCGGGCCGGCGTCCATTCAGGGGATTCAATCGCCGTCTATCCGCCTCAGTCTTTAAGCGAAGACATTAAGAAAAAAATCGAACAATACACTGTAGCCTTGGCAAAAGGCCTTAACATCATCGGGTTGCTGAACATCCAGTTCGTACTGTCGCAAGGTGAGGTGTATGTGCTTGAGGTAAATCCGCGGTCAAGCAGAACCGTGCCGTTCTTAAGCAAAATCACAAAAATCCCAATGGCGAACCTGGCGACAAAGGTCATTCTCGGCCAAAAGCTTGCTGATTTCGGCTATCAAGAGGGGCTGCAGCCTGAACAGCAGGGGGTATTCGTGAAAGCGCCTGTCTTCTCATTCGCGAAGCTGAGAAGAGTGGATATCACGTTAGGCCCTGAAATGAAGTCGACGGGAGAGGTCATGGGCAAAGATTCAACCCTGGAAAAAGCGCTCTATAAAGCGCTGATTGCCTCTGGCATTCAAATCCCGAACTACGGCTCAGTGCTGTTGACCGTTGCCGATAAAGATAAAGAAGAAGGACTGCTGATCGCTAAGCGGTTCCACGCCATCGGCTATAAAATCTTGGCGACGGAAGGAACGGCGGCTTATTTGAAAGACGCTCAGATTCCGGCTCAAGTCGTCGGAAAAATCGGCGAAGAAGGGAAAAATCTGCTCGATGTCATCAGAAACGGCGAAGCGCAATTTGTCATCAATACGCTGACAAAGGGCAAACAGCCGGCCAGAGACGGCTTCAGAATCCGCCGCGAATCCGTTGAAAACGGAGTCGCCTGCCTGACATCTTTAGATACGGCCGAAGCCATTTTGCGGGTGTTGGAAAGCATGACATTCCGGGCGGATCATATGCCTGCATCCGAAACCAATCAAAAGGCGGCAGTCACGATATGAAGAAAGCGCATTTGACTGTTCAATCCAACTTAGAAATTGCCGACCGGGTTTATAAGATGGTGCTGAAAGGAGAGCTTGTCCGGCACCTTACCGAGCCGGGTCAATTTCTTCATCTGAAGGTGAGTGACGCGGTCACGCCGCTATTAAGAAGACCGCTCAGCATTGCGGACGTCAATTTCGCTGCGAATGAAGTATCCGTTATCTACAGAGCTGACGGTGAGGGAACGCGTCTTTTGTCCGAGAAAAAAGAGGGCGGCAGGATAGACGTTCTCGGCCCTCTCGGCAACGGGTTCCCCGTCCGGCGGATTGAACCCGGCAAAACCGCGCTGTTAGTCGGAGGCGGAGTCGGGGTTCCGCCTTTGCAGGAACTGTCAAAGCGCCTGACGGAAAAAGGCGTAAACGTCATTCATGTGCTTGGATTTCAATCAGCAAAGGGTGTTTTTTACGAACAGGAATGTCGTGCGTACGGAGACACCTATGTGGCGACGGCTGACGGAACATATGGAGAGAAAGGGTTTGTCACCGATGTCATCCGTGAACAGCAGCTCGAATTCGATGTCCTGCTAAGCTGCGGACCGACACCGATGCTGAAAGCTCTGAAGCAGCAGTACGGCCATAAAGAGGTTTATCTTTCGATGGAAGAGCGGATGGGCTGCGGCATCGGTGCCTGCTTCGCCTGCGTGTGCCGCACGGGTGAAAGCGATACATCCTATGTAAAGGTCTGCCTTGACGGGCCGGTATTTAAAGCTGAGGAGGTGGCGCTGTAATGTTAGAGGTGAATCTGCCGGGTCTCCAATTGAAAAATCCGATCATCCCCGCTTCCGGATGTTTCGGATTCGGGAAAGAATATGCCGGATTTTACGATTTATCATGTCTCGGAGGCATTATGATTAAAGCAACGACGAATGAAGCCCGCTTCGGAAATCCGACGCCGAGAGTGGCGGAGACAAGCGCGGGAATGCTGAATGCCATCGGACTGCAAAATCCCGGCCTTGAGCATGTGCTCAATCATGAGCTACCTTGGCTCGAACAATTTGACACGCCGATTATCGCAAATGTCGCCGGTTCTCAGGTGGACGACTATAAAGAAGTGGCCGAGCACATCAGCCAAGCGCCGAATGTGCATGCGCTTGAGCTTAACATTTCATGTCCGAATGTCAAAACGGGGGGGATTGCTTTTGGTACTGATCCCGTCATGGCGGCCGAACTGACAAAAGCGGTGAAAGAAGTTTCCGCAGTGCCTGTGTATGTGAAGCTTTCGCCTAATGTCGCAAACATAACCGAAATTGCCAAAGCGATTGAAGCGGCCGGTGCTGACGGTCTGACGATGATTAATACTCTCATCGGGATGAGGCTCGATCTCAAGACGGGCCGGCCGATCTTAGCAAATAAAACGGGCGGACTGTCAGGCCCGGCGATCAAACCGGTCGCCATCCGGATGGTATACGAAGTCAGCCAGGCCGTTCAAATTCCGATTATCGGGATGGGCGGCGTTCAGACCGCAGAGGATGCATTAGAATTTCTTCTTGCGGGAGCAAGTGCGGTTGCCGTCGGCACGGCAAACTTCGTCAATCCGTTCGTCTGCCCGGAAATCATAGAACAGCTTCCCCGTGTGCTGCGCCAACACGGCTTTCAATCTGTAAGTGAATGCATCGGAAGGAGCTGGAAACATGAAAAACAACCTGCCCATCATCGCGCTTGATTTTGCATCAGGGGAAGAGACTTTAACGTTTTTAGACTTGTTTGAAAAGGAAAGGCTTTTTGTCAAAACGGGGATGGAACTTTTTTATCAGGAAGGCCCCGCCATCATTCACCAATTAAAAGAACGGAACTGTGATATATTTTTAGATTTAAAGCTTCATGATATCCCGACTACGGTCAATAAAGCGATGAAGCGGCTGGCCGGCCTCGGCGTTGATCTCGTCAATGTGCATGCAGCAGGGGGCGCACGCATGATGCGCGCGGCCCTTGAGGGGCTTGAAGAAGGCACGCCGGCAGGCAGAAAACGCCCGTCTTTAATCGCGGTGACGCAGCTGACCAGCACTTCAGAGCAGGTGGCGAAGGAAGAGCTTCTGCTGCATAAGCCGCTGTTAGAAACGGTTGTGCATTACGGCAAAATGGCGGAAGAGTGCGGGCTGGACGGAGTGGTATGTTCGGTACATGAAACAAAAGCCATTTATGAAGCGGTCCGGCCTTCATTTCTGACAGTCACGCCGGGCATCCGCACGGCCAGTGACGCAGCTGACGATCAAGTCCGGACGGCGACTCCGTCATTTGCGAAAGAAAACGGTTCGTCAGCGATCGTCGTGGGCCGCTCAATTACAAAAGCGGAAAACCCCGTTGAAGCATATGAAGCAATTAAACTGGAATGGGAGGGCGTTCGCCGATGAAACAGGCTATCGCAAAACATCTATTACACATTGAAGCTGTCTTTTTACGCCCGAATGAGCCGTTTACGTGGGCGAGCGGCATTTTATCACCGATCTATTGTGACAACCGTCTGACATTGTCGTATCCAAAAGTGAGAAATGATGTGGCGGACGGGCTCGGCAAACTGCTGAAAGAGCATTTCCCCGAGGCGGAGATGATCGCGGGCACTGCAACGGCGGGCATTCCGCATGCTGCGCTTCTAGCAGACCGTACAGGCGCGCCGATGTGCTACGTCAGAAGCAAACCGAAAGCGCACGGCAAAGGAAATCAAATAGAAGGCGCCATTAAGAAAGGACAAAAAACAGTCGTGATTGAAGACTTGATTTCTACCGGGGGCAGCGTGCTTGAAGCTGCGGCGGCCCTTCAAAGAGAGGGCGCGGAAGTCCTCGGCGTCATTTCCATTTTTACATACGGACTGCCGAAAGCAAAAGAAGCCTTTAAAAAAGCGGGTCTTCCTTATTACTCGTTAACGGATTATGACACGCTGATTGAAGTCGCGCTTGCAAACGGAACGATACATTCAGATGACATTGAAAAACTGAAATCATGGAAACAGAATCCCGAGTCAAAAGATTGGTTTAAAAAATAATGACAATAAAAACAGGCCTCAGGGCCTGTTTTATTATTCCTATCAAAAAACTCGGGTTGACTTCTGTTAGAATTGTGCTAAAATTTAGTACAAATCTAAAAAGCTTATCAAGAGCGGCTGAGGGACTGGACCGATGACGCCCGGCAACCTGCGTGTCATGCAAGGTGCCGCATCCAGAAAAATGCACAGCATTTTGAAGATAAGGGCTATACCGGGTCACTGTCTTTCATTCCGCTGGATTGAAAGTTTTTTATATGAAAAAAAGATTGAGGGATAAGACAACCGGCAGAAAGCAACAGCTGTTTGATTGTCTCCGGGAGGAGGAAAGGAAAAATGCTAACGTATGACACATGGGAAGAGCCGGCGATTACATTTCCGGAAGACGATTCCTATAAAGGCGCGCTGTCCGTTTTAAAATGGGCATACGGCCACTACGGAGACCAGCTTGTTTACGCGTGCAGCTTCGGGATTGAAGGCATCGTCCTGATCGATTTAATTTCTAAAGTAAAGAAAGACGCGGAAATCGTGTTTCTCGATACGGGTCTTCACTTTAAAGAAACATATGAAACGATCGAAAAAGTGAAAGAACGTTATCCGGGGCTGAACATTATCCTGAAAAAGCCAAGCCTTACTCTTGAAGAACAAGCCGAGGCTCACGGAGATAAACTGTGGGAAAGAGAACCGAACCAGTGCTGCTACATCAGAAAAATTCTGCCGTTAAGAGAAGCGCTCGCGGGGCATCCGGCATGGCTGTCCGGTCTTCGCCGGGATCAAGGGCCGAGCCGGGCGAATACGAATTTCCTGAATAAAGACGACAAGTTTCAATCGATTAAAGTATGCCCGCTGATCCATTGGACATGGAAAGACATCTGGAGATATACTTCCAAGCATGAGCTGGATTACAATATCCTCCATGATCAGGGGTATCCGAGCATCGGCTGTGAACCGTGCACTTCACCTGCGTTTACCGCGGAAGATTTGCGGAGCGGCAGATGGAACGGCATGGCGAAAACAGAATGCGGACTGCATGAATAAAGGAGCTGCACGATGGAATTAGCCGCTATTTTATTCTGCCTGTTTTTTGCCATGAATATCGGAGCCAGCGGAGCCGCGGCTTCAATGGGAGTCGCTTACGGGTCCGGCGCCGTTAAAAAGAAAACGTATGCGCTGATCATCTGCGCGGCCGGAGTCCTGTCAGGGGCGGTTATCGGCGGCGGTGAAGTCGTTAAGACGATCAGCGGCGGAATCATTCCCGAACAAACCATTACGCTCACCATTGTCTGCATTATTATCGGATCGGCGGCGCTATCGTTATTCACGGCGAATGTGCTGGGCATTCCGCTGTCGACGAGTGAGGTCACTGTCGGGGCGATTGTCGGTGTCGGCGTCGCGTACAAAGTATTGTTTTTACAGCATCTTTTGGTCATCGTGAGTTTTTGGGTGCTCGTACCGTTTGTCGCGTTCTGTTTCACGTTTCTCGTCTCGAAGGTATTCAGTTCTCTGAATATTCGAGTCATTTCGAATCGGAAACAGAAGATTTTAGGGATTGTGCTGCTGATTGCGGGGTTTTGGGAAGCTTTTTCAGCCGGAATGAACAATGTCGCAAATGCGGTGGGCCCTCTGGTTGCGGCGGGCGTGCTCAGCGTGTCCAAAGGAACGCTATACGGAGGCATCTTTGTCGCTTTCGGCGCTCTGCTTTTAGGACGTAAAGTGCTTGAAACCAACGGGAAAAAGATTACGAGATTTTCAGCCGGAGAAGGCATACTGCTTTCAGGAACCGGCGCGGGGCTTGTCATTATCAGTTCCGTCTTCGGTCTGCCGGTCCCATTGGCGCAAGTCACATCATCATCAATTATCGGTATCGGAATGGCCAAAAACGGGCCGAACGTTTTTCATAAAGAAGTCGTGAAAACGATGCTCAAAGTATGGGTCGTTTCGCCGTTTTTGTCACTGTCGATTTCGTATCTGCTTGTCTCCCTGCTGTTAAAAGGAGATTACTATTCCATCTTTATGATGGCCAGCGTGCTTTTGGCAGCTGGCGGAGCCGCCAGTCTGATGAAAGCCATCCGAAAAGAGAAACGCTCTGTCCATGAACAAGGCGGAGGCATTTAACTATTAATCTGAGTTTATTTATCTGTTAACTGGGAGGAATCATGTATTATGAGTTTAGCACCGCACGGAGGAACATTAATTAATCGGGTGAATGAGCAGTATGATCTTACATCCGTCCAAAAAGAAATTGAGCTTGATTTGATTTCGTTCGCTGATTTAGAGCTGATCGGGATCGGGGGGTACAGCCCGATTGAAGGATTTTTCACAGAAAAAGATTACGTGTCAGTCGTTGAAAATATGCGTCTGGCATCCGGGGCTGTCTGGTCCCTGCCGATCACGCTTCCGGTCGATTCAGAAAAAGCGGCTGAGCTTGCCGTCGGCGACACGGTGAAATTGACTTACGGCGGAGAAACATACGGCGTAGTCGACATCGAAGATATTTATACGCCGGATAAACAAAAAGAAGCCGTTCACGTGTATAAAACCGATGATGCCGCGCATCCGGGCGTGAAAAAATTATTTTCACGCGGCGATACGTATGTCGGCGGGCCGATCACATTAATTAAAAAAGCGTCAAAGCAGTTTCCCGAGTTTACATTTGAACCTGCCGATACAAGACGAAGCTTCGAAGAAAAGGGCTGGAAAACCATTGTCGGTTTCCAAACGAGAAATCCGGTCCACCGCGCCCACGAATATATCCAAAAAACCGCGCTTGAGACGGTAGACGGTCTGTTTTTGAACCCGCTCGTCGGTGAAACAAAATCAGATGATATTCCGGCGGATGTCAGAATGGAAAGCTACCAGGTGCTGCTCGATCATTATTATCCGAAAGACCGCGTTTTCCTCGGCGTATTTTTGGCGGCTATGCGGTATGCGGGGCCGAGAGAAGCCATTTTCCACGCGCTTGTCCGCAAAAACTACGGCTGCACGCATTTCATCGTCGGCCGCGATCATGCCGGCGTCGGTGATTACTACGGCACATATGAAGCGCAAGAGCTGTTTGATCAATTTACAGCGGATGAACTCGGGATTACACCGATGAAATTCGAGCACAGCTTCTTCTGCCGGAAATGCGGTAACATGGGAACGGCCAAAACATGCCCGCATGAAAGAGAAGACCACGTCATTCTGTCAGGAACAAAGGTCAGAGAGATGCTGCGAAGCGGCGTCATGCCGCCGGCGGAATTCAGCCGTCCTGAAGTTGTCGAGGTGTTGATTAAAGGGCTGAAAACGAAAGAAGAAGCAGGCGTTTCTTAAGGAGGAAAATAGAGTGACAAATCGTGATATCGTGTGGCATGAAGCCTCAATAACGAAAGAAGAATACCAGCAGAAAAACAAGCATAAAAGCTCTATCCTCTGGCTGACGGGCTTAAGCGGTTCAGGGAAATCCACGATTGCAAACGCCGCAGCGCGCGAGCTGTTTGAACAAGGCTATCAAGTCATCGTGCTTGATGGTGATAACATCCGCCACGGCTTAAACAAGGACTTAGGTTTTTCCGATGATGACCGCAAGGAAAATATACGCCGCATCGGGGAAGTGGCGAAGCTTTTCGTTCAGCAGGGAACCATCGTCATCACGGCTTTTATTTCTCCGTTCCGTGAGGACAGAGATCAAGTGAGAGAGCTTGTGGCAGAGGGCGAATTTAATGAAATCTATGTTAAATGCGACCTCGATATATGTGAAAAGCGCGATCCGAAAGGTTTATATAAAAAAGCAAGAAATGGTGAAATTCCGTTCTTTACGGGGATCGACTCACCGTATGAAGAGCCGAAAGCGCCTGAGCTCGTACTTGATTCAGGCAAATGTGAACGCGAAGAATGCACCGGAAGACTGGTTGACTTTGTGAAAAACAGCTTAGCATAATAGGTCCAAAAAGGCCGCGCAATCAGCCGGATATCCCCCGCAATGGCGGGATATGGTAAAATAGCTGAAGTGCGGCCTCGCGGCTGTTCTGGGAAGAGTTCAAAACGGATCGGGGAGACATGCTATGGGGAAAGTATTTATCGTTGGAGCCGGTCCGGGAGATCCGGACTTATTAACGGTGAAGGCAATGAAAGCCATACAGAAAGCGGACGTTATATTATATGACAGATTGGTAAGCAAAGAGATTTTACAGTATGCCGGAGAAGAGGCGGATCTGATTTACTGCGGCAAGCTCCCGGATTTTCACATTATGAAACAGGATACGATCAACCGTTTCCTTGTGAAGTATGCGAAAAAAGGAAAAACCGTTGTAAGGCTCAAGGGAGGCGACCCGTTTGTTTTCGGCCGCGGAGGCGAAGAAGCGGAGGCTCTCGCGCAAAACGCCATTCCGTTTGAGATCGTTCCCGGCATTACATCAGGAATCGCGGCTGCTGCTTATGCCGGCATTCCCGTGACGCATAGAGAGGCGAGCTCCAATGTCGCATTCGTTACGGGACATTATAAACAAGAAGACGACTTTGAAGAAAAATGGAAAGCGCTGGCGACGGGCATTGATACGCTGGTGATTTATATGGGAATTAAAAATATCCGGCAGATTGAAAGAATGCTGCTGGAAAACGGCAGAGACGCCGGCACCCCGGCAGCCTTTATTCATTGGGGAACGACGGACAGGCAAAAAACAGTCGTCTGCACCGTCGGCACGCTTTCAGACACCGTGATAAAAGAAGAAATCAAAAACCCGAGCTTAATTGTTATCGGTGATGTCGTCAATTATCACTGCAAACTGGACTGGTATGCATCTGATCAGAAAAATCTGGATTTGAGCGAGGCGTTGTAAATGAAGCAGGCGATTTTATACATCGGGCACGGAAGCAGGCTGAAAAAAGCGCAGACAGAGTCGGCGGCGTTTTTAAAAGGGTGCATGCCGCACGCTGACGCTCCCATTCAGGAAATTTGTTTTTTAGAACTGCAGGAACCGTCTATTGAAGCGGGATTTGAAGCATGTGTCAGACAAGGCGCCACTCATATTGCGGCCGTGCCTTTGCTGCTGTTGACCGCTGCCCACGCAAAACATGACATTCCGGCTGAAATCGCCCGTGCGGCGGCCCTGCATCCCGATATAAAAGTGACATATGGTGTTCCGATCGGAGTGGACGATGAAGTCGTAAAAGCGGTGCATCATCGCATTGAAGATACCGGAGTGCCCATTGAGCAGGCGAAAGTGGTGCTGATCGGAAGAGGAAGCGCAGATCCGGCAGTTAAAAACGCAGTCAGTGAGATTGCCGGAAAACTTGAGGCGATTACACCTGTTAAAGAAGTCATCCCTTGTTTTTTAACAGCATGTGACCCGCATTATAAAGAAGTGTTTGCCGGCCTTGAAGAGGATGACGGAGCACCCGTTTTTATCGTTCCATATCTTCTGTTTACCGGGCTTTTAATGACTGAGATTGAACGGGAAGTTCAAAAGCTTCAAACGATCAATCAAAATGTTCATCTCGCTTCATACTTAGGTTTTCACCCTCATATTAAGCAGGCGTTTTTGAACCGTGTGTCAGAAGCTGTTCGAAACCCCGGCGGTCAGTTTGATTTTAAGGGGGGACAGTATGCTGCCTCTGCACATTAATTTAAGCGGAAAAAGAATTATCATCGCGGGCGGAGGCAATGTTGCCTTAAGAAGGCTCAAAACGGTGCTTCCGGAAGGCGCGGATATTACTGTAATCAGTCCCGATGCCCTGCCTGAAATTAAACAGCTGGCAGATGAAGGACGTATCCGCTGGGTTTCCCGTAAAATTGAAATGAAGGATCTCGCGCCCGCTTTTTTCATCATTGCCGCGACAAATGACCGCAGCGTGAATCAGGAGATAGCCGCGAGCGCTTCTGAAACGCAGCTGGTCAATTGTGTAAGCGATGCTGAACAGGGCAGCGTGTATATGCCGAAGATCATTCGCAAAGGGCGCATTCAAGTATCCGTATCAACAAGCGGCGCAAGCCCGGCACATACGAAAAGACTGGCTGAGGACATAGAGCCTCTCATTACTGCTGATTTGGCTGAAGAAGTGGATCGATTATTTGAGAAAAGAAGAAGACCATAAAAAACACCTTGTCTGTCATCAGGCAGGGTGTTTTTTATACTGTCCTCACAGTCCCCGAATGTGAACAATTCAAAACGAAAGCGGGCAGTTTGAATGGTATATGCCGACAAGCGGTCAGGGTTGCGAAGTGATGCGGAATATATATCTGATCCCAATGCCGCCTGGATTCCGCCCGCATACAAAGGAAAGGTCAGAGACCCGCCCGTATGTGCTCAGGTGCGGCGAGGGAAGGTGACAGTGTCCGCCGCCAAATCAAGGTGTGACCGCTTTAATCACAGACGGCCCCCGGCGGATCAGGCAGACATGACGGGAAACTGATCAGATACTGTAAAGATCGGTTCTGACGGCTGGGAGAGTTTCGTCTCCGTTTATACGTAATAAAAAACACCTCCAAGCTGAGTGCGGATTTCAGCTTGGAGGTGCGTTTATTTTTTCAGCCGTATGACAAGGTCGGCATCAGGTGTGACAAATACGGTATGCTGGCTGTCATAGGTGACAAATCCGGGCTTTGCTCCGTTTGGCTTTTTCACGTGTCTGATTTTTGTATAATCAACGGGAACGGAGCCGGAATCTTTCGCTTTGGAAAAATAAGCGGCGATCGCAGCCGCCTCCAGTATGGATTGTTCATCCGGATCGCTGCTTTTAATCACAACGTGGGAACCCGGGATGTCTTTCGTGTGGAACCATAAATCATCCCTTGCGGCAGCTTTTGTCGTTAAGTACTCATTTTGTTTATTGTTTTTGCCGACAAGAATCGTCAATCCCCGTGAAGATTCATATTGCTCCAAAACAGGAACGTGCTGCTTCTGTTTTTTCTGTCCCCGCTGCTGTTTCGGTCGCAGATATTTGCCTTCCACAAGCTCTTCCCTTATTTCGTGAATATCCTTTGTGGAGGCGGAGGAGAGCTGCTGGATCAGCTGATCGAAATAAGCGATTTCCTCCTCGGCCAGACGGATCTGTTCTTTTACCACCTCGACGGAATTCTTCGCCTTTTGATACTTTGTAAAATACATCTGCGCGTTTTCTGACGGTGTTTTGTTCGGATTTAAAGGGATGGTCACTGTCTTACTTTCTTCATCATAATAATTGATGACTTCCGCTTCTTTGTCACCTTTTTTCAGCATATACAAATTCGCCGTCAGCAGTTCGCCGTATAGCTGGAATTCCTTCGCATTCTCTGAGTAGTCGAGCGTCTTTTCCAGTTTTTTTATCTTATTGGCGTTCTTTTTCCGTTCATTTGCGACAAACCGCTCGAGATCCTGAGCCTGCTGTTTGACGCGGTCGCGTTCCGCCTTGCCGAAATAAAACCGGTCCAACAGCTCACTCAGAGAGTGAAAGGTGCGCTCCTCTCCGTTTACATGTGTGAGAGACAGGAGATAAAAGTATTCCTTTCCGCCGGCTGTTGTAATGTTCGGTGTAAACCTGCAATCTTTCACGGCATGGAACATTTCAATCAGCGTCTTCGGCAGCGTTATTTTGTTAGCGAGACCCGCTCTGTGCACGGCTTCTTTTGCAAACAGCGGAGAAACACCGGAGAAGTGTCTGACGATCTGCTGGTCAAGCCGTCCTTCCTGAAAACTGAGATAACGCAAAACGTCCTCTTCATCCGCGGCAAGCGGCGAAATTTTTTCCTGAGCGGGAGGAAGCTTGTAATCATAGCCCGGCAGAACGGTCCGGTAGCTGTTCATCGACGGAGATAAATGCTTCAGCCCGTCGATGATGGCTCCTTCTCCGTCAGTCAGAATAATATTGCTGTGCCGCCCCATAATTTCAACATACAGCGTTCTGACGGTTTCGTCGCCGATTTCATTTCTGCTTTTTATGCGGAATATCATAATCCGGTCTAATCCGGCCTGTTCTATTTTCTCAATAAATCCGCCTTCTATATGCTTTCTGAGCAGCATACAAAACATCGGCGGCTCGCTCGGATTTTCATAGGCCTGGTTTGTCATGTGCACCCGTGAATAGCTCGGATGCGCCGATAATAATAATTTATGGTTTTTTCCGTTAGCGCGGATATGGAATATCACATCGTGCTTAAAAGGCTGATGGACTCTCGTGATCCGGCCTCCGGCGATCCGGCTGTTTAATTCATGTGTCATTCCGTATGTAAACATGCCATCAAAAGACATATAAAACACCCTTTCCTTCTTCCTGCATTCGATAATTATAGCATGAAAAGGGACGAGTCAGAATAAGCTTGTTTACAGAGTGACATCTCTAAAGCGAGGCAGGGGAGTGGACGAGAAGAATGAAGTTTCATGAAATGGGACAAACCGATTTGCTGAAAGCAACAAATACGTCCATTAAACAGGGGTTGACCGAAAAAGAGGTGAAAAAACGCCTTGAAAAGCACGGACCGAACGAGCTTCAGGAGGGCAAGAGGACACCGGCGATCGCCGTGTTTTTCGCCCAATTTAAAGATTTTATGGTGCTCGTGCTGCTGGCGGCAACCTTAATATCCGGGTTTTTAGGCGAATATGTAGATGCCGTAGCGATTATGGCGATTGTATTTGTCAATGGGGTTCTCGGTTTTTTTCAAGAGCGGCGTGCGGAAAAGTCTTTACACGCATTAAAAGAGCTGTCAACGCCGTATGTGTCAGCGTTACGGGACGGGAGCTGGAAGAAAATTCAGTCCAAGGAGCTCGTTCCCGGCGATATCATGAAATTTTCAAGCGGCGACCGGATTGGTGCGGATGTTCGGATCGTTGAAGCGAAAAGCCTTGAAATTGAGGAATCGGCGCTGACCGGGGAATCAATTCCGGTGGTTAAACAAGCTGATAAACTGAGAAAGCCGGATGTTTCGTTAGGCGACATCAGCAATATGGCGTTTATGGGTACGATCGTAACGCGCGGCAGCGGTGTCGGCGTCGTCGTCGGTACAGGAATGAATACGGCAATGGGGAAAATCGCCGATATGCTGGAATCCGCCGGCAGCCTTTCAACACCGCTGCAGCGAAGACTTGAAGAGCTCGGCAAAATTTTAATTATCGTCGCGCTCCTTTTAACGGTATTGGTCGTTGCAGTCGGCGTCTTACAGGGACATGAGCTTTACAGCATGTTTTTGGCCGGGGTGTCATTGGCCGTCGCTGCGATTCCGGAAGGGCTCCCCGCCATTGTTACGGTGGCATTATCAATCGGCGTCCAGCGCATGATCAAACAAAAATCAATTGTCAGAAAGCTCCCGGCGGTTGAAACATTGGGCTGCGCCTCTGTCATTTGTTCTGATAAAACCGGCACGCTGACACAAAACAAAATGACCGTCACCCATATGTGGTCAGGGGGAAAAACATTTAAAGTGTCAGGCATCGGTTATGAGCCGGAGGGCGTTTTCACCCGAGGTGAGCGGGAAATCAAGCCGAAAGATGAAAAGATTCTTGAACAGATGCTGGTTTTCGGCGCGTTGTGCAATACATCCGAAATCGCACTGAAAGACGGCCATTATGTACTCGACGGCGATCCGACAGAAGGAGCGCTGCTGACGGCTGCAAGAAAGGGCGGCTATTCAAACGATTGGCTCAGCGGGCAATACCGCGTGGTTGCCGAGTTTCCGTTTGACTCCGTCCGCAAAATGATGACCGTCATTGTAGAGGATAAGGAAAAAAAGCAGTTCGTCATCACTAAAGGAGCGCCCGATGTGCTGATTGACCGCTCGTCACATCTGATGTACGACGCAAGAAGCGCGCCATTTTCAGGAGAAAAGAAAGCAGAAACGGAAGCGGTTCTGAAAGAGCTGGCGTCGCAAGCTTTGCGTACGATCGCGATTGCTTATAAACCGCTTAAGCTCGGAGAAAAGCCGACAATGGAGCAGGCGGAAAAAAATCTGACGATGCTCGGCTTGTCAGGCATAATTGATCCGCCCCGTCCGGAGGTCAGACAGGCGATTAAAGAATGCCGTGAAGCCGGCATTAAAACGGTTATGATCACAGGGGATCACGTCGAAACGGCAAAGGCCATTGCGAAAGATTTGCGTCTTCTTCCGAAAAAGGGGCGTGTGATGGACGGGAAGACGCTGAATGAGCTTACGGAGAAAGAACTTATCGAAACGGTCGATGATGTCTACGTCTTCGCACGCGTGTCGCCTGAACATAAATTGAAAATCGTCAAAGCGTTCCAGGAAAACGGACACGTCGTCGCCATGACGGGAGACGGGGTTAATGACGCGCCGGCCATAAAGCAGGCAGATATCGGTGTTGCCATGGGCGTGACGGGAACGGATGTGGCAAAGGAAGCCTCTTCTCTCATTCTGGTAGATGATAACTTTGCTACGATTAAATCAGCCATAAAAGAGGGACGGAATATCTATGAAAATATAAGAAAATTCGTCCGGTATTTGCTCGCCTCCAACGTCGGTGAAATTTTAGTGATGCTGTTTGCGATGCTTCTCGCTCTGCCGCTGCCGCTCGTTCCGATTCAGATATTGTGGGTGAACTTAGTCACTGACGGGCTGCCGGCGATGGCCCTCGGTATGGATCAGCCGGAAGGAGATCTGATGAGGCGGAAGCCGCGGCATCCGAAAGAAGGAGTGTTTGCGAGAAAACTGGGCTGGAAAGTCGTATCAAGAGGGTTTTTAATCGGAGCCGCAACCATTTTAGCGTTTATCATCGTCTATCACCGCAATCCTGAAAATCTGCCCTACGCACAGACCGTTGCATTCGCGACTCTTGTCCTGGCTCAGCTTATACACGTGTTTGACTGCCGGAGCGAAACGTCTGTTTTCTCCCGGAATCCGTTTGAAAATATCTATCTGCTCGGCGCCATCATTTCTTCTATCTTCCTGATGGTCATCGTCATCTATTATCCGCCGCTGCAGCCGATTTTCAAAACAGTGCCGATTACGCCGGGCGATTGGATGCTGATTATCGGTATGTCGGGCATACCTACTTTTTTGCTGGCGGGTTCACTTTTGACAAGAAAAAAATAATTCCATATGATATAATCTTAGGGGTAATAGCATGTCTATTGCCCTTTTATTTTGATAACGGGAAAGAATTGGGTGTTTCATATGATACGGAGTATGACAGGCTTCGGCAGCGCAAGCAGCACAAAAGGCGATCTCTCGGCAACCGTTGAATTGAAATCCGTCAATTACCGGTTCAAAGAAGTGAACGCCCGCCTGCCACGGCCTTTGCTATATGTAGAGGATAAGCTGAAACAAACGATATTGCAGCATATACAGCGCGGAAGAGTAGAGCTGTTTCTCACTGTAAACAGTGACGCGCTCATAAAAAGAAGCCTGAACATCGATTGGGAGCTCCTTGATGAATATGTGAGCGCCGCACGCGTCATGAAAGAGCGCTACAGCCTGGCCGCAGAACCCGATGCAATGGATTTCTTTAAATTTGAACATATTGCGCAGATACACGAAGAACAGATGCGTGATGACAAGCTTGAAGAAGTCATCAGGGAAGCCGCTGAGCTGGCTGTAAAGGAACTTTGTGACATGAGGGAAAAAGAAGGCCGGCTTTTGGCGGAAGACTGCTTTCTGCACATTGAGCGGCTTGAGACGCTGTCCGAACAGGTAAAAGAGCGCGCTTCGGCCGTTGTTATTCAATACCGCGAGCGTCTTTACGCCCGAATGAAGGAATGGACGGAGGACGCGCTCGACGAAAGCAGGCTGATCACGGAATGCGCCATTTTCGCCGACCGTTCTGATATCACGGAAGAAATTACCAGATTGAAGAGCCATTTTGTTCAATTCCGTGATATATTAAAAGAAGGCGGGGCAGTCGGCCGCAAACTTGATTTCCTTGTTCAGGAGCTTAACCGGGAAGCGAACACGATCGGCTCAAAAGCCAATGATCATCAAATCACAAAGCTTGTCGTTGAAATGAAAAGTTCTATTGAAAAATTGAAGGAACAAGTGCAAAATATAGAATAGCGACTGTGCGTATTGTTTACAGACGGTCTCTTCAGGTTACACTAGAGACGTCTATTTTACAGGGGGAACGTAGAAGATGACGATTAAACTGATTAATATCGGATTTGGCAATATCATCTCCGCCAATCGGATGATTTCGATTGTCAGCCCGGAGTCTGCGCCAATAAAGCGAATGATCCAGGATGCAAGAGACCGCGGAATGCTAATAGACGCTACATACGGACGAAGAACCCGTGCAGTTGTCGTCATGGATAGTGATCACATTATCTTATCTGCCGTCCAGCCTGAGACAGTTGCACACAGACTTTCTGTGAAAGAAGAAATTATGGATGAAGGGCAGGGGTAATTGCCGCATGAAAGAAAGAGGGTTATTAATCGTTCTCTCAGGTCCCTCCGGAGTTGGAAAAGGAACGGTTCGGCAAGCAATATTTTCACAACAGGACACGAAATTTGAATACTCAATTTCAGTTACGACGAGAAACCCGAGAGAGGGCGAGGTCGACGGCGTCGATTATTTCTTTAAATCTAGAGATGAATTCGAACGCATGATTGAAAACAACAAACTGCTTGAGTGGGCGGAATATGTCGGCAACTATTACGGAACGCCCGTTGATTATGTCGAACAGACGCTTCAAGAAGGAAAAGACGTCTTCTTAGAGATTGAAGTGCAGGGCGCGCTCCAAGTGCGGAATGCATTTCCGGAAGGCCTGTTTATCTTCTTAGCGCCGCCGAGTCTTTCTGAGCTGAAAAACAGAATCGTAACAAGAGGGACTGAAACCGACGATTTAATCGAAAACAGAATGAATGCCGCAAAAGCTGAAATCGAAATGATGGACGCGTATGATTATGTCGTTGAAAACGACGATATCCAAACGGCTTGTGATAAGATTAACGCAATCGTTCTCGCCGAGCACTTAAAACGTGAACGCGTCGCTCCGAGATATAAGAAAATGCTGGAGGTAGAATAACTTATGTTAGATCCGTCAATTGACTCTTTAATGAATAAATTAGATTCTAAATATACGCTGGTGACCGTGTCTGCAAGACGCGCGCGTGAAATGCAGATCAAAAAAGACCAGCAGATTGAACATACCATTTCTCACAAATATGTAGGCAAAGCTTTAGAAGAAATTGACGCGGGCCTGCTTTCGTTTGAAAGAGAAGACAGCGAATAACAAGCACACGTAGCAACCTATCTCTACATAGGTTGTTATTTTTTTCCGTTTGGGATTTGTCCAATGCTTTCATAAAGGGGAGAAGACTTCATGAAAAACCGAAACATTTTGCTATGCGTAAGCGGAGGAATTGCCGTTTATAAAGCTTCCGCACTCACGAGCAAGCTGGTTCAGGCCGGCGCAAACGTCAAAGTGATTATGACTGATTCCGCGCGTGAGTTTGTTTCTCCGCTGACATTTCAGGCGCTGAGCCGGAATGAAGTGTATACAGATACATTTAATGAACAAAATCCGAAGGTGATTTCTCATATTGATGCCGCTGACTGGGCGGATTTAATTATTGTCGCGCCCGCTACGGCAAATATCATCGGAAAGCTTGCCAACGGAATTGCTGACGATATGCTCACAACGACGGTGCTGGCGGCTGAGGCCCCGGTTTGGGTGGCGCCTGCGATGAATGTCCATATGTATGATCATCCGGCGGTGAAACGGAACATCTCTGTGCTTTATCAGGACGGGGTCCGCTTTATCGAGCCGAGTGAAGGCTATTTGGCATGCGGATATGTCGGCAAAGGAAGGCTGGAGGAGCCGGAGCTTATTGTTGAGCGTGTCAGAGAGCATTTTAAGGAGCCTGAAGACGAAGCGCCGCTGAAAGGAAAACATATTGTCATTACGGCCGGTCCGACGCGCGAAGCCGTGGACCCTGTCCGCTTCTTCACAAATAAATCCACCGGCAAAATGGGCTACGCCGCTGCTGAAGCCGCCGTCCGTCTCGGGGCGCGGGTGACGCTGATTTCAGGCCCGGTGTCAATAGAGCCGCCAGTCGGGCTGTATCAGTTTCTTCCTGTGCAATCGGCAGCCGATATGAGAGAAGCTGTGCTTTCTGTGTTTGATTCATGCGACATGGTGATTAAGACGGCGGCCGTGGCCGATTTTACGCCGGCGGCTGTTTCTGATCACAAAATGAAGAAGAAAGACGGTTCGCTCGTGATCGAATTCAACCGTACGGCAGACATACTGAAAGAACTCGGCGAACGGAAAACACACCAGCTGCTGGTCGGATTTGCGGCTGAAACGCAAGACGTCGAACACTATGCGCGCAGAAAACTCGAACAGAAAAACCTTGATATGATCGTTGCGAATGATGTGAAAGCAGAAGGAGCCGGATTTGGCACAGATACGAATGTCGTCACCTTCTATTTCCGGGACGGAAGAAAACGGGAGCTTGCGCTTATGTCTAAACTTGACGTTTCCTTTGAAATGCTGAAGGAAATGACCGCTTTGAAAGCCGAGGACCGAAAACCCGTATGAATGTAGCAGAAGTCATTGTCGATGTCAGCTCCAAAAACATTGACAGACCCTTTGATTACAAAATTCCCGATCATTTAAAAGGGATGATCGAAGTCGGCATGCGGGTGATTGTCCCGTTTGGCCCGCGCAAGCTTCAAGGATTTGTGACCGGTTTGAAAGATTCGTCTGAATTAAACGGCGGCTCAATGAAGGAAGTCGAGAAGCTTCTTGATTTGACGCCCGTTCTGACTGAGGAACTGATGCAGCTGTCTTCATGGCTTTCTGACAAAACGCTGTCGTTTAAAATCACGGCGCTTCAGGCAATGCTGCCCGCCGCACTGAAGGCGAAGTACGAGAAAGAGCTGAAAGTCGTTGACGAAGAAGCGCTGACACCGGACATCAAACAGCTTTTCAGGAATCACAAAAGTCTTCTGTACTCGGATATTACCGATGAAAGCATTCTTTCGTCACTTCAGAAATTCGTGCGCAAAGGAAGCATTGATGTCACATATAAAGTCGCCCAAAAAACGAATAAAAAAATGATCCGCATGATCGAAGCGGGGGCAGACAAAGAAGAACTCGCCCGGCACGCAGATTCATTGACAAAGCAGGCTTCTAAACAGCTCGCCGTGCTTACTTATTTTATCGGCGGGGGAGCAAAGATTTCCGCGGCCGAACTTTGCAAAAAGACCGATTCCAGTTCAGCGACGCTGAAAACGCTTCTTAAAAAGGGGCTTCTTACGGAAAGCTTTGAGGAGGTTTACCGCGATCCTTATCAGGACAGAATGTTCAAAAAAACAGAGCCGCTCTCTCTTACAGAAGAGCAGCGGGCCGCTTTTGAGCCGATTAAACAAGCTGTAGCCGACCATGTCCATCACGTCTTTCTGCTTCACGGCGTCACGGGAAGCGGCAAAACGGAAATTTACCTGCAATCCATTGAAAAAGTGCTGGCAAAAGGACAAGAAGCCATCGTGCTCGTTCCGGAAATCTCGTTGACACCGCAAATGGTCAACCGTTTTAAAGGCCGCTTCGGCTCACAGGTTGCGGTCATGCACAGCGGATTATCCACAGGTGAAAAATACGATGAATGGCGGAAGATTCAGCGCAAGGAAGTCCGGCTTGTCGTCGGAGCCAGATCGGCCATCTTTGCCCCGTTTGAAAATCTCGGCATGATCATTATTGATGAAGAGCACGAATCTTCCTATAAGCAGGAGGAAATGCCGCGGTATCATGCAAAGGACGTAGCCATCCGCCGGGCCGAGCATCACAGTTGTCCGGTCGTCCTCGGGAGCGCCACGCCGACATTGGAATCATTTGCGCGGGCGAAAAAAGGCGTTTATGAGCTGCTTCCGTTAAAACATCGCGTAAATCGCCAGCTCATGCCTGACGTTTCTCTCGTTGATATGAGAGAAGAACTGAGAAACGGCAACAGATCAATGTTTTCAAGAGAGCTGATGGAACAGCTGGAAGAGAAGCTTGCAAAAAAAGAGCAGGCCGTCCTTTTTCTGAATAAACGGGGGTATTCCTCGTTTGTGATGTGCCGGGACTGCGGTTATGTGCCGCAATGTCCGCATTGCGACATTTCAATGACTTATCACCGCTACGGACAAAGGCTGAAATGCCATTATTGCGGCCATGAGGAACCTGTCCCGGGAACATGCCCGGAATGCGGCAGCGAACATATCCGCTTTTTCGGCACGGGCACACAGCGTGTGGAGGAGGAGCTTACCAAAGTGCTGCCTCAGGCGCGCGTGATCAGGATGGATGTGGACACCACTTCAAGAAAAGGCGCCCATGAAAAACTGTTGTCAGCGTTCGGTGAAGGGAAGGCGGATATCCTGCTCGGTACGCAAATGATCGCAAAAGGGCTTGATTTTCCGAACGTGACGCTCGTCGGAGTATTAAGCGCAGATACGACGCTTCACATCCCTGATTTCAGGGCCGCGGAGAAGACATTCCAGCTGCTGACACAGGTAAGCGGACGGGCCGGGCGGCATGAAAAGCCGGGAACGGTGGTCATTCAAACGTATACACCGTCTCATTACAGCATTCAGCTGACGAAAACGCACGACTATGAAACTTTTTTTCAGCAGGAAATGGCGCACAGACGGGCCCAGTCATACCCGCCTTATTATTACGTGGCGCTGGTGACTGTTTCTCATGAAGAAGCGCCAAAAGCCGCGGTCACCGCAGAAAAGATTACAAACTATTTAAGAGCGGGATGCGGGCCTGATACGAAAATTCTCGGGCCGGCGGCTTCCCCGATCGCCAGGATCAAAGATAGATATCGCTATCAATGCGTGATAAAATACAGACAGGAAAACGAGTTGCAGATTCAGTTGAAAAAGATACTGGAGCACTATAAACGCGACATTGCGCAAAAGCATGTAATGATTTCAATCGATATGAATCCGTACATGCTGATGTAACATTAGTTTTTGGAGGGCAAAATTTTGGCTGTGAAAAAAATCGTCACACACCCGGCGGAAGTTCTGGAAACACCTGCCGATGAAGTGACAGTGTTTGATAAAAAATTAAAAAAACTGCTTGACGATATGTACGATACGATGCTTGAAATGGATGGCGTCGGCCTTGCCGCGCCGCAAATCGGCATTTTAAAAAGAGCGGCCGTCGTGGACATCGGTGAAGAAAGCGGCCGGATCGACCTTGTAAATCCGGTTATTCTTGAAAAGAGCGGTGAACAGACCGGAGTCGAGGGCTGCTTAAGCTTTCCAGGGGTTTACGGCGATGTCACCCGCCCGGATTACGTAAAGGTAAAAGCCCACGATCGTAAAGGAAAACCGTTTATTTTAGAAGCGGAGGGTTTTTTGGCCAGAGCCGTTCAGCATGAAATGGATCATTTAGACGGCATTTTATTCACATCAAAAATTACGGCTTACTACACTGAAGAAGAACTGGCAGAAATGGAAGGATGATTGGATGACAAGGATCGTTTTTATGGGAACGCCCGACTTTTCAGTTCCCGTCCTGCGCACGCTTATTGAAGACGGGTATGAAGTGGTTGGTGTCGTTACGCAGCCTGACCGCCCGAAAGGCAGAAAAAAAATCATGACGCCCCCTCCTGTAAAGGCTGAAGCTGAACGTCACGGCATTCCCGTGCTTCAGCCCGAAAAAGTAAGGCTCGAAGAAGAAATAGAAAAAGTGCTCAGCCTGAAGCCGGACCTGATTGTTACGGCGGCATTCGGACAGATCCTGCCCAAGCAGCTGCTGGACGGCCCGAAATACGGCTGTATCAACGTACACGCGTCACTATTGCCTGAATTAAGAGGCGGAGCGCCGATACATTATTCGATTCTCCAAGGCAAGAAGAAAACGGGCGTGACGATCATGTATATGGTTGAAAAGCTTGATGCGGGCGATATGATTTCTAAAATCGAAGTGGAAATTGATGAAGCGGATAACGTCGGCACGCTACACGACAAATTAAGCATAGCGGGGGCAAAGCTTTTGTCAGAGACCGTCCCGAACGTCATTTCCGGAAATATTAAACCGATCAAACAGGACGAATCAAAAGCGACTTACGCGCCTAACATTAAGCGTGAGCAGGAGCGGATTGATTGGGCAAAGCCCGGAGAAGAGATTTACAACCAGATCAGAGGTTTAAACCCTTGGCCTGTCGCCTATACAACTTTGAACGGTCAAAATATTAAAGTATGGGCTTCTGAAAAAGTTGCGGCAAAAACTGAAGCTGCGCCCGGAACAGTCATCCGCACGGAGCACAACGGCATTGTCGTCGCAGCAGGAAACAGCACCGCCCTTTTAATCACAGAGCTGCAGCCGGCGGGAAAAAAACGGATGAAGGGCGAAGATTTTGTAAGGGGCAAAAATGTGCAGCCCGGTGACGTGTTAGGAGAAGCAAATGAAGAAAATTAATGTCCGGGAGCTCGCTCTTGAAGCGCTTGAGAAGCTTGAGCAAAATCAGGCATACAGCAACCTGCTTCTTACATCGGTTATCAAAACGAACACGCTCAGCGATCAGGACAGAGGACTCCTGACAGAGCTTGTCTACGGAACGCTGCAAAATAAAATCGCCTTAGACTATATGCTGAAGCCTTTTATCCGCAAGCCGAATAAGGTGAAGCCGTGGGTGATTCAGCTGCTTCGTCTGTCCGCATATCAAATGGAGTATTTAGAAAAAATACCGGATCGCGCCGCCATTCATGAAGCGGTTGAGATCGCCAAAAAACGCGGGCATAAGGGCATTGCGTCCTTTGTCAACGGCATCCTCCGCTCCCTGCAGCGTGAAGGGGCGCCGTCATTCGCTGAAATTGAAGACCCGGTTCTCCGTCTTTCTACAGAGACAAGCCATCCCGAATGGCTCGTAAAAGAGTGGGTCGAGGCGTACGGCTTTGAGGCGGCTGAAAAGATCTGCCGGATTCATCTCATTCCGCCGAAGCAGACGCTCCGTGTCAATCACATAAAGAGCGACAGGGAAACGGTGCTGAATGAGATGGAGAATGCCGGTCTGGAAGCGGAAGCCGGAGACCTTTCTCCTGATGCGATTAAGCTTTTAAAAGGAAGCATCGCGAACACGGCATTTTTCCAAAACGGCCGGGTATCCATACAGGATGAAAGCTCAATGCTTGTCGCGCGGGCGCTGGACCCGAAGCCGGGCGAAACCGTTTTAGACGCATGCGCCGCACCGGGCGGAAAGTCGGCTCACATTGCGGAACTGATGGAGAACGAGGGGAGCCTCACATCGCTTGATCTTCACCGCCATAAAGTGAAGCTGATTAAAGAAGGCGCAGAACGGCTCGGGCTTACGATCATCGACGCGCAAACGATGGATGCGCGAAAAGCGGGAGAGGCCTTTGGCGCAGAACGGTTTGACCGTATTCTCGTTGATGCCCCTTGCTCAGGTTTCGGCGTCATCAGAAGAAAACCCGATATGAAATATACGAAGACGCCGGAGGACAGCAGACGGCTGTCAGAAATCCAGCTCGGCATTTTAAGGGAAATCGCCCCATTAGTAAAAAAAGGTGGCACACTCGTATACAGTACGTGTACAATGGACCGGACAGAAAATGAAGAAGTTATGCATGCGTTTATACAAGAACACCCTGAGTTTGAACCCGATTTGTCTCTTGAAAAGCGGCTGCCTGAAAAGGCGAGACCCTTTGTTCAGGATGGAAGCCTTCAAATTCTTCCGCATTATTTCGGAACAGACGGTTTCTTTATTAGCAGCATGAGAAAGAAGGGATAAAAAATGACACAATTAAAAAAGACAAGCGTACGGAAAGAGCTGCGGACTGAGCAGCCGTCCATTTACTCTTTTGAATTAGATGAAATCAAACAATGGCTGACTGAGAATGGCGAAAAGCCGTTCCGCGCGGCACAGATTTTTGAATGGCTCTATGAAAAGCGGGTTTCTTCATTTGATGAAATGACAAACCTCTCAAAAAGCCTGCGTGAAAAACTCGAGAGCAATTTTGTGCTGACAACGCTGAAAACGGCTGTAAAACAGACATCTCAAGACGGCACGATGAAATTTTTATTTGAGCTTCATGACGGTTATACGATCGAAACGGTTTTAATGAGACACGAGTATGGTAATTCTGTATGTGTAACGACACAGGTCGGCTGCCGGATCGGCTGCACATTTTGCGCGTCAACGCTCGGCGGACTGAAACGGAATCTTGAAGCGGGAGAAATCGTCGCTCAAGTCGTGAAAGTACAAAAGGCGCTTGATGAAACGGATGAACGCGTCAGCTCAGTCGTCATCATGGGAATCGGAGAGCCGTTTGATAATTTCAATGAAATGCTCGCTTTCTTAAAAATCATTAACCACGATAAAGGCCTGAACATCGGAGCGCGTCATATCACAGTTTCCACCAGCGGAATCATTCCGAAGATTTACGATTTCGCCGATCAAAAAATGCAGATCAATTTCGCGATTTCTCTGCATGCTCCGAATACGGAAATCAGAAGCCGTCTGATGCCGATTAACAAAGCCTATAAGCTTCCTGACCTTATGGAGGCTGTCAAATATTACATCGAGAAAACAGGCAGACGGATCAGCTTTGAATACGGGCTGTTCGGCGGCGTAAATGATCAGGTCGAACATGCAGAAGAGCTTGCAGAACTGTTAAAAGACGTGAAATGCCATGTCAATTTAATTCCGGTAAACTATGTGCCTGAACGGGATTATGTCCGCACACCGAGAGATCAGATTTTCGCATTTGAAAAAACGTTAAAATCCCGCGGTGTAAATGTCACGATCAGAAGAGAGCAAGGCCATGACATTGACGCGGCCTGCGGTCAGCTTCGCGCGAAGGAGCGTCAAGACGAGACGAGGTGAAGAGGTTGATTACAGCCTTGAAAACAGATACAGGTAAAGTCCGCCGGCATAATGAAGATGCGGCGGGCATTTTCACAAAAGAAGACGCGGTGCTTGCGGTTGTCGCCGACGGCATGGGCGGTCATCTTGCCGGAGATGTAGCGAGCAGGATGGCGGTTGCGGCGATGGAAGAGCAGTGGAACCGGACCGAAACGGTTCCTTCTCTGCCGTCTGCTTGCGAGGATTGGCTGAAAGACCGGATTCATGAGGCGAATCTCAAAGTACATGACCACGCTAAAGCGAATGAAGAATGCCGGGGAATGGGCACCACTGTTGTTTGCGCCTTATTCACCGGGAAGTTTGTCACTGTGGCTCATATCGGAGACAGCCGGTGCTACCTGCTTCAAGAGGGGGATTTCACTCAGCTGACTGAAGACCATTCGCTTGTGAATGAGCTGGTCAAGACGGGAGAAATTTCGAAAGAGGACGCCGAGCACCATCCGCGGAAAAATGTATTGACGAGAGCGCTGGGGACAGATGAAACCATCAGTCCCGACGCCCGTTCTTTTGAACTGTCTGACGGCGATCAGCTGCTTTTATGCTCTGACGGACTGTCAAATAAAATAGAAGATCACGAGATCAAACAAATGCTTCAAGCCGAATCTGATCCTCAGGAAAAAGTCGACCTTCTCATCAGCAAAGCGAATCAAAACGGCGGCGAAGATAACATCACGGCTGTGTTGATTGAGTTTTCCGCAGATGCAAAAGAGGGTGAAGACAAGTGCTAACCGGCAAGCGGATCAGCGGGCGTTATCATATCCTCCGGCCCATTGGCGGCGGCGGAATGGCAAACGTTTTTTTAGCTGAGGACATCATTCTCGAACGTGAAGTCGCAATTAAAATTCTGCGGTTTGACTTTGTGAATGACATTGATTTTATCAGGCGTTTCAGAAGAGAAGCACAGTCGGCATCAAGCCTCGATCATCCGAATATCGTCAGTATTTACGATATCGGGGAGGAAGGCGATATTTATTACATTGTCATGGAATATGTGGAAGGCATGACATTAAAGGAATACATAAACGCACACGGGCCGCTCCATCCGAAAGAAGCGCTGTCCATTATGGAGCAGATCGTCTCGGCCATCGCCCATGCCCATCAAAACCATATCGTGCACCGGGATATTAAACCGCACAATATATTGATAGATCATTTAGGGCATATCAAGGTGACGGATTTCGGCATCGCCACAGCGCTTACGTCTACGACAATCACACATACGAATTCTGTGCTGGGCTCGGTTCATTATTTGTCTCCGGAGCAGGCGAGAGGCGGTCTGGCAACGAAAAAATCAGATATTTACGCGCTCGGCATCGTGCTGTTTGAGCTTTTAACAGGTAAAATTCCTTTTGACGGAGAATCAGCCGTCAGCATAGCGCTAAAGCATCTGCAAACAGAAACGCCTTCCGCCAGAAAGTGGAACCCCTCCATTCCGCAGAGCGTTGAAAACATTATTTTAAAGGCAACCGCTAAAGACCCGTTTCACCGCTATGAAAGCGCCGAGGACATGGAAGCGGACATCAGAACGGCTTTTGACGCCGGCAGGCTGAATGAACAAAAATTTTCCGTGCAGGATGATGAGGAAATGACAAAAGCCATTCCCGTTATTACTGACGGCGCAAAAGCCGCGCCTCAGGCGGAAACGCCGGGGGAGACGGACGATAAGGAACAGCAGCCCGCCAAAAAGAAAAAACGGAAATGGCCGTGGGTTTTGCTGGCCGTCTGTTTCATTTTCATTATGGCGGCTGTTCTTGCGGTCACCGTGTTTCCGTCTTTATTTATGCCTAAAGATGTAAGCGTCCCCGACGTACGGGGCATGAAGTACGAAAAAGCGGAAGCCCTGCTTGAAAAGAATGGGCTCCGGGCGGATCCTGATATAACGGACATTGAAGATGAAAAAATAGAAGAGGAATTAATGGTCAAAACGGACCCAAAAGCGGGGTCTACCGTTAAAGAAGGCTCTTCTGTAAAACTGTACAAAAGCATCGGAAAACCGAAAACCCAGCTGATTGACGTGAAAGGGCGGCAGATCGGCGACGCAAAAAAAGCGCTGAAGGAAAAAGGCTTCAAACATGTCAATGTCAAAGAAGAGAACGATGACAGCGAGGCCGGCACCGTAATTGATCAGAACCCGTCAGCCGGCACCGACATGGTCGCAAGCGACGATGAAGTCAATCTAACGGTCAGCCTTGGCCCGGCGGACGTTACGCTGAGGGACTTAAAGACTTACAGCAAAGAAGCGGCTTCAGGGTATCTTGAAGATAACGGCCTGCAGCTTGTTGAAAAACAAGCCCATTCAGATGACGTACCGGAAGGACAAGTCATGAAACAAGAGCCGTCAGCCGGTACTGCGGTTAAGCCGGGAAGTAATGTTGAAGTGACGTTCTCGCTCGGACCTGAAGAAAAACCGGCGAAAACGGTAAAAGAAAAAATCAGCATTCCTTACGAACCCGAACATGAAGGGGACGAGCTTGAAGTGCAAATCGCCATTGATGATAAGGACCACAGCATCTCTGATACGTATGACTCATTTAAAATAAAAGAGCCGACTGAAAAAACAATTGAACTGAAAATTGATCAGGGACAGAAGGGGTATTATCAAGTGATGGTCGATCATAAAGTCGTCAGCTACAAAACGATTGAATACCCGAAAGATAATGACTGACAAGGAGGGACCCTATGCCTGAGGGCAAAATTATAAAAGCGTTAAGCGGATTCTATTATGTCTTAGATGAATCACAGGACAAGATCATTCAATGCAGGGGCCGGGGCATTTTCAGAAAAAATAAAATAACGCCCCTGGTCGGCGATTATGCCGTTTATCAGGCTGAAAATGATAAAGAAGGCTACCTGCTGGAAATCAAAGAACGAACAAACGAGCTGATCAGGCCGCCGATTTCAAATGTCGATCAGGCCGTTCTTGTCTTTTCTGCCGTTCAGCCGGCGTTCAGCACGTCTTTATTGGACCGTTTTCTCGTCCTTGTGGAAGCCAACGGCATTCACCCGATCATCTGCATAACCAAAATGGACTTAGCTGCAGACGGGGAATCGAAAGAGGCGATACTTTCTTACGTGAAAGACTATCAGGCAATCGGTTATGACGTATATGTGACGTCATCAAAAGAAAACAGCGGTTTAACAGGCATTGTGAAACACTTCGAGAACAAAACAACGGTGTTTGCCGGTCAGTCGGGAGTCGGAAAATCTTCGCTTTTAAATGCGATCAGCCCGGAGCTTGAGCTGAAAACAAACGAGATTTCCGCACATTTGGGACGCGGAAAACATACGACGCGCCATGTGGAGCTCATTCATACATCAGGCGGTCTGGTGGCGGATACTCCGGGGTTCAGTTCGCTTGAATTTACCGGCATTGAGGAAGAAGAGCTGGGCAGCACGTTCCCTGAGATCAGAGAAATAAGCGCCTCTTGCAAATTCAGAGGCTGTCTGCATCTTAAGGAGCCGAAATGCGCGGTAAAGCAAGCGGTGGAAGAAGGAGAGATTCAGCCGTACCGCTATGAGCATTACAAAGAATTTATGCAGGAAATAAAAGAGAGAAAGCCGAGGTATTAATATGATTAAGGTTGCGCCATCAATTCTTTCCGCCGATTTTGCTTCACTGGGCGAGGAAATTAAAGACGTGGAAAAAGGAGGGGCGGACTATATCCATATTGATGTCATGGATGGCCATTTCGTTCCTAACATTACAATCGGGCCGCTTATCGTTGAAGCCGTCCGTCCGGTGACTGATCTGCCGCTGGATGTCCATCTTATGATTGAAAATCCGGACCGCTACATCCCGGCATTCGCAAAAGCCGGTGCGGACATCCTTTCCGTTCATGCTGAAGCGTGTCCGCATCTTCACCGGACCATTCAATTGATAAAAGAGCAGGGGGTAAAAGCGGGAGTTGTGCTCAATCCGCATACGCCCGTCCACATGATTGAACATGTGATCGAGGAGCTTGACCTTGTGCTGTTAATGACGGTTAACCCCGGTTTTGGCGGACAGCGCTTCATTCATTCGGTTCTGCCGAAAATCCGTCAGGTCAAACAGCTGGCTGAGGAGAAAGGCCTGTCTGAGCTTTTAATCGAGGTGGACGGAGGCGTTAATAAAGAAACAGCCCCTTTATGCGCTGAAGCGGGCGCTAATCTGCTTGTTGCCGGATCTGCCGTATATAATCAGCCGGATCGGAAAAAAGCCATCGCTGACATCCGAAACGCGTAATAAACATGCTGAAAAAGAGCCCGGTGAAAGCCGCCGGCTCTTTTCGCGTCTAAGAGAGAGGAAAACATATGAAGACAATCAATATTGTTGCGGGCGGCCCGCGGGAGCTTATTCCCGATCTATCCGAATACACAGACGGAGATACGACATGGGTCGGAGTCGATAAAGGGACGGTTGCTCTTTTGGAGGCCGGAATCATTCCGCAGGAAGCTTTCGGTGATTTTGACAGCATTACGGAAGAGGAGCTCATGCAGATTCAAAAAGCGGCGCCGGCCCTCCATGTATATCAGGCGGAAAAAGATTATACCGATCTTGAACTCGCCCTTGACTGGGCTTTGCAACTAGAACCGAAGACCATTCGGATATTCGGTGTGACGGGCGGAAGAGCCGATCACTTTTTAGGGAACATCCAGCTGCTGTATAAAGCTTTACATAAGAATACCGATGTCGAGCTGATCGACCGGCAGAATGACATTCAGATGTTCGGGCCCGGCCGTTATACAATTGAAGAAAAAGCAAGCAGACGCTATATTTCTTTCATTCCGTTTACGGAAGCGGCAGACGGCCTGACGCTCGACGGTTTTAAATATCCCCTTGATAATTGTCATATTCCTCTGGGTTCCACACTATGTATTAGTAACGAACTCATTCATTCACGAGGTACTTTTTCGTTTGCAAAAGGCATATTAATAATGGTAAGGAGCGCGGATTAGAAAAGCGGCTTCTGCCATATGCGGAAAAAACCATGAATCCTAAAGTGATGAACGCAGCGGATACGGGACTTATAGGAGGGGACAAAATGAAATTTTATACCATTAAATTGCCGAAGTTTTTAGGAGGAATTGTCCGGGCGATGCTGGGCTCATTTAGAAAAGAGTAAGCCCAAGAAGCTGAAATTGCCCTCTTTGAACGCATAAAAAACGCCTGCCGCATAAAAGGGCAGGCGTTCATTTTTGCTTATACACGCTCAACTTTACCGGATTTTAAAGCCCGGGCAGATACATACACTTTTTTAGGTTTGCCGTCAACGAGGATGCGGACCTTTTGAAGGTTGGCGCCCCAAGTACGCTTAGAAGCGTTCATTGCGTGAGAACGGTTGTTTCCGGCTTTTGTTTTTTTACCTGTAATAAAACATTTACGTGCCATTTGTTTCCCTCCTAACTGCGCGAAACATCTTTTTAAACATAGTGTCTCAGATGCTTTCGTTATACAATACTTTAAATAATTTACCACAGCTAAAAACCGTTTGCAACTATTGTTTCCCTTACTTTCAAGAAAAATCACTTGACATGTAAAACCAATCACATTTCCGCGCTGAAGGCCGCTGTCTGTATCTTTTCTTTTCATAATGGGATACATATAGTAGAATAATGATAACTCTATGCACCTGAAGGAGGAACCTGTGTGTCCATTGAAATGAAGACAAAATACGGACAGATTGATATATCCAACGAAGTCATCGCAATGGTTGCCGGAGGCGCTGCCATTGATTGTTACGGAATAGTGGGGATGGCCTCAAAAAACCAGATTAAAGACGGTTTGTCTGAAATCCTCCGGAGAGAGAACTTCGCAAAAGGCGTACATGTCCGTCAGGAAGCCGAACAAATACATATCGACATGTACATTATTGTCAGCTACGGCACTAAAATATCCGAAGTAGCCCACAATGTTCAGACGAAGGTAAAATACACAGTAAATCAAACAATCGGACTTGCAGTTGATTCTGTAAATATTTATGTCCAAGGCGTACGAGTAACGAACCCGTAGTGAGGAGGATGAGTATTGTCTAGACGAAACTTAGATGGGAGAGCTTTTGCGACAATGATTCTGGCGGGGGCTGAGACATTGTCTCAAAACGCATCCGCGGTGGATGCGCTGAACGTGTTTCCCGTGCCTGACGGCGATACCGGAACAAATATGAATTTATCGATGTCATCCGGTGCAAGAGAGGTAGAGCACATTGACTCACCCGACATCGGCAAAGTCGGCATCGCCCTGTCAAAAGGCCTGCTTATGGGGGCGAGAGGAAACTCAGGGGTGATCTTGTCCCAATTGTTCAGAGGTTTCACAAAGAGCATTGAAAACAAAAACCAAATAGACGCCCAAGAATTTGCCGCAGCACTCCAAGCGGGAGTGGATATGGCATATAAGGCGGTCATGAAACCGGTTGAAGGAACGATTTTAACCGTGGCCAAGGATGCGGCTAAAAAAGCGGTCGCCTCGGCTAAAGAAGAAACCGATATCATTGCTCTCATGGAGGCCGTTATTGAAGAAGCGGAAGCGTCGCTGAACCGCACGCCGGATCTGCTTCCTGTTTTAAAGGACGTCGGTGTCGTTGACAGCGGCGGAAAAGGTCTGCTTTGTGTATATGAAGGCTTTTTGTCTGCTTTAAAAGGAGAGGCCGTACCGAAAAAAGCGGTTCTTCCGGCACTCGATGATATGGTGAATGCCGAGCATCATAAAAGTGCGCAGAGCATGCTGAGTACAGAAGATATTGAATTCGGATTTTGTACGGAAGTGATGGTAAGGCTGGATCAAGATAAACGGACGTTCAAGGAAGAGACGTTCAGAAACGAACTGAGCCGTTTCGGCGATTCATTGCTGGTCGTGGCTGATGATACGCTGGCGAAAGTCCATATTCATGCCGAAGAACCAGGGAACGTACTCAATCTCGCACAGCGTTACGGCGATTTGATTAAAATTAAAATTGAAAACATGAGGGAACAGCATACTTCAATCATCAGCCAAGAACATGATGAAAAAAAGCCGGCCGGCGTTATGAAAGAAGCCCGGAAGCCTTTTGGCATCGTGACTGTGGCAATGGGAGAGGGCATTTCTGAATTGTTTACGAGCATCGGCGCTTCACACGTAATCGAAGGCGGCCAGACAATGAATCCGAGCACGGAAGATATTGTTGAAGCCGTTCAGTCTGTCAATGCGGAGACGGTTTTCATTCTTCCGAACAATTCCAATATTGTGATGGCTGCCAATCAGGCGGCGAGCGTGGCTGAAGAAAATGTCATTGTCATTCCGGCAAAAACGGTCCCTCAAGGCATGACCGCCCTGCTTGCGTTTAACCCTGACCAGCCGGCTGATGTAAATGAAGCCAATATGCTTGAGGCCATCCGGAATGTGAAAAGCGGACAGGTGACATATTCAGTCAGAGACACCCATATTGACGGCAAAGATATTAAAAAAGGTGATTTTATCGGCATTTTAAACAGTTCAATTATCGGCAGCGCCGAAGATCGGATGAGTGCGGCGAAATTGCTGCTGGATGAAATGATCGGGGAAGAAGATGAAATCGTCACCATCCTGTACGGAGAGGACGCGCCGGAAGAAGAAGCTGAGAAACTTGCTGAGTATATTGCAAGCGTCTGTGAAGATATCGAGGTTGAAATCCATAACGGCAGACAGCCTCTGTATCCATATATATTTGCGGCAGAATAGAAGGGCTTATCAGGCCCTTCTATTCTTATGCCTTTATTTACCTGCGGCAGTGCGGCAGTGTGCCTGCTTGCCAATTGAGAAATGTTCAATTAGTCTAAAGAAAAGCGCTGAATAGAGTGATGTTAAGGAGGAACAAACCAGCATGAAGTATAGAAGCGTTTTTGATATTATCGGCCCGGTAATGATCGGTCCGTCCAGTTCACATACCGCAGGCGCCGCCCGGATCGGCAGAGTGGCCAGAAGCCTATTCAGGCGGGAGCCCCGCCGGATCGTTGTGTCTTTTTACGGATCATTTGCGGAGACGTATAAAGGCCACGGCACTGATGTCGCGATTATCGGCGGCCTGCTTGATTTTGATACATTTGATGAACGGATTAAAACAGCGATTCAAATTGCGGAAGAGAAGGGCATATATGTAGAGTTCCGTACAGAGGATGCCGTGCCCGTTCATCCGAATACGGCGCGTATCGTCATTTCTGATGATGAGGGAGAGCTTGCCCTTACCGGTATTTCCATCGGCGGCGGAAAAATAGAAATCACGGAGCTCAACGGCTTTGAGCTGCGTCTTTCCGGAAACCATCCGGCTATTTTAGTCGTTCACAATGATAAATTCGGCACGATTGCAGGCGTTGCCAATGTGCTTGCGAAATTCTCCATCAACGTCGGACATATGGAAGTGGCGCGTAAGGACGTCGGCCAGCTTGCGCTGATGACGATTGAGGTCGATCAGAATATTGAAGAAGAAGTGCTTGACGAGCTTTCAACACTTCCTAATATTATACAGGTTACTAAGATAGCTGACTAAAAAGTCAGGAGGAAAATGACATGTTTCGTAATGTGAAAGAATTAATAGAAATCACTCAAGAAAAACAAATTCCGATTTCGGAAGTGATGATCACCCAAGAGATGGAAGTAACGCAAAAAACGCGGGAAGAAATCTTTCAAGGAATGGAGCGCAATCTCTCCGTCATGGAAGCAGCTGTTGAAAAAGGGCTGAAGGGCGTCACGAGTCAGACCGGTTTAACAGGCGGAGATGCCGTGAAACTTCAGGCATACATCCAATCGGGAAGAAGCCTGTCAGGCAATCTGATTTTAGACGCCGTTTCTAAAGCTGTCGCGACAAATGAAGTCAATGCGGCCATGGGAACGATCTGCGCTACACCGACCGCCGGCTCTGCCGGGGTTGTGCCGGGAACGTTATTCGCCGTAAAGCATAAGCTGAACCCTACGACAGAACAAATGATCCGTTTTCTGTTTACAGCCGGCGCGTTCGGTTTTGTCGTAGCAAACAATGCGAGTATTTCAGGAGCGGCAGGAGGCTGTCAGGCGGAAGTCGGGTCAGCATCAGGCATGGCAGCGGCTGCGATTGTGGAAATGGCGGGCGGAACGCCTCAGCAATCAGCGGAAGCAATGGCGATTACACTGAAAAATATGCTCGGTCTCGTATGTGACCCGGTCGCCGGATTGGTAGAAGTGCCGTGTGTCAAACGAAATGCAATGGGAGCATCAAACGCAATGATCGCGGCGGATATGGCGCTGGCCGGGATTACAAGCCGCATTCCTTGCGATGAGGTGATTGACGCGATGTACAAAATCGGCCAGACAATGCCGACAGCACTGCGTGAAACGGGACGAGGCGGTTTAGCCGCGACACCGACGGGAAGAGAATTAGAGAAAAAAATTTTCGGAGGAGCGCTGAAATCAAGTGACACACCATCAGCAAACTAGTATAGCGGAGATTAAGGGCATTGGGCCGGAAACAGAAAAGACATTGCACGAACTTGGTATCTATGACATTTCTGATCTTCTGAATTATTTCCCTTACCGTTATGACGACTATGAGCTGAGGGACTTAGAAGAAGTAAAACATGAAGAAAGAGTGACGGTAGAAGGGAAGGTTCATTCAGAACCTTCTCTTACCTATTACGGCAAAAAACGAAACAGGCTGACATTCAGGGTGCTTGTCGGCAATTATTTAATTACCGCGGTCTGCTTTAACCGTCCCTACTTAAAAAAGAAACTGACGTTAGGTTCTGTCGTCACGATATCCGGGAAATGGGATAAACACAGACAGACCGTTTCCGTGCAGGAATTAAAAAACGGTCCTCATCAAGAAGATAAAAGCATTGAGCCTGTTTATTCCGTTAAAGAAAACGTCACCGTAAAAATGATGAGACGGTTTATTAAGGAAGCGCTGGAGCATCATTTGGACAGTGCGGCCGATCCGCTTCCTGAAAAATTGAGAATCCGCTACAAGCTGCCTGATTACAAACATGCCCTGCAGACGATGCATCAGCCTGAAACGAGGGAATCGTTACAGCAGGCAAGACGCCGGTTTGTTTACGAGGAATTCTTATTATTTCAGCTGAAAATGCAGGCGTTCCGTAAAGCGGAAAGGGAACAGTCAAAAGGCATCAGCCATGTGTTTCCTGCTGAAAAGCTCGCCGCTTTCACAGACAGCCTGCCGTTTTCGCTCACAACCGCACAGACGCGCGTGCTTCGGGAAATTACCGCTGATATGACATCTCCTTACCGAATGAACCGTCTGCTGCAAGGTGATGTCGGTTCAGGGAAAACGGCCGTCGCCGCCATCGCTTTGTACGCTGCGATTCTGTCGGGGTATCAGGGGGCATTAATGGTGCCGACTGAAATTCTGGCCGAACAGCATGCAGATTCTCTCGTATCGTTGTTTGCAAATGAAGATGTAAATATCGCGCTTTTGACGAGTTCTGTAAAAGGAAAGCGGCGCAGGGAGCTTTTGGAGCGGCTTGCTCTCGGAGAGATTGATATTTTAGTAGGTACCCATGCTTTAATCCAGGACGAAGTGGAATTTAAAGCGCTGAGCCTTGTCATTACGGACGAGCAGCACAGGTTCGGAGTCGAACAGCGCAAAAAACTCAAAAATAAAGGCCAGGATCCGGATGTGCTGTTTATGACAGCCACCCCGATTCCGAGAACGTTGGCCATTACCGTCTTCGGAGAAATGGATGTTTCCGTGATAGATGAAATGCCCGCGGGGCGAAAACAAATCGAAACGTATTGGGTGAAACACGACATGCTGGAGCGGATTTTGGCTTTTATAGAAAAAGAGCTGAAACAGGGAAGGCAAGCCTATATTATCTGCCCGCTCATTGAAGAGTCGGATAAACTGGATGTACAGAATGCGATTGATGTATATAACATGCTGTCTGACGTCTACCGCGGGAAATGGAATGTCGGCCTGATGCACGGGAAGCTCCATTCTGATGAAAAAGATCAGGTGATGAGAGAATTCAGCGCCAATCAATGTCAGGTACTTGTGTCAACAACCGTCGTAGAAGTCGGGGTGAACGTGCCGAATGCGACGATTATGGTCATCTATGACGCCGACCGTTTCGGATTATCTCAGCTCCACCAGCTCCGCGGCCGGGTCGGGCGGGGAGACCACCAATCTTTCTGCATCTTGATGGCAGATCCGAAATCCGAAACCGGGAAGGAACGGATGAGAATCATGTCGGAGACAAACGACGGCTTCGAGCTGTCTGAAAAGGACCTTGAACTGCGCGGCCCCGGGGATTTCTTCGGAAAAAAACAGAGCGGTATGCCCGAGTTCAAGGTGGCGGATATGGTTCATGACTACAGAGCTTTGGAGACGGCCCGCCAGGATGCGGCCAATCTGGTGTCTTCAGAGGCTTTTTGGAAAGATGACGAATACCGCATGCTGCGCGGTCAATTACTTTCAAGCGGCGTCCTGGAAGGGGAGAAATTAAGCTGATTCTGTAAAATTCGGCGGCTTTCAAAAAACAATCATTGCATTCCAATCTATGAGATTATATACTACTATTAGTACCTAGTCTTAATTGTCCGGATGGTGTTTACAGATGAGAAGAAGCAAAAAAGAACGCCAAAAATTATTGCAGCAGACGATCAAATCGACACCCTTCATCACAGATGAAGAATTAGCGGGGAAATTCGGCGTCAGCATTCAGACGATCCGTTTAGACCGCTTAGAGCTCTCAATACCGGAGCTGAGGGAAAGAATTAAAAACGTGGCAGAACAAACGCTTGATGATGAAGTGAAATCACTGTCTTTAGACGAAGTGATCGGTGAAATTATTGATCTGGAGCTTGACGGCCAGGCCATTTCCATATTAGAAGTAAGACGCGAACATGTCTTCAGCCGCAATCAAATTGCGCGGGGGCATCATTTGTTTGCGCAGGCGAACTCACTCGCCGTAGCCGTCATTGATGATGAGCTGGCGCTGACCGCAAGCGCAAATATCCGCTTTACAAGACAGGTGAAAGAAGGCGAGCGCGTCGTTGCGAAAGCCAAAGTGACGGCAGTCGAAAAAGAAAAAGGCAGAACGGTAGTTGAAGTCAACAGCTATGTGGGAGAAGAAGTCGTGTTCTCCGGCAGCTTTGACATGTACCGTTCAAAACAATCATAAAGGTGGAGCATGCATGAGAATAGCTGTAGATGCAATGGGAGGCGACAACGCACCCAAAGCTGTTATTGACGGAGTAATGAAGAGTATTGAGGCATTTGACGATCTCCATATTACGCTGGTCGGTGACAAGACAACGATAGAATCACACTTGCCAACAACATCAGACCGCATCACTGTGTTGCACGCCGATGAAGTGATTGAACCGACGGATGAACCGGTCCGCGCCGTACGCAGAAAGAAAAACTCTTCTATGGTGCTGATGGCGCAGGAAGTGGCTGAAAACAGAGCGGACGCCTGCATCTCAGCGGGGAATACGGGCGCACTCATGACAGCGGGACTGTTTATCGTCGGCAGAATTAAAGGAATCGACCGGCCTGCGCTTGCGCCGACGCTTCCGACCGTTTCAGGCGACGGTTTCCTTCTTTTGGACGTGGGAGCCAATGTCGATGCCAAACCGGAGCATCTCGTCCAGTACGGAATTATGGGATCTGTATATGCCCGGCAGGTTCTCGGAATCAGCTCGCCCCGCGTCGGCTTGTTAAATGTCGGCACGGAAGAAAAGAAGGGAAACGACCTGACAAAAAAGACGTTTGAATTATTAAAAGAAACAAACGTGAATTTTGTCGGAAACGTAGAGGCGAGAGACTTGCTCGAAGGCGCTGCTGACGTTATCGTCACAGACGGCTTTACGGGCAACGTCACGTTGAAAACATTGGAAGGTTCAGCGTTATCGATTTTCAAAATGCTGAAAGATACACTGACTTCAAGTTTTGTTTCTAAGCTCGCAGCGGGAGTGCTGAAGCCGAAGCTGATGGAAATGAAATTGAAAATGGACTATTCTGAGTACGGCGGGGCGAGTCTTTTCGGTTTGAAAGCGCCCGTCGTTAAAGCGCACGGCTCTTCTGACGCACGCGCTGTTTACCATGCGCTGCGCCAGGCGAGAGAAATGGTCAGCCAAAACGTGGCCGCATTTATAGAAGAAGAAGTAAAAGAAGAAAAAACAGATGAGTAGTCTGGAGGTTACCGCATCATGAGTAAGATTGCATTTTTATTTCCCGGACAGGGATCACAATATATCGGTATGGGAAAAGACCTGTACGAACGCGAAGAAGCGTCAAAACGTATTTTTGATGAAGCGGATGAAACGCTTGAAACAAAGCTGAGCTCACTCATTTTTGAAGGTGACGCCGAAGAATTGACCCTTACATACAATGCGCAGCCCGCGCTGTTGACAACAAGCATCGCCGTATTGGAAAAGTTTAAAGAATCCGGCATCACCCCTGATTTCACCGCTGGCCACAGCCTCGGAGAATATTCGGCGCTTGTTGCGGCGGGAGCGATGACATTTAAAGATGCCGTTTACACGGTAAGAAAACGGGGAGAATTTATGAATGAAGCCGTGCCGGCCGGAGAAGGCGCCATGGCAGCTATTCTCGGAATGGATGCGGAGTCCTTGAAAAAGGTGACGGATCAAGTGACGGAAAACGGTCATCTCGTACAGCTTGCAAACCTGAACTGCCCCGGCCAGATCGTCATTTCCGGAACGGCAAAAGGCGTGGAGCTGGCTTCAGAAGAAGCGAAAAACAACGGAGCCAAACGGGCAATCCCATTAGAAGTAAGCGGACCGTTCCATTCTGAATTAATGAAGCCGGCAGCGCAAAAACTCGAGGAGGTGCTCAGCGCCTGTGAGTTAAAAAATGCGGCTGTTCCCGTGATTTCAAACGTTTCGGCTGACGTTATGACAGAAAAAGACGATATCAAGAAAAAATTGATCGAACAGCTGTACTCACCTGTGCGCTTTGAAGAAACCATTAACAAACTGATTGACGAAGGTGTCACGACGTTTGTTGAAATCGGGCCCGGAAAAGTGCTTTCAGGCCTTGTGAAAAAAGTGAACCGCCGCCTTAAAACAATCTCGGTTTCTGACCATGAAACCATCGAACTGGCGATTCAAACGCTGAAGGAGGAGAATCAGGATGCTTAATGAAAAAACAGCAGTGGTAACGGGAGCGTCCCGCGGAATCGGGCGGGCGATCGCGCTTGATCTTGCGAAAAACGGCTGTAACGTAGTAGTCAACTACTCCGGGAATGAAGCGAAAGCGAACGAAGTCGTAGATGAAATCAAATCTTTGGGCCAAAACGCGATCGCGGTAAAAGCCGATGTATCAAATTCCGAAGAAGTACAAAACATGATGAAAGAGGCTGTCGCTGCATTTTCTTCAATCGACATTCTCGTGAACAATGCGGGGATTACAAAAGACAATCTTCTGATGAGAATGAAAGAAAATGAATGGGATGATGTCATTAACATTAACCTGAAAGGTGTATTCAACTGCACGAAAGCCGTGACAAGACAGATGATGAAACAGCGCTCCGGCCGGATTATCAACGTATCATCAATCGTCGGCGTCAGCGGAAACCCTGGGCAGGCGAACTATGTGGCGGCAAAAGCCGGTGTAATCGGCTTAACGAAGTCATCAGCCAAAGAGCTTGCGAGCCGAAATATTACGGTCAATGCCATTGCTCCGGGCTTTATTTCTACAGATATGACGGACAAGCTTTCTAAAGAAGTCCAAGATGAAATGCTGAAGCAGATTCCGCTCGCGCGTTTCGGTGATCCTTCCGATATCAGCAGCGTTGTTACGTTCCTTGCTTCTGAAGGATCGCGTTATATGACGGGCCAAACCCTTCATATTGACGGCGGAATGGTGATGTAAAGATTTGTTTTTAAAATTTCATCCTAGTTTCTCTAGTTTTTTAAAAACGAATCCTCTATAATACTTGAGGGGAGGTGAATTGCTATGGCAGATACATTAGAGCGTGTAACGAAAATCATCGTAGACCGCCTTGGCGTTGATGAAGCTGACGTCAAACTTGAAGCTTCTTTCAAGGAAGACTTAGGTGCTGATTCCCTAGATGTAGTTGAGCTTGTTATGGAACTTGAAGACGAGTTTGATATGGAGATTTCTGACGAAGATGCTGAAAAGATTGCAACAGTCGGCGACGCTGTGAACTACATACAAAACCAGCAATAAGCTGATGCTAAAAGTCCCGCCTGACAGCGGGGCTTTAGCCCTTTAATCGTTCGGTTACCGGCGTCTGACGCTGTACGCGCTGCCGATTCCGTTTACGGCGGGGAGCGCGGTGAACCTGATGTGCCTATGGAGGTTACTATGTCAAAACACTCACATTTTAAAGATAAAAAAAAGTTCTATAAAAAAATAGAGCAATTTAAAGAGTTCCAAGAACGGATTTCGGTTCATTTTCAAAACGAGAAACTTTTGTATCAAGCATTTACACATTCATCTTATGTGAATGAGCATCGGAAAAAGCCGTATGAAGACAATGAAAGGCTTGAATTTTTAGGTGACGCTGTTTTGGAACTGACGATCTCCCAATTCTTATTTGCCAAATATCCGGCCATGAGTGAAGGAGATTTGACGAAGCTGAGAGCCGCTATCGTATGCGAGCCGTCACTCGTCTCACTTGCCCATGAATTGTCATTCGGCGATCTTGTTCTCTTGGGAAAAGGAGAAGAAATGACGGGCGGCAGAAAGCGTCCTGCGCTTTTAGCGGATGTGTTTGAAGCGTTTATCGGCGCACTGTATCTGGATCAGGGCCTTGAGCCGGTTCAGCAATTCCTGAAAGTGTACGTGTTCCCTAAAATAAACGATGGTGCTTTTTCTCATGTGATGGATTTCAAAAGCCAGCTTCAAGAATTTGTACAGCGGGACGGAAAAGGATCGCTTGAGTACAAAATTCTCAATGAAAAAGGGCCTGCCCACAACCGGGAATTCGAGGCGCTTGTCTCTCTTAAAGGTGAGGCGCTCGGTATCGGGAACGGACGTTCCAAAAAAGAAGCCGAGCAGCATGCGGCACAGGAAGCTCTTGCAAAAATGCAAAAACATCATACGAAACAATAAAATCCCCCTGTTTCCCTAGGGGGATTTCAGTATGTCTGCGCCTGATATAAGCGGGTGATTATGATAATATTGAGATACTTATACGATAAGGAGGATCTGGGATGTTCCTCAAACGTTTAGACGTTATAGGATTTAAATCATTTGCAGAACGGATATCCGTTGACTTTGTAAAAGGCGTCACGGCCGTTGTCGGTCCGAACGGCAGCGGAAAGAGCAACATTACCGAAGCCATCCGCTGGGTGCTCGGCGAACAATCAGCCCGCTCGCTTCGGGGCGGAAAAATGGAAGATATCATTTTTGCGGGAAGTGATTCGCGCAAGCGGCTGAACCTTGCCGAAGTCACGTTAACGCTTGATAATGAAGATCATTTTCTCCCGATCGATTACCACGAAGTCAGCGTGACGAGACGGGTGTATCGTTCCGGAGAAAGTGAATTTCTCATCAACAATCAGCAGTGCCGCCTGAAAGATATCATTGACTTATTTATGGACTCCGGGCTCGGGAAAGAAGCATTCTCTATTATCAGCCAGGGGAAAGTCGAAGAGATTCTCAGCAGCAAAGCGGAAGACCGCCGCAGTATTTTTGAAGAAGCGGCCGGCGTGCTGAAATATAAAACAAGAAAGAAAAAAGCGGAAAACAAACTGTTTGAGACGCAGGATAACTTAAACAGGGTGGAAGATATTCTCCACGAGCTTGAAGATCAGGTCGAACCGCTGAAAATCCAGGCATCAATCGCCAAAGACTACTTAGAAAAAAAGAAAGAGCTTGAGCATGTCGAAATCGCCCTTACCGCCTTTGACATCGAAGAACTGCACGGCAGATGGTCGGGTTTAAAAGACAAGGTGCAGGCTGCTAAAGAAGAAGAATTGGCGGAATCATCGGCTCTATCCGCAAAAGAAGCGATGATAGAAGAGACGAGAGATAAAATCCACGCGCTTGATGAATCCGTCAACGAACTGCAGCAGGTTCTGCTCGTGACAAGTGAAGAGCTGGAAAAGCTGGAAGGCCGGAAAGAAGTGCTGAAAGAGCGCAAAAAAAACGCCGCGCAAAACCGGGAACAGCTTGAGGAATCCGTTACACATTACACGAACAAAGAAGCCGAACTGAAAGCGGACATTGAAAAACAGTCTGCCGTCTATGATAAGCTGCGTGCGGAAGTGAAGCAGTTAAACGCCCAGGTGAAAGAAAAGCAGCAGGCTCTCAGTCTGCATAATGAAAATGTAGAAGACAAAATTGAACAATTAAAAAGCGATTACTTTGAATTGTTAAACAGCCAGGCGTCGATTCGCAACGAGCTGCAGCTTTTAGATGACCAGATGTCCCAATCTGCGGTCCAGCAGGCGAGACTGACCGCAAACAACGAAAAATATCTTGAAGAACGTAACGATATTGCAGTCCGCAAAGCGGCGTGCGAAGAAGAATTGGCCGCCGTTGAAGAGGATATTCACAATCAGGTCGTCCGCTTTCGCGAAGTCCAGACAGCATATGAACAGAAAAAACGCCAATATGAAAAGAAAGAATCTGCGCTGTATCAGGCGTATCAATTCGTCCAGCAGGCCAGATCCAAAAAAGATATGCTTGAAACGATGCAAGGCGATTTTTCAGGATTTTACCAAGGCGTAAAAGAAGTGCTGAAGCAGAAAGAGCAGCTTGGCGGCATCCGCGGCGCCGTTCTCGAACTGATTGCCACCGAACAAAAATATGAAACGGCGATCGAGATTGCACTCGGCGCAGCGGCGCAGCACGTTGTCACAGACGACGAGCAGGCGGCGCGGAAAGCGATTCAATATTTAAAACAGAATTCATTCGGCCGCGCGACGTTCCTGCCGCTTACGGTTATGAAACCGCGCCAGCTCCAAACCCGTGATGAACAGACGGCTTCAAAGCATCCATCTTTCCTCGGCACAGCGAGCGGGCTTGTCACATATGATGCCGCGTATCGGAATGTCATTCAAAACCTTCTCGGCACCGTGCTGATCACTGAAGATTTAAAAGGCGCGAATGAACTGGCCAAGCTTCTCGGGCACCGCTACCGCATCGTGACGCTTGAGGGTGATGTCGTCAATCCAGGCGGATCAATGACAGGCGGCGCGGTCAAAAAGAAAAACAATTCTCTGCTCGGCAGAAGCCGTGAGCTTGAGACGGTGACTGCGCGGCTTGCCGAAATGGAAGAAAAAACAGCTCTGCTTGAAAAAGAGGTCAAAACGCTGAAGCAGGCCATTCAAGAGCTTGAACATACGCTGAGCGGTCTCCGTGAAGACGGTGAAGCTTTCAGAACAAAGCAGCAGGATGTAAAAGGCAGGCTGTATGAACTCGAAGTCGCTGAAAAGAACATCAATACCCATCTGGAGCTTTACGATCAGGAGAAAGCATCGCTGACGGAAAGCAGCCGGGAAAAAGAGACGCGCAAATCAGCTCTGGAAGAACAGCTGAGTGAGGCATCCGGCCAGCTGAAAGAGCTTGAGGAAGAGATGGAAAGGCTGACAAAACAAAAGCAGACCCTATCCTCAACGAAAGAAACGCTCTCTCATGAACTGACGGAATGTAAAGTGGCCGCTGCGAAAAAAGAACAGGCGTGCTCGAGTGAGGAAGACAACCTCAAAAGACTGAAAAAAGAGCTTGAAGAAACGCAGCTCGCTCTGAAAGAAACACGGGAAGATTTAAGCCTCCTGACCTCAGAGATGACGTCCAGCACAAGCGGTGAGGAGCAGCTTGAAGAAGCAGCCCATCACAAGCTTCACGATAAAACGAGAACGATCGAATTGATCGCCAGCCGGCGCGACCAGCGTGTGAAGCTTCAGAGGGCGCTTGATACGAACGAGCTTGAGCTGAAAGAGATGAAGCGTCTGTACAAGCAAAAAACGGACATTCTGAAAGATGAAGAGGTAAAACTCGGCCGGATGGAAGTCGAGCTTGATAATCTCTTGCAGTATTTACGCGAGGAGTACAGCTTATCCTTTGAAGGGGCAAAAGAACAATATCAGCTCGAACTCGAGCCTGAAGAGGCGAGAAAACGGGTCAAACTGATCAAGCTTTCAATTGAAGAGCTCGGAACGGTCAATCTCGGCAGCATCGATGAATTTGAAAGAGTAAACGAACGGTATCAGTTTTTAACAGAGCAGAAAAATGACCTGACGGAAGCGAAAAACACACTGTTTCAAGTCATTGAAGAAATGGATTCTGAAATGACGAAGCGATTCCATGAAACGTTTGTCCAGATCCGTTCTCAATTCAACGACGTGTTCCGTTCTTTATTCGGAGGAGGACGGGCTGAACTGAAGCTGACTGATCCGAATGATCTTCTTAATTCCGGGGTGGACATTATCGCGCAGCCTCCGGGCAAAAAACTGCAAAACTTAAATCTTTTGTCAGGGGGAGAACGGGCGCTGACTGCCATTGCCCTTTTATTCTCCATTCTGAAAGTAAGGCCCGTGCCGTTCTGCGTCCTTGATGAAGTGGAAGCTGCGCTTGATGAAGCCAATGTATTCAGGTTTGCGCAATATTTAAAAAAATACAGCGGCGACAGCCAGTTTATCGTCATCACCCACAGAAAAGGCACTATGGAAGAAGCGGATGTCCTCTACGGTGTTACGATGCAGGAATCCGGCGTTTCCCGAATGGTTTCGGTCAAACTGGAAGAAACAAAAGAATTCGTTCAGTAACGAGGAAAGAGGTTGAAAGATGAGCTTTTTTAAAAAATTAAAAGAGAAAATCACGAAACAGACAGACTCCGTCTCTGAAAAATTTAAAGATGGTCTTGAAAAAACAAGAAATTCCTTCTCAAATAAAGTGAACGAACTCGTCTCCCGCTACCGGAAAGTCGACGAGGATTTCTTCGAAGAGCTTGAGGAAGTGCTGATTGGCGCTGACGTAGGTTTTACAACCGTTATGGAGCTGATTGATGAGCTCAAAAAAGAAGTGAAGCTGAAAAACATCCAGGATCCTCAGGAAGTGCAGTCCGTCATTTCTGAAAAGCTTGTCGACATTTATAATAGCGGCGACGAACAGATTTCTGAATTAAATATTCAGGACGGGCGCCTGAACGTTATTCTGCTTGTCGGGGTAAACGGCGTCGGAAAAACGACAACGATCGGAAAACTTGCCCATAAGCTGAAAAATGAAGGCAAATCCGTTGTGCTCGCTGCCGGAGACACCTTCAGAGCCGGGGCGATTGAACAGCTTGAAGTGTGGGGGGAGCGTACAGGCGTGCCTGTCATTAAACAGGCTGCCGGAAGCGACCCTGCTGCGGTTATTTATGATGCCGTACACGCGGCTAAAGCAAGAGGAGCGGATGTGCTGATTTGTGATACGGCCGGCCGCCTTCAGAATAAAGTAAACTTAATGAAAGAGCTTGAAAAAGTCAAACGTGTCATCGAACGCGAAGTGCCTGAGGCTCCGCATGAGGTTCTCCTTGCGCTTGACGCGACGACAGGCCAAAATGCGATGGCGCAGGCGAAAGAATTCTCCAAAGCGACGAATGTGACGGGTATCGCGTTAACGAAGCTTGACGGCACCGCAAAAGGCGGTATCGTCCTGGCGATCCGCAATGAGCTTCATATCCCCGTGAAACTGGTCGGCCTCGGAGAAAAGGTTGACGATCTCCAGCGGTTTGATGCAGAATCTTACGTATACGGTCTCTTTTCTGATTTAGTTGAAAAAGCCGAGGATTAATGAATAAAAAACGAGTATAAAATGGACGGTTTTATACTCGTTTTTTTATACGCATTGATAGATCGGAATGGAGGGGGCAATTGTTGGACAAATGGCTGAAAGCTGAATTGGAAAGTAAGATCGGCGCGATAAACCATATGTCGCTGTTGGATGAACAGGGAGGCACTTCAACCGTTCGAAAAATAGTGACCGGCCAAGACGCATTTCTGCTGAAAAGTTCTTTTCAACAGAAGTATCGGGAATGGTTAATGAGAGAAGCCTTCGTTTTACAAAAACTGACGGAAACTCGTCGTCTGCCTGTTCCTATTTATTATGGGATGATACAGGAACAGCATGCCAGCCATATCCTAATGTCATTTGAGGATGGAATCACCCTGACTTCGGCTTTAAGAAAAGCAAAAGGGGATACTGAAAAGAAAAAGCTGATCAAAAGTTTCGGCCAGTTTCTGCAACGGCTGCATGAAACCGAAATGGTCTCTGGTTTACAGCCGGAAACAGACTGGCTCGATCTGCAAATCAAACGAGCCGGGGAATATGTCAAAAAAGGACAGGCTGAAGGAAGTGCAGAGCTTTTGAAGGAATTGGACAGGTGCAGGCCTGTTCCTGTTCAGCAGACAATGATTCACGGTGACTGCACGACTGATAATGTGCTGGTGAAAGACGGAGAGGTCTATCTGTTTATCGATGCTGCGGGAATATCGGCGGGAGATCCGCGATATGATGAATCATTAGCAATCAGTCATTTTGTCACAAATGAAGCATGCCTCAATGCTTTTTACGAAGGCTATTGCCGCTATCGTGTATCAAAACAAGAATTCGAGTATTTTAACGACGGTCTATATGAATTTTTTTAAAAAAACTTATTATGTAAAAAGAGCATCATGCTTTGACAAGATAAAAACTTGACACACGCTCTGAAACCATGTAAACTAAGTTTTTGTAAAGGGATTTGACTTAACAAAGGGGAGAGCTCAAATGTCGCTCGAAAAAACGACGAGAATGAACTATTTATTTGACTTCTATCAGTCGTTGCTGACGTCAAAACAAAAGAGCTATATGTCGCTTTATTATCTGGACGATTTCTCCCTTGGTGAAATAGCCGAAGAGTATGACGTTTCAAGGCAAGCCGTTTACGATAACATCAAACGGACTGAAGCGATGCTTGAACAATATGAAGAAAAACTGCTCCTTTTTAAAAAGTTTCAGGAGCGTAAAGAAATGTTTACAAAGCTGAAAGAGCTTGCTTCCGGGTTGCAGGAAGAGGGAAAAATGACGGCTCTGATTGAAGCGCTTGAGAAATTAGATTAGGAGGCGGCAAACAATGGCATTTGAAGGATTAGCCGACCGACTGCAAAAGACGATTTCAAAAATCCGTGGAAAAGGAAAAGTCAGCGAACAAGACGTAAAAGAGATGATGCGTGAAGTTCGTCTTGCGCTTCTTGAGGCTGACGTTAACTTTAAAGTCGTAAAGGATTTTGTGAAAAAAGTAAGTGAACGGGCTGTCGGACAGGACGTTATGCAGAGTCTGACACCCGGTCAGCAGGTTATTAAAGTCGTAAAAGAAGAGCTTACCGAGCTGATGGGCGGCGAAGAAAGCAAAATTGCCGTCGCCAAACGCCCCCCGACCGTTATTATGATGGTCGGGCTCCAAGGTGCCGGTAAAACGACAACCACGGGGAAGCTTGCCAACCTGCTGCGCAAAAAACATAACCGCAAACCGCTGCTCGTGGCTGCGGATATTTACCGCCCCGCCGCGATTAAACAGCTGGAAACACTGGGAAAACAGCTTGATATGCCGGTCTTTTCGCTTGGCGATCAGGTCAGCCCGGTGGAAATTGCCAGACAGGCGATTGAAAAAGCGAAGGAAGAGCATCATGATTATGTGATTTTAGATACCGCCGGACGGCTGCACATCGATCATGAACTGATGGATGAGCTCTCCGGCGTAAAGGAAGTCGCAAATCCTGAGGAAATTTTCCTTGTCGTCGACTCAATGACCGGTCAGGATGCGGTAAACGTCGCCAAAAGCTTTAATGACCAGCTCGGTTTAACGGGTGTCATTTTAACAAAGCTTGACGGGGATACCCGCGGAGGTGCGGCGCTTTCTATCCGCGCGGTCACCGAAACGCCGATTAAATTCGCCGGAATGGGAGAAAAGCTCGATGCTCTTGAAGCGTTCCATCCTGAACGGATGGCATCCCGGATTCTCGGAATGGGTGACGTGCTGACGCTGATTGAAAAAGCTCAGGCGACCGTTGATGAAGACAAAGCCAAAGAGCTTGAGCAGAAAATGAGAACGATGAGCTTCACATTGGATGATTTTCTGGAGCAGCTCGGCCAGGTCCGAAACATGGGGCCTCTTGACGAACTGCTGCAAATGATGCCAGGCGCAGGCAAAATGAAAGGCTTAAAAAACATCCAAGTCGATGAAAAACAGCTGAATCATGTGGAAGCGATCATTAAATCAATGACTGTTCTTGAAAAAGAACAGCCGGATATCATTAACGCCAGCCGGCGGAAGCGGATTGCCAAAGGAAGCGGAACATCCGTTCAGGAAGTCAACCGTCTTTTAAAGCAGTTTGAGGAAATGAAAAAAATGATGAAGCAGATGACCAACATGACAAAAGGGAAGAAAAAAGGCTTTAAATTACCTTTTATGTAATCGGTTATACATGATAAAACCGTTGTTAAGAAAAAACACTTTACAAACACTTTTATCATTGTTAATATACTATCTTGTTGAAATATTTTCGGAGGTGCTAGTAAAATGGCAGTAAAAATTCGTTTAAAACGTATGGGAGCAAAAAAATCTCCTTTCTATCGTATTGTTGTAGCAGATTCTCGTTCACCGCGTGACGGCCGTTTCATCGAAACAGTCGGCACATACAACCCGGTTGCAAAGCCGGCTGAAGTGAAAATCAACGAAGAGCTTGCTCTTAAATGGCTTCAAACAGGAGCTAAACCTTCTGATACAGTCCGCAACTTGTTCTCAAGCCAAGGAATTATGGAAAAATTCCACAACGCTAAACAAGGCAAGTAATGACTGATCAGAACTTGGAAGATTTGATTGTCAGCATTGTGGCTCCGCTTGTCGACCATCCGGAAGACATAACGGTCACAAAGGAAGAGACTGATCAAAAGATTGCGCTGCGCTTATCTGTCAATAAGTCAGATACCGGTAAGATTATCGGAAAGCAAGGCCGGACTGCAAGAGCGATTCGAACCGTCGTTTTTGCAGCTGGCGCACAGTCTTCTAAGAAAGTTCAATTTGAAATATTTGACTGAAAAAGGGAGAGGGCCGGCACCTCCCCTTTTTTTACACGTAAAAAAGGCAAATGAACAGAAATATGTTGGAAGAGTGGGGAGTCTGGTCCTATGCAGATTATTCACAGGGTAACCGTTATGCAGGTTCTGACCGAGCAAAGCAAGGAAAAGCTTTTGGCCTCTTTTGCAGAAAAAAAGCAAACGCTTGAACGAGAATGCAGCCAGCTCTATTTTCAGCTTAGAAAACATGAAAAAGATCAGCAGAATCCCGATGTAGCGGAATCTTTTAAAAAAGCCATTGAAAAAAGACAAGACAAAATCAAAATGATCGATTTCCAAATAAGCCAGACAGAGTCGCTCCCGCTTGGAAGCGAAGTGAAGGAAAAGGAGATCGATGCGCTGCTTTCAATCAATGTCGGTGATAACTGGCATGAAAAAACAGCGGCAAATACCATCGTCATAAAAGACGGGGTAGTAATTGAAATCCGCCCGAGGTGATAATATGACAAACAGATGGTTTAATGTAGGCAAAATTGTAAATACCCACGGCATTAAAGGCGAAGTGAGGGTCATTTCTAAAACGGACTTTGCCGAAGAACGGTACAAGCCCGGCAATACGCTTTATTTGTTTGCGGAAGGGGCTGCGGAGCCAATCAAAGTAACGGTCAGCGCCCACAGGCTTCACAAGCAGTTTCACCTGCTGCAATTCAAAGAAATGCCGAGTCTCAATGAAGTCGAGCACCTAAGAAACATGGTGATCAAAGTCCCTGAAGAAGACTTGGGAGAGCTTGAAGAAGATGAATTTTATTTTCATGAAATCATCGGCTGCGAGGTTGTGTCAGAAGACGGGGAACTGATCGGCACAGTGAAGGAAATCTTGACGCCCGGGGCTAATGACGTATGGGTGGTTGCAAGAAAAGGCAAAAAAGATGCGCTCATTCCGTATATTGCTTCTGTGGTAAAGGATATTAATATAAATGAGAAGAAAATTAAGATTCATGTAATGGAAGGGTTAATAGACGAATGAAAATCGACTTTTTAACACTGTTTCCCGAAATGTTTCAAGGGGTGCTCGGCTCATCCATTCTGCAAAAAGCACAGGAAAAAGAGGCTGTCCGTTTTGACGTCATCAATTTCCGGGCTTTTTCGGATAATAAACACCAAACGGTTGATGATTACCCGTACGGCGGGGGAGCCGGGATGGTGTTAAAGCCGCAGCCTGTATTTGATGCGGTTGAAAAGCTGACAGCCGGTACGGACGCCAAGCCGCGCATTATTCTCGTCTGCCCGCAAGGTGAGCGTTATACGCAGAAGAAAGCCGAGGAGCTGGCGGAAGAGGAACATCTCATGTTTATTTGCGGACATTATGAAGGGTATGATGAACGGATCCGGGAACATCTTGTCACCGATGAAATCTCCATCGGGGATTTTGTGCTGACCGGGGGAGAGCTCCCTGCCATGATGATTGCCGACAGCGTTGTCAGGCTTTTGCCGGGCGTCCTCGGGAAAGAAGCATCCCACGTGGAGGATTCCTTCAGCACGGGGCTTTTAGAGCATCCGCACTATACGAGGCCTGCAGATTATAAAGGCTTAAAAGTGCCTGAGACCCTTCTGTCCGGCAACCATGCAAAAATACAAGAATGGCGCAATAAAGAATCAATCAGAAGAACCTTTTTAAGACGTCCGGATCTTCTTGAAAACTATCCTCTCACTGATGAGCAAAGAAAATGGATTTCCGAGTGGGAAAACGAATAGATTCTATTGCGCAGGCGATGAAGATATGATAAGATACTACTTGTGGCTTAAGGAGGCTTATCCTTCAGAAGCTTGAAAACGATGTTCCGCTGTGCCTTGCAGTTGTGGCCAAGAGCATCTGTTGGAAGGAGTTGAAAACGATGCAAAAACTAATTCAAGATATCACAAAAGAACAGCTTCGCACTGATCTTCCTGCGTTCCGTCCTGGTGACACTTTACGTGTACACGTAAAAGTTGTTGAGGGTAACCGTGAGCGTATCCAGATCTTCGAAGGTGTTGTGATTAAGCGTCGTGGTGGTGGAATCAGCGAAACGTTCACAGTTCGTAAGATTTCTTACGGTGTTGGCGTTGAACGTACATTCCCTGTACACACACCAAAAATCGCGAAAATCGAAGTTGTACGTTACGGTAAAGTACGTCGCGCTAAGCTTTACTACCTGCGTGAACTTCGCGGAAAAGCGGCTCGTATTAAAGAAATCAGACGATAATGATAACGAACGAAAAGAGCTTGTTACCCGTAACAGGCTCTTTTTTTATATGAAATTTGTAAAAGCTGAACAAGCAACGTAAAATACATAAGAGATCATCGGAACATCCGGTTCCGGCAAATAAGGCAGGTGTCGAAGTCACATGACTATTCAATGGTTCCCAGGCCATATGGCTAAAGCGAGACGGGAAGTAACAGAAAAACTGAAATTAATTGATATCGTATACGAATTGGTGGATGCGAGAATCCCGATGTCATCGAGAAATCCGATGATTGAGGAGATTTTAAAAAATAAGCCGCGCATTATGCTTTTAAATAAAGCCGATAAGGCGGATGCGGCTGTGACTGCCCAGTGGAAGGACCACTTTCAGGAACAGGGCATTCCCTCTCTTTCAATAAACTCCGTTAACGGGCAGGGACTGCATCAAATCGTGCCGTCCTCAAAAGAGCTGCTGAAAGATAAGTTCGATAAAATGAAAGCAAAAGGCATTAGGCCAAGAGCAATCCGCGCATTAATCATCGGCATTCCGAATGTCGGCAAGTCTACTCTCATTAACCGGCTGGCCAAGAAAAACATTGCCAAGACGGGAGACAGGCCCGGCATTACCACTTCACAGCAGTGGGTAAAGGTAGGCAAGGAATTAGAGCTGCTCGATACACCGGGAATTTTATGGCCTAAATTTGAAGATGAGCTTGTCGGCTTGCGCCTGGCGATCACCGGGGCGATTAAAGATACGATTATCAACCTGCAGGATGTGGCCGTCTTCGGGCTGCGCTTTCTGGAAGAGCATTATCCCGACCGCTTGAAGGAGCGCTACGGACTTCAGGAAATCCCTGAGGATATCGCCGCTCTTTTCGACGCGATCGGTGAAAAACGCGGCTGTTTGATGGGCGGCGGAATGGTTGACTATGATAAAACAACGGAAGTCATCATTCGGGACATCCGGACGGAAAAATTCGGCAGGCTTTCATTTGAAACACCATCAGAATAAAGACGCGCAGCGATGCGGGTCTTTATTTTTTCCGCAGAATACCGATATACATAATGTAAGGGAGAAGAGAACGTGAATACATTAACCGTAAAAAGCGTAAAAGAACGCCTGCAAGAGGTCAGGGACGAAAGTGACCCCTTCCTTTCCCAATGTGAGAAAGACCCGAGAAAAAGCGTACAGACGCTTTTAGAGCAATGGCTGAAAAAGCACGCGAAGGAAAAAGCTCTTAAAGAGCAATGGCTGAACATGACGGCATACGAAAGACTGTCATCCAAAAAGGGCTTCCGCCTGATTGCGGGTGTTGACGAAGCCGGAAGAGGGCCGCTTGCCGGACCGGTTGTCGCCGGCGCCGTCATTTTGCCGGCAGAATGCGAGATTCTCGGTCTCACGGACTCGAAGAAATTGTCGGAAAAGAAGCTCGAGGAGTATTACAGCCGGATCACGGAAGAAGCGGCGGCTGTAGGAGTCGGCATTGTCCATGCGGACGTCATTGACCGGATCAACATATATGAGGCCGCGAGACTGGCGATGGTAAAAGCCGTCAATGCTTTAACGGAAACACCTGATTATCTGCTTGTTGATGCCATGACCCTTCCGCTTGACATTCCGCAGTCATCAGTTATAAAAGGGGATGCCAAAAGCGTGTCAATTGCCGCCGGAGCCTGCATAGCAAAAGTAACGCGGGACCGTCTCATGGCTGAGTACGCCAAAACCTACCCCATGTACGGCTTTGAAAAAAATAAAGGCTACGGAACGAAAGAACATCTTGAAGCTCTTCAGGCATACGGACCGACAACTATTCACCGAAAAACGTTCGCTCCCGTTCAATCTTATTGTTAGAAAAGAGGCTTAAGACATGAACATAAGCGGCGAAATCCAAGCGGCTTTCAGACAGCTGACGGCGGAAATCCCTCCGGACCGGCAAGATGGCGGTAAAGACAGCGGCGCTCAAAGGCTGCTGTTAGGGAAGGTTCTCCGTTTGCTGGACGATCAAAGCGCTCTTATCCAAATCGGCGGCCGGACGATGCAGGGAAAACTTGAAACCGCCCTTCGTCCGCAGGCGTATTACTGGTTTTCTTATGACAAACAGCCGGCGGAAAAAACGGGCCGGCTTCATGTCATCGACCAATTCGAAGGAAGCCCGAAAACCGTTCAGGAAGCGGCGGGAAGACTGTTAAACGCTCTTTCCGTCAAACCAGGTCCTGTGTCTCTGCAGATTGCCGAAACATTTATGCAGCAGAAGCTGCCGATGACGGAAAACAGCCTCAAAGCCTGTATCCGCTGGGCTGAATCGCTTCCGGCCGCCGAATTGAAAAAAGCGGCGGAAACAATCGTATTTGCGCTGAAACGGGAACTGCCCGCACATCCGGAAGTCTTGTCAGCCATTCATGCCGTTAAATATCCGGTTCCGACCCGGCGCCTCCTCTCAGGACTGCTTCAGGCAATCAATCAGGCTCCGCAATCGGCAAAAGAGCTGTCTGTGCTCAAAGAGGCGGTTTCTGACGTGTTAAACGCGGAAACGGATCTACATGCAGAACGTCTCTTGAAGAAGCTTGCCGAGGCTGCACGCATGCCGATCTCAGAAACCGGGCTGATGGATGAAGGAGAACGGACGGAATCAAAACAATCACCATTTGTCCGAGAGACTCGTGAAAACGGAAAGGCAGTCTCAAGCCAACCTTCTCCTCCGAGTGCACGGACAGATACGGAACTGCCTGAAAAAACGGCAAAACAGATTATAGAGAAATTAATGACATCGGCAGAAAAAACTGAAAACCGTCCCGTAAAAGTAACGGCGGAGATCATGAAGACTTTCATTTCTCAAGAAAAAACATTGAAAACAACGCCTGTTCTTCAAAACGCACATCTGACAGAACAGGAGGCGGCTGTTTTCGAAAAAGCCGTTCAGCTCACCGAATTGAAATATGCGGAAAAACATGATGTATTAAGCCTTTTGCAGAAAATCAAAAAAGGACTGGGCACGCGTGATGAATTATCATTCATTACAGCGCTTGAAAAAGGCGTGTCTCCGCAGCCGGAGAAACAAGCGCTGAAAACAGCCCTCCAAGCCGTCCGGACGCTTCAAGAAGCGCCCCAATCCGTTAAACAAGAGGCGGAACCGCTTATTCATAAATTAAACGGCCAGCTGTTTATTGAGCAGCATAACCCTTCTTTTACGCAGATGGTGCTGTCATTTCCGCTGGGAGCGTCCGCGTATGAGAATGACATCACAGTTCTCTTTAAAGGACGGAAGAAGCCGGACGGAAAACTCGATCCGTCACATTGCAGGCTCCTGTTTTTGCTGCATCTTGAAACACTGCAAGAAACCGTTGTGGATTGCATGATTCAGCAAAATGTAATGACCATTACGGTTGAGACTGATTTTGAGCTTCAGGCGGCCATCGACCCTCTCGTACCGGCTTTAAAAGAAGCCGTAAAAGAAACGGGCTTCAGCCTGTCAGGCGTCACGTCTAAAAAACGGCGCCCGAAAGACCAGAGCGCTCTTGTGGAAGAGTTTATAGAAAAAGACGGCGGAAGAAAAGTGGATGTGAAAATATGAAAGAGCAAACGCCGTTAAGAAGAGCTGTCGCCCTGCATTACGACCGGCAGAAAGACCAAGCCCCGAAGGTTGTCGCAACAGGCAGGGGGCACGTGGCGGAAAATATTATAAAAGAAGCTGAGAAGGCTGGGGTTCCCATTCAGGAAGACAGAACCCTTGTCGAATTAATGCGCCATTTGACGGTTGACGATCAGATACCGGAGGCGCTTTATGAAACCGTTGCCGAAATTTTTTCATTTGTTTACAGACTGGACGAAACCCTGAAAAACGAAAAATAAGGACCATTCATTTCCCGGACTCCGTTTAAATTTATATTTTCAATAAAATAAAAGTTAGAATGTTTGGAAGGATATAAAGATTTTGTTTTGAACCCTAGACAATTCTTCCAGTATTATATAGAATGAAAGCGCAGTCTATTTTTAGTTTTGCTACATAAGTTAGGAGGATGGGAAATGAATATCCATGAGTACCAGGGAAAAGAAGTCCTCAGAAAATACGGGGTGTCTGTTCCTGAAGGTAAAGTGGCTTTTACAGCAGAGGAAGCAGTTGAAAAAGCAGAGAGCCTGTCAAGCTCGGTTTATGTCGTAAAGGCGCAAATCCATGCTGGCGGCCGCGGCAAAGCTGGTGGGGTAAAGATTGCAAAAACAAAAGATGAAGTGAAAGAGTATGCCGAAGAACTGTTAGGCAAGACGCTCGTCACACATCAAACGGGTCCGGACGGACAAGTAATAAAACGCTTACTTATTGAAGAAGGCTGCGATATTAAAAAGGAATACTATGTCGGGCTTGTACTTGACCGCGCTACTTCAAGAATCGTTTTAATGGCGTCTGAAGAAGGCGGAACGGAGATTGAAGAAGTAGCGGAAAAAACACCTGAAAAAATTAAAAAAGCGGTAATTGATCCGGCTGTCGGCCTTCAGGGCTATCAGGCAAGGGAAATTGCATTCGCAATTAACATCCCGAAAGAGCTTGTCGGCAAAGCCGCTAAATTTATGCTCGGCTTATATAAAGCATTTGTTGAGAAGGACTGCTCCATCGCCGAGATCAACCCTCTCGTCGTTACGGGGGACGGAAACGTCATGGCGCTGGATGCTAAGCTGAACTTCGACAGCAATGCGTTATACAGACAAAAAGACATTATGGAATACAGAGATTTAGATGAAGAAGATCCGAAAGAAATCGAAGCGTCAAAATACGATTTAAGCTACATTTCCCTTGATGGAAATATCGGCTGCATGGTAAACGGCGCGGGTCTTGCAATGTCTACAATGGATATCATTAAACACTACGGCGGAGAACCTGCAAACTTCCTTGATGTCGGGGGCGGCGCAACCGCAGAAAAAGTTACGGAAGCTTTTAAAATCATTCTTTCCGATCAAAACGTAAAAGGAATTTTCGTTAATATTTTCGGAGGCATCATGAAGTGTGATGTCATCGCCGAGGGCGTTGTTGAAGCGACGAGACAAGTCGGATTGACATTGCCGCTGGTCGTGCGCCTTGAAGGGACAAACGTAGATTTAGGAAAGAAAATCCTGAATGAATCAGGCTTAAACATCACATCTGCGGAATCAATGGCAGACGGCGCACAGAAAATCGTATCCTTAGTTTAGGAAAGAATGAAAGGCAGGGGACCAGATAATGAGTGTTTTTATCAATAAAGATACAAGAGTTATTGTACAGGGGATTACAGGTTCTACCGCTTTATTTCATACAAAGCAGATGCTGGAATACGGCACGAATATCGTTGGCGGTGTAACACCTGGAAAAGGCGGAACGGAAGCGGAAGGCGTACCGGTATTCAATACGGTCGCAGAAGCGGTTCATACAACGGGCGCTGATGCGTCAGTTATTTACGTGCCGGCTCCGTTTGCGGCGGACGCAATTATGGAAGCGGTTGACGCGGAAATTGATCTTGTCATTTGTATCACTGAGCACATTCCGGTTTTGGACATGGTGAAAGTGAAGCGCTTTATGGAAGGCAAGAAAACGAGATTAATAGGGCCGAACTGCCCGGGTGTTATTACACCTGAAGAATGCAAGATCGGCATTATGCCGGGATACATTCATAAAAAGGGTCATGTAGGCGTTGTATCCCGTTCAGGAACATTGACATACGAGGCCGTCCATCAGCTTTCAGAAGCCGGCGTAGGCCAATCTACCGCTGTAGGGATCGGCGGCGATCCGGTCAACGGCACGAACTTTATTGACGTGTTAAAAGCGTTCAATGAAGATCCAGAAACACATGCCGTCATCATGATCGGAGAAATCGGCGGCACAGCTGAAGAAGAAGCGGCTGAGTGGGTGAAAGCGAACATGACGAAGCCTGTTGTCGGCTTTATCGGCGGTAAAACCGCGCCTCCAGGAAAACGCATGGGCCATGCGGGCGCCATCATCTCCGGAGGAAAAGGCACGGCAGAAGAAAAAGTCAAAACGATGAACGCCTGCGGAATTGAAGTCGCGGAAACCCCTTCTGTAATGGGTGAAACGCTGATTAAGGTGTTAAAAGAAAAAGGCTTATTTGAAACGTGCAAAACGCACTGATCGAAGCAGGGGCAGCCGTAACGGCTGTTCCTGTTTTTGCTGAAAAAAAGAGGAGGTTGCCAGATTTGGATCAAGCATCGCGCTGTTTAATGGTCTGCAGTATTAATCAAATCATTTCCCCGTCTCTTCTATTAAAATGGTGGAAAGCTGATCACTCTCTGTCTTTTTTACCGGATCCGCATCCATTAACTGTTTTATCAGAAGGGAAAACAGCCCCGGAAGCAATTTTTCGGGAAATAGAGCGCAAGAATTCGGAACTTGATGAAGTTCTGTCCGATTACCGCCGCGAAGGCATTACTGTCATTCCGATTTCGTCAAGCCGCTATCCAACATGGCTTAAAGCGATTTATGATCCGCCGGCTGTCTTGTATGCAAAAGGGAACACGCTGCTTCTTGAAAAAGGCAGAAAAATCGGGATTGTAGGAACGCGGAAACCGACGGAAGACGGAATAAAAGCGGTTGGGCATCTTTCCGCCGAACTCTCAAAAAAAGGCTGGGTCATTGTAAGCGGGCTTGCATCCGGTATAGACGGATTGTCTCATAAGGCGAGCATCAGGGCAAAAGGGCTTACGATCGGCGTGATAGCCGGCGGATTCCATCACATCTATCCCCGGGAAAATCTCCTGTTAGCAGAATACATGGCTGAACACCATCTCCTACTCTCAGAACATCCTCCTGAAACAAAGCCGAAAAAATGGCACTTTCCGATGAGAAACCGCATAATCAGCGGACTAAGTGAAGGAATTGTGGTCGTGCAGGGAAAAGAAAAAAGCGGTTCATTAATCACAGCTTACCAGGCTCTCGATCAAGGCAGAGAGGTATTTGCCGTTCCGGGTTCCATATTTAATCCATATTCCGGAGGACCTATAAAACTCATTCAAGAAGGGGCGAAAGCTGTATTATGCGCAGAGGATATTGACGGAGAGCTGACCGCCCGATGCGTTCAGTATACGGAACCCTTTTGAAATATCGTTTGACAAACGGTATTGTAATATTTAATAATAGTGAGGATTTAAAGTTGCACATTATTTTCATGTATAAAATGACGTTCATCATAAAGAATGGAATGTTGAAAGCCATAAAAAGGCAGCTCTAAAATAAATTGATACTTGAAAAGAGAGAGAACACCTCTTGAGGGGGATGAAAATGTCTGATTATCTAGTCATCGTGGAATCGCCGGCAAAGGCGAAAACGATTGAACGTTATTTAGGGAAGAAATATAAAGTCAAAGCTTCAATGGGACATGTCCGGGATCTTCCGAAAAGTCAAATGGGAGTTGACATCGAACAGAACTTTGAACCGAAATATATTACGATCCGCGGAAAAGGCCCTGTTTTAAAAGAATTAAAAACAGCGGCAAAGAAAGCAAAAAAAGTCTATCTCGCGGCCGACCCCGACAGAGAAGGGGAAGCGATTGCATGGCATCTCGCACACAGTCTTGATCTGGATCTCAGCTCGGACTGCCGGGTCGTCTTTAATGAAATAACGAAAGACGCCATTAAAGAATCATTTAAACATCCGCGCATGATTAATATGGATCTTGTCGATGCGCAGCAGGCGCGCCGCATACTAGACAGACTCGTCGGATACAAAATCAGCCCGATTCTTTGGAAAAAAGTAAAAAAAGGCCTCAGTGCGGGCCGTGTGCAATCCGTTGCGCTCCGGCTGATCATCGACCGGGAAAAGGAAATCAACGACTTTAAACCTGAAGAGTACTGGACGATTACCGGCTCATTTTTAAAGGGAAAAGAGACGTTTGAAGCCGGATTTTTCGGAAAAAACGGCAAAAAGCTTCCTTTAAAAAACGAAGAAGACGTAAAAGCCATCCTTGCCCAGCTGAAAGGCAATAAGTATACAGTTGACAAGGTTACGAAAAAAGAGCGCAAACGAAATCCCGCTCTGCCGTTTACAACGTCCACTCTGCAGCAGGAGGCTGCAAGAAAGCTGAATTTCAGAGCGAAGAAAACGATGATGATCGCTCAGCAATTATATGAAGGAATTGATCTCGGCAAAGAAGGGACAGTCGGGCTCATCACGTATATGAGAACGGACTCAACGCGGATTTCCAACACAGCCGTTGAAGAAGCGTCAGCTTTTATTGATCAGGCGTACGGAAAAGAGTACTTAGCGGGAAAACGGAAACCGGCAAAGAAAAATGAAAACGCTCAAGATGCCCACGAAGCGATCCGCCCGACTTCGGTGCTCAGAAAACCTGCCGACTTAAAAGCGGTGCTTGGAAGAGACCAGCTCAGATTATACAAGCTGATTTGGGAGCGCTTTGTTGCAAGCCAGATGGCGCCTGCCGTCCTTGATACGATGAGCGTCGATCTCAGCAATAACGGATTGACATTCCGGGCAAACGGAAGTAAAGTCAAATTCGCCGGCTTCATGAAAGTCTATGTAGAGGGTAAAGACGATCAGCTGGAAGAAAAAGACCGCATGCTTCCGGACCTTAAAGAGGGAGACACGGTTTTATCGAAAGATATTGAGCCTGAGCAGCACTTTACTCAGCCGCCTCCGCGTTATACAGAGGCGCGCCTGGTTAAAACGCTTGAAGAACTGGGGATCGGCCGTCCTTCGACATATGCGCCGACTCTTGACACCATCCAGCGCCGCGGTTACGTGGGATTAGACAATAAACGGTTTGTGCCGACTGAGCTTGGGCAGATCGTGCTGGATCTTATCATGGAGTTTTTCCCGGAAATCATTAACGTTGAATTCACGGCTAAAATGGAAAGAGACCTTGACCATGTTGAAGATGGCCAGACAGAATGGGTTCAAATCATTGACAGCTTCTATACTGATTTCGAAAAACGCGTGAAAAAAGCGGAAGCCGAAATGAAAGAAGTGGAAATTGAACCTGAATACGCCGATGAAGATTGTGAGTTATGCGGCTCCCGGATGGTTTATAAAATGGGCCGGTACGGCAAATTTATGGCGTGCTCCAACTTCCCTGACTGCCGGAATACAAAACCGATTGTCAAACAAATCGGCGTAAAATGCCCTAAGTGCCATGAAGGAAACATTGTCGAACGAAAATCAAAAAAGAAACGCATCTTTTACGGCTGTGACCGTTATCCTGAATGCGACTTCGTATCTTGGGACAAACCGATTGAACGAAAATGCCCGAAATGTGAAAATATGCTCGTAGAGAAAAAGCTTAAAAAAGGCATACAAGTACAATGCGTCGAATGCGATTATAAGGAAGAACCACAGAAGTAGCGGTGAGCAGAGCCTTGCTCACCTTCTTTGTGTGGAAGGGACAAACAACAGGAGATGAAAAGAAATGAACCAGCAAACAGTTAATGTAATCGGAGCAGGCCTTGCCGGAAGTGAAGCGGCATGGCAGCTTGCAAAACGAGGAATTCAAGTGAAACTATATGAAATGCGGCCCGTCAGGCAGACGGCAGCCCATCATACTGATAAATTCGCCGAACTGGTATGCAGCAACTCCCTCCGTTCAAATACACTCGCCAATGCGGTAGGCGTATTAAAGGAAGAAATGCGGGCGCTTGACTCGGCAATCATTCAATCTGCTGATAAATGTTCGGTTCCGGCCGGGGGAGCGCTTGCCGTTGACCGTCATGAATTTGCGCAAAGCGTGACGGATCTCGTGAAAAACCATCCGAACGTAACGGTTCTTACTGAGGAAGTAACAGAGATTCCGGAAGGCCCGACTGTTATCGCGACCGGACCGCTTACGTCAGAATCGCTTTCACAGCAGCTGAAAGAGCTCACGGGAGAAGAGTATCTGTATTTTTATGACGCGGCGGCGCCGATTGTCGAAAAAGACAGCCTTGATATGGAGAAAGTGTACTTAAAATCCCGTTATGACAAGGGAGAAGCGGCGTACTTAAACTGCCCGATGACAGAGGAAGAGTTCGACCGTTTCTATGAAGCATTGACGACGGCTGAGACGGTACCTTTAAAAGAATTCGAAAAAGAAATCTTCTTTGAAGGCTGCATGCCGATTGAAGTCATGGCGAAAAGAGGCAAGAAAACGATGCTGTTCGGACCGATGAAACCGGTCGGACTGGAAGATCCGAAAACAGGCAAGCGCCCTTATGCAGTCGTTCAGCTCAGACAGGATGATGCGGCGGGAACGCTTTATAATATTGTAGGTTTTCAGACACATTTAAAATGGGGAGACCAAAAAGAAGTGCTTAAACTGATCCCCGGTCTTGAAAATGTTGATATCGTCAGATACGGCGTCATGCACAGAAACACATTTATCAACTCGCCGAGCCTTTTGAACCCGACATATCAATTTAAACAGCGGAACGATCTGTTTTTCGCGGGCCAAATGACCGGCGTAGAGGGTTATGTTGAATCTGCCGCTTCAGGTCTTGTAGCGGGAATCAATGCCGCCAAACTTGTGCTCGGTCAGGATCTTGTGACATTCCCGCAGGAGACGGCGATCGGAAGCATGGCTCACTACATTACGACGACGAATCAGAAGAACTTCCAGCCGATGAATGCAAACTTCGGCCTCTTAAAAGAATTGCCTGTAAAAATTAAAAACAAAAAAGAACGAAATGAAGAATACGCTAAACGCGCAATTGAAACTATTCAAACTATTTCGAAAACGATATAGCTTTTCATTGCAACTTCGATGCATTATATGATACCATTTAAAAGCCCTTCGGAGAGGGAGGTCTTCATAATGACTGAGAATGTTAACTTTTTTTTAAAGTTATTCGTTGAATATTTACAAATTGAAAAAAATTATTCACAATATACTATTGTGAATTATGTTAATTCGATTGAAGAATTTGGGATGTTTCTGCATGCTCAAAATATAAATGGAATGAAAGAAGCTGCATATCATGATGTGAGAATATTTTTGACAGAGGCTTATGAAAAAGGCCTGTCAAGAAAAACAATCAGCAAGAAAATTTCAGCTTTGAGAAGCTTCTATAAATTTTTAATGAGGGAAAAGCTTGTTGAAGAGAATCCGTTTCAGCTTGTTCATCTGCCGAAACAAGAGAAACGGATTCCGAAGTTTCTTTATGAAAAAGAACTTGAGGAACTATTCGCTGTTTCAGACAGAAGTCAGCCGTCAGGGATGCGCGATCAGGCCCTGCTTGAGCTTCTTTATGCGACCGGAATGAGGGTCAGTGAGTGCTGTACGCTCACTGTCGGCGATCTTGACCTGTTCATGGATACGGTGCTCGTTCACGGGAAAGGCAAGAAGCAGCGCTATATCCCGTTCGGCTCATATGCCCGTGATGCGCTGGAGCTGTATATCAACAGCGGAAGGCAGTGCCTGCTTGAAAAAGCAAAAGAGCCTCATGATGTGCTGTTTGTCAATCAAAGAGGCGGCCCGCTGACCGCCAGAGGAATCCGGTATATTTTAAGCGGGCTTGTAAAAAAAGCATCCGGCACTTTACATATACACCCGCATATGCTTCGGCACACGTTTGCGACTCATCTGCTGAATGAAGGGGCTGATTTAAGAAGCGTCCAGGAGCTTTTGGGCCATTCCAATCTGTCTTCTACGCAGATATACACGCATGTATCGAAGGAAATGCTGAGAAACACATATATGTCCCACCACCCGAGAGCTTTTAAAGAAAATTAAAAGGAGGCCCTTCTCATGTCATCTTTTCATGCGACAACGATTTTTGCCGTCCAGCATAACGGGAAAAGCGCTATGTCAGGAGACGGCCAGGTCACATTCGGTCAGGCTGTAGTCATGAAACATACCGCGAGAAAAGTGAGAAAGCTGTTTAACGGAAAGGTTCTGGCCGGATTTGCAGGATCTGTTGCAGACGCTTTCACACTTTTTGAAATGTTTGAGGCGAAGCTTGAAGAATACAACGGCAATTTAAAACGTGCGTCGGTTGAGCTTGCGAAAGAATGGCGCAGCGATAAAGTGCTGCGCAAGCTGGAAGCCATGCTGATTGTCATGAACCAGGATACCTTGCTTCTCGTATCGGGAACAGGTGAAGTGATTGAGCCGGATGACGGCATTTTGGCAATCGGCTCCGGCGGAAACTACGCCCTGTCAGCAGGAAGAGCGCTGAAAACCTATGCCGGAGAGAATCTGTCCGCCAAAGATATTGCAAAAGCCGCTTTGAAAATCGCGGGCGAGATTTGTGTGTACACAAACGATCAGATCATTTTGGAAGAACTTGAATAGAAAGGACTTGAGGCGCATGGAAAACAAACCGTTAACACCGAGACAAATCGTAGATCGGTTGGATCAATACATTGTAGGACAGCAGGATGCGAAAAAAGCTGTCGCCGTGGCATTAAGAAACCGCTATCGCAGAAGTCTTCTTGATGAAAAACTGAGAGACGAGATCGTTCCCAAAAACATCCTGATGATGGGCCCGACCGGGGTGGGGAAAACAGAGATCGCCAGACGGATCGCCAAGCTTACCGGTGCGCCATTTATAAAAATTGAAGCGACAAAATTTACAGAAGTCGGCTATGTAGGCAGAGATGTCGAATCAATGGTCAGAGACCTCGTTGAGACATCCGTGCGGCTCATTAAAGAAGAAAAAATCAGCGAAGTGAAAGAACAGGCTGAAGAAAATGCAAACAAACGTATAGTGCGGCTTCTCGTTCCGGGAAAGAAAAAACAAGCGGGTGTGAAAAATCCGTTTGAAATGCTTTTCGGAGGAAGCCAGGCGGCAAATGATGATGAAGCCGACCAGCAGGAAGAAGCAAGCCTTGAAGAGAAAAGAAAGCGCATGGCGCATCAGCTCGCATTGGGAGAGCTCGAAGACCATTACGTCTCCGTAGAGGTGGAAGAGCAGCAGCCGTCGATGTTTGACATGCTGCAAGGCTCCGGGATGGAGCAGATGGGCATGAATATGCAGGATGCGCTGAGCAATCTGGTGCCAAAAAAGAAAAAACGCCGCAAAATGACGGTCAGAGAAGCAAGGAAGGTTCTGACCAATGAAGAGGCAGGCAAATTAATCGATATGGATGAAGTCGGCCAAGAGGCCGTGTTAAGAGCTGAAGAGGGCGGCATTATCTTTATTGACGAAATAGATAAAATCGCAAAAAACGGAGGGGCTTCTTCCTCAGCAGATGTATCGAGAGAAGGCGTTCAAAGAGATATCCTTCCGATTGTCGAAGGATCTACCGTCGTCACGAAATACGGCTCCGTCAAAACAGATCACGTGCTGTTTATCGCAGCCGGGGCATTCCATATGGCCAAACCGTCTGATCTGATTCCGGAGCTGCAGGGCCGCTTTCCGATTCGTGTAGAATTGAGCAAGCTGACAGTAGATGATTTTGTGAAGATTCTCGTCGAACCTGATAACGCCCTGTTAAAACAATATCAGGCTTTATTGCAGACAGAAGGTATATCTCTTGAATTTTCTGACGAAGCTATTCGTAAGATCGCCGAAGTAGCTTATCATGTGAATCAGGATACGGACAACATCGGAGCGAGAAGGCTTCACACGATATTGGAACGTCTCTTGGAAGACCTGTCGTTTGAAGCGCCGGACGTGACGATGGAAAAAGTCGCTATCACGCCGCAATACGTTGAAGAAAAGCTCGGAACGATTGCAAACAACAAAGATCTAAGTCAATTTATATTGTGAAAATTTAATAAGAGGAATTCTAGGAGGATTATTTATCATGGCTTTACTACAAAAAACACGAATTATTAACAGCATGCTGCAGGCTGCGGCAGGCAAACCCGTAAACTTTAAAGAAATGGCTGAAACGCTTCGTGACGTCATTGATTCTAATATTTTCGTCGTCAGCCGCAGAGGAAAGCTTTTGGGCTACTCTATTAATCAGCAGATTGAAAATGACCGCATGAAAAAAATGCTTGAAGACCGCCAGTTCCCGGAAGAGTACACGAGAAATCTGTTCAATGTTCCGGAGACGTCTTCAAACCTTGATATCAACAGCGAATACACGGCGTTTCCTGTAGAAAACAGAGACCTGTTCCAAGCGGGCTTAACAACGATCGTGCCGATCATCGGCGGAGGAGAGAGACTGGGCACGCTCATTCTGTCCCGTCTGCAGGATCAATTTGAAGATGATGATCTCATTCTTGCTGAATACGGAGCAACCGTTGTAGGAATGGAGATTTTAAGAGAAAAAGCGGAAGAAATCGAAGAAGAGGCGCGAAGCAAAGCGGTTGTTCAAATGGCGATCAGTTCTCTGTCTTACAGTGAACTTGAAGCGATTGAGCATATCTTTGAAGAGCTTGACGGAAACGAAGGCTTGCTTGTGGCAAGTAAGATTGCGGACCGTGTCGGCATTACGCGTTCAGTAATCGTTAACGCGCTGAGAAAGCTGGAAAGCGCAGGCGTCATTGAATCCAGATCACTGGGAATGAAGGGGACGTACATTAAAGTTCTGAACAACAAATTCCTTATTGAATTGGAAAACCTTAAATCTCATTAAGACAAAAGCAGGATCCCTAAAAATGGGCGTCCTGCTTTTTTTATGGACAATAGGTGAAAAGTTGCAGTTTAAAGTTGCTTATTGGAATCTGATCTGAGATAATCCATCTTGCTGTGTGAAAAAAGGAGGAAGATACAGAAATTCTGCTATTTTCAGTCTAATATTAAACAAATCCTTGTAGTACAAATATTCTAGGACTTAATACCTACATACAAAATAGATATAATTGAGCACTTTTTTTTAGCCTAACTTCATAGACTTTAAGCCTGTTATTTCTTACAATAAGCATATGGTTTTACAATTCTCGACAAGGATTTTTAGGAGAAAAATATCTGAAATGGAGGTAAGTGGATTTGGACTTATTTTCTGGAACTATACAAAATCTTGAGAATGCCTTGGGGAGAGCGGACATTAAGCAAAAAGTCTTAACTAATAATATCGCCAATATAGATACACCGAACTACAAGGCAAAAAAAGTCTCTTTCCGAAATTTGTTAGATCAGGAAACATCCAATCTTGAGGCTGTAAAAACCGACTATCGGCACGTTGACTTTACGGGTTCGGGGGACGATTATTCTATCGTGTCCAGCAGTGATACATCGTACCAGCAAAACGGAAACAATGTCGATATCGACAAAGAAATGACAGATTTAGCCGAAAACCAAATTAATTATCAGGCTTTGGTTGAAAGAATGAGCGGCAAATTCAATTCTCTGAAAACCGTCTTGACAGGAGGAAAATAATGAGTGGCTTTCAAAGCTTAAATATTTCGGGTTCCGCTTTAACTGCACAGCGTGTCCGGATGGATGTCGTATCGTCCAACCTGGCCAATATGGATACAACGAGAGCGAAGCAGGTAAATGGCGAATGGGTGCCTTACAGAAGAAAGCTGGTATCTCTCCAATCCGGAGGCGAATCATTTTCGTCCCTTTTACATTCCAAGATGAACGGAACAGGGAGCGCGGGAAGTGGCGTAAAGGTATCTGGTGTTACGGAAGACCCGTCCGCTTTTAATCTCGTTTATGATCCGGAGAATCCTGATGCGAATAAAGACGGATATGTACAAAAACCAAATGTAGATCCATTAAAGGAAATGGTGGATCTTGTCAGCAGCTCGAGATCATATGAAGCAAACGTAACTGCATTAAACGCCTCCAAAGGCATGCTTTTGAAGGCTTTAGAAATCGGAAAGTAAGGTGATGTAAGTGGTTAACGCTATTACTCCTTTTCAGCTTCAACAAACCCAAAACACTCAAAACGTAACGAATCAATTAAACCAAACTCAAAAAACTGATTCTTCAAACCAAACAAGCTTTTCGGAGCTTTTAAAAAACTCTATTGATTCGTTAAATGAGTCACAAGTAAAATCTGACCAAATAACGAACGAACTGGCTGCAGGAAAGGATGTAAACCTTGACGAGGTCATGATCGCTGCCCAAAAAGCAAATATTTCTCTGACGGCCGCTACCGAATTCCGCAATAAAGCCGTGGAAGCCTATCAGGAAATCATGAGAATGCAGATGTAGTGGTCAGATTGAAGAGAATGACTGGAATGACCGGGGGTTAACATGAATCGTACTCTAATGCAAATGAAAACCAAAACGGCAGCGTTTTGGAACAACAGATCAAAAACACAGAAGATACTCATGGTAAGCGGCTTGGCCGCATTCATTATTTTACTCATCGTCGTTATTATTTTTACTTCGTCTGAAAAGATGGTGCCTCTTTATAAAGATTTGTCCGCGGAAGAAGCGGGGAAGATTAAAGAAGAGCTCGATACGAAAAAGGTGTCTTCTGAACTTGCTGACGGCGGCACGGTCATTAAGGTTCCTGAGAGCCAAGTGGATTCGCTTAAAGTCCAGCTTGCCGCAGAAGGCCTGCCGAAAACGGGATCAATTGATTATTCGTTCTTCGGACAAAATGCGGGCTTCGGCCTGACAGATAATGAGTTTGACGTTTTAAAGGTTGAGGCGACTCAGACCGAATTGTCAAACCTGATAAATGAAATGGACGGTATCAAAAGCTCGAAGGTCATGATCAATATGCCGAAAGAAGCCGTGTTCGTCGGTGAAGATCAGCCGGCAGCATCCGCTTCAATCGTTTTGCAGATTAAACCGGGCTACTCGCTTGATCAAAACCAGATCAACGGGCTGTACCATCTCGTTTCTAAAAGTGTTCCGAACTTAAAAGAAGATAATATCGTCATAATGGATCAAAATTCTACATATTATGACAAAAGTGACGGCGGTGCAGGGTCCGTTTCTGACAGTTATGCTTCTCAGCAAGGTATTAAGTCGCAGGTCGAAAAGGACGTTCAAAAACATGTTCAGTCACTGCTCGGCACAATGATGGGGCAGGATAAGGTCGTGGTTTCCGTAACGGCGGATATTGACTTCACGAAGGAAAAACGCACTGAAGACACTGTCGAACCTGTCGATAAAGATAACATGGAAGGCATAGCGGTAAGCGCCGAAAAAGTTGCGGAAACGTACAAAGGCGACGGCGCGGCCAACGGCGGCACGGCCGGAACGGGAAGCAATGACACCGCGAACTATGCCGAGACAAACGGCGGTTCAAACAGCGGGGACTACGAAAAAAGCAGCAATAAAATCAACTATGAAGTCAACCGCATCCATAAAGAAATCGCTGAAAGCCCGTATAAAGTGCGTGATTTAGGCATTCAGGTCATGGTGGAGCCGCCTAATCCGAAAAATGCCGCTTCCTTATCAGCACAGAGACAGGCTGATATACAGAAGATTTTAGGAACGGTCGTCAGAACGTCTCTTGATAAAAACGAAACGCAAAATCAAAACCTGACAGACAATGATATCAACAATAAAATCGTTGTATCCGTTCAGCCGTTTGACGGAAAAACAAGCCTGAACACAGATTCGGCACAATCTTCAGGTCTTCCGATCTGGGTATACATTACAGGCGGCGTACTGCTTGCGGCCATTATTCTGCTTATTATTCTCCTCATCAGAAAGAAACGCTCACAAGAGGATGAATACGAAGAATATGAATATGAAACACCGCCGGAGCCGGTTCGATTGCCTGATATCAACGAAGAGAAAATTGAAACGGAAGAAACAGTCAGACGAAAACAGCTTGAAAAAATGGCTAAAGAAAAACCGGAAGACTTTGCTAAATTGCTTCGAAGCTGGCTGGACGAGGATTAGGGGGAATGGAAAATGGCGAAACGTGATCAGAACAAGCTTACAGGAAAACAAAAAGCAGCCATCCTCATGATTTCCTTAGGCCTTGATGTATCAGCTTCTGTATACAAGCATTTGTCTGAAGAAGAAATTGAAAGATTGACACTCGAGATTTCGGGAGTCAGAAGCGTCGATCATCAAAGAAAAGATGAAATCATTGAAGAATTTCATAATATCGCAATCGCTCAGGACTATATTTCACAAGGCGGTTTAAATTACGCCCGTCAAGTGCTTGAAAAAGCGCTCGGAGAAGACAAAGCGGTAAGCATTTTAAACAGGCTCACCTCTTCTTTGCAGGTAAAGCCGTTTGACTTCGCAAGAAAAGCGGAACCCGAACAGATTTTAAATTTCATTCAGCAGGAACATCCGCAAACGATGGCGCTGATTTTATCCTACCTTGACCCGGTGCAGGCCGGACAGATTTTGTCTGAGCTGAACCCGGACGTTCAGGCTGAGGTGGCAAGAAGGATTGCGGTTATGGACAGAACGTCTCCTGAAATCATAAATGAAGTGGAGCGGGTCCTTGAACAAAAGCTGTCCTCCTCCTTTACGCAGGATTATACGCAGACCGGCGGCATAGAAGCCGTTGTTGAAGTGTTAAACGGCGTAGACAGAGGAACGGAAAAAACGATCCTTGATTCATTAGAAATCCAAGATCCTGAGTTGGCGGATGAAATCAAAAAACGGATGTTTGTCTTTGAAGATATTGTCACCCTTGATAACCGTGCGATTCAGCGCGTGATCAGAGACGTTGAAAACGACGACCTCCTGCTTTCATTGAAGGTTGCGAGCGAGGAAGTCAAAGAAATCGTCTTCAGCAATATGTCACAGCGTATGGTTGAAACGTTTAAAGAGGAAATGGAAATTATGGGGCCTGTGCGTTTGCGTGATGTGGAAGAGGCGCAATCAAGAATCGTGGGCGTCGTCCGCAAGCTGGAAGAAGCCGGTGAAATTGTAATCGCGCGAGGCGGAGGAGACGATATTATTGTCTAATATCATTAAACAGCAATCATCATTTTCTCCTGAACAAAAACGGCGCAAGCTTTCCTTGCAGGAAGTCAGGAAAACACATTCCCAGCCAGATCGGGAGGAACCCGAAAATCCAGAGGCTCTCATGGCTTTTGCCAAAGCAGAAGCCGACAGGGTGTCTGAAGAAGCGAAAAATCAATTTGAGCACACTCTTCGGCAGATTGAAGAAGAGAAAAACCGCTGGGTGGAAGAAAAACAAAGATTGATAGAAGAAGCAAAGGCAGAAGGATATGAAGAGGGCATGGCATTGGGAAAAGCCGAGGCTCAAGCTGAATACGCTAATCTCATCAGCCGGGCCAATGCCGTTATGGAAATGGCGAGACAGTCAGTCGAGGAAAAACTGGAAAGCGCTGAGGAAGAAATTATTGAGCTTTCAGTTGCGCTCGCTAAAAAAGTATGGCGGCAAAAAAGTGATGATAAAGAGGCTTTCCTTCTGCTGGTCAAGCAGGTAGTAGCCGAAGTAAAAGATTATGATGACATCTCCATCTATGTGGACCCTGAATATTATGAGACGGTTCATCAGCATATGGACGAAATTCAGCAGCTGTTATACAAAGAATGCAGATTAAGCTTATATGCCGATGAAAAAGCCGCGAAGGGAACGTGCTCGATAGAAACTCCGTTCGGACGTGTCGATGCAGGCATAGACACCCAGCTGATGCAATTAAAGCAAAAACTTTTAACGGCGCTTGAGGCGGGAGCGGAGCAATGAAGACACAGTATTTAATAGACTCAATTGAAACAGCGGATCCGTACAAGCGCTACGGCAAGGTTAAACGGGTCATCGGGCTGATGATTGAATCAAAAGGGCCCGAAAGCTCGATCGGAGATGTTTGTCTCATTTATCCGAAAGGCCATGCGAAAAAAGCGATTAAAGCTGAGGTTGTAGGCTTCCAGGATGAAAACATTCTGCTAATGCCTTATCTGGAAGCGGCCAGCATCGCGCCGGGCAGCATTGTTGAGGCCACTGGCGAGTCGCTCCGCATCAAAGTAGGCGCGGGTTTAATCGGACAGGTTGTCGACGCGTTCGGCGAACCTCTTGACGGCCGGGCGCTTCCGAAAGGATTGTCCCCCGTTTCGACGGAGCAGCCGCCGCCAAACCCGATGAAACGCCCGCCGATACGGGAAAAGATGGGTGTCGGCGTCAGATCGATTGACAGTCTGCTGACGGTAGGAAAAGGGCAGAGAATCGGGATTTTTGCCGGAAGCGGAGTCGGAAAAAGCACCCTGATGGGAATGATCGCGAAGCAGACTGAAGCTGATTTAAACATTATCGCACTCGTCGGTGAACGGGGGCGCGAGGTGCGTGAATTCATCGAGAAGGATTTAGGCGAAGAAGGCCTGAAACGCTCGATAGTCGTAGTCGCGACCTCTGATCAGCCTGCCTTAATGCGTTTGAAAGCGGCGTATACGGCCACCGCCATTGCAGAGTACTTCCGCGATAAAGGCCGGAATGTGATGTTCATGATGGACTCTGTCACTAGGGTCGCGATGGCTCAGCGGGAAATCGGCCTGGCAGCGGGAGAACCGCCGACAACAAAAGGATATACACCTTCTGTGTTCGCTATTTTGCCCCGTTTGCTGGAAAGAACGGGCGCGAATGAACAAGGAACGATAACCGCTTTTTATACGGTTCTCGTTGACGGAGATGACATGAACGAACCGATTGCCGATACGGTGCGCGGAATATTAGACGGCCATATCGTTCTCGATCGGGCGCTTGCCAACAAAGGGCAGTTCCCGGCCGTGAACATCCTGAAAAGCATCAGCAGGGTCATGTCTAATATTTCAGACACATCGCATATAGAGGCGGCCAACAAATTCCGCGATCTTCTGTCAACTTATCAAAACTCTGAAGATCTCATTAATATCGGAGCTTACAAAAGAGGATCATCAAGAGAAATTGATGAAGCGATTCAGTTTTATCCGCAGCTTATTCAATTTTTAAAACAAGGAACGGAAGAACCTGCTCAATTGGAAGACAGCATTGCGGCATTGACGAGTCTGACAGGAAAAGAGGAATAAACATCGTGGCATACCAATTCAGATTTCAAAAGCTGCTGGAATTAAAAGAAAATGAAAAAGACCAAACATTGACTGAATACAGACAATCGGTTTCTGAATTTGAGACAGTGGCTGAAAAACTATATGAAAATATGAGCAAAAAAGAATTGCTCGAAAAAGACAAAGAATCAAAGCTGAAATGCGGGATGAGCGTTCAGGAAATGAGACATTATCAGCACTTCGTTTCCAATCTTGAGAACACCATCTATCATTATCAAAAGCTTGTCATCATGAAACGAAATGAAATGAATGAGAAGCAGGAACAGCTCACCGAAAAAAACATTGAAGTAAAGAAATTTGAAAAAATGCGGGAAAAACAATTTAATATGTTCGCACTTGAAGACAAAGCTGCAGAGATGAGGGAAATGGACGACATTTCAATCAAGCAGTTTATGATTCAGGGGCATTAGGAGCGAATGAAATGGCCGATAAAGAAAAGAGATCTGGAAAGTTCGGTTCAATCCTGCTTTTTATCATGATCCCGCTGATTTTTCTGATCATCGTCGCAAGCATCATCCTTTGGGCTGCCGGCGTTGATGTGATGAAGCCGATTCAGGAAACAGCCGCTAAAACGCCTGTTTTAAAAGAATTGGTTCCCGAAACGAAAGAAATGAAAAGCGCGGCGGAAAAGCAGAAAGAAGACAGAACGGCTTCTCTTGAAAAGACCATAAAGGAACAAAAAAGTGAAATTAACATTTTGAATAAAGATTTAGACACAAGCAAGTCCGAAATCGATAATCTGAATCAGAAAATCCGTTCACTGAAACAGGAAGCTGAACAGCAGCAGAAAACGAAGACGGATGAAACGAAAAAAGACGCTTCGGATTCAGCCGGAAAAGATAAAATGATCAACATCTATAAAAGTATGGACAGCGGTAAAGCGGCAAGCATTATCGTAAAGCTGAAAGAAAAAGAAGCCCTCGATATTTTAAACGGATTAAGTAAAAAGCAGCTTGCTGAAATCTTGACGAAAATGACTCCTGAACAAGCGGCTAAATATACAGAAAAACTATCCGCTGACGGAAATAAGGAGTGATGTAAGTTGAAGCTGCTTGAATTAACGGGTAATCGTACGCAGACTGCGCAAAACAGCAATGTGAAGATGAATGTGAACAGCTTAGGTCTATTTCAGAACTGGCTCCTGTCGGAAATCACTTCTCCCCGGCAGCCCGGAGATGAAACAAAAACAAGTGACGCAGAGCTGAATGATGCCCTATCGAAAATCGGTGATTGGCTGAAAGCCGGCCCGGAAGAAAAAGAATTGCAGCTAAAACAGCTGCTTGAGGCGGTAAAAGCTCTTGAAGGAAAGCAGACGGCTGAAACGGCTCTTCCTTTATTGAAACAGCTTGCCGAATCTGTTGAAGACATGTTAGCGGGAAAACAGCATGGGGCGAAGCCTGAAACGGATGAGCCGGATTCTTCCGCAAAAGACGGGGATTCCGTCAAGGATGCGCTTGAGAAGGGGCTGCTTTTCATTCAAGAAGCCGTATCTCAGCTCTTCACATCTCAGCAGGAACTGCCTGACAGCGCGAAGGCAAAGGCGGTTTACCAGGAAGGCGCCCGTTTATTAGAGGCATTGAAAAAACAAGGCGTTCCGGACCGCGTGATTCAAGACCTGCGGCAGACATTTTTTCCGAAAAACGAATCTGCATCTAAACTTTACTCCATGACAGCCGCTGAGCTGAAGAGCTTTCAAAGCGTCGCGGAGCAGCTTGCGGGCCTTTCTCAAAAGGGAACAAAGGAATGGGATATGGCTGAAACTGAGCTGAAAGCTTTTGTGTTATCTCAATCATCTGAATCATCCCAAGAGTCAGCCGGGAAAACAGAACAGCAAAACGGCGGCACGGTTTCTCACGCAAAGGCGCCTGACAGCAAATTGTCTGCACATATACTGTTTTCGGGAGCGAGAAGCCTTGCCGGCATTCAGCAAACGTCCGCAGGAGCTGAACAGCAGCCGGCAGAAAATAAACCGTTAACGGATCAGGTCATCAGCGGCTGGAAACAGATGAAATACACGCCTTTCGGGAAAACAACCGGAAGCTTTACGATTCGTCTTAATCCCGAGAACCTCGGATTTGTCACAATTAAGGTGACAAACGAAAACGGGATGTTTCAAAGCAAAATAATCGCATCCAGCCAGTCCGCGAAAGAGCTGCTGGAACAGCATCTTCCTCAGCTGAAACAGTCGCTTCCGAATATGTCGGTCCAAGTCGACCGTTTTACAGTCCCGCTTCAAAGCGGGGATCAGCAGCCTGTTTACGGGCAGACGGCCGATCACAATAAACAGCAGCATCAGGGACAGAGAGAGCAGAAGAACCAGCAGCAGTCAGGCGATTTCGGAGATATGCTGGAGGAGCTTTCTCTCAATGAAATGGAGGAAGAATAGTTGACATCAGTAAACTCGGATTATGCCGCGGCGGGCGCTTCAACCACTTCAAGCGCGAAGAGCACCTCCGCAGTAAACAGCAGCACGAATTTAGGGAAAGACGAATTTCTGAAGATCTTAATGACACAGGTTCAAAACCAGGACCCGCTCAATCCGGTTGATGACAAAGAATTCATAAGCCAGATGGCGACATTTTCTTCATTGGAGCAAATGATGAATATGAATACGACGATGACTAAATTTGTAGAAAATCAAGATCCGTTTACGATGTATGTGAACTGGATCGGTAAAAATGTCACATTCAGCGACAGCGACGGGAAGGACCAGACAAGCCCGGTCAATTCAGTCAAGCATTCAAACGGCAATTACGTGCTCGTGCTTGAAAATGGCAAAGAGGTCAGTCCGTGGAATGTGACGGCCGTCAGCGAAACATCTAAATAAAAAGAAACCCAGGGGGAATTTAACATGTTACGTTCATTATATTCCGGTATCAGCGGCATGAAAAACTTTCAGACAAAACTAGATGTAATCGGCAATAACATCGCCAACGTCAACACAGTGGGATTTAAGAAAAGCCGCGTTACATTTAAAGATATGATCAGCCAGACAGTCGCCGGCGGTTCAAACGTGACCAATTCAAAACAAATCGGCTTAGGTGCCGCGACTTCTTCCATTGATGTTGTTCATTCAACCGGCGCCCCGCAGGCTACACAGAATAAAACCGACCTAGCCATTGACGGAGACGGCTACTTTCAGATTAATACAGGCGCGGGAATTGTTTACACACGTGCGGGGAATTTCGGAAAGGACAATCAAGGGAACCTTGTTACGACTGACGGGTACTATCTTGAAAAAATCGGCGGCGGCAAAATCAATATTCCGACTGATGCGAAAGATTACAGCATCGGTGCAGACGGAACCGTTACATACACTGATGCAGGGGATGAGGTTCATGATGCCGGACAAATCGGTCTGGTCACGTTCCCTAACAGCGCCGGTCTGGAAAAAATCGGAGGCAACCTTTACAGAGAATCATTAAGTTCAGGAGCTGCGAGCGCAGTCACCACTCCGGGCGAAAACGGAACGGGTAAGCTTTTGGCAGGCTATCTTGAAATGTCAAACGTAGATCTGACAGATGAATTTACCGAAATGATCGTTGCTCAGCGCGGTTTCCAATCAAACTCAAAAATCATTACGACTTCAGATGAAATCCTTCAGGAGCTGGTTAATCTGAAACGGTAAGGAGGGAGGAGAGGCGGTTAGGCCGCTTCTCCGGATTGCATGATTCAAGTCACCCGTTTAAACGGCCAGCCTTTTACGCTGAACGCGCTGTTTATCGAACAGATTGAGTGCTTCCCCGACACGACGATTACACTGTCCAACGGCAAAAAATTCGTAGTGAAAGAACCGGAAGAAGCAGTTCTCAAAAAAGTCATATCGTTTTACCATAGCATACAAATATTTTCACTGGATCAGGGAATAGAGGAAGAAGAATGAAGAAAAAATTAGTCATCATTTTGCTGATTATTTTAATTGTCATCGCCGGCCTCGGAACGGCAGCATATTTTGTCGTCAGCGGAAATTCCGGCAAAGGCAAAAAGCCGACAATTGACGAAGTCGTTGCAGCCACTGTGTCTGTCGACGATATTACGACAAACTTAAAGTCTGACAGCATCATCCGTATCGGCATCAAGCTTGAAACCGACTCGGCTAAAGCGAAGGAAGAACTTGAAAAACGCGATTTTCAGGTGAAAGACAACATCATTTCCATTTTAGCCGACACAAGCGCCGGAGAGATTGAGGGAGATAAAGGAAGAGAAGCGTTTAAACAATCATTAAAAGAGAAAGTAAACAGCTATCTCCAAGAAGGAAAAGTTCAGAAAGTGTACATTACCTCCTTTAATCTGCAATAAAAACAAATTTGACAGAATACGGAGGTGAAGAAAATGTCAGGAGAAGTTCTCTCCCAAAATGAAATAGACGCACTGCTTTCCGCCATTTCCACGGGTGAGGCGGATGCGGAAGAGCTGAAAAAAGAAGTTAAAGAGAAAAAAGTAAAGGTATATGATTTTAAACGGGCTCTCAGATTCTCGAAAGATCAAATACGCAGTTTAACCCGGATACATGATAACTTTGCGAGGCTTCTCACAACACACTTTTCCGCCAAGCTCAGAACGTATATTCATATATCCGTCAGCTCAGTTGACCAGGTGCCGTATGAAGAATTTATCCGTTCCATACCGAACATGACGATTTTAAATTTATTCGATGTTCATCCGATGGAAGGCAGAATCATGATGGAGGTTAATCCCACCATCGCATACGCAATGCTTGACCGCGTCATGGGAGGCATCGGCATCACTCATAACAAAGCTGACAGCCTTACGGAAATTGAAACGAATATTATTTCTAACTTATTTGAAAATGCACTGGGCAACTACAAAGAAGCTTGGCAATCGATTGCTGATATTGACCCTGAAATGACTGAATTTGAAGTGAATCCTCAGTTTGTACAGATGGTTTCCCCAAATGAAACAGTCGTTGTTATTTCTCTCAATACGCAGATAGGTGAAATCAGCGGTGTCATTAATCTTTGTATTCCCCATGTCGTACTTGAGCCGATTATCCCTAAGCTTTCCGTACATTATTGGATGCAATCAGACCGGAATGAAGCGAAGCCCGAAGAAACGAAGTTGCTTGAAAAGCGCATCATGACGGCTCAAATTCCCGTTGTGGCTCTCTTGGGCGCTTCTGAACTGACAATAGAAGAATTTTTAAGTTTGGAAGTCGGGGACTGTATAACTCTGGACAAATCAGTGACTGATCCTCTTACTGTATTGGTCGGAAACAAACCGAAGTTTTTAGGGCAGGCCGGCCGGGTGAATCGAAGACAGGCAGTGCAAATTTTAGATCACGACATAAGAGGTGAACAAGATGAACAATAGATTATCTCAAGATGAAATCGATGCTCTTCTTAACGGCACAAACAGTCAATCAGAGGATACAGAACAGCCTCAAGGGGCGAACTTGTCTGAACTTGAGCGCGATGCGATCGGAGAAATCGGGAATATTTCGTTCGGCAGCTCGGCTACGGCGCTGTCCACTCTTTTAAATCAAAAAGTGGACATTACGACCCCGAGTGTGACCGTCATTTCAAAAAGCAAAATCAGTGATGAATTTCCTCATCCGTATGTTGCCATTGAAGTGAACTACACAGAAGGCTTTGACGGCAGCAATTTGCTCGTCGTCGAACAAAGCGACGCGGCCATCATCGCGGATTTGATGATCGGCGGTGACGGCCGGGGCGCCGATCCGTCACTCGGTGAAATCCACCTGAGCGCCGTGCAGGAAGCAATGAATCAAATGATGGGCTCGGCTGCTACGTCAATGTCGACCGTGTTCAGTAAAAAGATTGACATTTCTCCGCCAAGGGTTGAACTTCTGGATGTGACGGAAGAAAAAGGGACCGACAGAATACCTGAGGATGACCTGCTCGTAAAAGTGTCATTCCGTCTGAAAGTCGGCGAATTAATCGATTCGAGCATCATGCAGCTTTATCCGATTACGTTTGCGAAAGATCTGATCGCAGACCTGATGACTGCAGACCAGCATGAGTCAGAGGCCGCAGAAACCGTATCAGAACCTCAGCAAACATACGAAACGCCGCAGCCGGAGCCTGCCATGCAGCCGGAGCCTGCCATGCAGCCGGAGCCGCAGGCAAAACCCGAGCTTCCGAAGAGACAGGGAACCGCAAAAAAAGCTGCTCCTGTTCAAGTCGCTCCGGTAGAATTCCAGGCGTTTGATCATAACGAAGCGGCGCAAGGATCAAGGAATAACCTTGATATGCTGATGGATATTCCGCTTTCCGTTACGGTTGAGCTCGGCAGAACGAAGAGAAGTGTCAAAGAAATCCTTGAACTTTCTGCGGGAAGCATTATTGAGCTTGACAAGCTGGCTGGTGAACCTGTTGACATCCTGGTCAACCAGCGGATCGTGGCAAAGGGCGAGGTCGTTGTCATAGAAGAAAACTTCGGCGTGAGAGTCACTGATATTTTAAGTCAGGCAGACCGCCTTAACAATTTAAAATAAGCGAACATAGAGGAGAGAAACAGATTATGGCACACAGAATTTTAATTGTAGACGATGCAGCATTTATGAGAATGATGATCAAAGATATTTTAGTGAAGAACGGTTTTGACGTTGTAGCTGAAGCTTCAGACGGAGCGCAGGCAGTCGAAAAATTCAAAGAGCATTCCCCCGACCTAGTGACAATGGATATTACAATGCCTGAAATGGATGGGATTACAGCTTTAAAGGAAATTAAACAAATCGATCCGCAGGCGAAAATCATCATGTGTTCGGCTATGGGTCAGCAGTCAATGGTTATTGACGCGATTCAAGCCGGCGCAAAAGACTTTATCGTGAAACCGTTCCAAGCGGACCGCGTGCTTGAAGCTATTAATAAAACATTAAGCTAAAGGGTGTACGACTGTTGAAAAAGAGTCATGGTTTACTAGCTTTGATTTGTTGTTTCGTTTTACTCAATGTACATCCGTTCCCTGCTTTTGCGGCGGAGTCTGACAATTCCACCGTCAACGAATGGTTTGACAAACAATCAACAAACAAAACAGAGAAAAAAAGCGATACATCGAAACAAACGGCTGATCAAGAGATAGGGGATGCTTCTGCATCTTCTGTCTCCGCTTTTGATTTTGTAAAGATGATTGGGGCGTTATTATTCGTTATTCTGCTGATCTATGGATTTGTCAAACTGATGAATAGAAGAAACCGTCTGCTGAAGCCGTTTCAATATGTAGAAAATATCGGCGGAACGTCAGTCGGCCAAAACCGTTCCGTGCAGCTGATTAAAGTGGGAAACAGCGTTCTCGTAGTCGGTGTGGGCGAAACGATACAGCTTTTAAAAGAAATTGAAGATGAAAAAGAGCGCGAGGCGATTCTGAGCCAATACGAAGAGTCGATGTCTTCAAAAGTGGAATGGACCAAGCTCGTAAATCCGCGTAAGGATGGAGAAAAAAAGCCGCAAACGATGCTTCCGTCGTTTTCGAAAGCGCTGAAAGAACAGCTGAACGAGCTGAAACAAAGCCGTTCTGAAGGAAAGAAGAAAGGCCCTTATCATCATGAATGAATTTATTAATCTTTTTAATTCAAACAGTCCGACCGAAGTCAGCTCCACTGTTAAATTACTGCTGCTATTGACTGTCTTTTCAGTGGCGCCGGGGATTCTGATTTTGATGACCTGCTTTACGAGAATCGTCATCGTTCTGTCTTTTGTAAGAACCTCACTGGCGACGCAGAACATGCCTCCCAACCAGGTTTTAATCGGCCTTGCGCTGTTCTTGACGTTTTTTATTATGGCGCCGACTTTTTCAGAGATTAATAAGGAAGCCTTAACGCCGCTGATGGACAACAAAATCAGTCTCGATGAAGCATATACAAAAGCCGAGAAGCCGATTAAAGAGTATATGAGCAAGCATACAAGGCAGAAGGATCTGGCGCTGTTTATGAACTATGCCAAAATGAAAAAACCTGAATCGATTCAGGATATTCCTTTGACGACGATGGTGCCCGCTTATGCGATATCAGAACTCAAAACCGCTTTTCAAATGGGCTTTATGATTTTTATTCCGTTTTTAATTATCGATATGGTCGTGGCGAGCGTCTTAATGTCAATGGGAATGATGATGCTACCGCCGGTTATGATCTCTCTGCCCTTTAAAATATTGCTTTTCGTTTTGGTCGATGGATGGTATTTAATCGTGAAATCTTTGCTTGACAGCTTTTAGGGTAGGTGCTAATTGTGAGTTCAGAATTTGTAATTTCCATGGCGGAAAAAGCCGTATATGTAACACTAATGATCAGCGGGCCGCTGCTTGCGATCGCGCTGATCGTCGGTTTGCTCGTCAGTATCTTTCAAGCGACAACTCAAATCCAGGAACAGACGCTTGCGTTCATTCCGAAAATCGTGGCGGTGATGCTTGGACTGATCTTTTTCGGTCCTTGGATGCTGTCGACGATTCTTTCGTTCACAACTGATCTGTTCTCTCATCTGAACCGATTTGCAGGGTAGAATCAAATGAATTCCATCATTGATTTATTTCCCGCTTTTTTATTGGTCTTTATCAGAATCTCTGCTTTTTTTGTAACGGTGCCGGTGTTCGGACATCGGAATCTGCCGGCGGTTCACAGAATCGGCTTTGCTTTTTTTCTTTCGGTGATCTGCTTCAGCACGCTGAAACATGCGCCGGAAATAGAAGTAGGGGAACAGTATATGCTGCTTGTCATAAAAGAGGCCGTTGTGGGCTTGAGCCTCGGGCTGATTGCTTTCATGATGATGACAGCCATTCAGATAGCGGGTTCCTTTATTGATTTTCAGATGGGCTTTTCCATCGCCAATGTCATTGATCCGCAATCAGGAACGCAAAGCCCGCTGATCGGACAATTCGTTTATACGCTGGCGCTGTTATTTATGCTCAGCGTAAACGCCCATTATCTTTTATTGGACGGGATTTATTACAGCTTTCAGTATATCCCGCTTGATCAGGCATTTCCGTCGTTTGGAAATGATCACTTTGGACTTTTTATCGCAAAAAGCTTCAATGCCATGTTTATTATCGCTTTTCAAATGTCTGCGCCGGTTGTGGCCAGTCTGTTTTTAGTTGATTTGGCGCTCGGCATTGTGGCGAGAACGGTGCCGCAGCTGAATGTTTTCGTTGTCGGGCTTCCTCTGAAAATAGCCGTGAGCTTTATTATGCTGATCGTTTGTATGTCGGTGATGTTTGTCGTCGTCCGCAACATCTTCAGCCTTACCGTTGAAACCATGCGGAATCTATTGGCATTGGTCGGTGTGACATGATGAGACTCAGACTGAATCTGCAATTCTTTGCCGGTGAAAAAACGGAGAAAGCCACTCCGAAAAAACGGAAGGATACAAGAAAGAAAGGACAGGTCGCGAAAAGTACGGATGTGAATACAGCCGTTTCTTTACTGATTATCTTTCTTTCGCTGATCGCGCTCGGTCCTTATATGCGGGACAGGCTGCTGTCCTTTATTAAAACGTTTTATACGAAATCGATATCATTACATCTGTCAGCATCTGCCGTGCATGAACTGTTCGTGGATACGGTGAAAGATATCAGCCTCATCCTCGCGCCGATTATGCTGGTCGCGCTTGTGGCAGGTGTCGTGAGCAATTACATGCAGGTGGGTTTTCTGTTTTCTGCGGAAGTGCTCAAGCCTGACTTGAATAAGCTCAGCCCGCTGAAAGGATTTAAGCGGATTTACAGCATGAGGGCGATTGTTGAACTGGTCAAATCCATTTTGAAGATTACCGTGGTCGGTTTTGCCGCCTTTATGGTGCTCTGGCTTCATTATGGCGATATTCTCCGCCTTCCGCTTTTAACGCCTGCGGAAGTGCTCACTTTCGTTTCCAAGCTCACGCTTTGGATGGGGCTTGCGGGATCAGGGGCTTTAATGCTGCTGGCCGGGCTTGATTATTTATATCAGCGTTTTGACTATGAGAAAAATATCAGAATGTCAAAGCAGGATATAAAAGATGAATACAAAAAATCGGAGGGTGATCCGATTATCAAGTCCAAAATTAAGCAGAAGCAGCGGGAAATGGCGATGAGGCGGATGATGCAGGAAGTGCCGAAAGCGGATGTCATCATTACCAACCCGACCCATTATGCGATAGCTTTAAAATATGATGAAAAGAAAATGGACGCCCCTTACATTGTTGCCAAAGGGGTCGACCATCTCGCATTAAAAATCAGGCAGATCGCCAAAGAACACGATGTCATGACGATTGAAAACAGACCGCTCGCGCGTGCGTTATATGATCAGGTTGACATTGACCAGGCTGTGCCGGAAGAGTTTTTTAAAGTCATTGCGGAAATTTTGGCTTATGTATATAAAACGAAACAAAAAGTATAGTGAATTTCAGATTCAAAAGGAGAGAAAAACAGCATGTCAACAAGAGATTTATCGGTTTTAATAAGTGTTGTCCTCATTGTGGCAATGCTGGTGATTCCATTCCCTCCATGGTTGTTAAGTATTTTGATCATCATTAATATCTCTCTTGCGTTGATCGTGCTTCTCACCACAATGAATATGCAAGAACCGCTGCAATTCTCGATATTCCCGTCATTGCTGCTGTTATTGACGCTGTTTCGGCTTTCGCTCAATGTGTCGACGACACGTTCGATTCTTTCTCACGGAGAAGGGGGAAAGGTTGTTGAGACATTCGGGAATTTCGTTGTCGGCGGAAATGTGCTGGTAGGGCTTGTTGTCTTCATTATCTTGATTATTATTCAGTTTATCGTCATTACAAAAGGCGCCGAGCGGGTATCGGAAGTGGCGGCGAGATTTACGCTCGATGCGATGCCCGGAAAGCAAATGAGTATTGACGCGGATTTAAATGCCGGCATGATTACGGAGCAGGATGCAAAGCACAGACGTGAAAAAGTCGGCCGGGAAGCGGATTTTTACGGCGCCATGGACGGTGCGAGCAAATTCGTCAAAGGGGATGCCATCGCGGGTATCATCATCGTGATGATCAATATTATTTTCGGAATCGTAATCGGCATGCTGCAGCAGGGGATGAGCATACAAGAAGCCGCTTCTCACTTTACAATGCTGACGGTCGGTGACGGTATCGTTTCTCAAATGCCGGCCTTGCTCATTTCAACGGCTACAGGGATTGTCGTGACGAGAGCGGCATCTGAAGGAAACCTCGGTCATGATATTACAGGCCAGCTGTTTGCTTATCCGAAGCTCTTATATGTAGCCGCGGGAACTGTACTTTTGCTCGGTCTTCTTACACCGATCGGCATTCTGCTGACGGGGCCGATCGCCGGTCTGCTTGCATTCGGCGCTTATACGCTGTCCAAAACGGATAAGCCGAGCGAAGAAGAGGAAGAAATTCTTGAAGAAGAGGCTCAGGCGGATGAACTGAAAAGCCCGGAAAGCGTTGTGCAGCTTTTACATATTGATCCGATTGAATTTGAGTTCGGATACGGACTCGTGCCGCTTGCAGACGCGGGGCAGGGCGGTGATCTTCTTGACCGCATCGTCATGATCAGACGTCAGCTTGCGCTTGAATTGGGACTTGTTATTCCGGTTGTGCGCATCAGGGATAACATCGCGCTCCAGCCGAATGAATACAGATTGAAAATTAAAGGCAATGAAGTCGCTAAAGGAGAGCTCCTGCTGGATCATTACTTAGCGATGTCACCGACGCCTGAAGATGACGTCATTGAAGGAATTGAAACGATTGAACCGTCGTTCGGACTTCCCGCAAAATGGATCAGCGAAGCTGCAAAAGATGAAGCGGACATGCTGGGGTATACAGTTGTTGATCCGGCGTCAGTCGTATCTACGCATATTACAGAAAAAATTAAGCAGCATGCCCATGAACTGGTCGGCAGACAGGAAACAAAGCAGCTGATCGATCATCTGAAGGAAAATTATCCTGTGCTTGTTGAGGAAGTCACGCCAAACCCTCTTTCTGTCGGCGATATTCAAAAGGTGCTTGCCAAATTGCTGAGAGAAAAAGTTTCAATCAGAAACTTGGTGACCATTTTTGAAACTCTTGCCGATTACGGGAGATTAACGACAGATTCAGATCTTTTGACAGAATACGCGAGACAGTCGCTTGCCAAACAAATCACGGCACAATATGCGAGAGAGCATGAAACGCTGAAGGTCATCACATGCTCAGGCCGGGTGGAAAAAGCGATTGCAGACGGGGTTCAGCAGACTGAACAGGGCAATTACCTGTCACTCGACCCTGAGGTTTCAGACAGCATCATCCGTTCTGTCGCTAAAGAAGCCGAGCAGCTTTCCATCCGTCAGGAGTCGGCGATTCTTCTTTGCTCGCCTGCTGTCAGAATGTATGTAAAACAGCTGTTAGAACGGTATTTCCCTGATCTTCCGGTTCTTTCTTATAATGAGCTGGAAGCAAATGTTGAAGTACAGAGCATTGGAGTGGTGGATATTTAATGAAAATAAAGAAATTTACAGCCGCTTCAATGCAGGATGCCGCGAAGCAAATCAAAAAGGAACTCGGCAATGATGCCGTTATTTTACATTCCAAACAAGTAAAGAAACGAAAATGGCTGGGGCTGCGGTCGCAGCAGGCCGTCGAAGTGATAGCGGTTTTAGATCGTGACGTCAGGGAAGCGAGAAAAACGCCGCCGGCTGCCGCTGAAGAAATGAAAAAGACGGAAACAGCGGAGAAAGCTGAGCCTGTTCAGCCGCCGCGTCTTCCGGATCAAAGCATTTCCGGCGAACTGGCGCATTTTAAAGAAGTGCTCCCTGAACCATTAAAAAAAGCCGAGAGACTATTGAAGCAAGCCGGGCTTCCTGATCATACGCAAAACGCCGTACTCAGTGAATTGCTCCGTTCTTCAATTGTTTCCGGAGATTTAACTGAAGATAATGTCAGCTCAAAACTGCAGGATTTGTTAGTGAAAAAACTCCCTTCGGCAGACAGGTGGCAGGAAGGGATTCAATCAAAATACGTCGTGCTTTTCGGTTCAACCGGGGCCGGCAAAACGACTACACTTGCGAAACTCGCGGCCTCATCAATGCTGACAGAGCATAAAAAAATTGCCTTTATGACGACGGATACTTACCGGATTGCCGCGGTCGAGCAGCTGAAGACATATGCGGAGCTGCTTCAGGCTCCTCTTGAAGTATGCTATTCAAAGGAAGAATGTCTGAAGGCACTGGAAAAATTCGCTGAATATGACCATGTTTTCATTGATACAGCCGGTAGAAACTTTAAAGAAGAGCAGTATATTACGGAATTACAAGAGATGATTCCGTTTGAATCAGGCTTACAATCCTTTCTCGTATTATCGGCATCTGCAAAATATGAAGATATGAAACAGGTGCTGAAACAGTTTTCAGGTGTGCCGGTCAATCAATTCATTTTCACGAAAACGGATGAAACCGCCTCACTCGGCTCCGTGTTTCAAGTGCTGTCGGAATCAAGAATCGGCGCCGCCTATTTGACAAATGGACAGGATGTGCCTGAAGACATCCTATCGGCTTCACCAAAAGAGTTTGTAAGGATGCTTTTGACATGAAACCCGATCAGGCAGAGTCATTAAGAAAGAAAATGAGAGAGCGGCAAATGATCAAGCCGGAGCTTTATGTGAAAAAAGCGAAGACATTAGCCGTCATCAGCGGTAAAGGCGGCGTCGGAAAATCTAATTTAACATTAAACATGGCAGTTGCCCTGCAGGAAAAAGGAAAAAAAGCACTCATCATTGATCTTGACATCGGAATGGGCAACATTGATGTGCTGATCGGCGCTGCTTCTTCCCGCACCATTATTGATGTGATGGAGAATCGGCACGCGTTGGCTCAATCACTTTCCTCCGGTCCGAAAGGCCTTCGCTACATATCCGGCGGAACGGGGCTTGAGGCGATCTATCAAGCAGACGGAGAGAAGTGGACGGCTTTTATGAATGGTCTTTCCGCTGTATTAAGCGATTTTGATTACGTTCTGTTTGATATGGGAGCGGGACTTTCAAAAGAACAGCTGCCGTTTATTTTATCGGCGGAAGACATTCTCGCCGTGACAACGCCTGAGCCGACGGCCATTATGGATGCCTACAGCGCGATCAAACATCTTTTGCTCGCGGATGAACGGCTGACCGTAAACATTGCCGTCAATCGCGCCCGCGCCCAAAAACAGGCGCTGGACACGTACAACCGCCTTTCTCATGCGATTCACACGTTTTTAGGCGCAGGGGTGCGTTTCGCCGGCTCCATACCCGATGACCCGCTAGTAAGTCAAGCCGTCATTGACCAGGTGCCTTTTTTAATAAAAAGTCCTCAAGCAAAAGCCAGCAGGTCCGTCCGTCTTCTGACGGATGTCTTGTTTCAAACGGAAGAAAACAAACCAAGAGAAGAGAAACCGGCATTTATTGAGAGATTATCTTCTTTTTTATTGAGGAGGACTTTACAGTGATTCGTGTGCTTGTCGTTGATGACTCAGCTTTTATGAGAAAAATGATTACCGATTTTCTGGCTGCGGAAGTGCAGATAGAAGTCATCGGGACAGCCAGAAACGGGGAAGAGGCGCTGAAGAAAATAGAGCTTCTTAAACCGGATGTTGTCACGCTTGATATTGAAATGCCGGTCATGAACGGAACGGATACATTGCGGAAGATCATCAGCATATATAAACTTCCCGTAATCATGGTATCGAGCCAGACACAGCAAGGGAAGGACCGAACGATCAACTGTCTGGAAATGGGCGCTTTTGATTTTATCACCAAGCCTTCCGGAGCGATTTCACTTGATCTTTATAAAATTAAAGAGCAACTGATTGAGAGGGTGATTGCAGCCGGGCTGTCCCGCGCACAAAAACCTGAGGCGGCAGTGAAAGAGTCTTCTATCCCGGAACGTCCGGCTTTGGCGGGATTTGAAAGACCGAAAGCAAAATCCGCCAAGCAGGCCGTATTCATCGCGACCTCTACAGGCGGACCGCGGGCTCTGCAAAAGGTGATTCCGAAACTGCCGAAGGATTTAAAGGCGCCTGTATTTGTCGTTCAGCACATGCCTGAAGGCTTCACCGCTTCACTTGCAGACAGACTCAACCATTTGTCAGATATTCAGGTCAAAGAAGCGGAAAACGGTGAAGAAGCGAAAGACGGATGGGTGTACATCGCGCCCGGCGGAAAAAATATGACGGTTGCAGAGGAAGGCGGAAGGCTCCGTATCATTCTTGACGTTCATGATACGGAAAGCCGGCATAAACCGTCAGCCGATTATTTGTTTCGGTCGGCAAGCCGCTTATCCGATTACGAAAAGGTAGCCGTCATTATGACAGGCATGGGCAGCGACGGAACCGAGGGCTTAAAAGAAATGCTCAGAACAGGCGGCGTTAAAACGATTGCGGAATCGGACGAATCCTGTGTTGTGTTCGGAATGCCGAAGTCAGCGATAAAGGCGGGCCTCATTCATGAGATTAAACATGTGGAAGATATCGCGGCATCCATCACCGGATGTGTGAAAAAAGAGAGGGTGTGAATCAATTGGATATGAATCAATATTTAGATGTCTTTATTGATGAAAGTAAAGAGCACTTACAGACATGTAACGAAAAGCTGCTGCTGTTGGAAAAAGATCCGGCAGACCTTCAGCTTGTGCATGACATCTTCAGAGCTGCCCATACGCTGAAAGGCATGAGCGCAACGATGGGATATACAGATCTGGCGCATTTAACCCACCTGATGGAAAATGTGCTGGACGCTATCCGCAATGGAGAAATGCCAGTTACATCGGATTGGCTGGACGTGCTGTTTGAAGCGCTTGATCATCTTGAAGAGATGGTGCAGTCCATTATTGACGGTGGAGACGGCAAACGTGATATTTCTGAAGTGAGTGCGAAGCTCGACGTAAATGCGGTGCATGAGACTGCGGCTTCAGCCGAAACAGCAGAACCGCCGGCTTCAAAACAACAGGCTTCAACTGAATGGAATTATGATGAGTTCGAACGGACTGTTATTGAAGAGGCGGAAGAGCAAGGATTCAGCCGCTATGAAATAACGGTTTCCCTGAATGAAAGCTGCATGCTCAAAGCCGTGCGCGTGTACATGATATTTGAAAAGCTGAATGAAGCCGGGGAAGTCGCAAAAACGATACCCGCCGCGGAAGTGCTTGAGACGGAAGATTTCGGAACGGATTTTCAGGTGTGTTTCTTGACAAAGCAGCCTGCTGAAGAAATTAAAGAACTCATCAGCGGCATTTCAGAAGTGGAGAATGTCGAAATTTCTGCCGGGGCGCCGTTAAAAACGGCCGAAAAACCGCAAGCGGCTGAACCGTTGAAGGAAGCTCCGGTTAAAAAGGCTGAGAAACAGCCTAAGCCGCAAGCGAAAACGGAAGAACAGCCGAAGCATCACAGCGGCTCGAAAACGATTCGCGTCAACATTGAAAGACTGGATTCTTCAATGAACCTTTTTGAAGAACTTGTCATCGACCGCGGACGTCTTGAGCAGATCGCCAAGGAGCTTGACCACAATGAGCTGACTGAAACCGTTGAACGCCTGACCAGAATCTCGGGCGACCTTCAGTCTATTATTCTTAATATGAGGATGGTGCCGGTAGAAACTGTCTTTAACCGTTTCCCGAGAATGATCCGCCAGCTTCAAAAGGAATTAAACAAGAAGATCGAATTGTCCATCATCGGAGCTGAAACGGAGCTGGACCGTACGGTGATTGATGAAATCGGCGATCCGCTTGTCCATTTAATCAGAAACAGCATCGATCACGGCATTGAATCGCCTGAAGTGCGGGTGAATAAAGGAAAACCGGAATCTGGCCATGTCGTGCTTAAGGCATATCACAGCGGCAACCACGTCTTTATCGAGGTTGAAGATGACGGGGCCGGCCTGAACAGAAAGAAAATTCTTGAAAAAGCGCTCGAGCGGAGTGTAATCACCGAACGCGATGCTGAAACGCTTGAAGATAATGAGATTTACGAGCTTATTTTTGCTCCGGGCTTCTCGACTGCCGATCAAATTTCTGACATTTCAGGGCGGGGCGTCGGCCTGGATGTCGTAAAAAATAAACTCGAATCACTCGGCGGCTCTGTCAGTGTCAAATCCGCGGAAGGCCAAGGTTCTCTTTTCAGTATCCAGCTTCCGCTGACACTTTCAATTATATCCGTTCTTCTCATTAAACTGGAAGAAGAGACGTTTGCGATACCGATTTCTTCTATTATAGAGACGGCTGTTATTGATAAGAAAGATATCCTGCAGACGCATGACAGAGAAGTGATTGATTTCAGAGGCCAAATCGTTCCGATCGTCTATCTGAAAAAAGAATTCGGCATTACGGATTCAAAACAGGATGCCGATCAGTTCCATGTAATCGTTGTGAAAAAGGGCGATAAATCCACTGCTTTTGTCGTGGACTCTTTTATCGGACAGCAGGAAGTCGTACTGAAATCACTCGGCGACTATTTAACGAACGTTTTTGCGATTTCCGGCGCTACGATTCTCGGAAACGGAGAAGTGGCGCTGATTATTGATTGCAATGCGCTGATCTACTAAAACGACACGAGGAGGTGCCCGCATGACTGCTGAAATCAAAACAGGTGAAAAAATGATTGTGTTTATGATAAACGGGAAAGAATACGCTATCTCAGTTTCCCAGGTGAAATCAATTGAAAAGTGGCAAAAACCGACGAGGATCCCGGGTGTGGAATCTTATATCCGCGGCGTTATCAATCTGCGCGGAGTGATTACCCCGGTTCTTGATTTAAGAAAACGTCTGAATCAGCCTGAACAGGACATCACAGAAGAGACTCGGATTATCATCATTTCTTACCGTGACGCTGATGTCGGATGGGTCGTGGATGAGGCCAATGACGTCATCACCGTGCATGAAAATGAAATCGAATCAGCGCCTGAAAGCCAGACAAAGGAAACGGATGTGTGGATTAAACAGATCGTCAAGCAAGATAACAGGCTCCTCAATATTATCGATGCGCATGCGGTGCTGGATAAAGGTGCTTCGGCATCTGCGTCCGGAGAGCCTAATGCTTAAAGGGGAAAAGACAACATGAGTAAGTTTGAAGCGATCAAAGAAGAGCAGATGGATATTTTGCGGGAAGTCGGAAATATCGGGGCGGGTCACTCGGCTTCTGCAATGGCTCAGCTGCTGAACAGAAAGATAGACATGGAAGTGCCGTTTGCGACTTTATTGACATTTGATGAGCTCGCTGATTTTTTCGGCGGGGCTGAAACGCCGGTCGCCAGTATCTTTTTAAGAATGGAAGGCGACATGACCGGCTCTATCTTTCTCATCATGCCTTTCCATCAGGCGGAACAGTTTATCAGAGAGCTGATCGGGAATCCGGATTTTGATATTGACCAGTTGGGCGAAGATCATTTGAGTTCTTCTGCTTTACATGAGTTCGGCAATATTTTAGCAGGTTCCTATTTAACGGCATTGGCTGATTTGACGAAGCTTGAGATTTACCCGAGCGTGCCGGAAATCTCACTTGATATGTTCGGCGCGGTTATCAGTGAAGGGCTGATGGAGCTCAGCCAAGTCGGAGAGCATGCCATTGTCGTGGATACTTCTATTTTTGACCAGGGCAGCCGGCAGGAGCTCAAAGCTCACATGTTTATGCTCCCGGACTATGATTCTTTTGAAAAGCTCTTCGTCTCATTGGGTGCGGCTTTATGAGCCGTGCGGAAGCCGCAGTCGTTAAAGTGGGGATTGCGGATGTTCAAGTCGCGCGTTACCCGGATAAAATCCGGACCTCGGGACTCGGTTCATGCGTGGGGCTGGTTTTATACGATAAAGACAAACAAACGGCAGGACTCGTTCACGTCATGCTGCCGGACTCCGGTTTATCAAAAACAGCGGAGCTCAACCGTGCAAAATACGCGGACACCGCCGTTAAGATGACGATTGATATGCTTTTGAAAGCCGGCTGCCGCAAGTTTGCCCTGAAGGCAAAACTCGCCGGGGGAGCGGAGATGTTTAAGTTTAAAATGACGAACGACCTGATGAAAATCGGTCCGAGGAATGTAGCGGCCATCAAAGAGCAGCTTTCATTGTATAACATTCCGGTCATCAGTGAAGATACGGGCGGCTCAAGCGGCCGGACGATTGAATTTGAGCCAAAGTCCTGCATGCTGCACATTCGAACTGTTAAACAAGGTGAAACAACGATTTAATAAAGGTATGAGGTAGGGGGATAACAATGCAATCCTTGAATTATGAAGATCAGGTGCTTTGGTCGCGCTGGAAAGAGTGGAAAGATCCTAAAGCCGGTGATGATTTAATGCGCCGTTACATGCCGCTGGTCACATATCATGTCGGCAGAATTTCCGTCGGACTGCCGAAATCGGTGCATAAAGACGATCTAATGAGCCTTGGTATGCTTGGTTTATATGATGCCCTGGAAAAATTTGACCCCGGCCGGGATTTAAAATTTGATACCTATGCCTCGTTTAGAATTCGCGGTGCAATCATCGACGGGCTGCGTAAAGAAGATTGGCTGCCCAGAACTTCACGGGAGAAGACAAAAAAAGTCGAAGCTGCAATCGAAAAACTTGAACAGCGCTACCTTCGGAATGTGACGCCTTCAGAGATCGCAGAAGAGCTGGGGATGACGGAGCAGGACGTAGTATCAACGATGAATGAAGGGTTTTTTGCCAATCTCTTATCCATTGATGAAAAGCTTCACGACCAGGATGACGGTGAGAATATTCAAGTGATGATCAGAGATGACAAAAATGTGCCGCCGGAAGAAAAAATCATGAAGGACGAGCTGATCGCTCAGCTTGCGGGCAAAATTCACGAGCTCTCTGAAAAAGAGCAGCTTGTCGTCAGTTTATTCTATAAAGAAGAACTGACTTTGACCGAAATCGGACAAGTCCTGAACCTTTCGACGTCGCGGATTTCACAGATTCATTCAAAGGCGCTGTTTAAATTAAAGCACCTGCTTGAAAAAGTAATTCAATAATGAACTCATGGTTAGCGAGTGAAAAACATGTCAACACTATTATGGCTTTTAAGCTTTGTGCTTCACGGCGTACTGCTTTATGCCGTCATTATTCTGTACACGAGGTTTTCAGCCCTCAAGGAGACGGAGCGCCAGCAGAAGAAGATTCTTGAAGAGACGGAAAACACCCTTGCAGCGTTTCTGCTTGAGCTGAAAGAAGAAAATGAAAGACTCGAAGACGCAAAAAGCCGTCAAGCGCCGGACGCAGAAGACGCCGAACCCCGGCCGGAACCGAAAGAAGAGCCTGATATTCCGGACCACATGGAAAAGCTTATCAGTGCAACGGAACGGGCTGAAAGTGACGAAAACAGGGGCGCGCATTCGTTTGAAGAACGTGTTTCAGAATTATATGAACAAGGGCTCACCCCCGCGGAAATCGCCAAACGGATGCAGAGCGGAAAGACAGAAATCGAGCTGTTTTTAAAATTTCGCGGCAAAGCTGTAAAGGATTCTTGATTGTCGCATAAAGCTGTGTTATATTATGTCTTGGTGTTAAATACACACGCTTAACGATTTATGCAGAGGGTGCTGCAAACGGCAGTTCTGCACAAAAATGACCTAAGCGGAGGAAAAAAACCATTTTATTAGGAGGAAATCACATGTCAGTTATTTCTATGAAACAATTGCTTGAAGCTGGTGTTCACTTCGGCCACCAAACACGCCGCTGGAACCCAAAAATGAAGCGTTACATTTTCACGGAGCGTAACGGAATCTACATCATTGACCTTCAAAAAACAGTGAAAAAAGTAGAGGAAGCTTACAACTTCACGAAAAACCTTGCTGCTGAAGGCGGAAAAATCCTTTTCGTCGGCACAAAAAAACAAGCTCAGGATTCTGTTAAAGAAGAAGCTGTACGCTCTGGCATGTACTATGTCAACCAACGCTGGTTGGGCGGTACACTGACAAACTTCGAAACAATCCAAAAACGCATTAAGCGTCTGAAAGACATCGAGAAAATGCAAGAAAACGGTACATTTGAAGTACTTCCGAAAAAAGAAGTTGTTCAATTGAAAAAAGAATTAGAGCGTCTTGAAAAATTCCTCGGCGGAATTAAAGACATGAAGGATCTTCCTGATGCATTATTCATCATCGATCCTCGCAAAGAGCGCATCGCTGTTGCGGAAGCTCACAAATTGAACATTCCTATCATCGGAATCGTAGATACAAACTGTGATCCTGATGAAATTGATGTCGTAATCCCTGCAAACGATGACGCAATCCGCGCTGTCAAACTTCTTACTTCTAAAATGGCAGATGCTATTCTTGAAGCGAAGCAAGGCGAAGAAGAAGCGGAAGCTGCTGAAGAGACTGCACCTGAAACAGAAACGACAACTGCGTAACCTAATCAAAAGGTGATAAGAGGGACTGCCTTTTATCACCTTTTTTCAAGAAAAATGTATCTATACATATCTTGTTTACACATATAAGGAGGAATTCAAATGGCTATTACTGCACAGCAGGTAAAAGAACTGCGTCAAAAAACAGGCGCTGGTATGATGGACTGTAAAAAAGCATTGACTGAAACTGACGGAGATATGGACAAAGCAATCGACCTTCTGAGAGAAAAAGGAATTGCGAAAGCGGCTAAAAAAGCTGACCGTATCGCTGCTGAAGGTTCTACTCTTATTAAAACTGACGGCAACAAAGGCGTTATCTTAGAAGTAAACTCTGAAACTGATTTCGTTGCGAAAAACGAAGGCTTCAAAGAGCTTCTGAACACGCTTGCTGACCACCTTCTTGCAAACGCTCCTGCTGATCTTGAAGAAGCGATGGGTCAAAAGATGGAAAACGGTTCTACTGTTGAAGAATACATCACAAGCAACGTTGCTAAAATCGGAGAGAAAATCACTCTTCGCCGTTTTGCTGTTATTTCAAAAGAAGACAGCGAAGCGTTCGGTGCTTACCTTCACATGGGAGGCCGCATCGGCGTATTATCCGTTCTTAGCGGAACAACTGACGAAGATCTTGCAAAAGACATCGCGATGCATGTTGCAGCGGTAAACCCTCGTTACATTTCCCGCGACCAAGTGTCTGAAGAAGAAGCAAACCATGAGCGTCAGATTCTGACTCAGCAAGCTCTTCAAGAAGGCAAACCGGAAAACATCGTAGCTAAAATGGTTGAAGGCCGTCTGAATAAATTCTTCGAAGAAATTTGCTTATTAGACCAAGCTTTCGTTAAAAACCCAGACGAAAAAGTGAAACAAGTTGTGGCTGCGAAAAACGCATCTGTTAAAACTTACGTCCGCTACGAAGTTGGAGAAGGTATTGAAAAACGCCAAGAAAACTTTGCTGAAGAAGTTATGAACCAAGTGAAAAAATAATGGCGGAAAGCCTTGGCGAATCTTTCGCGGCTTTTCAGGCAGTATAGGGGACACTACTTGTGTTCCCTATTTTTAAAACTATATTTACAAACCTTTTTTTCTCTTGCATAATAGGAAACGGCAATGTTTACACTTGGAGGTTATTATGGAAAAACCAAAATACAATCGTATCGTTTTAAAGCTTAGCGGAGAAGCATTGGCAGGAGAGCAGGGAAACGGCATTAATCCGACTGTCATCCAATCCATCGCTAAACAAGTAAAAGAAATCGCTGAGCTTGACGTCGAAGTGGCCGTAGTCGTAGGCGGCGGCAACTTATGGCGCGGAAAAACGGGCAGTGACTTAGGAATGGACCGTGCGACGGCCGATTATATGGGCATGCTTGCTACTGTCATGAACTCACTTGCCCTGCAGGACAGCCTGGAAACGCTCGGAATTCAGTCCAGAGTGCAGACATCAATTGAAATGCGTCAGGTCGCTGAGCCTTACATCAGAAGAAAAGCCATCCGCCACCTGGAGAAAAAACGCGTTGTTATTTTTGCCGCGGGAACAGGAAACCCTTATTTCTCTACGGACACAACCGCAGCGCTGCGTGCCGCTGAAATCGAAGCGGACGTGATCTTAATGGCGAAAAATAATGTCGACGGTGTGTATAATGCTGATCCGAGAAAAGATGAGTCAGCCGTTAAATACGAAAAATTATCTTATCTCGATGTGTTAAAAGACGGGCTGGAAGTCATGGATTCTACGGCTTCTTCACTATGTATGGATAATGATATTCCGCTGATCGTCTTTTCTATTATGGAAGAAGGAAATATTAAGCGTGCCGTAATCGGCGAATCAATCGGAACGATCGTAAGGGGGAAATAACGTTGTCAAACGAAGTATTAACACAAACAAAAGAACGCATGGAAAAAGCGGTTGCCGCTTATTCACGCGAATTGGCGTCAGTCCGCGCAGGACGTGCCAACCCATCTCTATTGGATAAAGTGACAGTAGAATACTACGGTGCCCAAACACCTTTAAACCAGCTGTCTTCCATCAATGTGCCTGAAGCGCGTATGCTTGTTGTCACACCGTATGACAAAACGGCAATCGGCGATATTGAAAAAGCGATCCTGAAAGCTGATCTTGGCGTAACGCCGACAAGTGACGGCACAATTATCCGCATCGCGATCCCGGCTCTGACGGAAGAAAGACGTAAAGAACTTGTCAAAGTCGTGAAAAAATACGCGGAAGAAGCGAAAGTAGCAGTCCGTAATGTCCGCCGTGACAGCAACGATGACCTCAAAAAACTTGAGAAAAACGGAGACATTACAGAAGACGAGCTTCGTGCTTCCAGTGAAGACGTTCAAAAGCTGACAGATGAATATGTGTCAAAAATTGACAGTGTCACAAAGGACAAAGAAAAAGAAATCATGGAAGTTTAATGAAAAACTATGTACAATAGATAATGTGAAAAGACCCTCTCATGTTTACAGGGGGTTTTTTTGTTAATACTGTTGATTACATTGATCATCAGCAACGCAACCTTTTTGGGTGACGGAGGAATCTCATGCTCAACATACTCAAAAATTGGAAGAATCAGCAGAATGCGGCTTCCAACTTAGAACGGTATACAAAAGAAGACATACTGAAGGGTGAAATTCCCGCACACATTGCCATTATTATGGACGGAAACGGACGCTGGGCGAAGAAGCGCTCACTCCCTCGGATTGCAGGACATCATGAAGGAATGAAAGTGGTAAAAAGGGTGACAAAGCTCGCAAGTCAGCTCGGCGTTAAAGTTCTGACTCTTTATGCGTTTTCAACGGAGAACTGGAAGCGCCCGAAGATGGAAGTCGACTTTTTGATGAAGCTTCCGGAAGAGTTCCTGAATACGTATCTTCCTGAATTAATAGAGGAAAATGTACAGGTGAAAATTATCGGAGATGAATCCGCGCTCCCTTCTCATACGTACAGGGCGATTGAGAAGGCCGTAAAAGATACAGAACAAAATGACGGGCTGATTCTCAATTTCGCTTTGAACTACGGCGGACGCACGGAAATCGTCAATGCGGCAAAAGCCCTGGCTGAACAGGTGAAAAGCGGCACGCTGAATATCGAAGACATTGATGAAGCGCTCTTTTCCGGGCATTTAATGACAGAATCACTCCAGGACCCGGAGCTGCTCATCAGAACGAGCGGAGAAATCAGATTGAGCAACTTTATGCTTTGGCAGGTGGCTTACAGTGAATTTGTTTTTACAGATGTCCTGTGGCCCGATTTTAAAGAAGATCACTTTCTGCAGGCAGTGGGAGAATTTCAGCAGCGGGGCCGGAGGTTTGGCGGAATTTAGAGGATGGTGGAAATGAAACAAAGATTGTTAACAGGTGTTCTGGCAGCGGCACTATTTTTATTTTTGGTTATTTTCGGAGGATTGCCGTTCACCGTATTTGTTTACGTGATGGGAAGTATAGCGCTTTTTGAGCTTTTGCGGATGAAAAAGCTCAGATTTTTTTCTTTTCCGGGTCTGATCAGCCTCTTGTTGTTATGGCTGTATATGATGCCGGACAAGTATCATTTTTTCGATGCGAAAATGGAAGTAACGATTTTCGCCGTATTGATTCTGCTCAGCTATACGGTGCTCGTGAAAAACACCTTTACGTTTGACGAAGTCGGGTTTATCGTTCTCGCGACGGTATATATCGGACTGTGTTTTCATTATTTTATTGAAATCAGAAACATTGAAACAAACGGGCTTTTGTATATCTTTTATGCCTGCGTTGTCATATGGTCAACGGACTCAGGCGCATATTTCGTCGGAAAGTCGCTCGGGAAGCGGAAGCTGTGGCCCGAAATCAGTCCCAACAAAACAGTCGAAGGGTTTCTCGGCGGTATTGTCATCGCCCTTATTTTCACGGCTGTTTTTCAGCTGTTTGCGCACCTTCCGATTTCATACCCGGTTCTTTTGGTCATCACGCTTGTTCTGTCTGTGTTCGGACAGATCGGGGATTTGGTTGAATCAGCGCTTAAGCGGCACTATGATGTGAAGGATTCGGGAAAAATCCTTCCCGGGCACGGCGGCATTTTAGATCGATTTGACAGCTTTTTGTTTGTCATGCCGTTCTTATACTTTCTGCTTGCGCTTTTTTCATGAGAAAGGCTAATATGAAAATAAGACTGATCTGGACGCATAGAATGGGAGTGGCATTTTGAAGAATATTTGTCTTTTAGGAGCAACAGGATCAATAGGGGAGCAGACGTTAGACGTATTGCGCATGCATCAAGATCAGTTCCGTCTCGTCTCGATGACTTTCGGTAAAAACGCCGAGAAAGCGATCCCGTTGATCAGAACGTTTCAGCCGAAATATGTAGCAGTCGGCGACATGGATACATACCAAAAAGTGAAAGAAGTGTCTTTTTCTCATGACTGTCAAATCGGCATCGGAGAAGAAGGCCTGATTGAAGCGGCAGTCATGGACGAAGTGGATATCGTGGTCAATGCGCTGCTTGGAAGCGTCGGTTTAATCCCGACTTTGAAAGCGATTGAACAGAAAAAAACAATTGCGCTTGCAAATAAGGAAACTCTCGTCACTGCCGGGCATATAGTGAAAGGACACGCAAAACGATACGGTGTTCCTCTTCTTCCGGTCGACAGCGAACATTCCGCTATTTTTCAGGCGCTGCAAGGCGAACAGAGCAAAAATATCGAGCGCCTGATCATTACGGCATCCGGCGGCAGTTTCAGAGATAAAACGCGGCAGGAGCTTGAGTCTGTAACGATTGCCGACGCCCTTAACCACCCGAACTGGTCGATGGGCGCAAAAATTACAATTGATTCGGCTACAATGATGAATAAAGGACTTGAAGTCATTGAGGCGCATTGGCTGTTTGACATTCCGTATGAACAGATTGACGTTGTATTACATAAGGAGAGCATCATTCATTCGATGGTTGAATTTCACGACAGAAGCGTCATCGCCCAGCTCGGAAATCCGGACATGAGGGTGCCGATTCAATATGCGCTGACATATCCGGACCGGCTGCCTCTGCCTGAAACAAAAAGGCTTGAATTATGGGAGATCGGAAGCCTCCATTTTGCGAAAGCTGACTTTGAAAGGTTCCGCTGCTTACAATTTGCCTTTGAATCAGGTAAAATAGGGGGAACAATGCCGACGGTTTTAAATGCGGCCAACGAAGAAGCCGTTGCCGCTTTTCTTGCCGGACGGATTTCATTCTTATCGATTGAGGACCTGATTGAAAAAGCATTGGACCGCCACAGCGTAATTCAGGATCCGAGTCTTGCGGATATCCAAGAAGTGGACAAAGACACCCGGGGATACGTTAATTCAATACTCACATAAGGTGGTATGTTCGTGAATACAGTTATCGCGTTTATTATTATTTTCGGAACGCTCGTTTTTTTCCATGAGCTGGGGCATTTATTGCTCGCCCAAAGAGCGGGAATCCTTTGCCGTGAATTTGCGATCGGCTTCGGCCCTAAAATCTTTTCATTTAAAAAGAATGAAACCGTGTATACGATCAGACTCCTTCCGGTCGGCGGGTTCGTCCGCATGGCCGGTGAAGACCCGGAGATGATCGAGGTCAAACCCGGTTATACTGTCGGGCTTCTTTTTAATAAAGATGACGAAGTGGAAAAAGTCATCATTAATCAAAAGGAAAAATATCCCGACGCTTTAATTATCGAGGTGGAGACGGCTGATCTTGAGCACGAAATGAAGATTACCGGGTACGAGCAGGGGAAAGAAGATGAACTGGCGGGCTTTACTGTCAGTCAGACCTCCTTTTTTATCGTAGACGGAGAAGAAGTGCAGATTGCGCCTTACAATCGACAATTCGGGTCTAAACCCGTATGGAAGCGGATTAAAGCGATTGCTGCCGGTCCGATAATGAACTTCATCTTAGCGTATGTCATTCTCGTCATGCTTGGATTCATTCAAGGCGTGCCTTCGAATCAGCCTGAGCTCGGGAAGCTGACAGACAATGGACGCGCAGCGGCTGCCGGTTTAAAAGAAGGCGACTATATCCAGAGCATTAACGGTGAAAAAATGAGGTCATGGACAGACATCGTGACAGCGGTAAAAGAAAATCCCGGAAAAAAAATCGATGTCGCCGTCAAACGGGACGGCAAATCGTTTCATATCTCGGTTACACCTGAAGCTGTAAAAGATGAAAATAAAAAAACAATCGGCCGCTTCGGCTCTTATGCGCCGACTGAAAAAGGCGCGCTTGCAGCGATCGCCTACGGCGCGACATCTACCGTTGATGTCACAAAAGCGATTCTGACCAATCTGAGCAAACTTGTGACAGGCCAGTTTAAGCTTGATATGCTTTCGGGTCCTGTCGGCATTTATGATATGACGGATCAAGTTGCAAAAACCGGTATTATCAACCTATTCCAGTTTGCGGCGTTTTTAAGCATCAACCTGGGAATTGTCAACCTGCTGCCGATACCGGCGCTTGACGGCGGGCGGCTGCTGTTTTTATTCATTGAAGCAATCCGCGGCAAGCCGATAAACCGTGACAAGGAAGCATTTGTTGTATTTATCGGCGTAGCTTTCTTAATGCTTCTTATGCTGGTTGTCACATGGAACGATATCCAGCGTTTATTCTTATAATTGACTAGTAAAAAATCAGAGGTGCGAAGACATGAGACAAAGTTTGACGCTTATTCCGACCCTGAGAGAAGTGCCGGCTGATGCTGAAGCAAAAAGCCATAAGCTTCTGCTGAGAGCGGGATTTATCAGACAAAATACGAGCGGGGTTTACAGCTACATGCCCCTGGCTTACAGGGTCATTCAAAACATTCAGAAGATCGTGCGTGAAGAAATGGAAAAAATCAACGCGGTGGAAATGCTGATGCCGGCCCTTCAGCAGGCTGAAACATGGCAGGAATCAGGCAGGTGGTATACGTACGGGCCTGAATTAATGCGTCTGAAAGACCGCCACGGCCGTGAATTTGCTTTAGGCGCGACACATGAAGAAGTCATTACTTCTCTCGTGCGCGATGAGGTGAAATCTTATAAGCGTCTGCCGCTCACTCTTTACCAGATCCAGTCTAAATTCAGAGATGAAAAACGCCCGCGTTTCGGGTTATTACGCGGACGCGAATTCATCATGAAAGATGCGTATTCTTTCCATGCTTCTGAAGAAAGTCTGGAGGAAACATACCAAAACATGTACGGCGCATACAGCAGCATTTTCGCACGCTGTGAATTAAATGTCCGTCCCGTTATTGCCGACTCGGGCGCGATGGGCGGAAAAGACACGCATGAATTTATGGCTCTTTCTGAAATAGGGGAAGATACCATCGCTTATTCCGATGGATCCTCTTACGCAGCCAATACGGAAATGGCGGAAGTTGTCATGAACAGCGAGCCGTCAGATGAAACACCCGAGGCATTGGAGAAAATTGATACGCCGAATGTCAAAAGCATTGAAGAGCTCGCTTCGTTCTTGCAGATCGAGCCGAGCGCCTGCATCAAATCAATGCTGTTTAAAGCGGATGACCGATTTGTTCTCGTGTTAGTAAGAGGCGATCATGAGGTCAATGACGTGAAAGTGAAAAACCTTCTGAACGCGGAAGTGGTTGAGCTTGCGTCTCATGAAGAAGTAGCAGAGAAACTTGGCACGGAGCCGGGATTTGCGGGGCCGATCGGCGCTGCCGGCGACATTGAGATTTATGCCGACCAAGCCGTAAAAGTAATGGTAAACGCCGTTAGCGGCGCGAATGAAAAAGACCGTCATTACCGAAACGTAAACATCGAACGTGACGCGTCAGTAAAAGCATATGCCGATCTTCGAATCATTCAGGAAGGCGATCCGTCACCTGACGGAAAAGGCACGATCCGTTTCGCTGAAGGGATTGAGGTCGGACAAGTCTTTAAACTCGGCACGCGTTACTCTGAAGCGATGAATGCGACATACCTTGATGAGAACGGGCGTGCGCAGCCGATGCTGATGGGATGTTACGGAATCGGCGTGTCCAGAACGCTTTCAGCCATCGCTGAACAGCATCACGACGAAAAAGGCTTGATCTGGCCGAAAAGCGTTGCTCCGTATGATCTTCATATTTTGGCGCTGAATATGAAAAACGAAGCGCAAAAAGAGCTTGCTGAACAGCTTTACGGCAAATTCCAGGCGGAAGGTTATGAGGTATTATACGATGACCGCGCTGAACGCGCAGGCGTGAAGTTTGCTGATTCTGATCTGATCGGCCTTCCGATCCGCATCACTGTCGGAAAACGTGCCGATGAAGGCATCGTAGAAGTGAAAATCCGCAAAACCGGTGAATCTGCCGAAGTTTCAGTGGATGAGCTTTCTGAATTTATCAAGACGAAGTAATCACCATAACGAATCATACAAAATCATGTTAAAATAGAGAAAAAAGAAGGTACCTCATCACCTGCGGAGGTACCTTCACTTATGATGTTTTAAGGGAGGGATACTGTCTGAATGGAACAGTTATCAGTAAACAGAAGACAGTTTCAGATTCTTCTGCAGCAGCTTAATATGACAGATGATACCTTCATGACATACTTTGAAGACGGAGAGATTGATAAACTGACAATCCATAAAGCAGAAAAGGCCTGGCATTTCCAATTTCGCTTTAAGGCTCTTCTGCCGTATCAAATATATGATTCATTCATGATGAGGTTAACACAATCGTTTGCTCACATCGCCCGTGTCACATCGTCTGTTCAGGTCATCGACCCTACAGTGACAGAGGAGCTTGTACAGGATTATTGGACACGCTGTATTGAAGAGCTTGAAGGAACCTCGCCGCCGATGGTGGCTCTTTTGAATCAGCAGAAGCCGAAGCTCAAGGGAAACAAACTGATCGTGAAAACAAAAACAGATACAGAAGCATCTGCGCTCAAAAATAAATACAGCGCGCTGATTCAGCACAGCTACCGCCAATTCGGCTTTCCGGAACTGCAGCTGGATACCGAAATTTTCGTATCTGACCAAGAAGTCCAGAAATTCCGCGAGCAAAAGCTTGCTGAAGATCAGGAGCGGGCGATGCAGGCGCTTATCGAGATGGAGAAGAAGGAAAAAGAGGGCGATGAGGATCAGGCACCGTCCGGACCGCTTGTCATCGGCTATCAAATTAAAGAGAACGAAGAAATCCGGACGCTTGACAGCATCATGGATGAAGAAAGAAGAATTACGGTGCAGGGGTTTGTGTTTGATGCTGAAACACGCGAGCTGAAAAGCGGACGCACGCTCTGCATTTTCAAAATCACGGACTATACAAACAGCATTTTAGTAAAAATGTTCGCCAGAGAAAAAGAAGACGCCGCTTTGATGAAAACGCTGAAAAAAGGCATGTGGGTGAAGGCGCGGGGAAGCATTCAAAACGATACATTCGTCAGAGACCTCGTCATGATTGCAAATGACGTGAATGAAATAAAAGCCAAAACCCGTGAAGACACCGCTCCTGAAGGCGAAAAACGGGTTGAGCTTCATCTGCATTCTCCGATGAGCCAAATGGATGCTGTAACGGGCATCGGAAAGCTTGTCGAACAGGCGAAAAAATGGGGACATGAAGCGATTGCCTTAACTGATCATGCCGTTGTGCAGTCTTTCCCGGATGCCTATTCCGCCGCGAAAAAACACGGCATTAAAATGATTTACGGAATGGAAGCCAATATCGTAGATGACGGCGTTCCGATCGCATACAATCCAGCTCACCGTCTACTGGAAGAAGACACATACGTCGTCTTTGACGTTGAAACGACAGGTCTGTCCGCAGTGTATGACACCATCATTGAGCTTGCCGCAGTCAAAATAAGAGGCGGAGAAATCATCGATAAATTCGAAGCGTTCGCCAATCCGCACCATCCGCTGTCAGCAACGACGATAGAGCTTACCGGGATTACGGACGACATGGTCCGCGACGCTCCCGATGTCGTTGACGTCGTACGGGATTTTAAAGAATGGATCGGCGATGACGTGCTTGTGGCTCATAACGCCAGCTTTGATATGGGATTTTTAAATGTGGCGTACAAGCGTCTTTTGAAAACGGAAAAAGCGAAAAATCCGGTCATTGATACGCTGGAACTCGCGCGTTTCCTGTATCCTGAGTTTAAAAATCACCGCTTAAATACGTTATGTAAGAAGTTTGATATCGAATTAACCCAGCATCACCGAGCGGTCTTTGACGCTGAAGCAACGGGCTACCTGCTGTTGAAAATGCTCAAAGATGCCGCTGAAAAAGACATTTTTTATCATGATCAGCTGAATGAGAATATGGGACAATCCAATGCTTATCAGAGATCAAGACCTTATCACGCTACATTGCTTGCCGTGAATGAGACCGGCCTTAAAAATCTGTTTAAGCTCGTGTCCATTTCTCATATTCAATATTTCTACAGAGTGCCGCGCATTCCGAGGTCGCAGCTTAATAAATACAGAGAAGGTCTGTTAATCGGCTCTGCCTGTGACAGGGGTGAGGTCTTTGAAGGCATGATGCAAAAATCTCCTGAAGAGGTTGAAGATATCGCATCCTTCTATGATTATCTTGAAGTGCAGCCGCCGGAAGTATACAGACACCTTCTGCAGCTTGAGCTCGTCCGAGATGAAAAAGCGCTGAAAGAAATCATCGCCAACATTACGAAGCTCGGAGAAAAATTGAATAAGCCGGTCGTGGCTACGGGAAATGTCCACTATTTAAACGATGAGGATAAAATTTACCGGAAGATCTTAATATCTTCCCAAGGCGGCGCCAACCCGTTAAACAGACACGAACTGCCTAAAGTGCACTTCAGAACGACAGATGAAATGCTGGAGGCTTTCTCCTTCCTCGGTGCGGAAAAAGCGAAAGAAATCGTGGTTGACAATACGCAGAAAGTCGCTTCGATGATTGATGAGATCAAACCGATCAAAGACGATCTGTACACGCCGAAAATTGACGGGGCTGATGAAGAAATCCGTGAAATGAGCTATCAGCGCGCCAGAAGCATTTACGGTGAAGAGCTTCCCGAAATTGTGGAAGCGAGAATAGAAAAAGAATTAAAAAGTATCATCGGTCATGGATTCGCCGTTATTTATCTCATCTCTCATAAGCTTGTAAAACGGTCTCTGGATGACGGTTATCTCGTCGGCTCCCGGGGGTCCGTCGGTTCATCGCTTGTGGCGACCTTAACGGAAATCACTGAAGTGAACCCGCTCGCTCCGCACTACGTGTGCCCGAGCTGCCGATATTCCGAATTCTTTAATGACGGATCAGTCGGTTCCGGTTTTGACCTTCCGGATAAAAGCTGCCCGTCTTGCGGCACCCCTTTGAAAAAGGACGGACATGATATCCCGTTTGAAACGTTCTTAGGCTTTAAAGGTGACAAAGTACCCGATATCGACTTGAACTTCTCAGGTGAGTACCAGCCCCATGCCCATAACTACACGAAAGTATTGTTCGGTGAAGATAACGTGTATCGCGCGGGAACGATTGGCACCGTCGCGGAAAAGACGGCTTACGGATATGTGAAAGGCTATGCGGGCGATCACAACCTACACATGCGCGGCGCGGAGATCGACCGTCTGGTGCAAGGCTGCACCGGCGTTAAGAGAACGACCGGCCAGCACCCGGGGGGGATTATCGTTGTCCCGGATTACATGGATATTTACGATTTTTCCCCGATACAATTCCCGGCAGATGCGACGGGGTCTGAATGGAAAACGACTCATTTTGACTTCCACTCCATTCATGACAACCTGCTGAAGCTTGATATATTGGGGCACGATGATCCGACAGTCATCCGGATGCTTCAGGATTTAAGCGGGATTGATCCGAAGACGATTCCGACAGATGATCCGGAAGTTATGAAGATTTTCCAAGGCACAGAATCGCTCGGTGTTACTGAAGAGCAGATCGGCTGTAAAACGGGGACGCTCGGCATTCCTGAATTCGGGACGCGATTTGTGCGGCAGATGCTTGAGGATACGAAGCCGACGACGTTCTCCGAGCTTGTCCAGATTTCCGGGCTTTCTCACGGAACGGACGTATGGCTCGGCAATGCGCAGGAACTGATACACAACAATACGTGTGAACTGAGCGAAGTGATCGGCTGCCGTGATGACATTATGGTTTACTTGATCTATCAGGGCCTTGAGCCTTCACTGGCCTTCAAAATCATGGAATTCGTCCGTAAAGGCAAAGGCCTGACGCCGGAATGGGAAGAAGAAATGAAAAAGAACAATGTGCCGAACTGGTATATTGATTCATGCAAAAAAATCAAATACATGTTCCCGAAAGCCCACGCCGCCGCATACGTGCTGATGGCGGTGCGGATTGCCTATTTTAAAGTGCATCACGCGCTTTTATATTATGCTGCGTATTTTACCGTCCGCGCAGATGACTTTGACATTGATACAATGATTAAAGGCTCGACCGCCATTAGAGCGGTGATGGATGATATCAGCTCTAAAGGGCTTGATGCTTCGCCGAAGGAGAAAAACCTTCTTACCGTGTTAGAGCTTGCGCTTGAAATGTGTGAGCGCGGCTATTCCTTCCAGAAGGTCGATCTATACCGTTCGAGCGCTTCGGAATTTATCATTGACGGCAACAGTCTCATCCCGCCGTTCAACTCAATTCCGGGACTCGGAACCAACGCCGCTCTCAATATTGTGAAAGCGCGGAAAGAAGGGGAGTTCCTTTCAAAAGAGGATCTTCAAAAACGCGGAAAAGTGTCAAAAACCATTTTAGAGTATTTAGACCGTCACGGCTGTCTTGAGTCGCTTCCGGACCAAAATCAGCTGTCTCTGTTTTAAGCTTTGTGCACAGCCTCCGAGCGGAGTTTGATTTGCATTAAATATATGGTTATGGTATAGTTTTATTGGAAATGCTAACGATTACCGAGGCAAAGAGTGGGGAAACCCGCTCTTTTGTATTGAACAGGCAATTTTGCCTCGACATGTCCATCGTTTTCTCAATGCCCCTGCTCTTTAGAAGCAGGGTTTTTATGCAGAGGAACGGCTGATATGATATCGACAGCACAAGGAGGAAAAACATGAGCAAAAAAGTGACTGATACCGTTCAAGTAATGGCTCAGCCCATACTGGATGACCTTCAGCTTGAACTCGTAGACATTGAATTTGTCAAAGAGGGTCAAAACTGGTTCCTTCGCGTGTTTATTGATTCCGAGAACGGTGTTGATATTGAGGAGTGCGCCAAAGTCAGCGAAGCATTAAGCGAAAAGCTGGATGAGGCCGATCCGATCACCCAGAACTACTTTCTTGAAGTATCTTCTCCTGGAGCCGAGCGTCCATTAAAGAAAAAAGCCGACTTCGAAAAATCACTGGGCAAAAATGTGTACATGAAAACGTACGAACCGATTGACGGTTTAAAAGTGTTTGAAGGCAAATTGGCTGAATTCGATGGACAAACTGTTACAATAGAGATGACGGTCAAAACAAGAAAGAAACGGGTCAATATTCCGTATGAAAAAATAGCTAACGCAAGATTAGCTGTAACATTTTAATGAATGAAGTATTAGTGTTTAAGGGGGGAGACCGCTAACATGAGCAGTGAACTATTAGATGCTCTCACTATTCTTGAAAAAGAAAAAGGCATCAGTAAAGACATTATCATCGAAGCAATTGAAGCTGCCTTAATTTCCGCGTACAAGCGAAATTTTAACCAGGCGCAAAACGTACGGGTCGATCTGAACCGTGAGACGGGCACGATCCGCGTGTTCGCAAGAAAGGATGTCGTAGACGAGGTATACGATTCAAGACTTGAAATCTCGCTTGACGACGCCCAGCACATCCATCCGAACTACCTTGTCGGAGATGTCGTTGAAATAGAAGTAACGCCGAAAGACTTCGGCCGCATTGCTGCGCAGACGGCGAAACAAGTGGTGACGCAGCGTGTCCGTGAAGCTGAGCGCGGCGTGATTTACTCAGAATTTATCGATCGTGAAGAAGACATCATGACGGGAATTGTACAGCGCTTAGACAGCAAGTTTATTTACGTGTCTCTCGGCAAGATTGAAGCGCTGCTGCCCGTCAATGAACAAATGCCGAATGAGAGCTATAAACCGCACGATCGGATTAAAGTATTTATCACAAAAGTCGAAAAAACGACAAAAGGGCCGCAGATCTATGTATCAAGAACGCATCCTGGTCTGTTGAAGCGTCTTTTTGAAATCGAAGTGCCGGAAATTTATGACGGAACGGTCGAACTGAAATCCGTTGCCAGAGAAGCGGGCGACCGCTCTAAAATCTCCGTCCGCACTGATGACCCTGACGTTGATCCGGTCGGTTCATGCGTCGGTCCTAAAGGCCAGCGCGTGCAGGCGATCGTCAATGAACTGAAAGGCGAAAAAATTGATATCGTCAACTGGTCTGATGATCCGGTTGAATTTGTTGCCAATGCGCTCAGCCCGTCTAAAGTGCTGGATGTCATCGTCAGCGAAGAAGAAAAAGCCACGACTGTCATCGTTCCTGATTACCAGCTTTCTCTGGCAATCGGAAAAAGAGGGCAAAACGCCCGCTTAGCCGCGAAACTGACAGGCTGGAAAATCGATATCAAAAGTGAAACGGATGCAAGAGACCTTGGCATCTATCCGAGAGAGCATGAAGAAGATGACGATTTAGAGCCGCTCTTTATGGAGCCTGAAACAGCCGAATCGGATGAATAAGAGGTGATTTTAGGTGAATAAGCGAAAAAAAATTCCTCTGCGCAAATGCGTGGTAACGGGGGAAATGAAGCCTAAAAAGGAACTGATCCGAATTGTCCGTTCTAAAGAAGGAGAGATTTCAGTCGATCCGACCGGAAAGAAGAACGGGCGGGGTGCCTATATCACCCTTGAGAAAGAATGCATCTTAGCTGCGAAAAAGAAAAACACATTGCAAAATCAATTTCAATCACAAATCGATGACCAGATTTTCGAAGAATTGCTGGAACTGGCGGAAAAGGTGAAAAAATAACATGTCTGGAATGGAATGGTTTCCCTTGCTGGGTCTGGCCAATCGAGCTCGTAAGGTCGTGTCGGGCGAGGACTTGGTTATAAAAGAAATTAGAAATGCGCGTGCAAAACTTGTTCTGCTGACAGAAGATGCATCTGCGAATACTGCAAAAAAAGTATCCGATAAATGCAATTATTATAAAGTGCCTTATAAAAAAGTCGAAAGCCGCGCGGATCTCGGCCGCTCTATCGGCAAGGAATCACGTGTCGTTGTCGCCGTCACTGACCAAGGTTTTGCGAATAAGCTGATCAGCTTGCTCGATTAATATTTTTGGGGGTGAACGAATGGCTAAAATGAGAGTTTACGAATATGCAAAAGCCATCAATGTTTCAAGCAAGGAAATTTTGACTGCGCTGAAAAACATGGATATAGTAGTAAATAACCATATGGCAATGCTTGAAGAAAAGACCATTAAGCAGCTTGATGCGAAATTTAAAAAAGGCGGCGCCGGCGTTACATCTCAGAAGCCTGCGGAAACGAACAAAAACAAGCCGCAAGGGATTAATCAGCAGCCTGCTGGGAATCAACCAAACAAAATTCGAGACGGAAAGAAGAATGACGTGCAGAATAATCAATTTAACAAAAACAAGAAGAACAACAACAACAACAAAAACAAAAACAAACGCAATCATAACAACAAAAATCAGTATCAGCAAAAACCGCTGAAGCCGAAAAAAGAGCTTCCTGAGAAAATTACGTTTTCCGGCTCTTTAACAGTCGGAGCTTTAGCCGAGGAACTGGGCAAAGAGCCGTCTGAACTCATTAAAAAACTGATGCTTCTGGGCGTAATGGCTACGATTAACCAGGAGCTTGACAAAGACACAATCGAACTGATCGCATCTGAATACGGTGTGGAAACAGAAGAAGTGATTGTGCTTGAAGAAACTGAGCTTGAAAAATATGAAGAGGCTGACAAAGAAGAAGATCTTCAAATCCGTCCGCCTGTCGTGACGATCATGGGCCACGTTGACCACGGGAAAACGACCCTCCTTGACAGCATCAGAAAAACAAAAGTTGTTGAAGGTGAAGCCGGCGGAATCACCCAGCATATCGGGGCTTACCAGATCGAAGAAAACGGCAAAAAAATCACGTTCCTAGATACTCCAGGACACGCGGCGTTCACAACAATGCGTGCGCGCGGTGCGGAAGTAACTGATATTACCATTTTAGTCGTAGCGGCTGATGACGGCGTTATGCCGCAAACAGTCGAAGCCATCAACCATGCGAAAGCGGCTGAGGTTCCGATTATCGTTGCCGTGAATAAAGTGGATAAAGAAAGCGCGAACCCTGACCGTGTCATGCAGGAGCTGACTGAATACGGACTCGTTCCTGAAGCATGGGGAGGAGAAACGATTTTCGTTCCTCTGTCCGCTCTTACAGGCAAGGGAATTGACGAGCTTGTCGAAATGATTCTGCTTGTCAGTGAAGTGGAAGAGCTGAAAGCCAATCCGAACCGTCAGGCAAAAGGAACGGTTATTGAAGCTGAGCTCGATAAAGGAAGAGGATCTGTCGCGACACTTCTCGTTCAAACGGGAACATTGAATGTCGGAGATCCGATCGTTGTCGGAAATACATTCGGCCGCGTGCGGGCCATGGTCAATGATCTCGGCCGCCGCGTGAAAACAGCCGGACCGTCCACACCTGTAGAAATTACGGGCTTAAACGACGTACCGCAGGCTGGCGATCAATTCCTCGTCTTTAAAGACGAAAAAACAGCCCGTTCTGTCGGTGAAGCACGCGCTTCCAAGCAACTGGAAGAACAGCGCAGCGACAAAGCGAAGCTGAGCCTCGATGATCTGTTTGAACAAATTAAACAAGGCGATGTCAAAGACATCAATTTAATCGTAAAAGCTGACGTTCAAGGTTCAGCCGAAGCGTTAACAGCCGCTCTTCAAAAAATTGAAGTAGAAGGCGTAAAAGTGAAAATCATTCACACAGGCGTCGGTGCGATTACGGAATCAGACATCATTCTCGCATCTGCTTCAAATGCAATCGTTATCGGGTTTAATGTGCGCCCAGACGGAAATGCTAAGAGCACGGCTGAAGCTGAAAATGTAGATATCCGTCTTCACCGTATCATTTACAAAGTCATCGAAGAAATTGAAGCGGCGATGAAAGGAATGCTTGATCCTGAATACGAAGAAAAAGTCATCGGTCAGGTTGAAGTGCGCCAAACATTCAAAGTGTCGAAAATCGGCACGATTGCCGGCGGATATGTAACAGACGGCCACATTACACGTGACAGCGGACTCCGCCTGATCCGTGACGGCGTGGTCATCTTCGAAGGGGAAGTAGACGTTCTGAAACGCTTCAAAGATGATGTGAAAGAAGTTTCACAAGGATATGAATGTGGTATTACAATTAAGAAATACAATGACATTCGCGAAGGCGACATCATTGAAGCGTATGTCATGCAGGAAATCGAAAGAAAGTGATCGGATTTGCGGAATGTGAATGCATCATTTATGATGCGGGATCATTAAAGGAGAAACGAGCCGTTCTGAAGCGGATTATAACGAGGGTTCAGAATAAGTTCAACGTGTCGGCTGCAGAAATCGGCTATCAGGACACTTGGCAGCGGACCAGCTTCGGAATCGCCGTCGTCTCCTCCTCTCACGTTCAGGCGGAAAAGGAGATCCAGCGTGTACTCGCGTTTATTGACTCCTTTCCCGAAATAGAACGGACGATCACTAGAACAGAGTGGTTTTAACTTAGAGGTGATTGAATTGAGTATGAGAGCAAACCGTGTCGGCGAGCAGATGAAAAAAGAGCTCGGGGATATTATCAGCCGAAAGCTGAAAGACCCGAGAATCGGATTTCTCACTGTAACAGACGTACGTGTTTCAGGTGATTTACAAATAGCGAAGGTGTATATCTCCGTTCTCGGCGGAGAGAAAAAGAAAGAGGAGGCGCTGAAAGGGCTTGAGAAAGCGAAAGGATTTATCCGTTCCGAAATCGGCAGCCGAATCAGACTCCGTAAAACGCCTGAGCTTGAATTTGAATTTGATGAATCAATTGAGTACGGCAACCGTATTGAAACATTGATTCACGAACTGCATTCAGATAAACCGTCTGAATAACAAGGAAAGAGGATGGGCGAGTGTCGTCTGTCCTCTTTTCTGCGTTTTACGGGATACAATTGATAACAAAGGAGCGAAAGACAGATGGTTAACGGAGTTCTCCTTTTACATAAACCGGTCGGCATGACTTCTCACGACTGTGTAATGAAAATAAGAAAACTGTTAAAAACAAAGAAAGTCGGACATACGGGAACGCTTGATCCGGAAGTGTCAGGCGTACTGCCGATCTGTGTCGGACGGGCCACAAAGATTGTTGAGTACGTCACCGACAAGTCAAAAACGTACGATGCTGAGATCACTCTCGGCTTCTCCACATCGACCGAAGACCAGACTGGAGAAACGGTCAGCGTAAAACCTGTCAAGGAGCCGCTGAAAGAAGCGGATATCAAAGCCGTTTTAGACGAACTGAAGGGACCGCAGGAGCAAGTGCCGCCGATGTATTCCGCTGTAAAGGTCAACGGGAAAAAGCTCTATGAATACGCCAGGGCGGGTATTGAAGTGGAGCGGCCGAAGCGGAATATCACGATTGAAGATATCGCGCTCACTTCCCCTGTCACTTATAAAGAAGACACAGCATCATTCCGCTTTACAGTCACGTGCTCAAAGGGCACTTACGTCAGAACATTGGCGGTGACAATCGGTGAAAAACTCGGCTATCCCGCGCATATGTCGCATCTCATCCGCACCGCTTCCGGCGATTTCAGCCTTGATGAGTGTTTCACGTTTGAGGAACTTGAACAGCAGGTTTCAGACGGCATGGTTGCAGAGCATGCCGTGCCGATTGAAAGAGCGCTCAATCATTTGCCGAAATGGGTCATAAGTGATACATTAGCTAAGAAAGCTGAAAACGGGTCAGTGTTTGACATCCCGGCGGAATTTTCTGCAATGACAGCTGACGCCCGTATAGCGGTCTGTACTGAAGACGGAGAATGTGTGGCCATTTATATGCCGCATCCTTCAAAAAAAGGACTGCTGAAACCGGCTAAAGTGCTCATGCAAAAAAGCGAACAATAAGAAAAAAGGTGACCGTTCTGTGAAGACGATACATATTTCTCATCCGCATCATTTACAAAAAGAAGAGCAGCCGGCGTCTGTCATGGCGCTCGGCTACTTTGACGGCGTTCATTTGGGACACCGGAAAGTAATCGGAACAGCCAGACAAATTGCCGAAGAAAAAGGCCTGTCGCTGGCCGTTATGACGTTTCATCCCCACCCTTCCCATGTGTTGGGCAGGGACAAAGAGCCAAAGGATCTGATTACGCCGCTTGAAGATAAAATCAGCCAGATCGGACGTTTAGGCGCTGATGTGCTGTATGTCGTAAAGTTTGATGAAGCGTTTGCGTCTCTGTCTCCAAAACAGTTTGCCGAGGAGTATATTTTAGGGTTAAACGCGCGGCACGCTGTGGGAGGCTTCGATTTTACGTACGGAAAATACGGAAAAGGCACGATGGAGACGCTGCCGGACGATTTAAACGGCAAGGCCGGGTGCACGACTGTCGAGAAACAGACCGAGCAGGACAGAAAGATCAGCTCTACTTATATCCGGTCAGCGCTGCAGGATGGTGACGTTGAACTTGCGCACACTCTTCTCGGCCAGCCGTATTTTATCCGGGGCACTGTGATTCACGGAGACAAAAGAGGCCGAACCATCGGTTTTCCTACCGCGAATGTCGGTCTGCACAACAGTTATATCGTGCCGCCGACAGGCGTGTATGCAGTGAAAGCCGAAATAAAAGGCGAGGTGTATGAAGGCGTCTGCAACATCGGCTACAAACCGACCTTTTATGAAAAGCGTCCCGATCAGCCGTCAATTGAAGTCCATTTGTTTAATTTTCAACAGGATGTATACGGAGAAGACGTTAAAATCGAGTGGTACAAACGAATCCGAAGCGAACGGAAGTTTAACGGCATCGATGAACTGACGGCTCAGATCGGGAAAGACAAACAAGAAGCGATCCGTTTTTTCAGCAAATAACGGAAAAAACATCAAAAGTACACAAATTTTCTTCTAAAAGATTTGCATATGGGCGCGATTTTTAGTATCATATGTTTCGTAGTCTTAAAACCATTGCTTGGCAATCCGAAGTCACCGACGGTTGCTAGGTAACTGGGGCTAATTATGATATGGAGGTGAAACAGGATGGCAATTACTCAAGAGCGTAAAAATCAACTCATCAGTGAGTTCAAAACACACGAATCTGATACTGGATCTCCAGAAGTTCAGATCGCTATCCTAACAGACTCAATTAACAACTTGAACGAGCATTTGCGTACTCACAAGAAAGATCACCACTCACGTCGCGGTCTTCTTAAAATGGTAGGTAAACGTCGTAATCTTCTTACGTATCTGCGTAATAAAGACGTAACTCGTTACCGTGAGTTAATTAACAAACTAGGCTTACGTCGATAATCGTAAAAAGCGGGAGGATTCCCGCTTTTTTATCGTATTAAAGCGAAAAAAATAATGATAAAAAAACAATGAAATCCTTTTACATACTACTTTGACATTGATATGTTCAATTCATTTCGTTCATAATAGGAGTAATTGATTATTTCACACATTAAGAGAGGAGCTCGTAATCGAATGGGACAAGAGAAACATGTCTTTACCATAGATTGGGCCGGCAGACAGCTTACAGTAGAAGCCGGCCAGCTTGCCAAACAGGCAAACGGCGCTGTCATGGTTCGCTACGGCGATACTGCAGTGCTCAGCACAGCAACCGCATCAAAAGAACCGAAACCGCTAGATTTTTTCCCGCTTACCGTTAACTATGAAGAAAGATTATACGCAGTAGGTAAAATTCCGGGCGGTTTTATTAAAAGAGAAGGCCGTCCAAGTGAAAAGGCCGTTTTAGCCAGCCGTCTGATCGACCGTCCGATCCGCCCGCTTTTCGCAGACGGATTCCGTAACGAAGTACAGGTCATCAGCATTGTCATGAGTGTTGATCAGGACTGCTCATCTGAAATGGCTGCAATGTTTGGTTCATCACTCGCTCTTTGCGTTTCCGATATCCCGTTTGAAGGCCCGATCGCGGGTGTGACGGTAGGCCGCATTGACGGTAAATTCGTCATCAATCCGACGGTTGACCAGCTTGAAAAAAGTGATATCAACCTCATCGTTGCAGGCACAAAAGACGCCATCAACATGGTGGAAGCCGGAGCGGATGAAGTTCCTGAAGAAATCATGCTTGAGGCGATTATGTTCGGTCACGAAGAAATTAAGCGCCTGATCGCATTCCAAGAAGAAATCGTCGCAGCAGTCGGCAAAGAGAAAACAGAGATCGAACTGTATGAAATTGACGAAGAGCTCAGCGAAAAAGTAAAAAGCCTTGCGGAGCCGGATCTTCTCAGCGCCATTCAGGTTCACGAAAAACATGCTCGCGAAGCCGCGATCAATGAAGTGAAAAATGCAGTTGTCGCGAAATTCGAAGAAGAAGAGCATGATGAAGATACGATTAAAAAAGTGAAACAGACACTGTCTAAACTCGTGAAAAACGAAGTGCGCCGTTTGATCACAGAAGAAAAAGTCCGTCCGGACGGCCGCGGCGTTGATCAGATCCGCCCGCTTTCTTCAGAAGTCGGCCTTCTGCCGAGAACACACGGCTCCGGGCTGTTTACGAGAGGACAGACGCAGGCGCTCAGCGTATGTACATTAGGCGCCCTTGGGGACGTTCAGATTCTTGACGGTTTAGGCGTGGAAGAATCAAAACGCTTTATGCACCATTATAACTTCCCGCAGTTCAGCGTAGGGGAGACAGGCCCGATGCGCGGACCGGGACGCCGTGAGATCGGTCACGGTGCTCTTGGAGAGCGTGCGCTTGAGCCGGTCATTCCGAATGAAAAAGACTTCCCGTATACGGTCCGCCTCGTATCCGAAGTGCTTGAATCAAACGGTTCCACTTCACAGGCCAGCATTTGCGCGAGCACGCTTGCCATGATGGACGCAGGTGTTCCGATTAAAGCCCCTGTTGCGGGTATTGCGATGGGACTTGTGAAATCAGGCGAGTACTATACGGTATTAACGGATATTCAAGGGATGGAAGACGCCCTCGGTGACATGGACTTTAAAGTAGCCGGCACGGAAAAAGGCGTGACAGCGCTGCAAATGGACATTAAAATTGAAGGCCTTTCAAGAGAAATTCTTGAAGAAGCGCTTCAGCAGGCGAAAAAAGGAAGAATGGAAATCTTGAACAGCATGCTCAGCACGCTTGGTGAATCAAGAAAAGAACTTTCTCAATATGCGCCGAAAATTTTAACGATGAACATTAATCCGGATAAAATCCGTGACGTTATCGGACCGAGCGGTAAACAAATCAACAAAATCATTGAAGATACCGGTGTTAAAATTGACATTGAACAAGACGGCACCATCTTTATTTCTTCTACTGATGAAAGCAGCAACCATAAAGCGAAAAAAATCATCGAAGATCTTGTCAGAGAAGTCGAAGTCGGCCAGCTTTACCTCGGTAAAGTCAAACGGATTGAGAAATTCGGCGCTTTCGTTGAAATCTTCAGCGGAAAAGACGGTCTCGTTCACATCTCTGAACTAGCGCTCGAACGGGTCGGCAAGGTTGAGGATGTTGTGAAAATCGGTGACGAAATCCTTGTGAAGGTAACTGAAATTGACAAACAGGGACGAGTGAATCTGTCGCGTAAAGCAGTGCTGCGCGAAGAGAAAGAAAAAGAACAGGAACAACAACAATCTTAAATGAAAACCTAACAAGGAGCCTGGGAGACCCGGCTTCTTTATTTTGAGAAAGACAACAGACGGGTTCTACCTTGTCCTCCTCATACATAATGTGTGATGAGGGGGGAAGGACATGTTGAAAAAATTCGTGCCGTTTGCCGTTTTTTTATTTCTTTTTTTTGTTTCGTTTGAAATGTTAAAAAACCCGTATACAGTTGATTACATAGACGCAATGAAAAAAGACGCTGTAACTGTGTCAGCATCAAAAGATCCGCTCTATGAAGAATTACTGCAAAAAGCGCCAGAGTATGAAGTGAAGCCGCAAGACGCGCGGATTGATAAAATATGGAAGAGTATACCGGGATATAACGGTTTAAAAGTCAATGTGGAAAAATCCTATAAGCAAATGAAAAAGGACGGAGAATTTCACGAAGACGGCCTTGTCTATGAGCAGGTAAAACCGAAAGTCCATCTTGAATCTCTCGCGCCCGAACCCATTTATAAAGGAAATCCCGACAAACCGATGGTCGCTTTCCTGATAAATGTCGCCTGGGGAAATGAATATGTGGAGCAAATGCTGCCTATTCTGAAGCAGCACCAGGTCAAAGCAACTTTCTTTCTTGAAGGGAAATGGCTGAAAAACAATCAGGAACTGGGGAAAAAAATAGCGGCAGACGGACATGAAATCGGAAATCATTCATACAATCACCCTGATATGAGCAAACTGACTTCAGGAAGCATTTCCGAACAGCTTGACAAAACCAATGCACAAATCAGCGAGACGCTCGGCATAAAGCCGAAATGGTTTGCGCCGCCAAGCGGCAGCTTCAGAAAAGCTGTGGTCGACCTTGCGGCGGAAAAAGGAATGGGCACCATCATGTGGACGGTGGACACCATTGACTGGCAAAAACCGTCTCCGGCTGTTTTACAAACAAGGGTATTGAGCAAAATACATAACGGAGCCATGATTTTAATGCATCCGACTGATCCGACTGCGAAAAGCCTGGATACACTGATTGCAAAAATCAAAGAAAAAGGCTACGCGCTCGGCTCGGTGTCTGACTTAATGGATGAAAACAGGCTGATGAAGTAGCAGGCGGCAGTTGCCTGTCTTGAATAGGAGGAACAGACTTGATAAAACGCTATACATGCCAAAACGGTGTAAGAGTTGTGCTTGAGAATAATCCAACGGTGCGGTCTGTGGCAATCGGCGTCTGGATCGGGACGGGATCACGTCATGAAACGCCGGAGACAAACGGTATTTCGCACTTTCTTGAGCATATGTTTTTTAAAGGAACAAATACCAGGTCCGCACGGGAAATCGCAGAGTCCTTCGATCGGATAGGCGGCCAAGTGAATGCCTTCACTTCAAAAGAATATACGTGCTATTACGCCAAAGTGCTGGATGAGCATGCAAACTACGCACTTGATGTGCTGGCTGATATGTTCTTTCATTCTGCTTTTGACGAAGATGAGCTCAAAAAAGAAAAGAACGTCGTATATGAAGAAATCAAAATGTATGAAGACGCGCCGGATGACATTGTCCACGATCTGCTGAGCAAAGCGACATACGGCAATCATTCGCTCGGCTACCCGATTCTCGGGACGGAGGAAACGCTTTCGTCATTTAACGGCGATTCTCTCAGACAGCATATGGATGACTTTTACACGCCGGACCGCGTCGTCATTTCTGTCGCCGGAAATGTAACGGAACAATTCATTAAAAACGTGGAGAAATGGTTCGGTACATACGAAGCGAAGGGCAAAGCAAGCGGCATCAGCGAGCCTGAGTTTCATTATGAAAAGCTGACCAGAAAAAAAGACACCGAACAGGCGCATCTCTGTCTCGGTTTCAAAGGCCTGAAAGTCGGAGATCCGGACATTTACGATTTGATCGTCTTAAACAACGTGCTGGGCGGAAGCATGAGCAGCCGTCTTTTCCAGGATGTGCGCGAAGATAAAGGACTGGCCTATTCTGTATACAGCTATCACAGTTCCTATGAAGACAGCGGTATGCTGACGATTTACGGAGGCACCGGCGCGAATCAGCTCGGACTTCTGTCTGAAACCATTCAGGAAACGTTATCGGTTCTAAAACGTGACGGTATCACCCCGAAAGAGCTGGAAAACAGCAAAGAGCAAATGAAGGGGAGCTTAATGCTCAGCTTAGAGAGCACAAACAGCAAAATGAGCCGGAACGGGAAAAACGAACTCCTGCTCGGAAAGCATAAGACCATGGATGAAATTATCACTGAATTAAATGCGGTCAGCCTGGAAAGCGTCAACGGCCTCAGCCGCCGCTTATTTACGGATGATTACGCACTATCGCTCATCAGCCCGACCGGCAATATGCCGGCCTCGTCTTAATCGGCAAAGCAGTCTGCCTCTTTACGGGGCAGGCATTTTTTTTTGCTCCGGGTCATATAGTACAAGGGGGTGGCTATCATGAGGCTCAGTGAACTGTCAGGTAAAGAAATTGTGGACATTAAACGGGCAGAGCGGCTCGGCGTGCTCGGCCAGACCGATTTGGAAATTAATGAACAGGACGGACAAATTACCGCGCTGTTGATTCCGACGGTAAAATGGTTCGGATTGCGAAAACAAGGCCACGACATCCGCGTCCCCTGGAACCATATCCAAAAAATCGGGTCAGACATGATCATTTTAGACGTTCCGGGGGAGATCACGCCTCCCGAAGAGTAGATCTTATTCATTTTTTTGCAAGCACCGGCTCATACAGCCGGTGCTTTTTTTATGAAAAAGACGCTGTACATTCACCGCCCTTTCTCTTTGCACATACGATGAAGAGGAGGATGACACTTAAAAGATCCAGTAACTGTAAAGAAGGTGAACGTTTCAGATGTTAACCGGATTGACAATTGCGATTATTGGCGGTGACGCAAGACAGCTTGAGATTATAAGAAAGCTGACAGAACAGCATGCCGATATTTTTCTTGCAGGATTTGACCAATTGGATGACGGTTTTACAGGTACCGTCAAATGCAAAATTGATGAGATTCCCTTTCAAAAAATAGACAGTATCATCCTGCCCGTATCGGCAACGACCGGAGAAGGCATTGTTTCCACGGTTTTTTCAAATGAAGAAGTGGTATTAAAGCAGAGCTATCTTGAGCAGACACCGGAGCATTGCGTCATTTATTCAGGCATCTCCAACGCGTATCTTGAGGGGATCGCCAGCGAAGCCGGCCGCAAGCTTGTGAAATTATTTGAACGGGACGACATCGCGATATTCAACTCGATTCCCACTGTTGAAGGAACAATCATGATGGCGATTCAGCATACGGATTATACCATTCACGGATCAAATGTCGCTGTTCTCGGCATGGGGCGCACCGGTATGACGATCGCCCGGACGTTTGCGGCGTTAGGGGCGAAGGTAAAAGTGGGCGCGCGGAGTTCGGCTCATTTGGCCCGTATAATGGAAATGGGGCTTTCTCCTTTTCAGCTTGAAGAGCTTACTGAACATGTAAATGATATTGATATCTGCATTAACACCGTACCGAGCTTGATTCTGAATCAAAGCGTTTTATCGCGCATGACGCCGAAGACCTTGATTTTGGATTTAGCATCCCGTCCGGGCGGAACGGATTTCAAATATGCTGAAAAACAAGGCATTAAAGCGCTGCTTGCTCCGGGTCTTCCGGGAATTGTGGCCCCGAAAACAGCCGGACAGATTATTGCGAACGTATTGAGCAAGCTTTTGGCAGACTTAAAGAAAGAGGGGAAATAACCATGTCTCTGAAAGGGAAAAGAATCGGATTCGGATTAACCGGCTCGCATTGCACATATGAGGAAGTTTTTCCGCAAATAGAGGCGCTTATCAGTGAAGGAGCTGAAGTCCGGCCGGTCGTGACGTCAACCGTTCAATCGACCGATACCCGCTTTGGGGAGGGGGGAGATTGGGTCAGAAAAATTGAAGAAGCAACAGGCTTTGAGGCGATTGATTCCATCGTAAAAGCGGAGCCTCTCGGGCCGAAACTTCCGCTCGACTGCATGGTCATCGCCCCCTTAACCGGAAATTCAATGAGCAAACTCGCAAATGCGATGACTGACAGCCCCGTCCTTATGGCTGCGAAAGCCACGATCCGCAACGGCCGCCCGGTCGTGCTCGGAATTTCGACAAACGACGGACTCGGTTTAAACGGAACGAATTTAATGAGGCTGATGTCCGCAAAAAACATATATTTCATCCCGTTCGGCCAGGACGACCACGTGAAAAAACCGACATCGCTCGTCGCCAGAATGGATCTCCTTCCGATTACGGTAGAAAAAGCTCTTTTGCACCAGCAGGTTCAGCCGGTGCTCGTACACCATCATGAATAAAATATCATGATGACAGAAAATCATTCCGGAATAAAAAAATTCGGTCAATCCGTGACTATTCTATGGTAAAATAAAACGTAAAATGCAAAGTCAATTCAACAAATGATGCTTAATTGGCGGAAGGAGTTTTACAGATGGGAAGAGGATTACACGTAGCAGTTGTCGGAGCGACGGGAGCCGTAGGACAGCAAATGCTGAAAACACTGGAAGACAGAAACTTTGAAATCGAAACACTCACACTACTATCCTCAAAGCGTTCTGCTGGTACGAAAGTAACGTTTAAAGGCGAAGAATATACAGTGCAGGAAGCTGTTCCGGAAAGCTTCGAAGGCGTTCATATCGCGTTATTCAGCGCCGGCGGAAGCGTATCACAAAGCTTGGCGCCTGAGGCTGTAAAACGGGGAGCCATCGTGATTGACAATACCAGCGCATTCCGGATGGACGAAAATACACCGCTCGTCGTGCCTGAGGTGAACGAAGGTGATCTGCACAAACATAACGGCATTATCGCCAACCCTAACTGTTCAACGATTCAGATGGTGGCTGCGCTTGAACCGATCCGCAAAGCGTACGGTTTGAAAAAAGTCATTGTATCTACTTACCAAGCTGTGTCCGGGGCCGGCAATGAAGCGGCGAAGGAATTGTACAGCCAGACAAAGGCGATTTTAAACAATGAACCCGCAGAACCGTCCATTATGCCGGTTAAAGGCGACAAAAAGCATTATCAAATCGCATTTAACGCCATTCCGCAAATTGATAAATTCCAAGACAACGGCTATACGTTTGAGGAAATGAAAATGATTAATGAAACGAAAAAAATCATGCATATGCCGAATCTGGAAGTGGCTGCGACATGTGTCAGACTGCCGATTGAAACAGGACATTCAGAATCTGTTTACATTGAGCTTGACCGTGATGACGCAACCGTTGAAGATATGAAACAGCTTTTAAAAGAAGCTCCGGGTATTACGCTTCAGGATGATCCGGCGGAGCAGCTCTACCCGATGCCTGCTGATTGCGTCGGCAAACGCGATGTATTTGTAGGAAGAATCCGTAAAGATTTGGACAGAGCAAACGGTTTTCATTTGTGGGTTGTTTCTGATAACCTGTTAAAAGGCGCCGCTTGGAACTCAGTCCAAATCGCGGAAAGCCTGCAAAAACTGAACCTCGTATAAAACAAACGTATTTTCTATAGGCGAACAGAAGAGAGTAAGGCTCTGCCTGCTCTCTTCTGTTACGTCAGACTAATTTGGAGTGAAAATAGTGAAGATCATTGTTCAAAAATTCGGCGGAACATCCGTAAAAGATGACAAAGGCCGCAAGCTTGCGCTAGCACACATTAAAGATGCCATCAGTGAAGGTTATAAAGTTGTCGTTGTCGTATCGGCGATGGGAAGAAAAGGAGACCCGTACGCGACAGATTCTTTAATCGGGCTCCTTTACGGCAGCCAGTCCGACATTTCTCCGAGAGAGCAGGATATGCTTCTGTCTTGCGGAGAAACGATTTCGTCCGTTGTTTTTTCCAGCATGCTGAAGGAAAACGGCATAAAAGCCGCAGCTTTAACAGGAGCCCAGGCCGGCTTTTTAACCAATGCCCAGCATACTGACGCCAAAATTATAGAAATGAAAACAGAGCGGCTTTTCGCTGCACTCGCCAGCCATGACGCTGTCGTTGTCGCGGGATTTCAGGGAGCGACTGAAAAAGGCGACACGACGACGATCGGCAGAGGAGGAAGCGATACTTCAGCAGCGGCGCTCGGAGCGGCGGTTGATGCTGAGTTTATCGACATTTTTACGGACGTGGAAGGCGTTATGACAGCCGATCCGAGAATCGTGGAAAATGCTAAGCCGCTTCCGAACGTCACATATACGGAAATCTGCAACCTTGCCTATCAAGGCGCGAAAGTCATTCATCCGCGCGCGGTGGAAATTGCCATGCAGGCAAAGGTGCCCATTCGCGTGCGCTCCACTTATTCAAAAGACAAAGGCACTTTGGTGACGTCCCATCATTCGTCTAACATCGGCAGCGATGTATTCGAACGGCTGATTACAGGGATCGCCCATGTGAAAGATGTGACGCAATTTAAGGTTCCCGCCAAAATGGGGCAATACAACGTTCAGACTGAAGTCTTTAAAGCAATGGCAAATGCCGGAATCAGCGTAGATTTCTTTAACATTACGCCGAGTGAAATCGTATATACCGTAGCCGGCAGTAAAACGGAAGCCGCGCGCAGCATTTTGGCTGAATTAGGATATGAGCCGACAGTGACGGAGAGCTGTGCGAAAGTGTCAGCGGTCGGCGCCGGGATAATGGGTGTTCCGGGTGTCACGTCAAAAATCGTCTCCGCACTTTCTGATAAAGGCATTCCGATTCTGCAATCTGCGGACAGCCATACGACGATCTGGGTGCTCGTTCATGAAAAAGATATGGTAACGGCCGTAAATGCGCTGCATGAAGTGTTTGAACTTTCAAAGTAAATGTGATTGAATCATGATGAGGTGAAAAAAATGAATGTCGGAAATATATCTACAGCGATGATTACCCCCTTTGACAGTAAAGGGAATGTAGACTTTCAAAAACTGTCTACATTAATCGACTATTTGTTGAAAAACGGCACGGATTCTTTAGTCGTCGCAGGTACGACCGGCGAATCTCCGACACTTTCAACGGAAGAAAAAATTGCACTCTTTGAATTTACAGTCAAAGAAGTGAACGGACGCGTGCCTGTTATTGCGGGTACGGGAAGCAACAATACGAAAGACTCCATTAAACTGACAAAAAAAGCTGAAGAAGCCGGCGTCGATTGCGTTATGCTTGTCACGCCGTATTATAATAAGCCTTCCCAAGAGGGGATGTACCGTCATTTTAAAGCCATTGCGGAAGAAACGTCTCTTCCTGTGATGCTTTACAACGTGCCGGGCAGAACGGTCGCTTCGCTTGCGCCGGAAACGGCCATCAGACTTGCGGAGATTCCGAATATCTCTGCGATTAAAGAAGCGAGCGGCGATCTTGATGCCATTACGAAAATCATTGCCGAAACACCGGAAGATTTTTACGTCTATTCAGGTGATGACGGGTTAACGCTTCCTATTCTCGCAGTCGGCGGAAGAGGAGTCGTGTCAGTGGCCAGCCATATCGTAGGTTCTGACATGCAGCAGATGATTAAAAACTATACAAACGGGCAGACGGCAACCGCGGCACTGATTCATCAGAAGCTTCTGCCGATCATGAAGGAGCTCTTTAAAGCGCCTAATCCGGCTCCGGTCAAAACGGCGCTACAGCTGAAAGGCCTTGATGTCGGATCTGTGCGTCTTCCTCTTATCCCGCTGAATGAAGATGAACGTCTGAGCCTGAGCAGCGTCATCAGCGAACTGTAAGAAAAAATTTATACAGTTAAAATACGCGGTCATTCTCATTTTTATCGTGAGTTTGACCGTTTTGTATACATATTGGTTTTCCCTAAACCTTCCGCTTCTTCTTGTTTTCTAAAATTGATATCAGTTATAATAGGAACAAGTGATGATGGACGGGTATGAGACTAGGAGGATACAGATTTTGAAAAAGAAAAATACAGAAAACGTCAGAATTATCGCCCTTGGCGGCGTTGGAGAAATTGGGAAGAACCTATATGTCATTGAAATTGACTCAGACATATTTGTAGTGGATGCAGGGCTGATGCACCCTGAAAATGAAATGCTCGGTATTGATGTCGTCATTCCGGATATTTCCTACTTAGTAGAACGGGCTGACCGCGTGAAGGCCATCTTTCTGACACACGGGCACGATGAAAACATCGGGGGCGTCTTTTATTTATTGAACAAGCTGTCGGTGCCGGTATACGGAACGAAGCTTACGCTTGCATTACTGAGAGAAAAACTCAAGCAGTACGGGCATAATCGAAAAGCTGATTTGCGTGAAGTTCATTCTAAATCAGTCATTACATTTGAAACAACGAAAGTATCGTTCTTTAAAACGATTCACAGTATTCCGGATTCAGTGGGAGTCAGCTTCAAAACATCACTTGGCTCTATTGTATGCACGGGAGACTTCAAATTTGACCAGACGCCTGCTTATCACCAATCATGTGATATTGGCGAAATTGCCAAAATCGGAAACAGCGGCGTGCTCGCCCTGCTTTCTGACAGCGCCAATGCGGAGCGCCCGGGATATACTCCGTCAGAAGCATATGTAAGCGGTGAAATTGCCGATGCGATGAACAATTCAGAAAACCGTGTCATCATTGCTGTATTCGCGTCTAATATCAACCGGATCCAGCAAGTGATACAGGCTGCCGTCCAGAACGGCCGCAAACTTGCAATCGCCGGAAAAAATCTGCAAAACGTGCTTCAGCTGGGGCGCAAGCTCGGCTATATTGAAGCCGAAGATGAAATGTTTATTCCTGTACAGGATGTGAAAAAATATCCGAAGCGGGAAGTGGCAATTGTTACAGCCGGAAGCCATGGTGAGCCGCTGGCCGCTCTTACGCGGATGGCTAAGCAGGCGCACAAGCAGCTTAACATTGAAGAAGGAGACACCGTTGTCATTGCATCAACACCGATTCCGGGGCATGAATTGATATATTCCAAAACCGTCAACCTGCTTGCCCGCGCCGGCGCTCAAGTCATTTTCGCCCAAAAACGCGTGCATGTGTCCGGTCACGGTTCGCAGGAAGAATTGAAACTCATGCTTAATTTGCTGAAACCGAAATATTTAATTCCGGTTAACGGTGAATTCAGAATGCAAAAAGCGCATTCCAAAATCGCAGAAGAGATCGGCATGAAACGCAGCGACATTTTCTTGATTGAAAAAGGTGACGTCGTTGAATTCCGCGGACAGAATGTAAAAATCGGGGATAAAGTCACGTACGGAAACGTTCTGATTGACGGCCTCGGTGTCGGCGACATCGGCAACATCGTGCTGAGAGACCGCCGCTTATTGTCACAAGACGGCATTCTCATCGTCGTGATTTCACTCGATAAGCAGAAAAAGAACCTCGTATCAGGTCCTGAGATCATTACGCGCGGTTTCGTGTATGTCAGAGAATCAGAAGGTTTAATTGTACAAGCTACTGAGCTCGTCCGCTCTATCGTGACTGAAGCGACAGAAACATCTGCCGTAGAATGGTCCACGCTGAAACAGGCAATGCGTGATGCGCTGAATCAATTCCTTTATGAAAAAACAAAACGCAAGCCGATGATCATTCCGATCATTATGGAAGTATAATGTATACACAGCCGGAGCGCATGATGCTCCGGCTGTGTTTTTGTTCATGTCCCGGATGGAAATCATCATCTTTGTTCATAATACAAAGAGACATTCGGAAAGGGTGAAAGATAAAATGGATCATCGTATGGAAAACACCGAAGAACAGCAGCCCGAAAAATCAGATGCGAAAGACAGCATTATGAGCAAAATTCAGCAGCTGGGAGAGACATCTCTGCCGCAAATGTCCCAAGATACCAATATTCACTGCCTGACGATCATCGGCCAAATTGAGGGGCATGTCCAGCTCCCGCCGCAAAATAAAACAACCAAATATGAACACGTCATTCCGCAAATCGTCGCGATTGAGCAAAATCCGAAAATCGAAGGACTTCTGATCATCTTAAACACCGTCGGAGGCGATGTGGAAGCGGGGCTTGCGATTGCGGAAATGCTCGCATCCTTATCAAAACCGACCGTTTCAATCGTACTCGGCGGGGGCCACTCGATAGGTGTGCCGATCGCCGTGTCATGTGATCATAGTTTTATCGCGGAAACAGCGACTATGACCATACACCCCGTTCGGCTTACAGGTCTGGTTATCGGGGTTCCGCAAACATTTGAATACCTGGATAAAATGCAGGAGCGGGTCGTCAACTTTGTGACCCATCATTCAAATATTTCTGAAGAAAAATTCAAAGAGCTGATGTTTTCAAAAGGAAACTTAACCAGGGACATCGGAACGAACGTAGTCGGCAAAGATGCGGCTGATTACGGATTAATTGATGCCGTGGGCGGCGTCGGACAGGCGATAAAAAAGCTGAATCAGCTGATTGAGGAACGAAAGGGCGAGGAAGGAAGGATGATTCAATGATCCTTTATACCGTCATGCCCCAAGAAGTCATTTACGGTCAGGATATAGAGCAAAGCGTGCATGAACAGGTAGATTACGCCGGCGTGCCGCTGTTAGTTGAGATGAAGGGAAATGAAGCTGAAGTCGTACAGATTTTAAGTACGAACCCGATGGATTTTCTGAATCCGGACATCGCTCCGGGACAAAAAATCAAGCTGAAAATCTAACCGGCATTCAGTCCGTTTCTCGGGGGCAAAATATGCTATAATAGGGGAATCCTACAGAAAAATGCAGCCGGCAAAAGGCTGCTTTTCTTCATGATGTATGATTTTACATTTTTTAACGCAGTAAGGTGATGAGTGTGGCAAAGAAAAAACGGAAATCTAAAAAGAAACAAGAGAGTAAGCTCAATCTAAAATACGAACTAAGCGGACTGCTCTGTGTTGCAATCTCAATTATTGCTGTTTTGCAGCTCGGCGTTGTGGGACAGACATTTGTGTACTTGTTCCGTTTTTTTGCCGGAGAGTGGTTTATTTTATGCTTAATTGCGCTCTTCCTTCTCGGAATTTCGCTGTTTTGGAAAAAGAAGAGTCCAAGCCTTTTAACGAGAAGAAAGGCAGGGTTGTACTGTATTATCGCAAGTATATTGCTGCTGTCTCACGTGCAGCTCTTTAAAAATCTGTCTCATCACGGGTCGATTCGGTCGGCAAGTGTCATCGGCAACACGTGGGAGCTGTTTATGATTGACATGAAACAGCAGGCTGCTTCCCCTGATTTGGGCGGCGGCATGATCGGCGCGGTACTGTTTGCAGCTTCCCACTTTTTATTTGCATCAACGGGTTCACAAATCATGGCGATCGTGCTGATCTTAATGGGGCTGATTCTTGTAACAGGGCGTTCACTGCAGGAAACGCTCAAAAAGTGGACGAGCCCCGTCGGCCGGTTTATCCGCGGCCAGTGGCAGGCATTTCTTGAGGATATGAAGACGGTCAGAACGAATATGTCTTCGCCGAAAACAAAAACAAAATCGGGCAAAAAACAAAAACGGGTTCAAAAGAAAAAAGAAGAGCCTGAACCGGAGGAAGAGGATGAGGAAATTATTTCGCCGATCATCCATTCAGAGCCGATTATTTCAAGCTTTTCAGACCGTCAGGAAGAGCCCGCCGAACCGCTGATTCCGGAAAAAACGCAGGAGACGGCACAAGCGGCAAAATATGAGCCTTCCGGCGGCGCTCAAGACAGTGGCGAAACGGCTGCGGCTCCGCCGATGACGTTTACAGAGCTTGAAAATAAAGATTATCAAATGCCTTCATTGGACATACTGGCTGACCCGAAACATACCGGCCAGCAGACCGATAAGAAAAACATTTACGAGAATGCAAGAAAACTCGAAAGGACTTTTCAAAGCTTCGGCGTAAAGGCGAAAGTGACCCAGGTTCATCTCGGTCCGGCGGTCACAAAATATGAAGTGTATCCGGACGTCGGGGTCAAAGTCAGTAAAATCGTGAATCTGAGCGATGACCTCGCGCTCGCGCTTGCCGCGAAGGATATCCGGATAGAAGCGCCGATTCCGGGTAAATCAGCAATCGGCATCGAGGTGCCCAATGCTGAAGTTGCGATGGTTTCGTTAAAAGAAGTGCTTGAATCCAAGCTCAATGACAAGCCGGACGCGAAGCTTCTGATCGGCTTGGGACGAAATATTTCCGGGGAAGCCGTGCTTGCCGAACTGAACAAAATGCCCCACCTGCTTGTAGCCGGGGCAACGGGAAGCGGAAAAAGCGTCTGTGTCAACGGTATTATTACGAGCATTCTGATGAGGGCCAAACCGCATGAAGTGAAGATGATGATGATTGACCCGAAAATGGTTGAGCTGAATGTGTATAACGGCATTCCTCATCTGCTTGCGCCGGTCGTGACAGATCCGAAAAAGGCCTCGCAGGCTTTGAAAAAGGTCGTCAATGAGATGGAGCGCCGCTATGAGCTGTTCTCCCATACGGGTACGAGAAATATAGAAGGCTATAACGACCATATCAAGCGGTCAAATGCCGAAGAAGAAGTCAAGCAGCCTGAGCTCCCGTACATCGTCGTCATCGTTGACGAGCTTGCTGATCTGATGATGGTCGCTTCTTCCGACGTGGAAGATTCAATTACGAGACTTTCACAGATGGCGCGGGCGGCGGGAATTCATTTGATTATCGCGACACAGAGGCCTTCAGTTGACGTTATTACCGGTGTTATTAAAGCCAACATTCCATCAAGAATTGCCTTCAGTGTCTCATCTCAGACCGATTCACGGACAATTTTAGACATGGGCGGCGCTGAAAAGCTTCTGGGGCGCGGAGACATGCTGTTTCTGCCTGTAGGCGCAAATAAGCCGGTGCGTGTGCAAGGGGCATTCTTATCCGATGAAGAGGTTGAGCATGTCGTCGATCATGTCATTACGCAGCAAAAAGCGCAGTATCAAGAAGAGATGATTCCGGAAGAAGTTTCGGAAACACACAGTGAAGTAACGGATGATCTCTATGACGAAGCGGTCGATTTGATTATCGGCATGCAGACGGCATCAGTCTCCATGCTTCAAAGGCGGTTCAGAATCGGATATACGAGAGCTGCCCGTCTGATTGACGCAATGGAGGAACGGGGCGTCGTCGGGCCGTATGAAGGAAGCAAACCGAGGGAAGTACTATTATCTAAGGAACAATATGATGAGCTCTCTTCTTAAAAAGGAGAGAGTTTTCACTGAAAATGATATCACCAAAATCATTCCTATTTATTTTTTTATTAAAACATGATATAGTTGTCCCAATTGTTCAATAATTTATGAAAGTGGTTTACGGAGGGGAAACATGTCTACAAAAGCTGACAATCGTCACTTGTATCTAAAAGTGATTGAGCGAATCAAAGAGGATATACAAAACGGAATTTACACCGAAAAGGAAAAGCTTCCTTCTGAATTTGAGCTTTCAAAATCAATGGGTGTCAGCCGGGCAACTCTGCGTGAAGCTTTGCGTATCCTTGAAGAGGAGCATGTGATTATCAGAAGGCACGGTGTGGGCACTTTCGTCCATACAAAACCGCTGTTTCTTTCAGGTATTGAACAGCTCAACAGCGTGACGAAAACGATTCAGCAGGCGAACATGGTGCCGGGTACGATTTTTTTGTCGTCTCAGGTCATCACGCCGTCTGATGAAGATATCGCTAGATTCCGGCTTGAGCCTGAGCAGGAGCTTTTTTATTTGGAACGCGTGAGAACGGCAAGCGGCACTCCGGTCGTTTATTGTTTAGATACGATTCCGATGCACATTCTGCCGAATTCTTTCTGTCATGAACAGGAGTCTATTTTCGATCTTTTGGAAAAAAACTCCGGGTCTGTGATCAGCTATGCCGTTGCTGATATCGAACCGATCGGATATCACGATACGATTTCACCGGTTTTGGAATGTGAGCCGGAGACGGCGCTTTTATTGCTGAAGCAAACCCACTATAATCAGAATGATGAACCTGTGCTGTATTCATTAAATTATTTCCGGGCTGATAAGTTCAGTTTTCATGTTGTAAGAAAACGTTTTTAAGACAGACGCGTCATGTGTCTGTTTTTTTATTTGCCGTTTCAGTACATACTTTGTTTTCTGCAAGGCACAATAAAACAGGAAACAACCAAGTATAGTGAATGGGTGAATAAGTTGAGTAAGAAGAAAAATGGAACGAAAAATATCATTGCTCTGGCTTCTGTACCGCTCGTGATGACACTCGGGAATTCCATGCTGATTCCTGTGCTTCCGATGATTGAAAAGAAGCTGTCCATATCGTCTTTTCAAGTATCGTTAATTATAACGGTCTATTCGATTGTGGCGATTATTTGTATTCCGATTGCCGGATATTTGTCCGATAAATTCGGAAGAAAAAAGGTTCTTCTGCCTTGTCTTCTCATAGCCGGTGCGGGCGGAGCGCTTGCCGCGATAGCTTCCACCGCGTTCAAGCATCCTTATCCCATTATCTTGGCGGGACGGGTGCTGCAGGGAATCGGTTCGGCAGGGGCGGCTCCTGTAGTGATGCCGTTTATCGGTGATTTATTCAAAGGGGATGATGAGCGGATTACCGCGGGGCTCGGCGACATTGAGACGTCTAACACTGCCGGGAAAGTAATAAGCCCGATTCTCGGGTCGCTCTTGGCTGCATGGTTTTGGTTTATGCCGTTTTGGTTCATTCCGTTTTTTTCGCTCATCAGTTTTTTTCTCGTATTGTTTTTGGTGGCAAAGCCGGAGGAACAAAAAGAAGCGCCTTCTATTTCCGAATTTGTGAAAAATGTCGGCCGCATATTTAAGCGTGACGGACGCTGGCTCTTTACGGTTTTTATCATCGGCTGCGTGATTATGTTTTTGCTGTTCGGGGTTCTTTTTTATTTATCAGACTCACTGGAGAAGAAATACGGAATTGACGGTGTGGCTAAAGGAGCGCTTTTGGCAATCCCGCTTTTATTTCTATCCGTCAGTTCATATATATCAGGCAGAAAAATCGGAAAAGACCAAGGCAAAATGAAGTTTTGCATCGTTTTCGGAATGAGTGCCGTGACACTGTCGTTTATCGGCCTATGGTGGAATCACAGTTTTTATTTATTATTTATCTTTTTGTGTGTCAGCGGTATCGGTATCGGAATGGCATTGCCGGCTTTAGACGCTGTCATCACAGAAGGCGTAGACAACGAGGAATCGGGAACCATCACCTCATTTTATAACAGCATGCGGTTTATCGGAGTAGCGGCGGGACCGCCGATCTTTGCTGCCCTGATGTCAAATGCAGGCTGGCTGATTTTTATTTTATCCGCTTTTTGCGGCATTGTGTCTGTATTTTTAGCGCTGTTAAATATCTCATCACAAGCAAAAGAAAAAAAGGAATCATTAAAGACGGTGTAATCTGCACTGTCTTTTTTTATTTTATTTTGAAGATTGACATGATACCGTCAAGTCGTTATTCTTTTTAATAGTTAAACATATTAACTATCGGAAGGAGGGGGAAAAGGTGCATGAAGAAAAAGTAAAGCAGCTGATTCAGCGTTATTCCGATGTATACCTGCACGTCTTAAAAAAAATTGACAGCATTATCGCTGAAAAAGTGAACAAAGAGCTGACATTGGATCAATATTACATCCTCCGCTATATTATGCTCAATCCGGATTGCAAATCAATTGAACTGGCCGCGGTGTGCCACGTCAATAAAAGCGCCATTACATCGATGACGAACCGCCTGTATGAAAAAGGCTACATCAATAGAGAACGCAGCCAAAGCGACCGCCGGAGCATACTTTTAAATGTCACGGAAAAGGGGACGGAAGTATTTCACCGTGTGGAGCGGCGGATTGAGGAACTCGTCCGTTCATATATTATGTATTTTGATGAAGACGAGGCGGAGATGTTCGTTAATACATATGAAAAATTATATCGATTGATGATGACAGAGGAGGATCAGCAGACATAATGAAAAACATTATCCGAGCCCGCTGGATCATCGCCGCGGTATGGGTCGCCGCAACGGTGATATTTATGCTTACAGCGCCTGGTATGGCTGAATTGACACGGGAGAAAGGGCAGATTTCCGTACCGGACGGGTATTCCTCTTCTTACGCCCATGAATTGCTTGATGAAATGTCTGATTCAGATGCACCGTCTTCTTCTGCCGTCATCGTATTTCACGAAAAAGGCTTAATGACAGACAAAAAAGATCGTCTGGAAGAAGCCGTCAGCACTTTGTCTGAACAGAAAAAAGCGCTTCAGATTAAAACGGTGACTTCATACTTCGGGGAGAAAAATGACGACATCAAAAAACAGCTGCTGTCAAAAGACAGACAAACGATGCTCGTTCAGCTGCAGCTTGATACATCCAAAAACGATATCCTCGAAATAAAAAATAAAATTGATAAAGAGCTGAAACCGTACGGCGTATCATACGGCATTACAGGCCAGTCGCTGATCGACGAAGATGTGTTAAAAAGCTCGCAGGACGGCTTAAAAAAGACTGAATATATAACGGTTGCCTTTATCCTGATCGTGCTGATTCTTGTATTTCGGTCAGTGGTCGCTCCGTTTGTACCGCTTTTATCAGTATTGATATCTTATTTAGTCAGCCAGTCGATTGTCGCATTTTTAGTCGATCAACTGAATTTTCCGCTCTCAACTTTTACTCAGATTTTTATGGTTGCGATTATGTTTGGAATCGGTACAGACTACTGCATTCTGCTTCTCAGCCGGTTTAAAGAAGAACTGTCGCATGGCGCTGATATAAGAGAAGCGATCGTCGTCACCTACAAAACGGCCGGAAAGACGGTTTTGTACAGCGGCGGTGCAGTGCTGATCGGATTTGCCTGCATCGGATTTGCGACATTTAAGCTGTATCAGTCGGCAGCCGCCGTTGCGGTCGGTGTCGCGGTGCTGCTGCTTGCGCTCATGACGATCGTGCCGTTTTTTATGGCTGTTTTAGGAAAAAGACTGTTTTGGCCTGTGAAGGGCGATATTTCCCATCCTCAAAGCAAAGCATGGGAAACGTCAGGGCGGTTTTCATTTAAAAGGCCGCTCATCAGTCTTGCAATCGTTGCGGCATTCACTGTCCCGCCTATCCTTCTTTACAAAGGGGCGCTATCTTACAACAGTCTTGACGAAATCGGGGATAAATATGAATCCGTCCGCGCGTTTAATACGATTTCAGACGCCTTCGGCCCGGGAGAACTTCTTCCGGCCACAGTCGTCATCAAAAATGATGCGACTTTAAATACCGAAAAACACCTGATTGATATCGAAAAAATCAGCAGAGAACTTGAAAAAACAGAGGGTGTAAAAACGGTCAGAAGCGCCACGCGCCCTGCTGGAAACGGATTGAATCAATTATTTGTCACAAATCAGGCAAAGCAGCTTCAAGAAGGACTTGATAAGGGCAATACGGGACTTGAAAAAATCACGGACGGATTAGGGCATGCCGCACAGTCGTTAGCTGATTCACAGCCGCAGATCGAAGAGTCGGGGAAAAGCGTCAATCAGCTTATTGACGGAACATTGTCTCTGAAATCCGGGCTTTCTGATATAGGAGAAAACCTGAATAAACTGCAGGCTGGCGTGAACGAGAATAAAGCCGGCGTCGCCCAGATGAGAAAGCAGATTGAAGAGCAAAAACAAATGCTGACTTCACAGCTCAAACAAAACAGCGGTCTCGCTTCAGAAACGCAAAACGCTTTAAAATTGGTAAAAACCGTCCTGCCGATGAAAGATGAAGCCAGCAGACAGCTTGCCGATTTGAACAAGCAGCTTGCCCGGCTGCCGTTTGCAAAATTGGAAGCGTCAATACCGTCAGTCAAAACCGATCCCTCTTACCAAGAAATCAAATCGGCCTTTACGGGTGTACAGTCAGCCGTTTCCAAGGCAAACGCGGATGCAGAAGCTTTTTCTAAACAGGTCGACAGTCAAAAGGCTCATCTGCAGCAAGCGGAAAAACAATTTGCCCGGCTGGCAGCCGCTCAGAAGAAGATTGACACTCAAATTAACGCAATGATCAACGGTCTGACCAGTATTGAAAACGGTCTGCAGCAAGTGTCAGACGGACAGGGGGCTCTCGCAGGACAAATGCCGCGCCTTGAATCGGCGGCAGGACAGCTCGCGGAGGGCCAGAAAAAAATGAAGAGCGGTCTCGGTGATTTTTCTTCCCGGCTCAGCGATCTTTCTTCCGGCCTTAACGACAGTGTAAAAGGGCTTAAGAAAGTATCAAGCGGCATGATGGGGGCGAATGATTACCTGGGTGAGCTTCACAAGGCGTCAGACAAAGAAATGACAGGCTGGTTTGTGCCGAAAGACGCGTTGACAAACAGTGATTTCACAAGCGTGTTTAATACGTACATGTCAGATGACAGAAAAACGACAGAATTGACCGTCGTTCTTGATAATAATCCTTACTCAAATACGGCCGTTCAAGATATTCAAGCGATCAAAGCGAGCGTAAAAAGGGCCATTCCGAACACGGATCTGAAGAATGCTTCCTTCGGCGTTTCGGGAGTCTCCAGCATGAATGCCGATCTGAAGGAAGTATCGGATTCAGACTTCAAACGGACGGCAATGTTTATGCTGGCGGGAATTTTTCTGATTCTCATCGTGATGCTGCGCTCCCTCATTATGCCTGTTTATTTAGTGGCGTCGCTCGTACTGACGTATTTCGCATCCATCGGCGTGACGGAATACATCTTTACACACTTCTTCGGGTATCCGGGCGTAAACTGGGCCGTGCCGTTCTTCGGCTTTGTCATTTTGATGGCTCTAGGCGTGGATTATTCCATCTTTTTAATGGACCGTTTTAATGAGCTTAAAAAAGAAGGAACGGAACCCGCAATGATCAGCAGTATGAAAAATATGGGTTCCGTCATCATTTCTGCGGCGATTATTTTAGCGGGAACCTTTGCGGCCATGCTGCCGTCAGGCGTTCTTTCCTTATTACAGATTGCAACCGTGGTATTAACAGGCCTTCTCATGTACGCAATTGTGGTCCTTCCGTTTTTTGTACCGGTCATGGTGAAAATATTCGGAAGAGCCAACTGGTGGCCTTTCAATTTGAAAAAATAACGTTCAATATCTCTGCCTGTTTTCGGGCAGAGGTTTTTTGTTTCCTTATAAATCCTCCAGTTGATATAATTACATCTGCGTACTCTTTTTTGCGAATGCTGAAATTTGGTCATAATACATACTATGAAAGAATGAACGAAGGAGGTTTCACATGACTTACGTAAATGAAATGAAGTCAAAGCACGGCGGGATCACCGCCCACATCGTAAAGACCGAGAAATTTAAAACCGTTTCGCTGACGTTTAAAATGCTGGCTCCTTTAACGAAAGAGCTCGTAACAAAAAGAGCGCTGTTTCCGCATGTGCTTCTGCGCGGAACAGAAAGCCGCCCGAAAACCGCTGATCTGCGGTCTTATTTTGATGAGCTGTACGGCACATCCGTTTCAGCTGATCTGACAAAAAAGGGAGAACGTCATGTCATTACGTTCAGGCTTGAGATTCCTAATGAAAAGTATCTGAAGGACCGCACACCGTTATTGGAAAAAGGCCTTCAGCTTTTATCAGAGCTTGTCTTTTCGCCCGCTTTGGAAAACGGCGCCTTCCTGCCCCTTTATGTCACGCAGGAAAAACGGACGCTGAAACAGCGGATTCAAGCCGTATATGATGATAAGATGAGATATTCTAATCTGCGTCTCGTTCAGGAAATGTGCAAAAGCGAACCGTATGCCCTTCACGTCAACGGCGAGTTCGATGATGTTGAACACATTACACCGCAAGATTTGTATGAAGCCTATCAAAAAGCCATACGCGAAGATCAGCTGGACCTGTACGTCATCGGCGATGTTGATACAGATCAGGTGAAAACGGCCGTTGATACGTACTTTAAAACGGAAGAACGGGAGCTGCAGCCTTTTGAAAGAAGCGCGGCGAATGAACAGCCCGATCCGAAGGAAGTCATTGATGAAGAGGACGTCAAGCAGGGCAAGCTGAATATCGGATTTCGGACCAATACGACATATACAGATCCGGATTATCCTGCATTGCAGGTGTTTAACGGGCTGTTCGGAGGTTTCTCTCATTCAAAGCTGTTTATAAATGTCCGTGAAAAAGCGAGCCTCGCCTATTATGCAGCCTCAAGGGTGGAAAGCTTCAAAGGGCTTTTGATGGTCATGTCGGGCATTGAGGTGAAAAATTACAAGCAGGCCGTCACCATCATTGAAGAACAGTTTCAGGCTATGCAAAACGGTGACTTTTCAGAAGATGATATCGCCCAAACGAAAGCCGTTATTAAAAACCAAGTATTAGAAACCATTGATACGGCATACGGTTTAGCGGAATTTCTGTATCAGCAGGCCTCAGCCCAAGTAGAGATACCGATCGAAAGATTCCTTGACAATATCGAGAAAGTGACAAAAGAGGACATTATCAATGTCGGAAAGAACATTAAGCTGGATACGACTTATTTCTTAAAAGGGACGGGGGGAGCATCTTGACTAAACCGATAAACTTCGAACAGCTTCAGGAAACGCTGTATCATGAAAAAATGGCAAACGGCCTTGATGTCTATGTGCTGCCGAAACAGGGCTTTAATAAAACATACGCCGTGTTTACGACAAAGTACGGTTCCATTGACAATCAATTCGTTCCTTTAAATAAGGAAGAAATGGTACACGTCCCTGACGGAATCGCGCATTTTCTGGAGCATAAACTGTTTGAAAAAGCGGACGGCGACGTGTTTCAGGACTTCAGTAAGCAGGGGGCGTCGGCAAATGCCTTTACATCATTTACACGAACCGCTTATCTGTTCTCCAGCACTTCTAATGTGGAGAAAAACCTGGAAACACTCGTGGATTTTGTTCAGGACCCGTATTTCACGGAAAAATCAGTTGAAAAAGAAAAAGGCATCATCGGCCAGGAAATCAATATGTATGATGATAATCCGGATTGGCGGCTGTTTTTCGGCCTTATCGAAAATATGTATAAAGACCACCCCGTGAAAATTGACATTGCCGGAACGGTGGAGAGCATCTCACATATTACGAAAGATCTGCTGTATGAGTGCTACGAAACGTTTTATCACCCGAGCAATATGCTGCTCTTTATCGTCGGTCCCGTAGATCCTGAAGCGGTCATCAGCCAGGTGCGGAAAAACCAGGAGAAAAAGCCGTTTACAGACCAGCCTGAAATCAAACGTGAAGAAGTTCAGGAGCAGGAAGCGGTCTTCCGCCGGGAGCAGGAGTTAAAAATGAACGTGCAAGGCTCAAAATGTCTTGTCGGCTTAAAGGCGAAAGACCCTTATAAAACGGGGCAGGAGCTGTTGAAGCACGAGCTCAGCATGAACCTCATGCTTGAATGTCTTTTCGGAAAAAGCTCACCGCATTACGGCGACTTGTACGACAAAGGCTACATTGATGAAACCTTCAGCTTTGATTACACGGCTGAATACGGATTCGGTTTTGCCTCTGTCGGAGGAGATACACCGGAGCCGGATAAGCTCGCTGACGAATTAAAACACATGCTGCTTGATGCGGAATCAGCCGTGACTGCGGAAAAACTTGACCTTGCGAGAAAAAAGAAGATCGGGTCATTCTTAAAAGCGCTCAATTCGCCTGAATATATCGCCAACCAATTCACACGCTACGCCTTTTTAGATATGAGTCTGTTTGATGTCGTAACCGTACTGGAGCAGATTACGCTGGAAGACGTAAAGCGGGTTATTAAAGAAGAAATATCAGAAGAAAGGCTGACAGTCTGCAAAGTCGTGCCAAAATCATAACAAAAACATCCCTCACGCCCTGAGGGATGTTTTTCTGGGGAAAGAAGGAGTATGGATTGATGAAACAGACAGCGCTCGTAACCGGAGCAAGCGGCGGAATCGGACAAAGTATAAGTGAAGTCCTCGCAAAAAACGGATATGACGTCCTTTTGCATTATCATTCTAATAAGGAAGCCGCACACAGGCTTGCGGAAAGGCTGAGCGCATCATTCGGCGTAAAAGCCTCCGTTATTCAGGCGGATCTGTCCTCACCGGATGGCGCGGAGACACTCAGCCGTTCCGTTAAGCAGCCTGTGGACGCTCTGATATTAAACAGCGGCAAAAGTCACTTCGGCCTGATTACGGACGTTACGGATGACACGGCGCGGGAGATGGTGCAGCTGCATGTGACGAGTCCGTTTCTTTTGGCGCGTAATCTGGTGCCCGGCATGATTCGGAAAAAAAGCGGGGGCATCGTCGCGATCGGTTCCGTCTGGGGAGAAACGGGCGCATCGTGCGAGGTATTATACAGCATGGTCAAGGGAGCGCAGCATTCGTTCGTTAAAGCGCTTGCCAAAGAGCTTGCTCCGAGCGGCGTCCGAGTGAATGCAGTCTCGCCGGGTGCCGTTGATACAAATATGCTTGATCAGTTCACGTCTGATGAAAAAGAAGCGTTGGCAGAGGAAATTCCCGCGGGCCGGCTGGCAAAGCCGGAGGAAATCGCCGAAGCGGCGGCCTTTTTATTATCGGAAAAGGCTTCCTATATTACGGGGCATATATTATCCGTAAACGGCGGCTGGCACTGCTGAAAAAAATGTGTGTATAGTTTGCATCTGTACGGACAAAATAATTTTGTAACAACAGATGAAATGGAGGAACCCAACATGTCAGTATTAGAAAACTGGGATAATTGGAAGAATTTCCTTGGCGACAGATTGAACTATGCGCAGGAAAAAGGGATGAGTGATGAAACGATCACTGACCTCGCTACAGAAATCGGCGGTTACCTTGCGAACGAAGTCGACTCGAAAAACCATCAGGAAAAAGTGCTTGCTGATCTTTGGAGCGTTGCTTCTGAAGATGAACAGCGCGCCATCGCAAATATGATGGTGAAGCTTGTTGAAAATAACAGCACTCATTAAGAGGGGGGATTTCTCCTCTCTTTTTTTATGTTTTCCTCTATAGAGCAACATTCTTCTTTCTAATTAGAGAAAAATGTTTTATGATAAAGGAAGGTAAAAATTTGCCACAATGGAGGGGGTATATCATTTGGCAAAGCTCGAATGGTATTTTGAATATGAAATTCAAGTGAACCGCCCCGGCCTGCTCGGGGATATTTCATCTCTTCTCGGGATGCTGTCAATTAATATTGTCACAATTAACGGTGTCGACCTTTCCAGAAGGGGAATGCTGCTCAGATGCCGGCATATAGATCAAATTAAACGATTGGAATCAATTTTAAAAACAATGGAGACCATTAAAGTAACGAAGCTGAGAGAACCGAGGCTTCGCGACCGTCTCGCAGTCCGCCACGGAAGATACATTCAGCGTGATGCCGATGACAAAAAAACCTTCCGTTTTGAAAGGGACGAGCTCGGTCTTCTGGTTGACTTTATGGCCGAGCTGTTTAAAAAAGAAGGACACAAACTGATCGGAATCCGGGGAATGCCGAGGGTCGGAAAAACGGAGTCCATTGTTGCGTCAAGCGTTTGTGCCAGCAAAAGATGGCTTTTCGTATCATCAACGCTGCTAAAACAAACGATCCGGAGCCAGCTGGTTGCCGATGAATACAGCACGGAAAACGTGTTTATCCTCGACGGCATCGTTTCGACAAGACGGGGATCTGAGCGCCATCTTCAGCTCGTCAGTGAAATTATGCGGCTTCCGGCGACAAAGGTCGTGGAGCACCCCGATATTTTTGTTCAAAATTCGGAGTATACGCTCGATGATTTCGATTATATTATCGAACTCAGAAATGATCCTGACGAAGTCATTACATATGAACATGCAGAAGAACCGCAAATGTTTGATCAGACCGGTTTTTCAAGCTTTGATTTTTAATATTGGAAGGTGTTTGTTGTGACAGAATTAGCAATCCGGCTTAAAGAAGCCAGAGAGGAAAAAGGGATGTCGTTGGATGAACTCCAGGCGGCGACGAAAATTCAGAAAAGATACTTAACCGCTCTGGAAGAAGGCAATTATGACGTCATTCCCGGCAATTTTTATGTGCGGGCGTTTATCAAGCAATACGCTGAAGCTGTCGGGCTTGATTCAGATCAGTTATTTGAAGAATATAAAAAAGACATCCCTAACACGTACCATGACGATGTGTCGGAAAAAATCTCCGGTCTTGCCATGCAAAGGGAGCTTCCTAAGTCCGCTTCAAAGGCGGCGGAATGGCTTCCGACCGTCCTTGTCGTCATCGGTGTCATTATCGTCATCGCGATCATTTATGCGATTATTCAGCTCGGAATGAGCAAATCCGGGCAGACAGACGGAGATAAAGCCGTCACCCAAAGTGAGAGCAAGTATGAGATTCCTAAGGATTCTGCGCTGAAAAACGACGGCAATACAAATGACGAAGCGCAATCTGACAGCAAAAAAGACAAAAAGGACACAAAAGCGTCAGAGCAGAAAAAGAAAGAAAAAAGCAGTGAAAAGACGGAGATCAAAGCGGCCGGAACGGAAGGCTCGGCTTCTTCATACAACGTCTCCGGGGCAGATAAGTATAAGCTTGAACTGATTGCTTCTGACAGCGCATGGATCCGCGTCCGTGATGACAGCGGCGGTTCTTTAAAAGAAGGAACGCTGCAAAAAGGCGAAACCTTTAAAAAAGACGTCACGGATCAAAAGCAGATTGAAATCCGCACGGGCTATGCCCCTAACCTGAAAATTAAAATCAACGGAGAGGTTCTGTCCTATGAACTCAATCCGCATGATGTGATGGCGCAGACCATCACAATCAAGATGAAAAAATAAAAGGGGAAAAAGTCATCTGAACGATTAAGATGACTTTTTCTTCACGTCCGAGTACATATTATTGGAGGGGCTTTATGTTTAACTTACCGAATAAAATCACACTGGCAAGAATCGCTTTAATTCCTGTATTTATGATTATCATGCTTGTTCCTTTTCAGTGGGGCAGCGTTCATATAGGGGATGAATCGATTCCGGTCGCGCATCTTACGGGAGCTGTTTTATTCATTATCGCATCAACGACTGACTGGGTGGATGGCTACTACGCCAGAAAACTGAACCTCGTGACAAACTTCGGGAAATTTTTAGATCCGCTGGCTGACAAACTGCTGGTATCCGCGGCATTAATTACGCTTGTGCAGTTTGACCTTGCGCCGGCGTGGATGGTCATCATCATCATCAGCCGCGAATTTGCCGTAACGGGATTAAGACTTGTACTGGCGGGAACGGGGGAAGTTGTAGCCGCCAATATGCTGGGGAAAATTAAAACATGGGCTCAGATCATCGCTGTTGCCGCGCTTTTGCTGCATAATCTTCCGTTTGAGCTCGTTTCTTTCCCGTTCGGCGATATCGCTTTATGGGTGGCCGTGCTCTTCACAGTCATTTCCGGCTGGGAGTATTTTGCGAAGAACTGGGATGCGTTAAAAACATCTAACTAAGAAAGAAGGACTTAAAGATGGAAATAGCAAAAAAAGCAGAAATCATTGCAGTCGGCTCGGAGCTTCTGCTAGGCCAGATCGCCAATACGAACGCGCAGTTTATCAGTAAAGAGCTGGCGGAAATCGGTGTAAACGTGTTTTATCATACCGCTGTCGGTGACAATCCTGAGCGGCTTAAGCAAGTCATCCGCATTGCCGAAGAGCGCTCAGACCTGATTATTTTTTCAGGCGGCCTCGGACCGACCAAGGACGATTTGACGAAAGAAACCATTGCAAACACACTGGGGCGCCCGCTCGTTCTGAATGACGAAGCGTTCCGGTCGATCGAAGAATATTTCGCGAAAACAAAACGGACCATGTCGCCGAATAACCGCAAACAGGCGCTCGTCATTGAGGGCTCAGACGTTTTGGCGAATCATTTCGGCATGGCGCCGGGAATGCTTGCAGAGCACGGCTCAAGGCTTTATATGCTGCTTCCCGGGCCGCCGAGCGAGCTGCGTCCGATGTTTGAAAATGAAGCGAAGCCGCTGCTTCTTAAAAAGCTCGGTTCTAATGAGAAAATCGTTTCAACCGTGCTGCGTTTTTTCGGAATCGGTGAATCCCAGCTTGAAGCTGATTTAGAAGATATTATTGATGCGCAGACGAACCCGACGATTGCGCCGCTCGCTGCTGACGGAGAGGTCACGCTGCGTTTAACGGCGAAACATGCTGACGAAAAAGAAACAGAACGGCTTTTAAAAGAAACGGAAGCCGCCATTTTAGAACGTGTCGGTGAATTTTTCTACGGATATGATGATACGTCTCTGGTGAAGGAGCTTTCAAAAGCATGCAGACAAAACAAAATCACGATTTCTTCTGCCGAAAGCTTTACAGGCGGCCTGTTTTCAGAGTGGGTGACTGATTTAAGCGGTGCGTCTCAACTATTTGCAGGGGGTGTTGTCTGTTATTCCGACAGCGTGAAACAGCATGTGCTCGGCGTGAAAGCTGAGACGCTCGCAGAAAGCGGAGCGGTCAGCAAAGAGTGTGCGAAAGAGCTTGCAGCCGGTGTGAGAAAGCTGACCGGAAGCGATATCGGCATCAGCTTTACCGGGGTTGCGGGTCCCGACCCGCAGGAAGGGCATGCGCCGGGCCGCGTCTTTATCGGCATTTCGGCGGAAGGAAAAGAAGAGGTGCACGAATTTAACTTTGCCGGCTCAAGAACCGGAATCAGAAAGCGCGCCGCTAAATACGGCTGCCATCTCATTTTGAAAATGCTGGATCAAAAATAAAGTTTTAAAGAGGCGATTTCTCTGATTTTTAAGTTTTACAAGGGAAATTATGCTCTTTTGCAGAAAAGCGAACGCGGAAAAAATCCGAATATGCGTTCGCTTTTTTCTTGGCAAATGCCAGTAAACAAGGTATAGTATATGTAGTGGCAAGATAAAGGAGGAAAAAATAAATGAGTGATCGTCAGGCAGCCTTAGATATGGCTCTTAAGCAAATAGAAAAACAATTCGGCAAAGGTTCCATCATGAAGCTCGGAGAAAAAACAGATACAAGAATTTCAACGGTGCCAAGCGGTTCCCTTGCACTTGATACCGCTCTCGGAATAGGCGGATACCCGCGCGGACGGATTATTGAAGTATACGGACCTGAAAGCTCAGGTAAAACGACTGTAGCGCTTCACGCAATCGCTGAGGTTCAGGAAAAAGGCGGACAGGCAGCATTTATTGATGCTGAGCATGCTCTTGATCCTGTTTACGCGCAAAAGCTCGGTGTCAATATCGAAGAGCTTCTGCTTTCTCAGCCGGATACGGGAGAGCAGGCGCTTGAGATTGCTGAAGCGCTGGTGCGAAGCGGAGCTGTTGATATCGTAGTCGTTGACTCTGTTGCGGCGCTTGTTCCAAAAGCTGAAATTGAAGGTGACATGGGTGATTCACACGTCGGTTTACAGGCGCGTCTCATGTCTCAGGCGCTCCGTAAGCTTTCCGGCGCCATCAATAAATCTAAAACAATTGCAATCTTTATTAACCAGATTCGTGAAAAAGTCGGCGTTATGTTCGGAAATCCGGAGACGACACCGGGCGGCCGCGCGCTGAAATTCTATTCTTCCGTGCGCCTTGAAGTGCGCCGTGCCGAGCAATTAAAGCAGGGCAACGACGTCATGGGGAATAAAACGAGAATTAAAGTCGTAAAAAACAAAGTCGCTCCTCCGTTCCGTACGGCTGAAGTGGACATTATGTACGGTGAAGGAATCTCCAAAGAAGGGGAAATCATCGACCTTGGAACTGAACTGGATATCGTGCAAAAAAGCGGTTCGTGGTATTCTTATGAAGAAGAACGCCTCGGTCAGGGCCGTGAAAACGCCAAGCAGTTCTTAAAAGAAAATAAAGACATCATGCTGATGATTCAGGAACAAATCCGTGAATATTACGGTTTAGACAATAACGGTGTAACGGACAAAGCGGAAGAAGTTCAGGAAGAGATGGAATTAGAAGAATAAAAACACGATCAAAAGAGCGGAATAAGCAATTTCCGCTCTTTTTTTTGTGTGTTTCAAAAAACACTGGCTGTTTCGGAAAATTTTATCTGGAATGTTACAACTTTTTTCACACTTCACTCGTCTAACATCATGGCGAAAGTTGAAATTATATCTGAGGAGGAAAAAAGATGACGAGCCCCCGCCGCACAAGAATAAATAAAAAAAGAAAGAAGAAGCTGATGAAAACGGGAGGGCTGTTTCTTTTTCTGCTGCTTGTTACTGTTTTTATTATGATCTGGACCGTCACAGCGCATCACCGGGAGAAGGAATCCGTTAAAAGCGCTCCCGCCGCTCAATCTGATACTTCAAAAGACCAGACTCAACAGAAAAAAGAAAAGACGCAAAAAGAGAAAACACCTAAATCAATCGATCACAATAAACAGATCAGCAATTACTTGCAACAAATCGGGTTCAGCGGCACAGCAATGATCGTAAAAGATGGAAAAGTTGTGCTGAAAAAAGGCTTTGGCTATGCGGACCGAAAACAAAAAATGAAAAACAATCCGGAGACATCATATTATATCGGTTCTTCCCAAAAAGCGTTAATCGCGACGGCTGTCCTGCAGCTTGAAGAAAAAGGGCTGCTGCAGACGAGTGACCCCGTCAGTACATACTTGCCGAATTTTCCTAACGGCACGCGCATTACATTGAAAAATCTGCTCAATCATACGTCCGGCATAAACGGGCATATTGAGGGTCAGGGACCGATTGCTCCAATTGATTTAATCAAGGATATAGAATACCGCGGAATTAAACGGCAGCCCGGGGTTTGGGATTACAGGGATTCCAACTATTCAGTGCTTGCTTATATCGTATCTCAAGTCAGCGGGGAGTCTTATGAACAATATATAAAAGAACACGTGTTCAAACCGGCCGGAATGAAGCATGCCGGATTTTACAAAACATTTGCCAAAGCCAAATATCCTGCCGTCGGCTACAAAGTCGATGAGAGCGGCAGTCTTGTAACGCCGCACCTTTTGGACTTATCGCAGCTGTACGGGGCGGGCGACATGTATATGAGCGCTGAAGATCTCTATAAATTTGATAAATCGATCGTAAACAACACGCTCCTTTCAAAAGAAAGCTTCACAAAAATGTTTACAGCAGGAAGCAGTGCCGCTTACGGCATGGGGTTTTACATTGATCCGGGAAGCTATTCCAATCACGGTGTTATGCCCGGTTACAACATTTTGAACAGCTTCAGCCATTCAGCAAGCAAATATGTCATATTACTGTCAAACATTCAGAATAACGCCAAATTAGGACAGGTAAACAATAGAATTTACCAATTGCTTAACCAGGCGGACTAACAGAGCCGTCATTCACGAAAAGCGGATGAAGGTATGGTATGATATATACATGGGCGAAGATCCGAGCTGAAGGCGAATCGTTAAGCTGGCAAGCTTGACAAGTATTTCCGACACAATTACAATGAAGTTGTAACATTTGTTTTTTTAACATGATTGTTAAACCATTTAAACTTGACAAGGGCATGAGAGACTCATTCCCTGTGAAGGTTCTGTATGTTGAGAAAATCAGACAATGTACATGCCGGCACTTATTTAAGCAAAAACCAAGTTCATAGCAAGAGGAGGTGAAAGTATGACCCCAATGACGGTTCTCATCTCCATTTTGCTGACTCTGCTCGGTTTAGTTGTTGGCTACTATGTTCGTAAAACCATTGCCGAAGCAAAGATTGCGGGCGCACGCGGTGCTGCCGAGCAAATCCTTGAAGATGCAAAGCGTGATGCTGAAGCACTGAAAAAAGAAGCTCTGCTTGAAGCAAAGGACGAAATCCATACACTTCGAATAGATGCTGAACAGGAAGTTCGTGAAAGACGAAATGAGCTTCAAAAACAAGAAAACCGTTTACTTCAAAAAGAAGAAAATCTTGACCGTAAACATGAAGGAATTGATAAACGGGAAGCGATGTTGGAGAAGAAAGATCATTCTCTGAATGAACGACAACAACATATTGAAGAGATGGAAAGCAAAGTGGATGAGATGATTCGTATGCAGCAGTCAGAACTCGAACGCATTTCGAGCCTGACACGGGATGAAGCGAAGCAAATCATTCTTGACCGGGTTGAAAATGAGCTTTCACATGACATCGCCATCATGACAAAAGAAACCGAAAACCGTGCGAAAGAAGAGGCAGATAAAAAGGCGAAAAACATTCTGTCGCTTGCTTTGCAGCGCTGTGCAGCAGATCATGTTGCCGAAACGACGGTATCGGTCGTCAATCTTCCGAATGATGAGATGAAAGGACGTATCATCGGCCGTGAAGGGCGTAACATTCGTACGCTTGAAACGCTTACAGGTATTGACCTGATTATTGATGACACACCTGAAGCAGTCATTCTTTCCGGATTTGATCCGATCAGACGGGAGACGGCAAGAATCGCTCTTGATAAACTCGTTCAGGATGGCCGTATTCACCCGGCGCGCATTGAAGAAATGGTTGAAAAATCCCGCCGTGAGGTTGATGACTATATCCGGGAAATGGGTGAGCAGACGACGTTTGAAGTCGGCGTTCACGGACTCCACCCGGATCTGATCAAGATCCTCGGCCGGTTGAAATTCCGTACAAGCTACGGGCAGAACGTACTGAAACATTCTATGGAAGTTGCGTTTTTAGCCGGTTTAATGGCTTCCGAGCTTGGAGAAGATGCAAAGCTTGCCAAGCGGGCCGGTCTTCTGCATGACATCGGAAAAGCAATTGACCATGAAGTGGAAGGAAGCCACGTGGAAATCGGAGTGGAGCTTGCGACCAAATATAAAGAGCATCCAGTCGTCATTAACAGTATTGCGTCACACCACGGAGACGAAGAGCCGACTTCCATTATCGCCGTTCTGGTCGCTGCCGCTGATGCATTATCAGCCGCAAGACCGGGCGCGAGAAGTGAAACGCTCGAAAACTATATCCGCAGACTTGAAAAGCTTGAAGAAATCTCCGAGTCTTACGAAGGTGTTGAAAAATCATTTGCGATTCAGGCCGGCCGTGAAGTTCGCATCATGGTCAAGCCGGACTCCATTAATGATTTAGAAGCCCATCGTTTGGCACGTGATATCCGTAAACGAATTGAGGACGAGCTTGATTATCCGGGCCACATTAAAGTGACCGTAATCAGAGAAACTCGAGCCGTAGAGTATGCAAAATAAAGTGATGCTTAGCGCATCACTTTATTTTTTTGAGTCCCTGAAAAGGAAGGAATGGAATGTATGAGAATTTTATTTATCGGAGATGTTGTCGGTTCCCCGGGCCGCGACATGGTAAAAGAATATGTCCCGAAACTGAAAGCGAAACATAAACCGCATTTTACAATTATTAACGGAGAAAATGCAGCACACGGAAAAGGACTGACGGAAAAGATCTACCACAGCCTGATGGAAGCGGGAGCAGATGCCATTACAATGGGAAATCATACGTGGGATAAAAGAGAGATCTTCGACTTTATTGATGATGTGCCGCATCTTGTCCGGCCGGCGAATTTCCCGGAAGGTACGCCGGGCAAAGGCATTACCTATATTAAATCGAACGGAAAAGAGCTTGCCGTCATTAACTTACAGGGGCGGACGTTTCTTCCGCCGCTTGATGATCCGTTTGCTAAAGCGGATGAATTAATAGAAGAAGCGAAAAAGCGCACGCCGTACATTTTTATTGATTTTCACGCCGAAGCGACAAGCGAAAAAATTGCGATCGGCTGGTACACAGACGGAAGAGCCTCTGCCGTGGTAGGCACCCATACACACGTGCAAACGGCAGATAACCGCATTTTGCCGAAAGGAACGGCATATATTACTGATGTAGGCATGACGGGTCCGTACGACGGAATTCTCGGTATGGACAGAGAAACGGTCATCAAGCGGTTTAAAACCAATCTTCCTGTCCGGTTTACGGTGGCGGAAGGTAAAACTACGCTGAGCGGAGTGCTCATTGACATCGACGATCAAACGAAAAAGGCCGTAAATATCGAACGGATATTAATCAATGATGACCATATGTTCTTTGAATAGGTGATCATGTGTTTATTTTATAAAAATATTAAAAGGAAAAGCAGGAATATAGCAACTTCTTAGTGAATATAGTAAAAATGGAAGGTAGCCCGCTATTTTTGAAAAGCATTGTGGGGATGGCTTTTTGGATAGCAACATCTAATAATGATTGTTCTAATGAACACTCACTTATCCATTGTAAAACTAAGGGGGAGCAGAAATGGAAATCTTAAAAGTTTCAGCAAAATCAAGTCCAAATTCAGTAGCAGGCGCGCTTGCCGGTGTATTGAGGGAACGCGGAGCCGCCGAAATTCAAGCAATTGGGGCGGGTGCCTTAAATCAGGCTGTTAAAGCGGTTGCGATTGCCAGAGGCTTTGTCGCGCCAAGCGGCGTAGATTTGATTTGTATTCCGGCTTTTACAGATATACAGATTGACGGAGAAGAAAGAACGGCGATTAAGTTAATCGTCGAACCCCGTTAAAAACAAAAACATGACATTCTCAACCTGCTTGCGTAAGGCGAGCGGGTTGTTTTTATTGTTGTCATATTTTCTCACAATATTATATTGATAGTACGAAGAGATGATAAATGGCTTTATTCATATAATATTCAAAAAAAATCATGCCCATTTTTCCGGACGGAAGCAGTTGTTTTCTTGGAGTGGACACTGGTATTTACCTCCTTTTTATATCATGTTACAATCCAGTTATTACAGTGTTTTTTCGAGGAGGAGTGTACATGTTGGGAGGAAAGATGAAAGCTATCGTCAAAAATGAAAACGCTTTCGGAGCAACTCTGAAAGAAATTCCCATACCTTCCATAAATGAGAATGAAGTTCTCGTTAAAGTACAGGCCGCATCTATATGCGGTACAGATGTGCATATTTATAATTGGGATCAATGGGCGCAGAAACGAATCAAAACACCTCAAGTATTCGGACATGAATTCAGCGGTATCGTAGCGGAAACGGGCAAGCACGTCACAAATGTCAAAATAGGTGACTACGTTTCGGCTGAAACCCACTTCGTCTGCGGTACTTGTGTCCCTTGTTTAACAGGAAAACATCATGTGTGCACCCATACAAAGATCCTCGGCGTAGATACAGCCGGTTCCTTCGCTGAATATGTCAAAGTGCCGGCTCGAAATGTTTGGAAAAATCCCGCTGATATGGACCCCGCCGTCGCTTCTGTTCAAGAGCCGCTTGGCAACGCGGTGCATACGGTGCTGGAAAGCAGCCGGCTTGCGGGCGGTTCCGCTGCAATTATCGGCTGCGGGCCGATCGGGCTGATGGCGGTGGCAGTGGCTAAAGCGGCCGGTGCATCCCGTATTGCGGCCATTGATAAAAATGATTACAGGCTGGCTCTTGCGAAGAAATTGGGAGCCGCGATCACCATTTCAGCTGATAAGGAAGATCCGCTTGAGGTGATCGACACCTTAACAGGCGGAGAAGGGATCGACCTTGTCTGCGAAATGTCAGGCCACCCGGCAGCTATAGCACAGGGACTAAAGATGGCGGCCAACGGGGGAAGGTTCCATATGCTGAGTCTGCCGGAACGTCCGGTGACGGTTGACCTGACAAATGACGTGGTGTTTAAAGGACTTACCGTCCAAGGCATCACAGGCAGAAAAATGTTTGAAACATGGCGGCAGGTATCGCACCTGCTTGAATCCGGCCTTGTTGATCTGACGCCGGTGATCACGCATCAGTTTCCGCTTGAAGACTTTGAAAAAGGGTTTGACCTGATGAGAAAGGGCCAGTGCGGCAAAGTCATTTTGATTCCATAAGGGGAGGGTTCTATAATGAAAGAATTTGAATTTCTAAAAGCAGAGCTTGATAAAATGAAAGAAAATAAAACGTGGCAGCAAATGAAACAAATTGAAACGAAGCAGGGTCCGTCGGTGGAAGTCAAAGGGGAAAACGTGATACAGCTTTCATCGAACAATTATCTCGGTTTGACGTCGCATCCAAGACTTGTCGAAGCGGCCAAACGCGCCGCGGAAGAATTCGGAGCGGGTACCGGGTCCGTCCGGACAATCGCCGGAACATTCACAATGCACAATGAGCTTGAGAAGAAATTGGCAAACTTTAAAAAAACAGAAGCGGCACTTGTTTTTCAATCGGGGTTCACAACGAATCAGGGCGTCTTATCAAGCATTCTTACAAAAGAGGATATCGTGATCTCTGACGAACTGAACCATGCTTCCATTATTGACGGGATCAGGCTGACGAAAGCAGATAAAAAGGTGTACCGCCATGTTGATATGGACGATTTGGAAAGGGTGCTGAAAAAATCAATGAATTACCGCATGCGCCTGATCGTCACCGACGGCGTATTCTCAATGGACGGCAACATCGCTCCTTTGCCTGACATCGTCAAACTTGCAGAGGCGTACGATGCCTTTGTGATGGTCGACGACGCGCATGCTTCCGGCGTACTCGGAAAAAACGGAAGGGGAACGGTTAATCACTTCGGGCTTGACGGAAGAGTCCACATTCAGGTGGGCACATTAAGCAAAGCCATCGGAGTGCTTGGCGGTTACGCCGCGGGATCGCAGGTTCTGATCGATTACCTGCGCCATAAAGGGCGTCCTTTCTTATTCAGCACTTCTCATCCGCCTGCGGTAACGGCCGCATGCATAGAAGCCATTGACGTCCTGCTGGAAGAGCCGGAGCATATGGAAAAGCTATGGGAGAACACGGCGTATTTCAAAGACAAACTGGTTCAAATGGGGCTGACCCTCACAAAAAGCGAAACACCGATCGTGCCGATATTAATAGGGGAGGAAGAAAAAGCCCAGGCATTATCAGACCTTTTATTGACCCGCGGCGTCTTTGCACAAAGCATCGTGTATCCGACGGTCGCCCAAGGAAAAGCGAGAATCCGCACCATTATTACGGCAGAGCATACAAAAGAGGAGCTTGACCGGGCCCTGGAAGTAATCTGTTCAGCCGCAAAAGAGCTTCAGCTTGTGTAAGGGGGAAATGATTCCCTCTTTTTTATTTCTTATTGATTCTTATTCTCAATAAGGTGTACAATAATAGGCTGGCGGTTGTGCCAAACGCTTTTAACCAGTATACTTGAAGGTGGAAGTTTCGGTTGAAAGGAGACATTCGAACATGAATGAAAAGCAAAAGCAGGAAAGCGGACAAGTGAATCCGGCGGACAAAAAATCCGAAAAGGATTACAGCAAGTATTTTGAAGCCGTATATATTCCGCCTTCTTTAAAAGATGCGAAAAAACGGGGCAAAGAATCCGTTCAATATCATAACGATTTTAAAATCTCAGAAGAATTTAAAGGCCTCGGTGAAGGCAGGAAATTTTATATTCGCACGTACGGATGCCAAATGAACGAGCATGATACGGAAGTCATGGCGGGTATTTTTATGGCGCTCGGTTATGAAGCGACAAATTCGGTTGATGACGCGAACGTTATTTTATTAAACACTTGCGCTATCCGGGAAAATGCTGAAAACAAAGTGTTCGGAGAGCTCGGCCATTTAAAGGCGCTCAAAAAAAATAACCCGGACCTGATTCTCGGCGTCTGCGGCTGCATGTCACAGGAAGAATCAGTCGTAAACCGCATCCTTAAGAAGCACCCGTTTGTCGATATGATTTTCGGCACGCACAACATTCACCGTCTGCCGGAACTGTTATCAGAGGCATATTTATCAAAAGAGATGGTTATTGAAGTGTGGTCGAAGGAAGGGGATGTCATTGAAAACCTTCCGAAAGTCCGCAACGGAAAAATTAAAGGCTGGGTCAACATTATGTACGGCTGTGACAAGTTCTGCACATACTGCATCGTACCGTATACCCGCGGAAAAGAACGAAGCCGCCGTCCTGAGGAAATTATCCAGGAAGTCAGAAGACTTGCAAGTGAAGGCTATAAAGAAATCACGCTGCTCGGTCAAAACGTGAATGCGTACGGAAAAGATTTTGAGGATATGACGTACGGTCTCGGTGATTTAATGGACGAACTGCGTAAAATTGATATTCCGAGAATCCGATTCACGACGAGTCATCCGCGTGACTTTGATGATCATCTGATCGAGGTGCTCGCCAAAGGCGGCAACCTTCTTGACCATATCCATCTTCCGGTTCAATCAGGAAGCTCAGCGATGTTAAAAATGATGGCGCGCAAATATGATAGAGAACGCTATCTGGAGCTTGTCGGAAAAATTAAAGCGGCGATGCCGAACGCTTCACTGACGACCGATATTATTGTCGGTTTTCCGAATGAAACCGATGAACAATTTGAAGAAACGCTCTCGTTATATCGCGAAGTGGAATTTGACAGCGCATATACGTTTATTTACTCTCCTCGTGAAGGCACGCCGGCAGCGAAGATGAAAGACAATGTTCCGATGAGGGTCAAGAAAGAACGTCTTCAGCGCCTCAATGATTTGGTGAAAGAAATTTCAGCCAAAAAAATGAAGGAATATGAAGGCAGGACTGTCGAAGTATTAGTTGAGGGAGAAAGCAAAAATAACCCTGACATTCTTGCCGGCTATACGGAAAAAAGCAAGCTCGTCAACTTCAAAGGGCCGAAAGACGCCATCGGCAAGATTGTACGCGTCAAAATCGAACAGGCGAAAACATGGTCGCTTGACGGTGTGATGGCAGGAGAAGCAATCGAGGTGAAATAATAATGACGCTTTACTCTAAGAAAGACATTGTACAGCAGGCTAGGAACCTTGCGAAAATGATTTCTGAAACAGAAGAAGTTGATTTTTTTAAACGCGCCGAGGCGCAGATTAACGAAAATGAAAAAGTCTCTGCGATTATTAATCAGATTAAAACCCTGCAAAAGCAAGCCGTTAACCTGAAGCACTACGAAAAGCTTGAAGCGCTGAAACAAGTGGAAAGTAAAATTGACGCCCTGCAGGAAGAGCTTGAAGGGATTCCGATCATTCAGGAATTCAGAGATTCCCAGATTGAGGTCAATGACCTTCTTCAGCTTGTCGCACATACGATCTCAAATCAGGTGACAAACGAAATCATTACATCTACCGGAGGCAACCTGCTGACGGGAGAAACCGGTTCAAAAGTAAAACATTCGAATAACAGCTGTTCTATTTAAACACGGGGCCTTCATCGGCCCGTGTTTTTTTGCTGTTTGAGAACTAATTGTGATATGTACTAAATTTTCATCAGGTCACCGTTTTGTCCCATTTTACTGGAAAGTTTTATCATACTTAAAAGTAAAGTTTCTGGGCAGGGCTGCATACAATGAAACAGAAACTTTGTATTTTTATATTTTTATTATAAAAATGCACATGAGACAAATGCCCAGCATAAGATAACACGAAGAAGAACAAGGAGGCCTGCCGGAATGTCTGAATACAGGGAAATTATTACGAAAGCGGTAGTTGCGAAAGGAAGAAAATTCACCCAATGCACCAACACGATCTCACCTGGAGAAAAACCGTCAAGTATATTGGGCGGCTGGATTATCAACCACAAGTACGATGCCGAAAAGATCGGGAAGACTGTAGAAATTGAAGGGTATTATGATATAAACGTCTGGTACTCTTACGCCGATAATACAAAAACGGAAGTTGTAACCGAGAGAGTAAAGTATGTCGATGTGATTAAACTCAGATACAGAGACACAAATTACTTAGATGACGAACACGAAGTCATTGCCAAAGTGCTGCAGCAGCCGAATTGTCTTGAAGTCACCATTTCTCCTAACGGAAATAAAATCGTGGTTCAGGCAGAGAGAGAATTTTTAGCAGAAGTGGTCGGTGAAACGAAAGTCGTCGTCGAAGTAAATCCTGACTGGGAAGAAGACGATGATGATGATTGGGAAGACGATCTTGATGAAGAATTAGAGGACATTAACCCTGAATTTTTAGTCGGAGATCCTGAAGAATAAGTTGAGGCTAGGGGAGTTTAACACCCCAAGTCTCTTTTTTATATATAAAGATATCACTCTTTTGTTTATGTTATAATGGGATTCGGATAAGAGAAGATACATAGTGAGGGATTAAATGATGGCTAGTTACACGCCTATGATACAGCAATACTTGAAGATAAAGGCAGAGCACCAAGATGCCTTTTTATTTTTTCGGCTTGGTGACTTTTATGAAATGTTTTTTGAAGATGCAAAAAAAGCGTCACAAGAGCTTGAAATTACACTGACAAGCAGAGACGGAGGTTCGGCTGATAAAATTCCGATGTGCGGCGTGCCGTATCATTCCGCGGCGGCTTATATTGAACAGCTGATTAAAAAGGGCTATAAAGTGGCGATCTGTGAGCAGACGGAAGATCCGAAGGCGGCTAAAGGCGTTGTGAAAAGAGAAGTCGTCCAGCTGATCACACCGGGAACCGTGATGGATGGAAAAGGCATTCATGAATCGGAAAACAACTTTATCGCTTCCGTTTCCGAATTCCGTGACGGATACGGCCTCGCTTTATCGGACTTAACGACCGGAGAAAACCTGGCCGTATTTATTGAGCGGATTGAAGATGTCATGTCAGAAATTTACTCAGTCGGCGCAAAGGAAATTGTCGTATCAAGCAAGTTTAACGAACATACAGCTGCTCAGCTGAAAGAACGGTGCGGCGCCACGATTTCTATCGAAGACGGGGAAATAACAGAACGCATTGAAATCGCAAAGCACTTGCCGGGCGAAGAGCTGACAGAGACGTTTATGCGTTTATATACGTATTTGCAGAAAACGCAAAAACGGAGCCTGGATCACCTGCAGCCGGTTCAAGTATATGAATTGGAAGAAGCGATGAAAATTGACCTGTATTCAAAACGGAATCTTGAGCTGACGGAAACGATCCGTTCGAAAAGCAAAAAAGGGTCATTGCTTTGGCTTTTAGACGAGACGAAAACAGCGATGGGCGGCCGGCTTCTCAAACAATGGATTGACCGCCCGCTGATCAGGGCATCCCAAATCGAAGAACGCCAGGAAATGGTCGAGACGCTGATCAATCATCTGTTTGAGCGTGAAGATCTGCGAGAGCGCCTGAAGGAAGTATACGATTTAGAACGTCTGGCGGGCCGGGTCGCATTCGGAAACGTCAACGCAAGAGATTTAATCCAGCTGAAAGAATCTTTAAAACAAGTGCCGAGCATCAAAGAGCTTGTAGGGTCTCTTAACCATAAAAAAGCAAAAGAACGCGCCGGCTTGATTGATCCGTGCGGAGATTTGCTTGACCTGTTAGAAGAAGCCCTTCATGAAAACCCGCCGTTATCGTTAAAAGAAGGCAATTTAATTAAAGACGGCTATCATCAGAAGCTCGATGAGTACCGTGACGCCAGCAAAAACGGTAAAGACTGGATTGCCAGACTGGAGCAGCAGGAACGCGCTTATACGGGCATCCGTTCATTAAAGGTCGGTTTCAATAAAGTGTTCGGCTATTATATTGAAGTCACAAAAGCAAACCTTCATCTTCTTGAGGACGGACGGTATGAGCGGAAGCAGACCCTCACAAACGCCGAACGGTACATTACGCCGGAATTGAAGGAAAAAGAAGCGCTTATTTTAGAAGCGGAAAACAACATCTGCGAGCTGGAATATGAGCTTTTTGCCGGACTGCGTGAAAAGGTGAAAGAATTTATTCCGCGTCTGCAGCGTCTTGCCAAACAAATGAGTGAACTGGACGCACTGCAATGCTTTGCGACGATCAGTGAAAACAGGCATTACACAAAGCCCGTCTTTTCTGATAATGAAGTAAAAGTCATTGAAGGGAGACACCCCGTCGTTGAAAAGGTGATGGACAGTCAAGAATACGTGCCGAACAACTGCCTGATGGGCGATTCGCGGGAAATGCTCCTGATTACGGGTCCGAATATGTCAGGTAAAAGCACGTATATGAGACAGATCGCACTTCTATCGATCATGGCCCAGATCGGCTGTTTTGTGCCCGCAAAAGAAGCGGTTCTGCCGATTTTTGATCAAATCTTCACGAGAATCGGGGCAGCGGATGATTTGATTTCCGGACAAAGCACCTTTATGGTGGAAATGCTGGAAGCGAAAAACGCGATTGTGAACGCCACAAAAGACAGCCTGATCCTGTTTGATGAAATCGGCCGCGGGACATCAACGTACGACGGAATGGCGCTGGCACAGGCGATTATTGAATATGTCCATGATCATATCGGCGCTAAAACACTGTTCAGCACGCATTATCATGAGCTGACGGTGCTTGAAGATAAGCTTCCTCAGCTGAAAAACGTTCATGTGCGCGCAGAGGAATATAACGGAACGGTCGTGTTTCTCCATCAAATCAAAGAAGGAGCCGCAGATAAAAGTTACGGCATTCATGTCGCCCAGCTTGCCGAGCTCCCGGACGATCTGATCATCCGCGCGCAGGAGATTTTGAAACAGCTTGAGCAGACGGGAGATAAACCGGAGCTTCCGGCGGCACCTGAGAAAAAGCCCGCCGTCAAAGAAGAACCGGCACAGCTGTCCTTTTTTGCTGATGGTGAAAAAGAACAGAAGGCACCGGCTGTTTCTAATAAAGAAAAACAAGTGCTTGAAGCCTTTAAGTCAATCAATATTCTCGATATGACGCCGCTTGAAGCGATGAATGAAATGTACAAGCTGCAAAAAAAAATAAAATAGAAAGAGGTGACGGACTTGGCAAAAGTCATCCAGCTGTCAGATGAACTTTCAAATAAAATAGCGGCCGGCGAGGTGGTCGAACGGCCTGCCTCAGTCGTTAAAGAATTGGTGGAAAACGCCATCGACGCAAACAGCAAAGTCATTGAAATCGACATAGAGGAAGCGGGGCTTTCGTCGATTCGGGTGCTCGATAACGGCGAAGGGATGGAAACCGATGATTGCAAGCGGGCTTTCCGCCGCCACGCGACCAGTAAAATCAAAGATGAAAACGACCTGTTCCGGGTGAGAACCCTCGGTTTCCGCGGAGAAGCTTTGCCAAGTATCGCGTCTGTTTCTCATCTGGAAATCAAAACGAGCATCGGCGAGGGAGCGGGAACCCATCTCATTCTTCAGGGCGGGAATATCATTTCTGAACAGAAATCCTCCAGCAGAAAAGGAACGGAGATTATCGTTACCAACCTGTTTTTCAATACACCCGCCAGGTTGAAATATATGAAAACCGTGCATACGGAGCTCGGCAATATTACGGATGTTGTCAACCGGATCGCTCTTGCGCATCCGGAAGTATCGATCCGTCTCCGTCATCAGGGGAAAAATCTGCTGCAGACAAACGGTAACGGGGACGTGCGCCATGTGCTGGCCGCAATTTACGGGACGGCGGTTGCGAAAAAAATGATACCGCTCCATGTCAGCTCGCTTGATTTTGAAGTCAAGGGCTACATTGCGCTTCCGGAAATCACGCGTGCATCCAGAAACTACATGTCATCTGTCATTAACGGAAGATACATTAAGAATTTCCCGCTTGTAAAAGCGGTGCATGAGGGCTATCACACACTTCTGCCGATCGGCCGCCATCCGATTACGTTTATCGAAATTACGATGGACCCGATTTTGGTTGATGTCAATGTCCATCCGTCGAAGCTTGAAGTCCGCCTCAGCAAAGAGACGGAGCTGCATGAGCTGATCCGTGACGGGATAAAGGAAGTGTTTCAAAAGCAGCGGCTTATTCCGAGCGCCCAGCTCCCGAAAAAATCAGCGCCGGCACCGGCCAAAAACGAACAGCAATTTATGACATTTGAGGAAAGCGCGCCTGAGCGGAAACTTCCTGAAAAAACGCCGGAGCCGTCTTACTCACCAATGAAGCTGAGTTCGGTCGTAAAAGAGCCTGAGCCGCTAATAATAGAAGAAGAAATCCTCCCGAATGAAGCGGATCACGGAGTGCCGCCGGAGCTCGGTATGCCCGAAACGGCAGCGCCTGTTTCAGATATTCCGGAACCGGAAGCTGTCTCTGAAGAAATACGGGAAGAAAGAGTTCCGGTGATGTATCCGATCGGCCAAATGCACGGGACATATATTTTAGCCCAAAACGAAAACGGCTTGTATATCATTGACCAGCATGCGGCACAAGAACGGATTAAATACGAATATTTCCGGGAGAAAGTCGGGCAGGTCGAGCCTGAAGTGCAGGATATGATCGTGCCGCTCACCTTTCATTACGCGGCAAATGAAGCGCTGATCATTGACCAGCATCAGCATGAGCTTGAAAGCGTCGGAGTATTTTTAGAAGCATTCGGCACGAACAGCTACATCGTCCGCTGCCATCCTGCCTGGTTTCCAAAAGGGGAAGAAGCTGAACTGATTGAAGAAATCATTCAGCAGGTGCTTGACGCCAAACAGATCGATATTAAAAAACTGCGGGAGGAAGCGGCCATTATGATGAGCTGCAAAGGCTCAATCAAAGCGAACCGGCATTTGCGCAACGACGAAATCAAAGCGCTCTTGGACGACCTGCGCCGAACGACAGACCCGTTCACATGCCCGCACGGCCGGCCGATCATTATCCACCACAGCACGTATGAGATGGAGAAGATGTTTAAGCGTGTGATGTAATAACAACGTTTATGTGAGACTAAACCGTTATTTGCCCACAAGCAGCCTTACTAGTTTGAATGACCCAGCCTTTCAGAGATAACTTTTGAGTTTTTTAATTTCTGGCATAATTGGTGCATTGGTATGCCGTCAATCATGATGATTTGTTTAACATCCAGCTGCTTTTCTGTCATATAAAAATTGTTTTTGGAGAGTATTTGGGGTTGGCGATGTAGTATCCTGTGTTTGGTGTAACCGTCTATATCGTCAATTGACTGCATTAATAGTAAAATAATTGGAGAAAACGGTTCCTGAAAAATCTCATGTTATTTGTGAAGAATTTAAATAAAATTGGAATTTGGCGGGTTATACTATCCGCAAGTTAGTCAAGGGGGACTAGTAATTAGCCCCCCTTACATTTAGTTCTTCCTGCGGTATTTTCTATTTTTGATCAAACTGAAAACCACTAAGAGAACCACACCGATAGCAACAATATAAAATGAAATTTCTGCTGCTGCGGTATTAATATTCTTAAGAACAAGGATAAGCCCTATTAAAACTATAGGAATGATGTAAGTTAGAATTCTTATAGCTTTTGGGCTCGGTTCAGCATTACTTTTATCTTCCATAGTTACCTCCGATCTTAACACGTTAGAAAATAATCACTTTAAAACTTAACACAGGATAAATTTGTTAAACACCAACAATAGTCCCGTTTAAATGAAAAGCCTAAGAGTTTTAGTAATCCACCAAGCGGCTGTTGGGTTGCCAGTTCTTTTAGAGCACCCGCATAGCACGCATCTTCCACTGCACCAGTAAAATTGTCGATCGTATTAAGAATTATTTCAAAACGCCGATTCTACCCATAGGCAGCTTTAGCAGGTATTGCATCCCAGGGCAATTTACCTTGAGCGGTAAACTCCGACCCATATAACATAGTCTGTTTGTCTAATGTTTAATATTTACTTTTTACACTTAATGATTTTATGTTAGTTTTGTTTGCACAGTAAAAAGCTGCGCGGCACTTTCGTGAATTGTTGCAGCTAGGGCTGATTTGAAAAGAGTGTAAATTACGCCGTACTTTTCTAAGTTCAATTATGTTAATGTCCATATAACGTTGAATTCGGTGTAAGAACTAAGGTATTCTGATATATTTCGAGAGCCCGTGTGGTTTAGTTATCTTGAAGAAAAGGATTAAAATAATAATCTTGATTGCGGATCATTTCTAAAAACTGATTATCCCCTTCGGTCGCTTCGGCAATTGCTTTTCAAAACAAAAGCTCAATTTGTTTTCTTTTTATCTGAAACCCATATTCATCCTTCATTTTCTGAATAAAATTCCCTAAAGAATTCATCTAAATTAATATTCTAATTTCCTTATATATCAGCATAGCAATTTGTAAAAAAGGTCCAGACTGGTGCTTTTGGCGGGAGCAGAAAGTTTTTTTAACTTTACCGGAAAATCCATGGAAAAACGTGGTGTCATCTGGTAAAGTGGTTACAGTCGGCTGGGCGGCGGCAGCAGTCTGCCCGGATCTTTTAAATGGGAATGGTGACAATGGATCATACATATGAAGTGCATCAAATTAAAACTTATCACCAGATGTGGTCCAACTATTGTTATATTATCGCAGACCGCTCGAAAAAATCTGCGATAGCGGTGGACCCGTCCTGGGAAATCGATAAAATAACCGATAAACTGCATGAATTGGATGTTGATTTATCAGCTATTTTATTAACACATTCGCATTATGACCATGTAAACTTGGCGGAGCCGCTTCAGCAAATCTATCATTCTGATATATACATGTCGTCAGCGGAAATCGATTTCTATCAATTCCGGTGCAGAAACTTAATAGCGCTTGAAGACGGCCAAACCTTTGCGGCCGGAGGGTTTATCATCAAAAGTATATTGACCCCGGGACATACGGCCGGGGGAATGTGTTATTTGCTATCTGATCATCTTTTTACCGGTGACACCGTGTTTACAGAAGGGTGCGGTATATGTGAGGACAGGGGCAGCTCAGCTGAAGATATGTTTCACAGTATACAGAGGATCAAAGCCTCCATTCCGCCGCATGTGCGTGTGTATCCGGGGCACTCCTTCGGGGAGAAGCCGGGTCAAAAAATGGAGAGTCTTTTGAAAAACAATATTTACTTTCAGATTGAAAAAAAAGAACATTTTGTGAATTTCCGCAACAGAAAAAATCAAAAAGGGCTGTTTCATTTTAAGTAATGCGTAATTTAGTTCTATCTAACTAGCTTTTCTTTTGAGGCAAGGAACTTCTGAAATGGAATGGAAGTTATTACTAGATTTCTGGTGATGAATGGCTGAGTAACGGGAGTTTGCGGAAGAGAACGCCGGGCAGGCCGGATGGGACATTCTGCTTACGCCTGTTCCGAAAGCCCTGAGTCCGCCTTCCGACAGGGAAAAATAGGTATTATTCAGGAGTTCGCATAGGATAAATTAACTTGACATGGTATTTTTGTGAAGTTACTATCAACTTGAACATGCTTCTTATCTGAATCCGAGAAAGGATGGCTGAGAAAATGATCACATACTTATTCCCCGGACAAGGTTCTCAAAAGCAGGGAATGGGGAGCTCATTGTTTGATGAATTTAAAGACTTAACGGAGCAGGCTGATGAAACACTCGGATATTCTATGAAACGGCTTTGTCTTGAGAATCCGTATTCCAACCTTCACAAGACGCAGTTCACCCAGCCTGCTTTATATGTTGTAAACGCGTTAAGCTATTTGAAAAAAATCCAAGACAATGACATAAAGCCGGATTATGTGGCCGGCCACAGTTTGGGAGAATATAATGCGCTGTTTGCAGCAGGTGCTTTTGATTTTATTACCGGTCTGCAGCTTGTCCGTAAAAGAGGCGAATTAATGAGTATGGCCACTGACGGAAAAATGGCCGCTGTTATGGGGTTAACTGCAGATCAAGTGTCAGACGCCCTTCAAACGCACGGATTACATACGATTGATATTGCCAATATGAATTCTCCTCACCAAGTTGTCATATCCGGACGCAAAGAAGACATTGAAAGAGCCAAAAGCGTATTCGAAGGATTAAAAGACGTTACGATGTTTCATCCGTTAAACGTAAGCGGCGCTTTTCACTCGAGATATATGAGTGAAGCGAAACAAGAGTTCGAAAAATTTTTACAGTCATTTCATTTTTCTGCTATATCAATTCCTGTCATTTCTAATGTGCATGCCAGACCTTATGAGCAAGACGGAATCCACTCCGTTCTGGCCGATCAGATCGACCATTCAGTGCGATGGAACGACAGCATCCGCTTTCTGCTGGACAAAGGGCGGATGGAATTTGAAGAAGTCGGCCCGGGCCATGTGCTGACAGGACTTATTCACCGCATCAAAAAAGAAACTGAAGCTTCACCCGCCATGTAGCGGAACGCAAGTTAAAATTCTTATCTCACACAATAGTGCCAGCCATACAACATCACGACCACTTCACCTGCACACGACATCACGAAACACTCACAAATCAATATTTTAAAAAAATAAGCAGCAAAAAGGAGAACAAATGAACCAGCCAATTGTTTTCATGTTTTCTGGACAGGGTTCCCAATACTATCAAATGGGGAAAGAGCTGTTTGCACATAACGCCGCTTTTCGGCAGAAAATGCTTGACTTGGACGATTTTGCAGTCAGCCGTTTCGGTTACTCTGTCCTAAAAGAGATGTATCATACAGGCAATCGTCTGTCTGATCCATTTGACCGCCTTCTTTTCAGCCATCCTGCCATTTTCATGGCTGAGTACGCACTTGCATATGCTTTGGAGCAAAGAGGCATACGTCCCGATTATGTGATCGGAGCAAGCCTCGGAGAGTATGCAGCGGCCGCTGTGTCGGGCGTGCTGAGCGCCGAGGATGCTTTAGATTGCGTGCTGGAACAGGCCCGAATCGTTACGGAAACTTGCCGTAACGGCAGTATGCTTGCGATACTGGGTGATCCGGCTTTATATCAAGATGATCCGCTGCTCGGCGAACATAGTGAATTGGCATCTGTAAACTATCATTCTCACTTTGTCATCTCGGGAGAGCGGGAACATATCAAAAAGATCATGGACAATCTGAGAGAAAAGCAGATTCCTCATCAGCTATTGCCGGTATCTTACGGGTTTCACTCAGCGCTGGTTGATCAGGCGGAACAGCCGTACAAGCGCTTTTTAGCTCAGAAATCAATCCGGACTCCGTTTATACCGTACATCTCCAGTGCTACCGGAGAGGCTGAGACCGATATACAAGCGGACTTTTTCTGGGATATCGTAAGAAAGCCGATTCGATTCCGCGAAGCGCTTCAATTCGCAGACAGCCGCCAAAAAGGATTGTATATTGATGCCGGGCCTTCCGGAACATTGGCCGCATTTGCCAAACAGATTCTTCCTGCAGGATCGGCTGAACGCATCCGTGCCATTATGACGCCGTTTCATAAAGAACAAACACATTTGCAGCAAATAGAAGACAGCATTTTATCACCGCCCGGAAGGAGACTGTAAGATGATCAGCTTTGTTTTTCCAGGCCAAGGCTCGCAAAAAGTAGGGATGGGGGAGAACCTGTTCGGCCGCTATCCTGAATTAACCGCAAAGGCCGATCACATTCTCGGATATTCCATTCAGGAGCTGTGCCGGGACGGAGAACGTCTCAATCAGACTCAATTCACTCAGCCGGCGCTCTATGTCGTCAATGCCCTCAGTTATTTGAAAAAAACAGAAGAGACCGGCTTGAAACCGGATTTTACCGCCGGACACAGTTTGGGCGAATATAACGCGTTATACGCTTCGGGCGCCTTTGATTTTGAAGAAGGCTTACAGCTGGTCAAAAAAAGGGGCGAACTGATGAGCCGCGCAAAAGGAGGCGGCATGGCAGCGGTGATCGGCCTGACTCATGAGCAGGTGACGGATGTTTTAAGAGAAAATCACTTGGATATGATTGATATCGCCAACATGAACACACCGCAGCAAATTGTCATTTCCGGATATAAAGAAGATATTGAAAAAGCCGCATCTGTTTTTGAAGCCGTAAACGGCGTAAAAATGGTTCACCGCTTAAATGTCAGCGGCGCCTTTCATTCCAGATACATGCTGGAAGCGAAGGAAGAGTTTTCACGCTTTATTGAATCTTTCCATTTTAAGCCGCTGTCCATCCCGGTCATTTCAAATGTGACGGCAAGACCATATGAGCAGAGAGAGCTGAAAGAGACACTCACCGGACAAATAACGGGATCGGTGAACTGGACAGACAGCATCCGTCTCTTAATGGGAAGAAAGAACATGAGCTTTGAGGAAATCGGTCCCGGAAAAGTGCTGACGGGGCTGATTCAAAGAATTACGGCTGAAGCGGAGCCGATAACAGATGAAATCAAAGTCCCGGCCGAGGCTGGAAAAAGCTCAATTACGGCGGCGTCTTTAGGAAATGAAGAGTTTAAGCGCGATTATCAATTGAAATACGCCTACTTGGCCGGCGGCATGTACCGCGGAATTTCTTCGAAGGAAATGGTCGTCAAACTGGCCGAAAAAGGAATGATGGGCTTTTTCGGAACAGGCGGTTTGAACATCACGCACGTTGAGGACGCCATTTTGTCAATTCAGCATGAGCTTCGTGACGGCGGTTCCTTCGGCATAAATGTTGTACATAATATGAAGCATACAGATTCAGAAGAAAAAATGATTGATCTTTTATTGAAGCATGGGATTCAGAACTTGGAAGCATCAGCGTTTTTAACGGTTACTCCCGCTTTAGTAAGGTTTCGCGCTAAGGGGTTAAAACGCGGTGCCGGCGGACAAATAATAGCGCGTCAGCGGATTATCGCCAAGCTTTCCCGTCCGGAAGTAGCGGAAGCGTTTCTCAGCCCGGCGCCTGATCACATTCTGCAGAAACTTGCAGCCGAAAACAAAATTACCGCTGAAGAAGCAAGTCTGATGAGAGAAATACCCGTTGCGCATGACATCTGCGTAGAGGCTGATTCAGGCGGCCACACTGACGGCGGAGTTGCTTACAGCCTCATGCCGGCGATCATCCGTTTACGAGATGACATGATGAAAAAATACCGATACGGCAAAACCGTCCGCATCGGAGCCGCAGGGGGAATCGGAACGCCCGAGGCTGCCATGGCCGCATTTATGCTCGGCGCTGATTTTATTGTGACCGGATCTATTAACCAATGCACCGTTGAAGCAGCGACGAGCGGCCTCGTAAAGGACCTCCTGCAGCAGATGAATGTACAGGACACGGCCTACGCGCCGGCCGGCGATATGTTTGAATCAGGCAGCAAGGTGCAGGTATTAAAGAAAGGGCTGTTCTTTCCGACCCGCGCCTCTAAGCTGCATGAACTGTATCAGCGTCACCGCTCAATTGAAGAAATTGATGAAAAGACACTCAGACAAATAGAAGAGAAGTATTTTAAGGCAAGTGTAAGCAGTATTTATGACAAAGTGAAGGCTCATTATTCGAATGAAGACATTTCAAAAGCCGAACGGAATCCGAAACAGAAAATGGCGCTCATATTCAAATGGTATTTCAGGCAAAGTTCTGCTTCGGCGATTAAAGGAGACCCGGATGCCAAGGTAGACTTCCAGATTCATTGCGGCCCGGCATTAGGCGCCTTCAATCAATGGGTGAAAGGTACGGAGCTGGAGTCCTGGAAAAACCGCCATGCCGATGGTATCGGCCTGCGGCTTATGGAAGAGACGGCCTCGCTTTTGAATCAGAAGTTAGGTTCATTTTTGCAAACGTGTTGACAAGACGAAATGATAGATTGAAAACATGGAATATTCATAAAAGATGAAACAGGGAGGAACTGACAATGAGTAAAGAAAGAATCTTTGAATTGCTGCAGAACACAATCTACGAGGTTTTGCCTGATTTAGAAGGCGAACAGCTTTCACAGGAAGACCGGTTAGTTGATCTGGGGGCGGACTCAGTAGACCGCGCCGAAATTATCACGATGATGCTTGAAGAATTATCACTGCAGATCCCGCGTGTTGAGCTGACGGGAGTGTCAAACATCGGCGAATTGGCGGAAAAGCTTTATGAAAAGGTGCAGGCTGTCTGATAAAGCGGTGAAACAATCGGAAACTCAAAATTCATATTGGAGGCGAAGTTCATGGCGGCTGCCGGAATAGAAGCGATAAATGTGTTTGGCGGGACAGCATACCTTGATGTCATGCAGCTGGCGGAGTACAGAAACTTAGACCCTGCCAGATTTGAGAATTTACTGATGAAAGAAAAAGCGGTGGCGCTTCCGTACGAAGACCCCGTTACATTCGGCGTTAACGCGGCAAAGCCGATTATCGACCGATTGACAGAGGCTGAAAAAGACAGAATCGAGCTGCTGATTACCTGCTCGGAGTCCGGCATCGACTTCGGAAAATCACTCAGTACATATATTCATGATCACTTAGGCCTCAACCGGAACTGCCGTTTATTTGAACTGAAGCAAGCCTGTTATTCAGGAACGGCGGGCTTGCAGATGGCCCTTAATTTTATTTTGTCGCAGACATCCCCCGGAGCGAAGGCGCTTGTCGTCGCGACGGATATTTCCCGGTTTTTAATTGCCGAAGGCGGTGATGCGTTAAGCGAGGATTGGTCTTACGCAGAACCGAGCGCCGGAGCGGGTGCCGTCGCCTTATTGATCGGTGAAAATCCGATTGTATTTCAGGCGGATGCGGGCGCCAACGGCTATTACGGCTATGAGGTGATGGATACATGCCGTCCGATCCCGGACAGTGAAGCCGGTGATGCCGATTTGTCATTGATGTCATACCTCGATTGCTGTGAACAGACATTTCGCGAGTACAAAAACCGTGTGCCGGGCGCTGACTATAAAGAGACGTTTCACTATCTAGCCTTCCATACACCGTTTGGCGGCATGGTAAAAGGAGCCCACCGGACGATGATGCGCAAGCTTGCAAAAGCGAAAAACGCTGAAATCGAACAGGATTTTCAAGCCAGAGTAGAGCCGGGGCTCCGCTACTGCCAAAGAGTCGGAAACATTATGGGGGCAGCCTCTTTACTGGCTCTTGCAAGCACGATTGACCAAGGGGCATTCGACACTTCTAAGCGGATCGGCTGTTTTTCGTACGGCTCCGGGTGCTGTTCAGAATTTTACAGCGGCGTTGTGACGCCTGAAGGACAAACGCGGCAGCATTCTTTCAAAATAGAAGAGCACCTGAACAACAGGTACAGGCTGTCCATGGAAGAATATGAAGAACTGTTTAAAGGCAGCGGTTTGGTGAAGTTTGGAACCCGGAATGTCAAATTGGATGTGAATATGATTCCGAACATTTTAGACCATCATACCGGAAGCCCTCGTTTGTATTTGGAAGAAATCACGGAATTTCATCGGAAATACAGGTGGATCCCGTGACCTATGAAACGATAAACGTCCGTTTTCAGCAAAATGTCTGCTTCATCACCTTTGATCGGCCTGAAGCCAACAATACGATTAATGAGTGTTTAGTGGAGGAATGCCTGCACGTTCTTTCTGAATGTGAAGACTCCGTGACCTCCGTAGTGCTTGAAGGGCAGCCGGAGGTATTTTGTTTCGGGGCGGATTTTGATGAGATGTACCGGAAAATGAGGCAGGGAATGCAGCATGCGGAATCGCAGGAGCCGCTTTACCGTTTGTGGCTGGCATTAAAATCCGGGCCGTACATCACAATCGCCCGCGTCCGCGGAAAAGTAAATGCGGGAGGTGTCGGTTTTGCCGCCGCCTGCGATATCGTCATTGCAGAGGAGAGTGCTTCGTTCAGTTTATCTGAACTGTTATTCGGACTTTATCCAGCCTGCGTTCTGCCGTTTTTAATTCAAAGAATCGGATTTCAAAAGGCGCATTATATGACGATCATGACAAAGCCCGTGCCGGCACGCCAGGCGCTTGAATGGGGACTTTGTGACGTATGCGTCCCGGACTCAGCAACAGAGCTGAGAAAGCATTTGCTGCGCCTCCGCCCGCTATCGAAAAAAGCAGTCATCCGCTATAAAAAATACATGGATTCCTTAAACGACCTTGTTCATCGTTCGAAATCCATTGCTTTAGCCGAAAATCAAGCGATGTTTTCAGATCCGGATAACCAATCAGCCATCTTCCGTTATGCAGAAACGGGGCGGCTTCCTTGGGAAACGGAGAACAGTTAGGAGGATATCATGCCGAACGCCGCAGTTGAACTGCTCGAAATTGAACCGGATATTATCCAAGTGACAATGCAGGATAAAGCCCATAAAAACGCCTTCTCCAAAGAACTGACGGATGGATTGATGGAAGCATTCACCCGTATAAAAAAATCGTCAGTCTATAAAGCTGTGATTTTAACAGGATACGGCCATTACTTTGCTTCCGGAGGCACACAGGAAGGCCTGCTCAGGATTCAGCAGGGCATCACGAAGTTTACGGAAGACCGCATGTACTCTTTGGCGCTGGAATGTGATATCCCCGTCATTTCCGCCATGCAGGGCCACGGTATCGGAGGCGGGTTTGTCATGGGGCTTTTCAGTGATTTTGTCATTTTAAGCAAAGAAAGCGTGTATACCGCAAACTTTATGAAATACGGTTTCACCCCTGGAATGGGCGCTACCTTTATCGTTCCGGAGAAGCTTGGGGCAAGCCTCGGCCATGAAATGCTGTTAAACGGCGGCCACTACCGCGGCGGTGACCTGGAGAAAAGAGGGGTGCCTTTTCCGGTGCTTCCTCGGCAGGAAGTATTAGACTATGCGCAGGAATTGGCCCGTGAGCTTGCGGAAAAACCGAGAAACTCTTTAATTACATTGAAAAGGCACTTGGTGACGCCGTTTCGCGAGCAGCTTCCGGCCGTCATTGAGAAGGAGTTAATCATGCACGATGAGACGTTTCATGATGATGAAGTGAAAAAACGAATCACGACGATGTACGGAGTATAAGACATACATCTTACATACAGATGAAATGGAGGCAGCTCTATGAAAAGTGATATGAAGGCAAGCGGGTTACTCAAGCCATCTGTCAGCTATGGAAAATCATTGCGGCTTTCAGCGGATCAGCCGATGACGATTCCTGAAGTCCTGCACAAAACCGCCGCGGCAGCGGGAGATCAAAAGGGCATCACATATATACAGCCTGACGGCACCAAAGTGTACCAGACTTACAGCGGCCTGAAAAAGATCGCTCTTTCAATTGTGAAAGGGCTCCGCCGATCAGGAGTGAAGGCTCAGGATGAAGTCATATTACAGCTAAGTGACAATTCCCAGCTGATTCCTGCTTTTTGGGGCTGTGTTTTTTTAGGAGCGATCCCGGTTCCGCTTGCGGCCGCTCCGGCTTATACAGAAATGAACAGCGGGACGCAAAAACTGAAAGACGCCTGGATGCTGTTGAATCGGCCGTATGTCATCACAAGCCGCGACGTGCTGCCGGAGATGACTGAATGGGCGGAGGAGCAGGAGCTTTCCGGGTTTTGCGCTTTGGCGGCAGAAGATCTCAGTGCGCACGAAATGGATACGGACTGTCATCATCCCCGTCCGGAAGATTTGGCGATGCTGCTTTTGACCTCGGGAAGCACGGGCACGCCGAAAGCCGTGATGCTCAGCCATGAAAACATCGTCTGCATGGTCAAAGGAAATATTCAGATGCAGGGCTATACAAGTGAGGATGTCACGTTTAACTGGATGCCTTTTGACCATGTCGGCGGCATCGGAATGCTTCATCTGCGTGATGTTTATCTCGGATGTGAGGAAATCAACATACCGAGCGAATCCATTTTGATGGACCCTTTAAAATGGCTCGACCTGATTGATCATTACCGCGCTTCGGTTACGTGGGCTCCCAATTTTGCCTTTGGACTGCTTGCCGATTTTGCAGAAGAGATTCAAACGCGGAAATGGGACTTATCTTCCATGCGTTACATGCTGAACGGCGGGGAGGCCGCGGTTGCAAAAGTCGGACGCAGAATTATGGAGCTTTTAGAGCCGTACGGTCTGCCGGCTAATGCCATCCGACCCGCATGGGGAATGTCCGAAACGTCTTCAGGCGTTATTTTCTCAGATGAGTTTACACTGGAAAACACGAGTGACGACGATCGTTTCGTCGAGATCGGTCTGCCGATCCCGGGATTTAATATGAGAATTACGGATGACCGCAATCAAGTGGTGGAAGAAGGAGAAATCGGCCGCTTCCAAGTGTCGGGTCTGACTGTAACGAGCGGATATTATGAGCGCCCGGACTTAAATAAGAGTGTCTTTACAGAAGACGGCTGGTTTGAAACGGGAGATCTCGGATTTCTGCGTGAAGGCCGCCTGACGATAACGGGGCGCACGAAAGATGCCATCATTATTAACGGTGTGAATTATTACAGCCATGCCATTGAATCAGCCGTTGAGGAATTGCCGGAAATTGAAACGTCTTATACAGCGGCATGCGCCGTCCGGCCGAATCAAAGCACGACAGATGAGCTGGCGATTTTCTTTGTGACATCTGTTCCGTTGGATGAGAACCGCATGACGAAGCTTCTTCATCACATTCACCAGCACGTGACACAGAGAATCGGCGTTACCCCTGATTATCTGCTTCCGGTCGCAAAAGAAGACATTCCTAAGACGGCGATCGGGAAAATCCAGCGCACTCAGCTGAAACATTCATTTGAACAAGGGCAATTTGATTCTTTACATAATAACAGACAAGAAGGCGGCAATTCAGACACGGCTTCTGCAGAGAAAGATATTGAACGGGATTTTATCCGTTTTCTGAAAGAGGAACTTTCCATCGCGGATGAGCTCGTTGATCCAAATACGCCGTTTCAAAGTCTTGGCGTCAATTCCATCAAGATGATGAAACTCGCCAGATCAATTGAAAAAACGTATCACATCCGGCTGACGGCAAGAGAGCTGCACAAAAACCCGACGATTGGCGCTTTAGCGGCTTATACTGCTGAAAAAGCGGCAAACATGTCAGCGGAGCATCATCCCCAAAAAGCCGAACCGCCGGCAGAACGGGAGAGACGGCAAACGGCGCCAGCGCTTTCAGAAGTCCAAAAAGGACTGTGGACATTGCAGAAAATGTCGCCTGAAACGACTGCATACCATGTCCCGCTCTGTTTCCGATTCACATCCGGAATCGACAAAGAGAAACTGAAACAGGCGTTTCAGCTCGTATTAAAGCAGCATCCGATGCTCAAAAGCGCCGTGAATGAAACAGACGGCGGGTTATATTTCATAGAATCGGCAGATCCTTTTGTATTCTCGGAAGAAGATATATCTGACGTCAATGAATCACAAATACCTGCTCTGATACGGAAAAAAGTGAAAGAGCCGTTTGTCAAAGAAGGCGGACCTTTGCTGCGCGTGCAGCTGCTTTCAAAATCCGCCGAGGAACATTATCTTTTGACGGTCATTCACCACATCGTGTTTGACGGCATTTCATCCATTACATTTATTCACAGTCTGCTGGATCATTATCAGGCGCTGCTGGAGGGAAAAGAAGAGTTTATGGCCGCCGCTCCCGGCATTCATCCCGATTTCGCGGCTTGGGAAAAGCGGTATTTGGCGGGTGAAGAAAGCAAAGCTGCCCGCGCTTACTGGATGAAACAGCTCGGGGGCGATCTGCCTGACCTTCAGCTTCCGCCGACGCGCACGGACAGCAGTGTTCCGGAGTTTACAGAAGATACGCTGACACGCCGTCTTCCCGAACGGCTGCTGAATAATATAACGGCGTTTGCCGCATCCCGTTCGATTCATTTGTCTACCGTCATGCTGAGCTGTTACATGGTGCTTTTAAGCAAATATACGGATAAGGAAGATATTGTGACAGGCATGCCTGCAATGGTCAGACCCGAAGAACGCTTTGACGGAGTGGTCGGGCATTTCCTCAACATGCTTCCCATACGGAGCAGAGCCGGACGAAAAGAAACATTTGCTGACTTTGTTCAAAAGGTGCAGGATGCCGTTCTGGACGGACTGGATCACTCCTTTTATCCGTTTCCGAAAATGGTGCGTGATGTGCATGCGAACCCCCGGCAGAACGGTTCGCCTGTTTTCAGCAATGCCTTTTTCTATCAGAACTTTCTGCAGCATTCAAGCTATCAATCGATGCTTGATGAATACAAGGAATTCTCCTGTGAGTTTGTAAAAGACATTCATCAGGAGGGGGAATATGATCTTGTATTTGAAATGTGGGAAGAAGCATCAGGCATGGATCTTACGATTAAATACAGCACCGAATTATTCGACGAAGCGGGGGCGGCCAGACTTTTCAGCCAATTTGTACAGGCCGCTGAAGCTTTGACGGCGAATCCGGATATGCCGCTTGAGAACGTTTCTCTCATGACAAAAAGAGAGGAGCACATGATTCTTAAGACTTGGAATGAGACAAGCCGTGAATATCCGGATGCCTGCTTCCATGAATTATTCGAACGTCAGGCGGCAGAAACGCCGGACGCTTGTGCGGTCGTGTATGAACAGCAAAAGCTGACGTACCGTGAGCTTGATGAAAAAAGCACGAAGCTGGCGCTCTATTTGCAGGCGCACGGTGCAGGCCCTGATGATCTCATCGGCATTTATACAGACCGATCATTGCATATGGCTGTCGGCCTTCTCGGCATTTTAAAAGCCGGGGGAGCGTATGTGCCGCTTGATCCTTCTTATCCCGCTGACAGATTGGAATATATGATCGCCGACAGCAGGATTTCAATGTGTCTGACGACAGCTGATTTAGAGCACTCTTTGAACTGGGGAGGCGTGCAGACAACTGCCATTGACCGCGATTGGTCTTGTATTGAAAGCACAGCCGCGGAAAGAACGTCGCTGAAGCGGTTAGTGACACCTGACGATCTGGCGTATGTCATTTACACGTCGGGCAGCACGGGCAAACCGAAAGGCGTGATGATTCCGCACCGGGCCCTGACCAATTTCTTAATCTCGATGGCATATGAACCGGGGCTTTCGTCCGAAGACAAACTGCTTGCCGTCACGACATATTGCTTTGATATCGCGGCACTGGAGCTTTACCTTCCTTTAATCAAAGGAGCAGAGTGCAACATCTGTAAGACAGAAGTCACAAAAGACGCACGGAAGCTGAAAGAGCTGATTCAAGAGTACAAACCGACGATCATGCAGGCGACGCCGTTTACGTGGAAAATGCTCTTTCATTCCGGATGGTCAAATGAAGAAAAAGTGAAAATCCTTTGCGGCGGAGAGGCGCTCAGCGAACAATTGAAGCAGCAGTTTCTCGATACGAAAAGTGAGGCTTGGAATATGTTCGGGCCGACAGAGACGACAATCTGGTCCGCGGTGCAGCGTATAACGGAAAATGAGAGCGCGCTTACGATCGGGCGCCCGATCGCCAATACCCGTGTGTATATTATGGATTCCGGTCTCAACCCTGTTTTAGAAGGGGTGCCGGGAGAACTTTGTATTGCGGGAGACGGATTGGCAAGAGGATATTTCAACAAGCCTGAGCTGACAGATAAAGCTTTCGTCAGCCACCGGCTCGAACTGGGATCAAAGCTTTATAAAACAGGCGATATGGCGCGTTTTCTTCCCGGCGGCCGCATTGAATACATGGGACGGATGGATACCCAAGTCAAAATCCGCGGATACCGCATTGAACCCGGAGATATTGAGAGCCGGCTGAATGCCCATCCGGCCGTACAGGAAAGTGTAGTTGTTGTGAACAATCACTCCGGAAATGAAAAGCTTTGCGCGTTTTATATCCGGAAAAACGGAGAGCCGCTTCCGTCTGCAAAGGAATTGCGCAATCATTTGAAACAAGCGCTGCCGGCCTATATGACGCCAGCTTCGTTTATCCGTCTTGAAGAGCTGCCGCTCACGCCGAACGGAAAAGTGGACCGCAAGCTTCTTGCTGCCCGCGATCTGACCGAAAAACAGCCGGAAACAAAAACATTTTCATCATCTCATATCCAGCAGGCGGTGCTGGCGATATGGCAGGATGTATTGAAAAGCAAAGATATAGAGCTTGATGACCGCTTTTTTGATGCGGGGGGAGATTCGCTTCTTGCCGTGACTGTCACTGACCGGATGACGCAGGAACTGGATTGTGAATTCAGTGTAACGGAGCTGTTTGAATACGCGACGGTAAAAGACATCAGCCGGTATATCGCTGAACAAAAACCGAAAGAAGCCGTTTGGGCTCCTGTGCCGCAAAAGAAAGTGAATGCAGAAGACCGGGAACATCCGGCGGGAGAATTTCCCGATTATTACGAGGACAGCCTTGCGGTTATCGGTATATCCTGTGAGTTTCCGGGAGCGAAAGATCATTATGAATTTTGGAATAACATCAAAGAAGGCAAAGAAAGCATCACCTTCTTTTCAAAAGAGGAGCTCCGCCGATCCGGTATTTCTGAAGAACTGGCTGATCATCCCGGCTTCGTTCCGGCTAAATCAGTTTTAGAAGGGAAAGAAATGTTTGATCCCGGTTTCTTCGGCTTTTCACCGAAAGATGCGGAATATATGGATCCTCAGCTGAGAATGCTTTTGCTCCATTCATGGAAGGCAATCGAGGATGCGGGGTATATCTCCAAAGAAATTCCGGAAACAAGCGTGTATATGTCTGCCAGCACGAACTCTTACCGCAGCCTGCAGCCGGAGGAGACGACAGCACAGCTGGAAACGCCGGATGGCTACGTGTCATGGGTGCTTGCCCAAAGCGGTACGATTCCGACGATGATTTCTCATAAACTCGGGTTGAAAGGGCCGAGCTATTTTGTCCATGCCAACTGCTCATCTTCGTTAATCGGCCTGCATTCGGCTTTTCAAAGCCTGCAGTCCGGCGAAGCCAAGTACGCCCTTGTCGGCGGTGCGACCCTTCATACGGAAACAAGCGCCGGGTATGTTCATCAGCCGGGGCTGAATTTTTCGAGCGACGGGCATATTAAAGCGTTTGACGCGGATGCTGACGGAATGATCGGCGGTGAGGGAGCCGGCGCCGTGCTCTTAAAAAAAGCGTCTGATGCCGTTAAGGACGGCGACCATATTTATGCACTGCTGCGCGGAATCGGCGTCAATAATGACGGAGCGGATAAGGTCGGATTTTATGCGCCGAGCGTCAAAGGACAAGCTGAGGTCATTCAGAAGGTCATTGATCAGACGGGCATCCATCCCGAAACGATCGCGTACGTCGAAGCTCACGGCACGGGAACAAAACTCGGCGATCCGATCGAACTGTCCGCGCTTCAATCGGTGTACGGCCAATATACAGATAAAAAACAATACTGCGGCATCGGTTCAGTCAAAACAAATCTCGGGCATTTGGATACAGCGGCCGGAATGGCGGGCTGCATCAAGGTTGTCATGAGCTTATATCATCAGGAAATCGCGCCGAGCATCAATTACAAAGAGCCGAACCCGAATCTTCATTTAGAAGACTCTCCGTTTTACGTAGCGGAAGAAAAGAAAGAGTTAACCCGTGAGAACAGAGCGCACCGCATGGCTTTAAGCTCTTTCGGTCTTGGCGGAACAAACACACACGCGATTTTTGAACAATATCCGGATGCATCTAAAGCAGCAGACGCTGCCGGTCCGTTCATCATTCCGTTGTCTGCCAGAAAAAAAGATCGTCTGAAGGAGTACGCAAAACAGCTGCTGGCTTTTCTGGAAAGAAAAACGGACGCCGGCCTCGCTGATCTTGCCTACACGTTCCAAGTCGGAAGGGAAGCGATGGAAGAGCGCGCGGCCTTTATCACAAGCGGCACTGCGGAGCTCAAGCGGCAGCTTGCCGATTTTATCAATGATAAGCCGGCTGTAACAGGCTGCTTCAGAGGAGAAAAACAGCAGGCGAAAGATATTGCCTGGCTTTCTGATGATGATGACAGTGCTGAACTCATTGAGAAATGGCTTGCGAAAGGAAAAGGAACGAAGCTCTGTGAAATGTGGAGTAAAGGTGTCGCCATCAATTGGCACAAGCTTTACAAAGACAAGCATCCGAAACGGATCAGCGTGCCGGTCTACCCATTTGCAAAGGAGCCGTACTGGCCGAAAAAAGCAGAAAAGAAAACATCTGCCGCACACACCGGAATCTCAGTTTTACACCCGCTCGTGCAGCAAAACACGTCAGATTTGGCCGTTCAGCGGTTCAGCTCACGGTTTACAGGCTCAGAATTTTTCCTGAAGGATCATGTGGTCAGGGAAAAAGCGGTGCTTCCGGGAGCGGCATATTTGGAAATGTCTTATGAAGCGGTAAAACGGGCGCTTGGCGGCTTATTAAAAGACCAAGACAGAATAACGCTCCATCATACCGTCTGGATGAAACCGATCGTCGTTCACGAACAAGAGCGCCAGGTCCATATTGCACTGTTCCCTGAAGAGGACGGCATCATCTCATATGACATTTACAGCGTAAACGCTGACGATGAAGAAGTGCTGCACAGCCAAGGACGGGCCGAAATCATAAAGGCTGAACGAGAGCCAGAGACCGACCTTTCTGCCATACAAAACAGATGCACAGCGGACATTCTTGATCCGGCGGCCTTTTATCGGGAAGGCCGGAGCAGGGGGATGTTCCACGGAAAAGCCTTCCAAGGCATTAAGTCCGCCTTTATCGGCGAGAAAGAAGTGCTTTCGGACATACAGCTTCCGGATTCTGTTTCTCATACGAACGGACAATTTACGCTTCATCCGAGCATCATTGATTCGGCTATTCAGACGGCGACGATCTGCATTATGCAGGAGTTTTCCGGACAAAAGCTGATTCTGCCGTTTGCGCTGGAATATCTTGAAGTCATCAAAGCATGCACGCCGACTATGCGGGCGCATGCGCGCTTCAGTGAAGGATATCAAACCGGTGATTCCGTGCAGAAAGCCGACATTGACCTGTTCGACGAAACAGGAGCGCTTTGCGTGAAGGTGAGAGGATTCTCTACGAGAGTGCTTGAAGGCGATGCAGAATCGGCTCAGCGGCCATCAGGCTCGGAAAAGGTCTTGTTTGCACCGGTTTGGAAAGAAGCCGCCGCATCCGAAGAAGCTTCTGTCCAAGCTGATGAGCATTTGATCATACTTTGTGAAGATGCCTGCCGTATAAAAGATAAAGCGGCATCCGGCCTGAAAGACGCCGAACTGCTGATTGCAGAAGGTGAGGGTGAAACAGCCGCTGAACGCTTCCAAAGCTTTGCGCAGACAATCGCTGAACACATCCGGCGGATCATCAGCGAAAAAAGGCAGGGCCGCATTCTGATTCAGACTGTTATTTCAGCAGACGGCAGCCAGCAATTGTTTGCGGGGTTAACAGGTTTGTTAAAAACAGCCGAGCTGGAATACGGAAAACTTGACTGTCAGCTCATCGAAATGGAATCAATCGGCGAAATGCCGGCTGTCGCTCAAAAACTGAAAAACGACAGTCATCGGCCGCATGATAAACATATCCGTTATAAAGGAGAAAAACGGTATGTGAAGGCTTGGGAAGAAATGCATCCCTCAGGGGGCGGCATCGTCTGGAAGGACGAAGGCGTATATCTGATTACCGGAGGGGCAGGAAGCCTGGGGTTGATGTTCGCAAAAGAAATCGCAGGTCGCGTAAAACACCCGAAAATCATTCTGACCGGCCGCTCAAATCTGTCAGAAGCCAAACAGCGTGAGCTTGCTATGCTTCAGCACTCAGGCGCAAATGTCGTCTACAAAAAGCTGAATGCGGCAGACCGGCGGGAAAATGAAGCGCTGATAAAAGAGATTACGGCGGAATTCGGAAAGCTTAACGGAATTATTCACGCTGCGGGAGTGATACAAGACCGCTTCCTGCTGCAAAAAACGAAGGAAGAGTTCAGGGAAGTGCTTGATCCGAAAGTCATCGGAACCGCTTATTTAGATGAAGCCAGCAAAGACTGCAATCTTGACTTTTTCGTATTGTTCTCCAGTGTTTCCGGCGTTCTCGGCAATGTCGGGCAGGCTGATTATGCCGCCGGCAACGCGTTTATGGATGCATACGCCGCTTACAGGCAATCCCTTACGGAGAATGGCCTTCGGCACGGAAAAACGGTCGCCTTTAACTGGACGCTGTGGAAAGATGGCGGTATGCAGGCGGGAGACGAGACGGAGAGAATGATGAAAAAAGCTTTCGGCATGGTTCCGCTTCAAAAGGCGTCAGGCCTGGCTGCATTTTATGAAGGAATGGCTCAGGAAAAGCCGCAGCTTTTAGCAGCTGAAGGACACGCTGCAAAATTAAAACAGTCGTTCCTATCCGTTTCTGAAACTGAAAAGCCGCAGGTGGAGAAAATTGAGCCTGTATCCGCCGTTTCGGGAGACAAATGGCACGGTGCGCTTATCCGATTGGTCAGTTCAATTTTAAAAGTCGGCCAAGACGAGATCGATATTGATACGGAACTGAGTGAATACGGTTTTGATTCCGTATCGTTTACCGTCTTTACGAATCAATTAAATGAAGCGTATCAGCTGGAGCTGGCGCCGACGATCTTCTTCGAACACGGGACGATCCGCAGTTTAGCAGAGTATTTGACGGATGAGGCAGAAGCCGGCCTTCCTTCTCAGCCGGAAGAAAAACACGATGCAGAAGAATCTCTTCAAACGCTTCACACCGCTTTGACAGCCATGGTAAGCGGCATTTTAAAAGTTGACCGTGAGGACGTTGAGACAGATACGGAATTGAGTGAATACGGTTTTGATTCCGTATCGTTTACTGTCTTTACGAATCAATTAAATGAAGCGTATCAGCTGGAGCTGGCGCCGACGATTTTCTTTGAGTACGGAACGATCAGCGGTCTCGCCGGATATTTGGCAAAAGAGCATCCGGGCCGTTTCGGCGAAAAGAAGAAAGAGTCTCCGGAAAAAGCGCAGCCAAAAGCCCAAAAACCGAAAATGCAGCGGAAAAAGCGCTTCGCAACGGTAATGAACGCTGCGGCAGCGACACAAGAGCCGCGCGGCAATGACCCGGTTGCCATTGTCGGAATCAGCGGCCGATTCCCGGGTGCAAAGGATATAGAGGAATTTTGGCGCAATTTGAAAGAAGGAAAGGATTCGATCACAACCATTCCGAAAGAACGCTGGGATTGGCAAGCGTTTGATGGCGACCCGAATCTTGAAGGGAATAAAACGAATATCAAGTGGGGCGGCTTTATCGACGGAATAGCTGAATTTGATCCGCTGTTCTTTGGGATTTCACCGCGGGAAGCCCAATATTTAGATCCGCAGCAGCGGCTGTTATTGACTTATGCATGGCGGGCGATAGAAGATGCGGGCTGTAAGCCGGAAAGCCTTTCCGGCACAAATACGGGCGTCTTTATCGGCACCGGAAATACCGGTTATAAAGATTTGTTCACAAGGGCAGGTCTAGCGCCGGAAGGACATGCGGCGACAGGCAGCATGATTCCTTCCATAGGTCCGAACCGTTTGAGCTATTTGTTAAATCTTCACGGGCCGAGCGAGCCGATTGAAACGGCATGTTCAAGCTCGCTTGTGGCAATTCACCGGGCGGTATCCGCTATAGAAAACGGAGAATGCGACATGGCGATTGCCGGGGGAATCAATACGATTCTGACGGAAGAAGCGCATATCAGCTACAGCAAAGCAGGCATGCTCAGCAAAGACGGAAAATGCAAAACCTTCTCCAAAGATGCCAACGGGTATGTCAGAGGAGAAGGCGCGGGAATTCTGATGCTGAAGAAACTGACAGATGCAGAACGTGACGGCAGTCCGATTTACGGCGTGATTCGCGGTACGGCTGAAAACCACGGCGGCCGGGCGAATACGTTAACCTCGCCGAATCCGAAACTGCAGGCTGATTTATTGGTGAAAGCATACCGGAAAGCGGGAGTGGACCCGAGCACCGTCACGTATATTGAAGCGCACGGTACAGGAACGGAATTGGGCGACCCGATTGAAATAAACGGTTTGAAAGCGGCGTTTCACGAGCTGGCGAAAACAAATCAAGAGCCTGAAGTCTCCGGTCACCGCTGCGGCATCGGTTCGGTCAAAAGCAATATCGGCCATTTAGAGCTTGCCGCGGGAGTATCAGGCGTGATGAAAGTGCTTTTGCAAATGAAACATAAAACGCTGGTGAAAAGCCTGCATTGCGAGACGATCAATCCGTACATTCAGCTCGATGACAGTCCTTTCTACATCGTGCGGGAAAATCAGGAATGGACGGCAGGAAAAGATAGCAACGGAAATGCCATTCCGCGCCGGGCCGGGGTCAGCTCATTTGGCATCGGCGGGGTCAACGCCCATATCGTCATTGAAGAGTATGTCCCGAAAGCAGCCGCTCAGCCTGAGCACAGCCCGGAAAATCCGGCAATCATCCTTTTGTCCGCCAAATCAAAAGAAAAACTGTTTGAACAGGCGCAGCAGCTGCAAAAAGCGATCCGTCAAACGCCGTATACAGATCAAGACTTGGCGGGCGTCGCTTATACGCTGCAAACCGGAAGGGACGAAATGGAAGAGCGCTTGGCCATTCTTGCAGCGACGATGGCGGAATTGGAAACAAAGCTGGAAGCATTTACGAAAAATGAGAAAAACATCGCCGGGCTGTATACCGGCCAGTCTCACCGAAATAAAGATACGTTTGCCTTGTTCACGGCAGATGAAGATATGGACATCGTCATTGACGCCTGGATCAGAAAAGGAAAATTCGCCAAGCTGGCAGAGGTATGGGTGAAAGGCGGCGTATTGAATTGGAACCGGCTGTATGAAAAGGGTACGCCGCGTTTACTCAGTCTTCCGTCTTATCCGTTCGCAAAAGACACGTATTGGGTGCCTGAGAATCCTGACAAAAATAAGGTCCATACAGAGGAACGGATGAAACGTATTCTGACGAAACAATGGGAACTGAGCCCGCTCGAACTGCGTGAACCGTGCGCACGTTCAGTTGCGATTTTGACAGGCGGGGACACGATTAATCTCGCAGAAGAGATCGCAGCGCACATGCCGAATCACCGTATCATCACAGCATCAGACCTTACCGGTGAATATGACTGGCAGGCGTTTGACGGAGTCATCGACCTCCTCGGCGCAGCGAAAGAAGATTCTCAAGACATGGCCGGAATCAAATGGCTTCAGCAATTGATTGAGCATGGGCATAAAGAAGGGATGACACTGCTTTGTGTCACGAAAGACCTTGAGTCATTAAATAAAGAGGCCAATCAAACAACAGGAGCAAAACGGGCCGGTCTGTACAGAATGCTGGCATGCGAATACGGTCATCTGTCTTCAAGGCATCTCGACCTTGAAGGAGCGCTTTCGGATGACAAACTGGCGAAGCAGATTGCCGATGAGTTTCATGCCCGTACTGATGACGCGGAAGTTTGCCGGAGGGACGGCTTGCGCTACCGCGCCGTATTGAGCGGATCAGAAAATATAAATATGCAAGGCGAGAGAATTGATTTTCCCGACAACCATGTGCTTCTGATCACCGGAGGGACGAGGGGGATCGGCCTTTTATGCGCACGCCATTTTGCCGAACATTACGGAGTGAAAAAACTGGTGCTTACAGGCCGTGAGACCCTTCCGCCGCGAAGTGAGTGGACGGGCGGACTGAATGGGGTGACGGCTTCTGTAAAAGCGAAAATTGAAGCTGTTCTCGACTTGGAATCCAAAGGTGTACAAGTGAAGGTTTTGTCAGTCCCGTTAGCTGATGAAGCCGGGCTGAGACAGGAACTGAGCCAGATAAAACAGACGCTCGGAAATATCGGCGGCGTGATTCACTGCGCGGGTGTGACCGATAAAGAGACGCTCGCATTCATCAGAAAAACCGATGAAGACATACAGCGCGTGCTCGAGCCGAAAGTAGACGGGCTTCAGGCGTTATACAGTGTGCTCAGCGAAGAGCCGCTGAAGTTTTTCGTCTTGTTCTCTTCCGTGTCAGCTGCGATACCGGCGCTTTCGGCAGGACAGGCCGACTATGCCATGGCCAATGCGTATATGGACTATTTTGCAAACTCATACAAAGAGCAGCTGCCGATCGTAAGCATTCAGTGGCCGAACTGGAAAGAAACCGGAATGGGCGAAGTAACAAACAAAGCTTATATAGAGAGCGGGCTATATAGCATCACGAATGCAGAAGGATTACAGCTCCTTGACGGCATACTTCTTGAATCAGCAAGGGGCCCAGTGCTGCCGGCCGTTCTGAATCCTAAGCTGTGGAAGCCGGAGCGATTCCTGCGGCGGAGCAGGCAGGATCAGCCAATGAGTCCGGCTATGGTAAAACCGGCGGAAAAAACCGCTTATGCTGCCGCAGACAACGCTCAATTAACAAGGAAAACAGAAGAATGGCTGAAAGAATTATTTTCTGAAGAGCTGCGGATTGACCAGGATCAGCTTGAGACAGACGTATTATTCCAAGATTACGGAGTGGATTCCATTATTCTTGCTCAGCTTCTGCAGCGGATCAATCGGAATCTCTCGGCATCGCTTGACCCGTCCATTCTGTATGAATATCCGACGATTCAATCTTTCGCAAATTGGCTTCTCGAAGGATATACAGAAGTTTTGTCGGAACTGTTTGATTTGGCGGCGGAGCCTGTTAAGAAGAAGCCGGCTGAGCCGGTGATTGAAACACAAGCCGTTAAGGTGCAAGAAGAGCCGGCCGGAAAACAGATTCACCGGGAAGATATCGCGGTCGTCGGCATGTCCTGCCGGTTTCCGGGAGCGGCTTCCTTAGAGGCGTACTGGTCGCTTTTGGCTGAAGGCCGTTCGGCTATCGGTCCTGTTCCGGCTGAGCGATGGGGGTTGAAGACGCCTTATTACGCGGGAATGCTTGATGGAATTCATCAATTTGATCCGGACTTCTTTTTACTGGCAGAAGAAGATGTAAAGGCAATGGACCCTCAAGCTTTGGCCGCTCTGGAAGAATGCCTTAACCTGTGGTATCACGCTGGCTATACGCCGGATGAGATAAAGGGAGAAGCAATAGGTGTGTATCTCGGCGGACGCAGCCGTCACAGACCGGGTGAAGAGAAACTGCTGGATGCGAAAAACCCGATCGTCGCGCTGGGTCAGAATTATTTGGCCGCAAATCTCTCTCAATATTTTGATATGCGCGGCCCGAGCGTTGTCCTCGATACGGCTTGTTCTTCTGCTTTAGTCGGAATGAATATGGCCGTGCAGGCTCTTGTAACAGGAGAAATAAAAGCGGCCGTCGTCGGCGGGGTGAGCCTGTTTGAATCAGAAGAAACCCATAAATTATTTGAACAGCGCGGCATATTAAGTAAAGCGCAGTCGTTCCATGTATTTGACGAACGCGCCGATGGAGTCGTGCTGGGCGAGGGTGTCGGAATGGTTCTTTTAAAAACCGTGTCGCAGGCGATTGAAGACGGAGATTCTATTTATGCCGTAGTGAAGGCGGCATCCGTCAATAATGACGGAAGAACGGCAGGCCCGGCTACGCCGAGTCTGGAAGCGCAAAAATCCGTCATGAAGACGGCTCTTGAAAAAAGCGGAAAACAGCCGGAAGACATCACTCATATTGAAGCGAACGGTTCAGGCACGGTCGTGACAGATCTGTTAGAACTGAAGGCCATTCAATCCGTCTACCGTTCAAAAGACGCCGGCCCGCTCGGAATCGGATCTGTGAAACCGAACATCGGGCACCCGCTTTGCGCGGAAGGAATTGCAAGTTTCATAAAAGTTGTTCTCATGCTGAAAGAAAAGAGCTTTATCCCGTTTTTATCAGGCGAGCATGAAAACACACATTTTGATAGAGAAAAGGCCAATATTCAGTTCAGCCGCACTCTGGCAGACTGGCCGTCACCAATGCCGGCGGCAGGAATTAACTGCTTTGCCGACGGCGGAACAAACGCCCACGTCATTGTGGAAGCGTGGCAGGAAGACGAAGGGCGCCGAATCAAGCGCCATCCTTTAACACCGCCTGCATTAAATAAGCGGCTGATTTCGCCGGACAGCAAAGAAGAAACGAACGAAAAAGCTGCGGCAAACATCTGGGATACCTATGAAGTGGAGGTTTAACGTGAAGAACTTCAATAAGCAAATCACTTTATCGCTGAAAAATCCGTTTATTTTACATCATGACGTTTACGGACAAAAAGTCCTTCCGGGATTGGCTTATATTGATATGTTTTATCAGATTTTCAAAGAGCGCGGCTATTCATACGACGGGCTTCAGCTGCGCCATTTATCCATATATCAGCCGCTTATTGCGAAAGAAGACAGCGCCGTCAAGCTTACGGTTGAATGTACAAAGGTAAAAGAAGGGCGCTGGAAACTTACCGCAAAAGGGGCTGAGGTCAGCGGCGGACGAGTCCAGCCGAAAGAACGCATTTACGTCAAAGCGGAAATGCACGAGACGGCACCCGCAGTTTTCAGTGACACGCTTGATCTTGACTCTGTCAAACGCGAGGCGGAACGCACCATCAATTTAAATGAGCTGTATGCACAATGCAGAAGCCAGGAATTGGTTCACAGCGGATATATGAAAGCAGAAGGAGAAGTTTTTGAGGAGTGGGACGGCGTCACCTTTGATGTATCGCTCGGAAAAGACGCGATGGGACAGGCCGGAGGGTTTTTGTTCCATCCGACTCTTCTTGACGGAAGCGGCGTCGGCGCAAACCTATTGATCTCATCGTTGTTAAATGGGGAAAAGAGGCTGTTTCTGCCTCTTTTCTACGAATCTTTTACAGCTTCTGAACCTTTGCAGGCCGGCTGCATCACGAGAATCAAACGTTCGTCGCTTCGGCAGGAAAAGGAGCTTATTTACATTACACTGGAGTTTTTTAACGCATCCGGCCGGAAAGTAGCCGAGCTGAAAGATTTCACAAGCAAGCTCGTGCGGGATGCCGAGCTGATCAATACAGACTGTAAGCCTGCTGAGAAGTCTCCTGAAAAAGCCGGTTTACCGGAAGTTGCGGCATCGCTTGAAGGCGGACACCCGCATGAGGAAGCAGAGCGGTATGTCATGAATCTGATGGCGGAAAAAATCGGCAAGCCGCTTGAACAGATTGATTCTCAAGTCGGCTACTATGAAATGGGCCTGACATCGTCCGGACTGCTTGACGTCGTCGAAACGATCAGCGAAAAAATCGGAGAAACCCTTTCTCCGACTTTGCTGTTTGAATATACGACGGCAGCAGAGCTGGCGGCTTTCCTGACTGAGCAGTACGGGAGCCATTTCAGCGCGTCTCCGGCAAAAATGGAGAAGCCGGTTGAGACGCAAACAGAAAAAAGGCGGAAAAGCAGTGTGCCGCAAGATGAAGATATCGCCATTATCGGCATGGCCGGCCGCTATCCGCAGGCCGAAAATATTCATGAATTCTGGGAAAACCTGAAAGAAGGAAAAAACTGTGTCACCGAAATTCCGGAGTCTCGCTGGGACTGGCGCCGGTTTGAAAATGTAAAGTCGCCTTCCGGAAAGAGCATTTCAAAATGGGGCGGATTTATCGATGATCCGGATTGCTTTGATCCCCAATTTTTCCGGATTACGCCGCGGGAAGCTGAAACAATGGACCCTCAGGAACGGCTGTTTTTACAAACATGCTGGGAAACGATTGAGGATGCCGGATATACGCCGAAGTCGCTCGCAGAGGCGCGCGGACGGAATAAGAGACAGCGCGTCGGCGTCTTCGCAGGGGTGATGCATAAGGATTATACGTTGGTCGGGGCTGAAGCTTCTTCTGAAGATCATGTATTCCCGCTTTCTCTTAATTATGCGCAAATCGCAAACAGAGTTTCATATTTTTGCAATTTTCACGGGCCGAGCATGGCGGTCGATACGGTCTGTTCATCTTCGCTGACTGCGGTTCATCTTGCTGCGGAAAGCATTCGGCGCGGGGAATGTGAATCGGCGGTTGCCGGAGGCGTCAACTTGTCGCTGCATCCGAATAAATATCTGACATACGGTTTATGGGACATGTTTTCAACAGACGGGGTTTGTCATACATTCGGGAAAGACGGAGACGGCTATGTACCGGCTGAAGGAATCGGTGCCGTTTTATTAAAACCGCTGCGGGAGGCGGTAAAAGACGGAGACCGGATTTATGCGGTGATAAAGGGCAGTGCCGTCAACCATGTGGGGACAGTGAGCGGAATTTCCGTGCCGAGCCCTGTCGCGCAGGCCGATTTGATTGAAGAATGCCTGGACAAAGCGGGCATCGATCCGCGCACGGTCAGTTATATTGAGGCGCACGGGACGGGAACTTCTCTCGGCGATCCGATTGAGGTTCAAGGCCTTGTCAAGGCGTTCCGCCAGTACACACAGGACAAACAGTTCTGTTCGATCGGATCAGTGAAGTCCAATATCGGCCATGCGGAATCGGCGGCGGGCATCAGCGGCTTAAGCAAAGTTGCCCTGCAGCTTCACCATAAAACTTTGGTGCCGTCTCTTCATTCCGAGGAGCTGAATCCGTATTTAGATTTTGAACAATCACCGTTTTACGTCCAGCATCTTACCGAAGAGTGGCAGCAGCCCTCAGTGACGGAAAACGGAAATGAGACCGTATATCCCCGGCGTGCAGGGATCAGTTCTTTCGGGGCGACAGGTTCAAATGTGCATCTCATTCTGGAGGAATTTATCCCTGAAGAATCACACGGAACAGCGTATGAACCGGCAGGAGAACAGACATTCATTTTTCCGGTTTCAGCCCGGAATGAAGAACGGCTAAAAGAGTACGTTGCGAAGCTGTCTGCATTTATTCATCCCGGCCTGCCGCTTGAGGATGCGGCGTATACACTTCAGATCGGCCGTGAACAGATGGAGGAGCGGGTTGCGTTCACCGCTCAGAATATGACACAGCTCAAAGAGCGGCTGGAAGGCTTTCTGGCAGGTAAAACGGTCAGCGGGTGCTGGCGGAACCGAGCTGATAAAAGCAAACAGGCAGAGCTTGCTCCGGACTTGATACATAAATGGCTTTCTTCCGGAAGTCTGGAGATGATTGCTGAGAAGTGGGCCGGCGGAGGAACAATGGATTGGAATCTCTTATACGGTGAAAACAAACCGAATCGGGTCAGCCTGCCGACATATCCGTTTGAAAAAACACGGTATTGGGTGCCGAAGGCGGAGAAAAAAGATTCGTTCCCGCAAAAAAATGCAGGCATGCTGCACCCGCTCCTGCATGAAAATGTATCAAACATGTCAGGCGTCCGTTTCCGCTCTGCGTTTAGCGGCGGAGAATTTTTCCTGAAAGATCACGTCGTCAAAAACGAGCGGACGTTACCGGGCGCGGCTTATCTGGAAATGGTTCGGGCGGCCGTTGAACACGTTGCAGAAACGAAGGAAGAAGGAACAGTCCGTCTGAAACATGTCGTATGGATACGTCCGTTTACAGCGGCGGATGAGTCCGCAGAACTGTATCTCCGTCTTTATGACGAAGAAAATGGGGACATGGGATTTACGGTTTACAGTGAATCGGCTTCCTCGGAACAAGAGTCCGTTCTCTATGCGCAAGGAAGCGCGGCGTTTGTGCGAGCGGGCGAACCGGCCAAAATCGAGATTGACAAATTAAGAGAGTCACGCCGTCTGATCACACCTGACGCTTGCTATCAGGCATACAAACAGATGGGGATTGAATACGGGGATGCTCACAAAGCGGTCACGGAAATCTATGCAAAAGACAGCAAAGTGCTCGCGAAGCTCTCACTTCCGTCATCTATTTCTCATACAAAAGATCAGTTTGTCCTCCATCCGAGCCTTTTGGATGCGGCCTTCCACGCGACAATCGGGTTAATGCTTGACAGAGACGGGACTGACATACGCCCGATGCTGCCGTTTGCTCTCGAACAGATTGATGTGTTGAAAAGCTGTAAAAGCGATATGTGGGTATCCATTGCGTACAGCGGCGAAAGCAAGCCTGAAGATGCCGTGCAGAAGCTGGATATTGATGTATGTGACGAACAAGGCAATGTATGTGTGAAAATAACTGGTTATTCCGCACGGGAAATTGAAACGGATAAAACAGATACACTATATTTTGAACACGTATGGGAAGAGAAGGCCGCTGTACATGAAAAAGCGCCGATCCATTTCAAAGCCCGTCACGTGATGATATCTGACCGGTTTACGGATCAAATGAACAGCATACAGACAGACTTCAGCTGTCATATGCTCCGTGATCAGCAAAAGAGTGAAGACGAACGGTTTGAAGCTTGTGCGCTTCAGGCGTTCGAAGAAGTGAAGAAAATCCTCGCTTCAAATTCCGGCGGGCGCGAGCTCATTCAGATTGTCGTGCCTCAAGAAGCGGATACGCAGCTCCTTTGCGGCTTAACGGGGCTTTTGAAAACAGCGGCGCTTGAAAACCCGAACCTGACCGGCCAGCTGATTGAATTGGAGCCGGACGTCAAGGCAGACACGCTGTCACGATATGTAAAAGAATGCAGCGCTCATCCTGATGACAAGCATATTCGCTATGAAAATGGCAGGCGCTATACGGCGCAATGGCAGGAAACAGGGCTTGAACAGTTCGGCGCCGAAAAGCCGTGGAAGGATAAAGGTGTTTATCTGATCACAGGCGGTGCAGGCGGTCTCGGATTTTTGTTCGCCAAAGAAATCGCCCGGCATGCAAAAGACGCCGTTCTTATTTTAACGGGGCGTTCTCTGTTGGATAACCGTAAAAAAGCCCAGCTTCAAGAACTGTCCGATCTCGGCGCGCAAGCCGTGTACAAACAAACGGACATGACGGAAAAACAAGAAGTTCAATCGCTCACAGCCGACATCTGCCGGCAGTACGGCGGATTAAACGGTATCATACACAGCGCCGGAATGATAAAAGACAACTATATTCTGAAAAAGCACAAAGATGAAATCCGTGATGTACTGGCGCCGAAAGTCTCCGGACTGGTTCATCTGGATGAAGCGGCAAAGGACATTGAGCTGGATTTTCTGATTCTTTTCTCTTCCGGAGCCGGAAGCGCCGGAAGCGCGGGTCAGGCTGATTATGCGATGGCCAATGCGTTTATGAACGCCTTCAGTGAAAAAAGAAACCGTAAAAAAGCCCGAAATGAACGCTATGGACACACCCTTTCAATCTGCTGGCCGCTTTGGAAAGACGGCGGCATGACGGTTGATGCTGAAACGGAAGCCATGCTGACAAAAGAAAGCGGCATGGTCCCTATGCAAACAGAAAACGGCATTCAGGCTTTGTACCGCGGGTGGGCGGCAAACACATCCCAAGTCATGGTGACGGAAGGCTACGCCGCAAAAATCCGGGCGTTTCTGAAAAAATCAGCGGATGATCAGCCGGATAAGGGCAGCGAAACGGAAGAAACGGCAGGTCTTACAGCTGGTGGAGAGAACATGCTTGCAGAAAAAACGGAGCATTTCTTGAAACAAGTGCTTTCGGAAGTGACCAAACTTCCTGTCGGCAAAATTGACGCCAAGGCGCCTATGGAAGATTACGGTATTGATTCGATTATGATTATGCATTTGACGGGCCGGCTGGAAAAGAGCTTCGGTTCATTATCAAAAACTTTGTTTTTCGAATATCAGAATATCGAATCGCTGGCGCAGTATTTTATGAAAGCACACCGGGACACGCTGCTGGAAGTGACCGGGATGAAAACAGAAGAAACCCCTGCAGCCAAACCGGTGCTGTCTGAGAAAGCCGAAATAAAGCCTGTTTCCAAACGGAATGAAGGCAAAAAAGGCTTTGCGCAAGTCCGTCCAGACACGCGGGAAAATCAGCAGCTGACGGAGCGTGAAGATATCGCGATTATCGGTATATCAGGACGATATCCGCAGGCCGAAAATCTTCAGGAATTTTGGAAGAATTTGAGTGAAGGCACTGACTGCATAACCGAAATTCCAAACGATCGCTGGGATCACAGTCTTTATTACGACGCTGATAAAGATAAAGAAGGCAAGACGTACGGAAAATGGGGAGGATTTTTGAAAGACGTGGACAAATTTGATCCGCAATTCTTCTCTATTTCGCCCCGGGATGCAAAATTGATGGACCCGCAGGAGCGGTTATTCCTGCAATGTGTCTACGAAACGATGGAAGATGCCGGTTACACGCGCAAAAAGCTCACGGGAAAATCGGGTGATTTGCTTGGCGCCAATGTCGGTGTTTACGTCGGCGTCATGTATGAGGAATATCAGCTTTACGGAGCAGAAGAACAGGCGCGCGGAAAATCGCTTGCGCTGACCGGAAATCCGTCATCAATTGCGAACAGGGCTTCCTATGTATTCGGTTTTAACGGCCCGAGCATGGCTCTGGATACGATGTGCTCTTCTTCTTTAACAGCCATTCATCTGGCATGCCAAAGCTTGCGGAACGGGGAATGCGAAGCAGCATTTGCCGGGGGCGTCAATGTATCCGTTCATCCGAATAAATATTTGATGCTCGGCCAGAACAGATTTTTATCAAGCAAAGGCAGATGTGAAAGTTTCGGAGAAGGCGGAGACGGTTATGTGCCCGGTGAAGGAGTGGGCGCCGTACTCCTTAAGCCGCTTTCTAAAGCAAAAGCGGACGGTGATCATATTTACGGCCTGATCAAAGGAACGGCCGTGAACCATGATGGAAAAACAAACGGGTATTCCGTACCGAATCCGAACGCCCAAGCCGCGGTGATCAAACAGGCGTTAAAAGACGCGGGAACCGATCCGAGGGCGGTCAGCTACATCGAAGCCCACGGCACCGGGACTTCACTCGGCGATCCGATTGAAATCACGGGTCTGACAAAAGTCTTCTCAGAACAAACACAAGATAAACAGTTTTGCTCTATCGGCTCAGCGAAATCCAATATCGGGCACTGTGAAAGCGCGGCGGGCATCGCGGGGCTGACGAAGGTGCTGCTGCAAATGAAAAACAAGAAGCTTGCGCCGTCACTGCATTCCCGGACGCTTAACCCGAATATTGATTTTCCGAGTACGCCGTTTAAAGTGCAGCAGACGCTTGAAGAGTGGAAAAGACCGGTCATAAATGATAAGGAATTGCCGAGAACCGCGGGACTTTCCTCATTCGGAGCCGGCGGCGTCAACGCTCATATCGTCATCGAAGAATATTCCGCTGATGAGGATAAGGAGACGGCTTTTGCCGCGCCTCATCCGTCGATGATCGTCCTTTCCGCGAAAAATGAGCAACGGCTTCAAAAACGGGCGGAACGTCTTCTTGATGCGCTGCGGAGCGGGCGTTACCGGGAAGTGGATCTGAGCCGGATCGCATATACGCTTCAAATCGGCCGTGAACCGATGGAAGAGCGTCTCGGAATGATTGTCAGCAATTTGCGCGAGCTTGAAGAGAAGCTTGACGAATTTACGGGCGGCAAGGAGTCAATTGACCAGCTCTACCGCGGACAAGTCAAACAGAATAAAGACACGATGGCGCTGTTTGCGGCTGATGAGGACATGGAAAAAACCATTGAGGCATGGCTTGAAAAAGGCAAAGCCGCAAAGGTATTAGAGCTTTGGGTGAAGGGTCTTCCGCTGAATTGGGATAAGCTGTATCAAATGGGCAGACCGCAAAAAATCAGTCTCCCGGCCTACCCGTTTGCAAAAGACCGTTATTGGATCGACATATCAGCAGATGCAGCTGTCAAAAAACCGGCCGACACACAGTCTGCGCCGATCGCACCGGCGGCCGTCCCGGAACCGGTCATTGAAGTAACAACTCTTCACGAGGAGACTGCCAAAGAAAAACCGTCAAACATTTCATTGCAGCCTTTGAGCGGCGCGAAACCGAAAAGAACCGTACAGTCTGTTTCCCGTCCGGCGGTTTCCGCTGAAAAAGTAAGTGCCGTATTGACCGAAAGTTTGGCAGACGTTTTATATATGGATGCCAACGATATCGACGCAGACGACACATTTATTGATATCGGCATGGATTCAATTACCGGTCTTGAATGGATAAAGGCCGTTAATAAAACGTACGGCACGTCTCTTACGGTGACGAAAGTATATGATTATCCGACAATCCGCCAGTTTGCGGCCTTCTTGCAAAAAGAGCTCGGAACAGAACCGATCCTTGAGGAAGCAACCGAACCGCAGAAAACAGAGGCCGTGAAAAAACCGTCAAACATCATGCTGCAGCCTTTAAACACTTATAAACAGCAGGTAATCCAAGCAGAAGCGGATATTCTGGAGGCGATGTCTGAAACGGCAGCTTCCGCCGAACCGGAAGAACCGATTGAAGCGGTGCATGACGAGTTATCAAAAGCACTGGCTGATGTATTGTACATGGAGCGGCATGAAGTAGATATTGATGAGGCCTTTATTGACTTGGGTATGGATTCGATTACCGGTCTTGAATGGATAAAGGCCGTCAATAAACGGTACGGCACGGACTGTAACGTAACGAAAGTGTATGATTATCCGACAATCCGCCAATTTGCCGATTTTCTGCGTACGCAGCCGTCCGTCCGCGGCAGAAAAAAACAGGCGGTTCCCGTACGTCCAAAGCCGCTTACGCAGCAACATGCCCTGCAGGAGAAAACACCTGCCGAGCCTGAGAGATTAACGGTTCAAAAGGAACCTGAACCGGTGCAGGCCAAACGGGAGCCTAAAGATGAGATAGCGGACGCGATAGCCATCGTCGGCATGTCGGGCAAGTACCCGGATGCGCCGGACCTAAAGACGTATTGGGACAACTTAGCCCGTGCGAAAAACGCCATTCGCGACATCCCGCTTTCCCGCTGGGATGTAAACAAATACTATGATCCGGCCTTAAACAAGAAGGGCAAAGTATACTGCAGATCAATCGGTATGCTTGACGGCATTGAAGAGTTTGATCCGCTGTTCTTTAATATATCTCCGTCTGAAGCGGAACTTATGGACCCGCAGCACCGGATATTTTTACAGGAAGGTTTTAAAGCCTTTGAAGATGCGGGTTACAGCTCAAAAGAATTGAACGGGAAAAATTGCGGCGTTTATTTGGGGATTATGAACAATGAATACGGCATGATGTTAAACAAACATCAGACAGGAGGAAGCGCGACGGGCAACAGTTTCAGCATCGCGGCGGCCCGCCTGCCTTATTATCTCAATTTGAAAGGGCCGGCCATTCCGATTGATACGGCATGTTCTTCATCTCTCGTCGGGACTCATTTGGCGCGTCAGGCGCTGTTGAATCATGAAATTGACATGGCGCTTGTCGGCGGTGTCACCTTGTATTTAACGCCTGAATCATACATCAGCATGTGTGAAGCCGGAATGCTGTCTCCTGACGGCCAATGTAAAGCATTTGATAACAGTGCGAACGGATTTGTGCCTGGCGAAGGCGCGGGGGCGCTCGTTTTGAAGAGGCTGAAAGATGCGGAAGCCGATCAAGACCATATTTACGGAGTCATTATCGGATCTGGAATTAACCAGGACGGAAAAACCAACGGCATTACCGCACCAAGCGCGAAAAGCCAAATGGATTTAGAGCGCCAAGTGTATGAAGCGCACAACATCCACCCTGAGAGCATCACCTATGCGGAAATGCACGGCACCGGCACAAAACAGGGGGATCCGATTGAATTAGAAGCCCTGTCTTCTGTATTTAAGGAAAAAACGGACCGCAAACAATTTTGCGCCATCGGTTCGGTTAAATCGAATATTGGGCATACGTCGGCAGCGGCAGGTGTAGCAAGCGTCCAGAAGGTTCTGCTGTCGATGAAGCATCAGCAGCTTGTGCCGACCCTTCATTTCAGCACGCCGAATGAACATTTTGATTTCGATGACTCGCCTTTATTTGTCAATACCGAACTCAAACCTTGGGAAACAGGCGGAGCACCGCGGCGGGCCTGTGTCAGCTCATTCGGCTACAGCGGCACAAACGCTCATCTCGTTATCGAAGAGTATCAGCCGAAAGACCGGGGAAGCCGTAAGCCTGATGAGACAAACATTTTTGTGCTGTCGGCGAAAAAAACGCCTCAGGTAAAAACCTATGCCGAGTCTGTGATCGAATTTGCAAAAGCCAATCAGAATATCAATCTTTCAGATATGGCGTACACGCTTCAAACCGGGCGTGATGCGATGGATTACCGTCTTGCGGTTACAGCCGGTTCGAGAGAAGAACTGATCAGCCGTTTAACCGATTTTGTAAACGGAAATACGGGTGAAGGGATATATGAAGCCCATATCAAAACGGCTAAAAAAGAAATCAAAGCATTTGAAACGGACGATGACCTGAAGCAGCTCGTAAGGTCATGGTTCGATAAGAAAAAATACGCCAAAATAGCGGAATTGTGGGCCAAAGGGCTTCAGATGGACTGGGACAGACTCTATCAAGGCGAAAAACCCCGCAGAATCAGTCTCCCGGCTTACCCATTTGCGAAGGAGCCGTACTGGCTGCCTGAGCCGAAAGCCGTACCGCAGGAAACAGAAGACCGGCGCGAGGCTGTGTTTCTAGAAAAGCAATGGGTTCAGTGTGAGATCGATTCGGCCGGTGAGAAAAGCGGCAGGACGGTCATGATTCTGGCTGATGCAAGGACAGCTGAGCTAGCCGAAGAGACTGCGAAGCATTTCGCTGACTCATTCATTCTCCCGGTCGATTCCGCTGACACTGCAGCTAGCAATTGGAATCACATAGATGGCGCAATCGATCTGACGGGATGCGGAGACGAAGACCCTTCACTGGAAGAGCTCAGCCGGCTCCAGACTCTGATTGATACAAGCCGCCGGCAAGCGCGGCCGCTGACGCTGCTATATGTAACAAAAGGCTTGGAGCCATTTCAGCAGAAAACGATTCATCTTGCAGGAGCGGCAAAAAGCGGCCTGTACAGAATGCTTCAAAATGAGTATCAAAACGTGACGTCCAGACACATGGATGCCGATACAGATACGGATCAGCAGACGCTTGCCAAACAGATTGCAGATGAATTTTCGGCGGACAGCACAGAACCGGAAATCTGCCGCCGAAACGGACAGAGATACCGCGCTTTATTCACGGAGATTCCAAGCAGGAAGCGAGCAGAACATAAGCCCGCACCGTTTCCTGAAGACCATGTGCTTTTCATTACCGGAGGCACAAGGGGACTGGGTCTCTTATGCGCCCGCCATTTCACAGAAAAACACGGGGTGAAAAAAGTAGTGCTGACAGGCAGGGAGCCGATTCCTCCCCGTCATGAACGGTCAGCCGTTAATACGAGGCTGAAAGAGAAGATCCGGGCGATTGAAGAGCTCGAAGCAAAAGGAGTGCAAGTGGCGGTGATCAGTCTGAAATTGTCTGATCATGATGCGGCGGCAGCGGAAATTGAAACAATCCGGCGCACGATGGGACCGATCGGCGGTGTCATTCACTGTGCGGGATCGGTTAATTCAGTAAATCCGGCGTTTATCAGAAAGACTGCCGACGACATACAAGAAGTGCTTGAACCGAAAGTCGCCGGGCTTCAAACATTAAGCAGCCTTTTCACAAATGATCCTTTGCAATTTTTTGTCTTATTTTCTTCAGTATCTGCAGTCGTTCCGGCGCTCGCAGCGGGACAATCGGATTATGCGATGGCAAATGCGTACATGGATTATTTCGCGGCGGCTCATCAGCATCAATATCCGCTGGTCAGCATTCAATGGCCGAACTGGAAGGAAACCGGATTAGGTGAAGTCCGCACAGAAAGCCTGAAGCAGACCGGGCTGCTGGGACTGTCCAACGCGGAAGGACTTGACTTGCTGGACCGCATTTTATCTGAAAACATCCGCCCGTCCGTTCTGCCGGCTATCGTTGATCGGAGCGAATGGCATCCTGACAGGCTGCTCTGTCAAGAGAAAACACAAAAAGAGACTGAAGCCGTAATAAACGGCAAAGCCGCGGAAAAACATTCAGACAGAGACCTGCTTCTTGATACGAAGGCGTGGCTTGTGAAACTGTTTTCCGATGAGCTGAAAATCGCTCCGGAAGAACTGGAAACAGACGAACCGTTTCAGGATTACGGGGTTGATTCGATCATTTTAGCGCAGCTTTTACAGCAAATGAATCAAGCGCTCAAAGAGGACTTAGACCCATCTGTTTTATATGAACATCCGACAATCGACGCGTTTGCCGAATGGCTTGTATCCAATGGGCAGCCGCTGCTTACAGAAAGGGAGGAACCTGATACAGAAATGTTGGTTCCGGCTGCCGTACAAACGGTTCACACTGAACAAAAGCGTGATGCCGTAACTGAAGACATTGCTGTCGTCGGAATGAGCTGCCGTTTTCCGGGAGCGGAATCGTTAGACCAATATTGGGACTTGCTGAGAAGCGGCAGGTCCGCAATCGGCTCCGTCCCGGCGGAACGTTTCGGATATGAAAATCAATACGTTGCGGGATTGATTGACAATATGGATCACTTTGATTCCGAATTCTTTTTCATTCCGGAAAACGACGCGAAAGCGATGGACCCTCAGGCGTTGGCGGTGTTGGAAGAGAGCTTGAAACTTTGGTGCCATGCCGGCTATACCCGTGAAGAAATCAAGGGCATAGAAGCCGGTGTGTATATCGGAGGCCGCAGCCAGCATCAGCCTGATCCTGAAAGTCTTGCGAATACCCGCAACCCGATCGTTGCGGGCGGGCAGAATTATTTAGCGGCAAACGTTTCGCAATTTTTTGATCTGCGCGGGCCGAGCATCGTGCTTGATACGGCTTGTTCATCGGCTTTGACAGGAATGAACATGGCCGTTCAGGCACTGAGAAGCGGCGATATCAAAGCGGCGGTAGTTGGCGGCGTCAGCCTGCTGAACACGGATGCGGCGCACCGGATGTTCCAAGAGCGCGGGCTGTTAAACGAAAAACCGGCATTTCACGTATTTGACAAGCGTTCAGGCGGAGTTGTCCTCGGTGAAGGCATCGGCATGGTGCTGTTAAAAACAGTAAGACAGGCGCAAAAAGACGGCGACACGATACACGCGGTCATTAAGGCCGCCGCCATGAACAATGACGGCAGAACGGCAGGCCCGTCAGCTCCTAATATGCAGGCGCAAAAAGACGTCATGCAAAGCGCGCTTTTCAAAAGCGGCAAAAAGCCGGAAGACATCACTTATATCGAAGCAAACGGATCGGGTTCCGCGGTGACTGATTTGCTTGAGCTGAAGGCGATTCAATCCGTATACCGCTCAGGTCAGCATGTTCCGCTCGGCATCGGGTCAATCAAGCCGAACATCGGGCATCCGCTTTGCGCAGAAGGCATCGCAAGCTTCATTAAAGTCGTATTAATGCTGAAGCATAAACAAACGGTTCCGTTTCTCTCAGGAGACGAACCGATGCCGCATTTTGATATAACAAAGACAGATTTTCACTTTCATAAAACAGCCGGCGAATGGGATGCAGCCCCGTCAGCAGCCATCAACTGCTTTGCTGACGGCGGAACGAACGCCCACGTCATTCTGGAAGCTTGGGAAGAAAAAGATACCCGAATGAAAAGAAAGCCGCTGCCGGTACCGTCATTAAGACGTAAGGCTCTGGTAAAAGAGCCTGATGCACCGGCGGAGAAACAAGAGCTTCCTGCGAAAAAAATGTTCTGGAAAGCATTTAAATGAGAGAGGAGTGGGAAGGAATGATATCCGAAAAAATCAATATCTCACTGGACCATCCCATCATGAAGGGCCATAGGGTCTTTGGTGAAGCGGTATTGCCCGGTCTTGCTTATATCGATTTGATTTATCAGGTTTTTCAGGAACACGGTTATGTATACAATGAGCTCGAATTGAAGCACGTTACGATTTATCAGCCTTTAACCGTCAGTGAAACGGCTGCAATCATTCTGACCATTCAATGTTCTGATAGCGGAGATGGAAAGTGGCTCATCTCCCTTTCGGGGCAGAAACAGCAGGGTGACGAGCTGTCAGACGATATACAATATGCGACGGCTGAAATGGTGAAAAGAGATGCTGTGACATTTGACGAAACCATTGATTTCAGCGATGTGAAGCAGTCAGTCAGATCTCTGAATCTTGATGACATGTATAACCGCTGCCTGGATCATGACTTGGTTCATTCCGGCATGATGAAATCGAACGGACGATTGTACGAAACAGAAGGCGGCATGCTGGCTGAGCTTTCTTGTGAAGAAGGAAAGGATTTCTTTTTATTCCATCCGGCCCTTTTGGATGCGAGCGGAATCGGGGCGAGCGGTTTGCTTTCTGATACAAACCGGCTTCATCTGCCTTTATATTATGAATCGTTCACGGCCGCCGACAGGCTGCAATCAGAGTGCACGGCGCGTATCGCCGCTTCCGGCGTCCGTCAGGAAAAAGAACTCACAACGATGACAATCGAGTACTTCAGCCGATCCGGACAAAAGGTGGCGGAGCTTAAAAACATTACGGGAAAAGCGGTTCGGCTCGAAGAAGACGAGAATACAGCCGAACAGAATCAACAGGCTGCAGCTGAGCCGGAAAGCGCAGATGAAAAAGACATCATTCTGTTTTTAAAGAAGCTTTTGGCTGATAAGCTTGGTCAGCCCTGGGAGACGCTGGACGTTCTAGCCGGCTACTACGAGCTTGGGCTGGATTCATCTTCTTTGCTTGAGATTGTACAAGATATCAGTAAAAAGACGGGTGCGGACCTCGCGCCCACTCTTCTCTTTGAATATACAAATATAAAAGAACTCGCAGCCTATCTGAAAAAGACCGTTTCATTTGAATGTGAGGAACGTACAGCCGAACCGACACGGCCTGAAGCTGAAGCGCCGGACGCGCCAGAATATCATAAAAACACCGGAGACATCGCGATTATCGGAATGGCCGGCCGCTATCCGAAAGCGAAAAGTGTGGCGGAGTTTTGGGATAACCTGAAGGCAGGCGCGGATTGCATCACTGAAGTTCCGAAGTCCCGCTGGGATTGGAAAACATATCACAACGTAACGTCCCCGTCAGGAAAAACAGTATCAAAATGGGGCGGTTTCATTGACGATGCCGACTGCTTCGATCCGCAGTTTTTCAGAATCTCACCGCGTGAGGCGGAAACGATGGACCCGCAGGAGCGCCTGTTTTTAGAAACATGCTGGGAAACGATTGAAGATGCGGGGTATACGCCTGAAACGCTGGGAAATAAAGGTGAGAAACAGCATCCGATCGGCGTATTTGCAGGGGTGATGCATAAAGATTATTCCTTAATCGGCGCAGAACAATTATCTGAAACTGATCCTTTTCCGGTTTCACTGAATTATGCGCAGATCGCCAACAGAGTGTCCTATTATTGTGACTTCCACGGGCCGAGCATCGCGGTGGATACCGTTTGTTCCTCATCATTGACCGCCGTTCATCTGGCCATTGAAAGCATCCGCCGCGGCGAATGTGAAGCCGCGCTTGCGGGAGGGGTGAACTTGTCGCTGCACCCGGCGAAATATCTCAGCTACGGAAGCGTGGGCATGCACTCAAGTGACGGCCGCTGCCGCACATTCGGCGAGGGCGGGGACGGCTACGTTTCCGGAGAAGGAGTCGGTGCGGTCTTGCTCAAGCCGCTGGAAAAAGCCGAACAAGACGGCGACCGCATTTACGCGGTCATTAAAGGAAGCGCCGTTAACCACGTCGGGAAAGTAAGCGGAATTACCGTCCCGAGTCCTGCTGCACAGGCAGAAGTCATTAAGGCCTGTCTGAAAAAAGCAGGTATCAGCCCGCGGACCGTCAGTTATGTGGAAGCCCATGGCACGGGTACTTCGTTAGGAGACCCGATTGAAATTGAAGGTCTGTCAAAAGCGTTCAGCCAAGGGACGCAGGATAAGCAATTTTGTTCCATCGGTTCGGTCAAATCAAATATCGGCCACGCAGAATCAGCGGCGGGGATCAGCGGGTTAACAAAAGCAGCGCTGCAGCTTCATCACAAAACGCTTGTCAAATCACTGCATTCTGCGGAATTAAATCCTTACCTGAAATTTGAGGGATCTCCTTTTTACGTACAGCAGCAGACTGCTCCGTGGAAGCAGCCGGCAGCTGAAGAAAACGGTAAAGTCACACATTATCCGCGCCGGGCCGGACTCAGTTCCTTCGGTGCATCAGGTTCGAACGCCCATATCATTTTAGAAGAATACATTCAGCCTGAACAAAAAGCGCCTGTACCTGAGAACGATGCAGCAAAACTCATCCCGCTGTCAGCAAGAAATAAAGACAGGCTTCTCGCCTATGCGGAAAAATTAGCCCGGTCGCTTTCAGAAAAGACGGTGCTGTCTGAACTGGCTTATACACTTCAGACAGGACGTGAAGCAATGGAGGAGAGAGCTGTCTTCCTTGTAAATGACACCCGCGACTTGATAGAAAAGCTGAATGATTTTGTAAAAGGAAACGAAAACATCTCCGGTTTTTGGCGCGGACAAGCTGAGCTGCCGGAACTGAGCGAAGCCGCTCCTGAGACGGACGATCCGAAACGGCTTGCGGCGTTATGGGCAGAAGGGAAAACAGTAGATTGGAATAAGCTGTACGGTTCGGATAAACCGCGTAAAACAAGCGTTCCGACTTATCCATTTGCAAAAGAACGCTATTGGATTCCGCAGCAGAAAAAACAGGAGAAAAGCCTTTCAGGCACAGTGCTGCACCCGCTTTTACAAGAAAATACGTCAGATTTTTCGCAGCAGCGCTTCACGTCTCTTTTTACGGGAGATGAATTTTTCCTATCTGACCATGTCGTCAACGGACAAAAAATACTGCCGGGCGTCGCCTATTTGGAAATGGCCGCAGAGGCGGTCAAAAAGGCCGCTGCCGTGACGGAAAAAGACCACAGCGTCACACTCAGACAGGTTGTTTGGGTCCGGCCGGTCATGATTGAAGACAAACCGAAGGAAATACATATTGCCCTTTATCCGGAAGATAATGGTGAGATTACCTATGAAATATACAGTGAAGCAGAAAACGGCGAAGATCCGGTCATTCACAGCCAGGGTGAAGCGGTCATTACCGAACCGGGAAGCGCCCAGATTGATATCGAGTCTGTCAAAACTTCCTGCAATTTAGGAATCGTGACTGCGGAAGAATGTTACGGTGCTTTTAAGAAGATCGGTCTGGATTACGGAGAGGCATACAGGGGCGTACAGCAATTGCTGCTCGGAGAAGACCGATTATTGGCCCGTATTTCACTCCCAGCAGCCGTACATGACAAAAAAGAACAGTATACGCTTCACCCGAGTATGATGGACGCCGCTTTTCACGCATCCGTCGGTCTGCTTGTCCGTTCGATACATGACGATGCAGACAGCCACGAGCTTTCTTTGCCGTTTGCGATGCAGGAAGTGGAAGCGTTCGGCCCGTGCCCTGAACATATCTGGTCATATATCCGGTACACAGAAGGCAGCAAAGCAGATGACAACGTAAGAAAATTTGACATTGATATGTGCGATGATGCCGGTACGGTTTATGTCAGGATGAAAGGCGCGTCCGTCCGGGCGCTTGACACAAGCCAAACAGCGGGCGGAGAAACCACGGAGGCGCCTGTCGGCCATACGATGCTGATTCCGGCTTGGGAGCCTGTTGCGCTTGAAAAAGCCGGGGAAGCAGCGGTGGATAAGCAGACGGCAGTATTCGGCGGAACGGATTCGAGACATACGCACATAAAAGAACATCTGCCGAACGCTTCCTATTATCCGATCAGAGGTACGGATGATATCACATCTCTTACGCACATGCTTGAAGGACAAAAAGAACTGGAGCAAATCATTTGGCTTGCTCCGCAGGCTGAGAGTGCTGACAGCCTCAAGGAACAGGATAGGAACGTTCTTCATGTGTTCAAGCTGATGAAAGCATTACTTGCCTTAGGGTACGGAGAAAAACGTTTGGACTGGTGCATCGTCACAGCAAATGCCCAGCCGTTTTCGGATCAAGGCAGCGCCGACCCGTCACAAGCCGCAGTCAGCGGACTTGCCGGAACAATGGCGAAAGAATATCCGCATTGGCATATCCGCATGATTGACACAGAAACGGACGGCAGCTGGCCGATCGAAGAGGCGCTCAGTCTTTCTGCCGGGAAAAACGGTCAAATTTGGGCGTACCGCAATCAGCAGCTGTTAGAGCGGCAGCTGATACCGCTTGACAATATGCCGAAAAACGGCACGCTGTACCAAACAGGCGGGGTTTATGCCGTGATCGGAGGCGCCGGATATCTTGGCGAGGCATGGAGTGAATACATGATCCGCCGCTACAAAGCACGCATCATTTGGATCGGAAGAAGCACACTGAATGATTCCATACAAGCGAAACTCGACCGGCTCAGCGCATTCGGCCCGGCCCCTGAATATGTTTCCGCCGATGCCGCTGACAGGTCTTCCTTAGAGCGGGCTTATCAGTTCATAAAAGAGCGCCACACAAAAATGAACGGAATCATCCACTCGGCAATGGATCTGTCTGAGCAAAGCTTAAATAATATGAAGACAGAAGAGTTCAAATCGGTGCTGCGGGCAAAAGCCGATGTAAGTGTGTCCATGGCGGAGGTATTTGGACGGGAGCCGCTTGACTTTGCGCTCTTCTTCTCCTCGCTTGTGGCATTTATTCATAACGTGAAACAAAGCCATTATGCCGCGGGATGCGCTTTCAGTGACGCATTTGCGAAAGAACTTGATCAGACATGGAATTGTCCGGTCAAAGTGATGAATTGGGGCTATTGGGGTAACAGCGAAGCGGCTGAAGACGGCGATTTTATTCAGCTGATGGATCAGATCGGATTGGGATTGATCGAACCGGACGCTGCAATGGAGGCGCTTGAAACCCTTATGACGCTGCCGGTTAATCAAGCAGCCTTCATTCATACGACCAAACCGGTCGCAGTCGAAGGGATGAGTGAAAGAGAAAAGATTTCTGTTTATCCGCCTCAGCCGATTGTCTTTTCACAACAGCCGAAGGTCGCTCCGCCCGGCGCACGTCTTGTAAGAGAGGCTGAACATCAGGAGCTCGATGATTTTCTGTATCAGCTTTTGATCGCCCAGCTTAAAGAAGCGGACTTGCTGACGCCGCAAAGCCTAAAAGTGTATGAGCCCGAGCATGAATACTTTAAAAAATGGCTCAAGCAAACGATCGCCTTCCTTCTGGAACATGGCTATCTGGAAGGGAATGCGGATTCATTTACACTGTCGGCACGCGCCGAAAACACAACCGCCGCGCTATGGCAAAAATGGGAGCGGGAAAAGGCGGAATGGCTCAATAACGCCGATACGAAAGCGATGACTGTTTTAGCCGAGACGATGCTTAAAGCACTGCCGGACATTCTGCGCGAAGACGTGCCGGCGACAGACATCATGTTCCCGCACTCTTCTATGGAACTTGTTGAAGGAATTTATAAGCACAATCAAGTCGCGGATTACTTTAACAGCGCCCTGTCAGATACATTAACGGCATATGTGAAAGAAAACATCAGCAAACATTCAAAAGCCGAGATCCGCATACTGGAAATCGGGGCGGGCACAGGCGGCACAAGCGCAGGCATATTTGAAAAGCTCAGGCCGTATCAAAACCATATAAAAGAATACTGTTACACCGATGTATCGAAAGCTTTTCTCGTGCATGCGGAGACGGAATACGGCAAACGGAACCCTTATCTGACGTATAAGCTTTTTAACGCAGAAGCGCCGCTTGCCGGCCAGGACATAGAGCCGGGCGCATACGACATCGTCGTTGCGGCCAATGTGCTCCACGCGACGAAAGACATCCGCCAGACGCTGAGAAACGCAAAAGCCGTTTTAAAAGACAACGGTTTGCTGCTCTTAAATGAAATGGCGGGAAACAGCCTGTTCCCGCATATTACTTTCGGACTGCTTGAAGGCTGGTGGCTGCATGAAGATTCCGCCCTTCGTATTCCGGGGTGCCCGGGCTTGTATCCGGAAAGCTGGAAGCGCGTGTTAGAAAGTGAAGGCTGGCATTCTGTCTTCTTCCCGGCAGAAGCGGCACATGAATTAAGCCATCAGATTATAGCGGCAAAAAGCAACGGCATTGTTCGCCAAAAAACGCTTCAAGCAAAGGCCGGAAAACGGACCGCTCCGCCAAAAGCAGTACATGCGCCGGAACTTCAGGCGCAAACAACGGTGCAAAAAGGCGACACGTCTTTAACAGAAAAAAGCACCGAGTACTTGAAAACGTTAATCGGAGAAACATTAAAAATTCCGCCGGCTCAAATTGATCCGAAAGCGCCGCTTGAAAAATACGGAATTGATTCTATCGTCGTCGTACAGCTGACAAACGCGTTACGAAATGTATTGGACCAAGTCAGCAGCACTTTATTTTTTGAATATCAGACGATTGAGGCGCTCGTCGCTCACTTAATCAAAACGAAAAAAGACGCGATGATCAAACTGACGGGACAAACGCCTGTTCAGGAAGAACGGAAGGCATCACCAGAACCGCAGGCTGTACAGCCGGCTAAGCCGCTTCGCACTGACTGGCGGCGGAGGGAAAAACGGGCAGCCAAAGAGACCGTCCGGCAAAGTTCGGTTCGCGACGTGGCCATCATCGGTGTTTCAGGACGCTACCCGCAGGCAAAAACAGCGGCTGAGCTTTGGGCAAATATTAAAAAAGGAAAAAACTGCATAGAAGAAATCCCGCGGGAACGCTGGAACTGGCAGGATTACTACGATGAAGAGAAAGGTAAAGAAGGCTCTATTTATACGAAATGGGGCGGCTTCATTGAGGATATGGACAAGTTTGATCCGCTGTTCTTTCAGATTTCTCCTTTGGAAGCAGAGCGAATGGACCCGCAGGAGCGATTATTTTTAGAAACGGCGTATGCGAGTATCGAGGATGCCGGCTATACGCCTGACAACCTGTGCCAAAGCAGAAAAATCGGTGTTTTTGCCGGCGCGATGAACAAAAACTACCCGACAGGCTACGGCTATTGGTCCATTGCCAACAGGGTATCTTACCTTTTTGATTTCCAAGGGCCGAGCATTGCTGTTGATACAGCCTGCTCCTCTTCTTTGACGGCCATTCATCTGGCGCTTGAGAGCATATACAGCGGTTCAAGCGAATGCGCGATTGCCGGTGGCGTAAACATAGTGACCGACCCGATCCATTATATGAATCTGTCAGTCATGAACATGCTTTCCGCAGGCGACACGTGCAAATCGTTCGGAGACCGCGCGGATGGTTTTGTAGACGGAGAAGGGGTAGGCGCGGTCGTATTAAAGCCGTTAGACCGAGCGATTGCCGATAACGATCACATTTACGGTGTAATTAAAGGAAGCACCATTAACAGCGGAGGCAAAACGAACGGATACACCGTTCCGAATCCGAATGCGCAGGCCGCCTTAATAAAAGAAGCTTTCCAAAGGGCAAACGTCCCGGCGCGCACCGTCAGTTATATTGAAGCCCACGGTACGGGCACCGCATTAGGAGACCCGATTGAAATCGCCGGATTAACGAAAGCATTTGAAGAGGATACAACAGACAAACAGTTTTGCGCCATCGGCTCCGCAAAATCAAATATCGGTCATTGTGAAAGCGCCGCGGGCATTGCGGGTCTGACAAAAATACTATTCCAGCTCAAAGACCGCCAAATTGCGCCGTCCCTGCACGCGGAACAGCTGAATCCGAATATTGATTTCGCGTATACGCCGTTTGCCGTTCAGCAGGAGCTCGGTGAGTGGAAACGTCCCGTCATCGGCGGCAGAGAGCTTCCGAGAAGGGCGGGGTTAAGCAGCTTCGGCGCGGGAGGAGCAAACGCCCACCTCGTCATAGAAGAATATACGGCAGATAAAGAGCCTGATGAGACGCCGGCAGATCAGCCCGCCATCATCGTCCTGTCCGCGAAAAACAGCGAACGGCTCACTGAAAAAGCAATACAGCTCAGAGACGCCATCCGTGAAAAAAGATACAGCGGCAGCGATCTAATGAGCATAGCCTTTACTCTCCAGACGGGCCGGGTGCCGATGGAAGAGCGTCTCGGTTTTATCGTCCATTCACTTCATGAACTTGAGGAAAAACTGAATGGATTTATCGCCGGACAAAACAGCGCCGGACTGCACCGTGACGGCACGGAAGAAAACAAACGGATGCTTGCCGTATTTTCGGCGGATGATGATATGGAAACAATCATAGACGCTTGGATCAGCAAACGGAAATATTCTAAGCTGCTTGAGCTTTGGGTAAAAGGATTGGACATCGATTGGGCGAAATTATACGGAGACCGTCCTCCGGCCCGCATCAGCCTGCCTGCTTATCCGTTTGCGAAAGAACGCTTCTGGCATCAGCAGCCTGTACAAAGCAAGGCCGCGCCCGTTAACGCGCCGTCTGATGAAAGTGATCCGGCGGAACAATTTGAAGTAATGGCTTTTAGAGAAGTTCTTAAAGAACAGGTTCTGCCGGCTGCCGGAGAAAAGAAAATCAAAACGGTGATTTCTTTCTTATCTGATCAGAAGAAGCAGCAGGAAGCCGTCTCTGTGATCAAATCGTATGACAATGACATTGACGTTATTTTTATCGCTCAGGGAGACCGATATGAGGCTCTGTCCGCCGGCCGCTGCCAAGTGGTGCGGGAAGATCCGCAATCATATGTGAACGCTTTTGCGGATATTCAAAAAGAGTACGGTGAAGCTTCTGCCATTTTGTATTTATGGGCGCTTGAAGATAAAAGCTGCATCGAAGATTATTCATGTATCGTCCATATTCTCAAAGCAATGGCTGAGACCGGTCTGCAGCCGGAAAGGCTGTTATTGGCGGGGGGATATGCATCCGGTCTGGAAAGGTGCTACTTGGAATCATGGATCGGCTTTGAGCGTTCGCTCGGCATTGTTCTCCCGAAAACAAGTGTTACCGGCCACTTCAGAAAAGCCGGTGCGGCCATAACGGACTGGATGAGAACCATTTGGGACGAGCTGAAAGCTGAAACAGACCAAACCGTTTTCTTGGAAGAGGGAAAACGATACGTCTATCACACCGAACCAACCGGACTTACGAAAGAAAACAGCAGAATCAGAACCGGCGGAACATATCTCATTACAGGCGGATTAGGAGGGCTCGGCTACTTATTTGCCCGCCATCTCGCCCGGAACTACCAGGCAAATGTCATTCTCACGGGGCGGTCGCCGATCAATGAAGAAAAGAAAGAAAAAATGAAAGACCTGGAAAATCTCGGCGCGGGTGTTCTTTACGCCGAAGCCGATGTTTGTGATCCGATCGGAATGGGCGACTGCATCAAGCGCGCGAAAGAACGATTCGGAGCCATTCACGGCGTCATTCATGCGGCGGGCATCGAAAGCAGAACATCCGTCTTTGAGAATGAAATCGGGAATTTCCGCAGTACGCTTGAACCGAAAATAAACGGAAGCCTGCTTCTTGACGAGTGGCTGAAAAACGAAACGCCGGATTTCATCTGCTACTTTTCATCCACATCGGCTGTTTTAGGGGATTTCGGCTGCTGTGATTACGCGGTCGCGAACAGGTTCCAAATGGCGTATGCCCACTATAAAAACGAACAATCAGAAAGCGGAAACGCTTTTGTCATAAACTGGCCGGTCTGGAAAAACGGCGGAATGGCCGTCGGCGGTGAAGAGACGACGGGCATGTACCTGAAATCAAGCGGCCAGCGCCTGTTAGAAACAGATGAAGGCATTGAGCTTTTTGAGCGCATCATTTCTCAAGACAACACCCAGTGCCTTGTCATTGCCGGCGAAAGAAGCCGTGCTGAACGATTTTTAGGCATACAGCGGGACGATTCATCAAAACCGGATGCGCTTTTGGAAACCGTGAGCCGCCGCATCCCGGAAGAAAGCACGGAAAAACGGCTCGAAGCGGATTTGAAAGAGCAGATACACAGTCTGCTGAAAATATCCAAAGATAAACTCGTCCTGCATAAAAACTGGGCGGAATTCGGATTTGATTCCATCTATTTAGCCAAATTTGCCGCTCTTTTGACGAGTCATTACGGCATTGAAGTCACTCCGGCACTATTTTACAGCTATGCCACGCTCGGAGACGTCATGAGCTATTACCTGACAGAACATAAAGAAACGATCGAAACGTTTTACCGAACGGAAGAAACCGAAACAGAAGCCGCCGCTCCGGAAAGCAAGGAGTATACGGATCAGGAGATCATCGCCATGATGAAACAGGTCTCTGAGGGGACATTAGATTTTAAAAGAGTGCAAGACATCATAGAAGGGAGTAAGACCTATGAATCATAAAGAACTTCTCGATGCCTACAGATCAGGAACGCTCACCATCGCTGAAGTAGAACAAAAACTTCAGGCTTCTAAGCGGACAACTGCAAAACGTCCGCTTTCAGAAGGCCAGAAAGGTTTGTGGATGCTTCAGAAAATGTTTCCGGAGATGAGCGCATATAACATTCCGTTATGCTTTCGTTTTCAAAAGCTGGATATCGAGACATTCAAAAACGCTCTTTTGTCCGTGCAGCGCCAGCACCCTATTTTGACCAGTGTGATAAAAGAGGAAAACGGCCTTCCGTATCAGATAGAAGATACGGATCGGCATTTTCCGATTGAAGAAATGGATCTTTCTGAATTAAGCGGGCGTGATGCGCTTACGTTTATTAAAGAAAAAGCAAAAGAACCGTTCTCGCTTGAAACCGGGCCGCTCCTGCGTGTTCAAGTATTCCGGCGGGCGAAGCGGGAGCCGATTGTGTTAATCACCATTCACCATATCATTTTTGACGGCGTCTCTCTTATGACGTTTATGTCGGCGCTGCTGGACGCTTATGTAAAAGCAAGTGAAGGCAAAGAACCTGTCATGCTTCAGCAGGCCGCAGATTATCATGACTTTGTGAAATGGGAAAAAGAGCTGCTGGAAAGCGAAGCGGGAAAAACACATCTCTCTTATTGGAAAAAGCAGCTGGAAGGACCGCTGCCGGTGCTTGAGCTTCCGTCGGATTACCCGAGATCATCGGTTCAAACGTGCAGGGGGCAGGCGTATCAACGCTTGCTTCCTGATGAACTGAACCGGCAGATTAAAGTGTGCGCCCAAAAAAATAACGTCAATGAATCCGTTGTGTATCTCGCTATTTTCAAAGGACTGCTCTATCAATATACGAATCAGGAAGATGTCATCGTCGGCATGCCGACGATGGGGCGTTCTGAGGCTCAATTTGAGTCTGTCATCGGCTACTTTATTAATATGATCGCGGTCAGAAGCAGGGAGACGGGCGCCAAATCTTTTACGTCGTTTTTGAAGGAGCTGCAGCTGACACTGGCAGAAGGGCTGGACCATGCCGCATATCCGTTTCCCGCGCTTGTAAAAGAATTGAAGACGGAACGCTCGCCTGCGGTGTCGCCTGTTTTTCAAACCGCGTTTTTCTATCAAAACTTCTTCCGGACGGAAGGAGCGGAAAAGCTGGCGGAACTATATCAATCACTCGGCATTGAAATGATAGAAGACATTCATCAGGAAGGCGAATTTGAGCTTGCGCTTGAAGTCTATAAAAAAGAAACGGGAACCGTCCTGCAATTTCTGTACAACCCGGATGTCTACAGTCCTTCTTTCATCGAACGGCTGGCGGAGCATTATATGAAACTGGCGGAAAAGGTGCTTTCTGATCCGGAGATCGCTTTTGAAGCCTGTTCCGGCCTGCTCAATCAAAAACGGGATGAAAGCCGTTCATCCCATCAGCCGAATGAGCGCTGCATTCATGAAGTGTTTGCGGAAAAAGCCGGACGCCACCCTGACAGAGAAGCCGTCACATTCGGTGAAAACAGCCTTACATATCGCGAATTAGATGAACGAAGCACGGCGCTCGCTGTGTACCTGCAAGAAAAGGGCGTCACACCGGAATGCCCGGTCGGCATTTGTACGGAGCGTTCTTTTGAGATGGTCATCGGCATCCTCGCCATTTTAAAAGCGGGAGGCGCGTATGTGCCGCTGGACCCGGCTTTTCCAAATGAACGGATGGCCCACGTGTTGACTGACAGCGGCGTGTCAATCGTATTAACGCAGGAAAAGACGCGCGGCATGATTGAACAGTTGGCCATCGGCGGTGTGAGCACGGTGGAAATTGAAAACAGCGGACGTTCTGTCAGCGGGGCAAAACTGACGCCGCGTTCAAAACCGCATCATCTCGCTTATATTCTATATACGTCCGGAAGCACGGGAAAACCGAAAGGCGTCATGGTTGAGCACAGGGCCATCATGAATACGCTGCAGTTTTTGGAAGCTGAGTATCCGGTCGCTCAAGAGGATGCCTATCTGTTAAAAACGAATTACGTATTTGACGTTTCGATTTCTGAATTATTCGGCTGGTTTATCGGAAACGGACGGCTAGTCATTTTGCCGCCTGGCGCAGAAAAAAATCCGCAGCTTTGCATGGAATATATTCAAACCCACCAGGTCACGCATCTGAATTTTGCGCCCGCCGTGTTTAATGTATTTCTGGAAACGGTAAAGCGGCATACGGCATTTACAGAAGACGGCCCTGTGAAGTATGTGATGGTGGCCGGTGAGGCGTTTCCGAAAGATTTAGTCAAAAAGTCAGTTTCCATCTTCAAACATGCCAGAATTGAAAACATATACGGCCCGACGGAAACATCCATTTATGCCGCTTACTACAGCTGCGGCCAAAAGGAAATCACAAGCAGGAATACGCCGATCGGGAAACCGATTCACAATACGCGGCTTTATATCGTCGATGAAAAGCTCAGCCCCGTCCCTGACGGTGTGGCCGGGGAGCTTTGCGTGGCCGGCGCCGGTCTGGCCAGAGGCTATTACAATCAGCCTGAGCTGACGGCGGCATCATTTATTGATAATCCGTTTAGTGAAGGAGAAAAACTTTATAAGACAGGTGATTTGGCCAGATGGCTGCCTGACGGAAATATAGAATATGCCGGCCGGATTGACAGTCAGGTGAAAATTCGCGGCTTCCGCATCGAATTGGGAGCAATTGAAACGAAATTGAGCGAACATCCGGATATCCTTGACCAGGCGGTTGTGGTTCAGGAAAAGAACGGACATAAAAAGCTGATTGCTTATTATACGGCCCGCGCCGGTCATACGGCAGATGAAAAAGCGCTCCGCAACCATCTTTTATCAGGCCTGCCGGATTATATGGCGCCTGCCCATTTTATCCGTCTGGATGCGCTGCCGTTAACACCGAGCGGAAAAGTGAACCGCAAAGACCTAAAACAGCGCAAGGTAATCGTTCACCGGTCTGAAAAGACGGGCAGACTGCCGTTATCAGAAGCGGAAGCGAAAGTGACCGCAATATGGGAAGACCTGCTGAATACGGCGGGCATCAAAATCGAAGACGGCTTTTTCGATGTGGGAGGCGACTCGCTTCTGGCTGTTGCGGCAGCAGAACGCATTAAACAGGAGCTGGAATGCGATTTTACCGTCACGGATTTATTCGAACACTCTACCATTCAGGCGATCAGCCGATTTATTGTTGAAACAAAACAGGCGGCTGAATCAGAGGCGCCCGGCCAAGATGAGAGAGAAAGAGAACAAACACCGCAAAACGGGGTGCCGTCTTACTTTGATGACAGTGTGGCGATAGTGGGGATCTCCTGCCAGTTCCCCGGCGCGAAAAATCATCATGAGTTTTGGAAGCAGTTAAGAGAAGGAAAGGAAAGCGTCCGGTTCTACTCGGAAGAAGAACTTCGGGAAGCCGGCGTGCCTGAAGATTTGATCGAAAATCCCGACTATGTGCCGGCATTATCGACGATAGAAGGAAAAGATCTCTTTGACCCTGAGTTCTTTCACATTTCTCCGAAAGACGCAGAATTTATGGATCCTCAGCTTCGGCTTCTGCTGCTTCATTCTTGGAAAGCCGTCGAGGACGCGGGATATGTATCGAAAGAGATTCCGAAGACAAGCGTATATATGTCGGCAAGCAATAATTCGTATCGGTCGCTTTTGCCGGAAAAAACGACAGAAGGCCATGAATCTCCCGACGGCTATGTGTCATGGGTGTTAGCGCAGAGCGGCACGATTCCGACGATGGTTTCCCATAAGCTCGGATTAAAAGGGCCAAGCTATTTCGTTCATTCCAATTGCTCATCATCATTAGTCGGTCTTTATTCAGCCTACAAAAGCATAGCGAGCGGAGAATCGGAATACGCGCTCGTCGGCGGAGCAACTCTGCATGCAGCGACCGGCATCGGCTATGTGCACCAAAACGGATTGAATTTTTCAAGCGACGGGCATGTCAAGGCATTTGACGCTTCAGCCGACGGTATGGCGGGCGGAGAAGGAGCGGCCGTCATTCTGCTGAAAAAGGCGTCACAAGCCGTTCAGGACGGAGATCACATATACGCCATGCTCAGAGGCATCGGTCTGAACAATGATGGAGCAGATAAAGTCGGTTTTTACGCACCGAGTGTAAAAGGTCAGACTGACGTCATCCAGCATGTTTTAGACAGCACGAATATTCACCCGGAGACGATTTCCTATATCGAAGCGCACGGCACTGGAACGACATTGGGTGATCCGATTGAAATGTCCGCGCTTCAGCAAGTGTATAAACGTTACACGGACCGGGAGCAGTATTGCGGGATCGGCTCCGTAAAAACGAATATCGGACATTTGGATACAGCAGCAGGTCTGGCCGGGTGCATCAAAGTCGCCATGAGTTTATATCATCGGGAGCTGGCGCCTACCATTAATTACACGTCACCGAATCCGAATATCAAATTCAGCGGTTCGCCGTTTTATGTGGCGGATAAGAGAAAACCGCTTCCGGAGAGAGAGACGCCGCACCGCGCAGCGTTAAGCTCATTCGGACTCGGAGGAACAAACGCACACGCCATTTTTGAACAGTATGAAAACAAAACGATCAGCGGATCAAAGGACGGACAGCCGCCTTATATCGTTCCGCTGTCAGCGAGAAATAAGCAGCGTCTTACTGCCTATGCATCCTGTTTATCCGGCTTTCTGGATGAAGCCGAAAACGATGTTTCCTTGCATGATCTGGCATTTACGTATCAGACCGGACGTGAAGCGATGGAAGAGAGAGCCGTTTTTATCAGTCATGATCGTCACGATTTGAAGCGTCAGCTGCAGGATTTCATCAATGGCAATGACCAAAACATCTTACGGGGCGAAAAAGTGAGAAGCAGAGAAGTGTCAGCTCAGGAGATGGAAGAGCTTGCGGCATGTCAGACACGGGATGAAAAGCTGAAAGCACTGGCGGCACTCTGGGTTGAAGGAGCGCGTGTCGATTGGGGCTTATTGTATCAGGATTCCCCGCCGCAAAGAATCAGTGCGCCGACCTACCCGTTCGCAGAGGAGTGCTTCTGGCCGGAAGAAACGGTGAAGCAAACGGATACCAAACTTTTGCATCCGCTGGTACATCAGAATACATCCGTCTTGCAGGAGCAGCGGTTCAGTTCGGAATTCACGGGAAAAGAGTATTTTATTGCCGAGCATATCATTAAAGGAATGGCGATCGTGCCGGCTGCCGTTACCCTTGAGATGGCACGGGCCGCGGCGGAGAAAAGCATCGGCGGGGCAACAGAGGATTCTCTGGGCCTGCGCTTAAAGAATATTGTATGGGTCCGCCCGGTGATAGCCGATCAGGAGGCTGTCCGTGTCCATATCGGACTTTATGAAGAAGAGGACGGACAGATTCAATACAGAATGTACGGGGGTAACGATTCTATCGGTGAAGAAGCTCCTCTTTATAATCAGGGCATCGCTGAAATCATTCGGAAGGAACCGGAGGAAGCGGCGGATATTGAGCAGCTGAAGCGCCGGTGCACACAGGGAACAATCGAATCTCAAGCGTTTTACAAAGGAATGATCGGTGCTGATTACGGGCCCGGATACAAAGGGGTGCAGCTTGTATACAAAGGCGAAGACCGGCTGCTTGCTAAATTGAAGCTTCCTGAATCCGTCTCTCATACAAAAGCTGATTATATCCTTCATCCGAGTATGATGGACGGTGCGCTTCAGGCCGCCGAATATTTGCAAAACGTGACGAGAGCGCTGCTTGCAGAAAGTGGGGAACCATTCAAAGCCGCATTGCCGTTTGCTTTAGAGGAGCTGGACGTTCTGAATCCGTGCGCTGATGATATGTGGGTGCACGTCACATTCAGTGCGAACAATAAAGCCGGCGATCCTATCCAAAAAGCCGATATTGATCTATATGACAATAACGGCGGGCTTTGTGTGCGGATGAGAGGTTTCTCAACGCGGATCATGGAAGAAAACGCGGGTGCCGGCGTTTCCGTCAGCCGTACGGACACATTGCTCGCTGAACCGATCTGGAAAGAGCAGCCGGAACCGGCGGACCACGAGCCAACGTATGAAGAGCATATCATTTTCCTTTGTGAGTACGATGAAGCCGTAAAACAAGCTGTCGAAGCAAAGCTTGAACATGCAAGCGTCATTATCTTGGACGATCGTCCCGCATCTATTGCAGAGCGGTATCATTCTTATGCGGGCCAGCTGTTTGACCATATCAAAACCATAATGAAAAGCAAGCCGAAGGGCCGCGTTCTATTTCAAGCTGTTACGCGGTCAGCAGGCTTACAGCAGGTGTTCTCAGGCATTACCGGCCTCTTCAAAACCGCATGCCTTGAACAATCCAAGCTGATCTGTCAAATGATCGAAGCCGAAGAGAAAGAAAGTGCTGAAGGCATAGCGGAAAAAGCGTCCGAAAACCGTATGCATGCCGGAAGCGTCCATGTGAAATATGAAAACGGCAAGCGCTTTGCCGCTGATTGGGAAGAGATGGATATTTCTCAAGCGGAGCCGGACATTCCGTGGAAAGACGAAGGCGTTTATCTCATTACAGGAGGTGCCGGAGGTTTAGGTCTGATCTTTGCAAAAGAGATCGCAAACCGTACAAAAGACGCCGTCATCTTACTAACCGGCCGGTCCGCTCTCAGAGAAAAGCAGAAAGACATGCTGGAAACAGTACGTGCTGCCGGCGCTTCTGTTTTCTACGAGCAGACCGATGTCACGGATGAAGCAGAAGTATACCGATTGATCCGCAATATACGCAAACGGCACGGCAAGCTGGACGGGATTGTTCACAGTGCCGGCATTATAAAAGACAACTACATGGTGAAGAAGACGGCAGAGGAATACCAACACGTTCTCGCTCCGAAAGTGAAGGGTCTTGTGTATCTTGATGAAGCGTCACAACATGAGAAATTAGATGTCTTTATTGTCTTTTCATCCTTATCAGGTGTGCTTGGAAGCGTCGGCCAGGCTGATTATGCGTCTGCAAATGTCTTTATGGAGATGTATGCCGAGTACCGCCGTTCTTTACAAGCCGCAGGACAAAGATACGGAAAGACGCTTTCTGTCAGCTGGCCGTTATGGAAAGAAGGCGGAATGCAGGCAGGAAAGCAGACGGAAGATATGCTGATGCAGGAGGCGGGAATCGCACCGCTCGGCACAGATGCCGGCATCAAGGCTTTATATCAAGGCTTGATGAGCGGGACAGCCCGGATGACGGTTCTTGAAGGAGATGTGAAACACATGAAAGCAAAACTGTTCCGCAAAGAGAATGATCGTCCGGAAGCAGAGACCACTGTAGTTCATGACATTGATACTGACAGCCTGCTTGAAAAAGTGAAGCATTTGTTAAAACAGCAGACGGCCTCACTGTTAAAAGTAAACATTGACAAAATTGATCCTCATGAAGAAATGACAAAATACGGGCTGGATTCTATCTCGATGACTGAGTTTACGAACCAGTTAAACAAAACGTACCGGCTTACGTTAACGCCGACGATTTTCTTTGATCATCCGACAATCCATGAATTTGCCGTTCATTTAATCAGTGAATACGAAGAGGAATTTGCCGGACGGTTTGCGGTAAATACAAAAACGGTTCAATCGGCAAGACCGGTAAAAGAGACTCAAATCACGCGCCCGGCCGTTAAGCGACGCCGCACTCTGCCTGAGACACTTCCGCAGACAGTGCAGCGGGACCAAGGGCCGGAACCGATCGCAATCGTAGGCATCAGCGGGATTTTCCCGATGGCAGAAGACATTGAATCTTTCTGGCAGAACCTGAAAGAAGGCAAAGACTGCATGACCGAGATTCCGAAAGACCGCTGGGACTGGCGGGACTATTACGGGGATCCCGCAAAAGAAGCCAATAAAACAAACGTCAACCAAGGCGGGTTTATTGACGGAATTGCTGAATTTGATCCGTTATTTTTCGGAATTTCACCCCGGGAAGCGGAGCAAATGGACCCTCAGCAGCGCCTCTTGCTGACGCACGCGTGGAAAGCGATCGAAGATGCCGGATATGCGTCAAAGAGTCTCTCAGGCACAAAAACAGGTGTGTTTATCGGGACCGGAAATACCGGCTACGGTTCTCTTTTAGCCAATGCCGATGCGGAGATTGAAGGGTCATCCGCGGCGAATACAAGTCCGTCTGTCGGACCGAACCGTGTCAGCTATACGCTCAATCTGCACGGGCCGAGCGAGCCGATTGATACCGCCTGCTCAAGCTCGCTCGTTGCCATACACCATGCCGTTTCTTCAATTGAAGAAGGGACGTGCGACATGGCTTTGGCGGGAGGAATCAATACGATTGTTCTTCCGGATGTGTATATCAGTTTTGACAAAGCGGGCGCGCTGAGTAAAGAAGGAAGATGCAAAACGTTCTCTGATCAGGCTGACGGTTTTGCCCATGGTGAAGGAGCAGGGCTCTTTTTCCTCAAAAAGCTGAAAGCCGCTGAGGCGGATGGGGACCATATTTACGGCGTCATTAAAGGAAGCGCGGTGAATCACGGCGGCCGCGCGGCATCTTTAACAACGCCTAACCCGAAACAACAGGCGGAAGTCATTAAAGCCGCATACAAAAAAGCGGGCATTGATCCGAAAACAGTCTCTTATATCGAAGCCCACGGCACCGGAACAGAACTGGGAGATCCGGTTGAAATTAACGGCCTGAAACAAGCGTTCAGCTCGTTTGCAGACGGAAAAGAGAAAGCGGCCGGCTATTGCGGCTTAGGCTCGGTCAAAACGAATATCGGCCATTTATCCCTTGCCGCGGGAGCAGCGGGCATTATTAAAATTTTGCTGCAGATGAAGCATCGGACATTAGTAAAAAGTCTCCACTGTGAGACGGTAAATCCGTACATTCAGCTTGAAAACAGCCCGTTTTATCTGGTGCGGGAGACGATGGAATGGAAGACGCAGACGGACGAACGCGGAAACGAACAGCCGCGCCGCGCGGGGATCAGCTCATTCGGCATCGGAGGCGTAAATGCCCACGTCGTCATCGAAGAATACATCCCAGAAGACAGAGAGGAAGCAGATGATTCTCATATCGACCCATGTCTTTTCGTTCTGTCCGCCAAAAATGAAAAACGCCTGAAAGAGCAGGCAAAACAGCTGAAACGTGCGCTTACAGAAAAGCGGTACGATCAATGCAGCCTCGTTTCTATGGCGTATACCCTCCAAATCGGAAGGGACGCCATGGAAGAACGCCTGGCGGTTATTGCCGGATCCGCAGAAGAACTGCAGGAAAAACTGTCACAGTTTATCACTGGAGATAAGCACGCGGATTTGTACAGAGGAAGAATAGACAAAGGCACCCTGCAAATGCTGACGGAAGATGAAGAAATTCAAGAAGCCGTTGAAAAATGGATGGCACGCGGCAAATACGCGAAGCTGCTTGAATTATGGGTCAAAGGGCTGAACGTCGATTGGGCGAAGCTGTATGGAGACCGGCCGCCTAAACGCATGAGCCTGCCGTCGTATCCTTTTGCAAAAGACCGCTATTGGGCGGCAAAAAGCACCGGAAAACACGAAAAAACAAGCACTGTGTCTGCCGGAAAACAAGACGCGCTTCATCCGCTTCTGCACAGAAATACTTCAAACCTTGCAGAACAGCGGTTCAGCTCAATCTATACAGGAGAAGAATTTTACCTTGCGGACCATGTTGTAAAAGGCGTGCCGATTTTACCGGGAGTGGCACATCTTGAAATGGCGCGCGCAGCAATGGAACAGGCATCTGAAGTTCCGGCCGGACAAGGAAGCGTCAAGCTTAAGAATACGGTTTGGGTGCGGCCGATCACCATTGAAGACGAGCCGGTTCATGTCAACATCCGTCTCATTCCTGAAACGGCAAATGACGTTCAATTCGACATTTACAGCGGCCTTGAAACAGATCAGCCGTCCGTTTACAGCCAAGGGGCAGTATCAGTCCGCCCTGACGCCGAGGCTCCGGTCATTGATCTCCAAAAGCTGAGATCACAATCCGCCGAGACACCGTTTTCTGCAGATGAAGTATACGATATGTACCGCAAAATCGGTTTTGATTACGGCCCGGCTTTCCGGGGTGTCAAAGCGATTTATACAGGTGATGATTTCGTATTGGGCAGACTGTCACTTGATGCGGCTAGTGCGGACACGGTACAGGAGTATGTCATGCATCCGGGCTTAATGGACTCTGCATTGCAGGCATCAAGCATATTAACCGGAACAAATGATGAAAAACTGATGCTTCCGTTTGCGGTTCAGGAGCTTGAAGTATTCAGCGCCTGCGCTGCCGAGATGTGGGTTTACGCCAGACTTTCTGAAGACCACAAAGCCGGCCAGATTGAAAAACGTGATCTTGATATTTGTGATGAAAACGGCAAGGTTTGCGTAAGGCTGAAAGGTTTGTCATTCAGAACGGCTGAAAAAGAACCTGAGAAAAAAGAAAAAGCTCCGGGAACGCTCATGCTTGAGCCGGTATGGACCCGAAGCGATGAAACTGCTGCTCAAACGGAACCGGTTTTTGCCCGGCATATCGTAATACTTTGTGACACAGACGCCGGATCAAAACAAGCCGTTGAAGCCGCGGGAGCTGAATGTATTGAAATGACCTCCCGGCACGGGAAAGCGGCGGCGCGCTTCCGTGATTATACAGGACGGATATTGGAGACGCTGCAAAAACTGCTGAAGGAAGAGACGGAAGACGTCCTTATCCAGACGGTTCTCTCTAAAACAGATAAGCATCAGCTGCTCTCAGGCATTTCAGCTCTGTTAAAAACAGCCGGCCTGGAACATAAAAAACTGAAAACCCAGCTGATTGAAATAGAACCGGCGGAAAACGGCAGAATCACAGACATCATCAGAGAAAATAAAACACGGGCTGATGACAGCCATATCAAATATGAAAACGGCATCCGATACAGCGCAGATGTCAAAGAAACGGCCGTGTCCGGCGGCAAAATACGCATTCCGTGGAACGACGGAGGCATTTATCTCATTACCGGAGGAGCCGGGGGCTTAGGCTTTATTTTCGCGAAAGAAATCGCCCGGAAAGTCAAAGAGCCGACACTGGTTTTGACAGGCCGTTCCGCTTTAAGCGAGAATCAGCGGATGCAGCTGCAATCGCTTGAATCACTCGGAGCAAAAGCGGAATACAAGCAGGCTGACGTAACAAACGCTCAAACTGCGGCAGACCTGGTCAAAACAATTGAGACGGAATATGGCGGCCTTCACGGCATCATTCATAGCGCGGGTGTGATGAAAGATCAGTATATTGCAAAGAAAACAACCGAAGAGTTTTACAGTGTATTGGCTCCTAAAACGGACGGATTTGTCAACCTTGATGAAGCAACCGAGCATTTAGCGCTGGACTTTTTCATCGTTTTCTCATCCATTTCCGGCGTCACCGGGAATGCGGGACAGGCGGATTATGCGGCGGCAAACGCATTTATGGACAGCTATGCGGCATACCGAAACGCACTGGTTACCGCAATGTACCGCCACGGTCACACATTGTCAATCAATTGGCCGCTTTGGAAAGACGGCGGAATGCAAGTCAATGAAGAAATGGCGAAGCTCACCGAAAAAAGAACCGGCGTAACGCCGATGCGCACTGAAACCGGAATAGAAGCTCTTTACAAAGCATGGAGCACGGGGAAAACAAGCGTGCTCGTCATGGAAGGAAACGGCGCCGTAATGCGGGAAAAGCTGCTTCAAAAGACTCCTGCAGCCGCTTTTGCACCGGTTAAGAAAACGGAGGAAACGCCTGCGCCGAAAGACCTGACGGCAAAACTTCAGGAATTGCTGGCAAAAGAGGTTTCCGGGCTTCTGAAAATAAACATTGAAGAAATCGATATCGAATTGGAGTTCAATCAATACGGATTTGATTCCATTACGCTGACGGAATTCGCCAACAAGCTGAATGACACTTATCAGCTTGATCTGACACCGACCGTATTTTTTGAATATGCGACGATTCAAGCCTTGGCGCATCATTTAGCAGAAGACTATCAAACACAATTTACCGGCAGCACACAGCCGAAAGAAGAAAAACAAAGCGGTGTGACTGATGATGGCGGCATCAGACTGGCAGGGAACAAACGATTTGCAAAAACTGCCGTACAGCCTGTTCAGACTGCGGCTGAACATAAACCGGAACCGATCGCCATTGTCGGCATGAGCGGGGTGTTTCCGAAGGCCGCAAATATTGATGAGTATTGGCGCAACTTAGAAGAAGGAAAAGACTGTATAACAGAGGTGCCGGCGGATCGCTGGGACTGGCGGGAGTATTACGGTGACCCGCTTAATGAAGCCAATAAAACAAATGTAAAGTGGGGCGGGTTTATTGACGGAGTTGCGGATTTTGATCCGCTGTTCTTCGGAATTTCACCGCTGGAAGCCGAACAGATGGATCCCCAGCAGCGCTTGTTAATGATGTATGCGTGGAAAGCGATAGAAGATGCGGGATATTCCGCTAAAAGCCTTTCCGGCACGAAAACAGGCCTGTATATCGGCACGGGGAATACCGGATACGGCTCACTGTTTTCCGACCTTGATATCGGCGGTGCGTCAGCCGCAAATATGAGTCCGTCAGCGGGGCCGAACCGTGTCAGCTATATGCTCAATCTGCACGGGCCGAGTGAACCGATCGACACGGCTTGTTCCAGCTCGCTGGTCGCGATTCATCACGCCGTATGCGCCATTGAAAACGGGAACTGCGATATGGCGATCGCCGGCGGCGTGAATACCGTCGTCACACCGCAAGGCCACATCGCTTATGACAAAGCGGGTGCGCTGAGCAAAGAAGGGAAATGTAAAACATTCTCCGACAGGGCGGACGGATTTGCCGTCAGTGAAGGTGCCGGAATTCTGTTTTTGAAAAAGCTGTCAGAAGCGGAAAAAGCGGGCGATCATATTTACGGCGTCATTAAAGGCAGCGCGGTCAACCACGGCGGACGCGCGAACTCCTTGACGACACCGAACCCGAAAGCCCAGGCGGAAGTCGTCAGAACGGCTTATGACAAAGCAGGCATTGATCCGAGAACCGTCACTTATATAGAAGCGCACGGAACCGGAACGGAGCTTGGCGATCCGGTCGAAATCAACGGCCTGAAATCCGCCTTTCAAAAGCTGTACGAAAAAACAGGCGATTCCGCCGTTTACGCGAGTCACTGCGGTCTGGGTTCGGCCAAAACCAATATCGGCCACCTGTCACTGGCAGCCGGTGTCGCGGGTGTGATCAAAGTGCTGATGCAGATGAAGCATAAAACACTTGCAAAAAGCCTCCACAGCGAGGTCATCAACCCGTATATCAAGCTGAAAGACAGTCCGTTTTACATCGTACAGGAAAAAAGAGAATGGACGGCATTGAAAGACGAAAACGGCAATCATCTGCCGCGCCGTGCGGGAATCAGTTCTTTCGGCATCGGCGGCGTAAACGCCCATGTCGTCATTGAAGAATATATCCCGAAGGTAGAAAGAAAAACAGCTGTTTTCACACACCCTCAAATCTTTGTGCTGTCGGCCAAAGAAGAAGAGCGTCTGCAGGAACAGGCGCAGCAGCTGGCGCAAGCTTCTTTTACGGATGCGGATCTTGCCGATGTTGCTTACACGCTTCAGCAGGGACGTGATGCGATGGAAGAAAGAGCGGCCATTATCGCTTCCTCGGCCGAAGAACTTCGGGACAAGCTAAAGAGCTGTGCGAAAGGACGTTATGATATAGCGGGCATTTATAAAGGAAAAGCGGGTAAAACCTCCCTGAAATCCATTCTGGCAGGCGCAAACGGCGAAGCGGATATCGAAGAGCTGATAAGCCGCCGAGAGAATGACAAGCTTGCGGAATTATGGGTGCAGGGCGCGGATATCAAGTGGGACGGCTTATATTCTGATATCAAGCCCCAACGGATGAGTCTTCCTGCTTACCCGTTTGCGAAAGAGCGGTACTGGATCACGGACAACCGGCCGAAAGCAGAGAAACCGCAAGCTGTGCCGACGTCGCGGGTACTGCACCCGCTGCTTCACGAAAATGTATCAGATTTAACAGAGCAGCGGTACCGATCCGAATTTACGGGACAAGAGACGATTTTCATCGATCATCTCATTAAAGGCAAGCCGGTTATGCCAGGCGTTGCCTACTTGGAAATGGCTAGGGCGGCGGTTGCTCAGGCAGTCAAAGGGCAAAAGGAACGTCCGTCTGTCATTCGTCTGAAAAACATCGTTTGGGTTCGGCCGATCGAAGCGGGAACCCGCCCGATTGAAGCACAAATCAGCCTGAACCCGAGGGAAAACGGTGAAATCGTGTATGACATTTACACGGACTCACAAACAGAAGCAAGCGGCAGGCAGATACACTGTCAGGGGGCTGCCGGCATTCTCAGCGCCGGGGAGGCTCCGCACCGTGATATAGGCGCACTGAAAGCTCAATGCGGCCTCAGTATACTGACTTCTGAACAGTGTTACAGCTTATTCAGCAAAATCGGCATTGACTACGGTCCAGGACAACAAGGAATTCAGCAGATTCATATCGGAAGCAATCAAGCATTAGCTGAGCTCCGGCTGCCTTCCTTCCTCGAAGAAACGGCAGATCAATACGTTCTTCACCCGTGTATGCTTGATTCAGCTTTGCAAGCGACAATCGGACTGAAGCTGCATGCAGATGATAACCAGCTGTCACTGCCGTTCGCCCTTGAAGAACTGGACATTTTCAGCCCGTGCACGACAAGCATGTGGGCGTATGTCAGCTCCCGGGGAACGGATGAAAAAATACAGCGTATGGACATTGACTTATGCGATGAGACAGGACGGGTCTGTGTCAGAATTAAAGGGATTTCTTCCAGAATGATGGAAGGCTCCGCGCCGGAAACATCATTAAATGGAGCAAACCTTCTGGCTCCGGTGTGGGATCTCGCGGAATTCCGTGATCAAAGCCCGGCATATAAGACGGAAGAGGTTGTCTTTATCGCGGGGGATGAGGAAAGCGCGGCTTTTCAATTGCATCATCCTTCTGCGAAACGGCTTCATATCAACCCGGAGGATGAAATAGAGGCTGTTGCGGCTGAACTGAAAGCAACAGGGTCTTTCGGGCATATCGTATGGATCGCTCCTTTTCACCGCGCTCATGACATGGTGAAAGCTCAAGATGCAGGCGTCATCCAGATGTACAGAGTGATCAAGGCAATGCTTGCTTTAGGATATGGAGGCAAGCGAATCAGCTTGACTGCAGTCACAATAAAAACACAGTCCGTACAGCCGGCGGACATTATTGATCCGGCTCATGCAGGCATTCACGGTTTGGTCGGCTCGCTCACAAAAGAGTATCCGAACTGGCAAACAAGGCTGATTGATGCCGGATGTCCGGAAGATGTTTCAAAGGCGGAGCTGTTCTCAGCGCCGTTTGATGAGCAAGGCAATACATGGGCGTACCGGAACAATCACTGGTACAAACAGCGCCTTATTCCTGTACAGCAGCCGGTGTCAAGCCGGCCCGCTTACCAAAAAGGCGGCGTTTATGTCGTCATCGGCGGCGCGGGGGGCATCGGCGAGGCATGGAGCGAATATGCCGTGAAAACATATCAGGCGCGAGTCGTTTGGATCGGCAGACGAAAACATAACAGCGCTATCCAGGAAAAAATTGACAGAATCAGCCAATTCGGCCCGGCGCCGATTTATATTGAAGCTGACGCGGCAAATCCGAATGAGCTCACACGGGCGTATGAAACGATCAAACGCACGCACCCGCAAATTAACGGAATCATCCATTCCGCAATTGTTTTAGAGGATCAGAGCCTGGCAAATATGCCGGAAAGCCGTTTTAAAAGCGTGCTCGCTGCAAAAGTCAATGTCAGCGTAAATATGGCCCGCGTGTTCCGAAATGAGCCGCTGGACTTTGCTTTGTTCTTCTCATCTGTTCAATCATTTGCACGAGCGGCCGGACAAAGCAATTATGCTGCCGGATGCAGTTTCAAAGATGCCTTTGCCGCTCATTTGGCTAAAACGCGGCCGTATTCGGCGGCAGTGATGAATTGGAGCTACTGGGGCAGTGTCGGAATCGTATCATCTGCCGACTATCAAGAACGGATGAAACAGGCGGGAGTCGGATCAATTGAAGCGCCGGAAGCAATGGCGGCGCTTGAACGATTGCTCGGCGGCCCGTTGAATCAGTTCGTCATGATGAAACAGGCGGAAGAGCCGGAGGAAAAACCGGAAGAAATGATAGAAGTATACCCTGAACATCACGGCTCGGCGATGCAAAAACTGCGAAGCTATCAGCCTAAAGTAACAAGACATGTACAACAATTGAGTTAAGGAGGGGACGGCTTTGCAAAACACTGAAGATCTTCTTTACAAACTATTGGCAGGCCAGCTGAAATCTGTCGGATTTTTTACGGAAAACGAAACGCAGCCTGTCATGCAGGGGTTTTACGGCAGGTGGCTGGAAGAAAGCATCTCCATCTTGGTGCAAAAAGGCTTTTTGAAACAGTCAGGCAGTACGTATGTGTTAACGGGTCCGATAGAGCGTGCGGACGTGCTGTGGCAAGAATGGGATGAAAAGAAAGCTCCTTTACTCAAGGACAGCAGCAAAGAGGCGATGATCACCTTAGTGGAGACCGCTCTCAGAGCTTTGCCGGATATTTTATCCGGCAGAGTTTCTGCCACTGATGTTCTGTTTCCTGATTCCTCAATGGAATTGGTGGAAGGAATCTATAAAAACAATGAAACGGCAGACTACTTTAATGAGGTGCTCGCTGACACATTGACGGCTTTCATTGAAGAACGCCTGAAAGAAGACCCGAACGCGGAAATCCGGATATTAGAGATCGGAGCGGGGACGGGCGGGACGAGCGCGGCCGTTTTCAAAAGATTAAAAGAGTACAAACATCATGTGAAAGAATATTGCTACACCGATCTGTCAAAGGCCTTTTTCATGCATGCTGAAAAAGAATACGGTCCCGACAATCCGTATTTGACTTATAAGCGGTTTAATGTGGAAGAGCCCCCGGCTTTGCAGGGTATAGAGGCGGGCGCATATGACGCGGTAATTGCGGCAAATGTGCTTCACGCGACAAAAAATATTCGGCGGACACTTCGCAATGCCAAAGCGGTGCTTAAAAAGAATGGGATTTTGCTATTAAATGAGATCAGCAGCCATTCGGTTTATTCTCACCTGACATTCGGCCTTTTGGAAGGCTGGTGGCTGTATGAAGACGCCAAACTGCGCATTCCCGGATGCCCGGGGCTGTATCCTGAAGCGTGGCAGTCTGCGCTGGAAAGCGAGGGATATCGGTACGTTACATTTATGGCGGAATCGTCACATCACTTCGGCCAGCAGATCGTGGCGGCAGAAAGCGACGGCGTTATCAGGCAAAAGCAGCCGGACGCGCAGGCGGTTGAAGAAACTGCGGCTTCCAAAGAGCCGGCTGATTTCACAGAACCGCCTTTCTCAGTCACAGACCGGACTGTGCAATTCATAAAAGAAACGTTAGCCAAGTCCATAAAGCTTGCTCCCGAGCGCATTCAGCCGGAAACCAGCTTTGAAAAATACGGCATCGACTCCATTTTGCAGGTGAATTTTATCCGCGAACTGGAAACATTGACGGGCGAGCTGCCAAAAACGGTCTTATTTGAACACACGAATACGAAAGAACTTGCCGAGTATTTGCTGGAAAATTACTCGGATAAGCTGCAACAGGCATTCGGAGCCGAACAAGCGCCTCCTGAAACGGAGCATCCGGAACCTGCAATGAATGAACCGGTGCCGCTTGTCACGGAAACGCGGCGATTTATCACTGAACAAAAAGAGCCAAAAGCGCCAAAGCCGGAAACAGAAACCGTCACCGTTAATCATTCTGATCGTGACGACATTGCCATTATCGGCATCAGCGGCCGCTATCCCGAGTCTGAAACGCTCGATGAGCTGTGGGAACATTTAAAAGCCGGAGACAGCTGTATTACGGAAGCCCCGGAAAACAGATGGAAGTCCGGTCTTCTGAAAACAATGGCAAAAGAAACACGAAAAGAAGAACGCAAAACACGGTACGGCGGATTTCTGCAGCATATTGACGCTTTTGACCATCACTTGTTTGACATCCGGGAAGACCATGTGATGGAGATGACGCCTGAGCTCCGTCTAAGCTTAGAAACCGTATGGGAAACATTTGAAAACGGCGGTTACTCGTTAGAAAGAGTAAACGAATGGCAGGAATCAGACAGCGGCATCGGTGTATTTATGGGCAGTATGTACAATCAATATTTCTGGAATATCCCGTCATTGGAAAAAGCCGCGCTCAGCTCTAACGGAGGGGATTGGCATATCGCCAACCGCATTTCCCACTTTTTCAATTTAACGGGTCCGAGCATGGGCGTTACGACCGCATGCTCCAGCTCACTGAGCGCCATTCATCTCGCCTGTGAAAGCCTGAAGCTTAACAGCTGTTCCATGGCGATTGCCGGAGGGGTCAATCTCACGCTTGAACCGTCTAAATATGATGCGCTCGAACGGGCTAATTTGCTTGAACAGGGAAGTGAGAGCAAAAGCTTCGGAACCGGCACGGGCCTGATGCCGGGAGAAGGAGTCGGGGCGGTGCTCTTGAAGCCGCTCTCCAAAGCGGTTGCTGACAAAGACCATATTTACGGGGTCATTAAAAGCAGCGCGTTGTGCCATAGCGGCGGAAGGCAGATGTACACGGCTCCGGATCCGAAACAGCAGGCGAAGCTCATGGCGGCTTCCATCGACAAGGCCGGAATCAATCCGGAAACAATCAGTTATGTTGAATCAGCGGCAAACGGGTCTGTATTGGGAGATCCGATTGAGGTCATTGCCCTGACAAACGCGTTCGCGCAATATACTGATAAAAAACGTTTTTGCGCGCTTGGATCCGTCAAGTCAAATCTCGGCCATTTAGAGGCGGCTTCCGGCATGTCCCAGCTCGCGAAAGTGCTGCTGCAAATGGAGCGGGAAACATTAGTCCCGACGATTAACGCAAAACCGCAAAATCCGAATATCGCGCTTGAACAAACGGCTTTTTACCTGCAGGAAAAAACCGAGTATTGGGAACGTCTGAAGGATGCCGAAACGGGGGACATCATACCGCGGAGAAGTATGATCAATTCCTTCGGGGCAGGCGGGGCATATGCAAATCTCATCGTAGAAGAATATATCAGCCCGAATTCCGATCAGGCCCGTCACGGCGATGAGGAATATATTTTCCCTGTGTCAGCGAAAACAAAATGGAGTTTTGAAGCCTATCTTGAGAGACTGGCGGCTTTTTTAGAAAAGACGCCATCTCTTCATCCGGCCGCCATCGCATCCGCGCTGCAAAAAAGAACGCATCATTTGGAGTATCGGGCGGCATTTACGGCTGCTTCCGTTCAGGAACTGCTGGAAAAGCTGTCCGCTTACCGCATGGATCAGCGGAATCTCAATTTCTCCGATTCTGATATTGGCCGGCGTGCGCGGCAATGGGAAAAAGGAGAGAATATCGCGTTTGATCAGTTGCAGCAAGAGCACGCCGTTCATCTGCCGGCCTACGCTTTTGACCACGGGACTTCTTTTCAATTCGGTGAATCAGAAAACGCTGCCGGCGTTCAGTCGGTATACAGTGATGACGACCCATACGTGAAAGGGCATCAATTCAGCGGAGAACCGGTACTCGTCGGCGCTACGTATAACAGTCTGGCAGTCGATCATTTTTGTGAAATTTTTCCTGAAGCGGAAGGAGGACAAATTAAAAAACTGAATTACACGAGCCCCATTACCGTAAAAAAAGGCGATCGCATCGAGCTGAAAACAGAATCGAAACAAAACGGGGATGGATTTGAACTGAGCATAATGCACCGCAGCCGCACGTCTCCTGATTGGAGCATAGCGGCGTATGCCGAGTGCAGCCCGTATCCGTTTCAAAAGCAGCACGCGGATCTGACGGCCATTCAGCGCTCTTACCGGGAAGTGGGCCGGATAGATGAGTTATACGGAGACGGAACGGGAACCGTCGTGTGGGGAGAAGAATTTAAAACGATCACCCGCCTGTACAAAAGCTCTGATGGCGTTTTAGCGAAAGTGAACCTGAACAATAGCGACTCACAACAAGCGCATCATTATGCCGTAAATCCGTTAATCGCCAACAGTGCTTACTTGGCCTCACTTTCTTTATTGGACCAAACGGAGGCGGAAAGCTATCTGCCGTTCGGCATTAATTCCGTCACCTTCAGCAGCCCGGAAGATCTTACCGATTGCTGGCTGCACATCAAGCTGGCCAAACAAACGGGGGAAATGATTCTGATTAACGCAGATGTCATCAGCAGGCGATCGGAAGTGGTGATGCGTTTTGAAGGCTATGCCCTGAAACGGTTCCGCCCGAAAACCGAACAGATAAATCAGCCGGCCCGAACGGCTGTTAAGAATGCGGGAGCACCGATTTCTGCCGGCAGTCTGACAGATGATATCCGCAGCTACGTCCTTGGCAAGCTCGCCAAGATGATGGATGAACCCACGCCATCTCTTCATTCTGACGCAAATATCATGGAATTGGGACTTGATTCAGCGAGCCTGATCGGGCTGACAAAAGAGATCGGCCAAGAGGCGGACATCGATGTGAATCCAACATTGTTTTTCGAGTATCCGACCGCGGAGGAGCTGACCCGCCACTTCGCGTCAGCATATGAGAGCAAGTTTTCTCAATTGCTTGCCGATCATAAGCATTCAGAAGAGGCCAGGGTCACGGAAACAGAAGAGCGCACTTTACCGAAGAAACAGCATAAGCCTTGTGATAACGCCGATATCAAGCAAGGAATCGCGATTATCGGTATGTCAGCTCAGTTTCCGCAATCCCCGGATATCCAGTCTTTTTGGGAGCACATCGTAAACGGGGATCACTGTATTACCGAAATTCCGGCGGACCGCTGGGACTGGCGCCGTTACGCCGGTGATGAGAATGACACGAGTCTCAGATGGGGCGGTTTTATTGACGGTGTCGGCGAATTTGACCCGCTCTTTTTCGGAATTTCTCCTAAAGAGGCATCACAAATGGGGCCGGAGCAATTTCTGCTTTTGATGCATACATGGAAGGCAATGGAGGATGCGGGCCTTACAAATAAGGCATTATCAAGCAGACCGACAGGCGTTTTCATTGCCGCGAGCAACAGCGATCCGAACAATGGAACAGCCATTCCGTCCATCATTCCGAACAGAATTTCATATGCCTTGAATTTACAAGGACCGAGTGAATATTACGAGGCTGCCTGCACGTCAACGCTGGTGGCATTGCACAGGGCAGTTCAATCAATCCGCCATAACGAATGTGAGCAGGCTGTCGTGGGAGCCGCCAATATTCTGCAATCGCCGAAGGGCTTTATCGGTTTTGACTCAATGGGATATTTAAGCAAAAACGGCCGGGCGAAATCGTTCCAAAAAGATGCCGATGGCTTTGTCAGAAGCGAAGGGGCGGGCGTGATCATCATCAAACCGCTTGAGGCGGCAATTGATGACGGCGATCATATTCACATGGTCATTAAAGGAACAGGAGTGTCTCACGGCGGTAAAGGCATGTCGCTTCACGCACCGAATCCGGCGGGAATGAAGGCCGCGATGAAAAAAGCGTACGAAGACACCGAAGTTGATCCGCAAACCGTCACTTATATTGAAGCGCACGGCATTGCCTCCGAAATGGCAGATGCGCTGGAGTTTAATGCAATCAAAGCGGGTTACGGAGAGTCTGCAAATCAAGAGGAAAGCGCGCCTTGTTATATCAGCACCGTGAAACCTTGCATCGGGCACGGCGAACTCGCTTCCGGACTGGCTGCCCTTATAAAAGTGGCGATGGCCATGAAGCATCATACCATCCCGGGTATTCCCGGATTTACAGCTGCAAATGAGCAAATGGCCATTCAGAAAAGCCGCTTCCGTTTCACCGAAGACAATCAGGAATGGACACAGTTCACCGACCATACGGGCAGACCGATCCCGCGCCGGGCCGCAATTAACAGCTATGGCTTCGGCGGCATGAATGCGCATGTCGTCTTGGAACAGTACAGCCCGAGCCATAAAGACAAAGAATCTGCGCATGAACCGCAGCTTATCGTGCTTTCTGCTAAGAGCGAAGGGCGCCTAAAGGCGGCCGCAGGTCAGCTGGCTGATTTTGTGCAAACTGGAGATACTCCGTCATTGCGGGATATTGCTTATACGCTTCAGACCGGCCGTGAGGCGATGAACTGGCGCCTGGCACTCGTTGCCCGCAATCAAGATGAATTGCTGGAAAAACTGAAAGAGTACAGAGCATTTTCCGAAGAAAGCAATGGAATGAAAAGCTTCTTTACAGGCAGTCAGCAGACTGGATCAGGAGATATCGGCGTTTTACTGGAAGGGACTCTCGGTACAGTCGTCACAGAGACGCTGTTGGCTGAAAATAATCTGGAAAAGCTTGCATTTTGCTGGGTGAAAGGTGCGGATATACCGTGGGACAGACTCCACCAAGGCAAATCTGTTCAAAGAGTGCCGCTTCCGACATATCCTTTTGAAAACCATAAGTATTGGAACGGCGGTCAGCCAGAAGACATCAGCCTTGCATTGGTTTCACAGGAGCCTCAGCTCTGCCGCGGGAGCGCGGCTGACATTGTGGCAGACATTTTGGGGATGGAGCCAGCGGAAATGGATCAAAATAAGCCGCTGACTGAATACGGCTTCGATTCAATCTCCTCTATTCAGCTGCTGAAAAAACTTGAGGGCGGAGACAGCCGCATCAGTCTGGAGGCTCTTCAGAAATGCAGCACTGTTCAGGAGATTAGCATGCTGTTAAAAACGAACCAATCGCAGGAGGCGGGCCGGAATTTTCCCGAACTCGTCAAGCTGAATGATAGAGAAAAAGGCCGTCCTGTTTTTTGGTTTCACGGCGGAACGGGAGGCGTGGAAGCATACCAGCCATTCGCCAAAAAGAGTCAGCGGCCTTTTTACGGCATCCAGGCAAGAGGTTTGACAGGGAAAGAGCCGCTGCAAGGAATCGAAGAGACTGCCGTTTCTTATATGAGAATCATCCAAGCGGTACAGCCGAAAGGCCCTTATGACCTCGGCGGATATTCCTTGGGCGGAATGCTTGCATACGAAACCGCGCGCCTCTTGCAGGAGGAAGGTCATACGGTAAAAAGCGCCGTCATGATCGACACCCCGTACAGTGAAAAATGGAAAGAAAGAAAACCATCTGTTAAGTCAGTCATGCTGCAAACGATCAATACGATGCTTGCAGCATATCTTAAGCCTGAAAACCTTGAAGAGGCATTAATCAGCAGAGAAGACATTACCGTCCAGGCTGAGGAAGAAGAGATATTGAAAGAATTGATCGGCCTTGCCAAAAAGCGCGGTCTGCCAAAATCCGAAGAAGCGATCCGGATGCAGCTGGAGCAAATGATGAAGACGCAGCTCGCTTACGGAATGGAAGAGTATGACATGAAGCCGCTGCCTCATCCGGAAGCGCTGCAATGCTACTACTTCCGTAATAAAAGCGGTTTGTTCCTCGGAGATCTTGAACGTTATCTGACAGCAGAGGAAGAACAAATTCCGTTAGACCAAGATGCGTATTGGAAAGAATGGGAACGCCAGATGAAACAGTTTCACCTGCTGGACGTTCACTCTTCCAATCATGTCACAATGCTGTCGGAACCAAAGCCGCAAAACGCCATTAAAGCATTCTGCGAAAAACTGTACGCAAACAAAGGAACGATAAGCGCAAATTTCCTTAAATCTTTCAGAAAAAAGCTGGACGAAACAAATGAGCTGGTAAAACGGTAATAGAGAACGGCCGGAGCAATCCGGCCGCTTTTTTATTTATATAGAACTAAATTTACTATGTACTAAATTTTCATTGTTATATTGATTTCTGTTTATAAGACATTAAAAAAACCCCCGATAAACCGGGGGCGATATTAAAATCTGACAGGCAATGTTTCAAGCCCTCTCAAAAACACATTTTTTCTCCATGTTACATCCTCGGGCGCGCCTTTCAGCTCTATATTCGGAAACCGTTTTAAAAGCGCGGTAAAGGCAATGGATGCTTCCATCCGGGCGAGCGGAGCCCCGAGACAAAAATGAATGCCGAATCCAAAAGAAATATGACGGTTCGGTGTTCTCGCTATATTTAATGTATCAGGATCATCAAAATATTCCGGGTCCCGATTGGCTGAACCGATGCCGATAAATATCATTTCACCTTTTTTAATAGAAACATCTTTATAAGTGAAATCTTCAATCGCCCATCGATTCGCCATCATGATGACGGGAGAGGTATAACGCAAAAGCTCTTCAACCGCCATCTGGATATTTTCCGGCTGCCGCTTTATCTTCTCCATCTGGTCTTTGTGCAGAAGAAGCGCCAGAGTGCCGGAGCCAAGAAGGTTAACCGTTGTTTCAAGCCCGGCAACGACTAACAAAAACAGCATGGAATACAGCTCTGATTCACTCAGCTTTTGGCCGTCCTCTTCAGCGTAAATAAGCTTGCTCGTCAAGTCTTCACCCGGATGTTTTCTTTTTTCTTCGATCAGTGTTTTCATATATTGTTTAAATTCTTTGAGAGCCTGGTTGGTCGCATCTTGTCCGCTTTCTGACGTGTCGACCATTGCGTTTGTCCACACTTGAAATTTGGCGCGGTCTTCTTTCGGAATTCCGAGCAGCTCGGAAATGACGATAAACGGAAGCGGTGCGGCGAAATCTCTCATGATATCAGGGTCTGCTTTTGTTTCCATTTTATCCAGCAGCTCTTCTGTGATCTGCTCTATCCCGGTGCGAAGCTGCTCAATCATCCGGGGAGTGAACCCCTGATGCACCAAAGATCGAAGACGTGAATGATCCGGGGGGTCTTTTGCCAGCATATGCTCTGAGACAAAATCGATATCTTCACTGACATTCAGCTTCGCGATCAGCTCCTTCGGCATGACCCGTTTTACATCTCTCGTAATTCTGCCGTCTTTTAAAAACGCCATACAATCATCATAACGCGTGATGAGCCAAGCCGGAAAGGTGCCTCCGAAACGCTGCAGTTCGAATTTATGTATGGGGTCCTTCTCTCTGAATCTGCTTAAAACCGCAAAAGGGTTTTCGTGAAACTCGGGTGAGTGTGGGTGAAACATTGTTTTTTCCATCTGGATTTCCCCGCCTTCATGTTTTTGAAAAGACATAACAAACAGCCGGTGCCTGCCGACCGGACGGCATTCCTCCTTTTATCTGCCGAAGACACTGATCACAACGGCTCATAAGTATGTCTAAAATATATAAGGAAACAGAAGCCGGTTCAATAGACAAATCGTAAAGCTGCCATTTTCGTTGATTATCAACAAAACAGCAAACTTTTTTTGCCATTTCATCATGTGTGTTAAATCCGGCTAATATACATATTTACGCTTCATATCAACTTCTTAAGGAGGATGTGAATGAATGCGTTTATGAAATGGGCGGCAAGTCTGCTTTTGGTGATCTCTCTTCAGTTCGGCCTTACGGGCGCCGGCATCCATTCGGACAGTGCTGCTCGTGCCGCATCCCGATACGATCAGGTGCTGTATTTCCCGCTGTCAAAATATCCGGAGACGGGAAATCATATAAAAGACGCCATTTCGGCAGGTCATTCTGAGATTTGTACAATTGATAGGGGCGGAGCGGAGAATAGAAGGAAAGAATCATTGAAAGGAATTCCGACAAAGCCCGGGTTTGACCGTGATGAATGGCCCATGGCAGTCTGCACAGAAGGCGGGGCGGGGGCTGATATCAGATATGTAACCCCGTCGGATAACCGCGGGGCCGGTTCATGGGTTGGAAATCAAATGAGCGGATATTCCGACGGCACGAGAGTATTATTTATCGTTCAGTAACTTCTCCGGTTCGCCGGAGTTTTTTTATGCTCTGAAAAAGCGGCACGCCGGCTGGACATATGAAATGGCAAAGAGTAAACTTATATGTTGGAATCAGCATGAGAAAGGATTGGATCACATTGACAGTGACTACATACCGAAATATTGCACTTTTACTTCTTTGTTTAACAGCGGGAATTGTGGATGTGATCGGTTATTTAAGCCTGGGACATATCTTTACCGCCAATATGACGGGGAACATCGTTCTGTTCGGCCTGGCGGTCGGCAACTCATGGCACCTTGCCGTACTCAAATCGTTAACCTCGTTAATCGGATTTATTGCCGGCGTTATTGCCGCGGCCCTGCTTGTGGGCAATAAAAAGAAATCATTCTGGCCCCCTGCGGTAACTGCCGCTTTAGCTATTGAAGGAGCTGTTTTGCTGCTGTTTGCTTTGTTCTCTTGCTTTTTTGCAGATGCCATTTCTGTTTATGTGCTGATTATGCTGCTCAGCTTCGCAATGGGAATGCAGACGACAGCCGCGAGAAAACTTGGTGTAGCGGGGATTTCCACGACCGTATTAACAGGAACGCTCGCTAATTTTTTTGAAGATCTCACCGCAAGGTTTTACAAAGCGGACAAGCGGAAGCAGTTTACGAGAGATGCTGTTTTGCGCGCGCTTGCCTTGGTGCTGTATTGTTTTGGGGCGGTCATAGGCGCTTTTGCCGAACCGGATTATAAGTTTGCCGTGATCTGGCTTCCGATTATCATTATTTTAGGCATTATGCTTTGCGCATTCACGATGTTCCACGGATATTCTGAAGAAAAAAACCAATAAAAAAACGCCGCTGATTCAGGGCGTTTTTTCTTTTTATTGCTCTTTCCGGGTCCCGATTGTATAAACGGCCCGATCTGTATGTACCTTTAATCCGTCTTGCTCCTTTTGGATGGTAATGTCGCCGAGCAAAGGGATTTCATACGCATCTTGAGGGAGCGGGACATTTCCTTCCTCCGTATAGGTTGTGCCGTGTCCTTTTAGGACGAGCTCTTCGTCAGCTACATAGTCATCGGGATGATTTGTCCGGCGGACGAGAACATCATCAAGGTGAAGCATGATCTGGTCCATATCAGAAATCTCGTTTCGGCTGTCTGTCAGCTCTCCTTTTCTGATATCAAGCGTTTGTCCGATCTGTTTTTGCAGCCATTCAGACAATTCGGTGTTTGTAAGTGCCATTGTGATTCCTCCTTTTATCTACACCATACTTATTCCCTATTTTTTTAGAAATACACTGCCTTGCATTGATCTTTTTTTCTGACAGCCGGTTCTAAAGCATTCCGAGTTCCTTCATTATAAATGTTTCATCTGTTCACCTGAAAAACGGAGTCATCTGCCGGTGCAGACGACCCCGTTCTCATGATAAAAAGGTTACTCTTTCGGCACGGCGTTTTCGGCGTTCACTGCGCCCGCTCCGTAAATGTTCGGATCTTCATTTGTCCATTGATCCGGACTTTGTTTGATCAGTGTTTTCACTTCGTCAGGCGAAAGCTGCGGGTTCTGCTGAAGAATTAAGGCGGCAATGCCCGCACAGATCGGAGTGGCCATGGACGTGCCCGACAGACTGAAATACAAGGAGCCTACACGGTTTGATTTCTGTAATTTGTCAAGGTATGAACGCGGAGAACGGAGAGATACGATATCGACCCCGGGCGCAAGAATGTCAGGCTTCTCTTTTCCGTACACAGTCGGGCCGCGGCTTGAGAATGAAGCGACCGTATCGTCCTCATTGCCGGCCGTATCATTGTCATCATAGGCGCCTACCGTGATGACCTTCTCGCTGACACCGGGGCTTGAAATCGTTTGAGCTTCCGGACCGGAGTTGCCCGCGGCGACGCAGACGACGATTCCTTTATTCCATGCCTCTTCAACGGCCTTGACGAGCGGGTCGTCCGTTTCTTTATCATATCTGAGCGCATCTCCGCCCAGTGACATGCTGATGATTTTGATCGGATTCTTTGTGTGTTCTTTATTATATTGTATGCACCATTCCACACCTTCAATGATATCAGCCAAGGTTCCTGATCCTGATTTGTTTAAAACCTTGACTCCGATCAGATCGGCTTCCGGCGCCGGCCCCTGATATTTACCCGAAGATGAAGCGCCGCTGCTTGCGATATCACCGGCGCAATGGGTGCCGTGCCCGTTGTCGTCATACGGTTCTGTCTTTTGGTTGACAAAGTCCGCAAATCCGATAACTCTGCCTTCTAAATCGGGATGCTGATAGATTCCGGTATCAATAACGGCAACGATTACGCCTTTTCCTGTTAATACGGTGCCGTTACGGGTCACTTCTTTTGCATGAGACGATTCAGCTGCCGTATCAAGGAGCGCTTTTACTTCACGGTTTAAATAGATTTTACGGATATCCCGGCATTGCGAAAGAAGCATGTGAAGGGCGGACGGAGTGACTTCGGCGCTGCAGCAATTGATTGTTTGAAACTGCTTTTTTATGGTGCAGCGTTTTTCTTTTGATAAGACCTGTCCTGTGCTGTGAAAACCGGATTCATGGCAGCCCTCTTCAAATTCAATGATGACTGACATTTTCTTTCTGTTTTTCACCTTTTTTTCGAAAAACTTGTGCAAAAAGCAAGGTGTCCATTTGAAAGGTTTATATAACTGTAATACGTTTTCTCTGAGCGGCCAGTCCAGCTTATGAGCATTTGACCGCACCATTTGTACCATTGAGTAACCAAACATATATACTTTTCCTCCCATTCTGGCGATTCTCTCTATACCATATGAACAGGCCGTATGTTCGGTCAGTTTGTTTGTCCTTCAGGAGCGCTGGTTACTTGCGGCTTTTTCAGGAGAAGAAATCGAGTTGGAAGAGAACGTTCGTTCGGTTATGATGAAGCCGGCGGAAGGAGGTATATACATGAACATAATATTGAGACATTCCTTGGAAAAACAGCTTCCGATTGATATTATATATATGAAAAAAGACGGCTCCATTTCAAAACGGACCATTATGATAAAAAAAGGGGATGAGCGGGCTGTAACGGCATTTTGCTGTACAAAAAGGCAGGTGAGAACTTTTTTGACGGGCTCCATTCTGTCCTGTGCATTTGCTTCGGGAGGCGGATATTCATTTTTAAAAGCGTATTCTTGATGCCGTCCGTTTCCGGCTGTGAATCTCCCGCCCCTGAAAATTCGGGCGTTCCTCCCTTTTTTTTTGCCCTCTCTCAACCTTTTTTCACTGATGCCCGGCATTTGAGCGCTTGAACCGTGACAATCCATTGATTTTTCGAAACCGGGAAGTTTTTCACTGATGATAATGTTAATAGAATGTTAAGATAAGACCTATTGACAAAAATCCATATAATGAACATGTCATTTTTCAGAAAGGAGCAAAGAAGGAGAGCTGATGAAAAGAATTTTACTTAATGTCATCATTATCGTAGCAATGGTCTTACTAATAAGATGTGCTCATTATGCGTCAGATCCTGATCCCTCGAATTCTTCTGATACATACACAGATTTTAAAGATTTGGCTGAACATGAAGACCCCGATGATTATCATATATCGTACAATAAGCGAAAGGGGAGCCCCGTATTGATCATGTCGCCGCACGGAGGGAGAATTGAGGGCGGGGTGAGCGAGATCGTCCGCTCTTTCAGCGATGATTATTCAACCTATCTGTTTGAGGGATTAAAAACGCATGATAACCAGACTCTTCATATTACGAGCACCAAGTTCGATGAGCCTTCAGCAGTCGAAAGCATTAAGCAGCACCATTATGTTATCGCAGTGCACGGTTATAAAGGCGACGAGAAAAATACTCTTGTCGGAGGAAGCGATCGGAAGCGGGCGAAAAAATTGGTGAGAGCTCTCGAACGAAACGGATTTTCTGCAGAATTGGCAACCTCAAAAACCGGTCTGGCCGGGGTTAACACCGAAAATATCAATAACCAGGCGCAAACCGGGCTGAGCATACAGCTTGAGATCAGCAGAGAACAGCGGGAAGCGCTTTTTGATAATTTTGATTATCGCGAAAGGGAATTCACAAAAACGGAGGAATTTTACCGGTTTGTCCGTACGATAAAAAGAGTGATCAATCAAGAGTATTCGTGAGCTTAAAAAAAGACAAATCAGTGAATGATGAGTAAACTGAAAAAAAAGGAGGTTTGTCCCTTGGCAACACATCACTTTTATTTAAAAGCAAATTGGCCCGGAAATCGCAATGACGTCGGCGATATTAAAAGCGGCCGGCTGGAAACGGCTGTGTCCATTCCTAAGGAAATGGACGGACCCGGAGAAGGCACAAATCCTGATGAAATGCTGCTTGGAGCGGCCGCGACCTGTTATATTATAACGCTTGCGGCGATGATGGAAAGAAGCGGCCTGGATAAAGAAGATCTACATATGGAATCTGAAGGAATTGTAGACGTCACGAACGGTGTGTTCACGTACCAGAAAATCATTCACCGTCCGTTTATATTATTAAAGCCGGATGCAGCCGAAACGGACTTTACGCTCGCCAGGAAGTTAGCGCAGAAAGCGGAGTCCTCGTGTATGATTTCACGAGCGGTCCGAGGAAACGTGGAGATGGGGCTTGAGGTTGAAGTAAAAGCTGCCGGCGCTTGACGAGTTCAAACGGTCAGCTCCGGGCCGTTTGATTTTTTTTAGCTTTTTGAGACTTGGAACGGTTCAGCAGGATGACGCCCGTGATGACCAAAACAAGCCCGATCATCATTTTGATCGTTATGGCTTCCTTAAAAACAATAAAGCCGACAATTGCCGTTAAAGCGGTGCCGACACCTGACCATGTCGCGTATGCGGCGGATAAATCAAGGCTTTTCAATGAGAAGCTCAAAAACATAAAAGAGGCTCCGATTCCGGCAATGACGCCGAGAGCGGGCCACAGGTGCGTAAAACCGTCCGACAGCTTCAGCATCGTGCTCCCGAACACTTCTGATACAATGGCTAATGCCAAGCAAAGTAATCCTTTCATCAGCATGCCTCTCCTTTCTACCAATTCATCAAAATGACACCGGCCAATAAGAAAAAGAGCCCGATGACGGCCTGCTTGTCCAGTTTTTCATGAAACCATTTCGCTCCGATAATGGATGCGAGCACCGTTCCGGCTCCGCTCCATGTTGCATAGGATAAGCTGAGCGGAATGAGATTCAGTGTCAGTGAAAGCATATAAAAGGCCAATGAATAGCCTGCCACTACAAGCGCGCTCGGCAAAAACCGCGTAAATCCGCGGGAGACCTTCAGCATGGCCGCGCCGATTGACTCTGATAAAATAGCAATTGTGAGGAAGATATAACCCAGAATCATATCAAATCCCCCTCTCATCATAATCCTTATGCCTTTTGTTTAAGGCAGTAAAATAAAATAATATCCGAACTTTGCCCGCCAAGTCAAGACATTAGGCCTATACAAAAAGGCCCCCGTGGAGGAGCCTTTTTGATTCGTCAATAGTAATACGGATAGCCGTAGCCGTAACCCCCGTACAAGTACGGATTGAATAAAGCGCTTCCGACAAGCCCCCCGACAAGCCCTCCGAAAAACGGTCCGCCGTAAAAACCAAACGGCCGTCCGAATCCATAACCAAACCAAGGCCGGCCAAATCCAAAACCCGGCCGTCCGAATCCAAATCCGAATCCGGGCCGCCCGAAGCCGAATCCCGGCCGTCCAAACCCAAATCCGGGACGTCCGAACCCAAATCCAGGCCGCCCAAACTGTCTCATATCACTATCTACTGCGTATGTGTATTCTTCATTCATAATTAAGGTACCTCCAAGAATAAATTTGAGATGATAACAGAGTATTCAGCCCACCAATTTTTGATTGGGCGTTTATCAAAAAAATAAAGGAGTGAGCTTTTGTGGGCCTGTATCAGTCCGATTGGTCAAAAAAACCTCCGCACACACACGCATACCGGGCGGTTACGGATGTAGTGCAGGGGCATTACCATTTGATTGAAGGCTTTTCGCAGCCGGAGAACGGCAGCAATACAGATGAGCATACACATTTCTATACGGGCATCACCTCGTTTGAAAACGGCCATTTTCATAGGTATTACGGCATTTCCGGCCCTGCCATCCCGAGGGTTGACGGAACACATTACCATGAGCTTTCAGAGACCACCTTTGCCGCCTACAATGAGCCGATTCAGATCCAGCACGGCGGCGTCGTTTACGATCCGCGGGAGGAAGGACGGAAAACGCACCGCCATACACTCAAAGGAAAAACGAGAGAGGTTGTCGGAAACGAGCCGATCGGGTGGTAGTGGACGTTTAGCGCTCAGGAAAAAGGGCAAAATGGATAGGTGCCTGAAGAAATGAATGCTATAATTAGGGGGAGATTTATAAAAGAGAGTGATACATATTGAAAAATAAAAAACAGCCTGTCGTCATACTTGTCGGACCGACGGCAGTCGGAAAAACAAAACTAAGCATCGGACTCGCGAAAATGCTGAATGCGGAAATCATCAGCGGAGATTCCATGCAGGTATATAAAGGGATGGACATCGGAACGGCCAAAGTCACCGAAGAAGAGACAGAAGGCGTGCCGCATCACCTGATTGATATTTTGGAGCCGTCCGACACTTTTTCAACGGCGGATTATCAGAAAATGGTAAGGGGAAAAATCACCGAGATTGCCGATAGAGGAAAGCTGCCGATGATTGTCGGGGGAACGGGTCTGTACATTCAGTCCGTGCTGTATGACTATACGTTCACGGAAAACTCCGGTGACCCTGTATTCCGGGAGCGCATGGAGAAACTGGCGGCTGAAGAAGGGGCGGAAGCGCTTCATGCCAAGCTTGCGGCAACCGACCCGGAAGCGGCGACAGCCATTCATCAAAACAATACGCGAAGAGTCATCCGCGCGCTCGAAATTCTGCATGTATCGGGAAAAACAATGTCAGAGCATCTTAAAACCCAAAAACGGGAGCTGCTTTACAATGCGGTTCTTATCGGTCTTACAATGGACAGAGAAGTGCTGTACGACCGGATTAACGAGCGCGTTGACCTGATGCTGGAAACCGGCCTTCTTGACGAAGTAAAGCGGCTGTATGATATGAATATCCGGGACAGCCAATCGATTCAGGCGATCGGCTATAAAGAGCTGTATGAATATCTTGATGGAAAAGTGCCGCTTCCTCAGGCTGTGGAGCAATTAAAACAAAATTCTAGGCGATATGCGAAACGCCAGCTGACCTGGTTTCGCAATAAAATGCCCGTTTCATGGACAGATATGACGCCGCCTGTTGATATTGAGCAGAAAAAAAAGGAAATTTTCGAGTGCATAGCAGGAAAACTGGAAATTTAATCGAAACAGTATTGTATTGAGAACCAAGGAGGACGAAACATGAAACCGATTAATATTCAAGATCAGTTTTTGAATCAAATCCGAAAAGACAATACGTTCGTCACGGTGTTTTTACTCAACGGCTTCCAGCTTCGCGGCCAGGTAAAAGGCTTTGACAACTTTACCGTTTTGCTCGAAACGGAGGGGAAGCAGCAGCTTATTTATAAACATGCCATCTCCACGTTCGCCCCGCAAAAAAACGTCCAGCTTGAGCTTGAATAGACTTTTTGAAAAAGACCATGAACAATGGTCTTTTTCTATGCGCATCTGTATATTGCAGGCTGTATATCGGATACATAAAAGGGGGTTCGGAAAATCGTGTTCGAAAGTGAAAATGAACTGAGAAGAATCAGGATTACGCTCGTTTGGATCGCTGTTTTTTTGCTGTTTGGAGCTTGCAGCAATCATGAGACGGTGGTGACGGATGATGACGGCGGCTTGGCGGATACCGAACCGCAGACAGAAGGCATGGTGCAGCTGGAACATAATCGTTTCGGCATCGTTGAGGACGGTTACTTAAAAATATACCGCTATGATGAAAAAACGAATAGAATCGAACTGAAAAAAGAAACGGCGCTGGATGAGCTTGAATAAATTTCACAAGCGTTCGAATTTACAAAGCGGGCCGCACAAGCTACACTAAGTACTGACATTGATCATGCAGAGGGTGAGACGATTGAAACACAAGGTGATAATCAACCATTGGGAAGAAACTTGTGAAGATGATTCCTGCTATGAATATGGAACCAGCATCATCGTTGACGGCAAAGAACTGATCAGAGAGGCTTCCATCACAAGCGCTCTGAAAGCCGTACTGAAAGAAATCGGTGCTGATGTGGAGATTGAAGAAACCGTTGAAAGCGAAAAAAAATGTGATTCTTACAAAAAATAAGAATAAAAGTCTAGACTACTAAGCAGTTTTTTTTCATGTTATGATAGACATCGGCTTACACATGACACCTTGAGTAGGATGAGAGATGATTCTCGTTCTGCTCTCTTTTTTGGGCGTTAATCGGGCTAGAGCCAAAGTCCGCTCTTTCAAAAATATGAATTTTTTATAAATCGATCTCAATATGTTGTGTTTTTCTGAGAGGTTAGTATACTATATATAGTGTTAAGAGATTCATTATTTTTGATAGGTCGTGATAAGGATGGTTCAAATCATATTTGATTCAAAGACAGGGAATGTTCAGCGTTTTGTGAATAAAACAGACTTCCAGCTGATCCGCAAGGTGGACGAAACGGACCACGTGGACACTCCGTTTGTTTTGGTCACCTACACGACAAACTTCGGCCAGGTACCGGCATCAACACAATCATTTCTCGAAAAATACGCCCATCTCTTATTAGGAGTCGCTGCGAGCGGCAACAAAGTATGGGGCGATAACTTTGCAAAAAGCGCCGATACCATTTCAAGACAATATCAGGTGCCGATCTTGCACAAATTTGAACTCAGCGGCACATCTAAAGACGTTGAATTGTTTACTCAGGAGGTAGAAAGAGTTGTCACAAAATCAAGTGCCAAAATGGATCCAGTTAAATAACGAAATCATGATCCAACAAGATGGAAAATTCCAGTTTGATAAAGATAAAGAGGCTGTACATAGCTATTTTGTTGACTATATCAATCAAAACACAGTTTACTTTCACGATTTAAAAGAGAAGCTGGATTATTTGATTGAAAACCAATACTACGAAGAGGAATTCTTAAGCCTTTACTCTTTTGAAGACATTAAAGAAGTGTTTAAGACAGCTTACGCAAAGAAGTTTCGTTTTCCTTCCTTCATGAGTGCGTTTAAATTCTATAATGACTATGCTTTGAAAACGAATGACAAGAAAAGAATCCTCGAGCGTTATGAGGACCGAATCTCAATTGTTGCGCTGTTCTTCGCAAACGGCGACACTGAGAAAGCAAAAGAATATGTGAATCTGATGATCAATCAGGAATATCAGCCGAGTACACCGACATTTTTGAATGCCGGCAGAAAACGCCGCGGAGAACTGGTGAGCTGCTTCTTGCTCGAAGTCAACGATTCCTTAAACGATATTTCACGGGCGATCGATATTTCCATGCAGCTGTCTAAATTGGGCGGCGGGGTTTCTCTTAATCTGTCGAAGCTTCGCGCGAAAGGCGAAGCGATTAAAGATGTTGAAAACGCCACAAAAGGTGTTGTAGGCGTCATGAAGCTTCTTGATAATGCGTTCCGTTACGCTGACCAAATGGGCCAAAGACAAGGCTCAGGCGCGGCGTATTTAAATATTTTCCACCGCGATATCAATGATTTTCTTGATACGAAAAAGATTTCTGCGGATGAAGATGTGCGCGTCAAGACGCTTTCTATCGGTGTCGTCATTCCGGATAAGTTCGTTGAGCTTGCACGTGAGGATAAAGCGGCTTATGTATTCTATCCGCATACGATTTATAAAGAATACGGCCAGCATATGGACGAAATGGACATGACGGCGATGTATGAGGAGCTTGTCGACAACCCTCGTGTCAAAAAAGAAAAAGTGAATGCGCGCAAATTGCTTGAAAAGCTTGCCGTTCTCCGTTCTGAGTCAGGTTATCCGTACATTATGTTCCAGGATAACGTAAACAAAGAGCACGCGAATAACCACGTATCAAAAGTGAAATTCTCGAACCTTTGCTCTGAAGTGCTTCAGGCGTCACAGGTTTCAGCTTACACAGATTATGACGAGGAAGATGAAATCGGCTTGGACATTTCCTGCAACCTTGGTTCATTAAATATACTGAATGTCATGAAACATAAATCGATTGAGCGCACGGTGAAACTCGCGACGGATTCCCTGACTCATGTATCTGAGACGACGGATATCCGCAACGCGCCGGCAGTCAGACGCGCGAACAAAGCGATGAAGTCCATCGGTTTAGGCGCTATGAACCTTCACGGTTACCTGGCCCAAAACGGCATCGCGTATGAAAGCCCGGAAGCAAGAGATTTCGCGAATACGTTCTTTATGATGGTGAACTTTTATTCCATTCAGCGTTCAGCTGAGCTTGCGAAAGAAAAAGGCGAAACGTTTGAGCATTATGAAGGCTCCACTTATGCAACGGGAGAATATTTCAATAAATACATCGAAAAAGAGTTCTCACCGGCATACGAAAAAATCGCTGCGCTCTTTGAAGGCATGCACATTCCGACAATCGAAGACTGGAAAGAGCTGAAGGCGTTTGTCGCTGAAAACGGCATGTACCACAGCTACAGACTGTGCATCGCGCCGACAGGCTCCATTTCCTACGTCCAATCCAGCACGGCGTCCGTTATGCCGATCATGGAACGGATCGAAGAAAGAACATACGGAAATTCAAAAACGTATTACCCGATGCCGGGGTTAGCGTCTAATAACTGGTTCTTCTACAAAGAAGCTTATGATATGGACATGTTCAAAGTGGTGGATATGATCGCGACAATCCAGCAGCATATCGATCAGGGAATCAGCTTTACCCTGTTTTTGAAAGATACGATGACAACTCGTGATCTGAATCGTATTGATCTGTATGCCCACCATAGAGGCATCAAAACCATTTACTATGCAAGAACGAAAGATACCGGGCAGGACAGCTGTCTTTCTTGTGTCGTTTGATTAAAGGAGAGTTTACAGTGACAAAAATTTATGACGCAGCAAACTGGTCAAAGCATGAAGATGATTTCACCCAAATGTTTTACAACCAAAACGTAAAGCAGTTTTGGCTTCCGGAAGAGATCGCATTAAACGGCGATCTTCTCACTTGGAAGTATTTGGGTAAAAATGAGCAGGATACGTACATGAAGGTGCTCGCCGGCCTGACACTGCTTGATACAGAGCAGGGGAACACGGGCATGCCGATTGTGGCCGAGCACGTCGAAGGTCATCAGCGAAAAGCGGTTCTTAATTTCATGGCGATGATGGAAAACGCGGTGCACGCAAAATCATATTCAAATATTTTTATGACGCTTGCTCCGACTGAAACGATTAATGAAGTATTTGAATGGGTTAAACAAAATAAATATTTGCAGAAAAAAGCGCAAATGATTGTCGGGCTTTACAAAGCCATTCAAAAAGACGATGAAATTTCACTGTTCAAAGCGATGGTTGCTTCCGTCTATCTGGAAAGCTTCCTTTTCTACAGCGGTTTCTATTATCCGTTATATTTCTACGGACAAGGAAAACTGATGCAAAGCGGTGAGATCATTAACCTGATCCTTCGTGACGAAGCGATTCACGGCGTGTATGTCGGTCTCCTTGCTCAGGAAATTTATAATAAACAGACAGAAGAGAAAAAAGCAGAGCTTCGTGAATTTGCGATTGACCTTCTGAATCAGTTATATGAAAATGAGCTTGAATATACAGAGGACTTGTACGATCAAGTCGGACTCTCACACGATGTAAAGAAATTCATCCGCTATAACGCCAATAAAGCTTTGATGAACTTAGGGTTCGATCCTTACTTTGAAGAAGAGGATATTAATCCGATCGTATTAAACGGATTAAACACCAAAACAAAATCACATGATTTCTTCTCCATGAAAGGGAACGGCTACAAAAAGGCGACGGTAGAACCGATTAAGGACGAAGATTTTTATTTTGGCCAAGATGAAGAGCAGATATAATATCTGCTCTTTTGGCTTGAGTGGAGAGGTAAGACAGGAGGAACGGGCATGAATAAAATGGATGAAATCATCTTGGCTGCACCGCGGAGTGACGTTTTTCAAAACGAAATGCTGACATTTCAGGGAGTCAACAGCGAGGATGAACGTATCGTAAAAATTATGGCTCAAATTGAGGCGCATTTTTTTGAAATCAGAAGAGGCGACGCGGAAGAGGACCCGCGATTTAAACAGCCGATTCCGTATGTCGTCATCCGCCGCGATGATGAGGTGTTTGTGTATGAACGGCTCGCGGGCGGAGGGGAATCACGCCTCCATAATAAGCTTTCTCTCGGCTTCGGCGGACACATGAACCCTATGGAAGGGGCGGCTTCATTTTCGGAAGTGCTGAAACAGAATACCGACCGGGAGCTGGCGGAAGAACTGTACATTCGCGAGGAGGACAAACAAAACATTGTCACACTCGGCCTGATTAATGATGATGAAAACGATGTAGGGAAGGTGCATATCGGCATCCTTTCTGCGCTCCAGTTAGCGTCTGCGGCACAAGTCGAAGTGAAAGAAAAAGATCAAATCGCCGGGCGCTGGATGAAACTGAGCGAACTGAAAGAGGAAAATGTGTATCAGCGTCTTGAAGCTTGGTCTCAGTTTGTCGCCGATATACTTCAATAACAAAAAACCCCTGTTCGTCCCAAAAAAGGGAGAGCAGGGGTTTTTTCATTTAGTCTTGCACAATGAAGGCATCAAATCCGGCTTTTTCGGCCCGCGCTGCCAACGCTTCAGCATAATCTCTGGAAGAGAATGCGCCGATCTGCACTTTAAATAAGCCGCCTTTTGGAAGCACAATCGCGTCAAAACCTTTAGACTCCGCATCGGCGGCAAGCGCATCAGCATTTGCTTTCACTTTGAATGCACCGATTTGCACTTTATATAAGTCAGCCTTTTTTTTTAGACCGAAAGCTTGCTCCAAGCCCTTGGCATGTCCTCTTGCAAGGCTTTCAATAAAACTGACTGTTTTCAGTTTGTTTGCATCAGCTGACGTATCAACAAAACCATTCTCCGTCAAAATCGCCGGCATACTTGTCTCCCGCAGCACATGGAAGTTGGCTGTTTTTTTTCCTCGGTCATTAAAACCCGATGCTTGAATCACTTGCGTGTGGACGGCTGATTGGTAAGTCGAGGTCGGCGCTCCGACACCGGGGTAAATATAGCTTTCGAATCCGGTTCCGCCTCCTGAGTTAATATGAATGGATAAAAAATAATCTGCGCCCCAGCTGTTGGCGGCATCCGTTCTTTCCGTCAGGCTGACCGTCTTATCGCTTGTCCTGCTCATTGTGACAGAAACTCCTTCATACTCATTCGTCAGAATCGTGCGCAAAGCCAGCGCGATCTCCAGCGTGACCGCTTTTTCCTGAAGTCCGTTTCCGGTTGCGCCTGAATCAGTTCCGCCATGACCGGGGTCTATAAAAATTTTAACCATTCTCCATCACCTCATTACAGCATATGATGATATTCAAAAGGTGCTTGTACGGCTGTCATTCATGAAAAAAATGAGAAATACACCCAACATTTCCCGGAAAATAAAAATAAATGGTTTGTCCTCCCGTTTTTGTTGAATACAATAAGAAATGAAAAATATTTCTCGGGAAAGCGCAGGATTCAACATTATTCCCGAAGAGAACGGAAAAAGTGACAGATAAAAAGGAAAACGGGTCTCATGATGATAGGCGGATGTCACGGAACCGCTTCATCATGAGTAAGATAAAGAGAGAACAGAGAGGTGAGCATGTTGGAGCGCGCTGTAACCTATAAAAATAACGGACAAATTAACATCATTCTTAACGGCCAAAAGCAAGTGCTGACAAATGCGGAAGCTGAGGCGGAATATCAGGCCGCCCTGCAAAAAAATGAAGCCAAACACAGCATTCTGAAAGAAATTGAAAAAGAAATGAACACATTAGTGGGTATGGAAGAAATGAAACGCAATATTAAAGAAATTTACGCGTGGATATTCGTCAACCAAAAACGGGCCGAACAAGGGCTGAAAGTCGGAAAACAAGCTCTTCATATGATGTTCAAAGGGAACCCCGGCACCGGGAAAACCACCGTCGCGAGACTGATCGGCAAGCTTTTCTTCGAAATGAACGTGCTTTCCAAAGGACATCTGATCGAAGCGGAACGTGCCGATCTGGTCGGTGAATACATCGGACACACGGCGCAAAAAACGAGAGATCTGATTAAAAAATCGCTCGGCGGCATTTTATTCATTGATGAGGCATACTCACTTGCAAGAGGCGGAGAAAAGGATTTCGGTAAAGAGGCGATTGATACGCTTGTCAAGCATATGGAAGACAAACAGCATGAATTTATTCTGATTCTGGCAGGGTACTCGAGAGAAATGACACATTTCCTGTCATTAAATCCCGGCCTGCAATCGCGTTTCCCTATCAGCATCGACTTTCCGGATTACTCTGTCACTCAGCTGATGGACATCGCAAAGCGCATGATAGCAGAGCGTGAGTATCAATTAAGCCAGGAAGCCGAGTGGAAGTTAAAAGATTACTTAATGACAGTGAAAAGCACGACAAGCCCCATTAAATTCAGCAACGGGCGCTTTGTCAGAAACGTGATTGAAAAATCGATCCGCGCTCAGGCCATGAGACTTTTAATGGGAGACCAATATTTAAAAAACGATTTAATGACGATCAAGAGCCAGGATTTACTTATAAAAGATGAGGCGGCAGCTCACGAATAGACCTCTCAGCCGGTCTGAGGGGTCTATTTTTTATTTCTCTCTTTAAAACCCGCCGGATGTGTGGTATACGCCCTGCGGGTTTGGTATGATAGTACTACTGCCCAATACGACACAGAAAGGAACATCCATTTGAACGAACAGGAAGGAAAAAAAGAAACGGTCATTTTGGTCGGCTGCCAGCTTCCGCACATGACAGATGAGCACTTTGAACATTCCATGGAAGAGCTTGCTTCATTGACAAAAACGGCTGACGGAACGGTGCTGACCCGGATTACGCAAAAACGGAACAGAGCGGATGCCGCTACATATATAGGCAAGGGGAAAGTAGACGAGCTGAAGGCGCTGTGTGAAGAGCTTGAAGCGGATCTGGTCATTTTTAATGATGAACTGTCACCGAGTCAGCTTAAATCACTCGCCACTGCAATTGAAGCGAAGATCATCGACCGCACGCAGCTTATTTTGGATATTTTCGCAAAAAGGGCGAAGACGAGAGAAGGAAAGCTTCAGATCGAATTGGCCCAGCTTCAATACGCGCTGCCGCGTCTGAGCGGACAAGGAATCAATCTCTCAAGACAAGGCGGCGGAATCGGGACGAGAGGGCCCGGTGAGACAAAGCTTGAAACAGACCGGCGCCACATTAGAAACCGCATACACGAAATTAACGTGCAGCTTTCAACGGTTATCCGCCACAGAAGCCGTTATCGGGAGAGACGAAAAAAGAACGGCGTGCTTCAGGCTGCGCTCGTCGGGTATACCAATGCCGGAAAATCAACATGGTTCAATCAATTAACGAGCTCAGACAGCTATGAAGAAGATCTGCTGTTTGCAACACTTGATCCGATGACGAGAAAGATGGCGCTCCCAAGCGGCTACAGCGTCCTTTTGTCTGATACGGTCGGCTTCATTCAGGATCTGCCGACGACGCTGATTGCCGCTTTCCGCTCAACGCTTGAGGAAGTGAAGGAAGCAGACTTGATCATTCATGTCATTGATTCATCCAATGAAGATTATGCCGGACATGAACAGACGGTCCTCGGTCTGTTAAAAGAGCTTGAGGCAGATGATATTCCGGTGCTGACCGCTTATAACAAACGTGATGAGACACTTCCTGACTTCATCCCGACAGCGGGAGAAGGCCACATCATGATCAGCGCCAGAATCGCCGGGGATGAAGCAAAACTAAAAGCGGAAATCGAAGCTTATTTGCGACGGGAGCTGATGACGCCGTATGAAGTTCATGTGCCTGCCGCCGAAGGCAAATTGATGTCGCGCATCAAATCAGAGACCATGATCGACAGCCTTTATTTTAATGAAGAAAATGAACGCTACGAAGTCTCAGGTTATGTACAGGAAGAACAAAGCATACTCGGAGAACTGAAGAAATTCATGTAAGGAAGGTATACACAACATGTTTGACACACTGACCCACGGCGCTCTTTTACAAAAAACCGCCGAAGAAACAGAAGCGGAAATCTCCGCCGTTCATAAAAGAATAGAAGAAATCAGTGAACGGAATGAATGGAGAGTCCTGCAAAGCTACAGAAAACATAAAGTAAGCGATACGCATTTTACGCCTTCAACCGGATACGGTTATGATGATATCGGACGAGATACACTGGAGAAGATCTATGCTGATGTGTTCGGAGGAGAGGCGGGACTCGTGCGGCCGCAAATCATTTCCGGAACGCATGCGATTTCAATCGCGCTCTTCGGTGTGCTGAGACCCGGGGACGAATTGCTTTATATAACAGGCAAGCCTTACGATACACTCGAGGAAATCGTCGGAGTAAGAGGCGGGGAGTATTCAGGCTCGCTAAAGGAATTTCAAATCGGATATAATGCAGTCGATTTAACATCAGAAGGCAGAGTGGACTTTGAAGCGGTCCGGGCTGCAATCCAGCCGAATACAAAAGTGATCGGCATCCAGCGTTCAAAAGGATATGCGAATCGTCCGTCTTTCAGAATAAATGAAATTGAAGAGATGATTCGTTTCGTAAAGGAAATCAAAGAAGATGTCATTGTTTTTGTGGACAATTGCTACGGAGAATTTGCAGAAGAGCGGGAACCCTGCCACGTCGGAGCGGATCTTATGGCCGGCTCCCTGATCAAAAACCCGGGCGGCGGCCTTGCTAAAACGGGCGGCTACCTTGTAGGGAAAGCCAAGTGGATTGAGGCCTGCTCTTACCGGATGACCTCCCCGGGAATCGGAAGTGAAGCCGGGGCTTCGCTTTATTCGCTGCAGGAAATGTATCAAGGTTTCTTTCTCGCTCCGCATGTAGTGGCGCAAAGCTTGAAGGGAGCGGTATTTACCGCCCGTTTTCTTGAAAAGCTCGGCTTTACGTCAAACCCTGCATGGAATGCGCCGAGAACGGATCTGATTCAATCAGTTGAGTTTCAGGACCCTGATAAGATGATCGCTTTTTGCCAGGCGATACAATATGCTTCACCGATTAATGCGCATGTGACGCCTTATCCGAGCTATATGCCGGGATATGAAGACGATGTCATTATGGCAGCGGGCACTTTCGTACAGGGAGCAAGCATTGAATTATCAGCAGATGGACCTATCAGACCGCCTTATGTCGCGTATGTCCAAGGAGGATTAACCTACGCGCACGTGAAAAATGCGATTTGCAGCGCCGTAAATGCTTTAATGGAAAAAGAGCTGATCTAGGTCGTTTGCAATTTTCAAAGAATTCGATGTTAAGATTCCTTACATTGTATTGACACAAAATATAACATCACCTATAATGAGACTAAGATAAGAAAAGGAGGAAATTGAGATGAGTGATAACATTCGCCGCTCAATGCCTTTATTTCCAATTGGGATTGTCATGCAGTTAACAGAACTTTCTGCCCGGCAAATTCGATATTATGAGGAAAATGGATTGATATTTCCAGCGAGAAGCGAAGGAAATAGACGATTATTTTCATTCCATGATGTAGATAAACTGTTAGAAATCAAAAATCTGATTGAACAAGGCGTCAATATGGCGGGGATCAAACAAATTCTGGATAAGGCATCTGCCGAACCGGAAGAAAAATCCGAAAAAACCGCCAAACCGATGAAGCACGATCTGTCTGATGACGAACTCAGAAAGCTTCTGAAAAACGAACTGATGCAGGCAGGCCGTTTCCAACGGGGAAATACTTTCCGCCAAGGTGACATGTCCCGATTCTTTCATTAATCCGTTAGCAACTGTTTTGCTATATACATTTACCTTTTAGAGGAGGAGTTTTACGAAATGGCAAAGTACACAAGAGAAGACATCGTAAAATTAGTAAATGAGGAAAACGTAAAGTATATCCGCCTTCAATTCACAGACATTCTCGGAACGATTAAAAACGTGGAAATTCCTGTGAGCCAGCTTGAAAAAGCACTTGATAATAAATGCATGTTCGACGGTTCTTCCATCGAAGGTTTCGTCCGTATCGAAGAGTCTGATATGTACTTATATCCTGATCTGAACACATTTGTAATCTTCCCATGGACGGCTGAAAAAGGTAAAGTAGCACGCTTCATCTGTGACATTTACAATCCGGACGGCACGCCGTTCGAAGGTGACCCGCGTAACAACCTCAAACGGATTCTGAAAGAAATGAAAGAACTCGGTTTCAGCGATTTCAATCTTGGACCTGAGCCTGAATTCTTCCTGTTTAAATTAGATGAAAAAGGCGAACCGACGCTTGAATTGAACGATAAAGGCGGGTACTTCGACCTGGCTCCGACTGACTTGGGAGAAAACTGCCGCCGCGATATCGTGCTTGAGCTTGAAGAAATGGGCTTTGAAATCGAAGCATCTCACCATGAAGTTGCTCCGGGCCAGCACGAAATCGATTTTAAATATGCCGGTGCCATCCGTTCTTGTGACGACATCCAAACTTTCAAATTGGTTGTCAAAACGATCGCCCGCAAACACGGTCTGCATGCGACATTCATGCCAAAACCGCTGTTCGGCGTAAACGGTTCCGGTATGCACTGCAACCTATCACTCTTTAAAGATAGCGTTAACGCATTCTTTGATAAAGACGCTGATCTTCAGCTGAGTGAAACAGCAAAACATTTCATTGCCGGTATCGTAAAACACGCGACAAGCTTTACGGCTGTCACAAACCCGACAGTGAACTCTTACAAACGCCTTGTTCCGGGCTATGAAGCACCTTGCTACGTGGCATGGAGCGCGCAAAACAGAAGCCCGCTGATCCGTATCCCGGCTTCCCGCGGCATCAGTACGCGTGTTGAAGTCCGCAGCGTAGACCCGGCGGCAAACCCGTACCTGGCGTTAAGCGTATTGCTTGCAGCAGGCCTTGACGGAATCAAAAACAAACTTGAAGCACCGGCTCCGATTGACCGCAACATCTACGTCATGAGCAAAGAAGAGCGCATGGAAAACGGCATCGTAGACCTTCCGGCGACACTGGCGGAAGCTCTCGACGAATTCAAATCAAACGAAGTCATGGTTGCAGCGCTCGGCGAGCACCTGTTCGAACACTTCATCGAAGCAAAAGAAATCGAATGGGATATGTTCCGCACACAGGTTCATCCGTGGGAGCGCGAACAATACATGTCTCAGTATTAATCTCTCAATCCCTTGGCACTATTGGTGTCAGGGGATTTTTTGGTTTCTTAACAAGTTTAATATCTTAATATAAATCAAGTATCACCCACAAAACACCCACAAAAAAATTACTCCATAATTGTGGAGATATAATCCTCATTCATATGCTACACGTAAAAAAAGGTATGTCATCGCTATTGATAAACTCCATATTGTATTCTCGTTTTTTATTTGTTTTGATGATCCATTCGTTTATCTTTTTCAGCTACAGCCAATTGAACCTCTTTTTTGTGGAAAAACCACGTTTAGACTTTTCTTTAAATTTTTGAAGGAATCGGTTGACGCTGGTATCAGCCCGTTTCCTTCAATCAGAGATTCTTTCATATTAAATGAACTGAAGGTTAAGCAGATGGAAAGGGCGTTAGAAAACAGCCTGGACGATGAAGAACGCATGATCCTTGAGAAAAAATACTTAGCAGCCAGCCAAACGAAAGACATTCATATTTATATGGAACTCGGCATGAAGAAGGGCACCTGTTATGAAATAAAACAGCGTGCCATTGTTCGCATTGCTACAGCACTCGGAATAATCTGAGTGTCTTTTTGTAGTAAGCAGTTGTGTAGATGGGATTTCCTATTTTAACGTTATATGGTGTATTTTTCATTATGACTATGTTAGTCTCCTTAAAGGAAGGATAATAATTTGAAAACAAAAATAGTAAGCTTGCTTCTTGTATTGAGTTTAGTCTGCGGATTTGCACTTCCTTCTTATGCTAAGACATCGATGAAAGGTAAAAACCAATGTTTCTGGAATGAATGTTATAAGTCAGTCTGAAGGTGAAGCATCTTATACAATCGAATATGGCGGAAAACAGTATTTTATTGATCAAAAAACTCTAGATAAAGGAACCTCTAAAGAGTCGATTAAAGTTGATCAATATTTGTTAACTGATGGCCATCGAACACTAGTCGATTCTGCTACAGTTAATATTTCTGATGAATCAAGTGAGATGTCAACTCTAGCAAAATGTAGAGGGAAACAAGGTGTTTCGGTAGCAATTCCTATAGTCAAGGTGAGCATGAATTCGTGTGTAATTAAAAAATTCTTAGATATTGTTGAGGATGCTGACGGTATAGCAGGGGCTATCGCCGGGATAGCAGCATTGATAAAAAAAATACCTGGGATTTCAGTATATGCTGGAGCAATTGCAGGGGCAATGTTTGCTGGTAAGTATGCCATAAAAAAAGTATCCGATAATGGAAAGTACGGAATTTCTTATAATTGGATAATTGGTACCCCTGTTGTTGTACCTTGGAGAAATGGTTAATTATTAAGGCGGTAATGTCAAATGAATCGTATATTAGTCTCAATAGCTATTATTATATTCCTGATTGAATATATTGTAGCTCCACTCACAGATATAGATACCGGAAAATACGGCACGTTTATAGGCTTAATATTATTGAGTATTACGGTTCTAAGGCTATCTGATAATGACAAATCATAAACTTTTGAAGGGAGCAGACTTCGGTCTGCTCTTTTTTATTTATTTTATTGGGTGTAAAACGAAAACTAAGTGACAAATTCCCGACAAAACAGGGGACATTTTAGGGGACAAAAAGGGGGATTATTTATGTTTGAAATCTCGATAAACTTAACCTATCGACGAAATGCGATAAATAAAACTTATCGAAATATACGATTAAAGCGTCTTTCTCTTATCAAGACGAATTCGGATACGGAACAAAGGTGTTGAGGAATGAAGCCAAAACGAGAGGAGCATTCTGAACCTGGATAGCAGCTAGTCTGAGGCGTCCGTATCGGGAGAATAGTGATATCGTGTTTCATTGTGCGATCTTGCTATACTTGGCTTCCTCTCGGAGTATGGGTGAGATCAATCTTTAAAAAGTGATTAACATAAGGGCGTAAAAGATTAGATTGCCTAAACTTTTTTAGACAAATTCTGCATACTATTCCATTGTCCTTTCCTTTCATTGATAATAAGGTAGGAGGGGATTAACTTGGATCAGTTTTCATTTGTACAAGATGCCGTAAGTAAAGGAAATGATTTATCTAGTGACTTGTTCGCTGTTTATATGGATATTGCATCGACATTTCAGAATTACGAAACAACCTTTAAGTATTTTTATGAAAAAACAAAAGAAGATGTTGAGGCTAGAAACAATTCAAACGGTGAACATTTATTAATAGAGCCGATTATAATTCCTTCTGTTTCCAGTGCGTTATTTACTGGAATATATGGTGATTTTGAATACTTTCTTAATTTAATTTGCAATGCTTATAAAACAAAACATGGTTATAAGATCGATCTAAAAGATATATCAGGAAATGGTATTGAAAGAGCTGTTTTGTATTTAACTAAGGTTGTTCAAGTTAGAGACTTAAAAAATACACCTGAATGGAATAAAATAAGGCACTGGAATAGAATTAGAAATATTATTGTGCACAATAATCGGGTTATTAGAAATAAAGAAGATAAAGATTCAATTATTTTTTTGAACCTTAATATTAATAAAAAGCAAAATAGAGTGTATCTTTTAATAGATGATTGCAAAAGGTTTCACGGTCTTATATTGAATTTTCTTAGGATATGTATTTGAGTAGTTTTTCGTTCGACAAATTCTGCAAATAGCTCCTTTGTCACGATCCTTAACCGATAATAAGGTGGGAGGTGAGGAAATTGAAACATCAAGAGAAGTATAGACTTTCAAAAATAATACAAAAATTAATTGATGAGGACATTGCTTTAAGAAAAGTAACCAATACTGTATCAGAAGAATTTGAAAAAGAAAGAACCGAAGAATTACAAGGGATAATTGAACATCTAGAAAAAAGCTCAAACCATTTAAAAGAATCTATTAAAGAAATTGAACAAATAACCTTGAAGTAATAGTCACCAAAGAATTAGAGTATTTGGAGCTGAATAATTTGAACCAAATTAATTTACTTCTAAGATTTTTGCTTGAAGTTGCTGCACTAATCTTTATCGGGTTATTTGCTTGGAGTCATTTCAATGGTTTTTTAAGATATGTTTTAACTTTAGTATTACCGATATTAGCAATGCTAATTTGGACTGTATTTGCAGTACCTAACGATCCAAGCCGAAGTGGTCAAACTGTAATAGCCGTAAATGGAGTTATAAGATTGATTATTGAATTACTGATCTTCGCAATAGCTGTTGCGGCGATTTACTTTAGTGATTTAAAAACAGTTAGTATTATCTTTTTTTGTTTAATAATACTACACTACATAGCTTCAGTTGAACGTATAAAATGGCTTCTAAATCAATAAAGCATCATTATAGATTCAGCACCCTTTATAGGGTGCTTTTTCATGTTCTCTGTAAACTGATTCCGGTAAATCTCAGGATAGACTATTGGCGGTTAACGGCTTGAGTGCGGTGGCAGTTTAGAAAGAATAAATATGTGATTTAAAGGGAATCGTTCGACAAATTTCGCGATTGGTTTCTTTTTGATATGCTTAACCGATAATATATAAGAATGAAAAATTTTGTAGGAGAGTTATGAATGAAGGATTGGAAACGATACTTATATCAACCAAAACCAGCTTCTGAGTTGCTAAAAGATGCGACAATTGTAATTGATACTAACGTTTTACTAGCCGCTTATCAGTGGAGAGAAGTAACAGTTAATAAAGTTTTAACAACTTTACAGCGATTAAAAGGTGAAGATAGACTTAGAATTCCTTTACAAGTTATAAAGGAATTTTCTAAGAATAGAACAAAAGAAATTAAACAACGAATGAATGATATAGACCAGGTCATATCTAAGTTACAAAGAGACAAAAATCCAATAAGAGAACGTGTTCCCATGCTTGAAGGAAAAGATATCCTTAAGAATATTGAGACTCTACAAGAGAATCATCATAGTGCCCTTAAAGAATATAAGGATGGATTAGTTGAGCTAAGAGACCATCTAAAAAAACTTTTTTATGAAGACCATTTCTTGGATAGTATTCTGGAAATTGCACAAGAGACGATTATTTTCCCACCGGATGGAAAAACCGATGAGGATCTGATGAAAGAGGCTGAAAAACGTTTTAAAAATAAAATTCCGCCGGGATATAAAGATAATCCTAAAGAGGAAAATAGTTCAGGAGATTTTATTATATGGTCTTCAATTCTTCAACTGGACACTGATGTGGTTTTTGTTAGTGGGGATAAAAAAAGTGATTGGGTCTATAAGGATAATAATGAAAACCCCATAGTTGCAAGGCGTGAATTAATTGAAGAATTCTTTATACAAACTGGTAAGGATTTTGCACATATTACCCCAAAAGATTTTATAACGTCTTTAAATTCAGATGTAAGTGAAGATGTAAGAGAAGACTTATCCAACTACAAAACAAAATTTAAAGTAGAGGACTCAGATGAATTAACTGTCATAGAACCAGTTAATTCTCAGGAGAAGTTAGATAAAATTACCCGAAGAATATTTGAACTCGTCGAAGATCTTTGTCAAAAAGAAGAGCTTAAACTAGAAGGCGATATATATAAAGCACTAAACTCCTTAGTTGCAAATAATATAATTAGTAGAAAAACTCGTGAAGAAATAGAAACAATCATAACAATTAATAGAGATATTGATCTTGGTTTATTAGGTGTGAATGATTTCAGTGTTGGTTGGGCTATTTCAAAAGGAACGCATTGTATAAACAATATAACAAAATATCTACAAAATTAATGCTCTTTAAAAAGAGCATTTTTTTAGCAATTAAAGAGGTGATATTATTGCCACGTAAATCTCTAAGAATATGCGCAGCCCCTGGATGCCCCAGCTTCTCCCGTGACCGATACTGTGATGCACACAAGACACAGCAACAGAAAGAAACAAAACAATAACAATTTTTTATAAATCAATAGATTGGAAACGAACAAGACAACTTGCATTGATACGAGACAATTATCTTTGTCAGCATTGTTTGAAAGATCATTGCTTTACTCATACGAAAGGGCCATTACAGGGTGAAAATATTGTCCGATGTTTGTTTGCAAGCGGTGTGCGGCGAACACTATAAGTAGACCTGAACTCATATATCAAATCAGCGTCATTCTCTTTCTAAGGCGGTGTAAAACGCGAAAAAAATATTCGCATTCATGCTGCTGCTTTTGTTAAATGATTTTCTTTTTATCACAGGTGCAGCATTAGTTCACCCTTGGGAGCGCGAACAATACATGTCTCAGTATTAATCTCTCAATCCCTTGGCACTATTGGTGTCAGGGGATTTTTTGGTTTTGTCATAAGATTAAGAGGTCGATATTTTAGTCCTTGACCAAAATATGACCAAAAAAAATTGAAGTTATGAATCTAACTCCATAATTGAGGCCACGTATTTATTGTAATCCCTTATTCGGTTTAGGATGAAGGCTAAATGAAGCCAATTATGCTCTAAAATGGAACCGGCCATTTTTATTTTCAAAAAGCAGGAGCTTCATCAATTTTGATACGAAGTAAACTATAAGGTTTCTGTCGTAAGTCTTTTCCATAATGAAATCTAGCCTGCCGATGTAATTGGTTCACGATGACGTATAAGTATCCATCCGGACCAATCGAAAAAGTATCCGGCCATAAAATTCTCGGATCATGTGCGATGGTTTGCATTGTGCCATTCGGCAGTATTTTTCGAATACTATTGTTCTCGTAATCTCCGGCATAAATGGCTCCTTTTGCATCTGTAATCATTCCATCAGACGCACCTTTTTCTCCCCAATACGCCACATGATAAAGTAAATCCATGTCCGGTATATTTCTATCTCTCAGGGCTTCTGTTGAGATCGAGAACAAATGGCGGCTGGTCAGTGGACAAAAAAATAATACCTTTCCGTCAGGAGAAATCGCAATACCGTCGGATGCCAGCCTAAATGGGGAAGTTGAACCATCCCTGTTACGATTCATCAAAATTTTGCCTTCTACTTTCGGTATAAAATAGGAATCCGGTGAAGTTGGATTTGTTCCATTTAACCGTCTGCATGCATTTCCGGTTTCCAAATCAACGACGATAATCGCTCCTGGTCCTTTGGAAGAAGAATCCGTTATATAGGCATAACCTGCAGTTCCAACACGAAAATCAAATCGGACATCATTCAGGTATGTTGTTGGAAGGACAACATCTTCTGTAAAGGTATAAACTCTTCTGATTGTATTCGTTTTTAAATCAACAGCGACTAATTTTGCCCCGCCTTTAATTGGTTCAGAAAAATTGGGTGCTGCTGTATCTAGTACCCAAAGCGTTCCTCTTCCATCAGTAACTACACTTTGGACACTGATGAAAGTCATTTTGATATTCTCAGGGTTAACCAAATTGGTTTGTAAATCAGGATAAGGCTGCAATTTCTCCCCAATTATCTCCGCCACCGTAAATTTAACATCGTCTCCCCATTTCGGAAAACAAATGAAAATACGACCAGTTTCTGAAACAGTAACACCGGTAGGCATAGCTCCATAAAATGTATAAACCAGTTCTAAATCCCCAAAATATTTTTCAAAAGGCAGCATAGGTTTCATCATATCCTCCTCAACCAATTAAACGGGATATCACTTATATATGATTCGCATTTTTTCTAGTGCATGTTTCTTAATAAGTTTTTCTAAACAAAAGATGATGGAAGTGCTTATCATTTAATAAGTCAGTCAGGTGACACAGAGGGTTTTTACTTAACGTCTGTCGAAGCAGTCGGCAATTACAACATGGTATGTCCTTTGATCGGTTTTAAATTCTCTGAAAAAAGAGTTGAAAAAGCAGAAAAGATTTTATAATATGAAATCAAGTTAGTTTGTTCGGTCAACAAACTAATAAAACCACTTTAATTGTCCATCATGTAAAGGTCTTAAATGGGAGGGGATAAGAGGCTCGATTTAATTGGAGGTGTATAGAAAGCGAAAGCCAAGCTTTTATCCTGTTCACTGCTATCTGATCACCATTTGGATGATGAAAATGCTCTGTGAAAGTAAACCGCTGTCATTTTTTGAAAGCGCTTTTATATGCCGCTCACTGGCCGATAATTTTAAAGAAATGTTATACCATTCATCATGTTCCTTATGTAAAGGATCGAAAAGGGGAGAAATCATGCTCAGTGAAAACGTAAAGAAGATCAGCATGGTTGAAAAAGTTGGATATGCGTCTGGAGATTTTGCTTGTAATTTAATTTATGCAACAGTGTCTACGTATCTTTTGTTCTTCTATACAGATGTTTTTGGTTTATCGGCAGCAACAGCCGGTACGATGTTTTTAGTGGTTAGAATCATCGACGCTCTCGCTGATCCTTTTATTGGAACAATAGTTGACAGAACAAATAGCAGGTTTGGCCGCTTTAGACCGTATCTTTTATTCGGAGCTTTTCCCTTTGTCATATTGGCAATACTCTGTTTTACAACCCCGGATTTTTCGGATATGGGGAAATTAATATATGCCTATATCACCTATGTCGGCTTATCGCTTACATACACCATGATAAACGTGCCATATGGCGCGTTAACATCTGCAATGACCAGAAATAATCAAGAAGTTGTTAGTATAACGTCTGTCCGTATGTTATTTGCGAATCTTGGGGGACTTGTCGTTGCATTTTTTGTTCCCTTACTGGCTGCTTATTTAAGCGATAATTCCGGCAGCGAATCTCTTGGCTGGCAGCTAACCATGGGTATTATGGGAGTTATAGGCGGGTGCCTTTTAATCTTTTGTTTTAAAAGCACAAAAGAGCGTGTAACGCTTCAAAAATCCGAAGAAAAAATTAAATTTTCGGATATATTTGAGCAGTTTCGTGTTAATCGGCCTCTAGTTGTATTAAGTATTTTCTTTATTATTATTTTTGGAGTGAATTCAATCAGTAATTCGGTTGGCATCTATTACGTAACGTATAATTTAGAAAGAGCGGATTTAGTGAAGTGGTACGGTTTGTTGGGAAGTTTGCCTGCTTTGGTCATTTTACCGTTTATTCCAAAGCTTCATCAATTATTGGGGAAGAAGAAATTACTAAACTATGCATTATTACTGAATATGATCGGCCTCTTAGCTTTACTGTTTGTTCCGCCAAGTAATGTATACCTCATACTTGTCTGTCGATTAATCGCCGCTGCCGGAAGTCTCACTGCCGGGGGATATATGTGGGCGCTTATTCCTGAAACAATAGAATATGGAGAGTATAAGACCGGGAAAAGAATGGGCGGTCTCATATACGCTATTATCGGATTTTTCTTTAAATTCGGCATGGCCTTGGGAGGGGTTGTACCGGGTTTGGTTTTAGATCAGTTTGGATATGTGGCAAATCAGGTGCAAACGCCGGAGGCATTGACGGGAATTTTAATTACAACAACCATTATTCCCGTGTTCTTACTGGTTCTGGCTATGATTGATATTAATTTCTATAACTTAGATGAGAAAAAATATAAAAGCATGGTTCGAGAATTAGAGAATAGAGACAAAGTTTATTTGGATCATATTGACGATTTCAAAGCTTAAAACGTGATGAGTCAACAGAAAATAGCTGAGGAGGAGTTCAAAATGAAGATTATCAATCCAGTACTTAAAGGATTCAATCCCGATCCGAGTATTTGCAGGGTTGGAGAGGATTATTATATCGCTGTATCTACATTTGAGTGGTTTCCGGGAGTCCAGATACACCACTCAAAAGATTTAGTCAATTGGCAGTTGGTTGCACATCCATTACAGAGAGTATCGCAATTAGACATGAAAGGAAATCCTAATTCAGGCGGGGTCTGGGCGCCATGTTTAAGTTACAGTGACGGAAAGTTTTGGCTGATTTATACGGATGTTAAGGTCGTAGATGGCGCCTGGAAAGATTGTCACAATTATTTAGTGACTTGTGACACGATTAATGGTGATTGGGGGGAGCCGATCACATTAAACAGCTCGGGATTTGATGCTTCTTTGTTCCATGATACGGATGGGAAAAAATATTTATTAAATATGTTATGGGATCAGCGTATTGATCGGCACTCCTTTGGAGGAATTGTCATGCAGGAATATTCTGATAAGGAGCAAAAACTAATCGGCAAACCGAAAGTGATATTTAAAGGAACCGAAAGAAAGCTGACAGAAGCGCCGCACCTTTACCATATCGGGAACTATTATTATTTATTAACCGCAGAAGGAGGAACGCGGTTCGAACACGCTGCTACAATTGCCCGTTCTGCAAATATTGAGGGTCCATATGAAGTTCATCCTGATAATCCTATCTTAACGTCATGGCATGTGCCGGAAAATCCGCTGCAAAAATGCGGACATGCATCCATTGTACAAACATATACAGGCGAGTGGTATTTAGCTCATTTAACGGGACGTCCCATTCATCCGGACGATGATTCAATTTTTCAGCAGAGAGGATATTGTCCTCTGGGCAGAGAAACAGCTATTCAAAAGCTCTATTGGAAAGATGGCTGGCCTTATGTAGAAGGCGGAAAAGAAGGGAGCTTGGAAGTGGATGCGCCTTCTATACCAGAAACAATGTTTGAAGACACGTATCCGGAAGTTGATGAATTTGACGATGCAACATTAAATATTAATTTTCAAACGTTAAGAATTCCGTTTACGGAGAAATTAGGATCATTAACTCAAGTGCCAAATCATTTACGATTATACGGCCATGAATCCTTAACTTCGACATTTACTCAGGCATTTGTAGCCAGACGCTGGCAAAGTCTCCATTTTGAAGCGGAAACGGCTGTTGCGTTTTATCCGGAAAATTTTCAGCAAGCCGCTGGTTTGGTGAACTATTACAATACAGAGAACTGGACGGCTCTTCAAGTCACGTATGATGAAGAACTTGGCCGTATTCTTGAATTAACGATATGTGATAACTTTTCTTTTTCACAGCCATTAAAAAATAAAATTGTGATTCCTCGTGAAGTCAAGTATGTCTATTTAAAAGTGAATATTGAAAACGAAAAATATTATTATTTGTATTCATTTAACAAAGAAGATTGGCACAAAATCGACATTGCATTGGAATCGAAAAAATTATCAGATGATTACATCCGCGGCGGGGGATTCTTTACAGGAGCTTTTGTAGGGATGCAATGCCAAGATACGAGCGGTCATCATATTTCGGCCGACTTCAGATATTTTCGTTATAAAGAAAAATAATTAGCACATGAAAAAGGAGATTTCTATTTTAGAACTCCTTTTTCATATTAGAAAGTGCCTATGTCAGTATTGATTCAGAAATACGCCTAGAATAAAAAAACCCATCTTTAAAGATGAGCGTAAAACATAGAAGTATGTACATTTCAGTTATGAACCATGTCGAGAAAATGATCAATAACAATGGAGGACATTCCTAGAGCAGGGGCATTTTTTCCTAAGATAGATGGTAATAATTCATAGCTATTGTCTAGTTGGGAATAAACCCTGGATGACACTTCACTTTTAATTGAATGTAAAACCATAGGATGCGATTCAATGATGCTGTTTCTTAAAATGATGGCTTGCGGATTAAATGTATTTAAAATATTGGTCAGGCCTATTCCTAAATAGAAACCAAAATTCTGTAATGCCTGTAAAGTTCCAACATCATTCAGATGGGCGAGGTCTATGATATCTTGGCTGGACACTTTTTTCTCTTTCGTCTGAAGAGATGTTACTAAAGCCTTCTCTGAAGCATACAATTCCCAGCAGCCTCGGTTTCCGCAGCTGCATTTAGGACCCTTAAAGTCTATTGTCATATGTCCCATTTCTCCAGAGAATCCGCCAACCCCTCTATATAAATGATTGTTGATCATAACGCCGATCCCTATCCCTGTACCGATACTTGCATAAATAATGTTATCGTGATTTTTTGCAGCACCAAATACTTTTTCTCCATATGCGCCGGCATTTGCCTCATTTTCAATAAAAACGGGCACATTGAACTTTTCTTGGATGAAAGATTTTAAGTCAATATCTCTCCAGTTGGAGTTCGGAGCGAAAACAATTTTTTGATTTTTGTCAATCAGCCCGGGCGCGCATATCCCTATACCAATAAGACCGTATGGAGATTGCGGCATATTTGCAATAAAGTGATGAATCATCTCAATTAAAATATCTTTAGTGATTTCTGGAGAATTGCATTCCAAATGATGGTGTTGATCAAGGACGATCGTCCCTTCAAGATCTGTTAAAATGCCATTAACATAATCCACGCCAACATCTATTCCTACGGAGTATCCTGCTTTTTTATTAAAAACAAGCATGACGGGTCTTCTGCCGCCGCTTGATTGTCCCTGACCTATTTCAAATACGAGGTTTTCTTTCATTAATGTGTTTACCTGTGACGAAACAGTTGATTTATTTAATCCGGTCATTTCGGATAATTTTGCTCTTGAAATAGGAGAATTCTTAAGTATTTCATTTAGTAATAACTTTTGGTTAACTTTCTTGACAAAGGCTTGATCAGCGATATCCACTTCATCCACTCCATTTGTATAATCTTTAAATTAAGTTGAACGTTCTGTGTTATCGTGCAAAACGCAGTACATAGCGAATCCAACCTTTATTATATCTAATGTGTTCGTAAAAAACTAAAAAAAATATTGAAAATACTGATGAGGTTATATAAGATGAAAATAAGTTAGTTTGTTTGGGCAACAAACTAATGTGCAACATGACATAAAAGCATCTGTATTTGAATGATCATGTTTAGAATTTATTTTTAAGGGGGAAATCACACATGGCTCACTCTCATTCCGGTTCAGTCAACTATTTTGAAAGCGCAAACAAAGTGATTTACGAAGGGAAAGAATCCACGAATCCTTTAGCATTTAAATACTATAATTCTCAAGAAGTAATTGGCGGAAAAACGATGAAAGAGCATTTGCGATTTTCTATTGCCTATTGGCATACATTTACCGCTGACGGCACAGACATTTTTGGCGCAGCTACGATGCAGAGACCGTGGGATCACTATAAAGGCATGGATCTGGCGAGAGCGAGGGTAGATGCAGCGTTTGAGCTGTTTGAAAAACTGGATGCGCCATTTTTTGCTTTTCATGACCGGGATATCGCACCGGAAGGAAGTACGTTAAAAGAGACAAATCAAAATCTGGATATAATCGTGGACATGATAAAAGACTACATGAGAACCAGCGGCGTTAAGTTATTATGGAATACTGCAAACATGTTTACGAATCCCCGTTTCGTCCATGGTGCGGCGACTTCTTGTAACGCAGATGTATTTGCGTATGCCGCAGCCCAAGTAAAAAAAGGATTAGAAACAGCAAAAGAGCTTGGCGCCGAGAACTATGTATTTTGGGGCGGACGTGAAGGGTATGAAACTTTGTTAAATACCGATTTAAAATTTGAGCTTGATAATATGGCCAGATTTATGCATATGGCAGTGGATTATGCGAAGGAAATCGGGTATACAGGGCAGTTTTTGATTGAACCAAAACCAAAAGAGCCGACCACCCATCAATATGATACGGACGCAGCAACAACCATTGCCTTTTTAAAGCAATATGGCTTAGACAATCATTTTAAATTAAATCTCGAAGCCAATCATGCCACATTAGCCGGGCATACATTCGAACATGAATTACGCATGGCGAGAGTGCATGGCCTTCTTGGCTCTGTTGACGCGAATCAGGGTGATCCGCTTTTAGGCTGGGACACAGATGAATTTCCGACAGATTTATATTCTGCGACATTAGCAATGTACGAAATTCTGCAAAATGGCGGTCTTGGAAGCGGAGGATTAAACTTTGACGCAAAGGTCAGGAGATCTTCTTTTGAGCCTGATGATTTACTATATGCCCATGTTGCAGGGATGGATACATTTGCAAGAGGGTTGAAAGCCGCCCACAAATTAATCGAAGATCGTGTGTTTGAAGATGTGATTCAACACCGTTACCGCAGCTTTACTGAAGGGATTGGTCTTGAAATTGCAGAAGGAAGAGCTGATTTTAAGACACTTGAGCAATATGCGCTGAACAATCAGCCAATTAAAAACGAATCAGGGAGACAGGAGCGGTTAAAAGCGATATTAAACCAATACATTTTACAGGTATAATGAAAAAAGAAGCTCCAGATCCCGCTGTAAAAAGATGCAGGCAGCCAAGTTCCCGGAATTGCCCGTCATGAAGTTACTGTTAATGGCGGGCCATTCCAATGGGGATCTATTTAGAGAGGAAGGAGTGAAAAAATGAAGTATGTCATTGGAATAGATCTTGGAACGAGTGCCGTTAAAACCATTTTAGTCAATCAAAACGGCAAGGTTTGTGCAGAAACGTCCAAAAGTTACCCGCTCATCCAAGAGAAGGCGGGATATAGTGAGCAAAATCCTGAAGACTGGGTGCAGCAAACAATTGAAGCATTGGCTGAATTGATTTCGATATCCAACGTTCAAGCCGGGGATATTGAGGGGATTAGCTATTCGGGACAAATGCATGGGTTAGTACTGCTTGACCAAGATCGGCGGGTGCTGCGTCATGCGATTCTTTGGAATGATACCAGAACGACGCCTCAATGTAGCAGGATTACCGAGACATTTGGCGATCATCTGCTTGATATCACAAAAAACCGTGTCCTTGAAGGGTTTACATTACCTAAAATGTTATGGGTGAAGGAACATGAGCCTGAACTTTTTCACAAAACCGCTGTTTTTTTGCTTCCGAAAGACTACGTGAGATTCCGCATGACTGGCGCCATTCACACCGAATACTCCGATGCGGCGGGAACGTTACTTTTACATATGACCCGCAAAGAGTGGAGCGATGAGATTTGCAATCAATTTGGTATTTCAGCGGAAATTTGTCCTCCGCTTGTTGAATCCCATGACTGTGTAGGATCGCTGCTTCCGAGCGTTGCGGCGGAGACTGGGCTGTTGGAAAAAACAAAAGTGTACGCCGGGGGAGCAGACAATGCTTGCGGTGCTGTCGGAGCCGGTATTCTTTCTTCCGGAAAAACATTATGCAGTATCGGGACGTCAGGAGTCATACTTTCCTGTGAAGAAGACAAAGAAAGGGACTTTAAAGGGAAAGTGCACTTTTTTAATCATGGAAAGAAGGATTCTTTTTATACGATGGGAGTCACGCTCGCTGCAGGGTACAGCTTGGACTGGTTTAAAAGAACGTTTGCGCCGAACGAATCGTTTGAACAATTATTGCGGGGAGTGGAATCTGTTCCGATAGGAGCAAATGGACTGCTGTACACTCCTTACTTAGTCGGTGAAAGAACGCCGCATGCTGATTCATCTATTCGGGGAAGCTTGATCGGAATGGACGGAGCCCATAAAAGAGAGCACTTTTTGAGGGCGATAATGGAAGGCATCACATTCTCTTTATATGAATCAATTGAGCTATTCCGTGAAGCGGGAAAATCAGTTGATACGGTTGTCTCTATTGGCGGGGGAGCTAAAAATGAAACGTGGCTTCAAATGCAGGCTGATATTTTCAATACGAGGGTGGTTAAGTTAGAGAATGAACAAGGTCCCGCCATGGGGGCTGCGATGTTAGCTGCCTTCGGAAGCGGGTGGTTTGACTCTCTTGAAGAATGTGCAGAGCAGTTCATTCATGAAGCAGCTGCATTTTATCCAAAAGAACAAAACGTTCAAAAATATAAAACACTATTCGAGTTGTATAAGAACATTTACGTTCACACAAAAGATCTCAACACAGCTTTAAAGAGCTTTAGACAAAAATGAAGAAAGAACCTCGCCAAATTGGCCAGGTTCTTTTTATATTGCACAAAAACAGACACGGTGATATAATCAGAACACGCGCGCTTTCTGTGTGAAAAGTCATAGTTATCCATCTTATATTATGATTATATCATGCTGAAAAGCTCTTGTCAAATTTTTTTGAAGGGGAGATATAGAATGAGTTCTTTGGTTCTCGGCATTCACGAAATTGAAAAAACACAGCCTTTGCTCGTTGGAGGAAAAGGGTTACATTTAGGGGAATTATCAAAAATTCAAGGAATACAAGTACCGGAAGGATTTTGTGTCACAACCGCAGGATATCAAAAAGCCATTGAACAAAACGAAACGTTACAAGCGCTGTTGGATCAACTGACCATGCTGAAAGCGGAGAATCGGGATCAAATTGGTGAAGTCAGCAAAAAAATCCGGCAAACCATTATGGAAGCAGAAATTCCTTCAGATGTAGTCAAAGCAGTTGCTTGCCATCTCTCCCGGTTCGGCGAAGAACATGCCTATGCCGTACGTTCCAGTGCGACAGCTGAGGATTTACCGCATGCCTCTTTTGCCGGTCAACAAGACACCTATTTAAATATTACCGGCGTCGATGCGATCTTGCAGCATATTAGTAAATGTTGGGCGTCCCTATTTACGGATCGCGCGGTCATTTACCGTATGCAAAATGGGTTTGATCACAGCCAAGTTTATTTATCCGTTATCATCCAAAGGATGGTGTTCCCTCAGGCTTCGGGAATTTTATTTACCGCTGATCCGATGACCGGAAACCGAAAGCTGCTGTCCATCGATGCCGGTTTTGGACTTGGTGAAGCACTGGTCTCCGGCTTAGTCTCTGCCGATTGTTATAAAGTACAGGACGGGCAAATCGTCGATAAGAGAATAGAACCAAAAAAATTGGCTATCTATGGACGAAAAGAAGGCGGAACGGAAACACAGGAGATCGCTCTTGATCAGCAAAAGATTCAAACACTGACTGATGAACAAATTTTACAGCTGGCACGTATCGGGAGACAGATCGAAGCTCATTTCGGCCAGCCGCAAGATATCGAATGGTGTTTGGACCGCGATACTTTTTATATTGTCCAAAGTCGTCCGATCACAACGTTATACCCCGTTCCTGAAGCGAACGATCAAGAAAATCACGTCTATATCTCTGTTGGTCATCAGCAAATGATGACGGATCCCATAAAACCCCTTGGGTTGTCTTTTTTTCTGTTGACGACTGCTGCACCCATGCGTAAAGCCGGCGGAAGGCTATTCGTTGATGTCACACATCAACTGGCATCTCCTACTGTCAGAGAAGTTTTCTTAAAAGGCATGGGGCAGCACGATCCGCTCTTAAAAGACGCACTTATGACCATAATAGAGCGAGATGATTTCATTAAGCCGATACCTGATAAAACGGCACAGATTCCCGGCAAAGGCAATGCAGATATGCCGGATCAAGCTGAAAACGATCCGGCCATTGTTTCTGATTTGATTAAGAGCAGTCAAGCATCGATAGAAGAGTTAAAACAAAATATCCAGACGAAATCAGGATCTGATTTATTTCGTTTTATTTTGGAAGATATCGAGGAATTAAAGAAGATTCTATTTAACCCAAAAAGTTCGGTGTTGATTCGAACTGCAATGGATGCTTCATCATGGATTAACGAAAAAATGAACGAGTGGTTAGGTGAAAAAAACGCAGCAGATACGCTTTCTCAATCTGTACCCCATAATATTACCTCGGAAATGGGGCTTGCGCTATTGGACGTCGCCGATGTGATCCGCCCTTATCCAGAAGTAATTGCCTATTTAGAGAATGTAAAAGATGATCACTTTTTGGATGGGCTGGTGACCTGTGAAGGCGGGCGGGAAACCCGTGACGCGATCTATGCTTATCTCAACAAGTACGGAATGCGATGTGCCGGAGAAATTGATATGACAAGAACTCGATGGAGCGAAAAACCAACTGCACTTGTCCCTATGATTCTTAATAATCTCAAAAACTTTGAGCCAAATGCCAGTCAGCGGAAATTTGAGCAAGGGCGGCAGGAGGCGTTGAAGAAAGAACAAGAGTTATTAGACCGATTGAAGCAATTACCGGATGGTGAACAAAAAGCCAAAGAAACCAAACGAATGATCCGCATCATCCGGAACTTCAGCGGCTTCAGAGAATATCCAAAATACGGCATGATCAGCCGCTACTTCGTTTATAAGCAGGCTTTACTGAAAGAAGCCGAACAACTCGCAGAAGCGGGCGTTATTCATGAAAAAGAGGACATATACTATCTCACTTTTGAAGAACTTCAGGAAGTCGTACGCACACATAAATTGGACTACCAAATCATCAGCACACGAAAAGGCGAGTACCAAGTATATGAAAAACTATCTCCGCCGCGTGTTATCACATCTGACGGTGAAATCGTTACAGGCGAGTACAAACGAGAAAATCTCCCGGCTGGAGCGATTGCAGGGCTGCCCGTTTCCTCGGGAGTCATAGAGGGGCGGGCACGGGTTATTTTAAACATGGAAGATGCCGATTTGGAAGATGGGGATATATTAGTTACTCCCTATACTGATCCCAGCTGGACACCATTGTTTGTATCCATAAAAGGCCTGGTCACTGAAGTTGGCGGACTGATGACCCATGGAGCGGTTATCGCGCGTGAATACGGCTTACCTGCAGTTGTCGGAGTTGAAAATGCAACCCAATTGATAAAAGATGGGCAGCGAATACGCGTTCATGGAACAGAAGGCTCTATTGAAATATTATAATAGCGGGGGTGTGCAGCACGTCACCAGATATTTCCCGCATTTTAACTAAAAAAGACCGGAACCTCTTAAAGGAGGAATCCGGTTTTTTTTATGTGAAAATGACTTAGTATTTTGTAGGCGGACCCTTTTTAAATAAGTGTGGAAGGCCGCTAAGATACCAAACAAATAAGATTCAGTGACTAAATCTAACGAATGACAATTTTATAAAGGGGGTGAGTAATATCCTTTTTAAGTTCACAACATCTGTAATCCTGATGAATTAAAAACGCCTTAGTTTTTTAACAACTATTTAGAAGTTTTGTTCATGAACAAGTTTTTATTCCGAATTGGATTGTTCGCCTTATTCTTCATAGCGGCAATATTGGCGCAGGCAGGGGAGGAAACTCTCCCGCTTACCAGAGTAAAAATAAAAAATGGTTATCTTAGATTGATTTTTTAAAAGTAAAAACGCCATAAAACTTCTTATGGCGTCTGTCCGAACTAAGGGATGCAATGTTTGGGAGACGAATATAAATCGTCAATGTGCTAGAAAAGGAATGCAGCACCTACAATGATTAACAAAATGAACAGCACAACGATCAATACGAAAGAACTTCCACCGTAATTTCCACCGTAGTTCCCCATATTATTGCCACCTCCTGTTGTTAGGATAGTACATAATATGCCGGACGATAAATTTCGACATAGATTTAAGTCTAAATAAGAAAAAATGGATGTTATGTCTAAAATGAAGAGCTTAGAAGAATATAAAATAATGGGAAGTTAACTGAAAGAGAGAAATGGATTGGACGGTTTGCTGTTTAAAGAGGAGGGATATGGCTAAACATGCAATAAAACTGTGTATGAAAGTGGTGAGCCATGAAGTTACTTCATCATGCAGAGCCACATACGAAGAGGTACAGGGGAATTATAGTTAACGAAAATATTCATCATTTCCCGGGCAAGCGCAGTATACGACAAATCAAAACAAATCACAAAGGGACGGAAGGTACGATACAAGGAGGCTGCTTGCGGGTATGTGGTGCAGATAAAGTTTCCGTTTCAAAAAGGTCATATGTTTATTCCAAACTTTACGTTTATTCCTGCAGAATGCTTGTAAAAGAAAGTCGGCAAAACTGCCGACTTTCCTAACGGAATTTAAATCTCAACAGTCTAAAGAAACCATCGACACTATCACCGGTGCCGCTATCATATTTCAGGATGTATTCTCCTTTTTGGTTAACGCTGAATTCTTGAATGAACGTTTTCCCTGCATTTAATGTCGTAGAGGATAAGAGTGTATTTCCATTAGGATAATTAATGGTGAATTTGAAAGATTTGCTGCCGTCATTCGCAACAAAAACTCTGATTTTTCCTGGAGAGCTGCCTTGATAGTTGAATGAAAACTTACCGGTACCGCCAGAAAAAGGCTGACACGCAATATACGGAGCGTCACATGACCAACCAGCAGGTTTCATAACTTTATCTGGGTTTTGCAAAGGTTTTGCAGAAACATCTGCAGTCCCCATTAGTGGAATTAACCCAAAAGCAAGAGCGCCGGCAATAATTTTCTTTTTCATTCGTATTCCTCCTCTTAATAGTGAATGTGATACAGCTATAAATTTACAATATTTATAAAATAATTCCTTTTTTCAAGTTGAGAGAAGAAGAAAAAATTAAAAGAGGACAAATAAATGTCACAAATTAACAAGCCATACACTGCAGTAAACTGGTCAAAGCATGAAGATGATTTCACTTAAAATGAAAAAGCGGCCTATTGGGTGGGGTATATTTGTAGGCAACGATGACCGGGGCGGCTGAGGATCAACTGAAACGAAGTATATTCTATATTCCCAGGCAAGGAGTATTTCTTTAACCTGAAACTTTTATAAAGCATTAACGTATTACTTTATAAAGGTAAATAAGGAGGCTTCTGAATGGGATTGAAAAATTTCTTTAATATTGAGTTAAAATGCTCTATCTGCGGAAAAACATTAAAATCAGGGGATGAGATAACAGCTTATCTTACACTTCCGAGTGAGAAGAAGATGCCTGTGGGGAGAATGGATAAAGTGTTAAGCAAACACTCTGATAAGGTCTGCTGTAAAAAGTGCAGTGAGTAGGTTTTTAGTGTTATGAGGAACCTCTGGCGGGTTTCCTCATAACAAATATCAACCAATTAAATTAGAAAAAAGCGAAATTGTGATGATTAAAGTAGATAAAGAACTGAGGGATACCAAAGGGATCATTTTTCGTTTACTTTGTTTTTTTGAAGGTTTGTTTAGCTCGTGGATCACTGCACCCCATAAAAGCATGGATGCTAAAATGATAAGACTCATATGTAACAACACTCCCTTGTTTTTATGAATTTTACCATATTTATCACAAGAATGTCGATAGAACGAACATCTCTATAAAAAGAAGATTTTTATCTGAAATTGTTGAGAGATTCAGTGAACTATTATGTAGATTAAATTAGAGAAGTTCGAAAAAGGCCTCAAATTACTCAGTGAAGATGAATATGAAGAGGTTCACAGTTCATATCCTACAATTGCTCAAACGTTCAGTCACATCTGCGCGGTGGATGTTATGTGGCTTCAAGTGCTTAAAGGGATAGACATGCAGGAAGCATTGGAAGGTTCTATGGCTTATGCGGAAAGGGCTCATTTATATTCTGCAGATGAATTTGCGGCGTCTTATGAAGAACTGGCTTCACAGTTTGAAGAATGGATGAATAGCCAAACAGATTTAGAACAAAAAATGAACTTAAATAATCCTTGGTTAGGTTACAGAGAAACTGCTTACTCAGAAATTTTATTCCATGTTGCCAATCACGGAACTTATCATCGGGGCAGCATAACAACTATGTTAAGACAGCAGGGCTACGCTTCGGCAATGAATGACCTTGCATTATATTGGTATCAGGGTTAGTTCAGAGAGTACTTGCAAAATGAATAACCGCTGAATGGTCTGTAGAGCTTTTTTTCTGAACTAAATGACAAAGTCTCATTCAGTCTGAGTGGGGCGCTGAGCAAGAATAGAGCTCAAAGGCTGCCGTATCATTCCCGGCAGCCTTAATGATTAGGAAGTAAAATCGATAACCATACGGCCGGTCACTTTCCCTTGCTCCATTTCTTCAAATATATCATTCACGTCTTCAATCGGGCGTTTTGTCACTTTAGGTACAACTTTACCGTCTGCAGCAAATTGAAAAGCTTCCTTCAGGTCTTCTCTGGTACCCACTAATGAACCTACTACCTGAATTCCATCTAACACGAGACGGGGAATATCTAAATCCATTTTGTCCACCGGTAAACCGACGGCGACTACGCGAGCTCCTGCTTTTACAACATCAATCGCTTGATTGAAAGGGGTTTTAGAGACAGCCGTGATGACCACTGCATCAAGCCCTAAATCGTTAGTCACTTCTTTTGCTTTAGCGACGGGGTCTTCGTTTAAACTGTTTACAACCGCATCAGCGCCTAAGCTCTTAGCAAAATTCAATTTTTCATCGCTAATGTCGAAAGCAATTACTTTAGCGTTAAAGACATTTTTTGCATATTGAACAGCCAAGTTGCCTAAACCGCCGACTCCGAATACACCGATCCATTGACCTGGCTTAATTTCACTGACTTTAACGGCTTTATAAGTTGTTACACCTGCACAAGTAATGCTGCTTGCTGCTGCAGGGTCTAAATGTTCCGGCACCTTTATTGCATAATCAACCGCTACGATTGCTTCTTCAGCCATTGCGCCGTCAACTGTATAGCCGGCATTTTTCACATCACGGCACAAGGTTTCGCGGCCAGTTAAGCAATATTCGCAGCGGCCGCAGCTCTCAAACATCCAGGCAATAGAGACGCGGTCTCCCTTTTTTAAATTTGTTACACCTTCACCAATCTCAGTTACAATGCCTATTCCCTCATGACCTAAAGTGATGCCTGTAACATCCCCGAAATCAGCATTTTTAACATGCAAGTCAGTATGACATACACCGCAGAATTCCATCTTAACTTTAGCTTCACCATGTCGCAAAGGACGTAATTCTTTTTGTACAATCGCTATACTTTTGTCTTTTGTTGCTACTACTGCTTTCAAATCATACACCCCTTTCAGATATTAGCAGAAAATTTTTACTTATCTTACAATCTAGCACACTGATCTTATTTTGAAAACCCTTACATTTTCTTGCGGACAAGTGTTTCTGCAAAAATTGAGGGAGCCATGCAGGAAAGATCCTTTGGATGATTTGTCATCCGAATGGTGTTTAAATGGGGGGATTGTCGTCTCCAAATGCACAGAATTTACATAGTATACATCAATAGACACGTTTTCAAAGGAGGTCTTTTTTTGAGCGATAGAAAGCTGACGGAAGATAAATTCGATAATCGGCTCACTAAGTTTGCGCCCTTTATCAGCCCTAACCCTGTTACATCATTTAATCCGGTTCAAAGATATCCTAAAATCGATAAAACGTCGTTCATAAGTCCGTTTTCCAGCGTGATAGGAGACGTGAGAATAAAGGACAATGTTTATGTAGCGCCAAATGCTGCTATTCGTGCAGATGAAGGAACACCCTTTTATATTGGTTCAAATACAAATCTTCAAGACGGTGTCATTTTACATGGTTTGTTAAAGCAATTTGTCACAGTCAAAGATAAGGCATATTCCATTTATATCGGAAACAATGTAAGTGTCGGGCATGACGCTCCCATTCATGGCCCTTGTTATCTTGGAAATCACACGTTCATCGGTTTTAAGGCAATCGTGTACAATGCAATTATAGGAAAAGGATCATTTGTTTCATACAATGCTGTTATCACAAATGGTGTACGGATTGCACCGAATCGGTTCGTTCCTCCCGGTGCCGACATAGATACACAAGAAAAAGCTGACAGACTCAGAAGAGTGACAGAAGAGGAACGTGAATTTGCACGGGAAGTGCCGCGCGTAAATCAAGAATTTCCCGCTTCTTATAAAGCGTTATTCAGCTAACGAAAAGCAAAATGCGAATATCCTAAATTAAATTAATGCATGAGAATTGGCGTCCCACGATGCAAGGTCAGATAAGTTTTGAGAGTCAGATTTCGGTTAGGAATTCGCAAAGGGAAGAGTTAAAAGCTGTTCATCGGATATTTGTGGGGAAGCTGCAAGAAGGGTCGAAGGTGAGCAGGGCGGCGGATTAAAACTGACCTTCCCTCAAATTTTATCCCAATAGGATTGACAGGAGGATACAATCATAAAAATAAAATGATGCTTCGCGAATGAGCCTAAAAGCGGCTCTTTTATAATCCGTCTTTTACGCTTTAACGTAGAAGTTCAGCACTCATGGTTCTGCTGGATAAGACAACTTTTCTTATACAATTAGCATAGTGAAGTTACTTATTTTTACATAACTGTTGGAAATGGTCTTTCCATCTGAGATAATAAAATTCATCTTGATTGATATATGGGGGAGTAAGGGTGGGCTGTTTTTATCAAGCGGCACGCAAACCATTTTACAAACAAATTCCTCAAGCGGTTTTTATAACCGAAGAAATTAGTGCTTTGGATAAACGCTGTAAGAAAAACTCTCTGTTTAAATAAACGAGGTGAAAATCAATGAATGGTATAGAATTCTTAGAATCTGTGTCGCGACTTGGACAACTCATTTTGGTGTTTTCCTGCTACGCCGTTTATTGGAAATTGGGTAAAACGAAAAGGGAGCGAAGACTTACAAAATTCGAAGCTTTTCTTAGGTTCTTTGTAATGTTTGGTCTATCTGCATGGGGACTGTCGTTTCTTGCTTTGAATTTGTGGTCGTAATCTTTCTGTCGATATTTGACTTGATGGGCTGTTACACCACTTTACACTTTCGGGAAACTCACTAGATATTATCTTCTGATACTGTCTTTAGTGATTCAATAAACGATGTAATATTGTATTTAAAATATTATGTGCGAACATCCATCATGAGAATCGGACGTATTCCGAGCGTATTTATGGGTAAATTGACTTTTTTATGATGATGTGTTAATATTATGCAGTAAAAATATTGAACTATTATATGATTATTAGATTACGGAGGTACATATGAATAGAAAAAGTAGTATGTTAATGAAAATAGTTTCCTCAGTTTCTATCTTGGGCTGTGTAGGTTTTGTAACTGAGTCAGGTTCACAAACTTCTTTTATGAATAACGTAGCTTCTGCTGCGGAAGCAGGCATTCTTCCTAGTGAAAATGCTTCATTATTATCTGAGTCGGGAGATATAAGTCATTATCATTTTGTTAATTCTAGTTCTGTTTTTAATTATGCTGATAACAAATGGGTTTATAAATCATCTACAACACCAATTAAAGATGTTAAATCATTTGATGGCAAAAACCTATATGCTACTGCGGACGATGGTTATTATGCAAAAATACTGAAATGGAATAATAGTTTAAAAGTATGGGATCAACTTGCGAGTTTTAGAGGCGGGCCAATTTTTGATTTAATCAAAACAAGTGATAATAAATTTGCTGCCGGTGGAGGAGAATCACGCAGATATGGGATCAGTTCAACAATTTTCACATCAATTGGCGGTGATGCGAGCTGGTCACAGAAAGTCAGTGGTTATAAATCCAAAGAGTCAAGTTACACCACGGGTGGCTACTTAGGTGTCGTGTACACTGGAGTTGCAATTGATGATAAGATTCTTATGTTCGGTAACTCATATGCTACAAACTATATAAGTGAGTCTTCAGATGGTATTAAATTTACCAGAAAAGGAAGTTTTGATGGTGAATATTTTGATGCTATTTACAATGGAGATAAGGTGGTGGCCGTAGGACAACAAGCAGGAGGGACATTTAGCGATTATGGTTTAGTTGCTGTTTCATCTGATAAAGGCGAAAGTTTTCAAACGACGGTACTGGGGTATAATGCTCCTCTGAATTCTGTTACTTATAAAGATGGAGTATACATTACTGTAGGAGATCTTGGATCAATTTATTATTCTGAGGATGCGCACAATTGGACTAAAGCATCTTCTCCTACAGCCAACAAACTAAATGATGTTGAATGGGATTACGTAAATAAACGTTTTGTTGCAGTTGGGGATTCCGGCACTGTTTTATTCTCCTTAGACGGAAAACGATGGATTTCAGTAAACAGTGGAATAAAAAATAATATTACCAATGTTGTTATGATGGAAAACTCATAATGACAAATAAAAAAAGCAATACCTTTTTAGGTATTGCTTTTTTTATATTTTTGCCTACCGTATGCCGACTAAGCTGGGATACAGGTTCACCATCTACAATGCTGATGGATGTACATTAAATATCAAACTGCAGAGAATTACACTGGCAGGATATGATTTTACCCTTAGTGAAAAGAATTTCACGGATAATCATTTGAACTTGAGCGCGGCTGATAAGGTGAATGGTGATGCAAACAGAAATCATTACTTATTGATCACAAAAGGAGCCGGCTGCGGAGATGTGTGGATTAAAGGCTTTTACGGATTCGAACACGATGAGCCGGATGCAGATTGGTGAGCGATACACAGTCAAGGTATTTCCTTGACCTTTTTTAATGGCAATAAAATTTCTGGATATTAAGATAGTGAATTGATGATCTGCCAAAAAACATAGATCTTTTAAAGTGATGGATATATACTGATTTTAAACAATAAAAAAATGGAAATTTTATTTTTATAAAAAGCAGGTGAACTATATGGAAGCGGCGACTTGGAGCAAAAGTCAAAGCTATACTTACACATTGGCTTTTCCAAGTTTGTCGTATGGTTTGATCTTCGGGCTATATATGTTTGTATACTCGGGTTTTGTGCCATTTGTATTGGTTACTGTGATTATCATTGCTTTTATGCATTTATTACTTACTTTTTGTTTGCTGTTCCTGTGCAACTATGGCTAAGAAAGAAGCCTAAAAAGTTTAGTTTGGTTCATCTTTTCATTTATACAGCAGTCGCTTTTTTAGCCGTGTTCTTGTTCTGGCACATAGGCAATCCGTCAATTGATTTCACAGTTTTCAGAAGTTTCATTTATTACATAATGTGCTTTGTTGCTGCGTTCCTATATTGGTTCTGGAACTCTATATTTCTGAGAAATTACAATGTTCACTGCAAGTAAAGCTGATGTTCCCAAAAGAAAGCGGGTGAGGAAAAATGGAATACATTGAGTTGACTAGGGACAATATTGATGACAATCATATTTGCTGTGCATTAGGTACGAAACAATATGAGGATGCGGTAAATGAAAAGAAGAGCTGGCTCAAAGATCGAATGATTGATGGCTTGGTGTTCTATCGCCTAAACGAACGGGCAAAAGTTTTTATTGAATATTTACCTGCAGAAGAAGCGTGGGTTCCGGTAAGCGCACCTCATTTTATGTTTATTAATTGTCTTTGGGTCTCAGGTAAATATAAGAATAACGGACATGCGAAACACTTGTTAGAAAAATGTGTGTCAGATGCAAAATCCCGCGGTATGGATGGGATAGTTCATATAGTGGGGAAGAAAAAACTCCCTTATTTAAGTGATAAGCATTTCTTTGAACATATGTGATTTGCTGTGCAAGATGAAGCAGAACCCTATTTTCAGTTGGTGTCACTGACGTGGAATGAACATGCACATCCTCCTGTATTTAAAAAACAGGTGAAAAGTAATTCCGTTAATGATGAGGGAATCACAATATTTTATACAGCTCAATGCCCGTTTGCAGTCGGATTGTTAAAGGACTTAAAGGAACTGACTGAAAAGAAAGGACTTCATTTTCAGGCCCGGCGAATAACGTCAAAAGATATGGCGCAAAAATCCCCGGCAGTTTGGACGACTTTCAGCGTGTTTTATAAAGGGACATTTCTCACTCATGAGATGATGAGCGTGAATAAGTTTGAAAAAATACTCAATAAGCTTTTAATGGCTTAACTTTGTTTAATTACCATTGCTCGTTTCTATATTCGATACTGAGGGTTTTTCACGAAAATTGTTCAGTACTTTACATCGCGGGCGGCAAATGAATGATTACTGTTTTTGACAAAGATGATAACGTCTATCATTATAGTAAAAATAGATTGAGATAAGTTCTTCAACAAACGAAGAAGTTCTTTTCAAAGATCGATAACAATGAAACAGGAGACTGCAAATGCAAAAAATTGAAACCCATCGCTTAATTTTAAGAAATTTCACCGAAAGAGATGCGCAAGGTCTGTTGGAATATTCGGCACATCCGAGAGTGAATTGCTTTCTTGATGACAGAATATCTACGTTAGAAGAAGCTGCCGTAAACGTTCAAAAAAGAAGCCGAGATGACTCTTATATTGCAGTTTGTTTAAAAGACAGTAATGATCTAGTCGGAGAACTATTTTATTTAAAAGAAGAGCCAGATACCTATTCTGTTTGCTGGAATTTCAATGCCCGTTTTGAAGGGAAGGGATACGCAAGTGAAAGTGCGAAGGCTTTCTTTGAGTATCTCTTTATGCAAAAAGAAGCAAGAAGGCTTTATGCATATGTTGAAGATGATAACTACAGGTCACAAAAACTATGTGAAAGATTAGGAATGCGTAAAGAAGGTTATTTTCTTGAATTTATTTCATTTACTGCACACGAGGATGGAACACCTAAATATGAAAACACTTACCAATACGCATTGCTAAAGAAAGAATGGTTAAAACAAAAACATAGTTAATAGAATTTGTGGGGAGATAACCTCTCCTTTACCGAAAAAACCTTGCTAGAAGCAGGTTTTTTTGTATTTAAGTTAAATACTTCATTAGGTTACCTAGTAACGAACAAAAAGATTCAGCTTGAAGGTTGGGAAAAACATGAAAATCATTATAGCAATGTTGTAAAATTAGAGAGAGGATGATTGTGATGGACATTTTGCAGTTTAGCGACAGAAGGTGCAGGAAGTAATTCGAATCAGCAATGTTCAATTCATTTTGATGAATTTAAAGAAGCGCTTGAGAATGGAAAAGTGGTTGATAATCAAAATGTTAAAAGCTGTTCAGAGTCAAGACCTATTTTACGGTGAGACTGAAAATATGCTCTTAATCTTCTGATGTTATTCAAAGCTGACACCTCTTGAAGCTTATGTATAAGAAAATAATACCATTGAAATATATGTGATATCAATGAATAAGGTTGGAAACGGAGGGGTTCAAAGTTGGGGCGATCTTGTGTAAAAGAAAGGATCAGGATGAATGTGAGCAGCATCCACCCTGATCAATGGGGTTCACAGTGTTCTATTTCATTGTATTCCAATCGGAATAATATAACAAGGGTGAAAAAGAAATAAGCGGAATGTTTTCGGCTTCTTCTGCTTCTGGAGCGGGAAAAGGAAAGTGAGATGTTTGAATGAAAATAAATGATTATCTGAAGGAAAGGTTTCCGACTTTTAAAATTAGTGCCCGGCATTTTTCATCAATGGGACGTGGGAATTCATTTTTCTCTCGGCGGCAATATGTATCAATTTAATGAAAGCGGTGCTTTGAATCTTGAGTATTTTCAGCTTGTTCATCATCAAACCGCCGCACTTTTCAATGAGCTGTTTGAACATAGCGATGACACGTTCCTTGTTGCCAACGTGTATAAGCACAAATCTCAAGGTAATCATGCGAGAAAATTAAAGGTTTATCAGCCGTTTCTGAAGTGTAAGGATGATTTATATCGGATTCAAGTGAAGACCTGTCCATGCCCGGTCGAAGAAGAATATGAAATGCAGCAGTTTTCTTTATTATGTAAACGGAAAGATCTGCGTATTCCCCAATTACTTAAGGCAGCCGTCCACGAAGATTTTCCGCTGAAGCCATGGTTCGGGGGCTGTTCCGTTGGGTATCCTGATGTTTTCTTTGTGAATATGACAAAAGATATTATTTTCTTTCTGTATGATGACAGAGGGTGTGAAGTCATTGCTCTTGATGCCGGAAGAATACGAAAGCTTTATGATCAATATCACGATTGGATTGAATTGGACTGAATATGCACACATGAATTCGAATCCGTTTGTGGCGGCTTTGTTCTTGCCTAGTCGGGCTGCATGAGTGTAATGGGCAGAATTGAAGGGCGCCAGAAACTTTTTTCCCTCTCATCCCGACCTTCTGCATGTTAAGCTTCTGTATTTATTTTGAACGAATTCCTATTTGTAAAACGGCTGAATAGAATAACATAAAAGCTTTTTTACACAGTGCAGGAGGAGAGAAATGTGAGGGCTGATCACCGTGATTGTATGGAAATTGGAATTTATTCATTTGCAGAATTATATCCCGATCCTCTGACAGGGAAAACAGTCAGCGCAAAGCAGCGGATAGATGAATTGATGAAGCTGGCGAAACTGGCTGACGACGCAGGACTTGATGTATTCGGTGTAGGCGAGCATCATCGTCTTGATTATGCGGTATCTTCGCCGCCGGCCATCTTATCAGCGATTTCACAGATCACTGAAAATATTAAGCTGACCAGTGCCACGACTGTATTATCCACAGCAGATCCCGTCCGTTTATTTGAGGATTTTGCAACGCTTGACCTTATTTCAGACGGCCGGGCGGAAATCATTGCGGGACGGGGCGCATTTTTAGACTCGTTTCCTCTTTTCGGTTATGACGTAGGCCATTATAAAGAACTGTTTGAAGAACACATTGACCTCTTTTTAAAATTAAATTCCGGGGAAGAATCGGTTACCTGGAAAGGACGTTACCGGCCGCCGCTGCGCGAGGCAGAAATTTCTCCGCGGCCTTTTCGCGGAAGCATTCCGCTATGGTTAGGTGTTTCGGGGACTCCGGAAAGCGCAGAACGGGCCGGGCGTGCAGGCGCGGGTTTGGCATTAGCTGTACTGAGCGGTGATCCGATGTCATCTAAGCCGCTTGTTGACAAATACCGGGAAGCGGCTTCTAAAGCCGGTCATCCTCCGGAACATGTGAAGGTTGCCGTAACCGGACATATGTTCATTTCAAAAACAAATGAACAGGCAATACAAGAATTTTATCCGTATCATTCAAATTACTGGTCTCACGTTCATTCATATCACGGGATCGATGAGCCTTTAACGAAGGAAGATTTTGAGCGGGCGTCCGGAAAAGAAACAGCTTTATTTGTGGGAAGCTCACAGCAGATCATTGAAAAAATCATGCATCAATACGAGTTATTCGGACATCAGCGATTTCTCGCGCAAATCGATATAGGAGGTATGCCGTTTAAAAAAGCCGCGGAAAACATCGAACGATTAGCAGCGGAAGTAGCACCGGTTATCCGAAAAGAAACCGGCAAATCCAGCGAATGAAGTTCTGAGCAAAAGGGGCGGGCCGGTCAATCGCGGATTCGACAACAGAATCGGCCCTGCTTTTTCTTTATGATTATAAAAAACAAAGGGGAAAGCGCGAACCTCATTGCTTTTTCCTATCAAGAAAAGGAAGGTCATTTCATCCTCCATCGTGAAGTGTATATACCGAAAGGTTTTTATTAATAAAAGAGGGAGGATGATGCAGTAATGAAGGGTTTAGTCAAAGCTGCAGTTTTAACTGTTACTCTTGGGATTGGAGGCGCTTTCTACACAAGTGATGCATCTGCGCACGGGTATATAAAAGAGCCCGTCAGCAGAGCGTACATGGGAGCATTAGAGAAACAAACATTGGGCTGGACGGCCGCTGCGCAGAAATATGGCTCCGTCATTGATAATCCTCAGTCTGTAGAAGGGCCGAAAGGATTTCCGGCTGCAGGTCCGCCAGATGGAAGAATTGCGTCTGCAAATGGAGGATCGGGACAAATTGACTTCGGTTTAGACAAGCAGACTGCAGATTATTGGGTAAAACAAAACATCCGCGGCGGTTTTAACACCTTTACTTGGTACTACACGGCCCCTCATGCGACATCAAAGTGGCACTATTATATCACCAAGAAAAACTGGAATCCGAATAAACCTTTGTCAAGAGATGAATTCGAATTAATCGGAACGGTAAACCACGACGGTTCCAAGGCAGATACGAATCTGACTCATAAGATTTTTGTGCCGACTGATCGAAGCGGGTATCATGTCATTTTAGGGGTATGGGACGTTGCGGATACTTCCAATGCCTTCTATAACGTCATCGATGTAAACCTTACACAATAATCTATGAATTACTGATCGGCTGCATGTTGATACATCGGCCGATCTTTTTAGTTTTAATGTGTGAATGAAAAGGGGAAAAACAGCAGAGCGCCATAAACATTTCATTTATGGCGCCGTACGATCATGGAGGTGGTGCTGACATGGATGCGGAGGTAAGAGGATTCTTAATAACCGCCGAGGAAAGAAGCCCCAACGATGATTAATAAAATGAATAGCACCACGATTAACGCAAAGGAGCTACCATAACCACCTGAGAATCCCATATAATCTCACCTCCTAAAGAGGATTAATACATATTATGCCGAAATGTAAAGTTTGATAGGGATGCTAGTTTACTTTTTGAAAAAAGGTTTTTTAGTCTATATTTCCTTTACATGACCATCCGTTAAAATGAGTAAAAGGAGGCATCGTACTGCTTCCTGTAATAGAGACGGGTAGGCTCATACATTGAGAAGTTGCGAAGAGAATGCGCAGGTGGCTTGTTTTTTAAAAAATGAAAAGTAACAAGCTATTAGGATTGGAACCTTTTGATTCAACGGAACAGGCTGAAGAAATGATTGGTTGATTTCAAGAGCAGCAGCATGAAAAAAGGGAATGCGAGAAGGAATAGAGAAAAAGATGCGAAGGGCATAATCGGAACCATGTATCAAAACGGACTGCCTGATGATATACGCGTATACTCCATTCTGAATGGGAACGTTAACGATCTAAATAGAAGAAATTCAAGTGTTCTGCGGTAAATAAAAAAGCCGATGAAGGCTTAACATTGATTAGAAGCCATAAAGCATTCTTTCCGCTGCGCTTTCTGCAGACGGAGTTTGATTGTAAGAAACGATTCCGATAATCACTAACAAGAGGATGAACACCAATATGCTCCACAACATTATTTTTAAAGACTTTGACATGGCTTACCCTCACTTTGAAAGACTTTACCGGGGATGCGATCGGAGCCCGCACTTCAAGTATAGTCGTTATAACGGTGAAAAATGTGCAGTCCAGTTAAAAAAACTTGCGGGCGCTGCCGCAAGTTTTCTCCGTATTAAGGTCTGTGGAATTCAATATGCTGATTATCACGATCGAACCACCCTCTGAAAGCCCAATTGATCCAGCCCCCGTCTCCTTTGTTATCGAAGGACCCGTCTTCGAAGACCCAGATTCTGTAAGTAATACCGTCATAAACGGCTGATCCGTAAAATTGAACGCCGTTAAAGCGGTCTTCATATTCTTGATTTAAATTGAACACCATGACGTTGTACTTCTGTCCTGATGCGTAAAATGTTGTTTCCATAACATTTTTTACCCAGCCGGTTCGGTTTTGATCTGACTTAACCGCTTCAGCAATGCGATCTGAGATTCCGAGAACATCTACGTTTACGTTCAGCCCGGCATCAACACCTGCTGCTTTTACGTTTGGTCTGCTGTTTGGGATAATTTACTTTCTAGCGGATTTGCAACGGGTGAAACGTGAGGCGCGTTTGCGTGTTCAGACTGACTGGCTGCTGAGGCACTGGCTGTGAAAGGAATTGTTAGAGATAAAGCTAAGCATGATCCGACTACCGTTCTGCGATTTTCATGGCTATGACCTCCTAAGGAAATTTTTAAAAATTGTTGCGAATTCATGGTATCGCAGAAAAATTGACCAAGCAAAGAGTAGATTTTCTCAAAAGTCATGTCATTCTATTTGTGTTGTTTTCTGTAAATGAAATACTTTTAATTAGGCAAAAAGGGAAGAAAATAATAGAGTCTTTTTATGTATTGTGATAGGATGACCGGATTTTGGGTGAAAATAGCCCGGAGAAACGCCATAATAAGAAAAACACCCGGAGTTTACCGGGTGTAAAAAGTGTTGATATGTCAAGTTAGCAGCATTTTTTACATTTTTTGCATTTTCTTTTATAAACAACGATGTAATCATAATCAAGATGCTTTTTATCTTGTTTCTTCTTTTTTTGTTTAGGTTGCTTTGGGTGGTGATCATAATGTCCGTTCATATCCATATCCATGTCCATATCCATACCCATATCCATACTCATATTCCTCCTTTTTTCATCTGACGGTAGTATTCTATGACAGAAAGTATGGATGGCTTGGACAAATGAAACGGTATGCTGAAAAAGAGGCATCTCATTCGGTATAAAAAACAGGATCATACCCGCCCGATAGAAAAGAGAGGAGATGATCCTGATATTGAGACCCTATTTGATAACCGCAATTGCAATGCCGTACCCTTTTTCAGAACTGTATAAGGCCGTCAGTTTCAATACCTTCCAGCCTTCCGCGGCTTTAGTCCCGATTCCGTTATGGGCCGTGATATAATCTCCCGGGCTGACCGTACCGTCGACCCGTACGTAATGCCGGCCGTTGAGTCCGACAATGTGCCATTCGTCTCTGGCCGCGCGTGCTTCATAGTCAGCTTCAAGAGCCGGACTGCAGTCCGGGTTTTGTTTCGGCACGCGTACCGTTTCTCCTGTTTCTTCGTCAGTCACATTTTCGTATATGAAACCGCCGAACTCATTTGTCAAAAAGCGGCTTTGCCATCCGAAGCTTGCGGCTCCTGAGATAAAAGCGGCTGTTTCTGAAATGACGCCGAGCATGTAATCACCGACGTGAGCCGGTTCAATTTTTTCGCCTTTTACTGTGACGATCGTCCCGGCGGGAATTGTCTGACCGGTTACACTTTCAAAATATTCTCCGTACCCTGACAAGGAAGAGGTGACAGCTCCGGCGAACGTACCGTGGCCGCCCGCTGAATCCAGTTTCCATTTGATGGACTGATGCCCTCCGGCAACCGTGTATGGTTCTTCCAATGTAATGCTTTCTGATGACAGAATCGTTCTGGAGACTTTGCTGCCCGTAATATGGACATTGTTTGAAGCGGCGATAAATGCCCTTGAACCTTCAGAACTTGAACCTCCGGAAGAGCTGATGATCGCATTTCTGTCACCTCTGGCCGTAATATCGCCTGTTCCCGCAATAACGGCGCTTGTCGGGTTGAATGCAAAACCGGAGCTGGTCGCGAGCTGTGCGCCTCCCTTTAAATTGACGGGGATCTGCTCATAAGTCTGTCCTTTTATAGATGCGGCCGCGCTGTAACCTTCCGCTTGCACCCCGAGAATGACGGCCTGACTGTTAGGGGACGTAATTCCGACGGAACCGCCGTCTCCGATCATCGTACCGTTCATAATATTTACGTTATATTGGCCTCCGCCGATTGAGATGCCTTTAGGAGAAGACTTGTATATATCAAAATTTAAAATTTTAACATAATCGGTTTTATTTGATCCGCCGGATATATTGATGTCAACACCTGCTTGTGTAAAGCCGCGTATTTTAATGCCGTTGATCGTAATATTTTGACTGCGGTATTGAAGAGCCACGACTGGATTCCCGCCATAGTCGTATGAGGGATCACCAATAGCTGTGAATCCGTTTACATTAACGTTTTTATAGGCAGAGATGACCAGCGCCCTCGGGGTCACACCGTCATAGAGAGCATTAAACACCGGTTCAATCGCGGTGCAATCGGTTAAAGTAACATCATAAGCCGTCGTGCTTTCGGGGTCTGAGGCCTGATGATGGCCGATATGACGAATATCAAATGAACGTACATCACGATACGAAACATGCCCGATAATATGAACATTTTGAGAAGCCGGCCACAGGCTGTGCGCCTTTACCTCAATCCCGCGGATATTTCCGCTCGTATAGTTATTTAAAAGCCATACATGTTTAGAGCCGTCGTCAATTTCAATGCCGTTCGAGTTTGCGCTGCCCTCAGCATGCTCTGTGCCGCGGGGGTTTCCGGAATGGCAGTTGGAAATGAAAATATACTCGCTGTAATGGGTGGTAATGCCGTCGTCTCCGGCGCCGTATGCCACACAGTTATCAATCCATATATATCGGCACCCGTCTTTCGTCCATTCTGTTTCAGGCAAATGATCGTAAGTCGGAGATGTAATATCAATACCATGGAGACCCGCGTTAACCGTTTCAACATTCTTAATCCAGCCGTATTGCACATTAGCAAACGTTAAACAGCTGGAAAACTGTCCTCCGGGGTTCCTGACCCCGCATTGACGATCAGGATTCCAGTCTAAAGTCATGTTCTGGACAAAAATATTACGGTTTCCATTATCGTAATCATCGTTAGTAATGACCCATTCGTATGCGGGAGTGTCCTCATGAAGCTTTAGCACGGTAATCCCTTGTCCCTCACCGGAAATGGTAGTCCATGAGGGGAGTTTTATCCCTTGAACCAAAAATTCTCCTGCGGGAACATTTACTTTGACCCGGCCGTTCCCGATCGCTCTCCGAAAGGCTTCCGTATTGTCCCGGCCGTCAGGGATCGCTCCGTAGTCCTCCACATTCACTTCCCGGGTGATTTTATTCTTAAGCATTTCGTATTCTGTATCAAGCCGTTCTTTTAAAAGTGAGGTGACCATTCCTTCCGCCGTCACCCGGGCATCTGCGATCTCAAGATTATCATCCGTTGCGGAATGCTTAATAAAATTCTGCATCCTTGCTTTGAGATGCTCCAATTCAGAGGGCTGTGCAGGGCGAGACTGCAATGGGGCGTTTAAAGACGGATCAGGAAAGTTTTTAAATTGAACCATTCTAAAGACACCTCTTTCTTTTGATATAAGCGCCTGAGGCAGGGGACAGAAAAGAGTCGCGCGCCCTTTAAGCGCTTATTCTTCAAATTCTTTATTCAGAACGAAATTCCTTTTGAAACCAAGGTGAAATTTTAAAAAAGCTCTGGTGAAAGAACGGATATAAAGCTTTGCATTATTGTAATTGAAGCTGTCATGTGAAAATGGAGGAAAAAACTGATAGGAGGGGCCCTCATTTTAGGTTTATTCTCATTGACTTCGCAGTGCTTCCTCTTCGGCTGCATATACACCAAAATCAACATTCTTAACAGTTAAATGGTATAATGGGGCACGGATTGGTCATCAATACGACTGAAATAGGGAAGCAAAAGGAGCAGCGAAAATGACTTTACAAATCAAAATTAAATATTCAGATGATACGCAAACGAGAATCAGTAAAATTGAACAGGGCGATTGGATTGATCTGCGGGCAGCTGAAGATATAACAATCAAAAAAGGTGAATTCAAACTTATCCCGCTTGGAGTTGCGATGGAACTGCCGGAAGGATATGAGGCCCATGTCGTTCCGCGTTCAAGTACATATAAGCATTTCGGTATCATTCAGACAAATTCAATGGGTGTCATTGATGAATCTTATAAAGGCGACAATGACTTCTGGTTTTTTCCTGCATTCGCGCTTCGGGATACCGACATTTCCAAGGGGGAGCGGATCTGCCAATTCAGAATCATGAAGAAAATGCCTGAAGTGAAGCTGATCGAAGTAGACAAGCTCGGGAACAATGACCGCGGCGGACTGGGATCAACAGGCACGAAATAAAACGAAAAAAGGCTGCTTAACAGCAGTCTTTTTTTTATGGAAACAGCAGTTACATTCAATTTGTTTCGATGATTCTTGAATTGGGAAATCATACGTCACGTTCGAATTTGACTTCGAAATAAGCGGCCGCTCCGTAATCGTTTATGCCGGGAGCAAATATTTGAGCCGGACGCCAGCCCAGCTCAGCATATTGATAAAATGATTTCCCTGCAGTCCTCACTCTCTTCCAAAACTAATGAGAAGGGTTTCATTTTTATCATTTAAGTTTTTGTATCTTTGACAGAAAGACTTTTTTAGGTTAAAGGATAGAGGTTGTTTTGATGTTTTTATTCTCCAAGATGAACGGAGGTTTTGTCCAACGTATATAATATTGTGACAAAAGTGTAAACAAAAGAAAGGATGATGTTATGGCAAAAAGGGTTAGAAGAGTAGAGCGTAAAGCAGCTGGCAAAGAGGCAGAGCAGAAGAAACCGTCCAAAGTCACCCTGTTCTGCCGTTCGCTTCAAAGGCTGAAGCATTTGTATTGTAACATAAACATACAAATGCCATCAATAACCAAAAAAGGAATTTTAGTTTTAATTTTACCGTTTTTGCTCCTGCCGTTCTTTCAGGCTAATGCCGCTTCAGATATTTACGGCGGTTTCGAGGAATTAAAGCTGAATGAAGATCCTTCCGATTTTTCCATTTCAACGCGAGAGCATGACCCTTCTGTCCTCATATTAGCTATACACGGCGGAGGCATAGAGCCGGGTACCAGTGAGTTATCTAGAGAAATTGCCGAAAACCGGAGTTTATATTTATTTGAAGGGTTAAAATCAGCCGGTAATGCGGCTCTGCATTTGACAAGTTCGCATTTCGATGAACCGAAGGCCGTGCAAATGGTGAAAGAGCACTCTAATGTCATTTCATTGCACGGTTACGGCAGTGACGATAAAAAGATAAAAATCGGCGGTACAGACAGAGAGCGGGCCGAACTTTTGACCGATGTGCTGAAACGGCACGGGTATCCTGCCGTTCTTCTTGGCATAAATGATAAATATGCAGGCGTCAGTCCGAACAACCTTGCCAATCAATCTTCATCCGGACTGAGTATTCAAATCGAAATGAGCACCGGCTTCAGAAAATCACTATTTGACACTTTTACGCTGAAAAGCAGAGCATCCACACAAAATGGAACCTTTTATCAATTCACAAAAACGATTTCTGATTTTATCAGTGACAATTATTAATAAGCACGCCTATTTTGCCGGCGGGGCTTTTTCTTTTGAAATTTATGAAACTTTAAGTTCTTAAGATCGTATACATAATTGACAGGATGAAAGAAAAGAGGTGGGCAAATGAAAGTGATGATCGGGTCTATCATTCTTCTTGTCATCATCGGATTCGGTTTATGGCTGATGCTTAGTCCAATCTTTAAACAAGTGGGAAGCGGAGCCAAAAAATTCAAAAAGTCATGGGAGGAAGAAGATCAGCATGAGCGAAAATAAGCGCGGAAACACAAAAAAAATTCTCGGCGGTGTGATTATAGGTGCAGCCCTTTTAATTGCGGGCGTTACAGCGTCACTATTCATTGAAAAAATACCGAACGGTTATGTCGGGGTTGTATACTCACCGAATGGCGGGGTAAAATCCGACACATTGGACCAAGGCTGGCACTTAGTCGGATTATTTAATAAAGTAACGGAATATCCGGTGCGTATGCAGACAGTGAATAATGAAAATATAAAAGTGGCAACCTCAGACGGTAAAAATATAGAAATGGATATCGCTTACAACTATGTCGTGCAGCCTGATAAAGTAGTCGATCTGTTTAACAAATTCGGCGCGGTAGACGTTGAAACGATTGAAAATACATATTTAAAAACAAGGCTGTGGGATGCGGCGCGAAAATCAATCAGCAAATACTCGGTTATTGACACATACGGGCAAAAATCTGCAGAAGCCGCTGCTGATGTCCAAAAACGGTTTGCTGATGATATGAAGAGTCTTGGATTTTTAATTGACGATCTGACGCTTGGCGTACCGAAGCCGGATAAAGCCACACAGGAAGCTATCGATGCAAGGGTGAAGTCTTCACAGGAACTTGAACGGACACAAACTGAAATTAAAATAGCCGAAGCCGAAGCGAAAAAGAAAAAAATTGAAGCGGAAGGGATCGCTGATTACAACCAAATCATAAAGAAATCAATGTCAGATGAAATGATCAAATATAAATGGATTGAAAAATGGGACGGAAAAACGCCGAAAGCGACAGGCACAGACTCACTGCTGCAGCTGCCGCTGGACGATCAGAAGCAAAAATAAAAAGAGAAGGAGGCGAATGCCTCCTTTTTATGTTTTTTCCTGAGGGTCTTTTTCCGGCACTAATTCTTCAGACGCCTCGGTTTGATAGCTCCATAGCGTGCTATCCGTCTCTGTTGTGTCCTGATAATCTTCGGGAAGTACATATTGCTGCAAATACCGGTGAAAAAATGCCTCAAAAACAGAAATGCAAAGTGCAGAGATAACCGATGCCGCGGCAGGCGAGACATTAAATCCGCCAATATTCATAAGGAATATCCATAATATAATGAATGAAATTCCGAAATCAGCTGCAACGGCTGTGAAATTGCTTGTTCTCGGCAGAATCATGCAATCACCCGCAAAATAAGTGATTAAACTTAAGATCACTGTAATAAACAGAACGTTTAAAAAGGTTACTTGGTACATAAGATCCAGAACAATGTACAGTAAAGCAAGTGTGAGCGCCGTTTTAGAAGCGAAAGCAATTACGTGTTTCATTTGAACCACCTTCGTTATTTCGTTTAGTCTTCATTGTAAGCAATCCGCAAATTTTTAAACTGGTATATAGTGGTTATAAAGTATACGTTTTAATAAAATGTGAATAGACATCACAGGATTCGCAAGTTAAAATATGTAAAAAGGGGGATGCAAATGAAAAAATACTGGATATGTATTGCTGTTTTTTTATTATGTTTTAGCGGAATACACTCAGCTAAAGCGGCTACCACTGAATTTGGATCAAAAACAAGCTTCACTTTGGAGGGAAATGCAAAAGAGTTTCATATTGAAAATCCGGGGGCTGTAGCTGCCGACGATTACTTTTTAGGATATAAGTTCACCATAATGAACAACTCTTCGTGCGGTTTAAGCATGAAACTCCAGCGGATGGCGCTGAACGGAAATTTTTATACATTAAGCTCTAAAACCTACAGCGGCAGCTGGTTAAACCTCAGTGCCCAGGATAAAAAATCAATTGATCCGTATCACAAATACAGGATTCTGGTTGAAAGTTCTTCAAACGTCTGTGGCCCCGTCTATATTAAAGGGTTATACGGTGTAGAATATTATCATTTTGATTGAAAATAGATACTCGCTAAAGGCAGCGGGTTTTTTTATATTTAAATATAACTTATCGTACTATGTACTAAATATTCATATATAAATTTTGATGCACCCGCCCAAAAAAAAGATAAACAAAAGCAAATTCATCACGCACTAATATACAAAGTTGAAAAATGGATGAAAAGTTTCTCAAGGGAAACATTATTAGTTGACTTCAAAAGTGTGATGTCGGATAATAAGAATGTAAGTTTTTCCTCCTTAGCAGATTCGTTTCTTAAGCCAGGGCGAATCTGCTTTTTTTATGCAAAAAAACCCCTTACAGAGGGGTTTTTTACGATAAATGAAGTTTAATAGAATTAATGTACGGCTCTGAATACGCCGATAACTTTCCCCAAAATGCTTACGTTTTGCAGGATAATCGGCTCCATCGTCGGATTTTCCGGCTGCAGCCGCACATAATTGTCTTCTTTATAGAAGCGCTTGACCGTCGCTTCATCATCTTCGGTCATAGCTACGACGATTTCTCCGTTATTGGCCGTGTTCTGCTGTTTGACGATGACGTAATCTTTGTCAAAAATGCCGGCGTCGATCATACTTTCTCCCATGATTTCTAACATAAAGACATGTTCGCCCGGAGGAACCATCCGGTCAGGAAGCGGAAAATACTCGTCGATATTTTCAACAGCCGTAATCGGAATACCCGCCGTCACTTTCCCGATGACCGGAACGTTTACGACCTGGCTTTTCGGAATTTGGACTTCTTCTTCATCCAATACCTCAATCGCCCTCGGTTTAGTAGGGTCCCGTCTGATCAGGCCTTTTGTCTCCAGCCGCGCCAAATGGCCGTGCACGGTTGAACTGGAAGCCAGTCCTACTGCTTCTCCTATCTCTCTTACAGAAGGCGGATATCCTTTCGTTTTTACCTCTTCTTTAATAAAACGCAGGATATCAAGCTGCCTTTTTGATAGCTTCGTCATATTTCGCACCTCAAAACGTCGATTTTAAGTAGATTATAGCATGATTTTCCTGACAGTACAAACATAGGTTCGAAAAAAACGATTGACAGAAACGTTTGTTCGTATATACTGAAAGGTATAAAAAGCGAACAAACATTCTTATCGGAGGTTGTTTACATGGCGAAAGAATCTATTATATTTGTCGGGCTGTTTACTGCAATTTTAAGTGCCGCTATTTTACTTGTCTCATGTGCGGGGAATGATCAGTCCCTCAGCCAATATGTTAAAATAAAGGTTCAGGACGGCGATACACTCTGGTCACTTGCGGATCATGTAGCAGAAAAGAAACACATTAATAAAGAAGATTTCATTGAGTGGGTGACGGAGAATAATCATCTCCAAACTGCTGATATAAAGCCCGGAGACGAGCTTATTCTTCCGGTTAAGAAAAAGCATCCGGCCGTATATCAGCTGGCCATTGTCAATTAGAGAGGAAAGAGAGAAATGAAGGCGCTCATTTATGCCCGCGTAAGCACAAACAAAGAACAGCAGCAAACATCATTAAAAAGACAGGAAGAGGAGCTCAGTGAGATCGCTGCTGCAAACGGCATGGAAGTCGTGAAAGTCATTTCTGAGAAAGCCAGCGGTTACGAAATGGACCGCGACGGAGTATTTGAAATGCTTGATGAAATTAAAAAATCACATATTGACGCGATATTGGTGCAGGACGAAACGAGATTGGGAAGAGGAAACGCCAAGATTGCGCTTTTGCATTGTATTTACAGGGAGAATGTGAAAATATATACGACGGCTCATAAAGGTGAACTGGAGCTTTCTGAAGCTGATTCGATGGTACTCGAAATCGTCAGTATTGTTGAGGAATATCAAAGGAAAATTCACAATATGAAAATCCGGCGGGGAATGAAAAGAGCCGTAAAAAACGGCTACAAACCTGAACGGAATCTGAAAAACAGGCATGAAAACAGCGGAAAAGAAAAAAAAGAGGTTCCGGTTTCGGAAATTATCAGGCTGAGAGCCAACAAGCTTACCTTTGCAGAAATCGCAGCGACCTTAAGGGGATTCGGCTATGACGTGTCCAAAGCCACGGTTCACCGGCGGTTTCAGGAATATACCGCAGACACAGAAGGCAGCTGACGCGCATCAGTTGTAAAAAAGACTGCGTTTTAGTAGTATATAATCAACACGCACCAAAGGAGCTTATTATGATTTCTAAAGAAAAAATCGCAAGAATTAACGAATTGGCTCAAAAAGCTAAATCAAACACGATAACGGATGAGGAAAAAGCTGAACAGCAAAAGCTTCGCCAGGAGTATTTGAAAGGATTCCGCTCCTCAATGAAAAATACGTTAAAGAGCGTAAAAGTGATTGATCCGGAAGGCAACGATGTCACCCCTGAAAAATTAAAAAGAGAACAACAGAAAAATAATCTTCATTAAACAGAAAGAATACGGCAATACGTATTCTTTTTTCGTATATACTAATATCAGGATGTGTTTACGACAATTTTCAACAAGTTTATCTCAAATTTAAGCTGAAAGAGTTGAGAAAAAGTCAGCATCGCTTTATGATGAAAAGGTACAACAATATGGAAGGGGATTATAATGGATACAATTGAAAAGAAATCAGTTGCCACCATTCGTACACTATCTATAGACGCAATTGAAAAAGCGAATTCCGGACATCCGGGCATGCCGATGGGAGCTGCTCCGATGGCATACACGCTGTGGACGAAATTTATGAATGTAAATCCGCAGAATCCGGGCTGGTTTAACCGCGACCGCTTTGTTTTATCAGCAGGCCACGGTTCAATGCTTTTATACAGCATGCTGCATTTAAGCGGATATGACCTCAGCATTGAAGACTTGAAACAGTTCCGTCAATGGGGAAGCAAAACACCGGGACATCCGGAGTTCGGACACACAGCCGGAGTAGACGCAACGACCGGGCCGCTTGGACAGGGTATTGCAATGGCAGTGGGAATGGCAATTGCAGAACGCCATCTGGCTGAGACATATAACCGTGATTCTTTCAACGTAGTTGATCATTATACATACAGTATTTGCGGAGACGGTGATTTAATGGAAGGCATTTCTTCCGAAGCCGCTTCTCTTGCAGGCCATCTTGAATTAGGCCGCCTGATCGTATTATACGATTCTAATGACATTTCTTTAGACGGCGATTTAGACCGTTCTTTCTCTGAAAATGTAAAGCAGCGTTTTGAAGCAATGAACTGGGAAGTTCTTTATGTTGAGGACGGAAACAACATCGCTGAATTGACGGCTGCAATTGAAAAAGCGCGCCAGAATGATAAAAAACCGACTTTGATTGAAGTGAAAACCACGATCGGTTTCGGTTCTCCAAACCGCGCGGGCACATCCGGCGTTCACGGCGCTCCGTTAGGACTAGAAGAGAGCAAGCTGACAAAAGAAGCGTATGCTTGGACGTTTGAAGAAGATTTTTATGTTCCGGAAGAAGTATACGGGCATTTCAATAAAGCGGTAAAAGAAGCCGGCTCGAAAAAAGAACAGGAATGGAATGAACTGTTCGCGGCTTATAAAGAAAAATATCCTGAGCTTGCTGAACAGCTGTCACTCGGCATGAAAGGCGAGCTTCCTAAAGACTGGGATCAGGAAGTTCCCGTTTATGAAAAAGGCAGCAGCCTTGCTTCCCGCGCATCTTCAGGTGAGGTGCTGAACGGGATCGCTAAGAAAATTCCTTTCTTTGTCGGGGGATCTGCTGACCTTGCGGGTTCAAATAAAACGACAATCAAAAATGGAGGAGACTTCACGGCCAAAGACTACGCCGGGAAAAACTTCTGGTTCGGTGTCCGTGAATTTGCGATGGGCGCTGCATTAAACGGAATGGCGCTTCACGGCGGCCTTCGCGTATTCGGCGGCACATTCTTTGTGTTCTCTGATTATTTAAGACCTGCCATTCGTCTGGCGTCATTGATGGGTCTTCCCGTCACTTATGTATTCACACATGACAGTATTGCCGTAGGAGAGGACGGGCCGACTCACGAACCGATTGAGCAGCTTGCTTCTTTACGCGCACTTCCTAACCTTTCTGTGATCAGACCTGCTGACGGAAATGAAACCGCAGCTGCATGGAAGGTTGCCGTTCAAAGCCAAGATCATCCGACAGCTCTTGTATTGACACGCCAAAACCTGCCGACGATTGATCAGCAGGCTGAAGAAGCGTATGCGGGCGTGGAAAAAGGGGCTTATATCGTTTCCAAAGCCCAAACGGAATCACCAGCCGCTCTTCTTTTAGCGACAGGTTCTGAAGTCGGACTTGCGATCGAAGCTCAAGCGAAACTGGCTGAAGAAAACATTCACGTATCTGTAGTCAGCATGCCGAGCTGGGACCGCTTTGAAAAACAATCGGCCGAGTACAAAAACAGCGTGCTTCCTCCGAATGTGACGAAACGTCTTGCGATCGAAATGGGTTCAAGCTTCGGATGGGGCAAATTTACCGGTCTTGAAGGAGACGTTCTCGCAATTGACCGTTTCGGTGCTTCAGCTCCGGGAGAAACAATTATGAAAGAATACGGGTTTACTGCAGAAAACGTGGTTGACCGCGTGAAAAAACTTTTAAACAAATAACGAGACAAAAGAGGATGAGTCAAATCATCCTCTTTTTCCTGATTATGCGACAAAAATAGAAGGGGCGGCATAACAGTAATAGACAATTCTTTTTTTTCTCCTTTTGTATAATAGAAAGCAATAACGAAGCGCTGTAAAAGGGGATGAGGAAATGGAACGTCATTACTATACGCACCTGATAAAGGATGAGTTTGCGAACCACTACTTCGGGCGGGAAACGGCTATGTTTGAGTTGTTTCGAGACTATCATTGGACAGACCTGACACCCCAGGAATATCAAATGACAGAAAAGCAAGTTCAATATATAACGGAACCGATTCCGGTGATACATATGCATCAGCGTCTCCAGCTGCATTTAAACCGAATGAGTTACAGCCGTTTGGATTCCATTTACCGGCTTACACTGCCCGGAGAAAAGGGCCGCGCCACCTTCATGATGAAAGACAGTTTAATTGAGATTGCAGCTTCGGGAGATTATGAGGCGGAAACGATTTTCTTTGAGATTCTGCGTAAAATCAGCCCCTGTTTTCTTGCAATGGATTTCAAGACACGGCGCTACGGGTGGTTAAATCCGGTCAGAGAAAGAAATTTTGTCTAAAAACGAGGAAAAAGAGATGTAAATGTTGTATAATAGCCTTTGGTTTAGTACACTTTAAACTAGACAACATGAAGGAGGAAATAAAATGACTTTATGGGTTGGCATCCTAGTGGGCGTTGTCGCATTGCTCATAGGTGTTGCACTCGGGTTTTTTATTGCTCGTAAATATATGATGAGCTATTTGAAAAAGAATCCGCCTATTAATGAACAAATGTTACGCATGATGATGATGCAAATGGGAATGAAACCTTCTCAAAAGAAAATTAATCAAATGATGAAAGCCATGAATAATCAAGCGAAATAATACGTACAGATTATGATATAGAGATACATGGTTATAAAAATAAAAAACCCGGAGAGGGTTTTTTATTTTGGCGTCATGTTTCACCCCAACTGCCGGTGTGCAGTTCTTTTTGGTATTGTATGAGAAGGTGGTCAAGCTCCTGGCTGAGTTCTATCGTAATGTTTGATGTCATTCCGTTTGTCATGACGATTTTAAGCAGCTCTGCCCGTTTTTTTTCAATTTCATTTAATAGATGCTCTCTAATCACAGGGATATATCCTTTCATACATAAATCTTTCACCTGAGTCGCTATTATTATATCCACATTTATACTGTTTTTCAAATAAGAAGGAGTATAATATCTCGATGTCAAATTAAATTATATAAGCTTTTTCTATAAAAAGTAATCCTTCTCGGGAAAGTGTTAAAAAAATGAAATGATTTTGTCATAACTCGAAGGGAGTGTGTCATCGTGAGTTTTAATTACTTTCTGACGTTTGGGGCCGGATTTCTGTCTTTCATTTCTCCATGCTGCCTGCCGTTGTATCCCGCTTTTTTGTCTTACATAACTGGTGTCAGTATGGACGAGGTGAAAACAGAAAAGGTGATGCTGCAAAAGCGCGGCCTCGTGCATACACTTTGTTTTTTGCTTGGTTTCTCCGTGATTTTTATCGCATTGGGATATGGAACTTCGTTTATCGGCAGTTTTTTTACCCAATATCATGAAGCGATCCGCCAGTTTGGCGCTATCATGCTGATTCTTTTCGGGCTGGTTACTGCCGGTGTGTTTCAGCCGAAATTCATGATGAAAGAGCGGCGCATTCACTTTAAGCGCCGTCCGGAGGGGTTTATCGGTTCGGTTCTGATCGGTCTTGCGTTTGCAGCCGGCTGGTCGCCGTGCAGCGGGCCTATTTTAGGAGCCGTGTTTTCGCTGGCCAATACAAATCCTTCTTCAGCAGTGCCGTATATGTTTTTATATGTTCTCGGATTTGCGATTCCTTTTCTTGTTCTTTCATTTTTTATTACCAGAATGAATTGGATTCGCAAGCATCAGCTGCTTATCATGAAAATCGGCGGCATTCTTATGATTCTGATCGGAGTTATGCTGTTTTTTAACTGGATGAGCTACATTCTGATCGTTCTGTCAAATCTTTTCGGAGGATTTACGGGTCTGTAACGGATTAATAACTTTTGAACTATTATATACCCTTTTGTTTTTGGTACAATAAGACTAGTTAATGTTAAATATGTGGAGGGGAATATGACACGAGTTTTAGTTGTAGATGACGCCAAGTTCATGAGGGTGAAAATCAGAGAGATTCTGGAATCGGCGAATTTCACAGTGGCCGGGGAAGCGGCTGACGGTGAGGAAGCTCTGGCAGTATATCAAAAAATCCGTCCCGACCTGGTGACTATGGATATTACCATGCCGGTCAAAAACGGTATACAGGCGCTGCAGGATATTTTAGCTTTTGACCCGAAAGCCCGGATCATCATGTGCACCGCCATGCGGCAGCAGCGGATCGTTCTGGAAGCGATTGAATTAGGCGCTAAAGACTTTATCGTTAAACCGTTTGAAGCATCTAAAGTGCTGGAGGCCGTAGGCCGGGTAACGGGAACGTAAACGTGTTCTCTTTTCAAATTGGTTTTTTTTATGTTTTTGGAGTATAGTATATAGTATCAAACTCCGTGCAAGCAAAGGAATGATAAAGATGATGATTATAATTTCATCCGTTATTGCAGCGGCCATGGCAATTTCCGTGATGATCGTCAGGATTAAATCCTCCGACAAGCCCGCTTCACCTAAAAAAATAATTCTCCCGCCGATTTTCATGAGTACGGGAGCGCTTATGTTCCTTTTTCCGATTTTCAGAGTGACGGGCGAAGAATTTTTGGAGGCCATTACGCTGGGCGTGATCTTCTCTATTTTTCTGATTAAAACATCTAAATTTGAGATTAAAAATAATGAAATCTATTTAAAACGGTCAAAAGCGTTTGTGTTTATCCTGATTGGTTTGCTGGTTATCAGAATCGCTATGAAATCCATTTTGAGCACGACGATTGATTACGGAGCTTTAAGCGGAATGTTTTGGATTCTTGCTTTCGGAATGATTGTCCCGTGGCGCATCGCGATGTTTTTGTCTTACCGCAAACTTTCGAATGAACTGAAGACCGCTGATATTCAGATGAATTAAAACCTTTCCGTCCGCCGGAAAGGTTTTTTATTTGAGCAGGGCTTGATAAGGAGTAAGATCAATCTGTTTTTCACGGAGATGCTTTTTTAAAAATTGATGATCCCGCTTAGGAGTGGCCAGTATGTAACCCCTGATGATTAAATCACGGTTTATTTGTTCAGCTTCCTCCGCTAAGGAAAGTTCACCGATTTTTCCGGCGATTTTCGCTTTGGCTACATCCCGAAAGAGCTCCGGCACGGGGGCGACCAATTCATCCAAAAACGCCTTGTCACCCTCATTCCATAAGTGCCTGCTTTTTTCAATATAATAGTCCTGCCAATCCAGTTCTGACCGGCCGTCTTCTTTCGGTAAGCGTTTTAAAAATTTTCGAAACATAAAAAACCCGCCGATAGACAGCAATCCGATCATCACGATGACCCAAAATAAAATAAACCACATAAACCAGCCTTCCAGCATTGTTCTATCACCTCCTTACTTTAACCATATTGTAAACGAAGACAGAATAGAAGAACACATGAAAAAAAGAATAGAAAAAATGATAGATGTCCAGTCATTCCGGTTGCTAGAACATATTCTATCGTATAGTGATTCTGCTATTTGGCCATGGGAGATTCACTTTGAGGGTATATGACTGATATGACCGGACAAAAAAGCCGCTTCCATTGAGGGATGAAAGCGGCTTTTTTATGTTATAGAGGAAATTGAAAGGAAAAAGAGGCAGGAGTCTCATTTGGCTCCTTGTTCATGGAGACGGTCAGAATATGGTTGGTGAAATCAGTGAAAATATGTTTGTCATTCAGATAAAAAGGAAGCATCATTTGTTTGTTTAACGTCCGTTCAAGCGTTTTAACAGAGAGCATAAACTCATTTCCCGAAAGAGTGACGGTTATCGCTTGCACCTGTTTCAGCGCCGTCAGGTCGGCTTCAATGATATATTGACGGCTTGTTTCATATAGATCGATCGGCAGCGTCTCGTCATACCAAGCATACGGGTCCTCGTAAAACTGCCGCAGCCATTCTTCCGTATCATCAAATTCTTCAGCGTTTTTTGAGTGATTCATGGAAGCATCCCTCCATATTAAAAAGCCTTGCTATAACGTATGCAGAAGCTTTGAATGGGTGAATGGCACAAAAAAAACAGACACCGTGGTCTGTTTTACATATCGTGGCTTGTATTATGTTTTTGTCTTGTATGGTTGCGGTTTTTCACTTTTTTGCTTCCGCTCAGCGGTTCCGGCTGGCCGGGGTTATGGCCCTTCGGAGCATTTTTATGCATATCTTTACTCGTATTTTTATTTGTCAAGTTAAAGCCTCCTTTTTTAAGGTGTTCCGGCTATTGGTTTGTTTTTCTTTTTTTATTGTTCTGCCGTTCTTCTTCCGTCAGGACGAGCTGGTCATTTTCTATATAGCCCGCGCCTTTGCCTTGGCTTTTCGCATCATTCATGCCGTTCATTACATGATTGGCTTTCCGTTTTACCATGATCATCACCTCAACATTAATATGGCTCTTTACAGCCCGTTGTATGAGGCGGAAAATCGGACAAAATTTACCGACAATCATGCTGATAAGACGATCTTATTGTATTTAATAAAAACATTGATATTTACTTATGTATGATTTTATACTAAGATGAAATTGTGAGAAAATTGTGATGGAATGTGAACATTCATCTAAAGAACGATCTTGATCATTGAAGGGGGATTTTGGAGAATGACAAATCAGCAAAAAGTCGCAACACAAGACGTTTTCCAAGCAAGAAAAACATTTTCTTCAAATGGAAAAACATACAACTACTATTCATTAAAAGCATTGGAAGACGCAGGGGTCGGCAATGTTTCAAAACTTCCTTATTCTATTAAGGTTCTTTTGGAATCCGTTTTGCGTCAGGTAGACGGACGCGTCATTACAAAAGAACATGTTGAAAATTTAGCAAGATGGGGTACTGCTGAATTAAAAGATATCGATGTGCCGTTTAAACCGTCACGGGTTATTCTACAGGACTTTACCGGTGTTCCGGCCGTAGTTGACCTGGCATCTTTAAGAAAAGCCATGGCCTCTGTCGGCGGAGACCCTGATAAAATCAATCCTGAAATTCCGGTTGACCTGGTCATTGACCACTCCGTACAAGTCGACAAAGCCGGTACGGAAGACGCGTTAGCCATTAATATGGACTTAGAATTCGAAAGAAATGCAGAACGTTATAAATTTTTAAGCTGGGCAAAGAAAGCGTTTAACAATTATCAGGCGGTTCCGCCTGCAACAGGTATCGTTCACCAGGTAAACCTTGAGTTTTTGGCAAGTGTCGTTCATACGAAAGAGGAAGACGGAGAACTTGTGACATATCCTGATACTCTGGTGGGAACAGATTCCCATACAACAATGATTAACGGAATCGGCGTCCTCGGCTGGGGTGTCGGCGGTATTGAGGCGGAAGCGGGAATGCTCGGCCAGCCTTCATATTTCCCTGTTCCTGAGGTCATCGGCGCGAAACTTGTCGGAAAATTGCCTAACGGAACGACGGCGACTGACTTGGCGCTCAAAGTCACTCAAGTGCTGCGCGAAAAAGGCGTAGTCAATAAATTTGTTGAATTCTTCGGACCTGGTGTTGCTGAGCTTCCGCTTGCGGATCGTGCGACTATTGCCAATATGGCGCCGGAATACGGAGCGACTTGCGGATTCTTCCCGGTTGACGAGGAAGCACTTTCTTACCTGCGTCTGACCGGCCGTGAAGAAGAGCAGATCGATATTGTGGAAGCATACTGCCGCAACAACGGTTTATTCTATACGCCTGACGCGGAAGAGCCGATTTTTACAGACGTTGTGGAAATTGATCTGTCAAAAATCGAAGCGAACCTTTCAGGACCGAAACGTCCGCAGGATTTAATCCCGCTTTCCGTTATGCAGGAAACGTTTAAAAAACATCTTGTCAGCCCGGCCGGCAACCAAGGATTCGGAGCGGATGCTGCTGAAGAGAACAAAGAAATTTCATTTAAACTTAACAGCGGTGAAGATGCGGTTATGAAAACAGGGGCGATTGCAATCGCCGCTATTACAAGCTGTACGAATACATCAAACCCTTTTGTATTAATCGGTGCCGGATTGGTAGCCAAAAAAGCGGTAGAATTAGGCTTGAAAGTGCCGAATTATGTTAAAACATCACTTGCACCGGGGTCTAAGGTTGTTACTGGATACTTAGTCAACTCAGGCCTGCTTCCTTACATGAAGGAGCTCGGCTTTAACCTCGTAGGGTATGGCTGTACGACATGTATCGGGAACTCCGGCCCGCTTTCTCCAGAGATTGAAGAAGCGGTTGCTAAAAATGATCTCTTGATCACTTCTGTCTTGTCGGGTAACAGAAACTTTGAAGGACGGATCCATCCGCTTGTCAAAGGAAACTACCTTGCGTCACCTCCGCTTGTTGTTGCATACGCATTAGCGGGCACTGTCAATATCAACCTGAAAACGGATCCGATCGGTGTCGGAAATGACGGACAAAATGTTTATTTCGATGACATCTGGCCGTCCATGGATGAAATCAATTCTCTCGTCAAACAGACTGTTACGCCGGAATTATTCCGCAAAGAGTATGAAACGGTATTTGACGACAACCAGCGCTGGAACGAAATCGAAACGACGGATGAAGCGCTGTACAAGTGGGATCAGGATTCCACTTACATTCAAAACCCGCCGTTCTTTGAGGAAATGTCTGTAGAGCCGGGAAAAGTTGAGCCTTTAAGAGGACTTCGCGTTGTCGGCAAATTCGGCGATTCCGTGACGACTGACCACATTTCTCCGGCCGGAGCGATCGGAAAAGACACACCGGCGGGCAAATACCTGCAGGAAAAAGGCGTTTCTCCTCGTGACTTTAACTCTTACGGCTCACGCCGCGGAAACCATGAAGTCATGATGAGAGGAACATTCGCCAATATCCGCATTAAAAACCAAATCGCACCGGGTACAGAAGGCGGATACACAACACATTGGCCTACCGGGAAAGTGACATCTATTTATGATGCCTGCATGCGGTATAAAGAAGATAAAACGGGCCTTGTCGTCCTGGCCGGAAAAGATTACGGAATGGGCTCTTCACGTGACTGGGCTGCAAAAGGAACAAACCTGCTCGGCATCAGAACAGTCATTGCCGAAAGCTTTGAAAGAATTCACAGAAGCAACCTCGTCTTTATGGGTGTGCTGCCGCTCCAGTTCAAACAGGGTGAAAACGCGGATACACTCGGCTTAACCGGTAAGGAAGTCATCGAGGTGGATGTTGATGAATCTGTACGTCCGCGTGACTTGCTGACTGTCAGAGCAATCAGTGAAGATGGTACGGTAAAAACATTTGAAGTCGTTGTCCGTTTTGACAGTGAAGTGGAAATTGATTACTATCGCCACGGCGGCATTTTACAAATGGTGCTTCGCGATAAAATGAAACAGTAGCAGAATGAACAAAGGAGAGAAAGCAGTCTGCTTTCTCTCTTTTTATGCGGGAGGCCTTAAGATGCTTGCGAAATGGCTGGGCGGAATATTACTAATCGGGTTGTTAGTGTATGCGGGCTGGAACATTTATTCTGTACAAAAAAGTCCGAAAGAAGGGACAGAAGAAGGGATGAAAGCCCCTGACTTTACACTTGATACATTGTCAGGAAAAAGCATCTCCCTTTCTGATTATAAAGGAAAAAAAGTGCTCCTCAATTTCTGGGCGACGTGGTGCAAGCCGTGCCGAATGGAAATGCCCGATATGCAGGAGCTGCAGAAAGAATATCCTGATATTGCGGTAGCAGCCGTTAATTTTACATCATCTGAAAAAAATATACAGGCTGTTAAATCATTTGCTGATCATTATCAGCTGACCTTTCCTATTCTGATTGACAAAAGCGGAATTAACGGAGATTTCAACGTGCTTTCTTATCCGACAACATACATATTAGACGAAAAAGGAACCATTTTGCACATTCGCGTAGGCACGATGACAAAAAAAGAAATGAAAGAAAAACTGGATCTCAAATAGAGGTTCAGTTTTTTTATTGTGAAGGGCTTAGGTTTTGAAAAATTGGAAAAAATGAATGAAAACACGGAGGTGAGAAGATTGAAAAAAATGCGAAAACGTTCTTTTCATGAATTGGTTATGGAAAATAAACGTGAGCTGATGACCAATACGGAATATTTGAATCAGCTTGAAGAAAAGCTGGAGCAGCGGTTCAAACAAAAATAACCTTTAATTTGCAGTCATGTTTGCACCTCCTTTTGCAAAATATACTCTTAAGGAGGGATGAACATGGGCATAAACAAGAAAGACGGCCAGCCGCAATACGCTCCGAGCCACTTAGGGACAAAACCCGTTAAATATAAACGCAACAAAGGGGAAAAGTTTCATGACAAGTCAAACGGACATCCGATTGTCATGCAGACGAAAGGCGAATAACATCATCAAAGGAGAGCAGACATTATGACAAACAATTATCAAAAACCGAATCCGGATGACCGCTCCGATAACGTTGAAAAGCTGCAGGATATGGTCCAGAATACAATTGAAAATATAGAAGAAGCCAAAGAATCAATGGAATTTGCGACAGATGAGGAAAAACAGCGCATTCAAGAGAAGAATGCCAGACGCAATGAAAGCATTGAATCGTTCCGCAGTGAAATCCAGGATGAATCGGCTTCAAGAGAAAACGGCTATCAATCATAATAAAAACCAGGGAAACCTGGTTTTTTTCTCTTTCCGGCTCGTTGTGATAAAATGGGGCTAATCTGATAATAAGGGAGCAGAGAACGTTGCATGTGTCAAAAAAAGAAATAGAAGTGCGTTATGCGGAAACAGATCAAATGGGCATCGTCTATCATGCCAATTACTTAGTCTGGATGGAGGTCGGCAGAACGGCGCTGATTAAGGAACTCGGATTCCTTTACAAGGATATGGAAGATAGAGGAGTGCTGTCCCCTGTATTGGATATCAGCATTTCTTATAAAAAGCCGCTCCGCTACGGAGAAACGGCTGTCGTACATACTTGGATTGAAGAATATAACGGATTTAAAACCGTTTACGGCTACCACATCTATAATCCGGATCAAGAACTTGCCATCAAAGCGACATCCTCCCATATATGCGTTGATAAAGAGAGCTTCAAACCGATTCAGTTTCGCAAAGCTTTTCCTGATTGGCATGCCGCTTACGAAAAGGCAAAAAAATAAGGAGCGGCTGCAGTTATGGCATTTGGAATTACGCGTAAGGAACTGGAAAGGTGGAAGCGGGATGTATCGGAAGGGAAAATCGCTTTTTTAACGCATTACTGGCTGGACGACCGCTTTCCGGAGGCTAAGACCGTGACGAAGGCCGGTTCAAGCGATCTCAATAAGCTGATCAGATGGGGAGCGGAGTATGGGCTGAAGCCGGAGTGGATTCACCATAAAAATGAATTTCCCCACTTTGACCTGCTCGGTGATACGCAAAGAAGCATATTAGAAAAAGAACGTCTGACTGATCATCTCAAAAGGTTCAGGCTGTAAAAAAAAGAACGCATCCGCTGCGTTCTTTTTTTTACACGTAATCAAATACCGGCTCTTCCGCCTGATCTGAATATGTGACTGACAAATCATGATTATCAAAGTACCATAAGTCGCTTTCTTCAATAAAAAAGGTAATGCCTTCAACTTCCGTGCTGGTGCCGATGTTCATCGGCCGGTCTTTTAAAATGCCGAGAGAAAAGCCTTTCTGAACGTTGCTGCATCCCCCGTAACGGACAAAGAAACGGACATGGTCGCCTGTTTCCAGATCGAGCTCTTCTTTGTACCAATCCAGCGCGCCTTTCGTTACTTTCATGTTCATCCGGAACACTCCCTTTTTGTTTCTCATATAAAGAAATTATCTCTATTATAAACGCATATGGCATTTTGATGTCAAAATTGAAGTTTCATCAAAACCATTTGATCTTCGGTTCTGTTTTGTTTATAATCCGTTTGATGTTTGCCCTGTGTCTGTAGATAACAAACGCGGTCAAAAGCGTCACTACGATTAATAAATAAGGGTCTTTTACAAACAGACAGTAAATAATCGTATAAATCCCTGTTAACATTGAAGACAGAGAAACAAATTTCGTAAGGAATAAAAATACGAAAAATACTGCAACCATCGTAACGAATAACAGCGGAGCATAAAACAGCAGGACGCCCCCTGATGTGGCTACGGCTTTGCCTCCTTTAAACTTTGCGAACACGGGGAATACATGGCCGATCACTGCTGCCACCCCTGCGAGAAGAGGATGAATGGGGATGTGCAGTAAATATGGGAGCGCCGCGGCCAGGGTGCCTTTTAAAATATCGGCTGCGACGACGACAGATCCCGCTTTAACGCCAAGCGTGCGAAAAGCATTTGTAGCGCCCAAATTGCCGCTTCCGTGTTCTCTAATATCGATCCCTTTCGCAAGTTTGCCTACGATTAAACCTGACGGGATGCTGCCTATTACATAGGCCAAAATAATCAATAAAGCAATCAACATCTACATTTCTCCTTTTCAATGTCCCTTCACTCTATTTTAACACGAGTTGTTACCGTCTGATGACAAGTTTTTTTGAGAATTAAGCTGACAAAGCGCTTTTTTTGATTCCGGCAAAGCGGTCATGTACAATATATCAAAAGGAGATGGTAAAGATGCAAAATCCTTCAAAATCAGAGATTAAAGAAATTCTGGACCGGAGCAAACGGATCGCAGTCGTCGGGCTGTCAGACCGTCCCGACCGGACTTCTTACATGGTTTCCAAAGCGATGCAGGATGAAGGGTATGAAATTATTCCCGTCAATCCAACGATTGATGAGGCGCTTGGCGTTAAAGCCGTCGCTTCATTAAAAGACGTGGAAGGACCGATTGATATCGTGAATGTATTCAGACGCTCTGAGCAGCTTCCCGGCGTCGCTGAAGAATTTTTACAGACGGACGCTCCCGTTTTTTGGGCGCAGCAGGGTCTTGCAAATGAAGAAGCGTATCGCATGATTACAGACAAAGGACGGACGGCTGTTATGGATTTATGTATAAAAGTCGCCCGCGCTGTTATAAAATAGGAACAAAAAAGGCAAAAATCCTTGGCAAATCAGGGGTTTTTGCTTTTTTATTGAAAGAATACTCTTTGCGTATGATGATGAAACAGATACAATAAAGCATGAACAGCTTTTTTAGAAACCCCTTTATACAGGGGTTTACAGTCTGTTTGCGATGGCCCGCATAAAGCTATATAATAGAAAGCGAACTCATGTTCTTATCCGCCGAAAAGGGCACCAAAAAGATGAAAAGCCGTTCGAATGTATGTCTTGCGGCCTAAAAAACGAGCCATTCGCTTAAATATGTTGCGAAATCAAGCATATTGGTTATAATTGTGAGTCCGAGGAGAATTGGACCGAAGCTTGCGCATACTGAAAAACAAAGACATGAAAACATTTAAAAAAGAGAATGATTAAGAGCAGGTTTTTTGAAAGGGGTTTGTACGTTTGGCTAGAAAACAGCAATTTGATTACAACGAAGATGCCATACAGGTGCTTGAAGGCCTGGAAGCCGTCAGAAAACGACCGGGAATGTACATCGGTTCGACGGACGCACGCGGCCTGCACCATCTGGTATATGAGATCGTCGACAATTCCGTCGATGAAGTTCTTGCCGGCTACGGAGATCATATTATCGTAACGATACATAAGGACAACAGCATCTCTGTACAGGACAGAGGACGCGGAATGCCGACCGGGATGCATAAGCTCGGAAAGCCGACGCCGGAAGTTATTTTCACCGTGCTGCATGCCGGGGGGAAATTCGGACAGGGCGGCTATAAAACAAGCGGCGGTCTGCATGGTGTCGGCGCATCTGTCGTAAACGCATTATCGGAGTGGCTGACAGTTACTATTGAGCGTGACGGATATGTTTATAAACAGCGGTTTGAAAACGGCGGCAAGCCCGTGACTTCACTTGAAAAAATCGGAACGACCAAAAAAACGGGAACGCTTACCCATTTTAAACCTGATCCGTCAATGTTCAGCGCAACGGTTTATAATTTTGACACGCTGTCAGAACGTCTGCGCGAATCGGCTTTCTTGTTAAAAGGTTTGAAAATAGAATTAATTGATGAACGGAACGGCGTAAAAGAAGTATTTTATTATGAGAACGGAATTGAAGCATTTGTCGCTTATTTAAACGAGGAAAAAGACGCTTTATGCGAAGTGGTTTCCTTTGAAGGCGAGCATCATGACATTGAAGTCGATTTCGCGTTTCAGTTTAATGACGGGTATTCAGAAAATATGCTGTCATTCGTTAATAACGTCAGAACAAAGGACGGCGGCACCCACGAATCAGGAGCCAAAACGGCAATGACAAGAGCGTTTAACGAGTATGCGCGAAAGGTCGCCCTTTTAAAAGAGAAAGACAAGAACCTTGAAGGCTCCGATATCAGGGAAGGTTTGTCCGCAATTATTTCCGTGCGTATCCCGGAGGAACTGCTGCAATTTGAAGGCCAGACGAAAGGGAAGCTTGGCACAAGTGAGGCGAGATCCGCCGCGGACGCCGTCATTTCCGAGAATCTTGCTTATTTCTTGGAAGAAAACCGCGATACGGCAACCCTGCTTGTCAAAAAAGCGATTAAAGCCAGCCAGGCCCGTGAAGCAGCCCGTAAAGCGAGAGAAGAAGCGAGAAGCGGCAAAAAGCGCAAAAAATCAGAAGCGACGCTGAGCGGAAAACTCACACCGGCCGGTTCCAGAAATCCGGCGAAGAATGAATTGTATCTTGTGGAAGGAGACTCTGCGGGAGGTTCTGCAAAACAGGGAAGAGACCGGAAATTCCAAGCCGTGCTGCCCCTTCGCGGAAAGGTCATCAACACAGAGAAAGCAAAGCTTGCAGACATCTTCAAAAATGAAGAAATCAATACGATTATTCATGCGATCGGAGGCGGTGTCGGCGCAGATTTTGAGATAGACGACATCAACTATGACAAGATCATTATCATGACGGACGCGGATACCGACGGCGCGCACATTCAAGTCTTGCTGTTAACGTTTTTCTACCGCTATATGAAACCTTTAATCGAGCACGGAAAAGTCTTTATCGCCCTTCCGCCTCTTTACAAAGTGAGCAAAGGAAGCGGTAAGAAAGAGATTATTGAATATGCTTGGTCCGACGAAGAAATGGACGGCGTTTTAAAGAAAGTCGGCAAAGGGTATACCATCCAGCGCTATAAAGGTCTGGGAGAAATGAACGCAGACCAGCTCTGGGAAACGACGATGAATCCCGAATCGCGAACGCTCGTCAGAGTCAAGATCGACGATGCGGCACGGGTAGAGCGCCGCGTAACGACATTAATGGGAGACAAAGTAGAACCGAGAAGAAAATGGATTGAAAAGAATGTTGCCTTCGGATTAGATGAGGAAAGCAATATTTTAGAAAATGAAAACTTGTCGGTCGCTGAGGAGGTTTAATAGTGGCACAGCCAGAATTATTTCATGATTTACCGTTAGAAGAAGTAATCGGCGACCGTTTCGGACGCTACAGTAAATACATTATTCAAGACAGGGCGCTGCCCGACGCCCGTGACGGTTTAAAGCCGGTGCAGCGGAGAATTTTATACGCCATGCACGCAGACGGAAATACATTCGATAAAAATTTCCGTAAAGCGGCAAAAACGGTCGGAAACGTTATCGGTAATTATCATCCGCACGGTGATAGTTCCGTTTATGAAGCGATGGTGCGGATGAGCCAGGATTGGAAAGTGCGGAATGTGCTGATTGAGATGCACGGCAACAACGGAAGCATTGACGGTGATCCGCCGGCTGCCATGCGTTATACGGAAGCGAGATTATCTTCTATCGCGTCAGAGCTTTTGCGTGATATTGATAAAAATACGGTTGAATTCGTTCCGAACTTTGATGACACTAGTAAAGAACCGGTTGTTTTGCCCGCCATGTTCCCTAACTTGCTTGTCAACGGATCAACCGGGATTTCAGCGGGCTATGCGACTGATATTCCCCCTCATCATCTGGGTGAGGTCATTGATGCCGTCATTAAACGGATTGAATCTCCGGATTGCACCGTCGATGACTTGATGCAGGTGATTAAAGGGCCTGACTTTCCGACAGGAGGCATTATTCAAGGAGTCGACGGCATTCGGAAGGCTTATGAAACCGGTAAAGGCAAAATTATTATCCGCGGCAAGGCTGAAGTGGAATCCGTAAGAGGCGGACGGGAGCAGATCGTCATTACAGAAATTCCGTTTGAAGTAAACAAAGCCAATCTCGTAAAGAAAATGGACGAATACCGCATAGACAAAAAAGTCGAAGGCATTTCTGAAGTCCGGGATGAAACTGACCGCACGGGGCTTCGGGTGGTCGTTGAGTTAAAGAAAGAAGCCGATGCAAAAGGCATTTTGAACTTCTTATATAAAAACACTGATCTGCAGACAACATATAACTTTAATATGGTCGCCATACATAACCGCCGGCCGATGCTGATGAGTCTTACGGCCATCCTGGATGCGTATATTTCCCATCAGAAGGAAGTGGTGACAAACCGCTCCGTCTTTGAATTGCAAAAAGCAAAAGAGCGGCACCACATCGTTGAAGGATTGATGAAGGCACTGTCTGTGTTAGATGAGGTCATAGCCGTCATCCGGGCAAGCAGCGACAAGAAAGATGCGAAGCAAAACTTAATGTCTAAATTCGCATTTACGGAGCCGCAGGCCGAAGCTATCGTATCCTTGCAGCTGTATCGTCTGACAAACACGGATATTACGGCGTTAAAAGAGGAAGCGGAAGAGCTCAGCAAGAAAATTCAGGAGCTCGAAGCCATTTTAAGTCATGATAAAAAGCTGTTAAAAGTCATTACAAGCAGCCTGAAAAAATTGAAAAAGACCTATGCTGACAGCAGACGGTCTGTCATTGAAGAAAAGATTGAGGAAATTAAAATCAATCTTGAAGTCATGGTTGCCTCTGAGGACGTATATGTGACAGTCACAAAAGACGGCTATGTAAAACGAACAAGCCAGCGGTCATTTGCCGCTTCTAACGGCCAGGATTTCGGTATGAAGGATACTGACAGGCTGATTCACCAATTTGAAATGAATACAACGGATGTTCTCCTGCTCTTTACCAATAAGGGAAGCTATGTTTATTGTCCGGTTCACCAGCTTCCTGATATCAGGTGGAAAGACATGGGGCAGCACGTAACGAACATCATCACGATTGACCGTGATGAAACCATCGTGAAAGCTATACCGGTAAAAGAATTTGATCCATCTTCATATTTATTATTTATGACGAAAAACGGCATGGTGAAAAGAACTGAAATGACGCATTACAAAGCGCAGCGTTACTCGAAAGCGCTTGTTGCCCTTAACCTTAAAGGGGACGACGAGCTGATTGATGTTCATGTCACAGACGGCGGCAGCCAGCTGTTTATCGCCACCCGCCTCGGGTACGGTTTATGGTTCGGTGAAGATGAAGTAAATGTAGTCGGTGCCCGTGCGGCCGGCGTAAAGGGCATAAATTTAAAAGACGGTGATACCGTCGTATCAGGGCAAATCCTGCATGAGACAGATTCGCTTATCCTCGTCACACAGCGGGGAGCAATCAAGCGGATGAACCTATCTGAATTCGAAAAAACATCCAGAGCGAAGCGCGGTGTCATCATGCTGCGTGAACTTAAAAAGAACCCGCATCGTGTTGTCGGCGTATTCGCGTGCGCTTTGGCCGACATGATCGCTGCGGAAACAGAAAAAGGCGAGAGAATCGAAATCGCCGTGAAGTCCTTGCGGGCGAATGACCGATACAGCAACGGTTCCTTCTTTACCGATGAAGATGAGACAGGGCCGGTAACAGATGTATGGCGTATACCCGCGTCTGATGTTTAAAAGTAAAAATAAAATAAAAAAAACCTCCGCTCATTGAGCGGAGGTTTTATTATTTAGCTTTCATGGTTGCCGAATAAGTCAGTGATAGCGTGAATGACTTCGATTCCCTGCCATACAAATAAATTCAATGCGGTGAATGAAAACAACCCTAAAATCACCATTCGTAAGATAAACAACATGTTTAACAACCTCCTCATTTTATGTTACATAGATAGGCGATGTTGAACATGAAGCTCATCGAAATACGAGGACTGATAAAATTTAGCGATTAAAAAGCTTTTCTTTCGCTGTCTTCTCCGGGAAGCGGGGCGTCTCCTGTCTGATATCACGATCAGTGAGACAGAAGCGGCAAAAAGCGCCGTCAAGATATATGAGCCCGTCAGCGATTTTTTCTCATCATCAGCATTTTGGCCGGCCTTCATTTCGTGCATTTCCTGCTGGTCGGCTACCGCTTTAAAATGATGAGCAGTATCAAACGCATGGGGAATGGAGAGCAAATGAAAGCTTGCAATCGCTAAAAATAAAATAGAAGCTTTTAAAAACAAGATTTTTTTCAAATGTTCTCCCCCCTTCATAAGTCTGAATATTTTTATTATAATACCCTAATTTAAATGTAAAGTAAACATATTTATTAAATTTAAAAAATTATTATCCTGGTTAAGTATATACCATTCCATCCATCTTTTCATCTCTTTTTTCTTAAAGACCTATTTGTTATGATATGCACGCATTCCTTATGACGTGACAACATTTTTCGGGCTGTAAGATAAAAAACGGGGCATGACAGCAAAAGACGTGATGAAGAAACCGAAACATTTTCTTAAAAAAACTTCTCAACCACTGTTGTTGTGATATAATAATACTCGTTGTGTTAAAAGATCTAACATATGCAGCAAAAATGACAGTAAAAGATATGTAAAAGGGAGGTTAAACATGGAGGCTTTCATCAGTGAAATCATAAATGTTCCAAATGATTTTATTTGGAAGTATCTTGTTTATATTTTAGTCGGGATCGGATTGTACTTTACGTTCCGTTTTCGCTTTATTCAATTCCAATACTTTATTGAAATGTTCAGAATCGTCGGGGAGAAGCCGCAAGGAAATAAAGGAGTATCTTCAATGCAGGCATTCTTTATCTCAGCCGCTTCTCGTGTCGGAACCGGAAACTTGACCGGCGTCGCGCTGGCGATTGCAACAGGCGGTCCCGGCGCAGTATTTTGGATGTGGATCGTAGCGATTGTCGGTATGGCTTCCAGCTTTGTGGAAAGCACCTTGGCGCAGCTGTATAAAGTGCGTTCCGGTGACGAATTCCGCGGCGGTCCGGCATATTACATGGCAAAGGGACTGGGCGCCCGCTGGCTCGGTATTTTATTTGCCGTATTGATTACCGTTTCTTTCGGACTTATCTTTAACGCCGTGCAGTCAAATACGATTTCTGTCGCGTTTGACGAAGCATTCCATGTGAATAAAACAGTTATCGCAATCATTTTAGCTGTATTAACGGCTTTCATTATATTCGGCGGTCTGAAACGTGTTGTTTCCGTTTCGCAATTAATCGTTCCGGTCATGGCGGGTATGTATATTCTGATCGCGCTGTATGTCGTGATTGTAAATATTACAGCGGTACCTGAGCTGTTTGTTACGATTGTGAAAAATGCGTTCGGTCTTGAACAGATCGTCGGCGGAAGCTTAGGAAGCATCATTATTATCGGAGCGCAGCGCGGCCTGTTTTCTAACGAAGCGGGTATGGGAAGCGCGCCGAATGCCGCAGCGGCTGCACATGTGTCGCATCCGGCTAAGCAGGGATTAATTCAGACGCTCGGCGTATTTTTTGATACATTTATCGTTTGTACATCGACTGCTTTTATCATTTTATTGTACAGCTTTACGCCTAAAGGCGACGGCATCCAAGTGACACAAGCCGCACTGCAGCACCACCTCGGCGGCTGGGCCCCGACATTTATTGCGATTGCGATGTTTTTATTCGCATTCAGTTCAGTTGTCGGCAACTATTACTATGGTGAAACGAATATTGAATTTATTAAAACAAGCAAAACATGGCTTAATATTTACCGCGTATTCGTGGTAGTGATGGTGGTATACGGATGTTTGGCTGACTTCCAGATCGTCTGGGACATGGCAAACTTGTTTATGGGACTCTTGGCTCTCATTAACTTAGTGGCAATCTTACTGCTGAGTAATGTAGCCTACAAGATCTATAAGGATTATGCCGCTCAGCGCAAAAAAGGTCTTGATCCTGTATTCAAAGCCGAGAATACGCCGGAGCTCAAGCATATTGAAACATGGGCGGAAGAAGAAGGTACAAGCCCTGAACGTAAGACTGCTAACTAAGGAAACGTGCATACAATTTTCAAAAAACCCCTTACATTTTGTTGTGAGGGGTTTTTTCATGTGAAAAACCGGGTTATTTTTACCGAAAATAGATTTTTTTGAATTTACTGTATTTTTCTCTTGTGTGTGTAAGGGTTTTCATATAAAGTTTTACTAAACCGGTTTATCAAACCGATTTAGTCTTAAAAGAAAGGAGTATTGATGTGGCTTCTGATTATGGCATTTTTACGATCGGTGATGCGATGATCACCTTAAATCCCGCAAGCACAGGGCCTTTGCGTTTTGTTACCCATTTTGAACGAAAAGCAGGAGGAGCTGAACTGAATTTTGCGATTGCATGCGCCAGGTTGAATCTGCACTCAAAGTGGGTCAGCAGACTGGGGAAGGATGAGTTCGGCAGAGTGATTTATCAGTTTGCCAGAGGAGAAGGAATTGATGTGACTGACGTCTCCTATGTTGAAGGCTTTCCTACATCTTTAAATGTCAAAGAGATCAGAAATGACGGTTCAGGCAAGACGTTTTATTACCGTTTCAATTCACCAATTCTGACTCTTGCACCGGAAGATATAACAGAGAATATGTTTGACGGCATTCACATCGTTCATCTTACCGGTGTGTTCCTCGCGCTTGATAAGAAAAACCTTGAAATTGCTGAAAGGGTGCTTTCCATCGCCAAAGCAAGAAAGATTCCCGTATCTTTTGATCCGAATATCAGGCTGAAGCTGTGGACGATTGAGGAGGCGCGTGCGGCATTTCATCAAATCTTTCCGCATACTGATATTCTTCTGGCGGGCCGGGACGAAATGAAACAGCTGACAGGTATAGGGGAAAATGAAGCATTAGCCCGGTTTGCAGAGACCTATTCAATCAGTCAGCTCGTCATAAAAGACGGTGAAGCAGGTTCTGCGCTGTATCATGATCATAAGTGGGTTCACAAAGAGGCTTTCCCGGTTGCGCCTGTTGACACGGTAGGAGCGGGTGACGGCTTTAATGCCGGCTACCTGTACAGTTATCTGCATGGTTTTGAACCGGAAAAACGCCTGGAGTTTGCCAATGCGGTCGGTGCGCTCGTCACCACAGTTTCCGGTGACAATGAAGGGCTTCCCTATCTAGAAGAGGTTCTGTCATTTGTAAACAAAGAGACTGTGATTGAACGGTAGCAAGCACAACTTAAAAAGCGGGTGAGAAAATGAAAGCGGTTCTAGTACGGAAAGCATTTGATCTGGTAGTGACGGAATGTGAGAAACCGTCTGTTGTCCATGCGGATGATGTTCTTGTCAAGGTGAAGCGGGTCGGAATTTGCGGATCAGATTTGCATATTTATCATGGGACAAATCCGTTAGCGTCCCTGCCGAGAGTAATCGGACATGAAGTCACAGGGGAAGTCGCAAAGACCGGTTCTCATGTCCGGCGTTTCAAGCCGGGTGACCGGGTAGTGGTTGAACCGATATCTTATTGCGGAACATGCTATGCCTGCCGGAAAGGACGTCCGAACGTCTGCAAAGCGCTTTCGGTGTTCGGCGTTCATGAAGATGGCGGGATGCGGGAATATATCGTGGTTCCGGAAAAGCAGCTGCATGCCGTTTCGCCCGATCTGCCCTGGGAGGAAGCGGTCATGGCAGAACCATATACGATCGGCGCCCAGGCCGTTTGGAGAGGCCGTGTCGAGAAGGAAGATACCGTTTTGGTTCAGGGAGCGGGACCGATCGGAATCTGCATATTAAAAATGGCAAAGTTCAAAGGCGCTTCCGTCATGATAACCGACTTGAATGAGGAACGCTTGGCATTCGCTGAAAAAAACGGTGCGGACGTTACCGTCAACGCGCAAAAAGAAGATCCCGTTTTGCGGGTGAACGAATGGACAGAAAATGAAGGCGCCAATGTTGTCATTGATGCCGTCTGTCTCCCCTCAACGTTTGAAACGTCCATTGACGCGGTTTCTCCGGCCGGTCATGTGGTTGTGCTTGGTTTTGATGAGAGGACTGCCGGCATTTCTCAGCTTCCGATCACAAAAAAGGAAGTCACGATAACCGGTTCAAGATTGCAGACGAATCAGTTTCCGTACATTACAGACTTACTGAATAAAGGCCTGTTAACGCACGGCGGTCTTATTACACATACATTTTCAGCAGATGACGTCCATCAAGCATTTCAGTTGATCGAACAGCACCCGGGCAAGGTGGGAAAAGCAATCATTACGTTTGATTAAAGGAGGAGCGAGAATGCTGCCTAAGTACGCTATTTACGAAAAACTTCTGCATGCACAAGTGGTGGCTGTCATAAGGGGACAAAACAGCCAAGAGGCGCTTGAAGTTTCAAGAGCGGCCATTTCAGGAGGTATCAGCGCCATTGAGCTTACATACACAACTCCTGAAGTGGAAGATGTCTTTAAGGAACTCCGGCATCAAGATATTCTTCTTGGAGCCGGCTCTGTAATGGATACAGAAACGGCGAGACACGCCATTTTATCAGGCGCCTCATTTATCGTCAGCTCTCATTTTGTAAAAGAGATAGCATCTCTATGCAACCAGTACAGCGTACCGTATCTTCCGGGATGCATGAGCGTGTCTGATATGGCTTTGGCGCTCGAAGCCGGATGTGATGTGGTAAAGCTGTTCCCCGCTAATTCGTTTGACCCTTCATTTATCAAGTCGGTCAACGGTCCTCTGCCGAATGTCCGCATTATGCCGACCGGGGGCATCTCATTAAACAGCATGAATGACTGGCTCTCTGCCGGAGCGGTCGCGGTCGGTGTGGGAAGCGACTTGACAAAAGCATATCAAAAGGGCGGCTATGAAGCTGCCGTATCCCTCAGCAAAGAATACGTCTGCCGAAAAAACGAATATACGGGGGTGTAACATGAATATCACGTTTCGCTGGTATGGCCAAGGTAATGATACGGTGACTCTTGAACATGTCAGACAAATTCCCGGGGTCAAAGGCATCGTCTGGGCTCTTCACCAGAAGCCCGCGGGCGAAGTATGGGAAAAGGAGGACATTGAAGCGGAAGTCAGAGTCATTCAATCCTATGGGTTTCATGCAGAGGTCGTGGAAAGCGTGAATGTTCATGAAGCCATTAAACTTGGTCATGAAGAACGCGGACAATATATTGAACACTATAAACAGACCATTCGCAATCTGTCCGAATTCGGCGTGAAAGTCATCTGTTACAATTTCATGCCGATATTTGACTGGACGCGTACCGATATGTTCCGCGCGCTGGAGGATGGGTCAACCGCACTGTTTTTTGAAAAAGCGAAAGTGGAAAGTCTCCCTCCGGAGGAACTCATCCGCACGGTTGAAGAATCTTCTGATTTGACGCTTCCCGGGTGGGAGCCGGAGAAAATGGCCCGGATCAAGGAACTGTTTGAGGCCTATCAAACGGTCGGTGAAAAACAGCTTTGGGCCAATCTTGAGTTCTTTTTACACGAAATTCTTCCTGTAGCGGAGGAACACGGCATTCAAATGGCCATTCATCCGGATGATCCGCCCTGGTCAATTTTTGGCCTGCCCCGTATTATCACCGGTGAGAAAAGTTATGAAAAGCTGCGAGAGATTTCAGATTCACCCGCCAATTGTATTACGTTATGCACGGGTTCGATGGGAGCGGATCCCGCCAATGATATGGTGAAGATCGCCAAACACTATGCGGGAGCTGCGCCGTTTGCCCATATACGAAATGTGAAAATCTGCGATAACGGTGATTTTACGGAAACTTCGCATCTTACCAGTGATGGGTCCATTGATATTACCGCTGTGGTAAAAGAATTGCACGGCCAAGACTATAAAGGATATGTACGGCCTGATCACGGCCGTCATATCTGGGGCGAACAATGCCGGCCGGGTTATGGTTTATATGATCGTGCCTTAGGAATTATGTACTTGAACGGACTGTGGGATGCGTTCTCGTCTCATGAGAAAGGGGTGAAGAGATGAAACCGATTCATGAACGTTTATCAGGAAGAACCGCTGTCATAACAGGCGGGAGCGGTGTTCTCTGTTCAGCAATGGCAAAGGAGCTTTCACGGCAGGGGATGAAAATTGCGATCGTCAGCCGGAATGCTGATAAAGCAGAGCGTGCGGCGGGCGAGATTGCTGACGCTGGAGGAACCGCGGTTTCTGTACCGGCTGATGTTTCAGCCCGTGATTCGCTCGAAAAGGCAAAAGACGAGATTATCAGCCGGTTCGGTTCTGTCAATCTTTTAATTAACGGAGCCGGGGGAAACCACCCTAATGCGATCACTGCCAGCGAGACGTATGAAGAGGATGAGCAGGGCACATCCTTTTTTGATATGGACGAAACGGGGGTTTCCAGCGTATTTTCAACCAACTTTACCGGTGCATTTCTGGCATCGCAAGTGTTTGGAAAAGACCTTTTGAAGGCGGAATGTCCCACGATTATTAATATTTCTTCTATGAGTGCGTATACACCGATGACAAAGGTGCCTGCCTACAGCGCGGCCAAGGCGGCGATTCAGAATTTTACGATGTGGATGGCTGTTCATTTCGCAAAAAAAGGGATGCGGGTGAATGCCATCGCTCCGGGTTTCTTTTTGACAGCGCAAAACCGTGAGTTGTTATTACAGGAAGATGGAAGTCTGACAGACCGATCCAATAAGATTATGGCACATACACCGATGAAACGTTTCGGGAAACCGGAAGACCTTCTGGGAACGCTCCTGTGGCTTTCGGATGATTCATGCTCAGGCTTTGTCACAGGGGTCACCGTTCCCGTCGACGGAGGTTTTATGGCTTATTCCGGAGTGTGACAGAACCCATGTCCCAGTCAGATTGTAAACTATTTACTTCTGACTTATACTAGTGAAAAATGAAGACAGACGGGGATGAGTCTATGAAAACCATTACAATTTCTGATGTGGCGAAATATGCAAACGTATCTAAAAGCACCGTATCTCAATTTTTAAATCAGCGCTATGACTATATGAGCGAGAAAACGAAACAAAAAATAGAAGCGGCCATTCAAGAGCTGAACTATCAGCCGAATTTCGTCGCCCGCAGCTTAAAACAGAAATCAACATTTACAGTAGGTGTGGTGGTGGCTAATATTCTTCACACCTTTTCCACTCAGGTCATCAGGGCGGTGGAAGACTATTTTCATGAACAAGGATTTCATATTATTGTCTGCAATGCGGATGATGAACCGGAAAAAGAAAAGAAATATATTGAAATGCTGCGGGCCAAGCAGGTGGACGGAATTATTATTTTTCCGACGGGCGAAAATCTCTCTTTATATGAAAAGATGAAACGCGATACGTTTCCGGTCGTGTTTATGGACAGAACCATTGAAGAACTCGGGATTCCGACAGTGATGCTTGATAATCATCATGCAGCCGGTCTTGCCGTTGACCGGTTTATCGAAAGCGGCATTAAGAGAATCGCGATTATTACGACGTCCATTATTCGGGAAATCAGTCCGAGGGTAGAAAGGATTGAAGGGTATAAGAAGGCGCTTGACCGCCACGGAATGATGGTGCGGAACGAATATATCAAAACAGCCGATGCGGCTGATATTTCCAATGTTTTGTCAGAGCTATTCTCACTTCAGGAGCCTCCGAAAGCGATATTGGCGGCAAACGATATCGTTCTTGTTGAGGTGCTGAAGTATATGAAGGAGCATGATATGACAATTCCGGATAAGGCAGCCGTCATCGGAATTGATGAAGTTCCTTTTGCGGGTTTTTTTACTCCTCCGATTACGACGATCGTCCAGCCTGCGGCAGAAATGGCGCGAAAAGCGGGAAGCCTTCTTCTTCGCCAGATACAAGAAAAAGATGGCGGTGAAAAACGGATTCACCGCTATAAACCGGCGCTGCTCGCAAGGCAATCCGGATAACCGGTTTCATTGCATAAACCGGTTTACTCCGGCAATTTAAATGTCTGAATATTATGAAATGATGAGAGGGGGATTTTATGTTCTCAAAGGATAGATTCCCTATTATTCTTCTATTATTTTCTGCCGGGGTGATTAACTATTTAGACCGCTCAGCGCTGTCTATTGCAGCGCCGTTCATACAGCAGGATCTCACATTGTCGGCAACCCAAATGGGGCTGATTTTCAGCAGTTTTTCTGTCGGATACGCTGTGTTTAACTTTCTCGGCGGTGTTGCATCTGACCGGTACGGGGCTAAATTGACATTGTGTACGGCGATGATCGTTTGGTCTCTTTTCAGCGGAGCGGTTGCGCTTGCTTTCGGATTTGTAAGTCTTTTGATTATCCGTGTTTTATTCGGTATGGGGGAGGGGCCGCTGTCGGCTGCCATAAGCAAAATGGTCAACAATTGGTTTCCTCCGTCTCAGCGCGCCACGGTCATCGGCCTGACAAACAGCGGAACGCCGCTCGGCGGAGCGATCTCCGGCCCGATTGTCGGGATGATTGCTGTGGCGTTCAGCTGGAAGGTTTCCTTTGTCCTGATCATGATCATCGGTTTAGTCTGGGCGGTCATCTGGTTTAAATTTGTCAAAGAACGGCCGGCGCCGACGGAAGACGCTCCGGCAATGAAAGCGGAGATTCAGTCGCATGAGCAGCATATCCCGATGACCTTTTATTTGAAACAAAAAACGATTCTCTTCACGGCTTTTGCCTTTTTCGCCTACAACTACATTTTATTTTTCTTCTTAACATGGTTTCCGAGCTATCTGGTGAAAGAACGCGGTTTAAGTGTTGAATTTATGAGCGTGGTGACTGTTATTCCTTGGATTCTTGGATTTATCGGTTTGGCGGCAGGCGGAATGATTTCTGATTATGTATTCAAAAAAACCGCCGGAAAAGGGGTTTTGTTCTCACGGAAAGTCATTCTTGTCACTTGTCTGTTCGCTTCCGCTGTACTGATCGGATTTGCCGGACTTGTTACCACTACCGTAAGTGCCGTTATTCTCGTTGCTTTATCAGTTTTCTTTTTATATATAACGGGCTCTATCTATTGGGCGGTGATTCATGATGTGGTTGATCAAAGGAATGTCGGGTCAGTCGGCGGCTTTATGCATTTTCTTGCAAACACGGCCGGTATTATCGGGCCTGCTTTAACCGGCTTTATCGCGGACAAAAGCGGATCATTCTCCGGGGCGTTTTTGCTTGCAGGCGGATTAGCCGTTTTGGCCTCGGCTGCGGTAATCTGTTTCGTGCGTCCGATTATCATTCAACCCGCTTCTAAAGATAAAAAAGACACGATACCTTATTCATAAGTCATCAAAGCCACTGAGGCTGTCCTGCCGATAACGGGATGGCCTTTTCGTTCTGCCGCTTGATCTGTTCCTATGATAATATAGGAATTGTTTACAAAAGAAGGGGAGAGGAGGGGGCATGAAACAGAAGCCGATATATGTCGAAATCAATATTGCATCTGATATAGAAACGCTTTGGGAATATACGCAAAACCCGCATCTTCATAAGGAATGGGATCTGCGTTTTTCTGACATTACATATCTTCATAGGCTGCCAGATGAACCGCAGAGGTTTCTATATGAAACACGAATCGGTTTTGGGCTGAAGGTATCCGGCACGGGCGAATCAATAGGTGACATAAGGCCTCGCTCGTCAGAAAGAGTGTCTTCGCTCGCTTTTGCCTCTGATCATCCGCTGGCACTTATAAAAGAAGGCAGGGGCTACTGGAAGTATATAGAGCGGGATAACGGCCAAATCGCATTTTTGACTCAATATCAATATGAAACGGCCCGCGGTCTGCCGGGAAGTTGGATAGACCGGTTTTTATTTCGTCCTCTGCTAAGCTGGGCTACCGCATGGAGTTTTGATGCGTTGCGGCTTTGGATAGAACAAAACAGACATCCGAAGATATCAGTCCGTTCCGGGTTTGTCTATGTCTTTATGTGTCTCGTATTCAGTCTGTATTGGTTTTTTCAAGGATTTCATGATGGCTGTGCCGATGCAGAGATCGTGAGGGGAGCGCTGGAGACAGGGTTAGGGGTATTATGGCTGCTTCCCATGCGGAGAAAGTGGCTGATTCACGCCGGGCAGTCAGTCTTCTTTTGTGTAACGGCACTGTTATATTCCGGCGGCGGATTCGTGATCTCATTAGGAGTGCTTACGATAGCCGGCATGATTCTTAAGCTCAAGCTGCCGAGCGCCTGGCATACAAAACGAAAGAGAGAAGTGAAATGACGGATTCAATGTATGAAAAAGCGATTACTCATTATCAATCACTGCACCCGATGCTGCAGAAACGGTACAGATTTGACGAATCACGCACGTTTTGCGGAGAAGGCGTTATGTCAGAAATAAAGGGAGGTTCTTTTCTTGTCAGAATGCTTTTAAAGACAGGTGTTTTTTTCAGATGTTTTTTCTCAGAGAGGGGAAACGATATCCCTTTCACTATCGAAAACAAAAACAGGCAAAGTGGCGTGGAATGGAATCGTACCTTTTTCTTTAAAAGCAAAACGCGTTTTTTTGATGCAGTCATGGAATATGATGAGCGGGAAAACAGAATTCTTGATTACTTCGGAAAACCCCGCATCCTACTGTCTGAACTGCATTTAGAAGCGTCTTCAGACGGAGGGCTTGTTATTACATCCGGAAGGCAGTGGCTCCTGATAGGCGGAAAGAAAATCCCGCTTCCGGCATGGCTGTGCGGCAGTTCAACCGTTTATGAGGCTTATGATGAGGAAATGAATTGCTTCAAAATAAAGGTTCATGTGAAAAATCGGATACTCGGCACGCTTTTCTCTTACCGGGGGACTTTCCGGGAAACAGAGGGAGAAACATGCTGAAGCGTTATCTCATGGTAAGCGTGATTTGCTTTTTGGGATTTGCGGCGGCTGAAGCTCCGCATATATCAGCTGCTGAGACGTTTGTTTTATTTTCCGTACTTTTTTTCGTTCCTGCTGTATTCGATTTTGCTTTTCGGCCGTCAAAGACCTTAGAGAATGTGTTGTTACGGAGTTATCCTGTTGCCGCTATATGTGCGGCGCTTGCGCTTGTCACAGGCTTCAGTTTTTTTGCCTTTGTGTGGCTCATTTATACGCTTGGGCTGGCACTGTATGCTGTCCGGCGGCTGACGAAAACAAATATTCACAGAACAGAAGAGATATCTGTTATGGCGGGTTTCATTTATTTGGCCGGGGGCGGATTCTGGTTCTTCGCATATGTCCTTGAGATTCCCGTCATGAATTTCGGCCCGCTTATCGTTCTGCTGACGGCGGTGCACTTTCACTATTCCGCTTTCCTCATTCCGATCTTTAACGGATTGCTCGGCAGGATCATACGGGAGAAACGCGAACTTTACCAGTGGAGCACGGTCATTATTTTGATTTCGCCGATCCTTATTGCCTTGGGGATTACATTTTCAAAGACACTTGATGTGATTGCTGTCGCCCTGTATCTGGCGGGTCTGTATGTAAATGCATATCTCGTCTTTACGGGGCCGTTTGTTACGAAAACAGGAAGGGTCTTGATCAGGAGTTCTTCGGCTGTGTTAATGATCACAATTGCTTTTTCTTTGATATATTCGTACGGTGTCTACCGCGAGGAGGCAACGCTCACGATCAGCCAGATGATTTGGATTCACGGGGCCGTCAATGCATTCGGCGTTATCCTGCCGGCTTTGGCGGGGTGGAGGTTGGAAAATCCGAGACCGTTTGATGAGGGCAGTGAAAGAACGTTCAGCCGTATTTACGGGAAGAGAACGATAGGCAAAGAATTTTTGACTGATATTCATGCAGCAAATGACATCCATTATACCGGCCTTCTGGATCAGCTGAGAGAACTGCATTCTGAAGACTTTTCAACTGAAAAACTGGCGCCGGCCGTTATTTCCTTTTATGAAGAGACAATTGATTATGACATCATGGCAAAAGTGACGTGGAGCAGATGGTTTCGTCCATTCGCGCGCATGTACGAGCCGTTCAGCAGAAGAGCGGGGCAGATTCACCTGTCCATGAATCCGGATTGGTATATCATGCACAGTGATATTATAGGAGTTGACTCTGACAAAGATGGCAGAAAAAATGTCCGTGCGTGGATCAGAACAAATGAAAAGCAGGAAACCGTTTTTACTGCGCTGTATTCAGCGTACAGGTCAAAAGGGGAAGGATACATGAATATCTCTCTTCCGCTGCCGTACGGCCAAATGACGGGCATTTTAAAACCTTATGCGCGTAAGCAGAATCTTATTTTGACAAGCAGACGGCGAAAAAGCGGAGCGGGTGATGAAGGGATTTATCTGCAGACGAAATGGGGGGCGTGTCATCTTCCGCTGGCAGAGACATTTCTTATTTCAGCCCAGAGCGAAACCAGCCTGAAGGCCGTTCATCATATGTGGCTGTTCGGACTGAAATTTTTAACTGTGCATTATCGGATCACTCACGCTTCCGCAGGTAACCGAAGCAAGTAACAAGCTGCAGAGCCGTCTGATCATCAGGCGGATTTTTCTCATCTACATGGGTTATATTCACCATTTTATTTGCGAGCTATTTTGCGGCGGATGACACGAAAGGAGTCATCCGCTGGATCTCATTTATTCTCGTGTTAGCTCAGCTGTCCGGGATGACATGAGCGGTTATGTTGTCAGTGAATGAGGATAGGACGCAGCCTCGGTCTTGCCAGTCTTTGCCTGTCTTTCATGATTCGCGAAATGAAAACGACCGCAAAGATACCTGTTACATTGAGCGGTATGGTGAAGGCAGCCGGGCATATGTCCTTGCTGAAAATCTCGTTTTTATCCATTTTAGCCCGTGACATGATTTTTACGAAAATGTTTGGCTTCACAACGGCATATGCGCTGCGTATAGGTGTCAGTGAGAAAGAAATCAGCTTGTTGTCTTTTCGTTTATGACTCCCCCCGCACTGGCTCCGCTAGTGATAGGAACGTTAGTTCGCAGGTGCGGAAACTGGGTAACATTAAAGCTGTTTTATTTACTCGCAGCCGTTTTTATTTTTATCATTCCTTTTACCATCAGCCCGATGGCGCTTTATGTGGTTCAGATTTTAATAGGTTTTTCACTCACATTATCTTTCCTTTGCTGCTTGGAATGTCGATTGAGTCTGTTCCGGCAGACATGAGAGCAACATCGATGGGGGCGTACCAGGCGCTTTATGCACTCGGTATTTTCGGAGGACCTTTGGTCGAGGGATTTTTTAACGATTGGCTGGGGCTCAGGGCCGGATTTTATTTCGCGGCAGTGCTCGGGCTGGCGGCTGTCATACTTGCTCAGCTCATATGTGAGGAGCCGATGCGAAAAAATCGTCGGAGTATTACCAGACATGATTTTATTTTTGTGTACGCTTTCAAAAAAGAAGAGATCTTATTCGGATAAAATTCATGACAATATATGTATTTTTAGTGAAAATAAGTATCTGATCTACAAAATATGACAAATTCCCTTTGTACAAGATGGTAAAATCAGATTACCTGCTAAGTGAGAAAGCAGCAGGCAATAAATCACAAGGGGGCAATATTAATGTTAAAAAGTAAAATTAAAAAAATAGCCGGTGCGGCTGTAATTGCTGGAGCATTATTGGTTTCTGTGTCGCCAGCAAAAGCAGAAACTCTTCCGGGATTGATCTGGGTCATGGACAAATATACTGACGCTTTTAAATTCGACATGTTTATTAAAAACGGAAATGAAAAATGGGTTTATGTTTACACAAGATTATCCGATGGCAAAGTTGATGTGGAAGAAGTAAAGTGTGAAACAATTTATAAAGATCGATGCTATGTAAAGCAGTAAGAAATAAATACAAATCGTAATACATCCTATTTTTTTAATTCTGTCTCATCAACTAAGTATACTTAAGATAACGAGACAGAATTTTCATCAAAGATTTAACTTCCTAGAATATATATTATGTAAACTAGAAATTGTGAAGAGAATATAAAAGTGGATTCATATTATAAGAGCGTCCCCTTTTTGTAAGGTAATATTAAAAAACCTCCACGTCCTTAATAAATTAAATTGGTCATAAAGGTTTTTCAGTTTGAGTATTTTAATCGGTTATGTCACTTGTTGCTGGTCTTCTTGATCAAGTCCACGCCATCGTATGCCAGACTTTCCACACTTGCAGCCTTCTGCAGTATATAATGATCAAAAAAGTTCTTCGTATAGTCTGTAACAAGATTTCGCATCTCCATGGCATCCCGTTCGCCTCTAAGTTCCTCATTCACACTGGTAAACACGATGTCGCAGTAATCTAAATGCGCAGCACGATCAACAGAGAAATAATAGGTATCCATGCTATTGTTAGCGCCAATGATCGCATTCATGTTATAGTTCGGTTCAGAAAACAGCAGCAAAAAGGGTTTCTTAAGGTCGCTGCCCTGAAGGCCGAACGCTCCGCTATCTAAGCCAATCCCGCAGGCGAACCGGTCGTCGTCCCGGCAAACAATCGCCGTCGTAGCCCCTCCATAAGAATGTCCGACTATGCCCATACCGATGTCAAGCAACAATCTGCCCTTAAAGATGGAATTCAGCTCTCCAGAGTCCAATTTGACAAGATAATCGGCTGCATACCTTACATCTTCTGCCTGTAATTCACTATACTCTGTTAACTTGTCAAGTATCGGCAGTGTAAGCACGTTTTGGCACATCTCAATGGCAGTTTCATCGTCAGGACGCATCTCCATCTTACCAGCCAACGCCATCATCTCCGGATCTTCAGAAAACGCCATAATAATTTCCGAAAAATCCTTTGATATATTAAACAGGCGCCCATCTTTACGCTTATACATCGTGCTATTCTGATGGCCGATGCTTACCACAACATATCCCATGCTTGCCAAGTCTGTACAGATCACTGTACCCCATTCTGGAGAACAGCCCCCGCCGCAAACATAAAATAACACCGGATAGCGTTTTTCCATCCCGGAGAGAGCAAGGCCATCGTAACATTGGGTCTTGATATCTATAGTGTAAGCATCCTTCAACGCAGTGAGAAGCGGCTGCTCATCAAGCATTTCGCAGACTTCAGGAAACATGTACGCTGATGTAGTCTTCCCTTCGCTGCTGTCGGACGGATAGTACACAAACGCCGTCAGTTCTCTTTTTGTATGATCTGGTGCCGTGTACTCAAAATCCATCTGGCTTCGGCCGACAGTATAGCCGCCAATTGGCTCTGGAAACGCGTCATACCTTTTCATTCTCTTGTTCCCCCTTAAGTAATAAAAGTGGCGGATGTGAAATACATACATTGCGCTACAAACGTTTTTCATTACATCATATGTTCAGTGAATCATAGCTACTCCTTGGCTTTCTTGAGATTGCTAACAACATTTGTACAGGCCCATATACTGTTTCAGAGTTTCATCCGCCACGTAAACCTCCATGTATTGCTGTTTAAGATGATAAAAGCGGACATCGTTGCTGATGTCCGCCTAAAGCTTACTAATTGGGTTCTGTTCCCCAAATCAGTTTTCCTTGATGATATAATGTGATTTTTTTCGTTGTTTTAAACGTATTTGATTGGAAAAAGGAATAATCGCCGCTTTGTGCATAATTGCTCCAGTCATCGTTGTGAAGACGAAGCTGAATATTCCCTGTGCTTGCTCCCGGTGACAGTGTTCCTTTTTTAAACCCCAGTTCCAGATAGGTATCTGCGCCTTGCTTAGGTTTATGCAGCGTCACAAACTTGTGGGTCAGATTGCTGCATCCAATCTGCGCGTAGTCACAGTCAAAGTTTTGGCCTTTGTTTTTCGCGTTATACCAGTAACGGGCAGTGACATCTTTTAAATCAACCGTCGTATTCCCGTTATTTTTTATGTGAAGCTGCGGGCGGATTTGGTTGCTGTTCACACTCCCATCCCCTGCTTTGTATTGTACAGAAACGCCTTTTTCCTGTGTGGGATTATCTTGTGCTGGCGTTTCAGGGGCGTCCTTCGTTGAATCTTTGTTGCTGCGAATGTTTTCTCTTACGAAGGTTCCTGAAGCAGTTAAATCTGACAGCGGCCAGCCGCCTGTTTTAGATGCTCCAGGCTTTAACGCTGAGGATGATTCCTGCTTATCAGAAAGATTCCAGTTCACCCAGCTGATTTTCTTGCTGTCGAGATAATTCAGCCATTCCCGCGACTGGTCAAGGAATACACCGCCATTTCCAGACGCGTCGCTTGTTCCCCATTCCGTCACGAAAATAGGCGCTCCTTTACTGAGTGCATAGTTTGCTTTATCCCGTAAAGATTGGCCGTGTGTGCCGGCATAAAAATGAAGCGCGTACATGACGTTTGCATCTTTTAGCTGGTCATCGGCAGCATCATTCACATCCTGGCTCCATGTACCGGTTCCGACAATGATGGGATTGTCGGGGTCATTTTTGCGGATAACGGAAATCACTTCTTCCGCATACGGTTTAATATCACGCTTCCAGTTCACGTCACCGTTTGGTTCATTTGCAATTTCATAAATGACGTTTGGCGTGTTTCCGTAAAGACTTGACATTTCCTTGAAAAATTCTTTCGCCTTCTCTTTATTTTGGTTTGGGTTGCCGTCATTTAAGATATGCCAGTCAATGATGACATATATCCCAAGTTCTTTTGCCGCTTCAACCGCTTCTTTTACTTTATTTTTCACGGACGGGTTGTCAATATAACCGCCGTCTGCCGTATACATTGCCGCGCGGAAAACGGTGATGCCCCAATCGTCTCTCAGCCATTTTAAGCTGTCTTTATTGACGAAATCGCCATACCATTGCAATCCATGTGAACTGATCCCTTTCAGTTGTACCGCTTTGCCGTCTTGGTTTACAAGTTGTGTACCTTTTATGCTAAGCTGACCATTCTTGGCTACTGGCGTTTTTGTCCCTGCTGCTGATGCCGGCGAAGGCAGCAAGCCGCCCATTGTCAATACCGCAATCAATAAACACGTAATAAAAATAGAAATTGACCGTTTCATATCTGATCTTTTCCTCCTTCGCATCATTTTGGCTCTTTCTTATGAGCTCGAACTCATTGTAAAAATCTTTCTCATGATTGTCTATCAACCTAATTTCTTGTTTTTTGGGAGGTGTAAAAGCCTGTCAATTTGCTCTATCTCTATTGAATAAGACACACCTGACACATATAGTACAAAGAAAACCGGACTGAATCGGGACTTTACACGTCATTTTTCAATCGAATCGAAAAATTAAATGTATTTCCAACGTAGACACGCTGAATGTGATGAGTCTCAATATGGCATTGAATCTTATGTTTGCTGTAAGAAGACGAGCCCTTGCCCGTCCTTGTTAATTTAAGGTTGATGTAAGGTTCGGATTAATACGGGTTAAGGTTGGAGTTGTACAATAAGATTGTACTTCAGTGAGGGATTCAGCCAGAAGAATTCCCCCTTCAATAAATCATAGAGGTGAAAAGGTTTGAGAGAAAATAGAATTTTGTCTTCATTATGTTACTTCAGTATATTTTTTGCGCCATTTCTGTTTCCGATTATCGTCTATTTCTTAGGTCAGGACGATGTGAAATATCATGCGAAAAAATCTTTATGGACGCATCTGATTCCTTATTTGATTTTTGTAATTGGCATCATCGCTTCAGGTTTACTTGGTATGAATGACATCAGGCACGCCGGGCCTTTCCTGCTTGCGACGTATGCTGTTACATTCCTTGTGGCGATCTACTTTTTCATTTGGAACATTGTCAAAGGAATCAAAGTGTTTTCGGAGCAATAGGAAAAAAAGGTTCTGTTATTGATCACAGAACCTTTTTTGTATAGCCATTATGATAATTGTATATCTATCGTTGTCCCTTCTCCCGCGGTGCTTTGAATGGTGATGTCCCCTCCGTGCTTTTGGATAATATCCTTTGCTATGGCCATTCCAAGACCAGAGCCTGCATGCGTCGTTCCTGTATTTGTGCCCCTGTAATAGCGATCAAACACTTTCTCCAGCTCCTCTTCTTCTATCCCTTTGCCGTTGTCCTTAATTGTCACATGAGTTCGTTCTTTTTGTTCAAGCTGTACAACGATCTTCACATCGGGATCATTGTGAACGAGGGCATTTAAAATGAGATTCGTGACCGCTCTCCGAATCAATATCGCATCAAGGTTCAGCATCAGCTTTTCCAGGTTCGTTTGAAGTTCAATGGACTTATCCGCATATCTAGAATCGTTTAACATATCAATTAACGTTTCCCGCAGCAGCGATACAAGGTTTACCCGTTCTGTATGTAACATCACATCGTTGTTTTTCAGCCTTGTCGTTAAATTTAAATCTTCCATCACATCTTTCATATAGAGGGATTTACTCTCAATGATCTGGGCGTACTCTCTGATCTGTTCGACTGTGAGATGGTAATTTGGATCTTGGATGATTTCTGCATAGCCTTGAATAGATGCTAATGGTGTTTTAATGTCATGAGAAATATGACTGATCCACTCTTCACGCATTTGCTCTAATTTATCTTTTTCTTTTTTGCTTGAAGATAGTTGTTCCGATAAATGATTGACATTATAGAAGACATCTTTATAAATGCCTTTGGATTTTATTTTGATCGTATAATCTCCATTAGCTAACCGCTGGATTCCTTGAATGACACGGCCGAGCGGTTTTGTGAGCTGCCGGCTGAATAGATAGCCAATGAGTAACGCGATCAATGCATCTATTGATAATAATATGATGGTCCCTGCATTGAACTTCGTCACAAATTCCTTGGTATCATATGAGAGGACATATTTTCCGAGAGAGGGATTTTTAAACCCTATAAAGTAACTGTACTCCTTGCCGTTTACTTTTTTTCCGCCGGCGTAAATGGTTGATAATAATCGTTCATCCTTATATTTATGTAAATTTACAATTTCAATAGGCGTATATTTTTCCTTCAGTCCTTTAGGTTCTCTATCATGATAAACATCCTGTCCGTTTTCATCTAATATTTGAATCCATGCATTCTGCTCTTTTAAAGCTTTTTGGCCCTCTTTGTTTACTGTGATACCATTGTTCGATAACGTGACATATTGTCGGAATGATCTTGTGAAAGTTTCCGGTGTGCTTTCTTCGTCATGTTGGCTGTTCGCCTGGAAAACGAGCAAAAACATAAAAATAAATAAATTAATGAAGACTGTAATGATGGTCACGATAATGACAGAGACCATATACCTGCCTGTTAATCGCCAATTCATCCTTACGCATCCTTTACAGCAAATTTGTAGCCTAACCCTTTCACAGTGACGAGAAAGTCTGGTTTTGATGGGATGTTTTCTATTTTCTCACGGAGCCTGCGTATATGAACCATCACCGTGTTGTCAGAACCGAAGAAATCTTCTCCCCATACAGCTTGATAGAGTGTTTCTTTACTGATCACCCGATTGGGATGCTGCAGAAAATAGGTCATAAGCATAAGTTCTTTAGGTGTTAACTCAATAGCCGCTCCATTTTTGGTGAGCTCGGCTTGTTGTTGGTTTAATTCAAATGGCCCTTTTTTTATCACGGTTCCGGTTTGAGAAGGCTGTAAGTAAGAGACCCGTCTCAGCTGCGCTTTGACCCGATATGCAACTTCCTTAGGGCTGAAGGGTTTTGTAATGTAGTCGTCCCCGCCGATGGCAAGTCCTACAATTTTATCCGTTTCCTCCCCCTTTGCAGACAAAAAGATAATCGGAACGTGTGAAATGTCTCTTATTTGCTTGCAGATATCATAGCCTTCACCGTCTGGCAGCATGATATCCAATATCACAAGATCGGGATTTTCTTGATGAAATTGAGCCAATCCGTCACGGGCAGTCGAAGCGGTGATCACGCGATCAATGCCTTCTCTTATTAATACGGTTTTGATCAGTTCCAAAATTTCTTTTTCGTCGTCTATGATTAATACTTTGCTGTGAAGCCGTGACATATATTGATCACTCCTTGAAGTCATTGTCATTATTATACCCAATGTCTGTGCATCGTTAAAAAAATCAACACTTCTATCCCACAGAAAATAAGCCAATTTTCTTTTTCAAGTAAGAAAATTGGCTTATTGCGATGCTGATGCCTTTAACGCTTTACAACAAATGTTGTCACGCTTTGAGCCGGAAGATGGGCCCAAAAATGATTGTCTGTTACTTTGAGATCCGTTCCAGGTTGAAGATTGCTGCTGCTGCTCGTGGTCCATCTGGATACTTGCGAAGCAGTTCCATTCTGCAACACAAAGTTTTGGTTGACTCCTGTGTTATTTTTATTAATGGCAACAATCACGACTTTATTGTCTCCTTTATAGGCTGACACGTAAACATTCGGTTCAGGATTTTTCGTTGCATCAATCCTTACATAGCCAGGGCGCACAAATTTTGAGAAATGAGCCATATTGTATCCGCGTTTGCTGATCATTCCATCTTCTTTCATAGGGCCGTATGATCTGCGGATGTACCACCACACATAAGCTTGAAAATCTCCCTCTACCATTGAATGGTGAATATGCTCTGAAACACCTAAAGCCTCAGGCCAGCGATCCGCTGAATTGTTGTCACTATTCGGATAGTATACCTCCGTCATCCATAGCTCTTTCCCTCCTCCTTTTTGTTTGAAAAGAGGATAAGGAAACTGACTGACCTGAGTGCCGTACAGGTGGGTTCCGAGGATATCCATATTCCTAAGCGCCTGCGGATCGTTCAAAATGGGGTCCGATATATTTTTCAGGTATTGAAATGATTCCGGCGCAATCACGCGGGCATTAATGGAACCGGCATTCTCTCTCATGAAACGCAGGATTTCTTGGGGCGTCCACCATGTCCATTCGTGAGCGTAATCAGGCTCGTTTTGCATAGAAATCGCATACAGATTCACACCATTACTCTTCATGAAATTAACGAAATCGTTAAGATGCTGCGCGTATGCGGCGTACTTATCGTATCTCAGCCGCTTAGCTGATGTGTCACCATTATGATTGAAAGTCTCAACCATATCGTTTGGCGGATTCCAAGGGGAAGCAAAGACGATTGCTCCATGTTTGATCGCACTCTTTGCAGTCTCCACTTCCTTGTACCAATTGTTTCTATTTTCATCTACATGAATTCTTAAGACCGAAAAACCTAACTGATTCTGTCCATTGCCAAAAGCGGTCTCCCGTTGGGCTGCAGTCAAGTCTCCAATCCAAGCCGGGTGGTTCATTCCTCCAAAACCGCGAATCACTTGTCTATCTGCAGATATATTAACTGTTGCATCACTTGCTGCTGAAACTTCAGTAACTCCCGGTCCTAAGAGCATGACGGACATCATTGTGAAACATACCAATAATACACAAATTGATTTTTTTACGCTCGACATCATTTTTTCCTCTCTTTCATATGTCTTTTATGGACTTAGAAAACGTATCTTTGCTTATCTTTGTGTAAACTGCCAGTAATCAACGTTAAACAAGTTTCCTGTATCAGTTCCCGTAAATACAAAGAATACGTTGTGAACACCTGTTGCGCCGCTTATCGCAGTTTCTATTTCTCTCCAGGATTGCGTTCCGCCTGTGGAAGGGACATTCAAGGTTCCGACAAGCTTACCGTTTGCACTGTCTAGCCGCACTTCTATTTTCCCGCCAAGAGCGGACGCTACATTTGCTTTAAACGTCCTGGCGCCGCCTGAGCCGAAGTCTGCATTTCCAACAGCAATCCAGTCTCCGTTATGAATGTTTGTGACATGTTGATTATTGACCGGCCCGCCGGGCGCTGAGGATGCCTCTGTCAAAATCCGTCCGTTCCAGGCAAACGTTTCCGCTTCTACCCGGTTATATGGATTCAAGTTGGATAGCTGTTTGACACCTGCAAAATTTGCCGCTACCTCTTGCAGGGAGCCATCTGGATTATGCACAAGCTTATTAATATGGGGAGAACGGTATCCTTTGCCGGCTCCGTAAAGAGCGGAGCTGACAGTTTGAGTATGATACACCACATACCACTCGTTTTTAAAATTGAAAACAGCATGGTGATTGTTCCCGCCGCCTCCGAAAAATGCTCCCGGATTTTTCAGAAAGTGCCCTCTATACGAAAAGAAACCCATGGGACTTGAGCTGGTCATATAGCCGATCTCACCTGGAGGTTTATCGGCGGGGTGCGCGCCCCCGAAATTGATACAATAGGAATAGTAATATTTTCCGTTATACTTATGCATCCCTGAGTCTTCAAACATAAAAGGCGCATCAATGGTCGATGCACTTCCAGCAACACTGGTCATATCAGGACCTAATTTCATGACTCTTGCTGTTTTAGGATTGGCCCATTGCCCCTGCGATGGATTTGAACCGCCCGGAACGCCTCCGCCGGCATATAGGTAACCGGTACCGTCATCATCTACGAATACTGCAGGATCAAAAAGCCATACAACACCGGACATTCCTGGCGTATTTGGCGTTACAAGCGGTTTTCCGATCGGATCTGTCCATGGGCCGGTCGGGCTGTCTGCGGTGAGAACCCCGATACCTCCGCCGCCGTTTGCGAAATAAAGGAAAAATTTATCCTTACCATTGATCTTTTTCACCGCGGCTGACGGGGCCCATGATGCTCCTGCCCATTTGGCAATCCCCCGGCCGCCATTCGCCCCATTGGCACCCGCTGCGGGAATCGCTCCGTGATCTGTCCAGTTCACCATATCCGCTGAAGATATGACGGATATTTTATTCAAATTGGCAAATGAATTATCCTTAATCGTTCCGTCGCTATTATATTCATAGTCATCGCTTGACATATAGATGTAGACTCTTCCGTTATAGGTCAGCGCAAACGGATCTGCTCCCAAATGATGGTCTATAAGCGGATTTGAATTCCCAACATGTTTTGCAATTGGAGTGCTGGCAGCATACGCAGACTTCCCAGTGAAGCAACTCAATAATAAAGCAAGGACCCATAGGCATACCCAACATTTTTTATACATAACTTAACGCTCCTCCTTTTTCTTTAAATTTAGGGAACTTTTACCATTTGAGAACAAATTGCAGTACCGGCAGTAAAAAGCAGACTCCGCAGTTAAGCGACTCAATAATAGAGCTAGTACCTATAAACATACGCTACACTTTTTTCTAATAACTTGACATCCTCCTTTTTCCTTAAAATGTATGATGATTTTTTTACCATTTGATGACAACTGGTCATGGAGAACGGCTCTGGAGTAAGCCTTGCGAACACAGGAGTATGACTCTCGCCTTTTTAATAAAAACGCCGCTGAGTGCCAGGCCAGCGGCGTTTTACACTTGATCATTTACATTTTGTCAAACTTTGCGTCTCCCGCAAACGATCCCATTGACAGTTGTTCTTCAAGAACAAGTCCGTGATGATGCCGTTCTTCAATCCTTTTGATAATAGATCGAATTGTATCCGTATTTTCTTCAATATTGTGAGGGTCAAAGATCGTCACATGGTCTCCTTTTAATTTGTACTCAAGGTAATGCTGGGCGGTTGATTGCTTCCATCCTCTATCGGTCAACTCGCCGCATAGAAAATGATGAATGTTGGCGTTCACCGCGCCGGAATTGATCAGTTTATTGTGATATGTGAGATAGCTTCTGATTTTATCCTTAATGGAAGGAATGGTTAATAATTCTCTATAATAATCCGGAATGATATCCAGATTCCGATGAATGATCTCTTCGGTTTCCTCTTCCGAAAAATAATTCACCGAAACGGCTCTTTTAGAATCAAGCATCATAATGTCCGATACGATGCGTCCGCGCTTCTCCAAGGCTTTGGCAACCTCAAAAGCCAAATTCGACCCCGAGGAGTAACCAAGTAAAACAAAGGGCCCTTGTTCCTGAATGCCTATCATGCTTTCTGCATACCGGTCAACGATCTCTTGCTCGTAAGACGGCTCTTCTAGGAAATCAGCGGCATAGACGGTGCAGCGGCCGTCAAGTCTTTTCGCCATTTCATTATAGACCAGCCCGTATCCGATTAAAGGCGGGAAACAGAACACAGGGATTGAACCGTTCTGATTCATCTTGACGAATACGTTATCCGTCTTGGACTCGAAAACTGCCGCTTGAATGGCGCGTGCCATTGTTTCGATGGTAGGAAAATCGTATACGGCTTGATAATGCATTTTGATTCCCATACGGTCGTTGATTTGATGAATAACTTGCAATACTTTGAGCGAATGGCCGCCAACATCAAAGAAGTTATCTTTAATTCCCGGGTCGCTGAGAGCTAAAATGTTCTTCCAAATCTCGGCCAGCTGCTTTTCAATTAACGTTCCGGGCGCTTCGTATTCGGTTCCGGTAAGCCTATTTCCCTCAGGAGTCGGCAAAGCTTTTCGATCGATTTTTCCATTTGCGGTTATCGGCATCTTCTCCATTTGGACAAAGTAAGCCGGTATCATATAAGCGGGCAGTTTGTTCAGTAAATGACGCTTCAGCTGCGCCGTATTTACTGACCCGTCACCTGACAAGTAGGCGCACAGCTGCTTTGAGCCCTCTTCTTCAATCGCGATAACGACCGCTTCTTTGACTGCATCGAGTTGTAATAAAGATGCTTCGATCTCGCCGAGTTCTATCCGGTAGCCTCGGATTTTCACTTGATGATCGATTCGTCCCAAATACTCGATATTACCATCGGGCAGCCATCTTGCCAAGTCGCCTGTCCGGTACATCCGCTTCCCTGCTTCAAATGGGTGAGCCGCAAACTTCTCAGCCGTCAGCTCCGGGCGGTTCAAATAGCCCCGTGCGAGCCCGTCTCCGGCGATACACAGCTCTCCTGCCACACCGAGCGGTTGAAAATATTCCGATTGGGGGTGTACGATATACAATTGAATGTTGGAAATCGGTTTACCTATCGGAACTGAGTTAAGCGTTTCTCCCGCTTCGCATTCAAAATACGATACATCGATCGTCGCTTCGGTCGGCCCGTATAAATTGATGATTTGAGCCTCACCCGCCGGTGTGATCAAGCGATGAAACCCGGCAACGTGCGCAGGCGTCAAAGCCTCGCCGCTTGCAAATACATATTTTAATGATGCCAGCTTTCTCTTTAATTCCTCGTCGGATTTCTGCTCCATGGACTCAAGAAAAGCATGCAGCATCGCAGGCACAAAATGCATAACGGTGACATTTTTCTGCGCAATCGTATCTAAGATGACGTCAGGGTTCTTTTCCCCTCCGTTTGGAAGCAATACCGCTTTAGAACCAGTCATCGACCACCAGAACAACTCCCACACCGATACATCAAAGGTGATTGGGGTTTTTTGCAGAATGACATCCTGCTTATCCAGCGGGTAATGTTCCTGCATCCAAACGAGACGGTTGATTACGGATCGGTGTTCCACCATAACCCCTTTCGGTCGGCCTGTTGATCCCGAAGTATAGATAACATAAGCTAAGTGATTCGGTCCGGCCGTCTGTTTCAAGTTTGAACCATCTTCCCAAGAGAATCGCGGATCTTCCAGGTCAAGCACTTTTCCCGTAAAAGGCACGCTTTTCCTCAAGTGACTCTGTACTAACAACAGCTTCGTATCCGAATCCTCCAATATATAGTGAATCCGTTCTTCCGGATAGCTCGGATCGATTGGCACATACGCGCCGCCGGCTTTTAAGATTCCGAAGAGTCCTACGATCATTTCCAAGGAACGTTCGGCCATAATCCCGACCGGCTGATCCGGCTGCACGCCTTCTGATTGCAATGTCCGGGCAAGTTGATTGGCTCTTTCATTCAGTTCCTGGTATGTCAGCTGGCTTTCCCCGTATACGACAGCCGTTTGATCAGGCGTACGCTGTGCTTGTTCCTCAAGCAATTTATGAAGCGTCTTTTCCTTTGGATAATCTGCTTCCGTATCATTAAATGCCTCTATAAGGAGCGAACGTTCATCCCCCGTAAGTATATCCAAGTCTTGGACGCGAATCGCCTGACTGTTCACCATCTGCTTAATGATTTGTATAAAATGCTCTTCCATCCGCTTGACACTTGCATGATCATAGACGTTGCTATTGTATACAAAATGAATGTCGATTTCTCCCGCGGGCATGACAATGAAATTGAAATCATAATGGGTATGCTCTTCCATATGGAAATTGATAATGTCCAGCGCGTCACGATTCGGTTTCATATGCTCCATTTGTTTCTCGACCGGATAATTTTCAAATACCATGATATGACTGATCAGCTGCTGCTTTTGTTCGGTTTGAGCCTGAATTTCATACAACGGAAATGTATCATACGCCTGAGAAGCCAATGCCTGCTCCTGGCTCATTTTCAACACTTGTTCCACAGTCATTTCAGGCTGAGCGGTAATACGTACGGGAATGGTGTTGATAAATAAACCGACCATGGATTCAATACCCGGAATTTCTGCCGGGCGGCCGGATACAACCGACCCGAAAACGACATCCTGACTGTTGTTGTATCTTTGCAGCAATAGTCCCCACGCACTTTGAATGAATGTATTCACGGTGACGTGATGCTTGCTTGCAGTCTGTCTGATTTCTTCTGACAGCTGTTTTCCGAGCCGGCTTGCAAGCCTTTGTTTTTGATATCCTTTGCCTTGGTTTGAATCGGTTTTTTTCAGCAAAGCGGTTTGTCCTTCATAACCATCCAAATATTTCTGCCAATAGGCTGAAGCGTGCTTATGATCCTGGTTTTCCAGCCATTCGATATATCGGCTGTACGGAGTGACGGCTTCCCGCTCCGCTTTTCTTCTATCAAGAATCGCATAATAGGTTTCAAATACTTCATTCGTAATAAGAGGCAGACACCAGCCATCCATTAAAATATGATGGAAGCTCCATATCAACCGGACTTGGTCATCCTCTGTACGAAGGATTGATACGCGCATTAACGCATCTTGGGTAAGGTCGAATCCTCTTGCCTTATCTTTTTGTACAAAGCCGGCAATGAACTCGTTTCGTTGTTTATTCTTCATGCTTCGAATATCTTCAACAGTTATTTCGATCGGTTTTTTTCGGAATACGATCTGCAAAGGCTGATCTTTCCATTCCGTATAAAAATGAGTCCGGAGAATCTCATGTCTTTCCGCCAGCTGCGACAAACTCATTGTAAATGCCTCGATATCCAAGTCGCCTTTGAGATCAAAAGCGGCTTGTTCAAAGTAAGCTCTGGAAGCCGAATCGATTAAACTATGGAACAGCATACCTTTCTGCATGGGAGTTAAAGGATATATATTTTCAATGTCGCCGATATGCTGTGTTTGCTGAACAAATTGATCTAATTCCTCGATTGTTATGTCCTTCAGCGAGATATCGCTTGGCGTCAGGTGAATGTCTTCTTGAGCTGCGCAATGTTCGATGACTTCTTTTAGGCTGTTCTTTAAGAGAGCTGCGCATGTTTCCATTGTTTCTCTTCGATATTGTTTACCGCTGTAACTGATGGCCAATGACAGCCGGCCGTCTGAGATCATGCCGTTAATGTCAAGCGTATAGGCAATGGGATGTCTGTCACTTGCAATTTTCCCTCCGGAGTAAGGAGATACCTCGATTCCTCCATTTTCGAAATCTTGATCAAATTGTCCTAGGTAATTGAAGCTGATTTCCGGATGTCCGGTCCATTCTGATGCCTTCGGGTGATCGGACAAATATTTCATCAGTCCATATCCTATTCCTTTTTGGGGAATCTGACGCAGCTGTTCTTTCACCGTCCTAATCCGCTGGGAGATGTCCCGGTCCGCCTGGATTTGAAGAGAAACCGGGTATTGGGTTGTGAACCAGCCCACCGTACGTGAAATATCAACGTCTTGAAAAATAGATTCCCTGCCGTGTCCTTCCAGATGAACATGAATTTCTTCATGCTCCGTCCAGCGATGAACAGCCATTCCGAGTCCGGTCAGCAATAAATCATTAATGTCAGTCGTATAGGCCCGGTTCGATTTTTTTAATAAACGCTCGGTTTCTTCCTCTGTCCATTGGACGATGATCGTTTCCCGGTCTTCGGCCAGACCGGTCTCCTGCTCATTGTCCTTTGGCAATTTGTGTTGCGAGATATGTTTCTGCTCAAGCCAATATTGATTTTCCGCTTCAAATTCCGGACTTTCTGCATAACGTTTCAATCGTTCAGCCCATAACAGATAGGAATCCGTCTTCTTAGGGAGCGTGATCGCTTCTCCGTTTTGGAGCTGCTCATAAGCTGACATTATATCCTCAAGTAAAATCCTCCACGATACGCCATCTACAACCAGATGATGAATCGCAATCAGCAAATGATCGCCATCTTGACATTGAAACAATCCCAGTCTCATGAGCGGACCATCGGCTAGATGGATGGATTGCTGAATGTCATTGGCTATCGTTTCAATCGTTTCGGCTGGGTTGTTTTCTTCGAGTAAAGAGAACACGTCGAGGCTGAATAATTCTCCTTCACTGATCCCGCGGGTTCTGGCTTCGTATTCATGATCTCCTTGAACATAGACCATGCGCAAAGCATCGTGATGCTCGGCCATCTTCTTCATGACTTTCTGAAGCTTCGATTCGTCCAACCCCTCTTTAAAATAAAGCGTGACAGATTGATTATAATGGTGCGGATCAGGGTATTGCCGGGCGAAAAACCAATGCTGAATCGGCGTCAATAAGGTACGGCCTTTGATTTCCCCTTGTTCTGCGATTCGGGTAACGGGCTCAATAAAAGGAGCAAGCCCGGAGATCGTCGGGTGTTTGAACAAGTGTTTGATGTCAAGCTTATACCCGGCTTGATATAAGCTTGAGGTCACCTGAATCGACTTAATCGAATCTCCTCCCAGCTCAAAGAAATGATCATCGATTCCGACCTGTTCTGCGCCTAATACCGATTCCCACACCCTGGCCAGTATCTTTTCCAATTCTGTCCGCGGAGCTGTATAGGGATTGCCAGTGAGATTTCCCGTTGGAGCAGGCAGCGCCTGGCGATCTATTTTTCCGTTGGAAGTAAGCGGCATCGCTTCCAGCTGTACAAAATAAGCAGGGATCATATAGGACGGAAGCTGCCGGGACAGGTGCTCCTGAATTTCGCCTGCGGTTAAAGAATGCTGTGCGGTATAATAGGCGCACAAGGATGTTTCCCCGTTGGTTTCTTGTGCCATAACGAGAGCTTCTTGAATCGGCGGTATTTGGAAAAATGCGGATTCGACTTCCCCGATTTCAATGCGGTAACCGCGGATTTTCACCTGGTGGTCGATCCGGCCTAAATATTCGATATTTCCGTCCGGGAGTCGCCTTGCTAAATCTCCCGTCCGGTACATTTTCACCTCTGGCACAAAGGGGTGCTGCAAAAATCTTTCCGCTGTTAATTCCGCTCTGTTCAAGTATCCTCTGGCGATGCCGTCCCCGCTGATATAGATTTCTCCCGGGACGCCGGCCGGCACCGGCTTCATGCTCTTATCCAGCACGAAAATGTTCATGTTGTCTGCGGCGGTTCCGATCGGCACTGATTCCCGTCTGTCGTTTTGCGGATCAAAGGAATAAATCATACAGCCGACGACTGTCTCTGTAGGCCCGTATTCGTTAAAAATTTTGATTTTTCCGCCGAATTTCCCGCTGATGCTTCGGGCGAGCCGCGTGCTTAAATTGTCACCGCCGACAATGAATTTCCGAATGGTGCACTCAGCAGGGATATTCATCTCTTTCAATAACTGCAGGTGCGCCGGGGTCAGCTTGATAATATCCGTCCTTGAATCCTGAATAATGCAATCAAGCAAGGCAGCACTGTTTTCTCCTCCGTAGACAATAATGGAATTTCCTGTAACAAGCGGAGTGAAAACAGACGTTATCGTCAGATCAAAAGCGATGGACGAATATAGGGGAAAGTTGGTTTTTTCCCCTTTGACATAGACCCGGCGGGCCCACCAAATATAATTGGTTAAGCCCTGGTGCTCAATTGCCACTCCTTTAGGCTTGCCTGTGGAGCCTGACGTATAAATGACATAAGCCAAATCCTTCGTACTGCTGATCGGTTCCAGGTCAGAGCCGTCTTCGTGGTAAGAGTTTTCTTGATCGAGGAAAACCATTGTGCCCGCAAGTTCCAACTGTTTTTGAAGATGGCTCTGCGTCAGGATGATATCAGCTTGGGAGTCTTCTACTATATACTGTATGCGATGCTTCGGGTAATCCGGATCAATTGGCACATAGGCCCCTCCCGCTTTTAAAACGGCCAGTATTCCCACGACCAATTCGATCTCATGTTCGCAAATAATCGCAGTGAGCCGGTCCGTCTTTACCCCCTTTTTCCTTAACGTTCGGGCTAATTGATTGGCACGTTCATTGAGCTGGCGATATGTGAATTGCTTTTCTCCGCAAATAACGGCTGCTTGATCCGGTGTTCGTTTCATCTGTTCTTCGAATAACTGATAAACCGTCTTATCCCGCGGATATTCAGTTTTCGCAGTTTGATTGTCAACGAGAAGTGTATGTGTCTCCGATTCTGGCAAAATATTCACTTGGCCGAGGGGGAGGTCAGGCTGAAATAATATGACAGAAAATATCCGGTTTAAATGTCCGAGCACCTGCATCATATACTGACGGTCATAGACTTGTTCATTAAAACATAACTTTAGGTCAATCAAGTCTTCACCCATAGCAAACTGAAATAAAGCATCTGCAGCAGCCGTTTCTATGAAACCATCAGAATGAATTTGCTCTAGTGAAACGACTGTATGGATGATCGGCAAATGATTTGCATTGTAGTTCAGCCTCAGCTGTCCGGCCATTTTATCAAAGGGAACGTCCTGATATAAGATCGCTTCGTCCAGCGTATGTTTCAATTCATGGAAAATTGATTTAAACGTACTGCCGGAATTGATATGCTGTTTGATTAACATGAGCTGGTCTGAACGAAGATCTTCATCAGTTTCGTCTTCAAAGGTTGGAACCCCTGTAATCACGCCCTCTTCCCCCGTGTATTTGTATAAAAGGGATTCAATTCCGATCAGGAGAACCAGATAGACGGCCATTGGCGTTTGGTTCGTCATCGTCAGGATGCGCTGTGATACATCCGCACTCAATGAACTGTGAATACAGTCAGATCCGCTTGTTATATCACGCTTTACTGTTGAGTCGGACACTTGAAACGAAGGGAATGCACTGGGACGGTCTTCCGTGTGAAACATTCGGCCCCAGAACAACTCCTGTTGTTTGAATTCTGACATTCATATCCCTCCAGTTGGTTTCATTCCTGTTTTCAGGCGGCTGGCGGCAGCCGCGGCATTCATGCCGGGACAGCCGCTGCCCCTGTGATTAGAAATCCAATTTGATTGTGCTTGCGAGATGTTTACTTTTGTTTACTTTTTCGCTTAATTGAATGTCTTTTAAAGGAATGGATGGGTTTCTCATAATCGCCGAAAGGATCATGACGTAATCCTTGTCCAATACAGCAATGGTTTTCTTTTTAAATAGTTTTGTACAGTAATCAAAACTGCCCTGAATCTCATCTTGATCTATTAAGAAGTTCAGCTGTAAATCAAACTTGGCTGCCGTCTCCGTTTGTTCATAAGGTCTGACTGCGAGAGAGTCCACTTCAATATCCGTTTGTTCGGTATTTTGCAGGACAAACATCGTATCAAACAATGGATTGCGGCTTAAGTCCCGTTTCACACCCAGTTTTTCAACTAATTCTTCAAAAGGATACTCTTGATGTTCAAAAGCCTTCAGCATGGTTTCTTTCGTTTCCGTTATATAATCCAAAAATGTCCTTTCTGCCATCGGAGCGGTGCGGATGGCTAATGTATTGACAAACATTCCGATAATGGGTTCCAAATCCGCATGCGGTCTCCCCGCAATAGGGGTGCCGACGACGATATCATCCTGACCGCTGTATTTTGCCAGCAGTATGGAATAGGCCGAGAACAAAATCATGTAAGCGGTCGTTCCAGTCAATTCTTCCAGCTGCTTTATCCCTTGGGTGACAGTCTTATCGAGCGTAAAATTGTGCCTTTTCCCATCAAAGCTTCTAACCGGCGGTCTCGCAAAATCTTTCGGAAGCTCGAATGACGGGAGCTCTTCATGAAATACACCAAGCCAATACTCTTCCTGCTTCTTGATTCGTTCTCTTTGCTCTTTTTGATGTTTCCATTCCGTAAAGTCTTTGTACTGAATACGGAGCGGAGCTAACTCTTTTTCGTCATACATTTGAATCAGTTCTTCGACAAAAATATTCATGGAGGCGCCGTCCGTGATGATGTGGTGCATGTCAAACATAAAAATATTCAGGTCTTGTTCTAACTCGATGAGTCCGGCCCTAAGTAATGGAGCCTGGCTGAGATCGAACGGCCGCACGAAGGTGCGGAAACATTCCTCAACCTCGTCAGCTGTTGCCTTGTATCTTTCCATCGAAAACTCCACTTGCGGTTTGATCACCTGCACCGGTTCTCCGCGGACCATTTCAAAACCGGTACGCAGCGATTCATGACGCTGGATCAGTTTTTGGAAAGCGGTTTGCAGGCGATTCATGTCGAGTTTTCCTTCTAATGTAAGGATTCCCGGCATATTGTAGCTAAGTTCTCCGCCTTCTATTTGTGTTGACAGGTAAACCATCTTCTGCACGGAAGATACAGGATAGACATCTTTTGCTTTGGCTTTCGGAATGTAATCCGGCCCGTTGGTTTCAGCTCCTGCAATTACCTTTGCCATTTCCTCAACTGTCGGACATTGAAAGACTTCTCTTAATGAAATGTTTTTGCTGAATTGCTTATGAATTTTGGCGATGAGCGTCATCCCCCGCAACGAGTGGCCGCCCAAATCGAAAAAGTTATCTTTTACACCTATTTCTTTTACCTTTAAAACGTCTTGCCAGATGCATATCAGCTGCTCTTCCATATTCGTCCGCGGAGCAACGTAGTCGGTTCCCGTTTGCAAACCAGCTTCAGGCATCGGTAATGCTCTTCGATTTACTTTTCCATTGCCGGTTAGCGGCAGTTTCTCCAGCTGGATGAAGTATGAAGGGATCATGTATCCCGGTATTTGACCAGCAAGTTTTTCTTTCAGCTGACTGATCGAGAGTGATTGCTCCGCTGTAAAATAGGCATATAAATCACTTTGGCCATCGGTATTTTCTTTTGCTAGGACAACTGCTTCCTGTACGTGCTTGAGAAGAGCGGCCTCCACCTCACCGAGTTCAACCCGGTAACCGCGGATTTTGACCTGATGGTCCCTCCTTCCCGCATATTCAATGTTTCCGTCAGGAAGGTAACGGGCCAGATCGCCTGTTTTATACATCCGCTGATTCGAGTCATATGGGTGCGGAACAAAAGTTTCGAGCGTCAAAGACTCCCTGTTATGATAGCCTCTGGCCAGGCTCACTCCTGAAATACAAAGTTCACCGACGACTCCGACAGGCTGAAGCGTTCCGGCTTCATTCAAAATGAACATCTCCGTATTTGAAATCGGTTTGCCGATCGGCTGAAGCTCCTGATCTGTATTCGGATCAACGGTATACATGGTCACGACATGCGTCTCCGACGGACCGTAATGATTATGCAATGTGACTTGCTGGCGCGCCAGCATGTCACGCAGCATACTTGTTACGATGAGCTGTTCCCCCGCAGCGATGATGTGATCTACGCACTCGGCAAATGGTTCGAAATAGTGTTTCTCCGAGGCAAGAAGCTTAAGGAACGCTGTCGGAAGAAATGCTGTTTGTATCCCGTGCGTTCTGACAAAATCATTGAGCTGACGTATGTCACGTTTTGCCTCATTGCCGATGATAAAGAGTGTTCCTCCGCTTGAAAGCGCGGAGAACATTTCTTGATAGCAGACATCAAAGCTCATTGCGGCAAATTGCAGCACTCTGTCAAACTGCAGCTGCGTATGATCCTGCTCATAAGCGAGCAGATTCGTCATGGTCTTGTGCTCCAGCTGAACGCCTTTCGGCTGCCCCGTTGTGCCTGACGTGTAAATAACATACATTAAATCATTTTCCGAGCAGGAAAGATTAAGATTGTCTGCTCTGCCTTGATATATCATCGGATCATCAAGCAGAAGCACTTCTCCTTCAAAGAGCGGCGGAATAGCGGGACCTGCACAAGTCAAAAGCACGTCGGCACCGCTGTCTTTCAGCATAAAAGCCCGCCGTTTTTCGGGAAGCTCCGGATCGATAGGGAGAAATGCTGCGCCGGCCTTTAATATGGCTAAAATGCCGATGATCATATTTGCTGAGCGATCCGTGAGAACGGCAACCACCTGATCAGTGCCAACACCTTTATCTTGAAGGACGCGCGCCAGCTGATTAGAACGCTCATTCAGCTGACGATAAGTCAGCGTCTGATTTCCAAACATGATGGCTTCATGGTCCGGATTAAGCACAGCCTGCTGCTCAAAAAGCTGATGAACCGTAGTCGGAATACGTGTTTCTGCTGCAGTATCGTTAAAGAGCTGATGAATGTCTCTTTCCTCTTCCTGGGTCATTATATTCAGACGAGCCAGCTCGGCATCAGGCTGTTTAATAATCGAATCAATCAGCTTCACAAAATGCCCCATCATACGTTCGATCGTTTCCGGTTTAAACAGGGCCGTCAAGTATTCCATCGTGAACTGAATACCCGCCTCTTCTTCCACGGCAGTTAAAGTTAGATCAAATTTCGCCATCGTATGTCCGTTTGGATATGGTTTGAAAGTGACGTCACTTATCTCTAATTGTTCCTGCTCCGTGTTTTGAAGCACAAACATGGTGTCAAACAACGGATTACGGCTCAAGTCTCTGGCGATATTCAGTTGATCGATCAGCGCTTCGAACGGATAATCTTGATGTTCATAAGCTTTTAATGCATTCTCCTTCACCTCGGACAGATACTGAGAGAACGTCTTCCCTTTTTCAGGGTAATTTCTCATGGCCAATGTATTGACAAACATTCCGATAATCGGTTCCAAATCGGCGTGCGGTCTTCCCGCTATAGGACTGCCGACAATAATGTCTTCCTGGCCGCTGTATTTTGAAAGCAATAATGTATAAGACGCAAGGAGCACCATATATAAAGTCGATTCAGTTTGGGATGCCAGCTGCTTTAACCCATCGCTTTTTTGCTTATCAAGCGTAAACTGCATTGTGGCTCCCGCAAAATCCCGTGCCGACGGCCGGATATAATCGGTCGGCAGATGAAGGACAGGAACGTCGCCGCTGTACAGCTCTAACCAATAGGCTTCTTGTTTTTGAATCTGTTGTAATCTCGCTTCGCCGGTCTGCCATACCGCGTAGTCCTTGTACTGGATGCGCAGGGGCGGTAATGTCTCTCCTTCATAAATGCGGATAAATTCTTTGATCAATACGCTCATGGACGTTCCGTCAGAAATAATGTGGTGCATATCAAACATCAGAATTCCGCGGTCAGGTTGAAGTTCAATCAGCCCCACGCGAAGCAGCGGCGGCTCATCCAGGTGAAAAGGACGAATAAATTGGCGGATATAAAGGTGAGCACCATCTTCTTCCCCTTGGTACCACTCTGTTTCAAACGCTGCATGATCCAAGACATACTGAACGGGTTCTCCGTCAGCCATTTTAAAACCGGTGCGCAAAGATTCATGGCGCAAAATCAGCGTGCGGAAGGCTTGCTGCAGTTTGTCACGGTCAAGCTTGCCTTCGACAGCCATCAGTCCCAGCATGTTGTAACTGAGTTCTCCGCCTTCCAAGTGATTCAGGATGTACAACCGTTTTTGTGCTGAGGATACCGGATAATAAGGTCTTTTTTCAATTGCAGGAATCGCAGCATATCCGGTCAGCTCCGTCTTCGTGATCGTCTGTGCGAGCTGTTCAATGGTTGGGAAACGGAAGACGTCCCGCAAAGGAATTTGGACATGCAATTGCTTTTGTATTTTTGCAATCAGCGCCGTTGCCCGCAGGGAGTGTCCGCCGATCTCAAAAAAGTGATCTCTGATCCCCACCTGCTCTAATCCGAGGACATCCTCCCAAATTGCTGTCAGCTGGATTTCTGCCGAAGTTTGCGGCGGGACGTACTCTATGCCGCTGTCACGCTTTTTGACCGGAGCCGGCAATAACTGGCGATTCAACTTCCCGTTTGGAGTCAGCGGCATCTTATCCAGCTGAACAAAATGAGCCGGGATCATATATCCCGGTAAATGCCGGGCCATTCTTTCGCGAAGTTCACTGATCTGTATTGTCTTATCCGCAGCAAAGTATCCGCACAAGTAATATTCATCATCTGCATCTTTAAGGGCAGCTGCGGCGGCTTCTTGAATATCAGGAACGTTCAGCATCACCGATTCGATTTCACCGAGTTCAATCCGAAAACCTTGAATTTTCACCTGATGATCAATCCGGCCGATATATTCAATATTTCCATCCGGCAGAAGGCAGGCCAGATCACCGGTTCTGTACATTCGGTCCTCCGGTACAAACTGATCGGCAACAAATTTTTCGTCCGTCAGTTCCGGCAGGTTCAAGTAACCCCGCCCGACACCGTCCCCTGCAATATACAGCTCGCCTTGGACGCCCGCCGGCTGCAGCCGTTTTTTTGAATCAAGAATGTACATGCGGTTTCTGCCTAACGGCTTGCCTATAGGGACATAGTTTTGGCTGCGTGCCCACGCATCGGAAGAACATTCAATGTTGAACAGAGACGCGTCTACGCAAGTCTCCGTAGGCCCATATACATTGGTAATCCCAGGCGCAGCGCCATGATCGCCGAATAATTGCATGAGCTTATTTACCGTCGTTTTGGAAAGAGCCTCTCCTCCGATTAAAAGATGCCGAAGCGTGACTCCCTGCAAATCACCCGCAGCTATCAAAAGCTTTAAGTGGGCAGGTGTTCCGTCGGTGATGTCAATCGAATGCTGCCGGTAGTAACGGCATAAGGCAGCACCGTCTGACACAATCTCTTTCGGAACAATAAACAAGGTATGTCCTGACAGCAAGGAAGCATACATTTGCTGAACAGAAGCATCGAAATAATATGGAGCGAGCATGGCTACATTCAGCTCCGCCTCATAGGCAGAGTAAATTTGGCGTCGAAGTCCTTCAATCAGGTGAATGACCTGGCGATGTTCAATTAACGTGCCTTTAGGCTTGCCTGTCGTACCGGAAGTATAAATGGCATAGGCCAGTTGACTGGACTGATAAGAGAGTGCAAGACTGCTGTCTTTTTCGTGATAGAAATGTTCCTCCATGAGTTCGATACATGTTCCTGAGAAGCCGATGTCATCCTGCAGCTTCCCGCGGTAAAGCAATACGCTGAGACTTGAATCACTCAAAATATAACGGATGCGTTCAGACGGAGAATCAGGATCTATCGGCAAATATGCGCCGCCCGCTTTTAAAACTCCCAAGATGCCTACAATCATCTCAAGCGAGCGTTCAGTCATAATACCGACAAGCTGATCGTTCCGCACACCTTTTGCCTGCAAGGTTCGCGCAAGCTGATTGGCACGCCGATTCAGTTCTCCGTAGGTGAGTTGTTTATCCTCGAATACAACCGCTGTATTGTCCGGAGTACGTTGCGCCTGTTCCTCGAACAACTCATGAATCGTTTTTTCACGCGGGTATTGCATGTCATTAGACTGAAAGCGGCTGAGCAGATGTTCTTTTTCTTGTTGAGAGAGAAGCTCCAATTCTTCTATTTTGACAGACGGCTGCTGTAATACTTGCTGCATGAGCTGTTCAAAATGTCCGCAGAGCCGTTCCGCTTCTGATTTTTCATATTCATTTTCATTAAAACCGAAATGAACGGCCAGCTGTTCGCCAGGAATAACAACCACATTCAAATCATAGTGGGAGTGTTCCTGCATATGAAAATTCGTAATGTTCAGCTCCGTACCATGATGTCCCGTCTCTTCGACCTGCTGCCCGATCGGATAGTTTTCAAAAATCATGATATGGTCAATCAGGTTCTGCTTTTGTTCCGTTTGGGCCTGAATTTCGTATAAAGGATAGGTATCGTACGATTGGGAAGCCAGCGCGTTTTGTTGAACCATTTGCATCGTATCAGCAAAAGTGCTGTCCTCCTCGCAGCGGATGCGAACCGGAATGGTATTGATGAACAGGCCGATCATCTGTTCCACATCAGGAATTTCCGCCGGCCTTCCCGACACGACACTGCCGAAGACAACATCTGCGGACCCGCTGTATTTCTGTAATAAAATTCCCCATAACGTTTGGATCAACGTATTTAATGTAACCTGATGCTGATTTGCGATCTGCTGTAATTGTTTTGTCTGTTCGTGATCAAATCGGCAGATCACATTGGCATAGGCGTATTCTTTTTGTTCATGCTGCGCTATTTTATGAAGAAGCGTGGTTTCACCTTTATATCCTTCAAGATACCTGCTCCAGTACCGCTTTGCCGCTCCCTGATCTTGGCGGCCAAGCCACTCGATATAGTCGCTGTAAGGAGCTGCCGATGGCGGTTCTGGTTCCCTGCCTTCCTGTAAGGCGCTATAATGATCAAACACTTCCTTCGTGATAAGAGACAGGCACCAGCCATCCATCACAATATGATGGAAGCTCCAAATCAAATGATATTTGCGGTCTTCCATACGGAAAATCGCAATGCGCATCAACGGATCCCGAGCCAAGTCAAATCCTTTTGCCTTGTCTTCTCTTTGATAGGCTGCGATTGCATCCTCTCGCAGGTGCTCCTCTATGTCACGCAAATCTGTAAAATGAATTTGCGGTGTTTGCGTTTTATAGACAATTTGTAAAGGAGTATCGTTCCAGCCGCTGTAAAAACGGGTTCTGAGCACGGCGTATGTTTCAAATAATCGTTCAAGGCTTGCTTTAAACCAATCAATCTTTAACTCTCCCTGCAAATCGAACGATGCTTGTTCAAAATAAGAACTTGAGGCCTCGTCCAGCAGGCTGTGGAAGAGCATTCCTTTCTGCATCGGAGTGAGCGGATACACGTTTTCAACCTCACCTGCATGCGGCAGTTGAATGAGGAGCTGATCCAATTCATCAATGGACATGCCCTTTAACAAAATATCGCTTGGCGTCAGTTCCGATTGTTCTTTATGAACGCAATGCGTAATGATGGACCGCAGGCGGCTTTGAATCGTTTCCGATAACCGCATGATCGTTTCTTTTGCGTACTGTTTGCTGCTGTAGCTGATCGTAAGCCTCAGCCGGCCCTCGGTGATCATTCCGTTTATATTCAATACATACGGTCTTTCTTGATTTTCGCTTGAGTCTGAACCGCAAGAATAAGAAGATAATTGAACCCCATGCTGCTGTAAATCTTGGTCAAACTGTCCCAGGTAGTTAAAGCTGATCTCAGGATTGAGTTTCGATGGCATTCCGCCGCTTAAGTACCTTGCTATTCCATATCCGATCCCTTTATGCGGAATTTGGCGCAATCCTTCTTTGGTCGTCTTGATATAATCAGAGATTTCTTTGCCCGGCTGCGCGTGCAGCACAACCGGATACAGACTTGTAAACCACCCGACCGTGCGGGAGATATCTATATCTTGTATAATCTGTTCTCTGCCGTGTCCCTCTAAATGAATCGGAATTTGTTCCAGTCCTGACCAATGCGATATGGAAAGACCCAGAGAAGTTAAAAGCAAATCGTTTATTTCCGTGTTATAAGCGCGATTCGCTTGTTTTAATAGCAGATCCGTTTCCTCTTTCGTCCATTCCACAGTTGCTGTTTCACTGTCTTTTGCAGTTGTATGGGTTTCATGAAAATCTTTAGGCAGCGGTTTGACATCGGTTTGTTCGATCTTTGTCCAATATTCCTGTTCTTGTTTTATGGTTTCACTTTGCGCGTATTCTGAAAGTCTCTTAGCCCATAATTGGAAAGAGTCTGTTTTTTGCGGCAATTGAATCACTCGCCCGTTCTCGGCTTGCTTGTAGCCGCTAACGATATCTTCCAGTAAGATGCGCCATGAAATCCCGTCTATAATCAAATGATGGATGGCAATGAGCAGATGATCTCCATTTGCGCATTGAAACAACACGGCTTTCATTAACGGCCCATCACTTAAACGCATACTGCTTTGTATCTCATCAGCCTTGGCTTCAATTGTCCGTCCCGGATCGGAATCTTCTTTCAGATTCAGGACTTCTAAGCGGTACAGTCCGCTTTGGGCGATTTCTTCATTCTGCGCCTCGCAGCCATTTTCCGTAGTCCGGAACGTCATGCGGAGCGCATCGTGATGTTCAGCAAGCTTTTGCAGGGTTTGACGAAGCTGCGTTTCCTGAAAACCTTCCGGCGCATGCAGCATGACGGCTTGATTATAATAATGCTGATCTGTTGTTGTTTGTTCGAAAAACCAATGCTGAATAGGAGTCAGGCTGACTTTTCCTTTGACCTCATCTTGATCGGCTATACGCAGATTCTGCTTGATATGCGGACTCAATTCAGCAATTGTTGCATATTGAAACAAGTCCTTGATTTCCATTTTGTATCCTTGCTGATTTAATCTGGAGGATACTTGAATGGATTTAATGGAATCTCCGCCAAGGTCAAAGAAATTATCAAGAATACTGACGTTTTCAGCGCCTAATACCGATTCCCAGGCAGAAACTAATATTTCTTCAGCTTTTGTTCGGGGAGCTTTATACTCTGCTCTGTCCTGCAGTTCGAAATCCGGAGCCGGCAGCCCTTTTCTGTTTATTTTTCCGTTAGAAGTTAAAGGCATTTCATCAAGCTCGATAAAATAAGCCGGAACCATATAACTTGCAAGGGTTTGAGACAATTGTTTCCGGAGCCGGGCTGCCGTTGTTTGCCCGCCGCTCACGTAATATGCACACAATTGTTTAAACCCGTGGACGTCCTCTCTGGCTGTAACGACAGCTTCCTTGATCGCTTCTTCTTGAAGCAGTGCCGCCTCGATCTCGCCTAATTCGATACGATAGCCTCTGATTTTCACTTGTTCATCTATTCTGCCCGCATATTCAATGTTTCCGTCCGCCAGCCACTTCGCCAAATCTCCGGTCTTATACATCTTCGCTCCGGGTTCAAACGGGTCAACGACAAATTTCTCTGCTGTTAATTCGGGACGGTTTAAATATCCTCTAGCCACACCGGCGCCGCTGATATAGATCTCTCCCGGCACTCCGATCGGTGCGGGTTTCATATTCTCATCAAGAACGTAAATGCTCGTGTTTGCCGCAGCGGTTCCGATCGGTACCGATTCCCGTCTGTCCTTTGCGGCATCGTAACGGTAAATCATGCAGCCGACAACGGTTTCCGTCGGTCCGTACTCATTGCATATTTCAATCCGGCCTTCGAACTGTTCATGAATGCTGCGGGCTAACCGGGTGCTTAAGTTTTCCCCGCCCACAATCATTCTTCTGACAGCCGTTTGATCGGCAATGTTCATTTCTTTCAAAACCTGCAAATGGGCCGGGGTCAATTTAATGATATCCACCCTCGGGTCCCGCACAATCGATTCAAGCAGAGCTGTTTTATCCTCTCCGTCATAGACGATGATTGCATTGCCTGTGACAAGCGGCGTGAAAATAGAAGTCACCGTCAGATCAAAAGAAATGGACGAATACAATGGGAAGTTGGCTTTCTCGCCTTTTACATAAACCTCTTTCGCCCACCAAATATAATTGGTCAAGCCTCCGTGCTCGATTAGTACGCCTTTTGGCCGGCCTGTGGAACCTGACGTATAAATGACATATGCCAAATGGCTCACATCATTTATCGGAGCAAGGTCAGAGTCATCTTGGTGATAAGAACTTTCATCATCAAGTAAAACCGTGGCGCCTTCATAGGCAAGCTGTTTCCTGACATCCCGCTGCATTAAAACGATTCCGGCTTGGGAGTCATCCAGCATATACCGGATGCGGTCTTGCGGATATTCCGGATCTATAGGGACATAGGCTCCGCCTGATTTTAAAACGGCAAGGATTCCGACCACCGATTCGATGCTGTTTCTTGTGATGATGGCTACAGGCTGATCCGTCTGCACTCCTTTCGCTCTTAACGTTCGCGCCAGTCGGTTGGCCCGCTTATTGAGCTCTCCGTACGTGAGCTGCCTGTCCTTATCAATGACGGCTGCTTGATCGGGCGTACGCTGCGATTGCTCTTCAAATAGTTGATGAACCGGCGTCTGCGGGAACGGCGCGGCCGTGTCGTTCAGCGTCTGCAGAAGGGTTCTTCTTTCGCCTTCCGTTAACAATTCCGCTTGATCCACCCGGATATCCGCATCTGTCACGACTTGATGCAGGATTTGCATGAAATGTTCCCGAACACGCTCTATGCTTGCCTGATCATACACATTTGCATTGTATTCAAAAGAGATGTTCATCTCGTCGCCCGGTATAACGGTCAAATTAAAATCGTAGTTGGTCTGTTCTTCCATTTGTACGTTGGAAATTTTGATGGATGTTTCGTTCTGGCTGCCTATACTTTCCATATACTGATCAACCGGATAATTTTCGAATATCATTAAATGTGTAATTAAATCTTGCTTTTGCGTTGTACGCGCTTGAATATCGTACAGCGGGTGTGTCTCAAATTGTTGAGACGCTACAGCCCTTTCCTGCGCCTCTTTCATAAGCTCAGCAAACGTTGTCCCGGCTTCACATCGGAACCGGACGGGAATGGTGTTAATGAATAAGCCGATCATGGTTTCCACGTTTGGAATTCCAGCAGGTCTTCCGGATACAACACTTCCAAACACAACGTCCCGGCTACGGTTATATTTCTGCAGCAAAACCGCCCATGCCGTCTGCAGCAGCGTGTTCAGCGTGACATGATGCTTGCCTGCCGTCCGCTTCATTTTCGAAGTGAGATCGGAGCTTATGTCACACGTCACTTTTTCAGGAACGTATCGTCCGTCTTCCGCTGCATGGTGATCCTTAGGAAGGCCGGTTTGCTCCTCATATCCCTCCAAGTACTGATCCCAATAAGCCGCGGCCTCTTTCGCATCTTGCCGGCCGAGCCATTCAATATATTGACTGTACGGAGTAATTGATGATTGTTCAGGCTGCTTTTGCTGAAGCAAGGCAAAGTAATTCTCGAATATTTCTTTTGTAATCAGCGGCAGGCACCAGCCGTCCATCAAAATATGGTGGAAACTCCAGATAAAACGGTATGTCTTTTCATCCGTACGAAGGATGAATAACCGCATTAACGCGCCTTTTTCTAAGTCGAACCCCCGCATCTTATCTTCTCTGGCATATTCCTGAATCATCGCTTCTTTTTGTGATTCCTTCATCTCTCGTAAGTCATTGAATTGAAAACCGATTTTTTTCGTTTTGAATATGATTTGGAGCGGCTGATCTTTCCAGCCTCTGTAAAAATTCGTGCGGAAAATGTCATATTTTTGCGATAAGCCGTCCAAGCTTTTTGAAAATGAATCAATCTCCAGATCTCCATGCAGATCAAACATCGTTTGCTGAAAATAAGCACCTGAATTCGGATCAAATAAGCTGTGAAACAGCATGCCCTTCTGCATCGGCGTTAATGGATAAATATTTTCCGCTTCGCCTAATTCACGCGTCTGCTCCAAAAGCTGTTCCAGTTCATCGATTGAGATGTCTTTTAACAGGATGTCACTTGGTGTGAGAGAAGTCTGCTGCCGGCTCACGCAATGCGCAATGACTTCTTGCAGACTTTCTTTCAGCCCCCGGGCAAATTGCGCCATAGTAGATCTTTCGTATTGTTTGCTGCTGTAGCTCAGTGTCAGTGATAATGTCCCTTCGGCAATCATGCCGTTCAAATCAAGCACGGCCGTTCTCTCTTGGTTTTCGTTCATTGATAACCCTGTGGAAAAAGGCGAGATGCGTAAAGCCTGGTGCTTCAGGTCTTGGTCAAATTGTCCCAAATAGTTAAACGATATCTCCGGATTCAGCTGCAGGCTGTCGGCTTCCGGATGCCCGGATATATATTTGATGATGCTGTAATTCATTCCTTTGTCAGGGATGCGGCGCAGCCCTTCTTTTACGATCTTTATCCGCTGCGACAGGTTTTTTCCGGCTTCCATCCTCAGGACGACAGGGTACTGGCTTGTGAACCATCCTATCGTGCGGGAAATGTCAGCATCCGGAATAATCGGTTCTCTCCCATGGCCTTCCAAATTTACGACAATGTCTTCCGTGCCTGTCCACTTGTGAACAGCCAGCCCTAACGAAGTCAGCAGCAGATCGTTGATATCCGTGTTGTAGGCGCGGTTCGCATGTTTTAATAATTGCTCCGTTTCCTCTTTTGTCCATTGAATCGTCACTTCTTCGCTGTCTCTTAATAACGATCCTTCGCTGATAGTGTCCTTAGGCAATGGCTGAGGCTTTATACTTGAAAGCTCAGTCCAATACGCAATCTCCTCTTCCATATCGGTTTCCGCCGCATATTTGGACAATTGATCGGCCCAGAATGGAAACGAGTCTGTTTTTTGCGGGAGCTGGATTGTTTGTCCGCGTTCTGCCTGCTCATATCCGCTTGCAAAATCTTCGAGTAAAATACGCCAGGATACTCCGTCAATCAGCAAATGATGAATTGCAATCAGCAAATGATCCCCGTCCGGACATTGGAACAAACCGAGCTTCATCAATGGCCCTTTGTCTAATACCATGCTGCTTTGAATCTCATTCGCTTTATCGGCAATCGCTTGAGCCGGATCGGTTTCCCCTTTATAATTCATCACTTCCAGATGGTATAGTTTACTTTCATCTGTTCCTGTAATTCGCGGAGCATATCCATCCGGCGTTTTTTCAAAAATCATCCTCAAGGCATCGTGATGCGACGCGATCCGTTCCATCGTCCGGCGAAGCGGAGCCTCTTTAAAGCCTTCCGCCGAATATAACATGACGGCCTGATTGTAATGGTGTGCATGCGGCATTTTTTGCTCAAAAAACCAATGCTGTATCGGGGTCAGCTTGGTTCCGCCATTCACTTCTCCTTGATCAGCCACCCTGCTGACCGGCGCTACAAACTGACTAAGTTCAGCAATCGAGGGGTGTTTAAACAAATGCTTCATATCAACCTTGTATCCGGCTTGATACAATCTGGATGACACCTGAATTGATTTAATCGAATCTCCGCCAAAATCAAAGAAATTATCCGAAATTCCTATACGTTCTGCCCCTAATACTTCTTGCCAGATGGACACCAGCAGTTCTTCTATTGTGTTCCGCGGGGCTATGTATTCGTATTCCGCCCGCGTATTTTCGTCAGCAGCAGGCAAAGCTTTCAGATCAATCTTCCCATTTGAAGTGAGCGGAATGCGTTCCAAAGGGATAAAGCGGGAGGGAATCATATAATTCGGCAGTTCTCGGGATAAGTCTTCTCTGAACTGCGCAGCGGTCAAAGAAGGCTCGCCGACATAATAGGCATACAATTGTTTGGCCCCGTCTGCGTCTTCCCGCGCGACGACTGCGGCTTCACGAACGTTTTCCAGATTGAACATGGCTGCCTCTACCTCGCCGATCTCAATCCGGTAGCCGCGAATTTTCACTTGATGATCAATCCGCCCTAAATATTCGATTCTTCCATCCGGCAGCCATCTGGCGAGATCCCCCGTTTTATACATCTTTTGACCAGGGACATGCAGATGCTCCACAAATTTTTCCTCCGTCAATTCAGCCCGATTGAGGTAGCCGCGGGCCACTCCCGCTCCTCCGACATACAGCTCTCCCGGTACGCCGATCGGCTGGATTTGATGGTGCGCTCCTAAAATATAAGCTTGATGGTTGGCCACCGGGCTGCCGATTGTGATCTGTTCATCAGCGGACTGAACAGGGTGAAATGTAGATACCACGCTGTTTTCTGTCGGTCCGTATTCATTATTGATCCGAATGCGAGGCTGCAGAGAATGCAGCTTCTCAACTGTATCTGTTTCCAGCTGCTCACCGCCTACAACAACATGCTGAACATGGATGAAATCCTCTGCGTTCATCTGTTCAATCATCGTTTTCAGAAGACGGGGAGAAGTTGAAAAATGAGTAATTCTCTCTTGTTTTATGGCATTTTGAATGGCGAAAGTTTCTTTATTCTCTTCATTAGGCAAAAGGTGCAAAGTTGCTCCTGAGATGAGCGGGCCGAAGAAGTTTAAAATGAACGCATCAAAAACATACGGGTACAAGACAAGCACGCGATCCGCCGGAGAATGCTTGAAAAACGCCTTCTTCCATTGGAGCGAATTCACAATGCCGCCGTGTTCAACCATGACCCCTTTCGGCTTTCCTGTTGTACCCGACGTATAAATGACATAGGCTAAATGGCTGTGTTCCGCTATTGGTGATAACAATGAGCAATCGGCATGGTATGATGTTTCATCATTCAAATCAATCACCCGGCCGTCAAAGGCGAGGCTGTTTTTTAAATGTTGCTGAACAAGGAGAACGTCTGCATCCGCATCATGAAGCAAATATTGAAGCCGCTCTTTTGGATATTCAGGATCCAGGGGCACATAAGCGCCCCCTGCCTTCCAAACGGCTATAATGGATACGATCATTTCTAATGAACGATCAGCGAGAATGGCGACTAACGTATCGGGTTGAACCCCGCAATTACGCAATGTTCTTGCCAAACGGTTCGCCTTCTCATTCAGTTCCCTGTACGTCAAATGGTCGTTTTTAAACTTGACGGCCGTATGCTCAGGCGTTCTTTCTGCTTGCTCTTCAAATAATTGATAGACTGTTCTGCTCCCGGAGAAATCTGTGCCGGTGTCGTTAAAATCAAACAATAGCTTCTGTTTTTCCGCTTCCGGTAAGATCTCTGCCGTATGGATCGCGGCTTGAGGCTGAAACAGAATCACAGACAGCAGCTGATCCAAATGGGATACAATTTGATTAATATAGCGCTCATCGTACAGATTGCCGTTATAAAAAAGCTTCAAATGAATCCCGTTGTTCTCCAAGTCAAAGTGAAACAGCGTATCGGTTGCAGTATCTTCTTTAAATTGCAAGGAATGAATTTCGTTAAGCGAAACGACGGTATGAATCAAAGGCATATGCTCGTCATTGTATTGCACGCTTAAATGCCGGACCATTTTTCTAAACGGCAGGTTTTGATTTTTCAGAGAATCATTAACGGCTTCTTTCAGCTGCCCGAATACGGTTTTAAATGTGCTCTCGTTTGAAAGCGTATTTTTTAAGAGAACAATGTTGTTAACGGCTGACTGACCGGCTTTTTGCTTCGATACCGTTGGAATGCCAAGAATCAGGCTCGTTCGATCCGTATATTTATACAACAAGCATTCAATACCCGCCAATAAAATCAGATAGGCCGCCATATCGGAATGATTCGCCATTGTCATGATTCTTTGAGATACTTCCGGAGATAAGGAACGGCAGATGCATTTTTCCTGGTAGCCGGTACGGGCCAACGACGCTTTATCCGCTGCTTTAAAGTAAGGGAATGCGCTTAGGCCGTCTTCTTCATCAAACAGGTTTTCCCAGTACGTTTCTTGAGTTTTAAATACCGACATTGGAGCACCTCATTTTATATATTTTAAAGAAATAATGCTTTTCCCTAAAAGTTCAATTGAATAGAATCAAGCGCGTTCTCTTCTTCCTCATTGCTGCCGCTCAATCCGATATGTTCGATTAGAATGCTTGGCTGTTCCAAAATCGCCGATAGGATGTGTAAGTAGTCGTTTGATAAAACCTCGATTCTGCTTTTCTTAAACAGTTTTTTCGAATATTCAAACAGTCCGTGATAGTTGTCGCGGTCCGCCTGAATCGACAAGGTCAAATCGAATTTGGCAACCGGATGATGAAATGGATACGGCTTGAGTTGAAGGGAATCGAAAGTCAATTCAGCATGATCAAGATTTTGCAGCACAAACATCGTATCGAATAAAGGATTGCGGCTTGAATCTTTTGGAAGATGCAGATGCTGAATTAATTCTTCCAATGGATAGTCTTGATTTTTATAAGCGTTCAGCATGTTTTCTTTTACTTCATTTAAGTAGGCATCAAATGTTTTACGGCCCGCCGGGTGATTGCGAATGACTAACGTATTGACGAACATTCCCACGACCGGCTCTACATCTAAATGAGTCCGCCCGGCAGACGGCGTTCCTACGATAATATCTTCTTGTCCGCTGTATTTGGATAAAAGAATCGTATAGGCTGCCAATAAAATCATATACAGTGTTGCTCCTGTGTCTTCTTCCATTTGGCTTAAACGCTGTTTTAAGTGTTCGGGTATAAGAAATTCAAATGATTCGCCTTCGTAATCGCGTATGGCAGGTCTCTCATAATCCGCGGGAATATCCAGTACAGGAATATCACCGTGAAACTGATCCAGCCAATACGCTTCCTGGTTCTTGATGTTCCGTTTCTGAATGTCCGATTGCTGCCAAACTGCAAAGTCTTTATATTGAATAGAGAGCGGGTCCGGTTCGTTCCCCTCGTAGATTCGGCTTAAATCTTTCATCAGAATATTGACGGACACGCCGTCAGAAATGATATGATGCATATCAACCACAAGCACGTGCCGCGCAGGTTCAATTTCAATCAGTCCGGCCCGCATCAGCGGCGGTTTGGCTAAGTCAAACGCTTTGATGAAATCAAGCACACGGTCTTCCGCCTCTTCTTTGCTAGCTTGAATTCGTTCTATCGTAAAGTCGACGTGATGATGAATACGCTGTGCCGGCTCGCCTTCATATAAATCAAAGCTGGTCCGCAGCGCTTCATGACGCGCGATTAATTTTCGGAAAGCGGCGTTTAACCGTTCGGGATCGATCGTCCCTTCCACATTCATGGCACCCGTCATATTGTAAGTCAGCTCGCCGCCTTCTGTGTGACTTAACAAATACATCCGCCTCTGAGCTGAAGAAACCGGATAATATGGCATTTCCTTTGCAGCCGGAATCGGTACATATCGATTTTTGTCCATGTGTAACGCCTTGTCAGCCAATTGTTCAATGGTAGGAAACTTGAATATGTCTTTGAGAGACAGATTCACATTCAGCTCTTTGTGAATTCTGGCGGCTAAGGCAGCCGCTCGGATGGAGTTGCCTCCGAGATCAAAGAAATTATGTTTGATCCCCGCATGGCTTATTCCGAGCACTTCCTTCCATAAATCTGTCAGTTTGGACTCCGTCTCATTACCCGGCGGAACATATTCAGCTGTCTGCTGCAGACTCGCTTCCGGTGCAGGCAGTGCCTTACGGTTTATTTTCCCGTTGGATGTTAACGGCATATGCTCCAGATGGACAAAATAGGTCGGAACCATGTAGTCCGGAAGCTGCGATGACAATTGTTCCCTAAGCTGCGCAGCCGCTATAGGCTTGTCGCTTACGTAATACGCGCATAATTGTTTTAAGCCGTCTTCTTCTTCTTTCACTGTAACCGCGGCTTTTTGCACCGCTTCCGCGTTATGCATTGCTGCTTCAATTTCACCAAGCTCGATTCGGTGTCCCCTGATTTTGACTTGTTCATCAACGCGCCCAATATATACGAGATTTCCGTCCTTCAATCGCTTAGCCAAATCCCCTGATTTGTACATCTTCGCTCCCGGTACATACGGGTTTTCAACAAATTTCTCTGCCGTTAAATCCGGGCGGTTCCAATACCCTCTGGCAACACCCGGTCCGCTGATATATATTTCGCCGATTACCCCGATCGGAACCAGGTTTCTGCTTGCATCGGCCACATAAATATCCGTGTTGGCAGCCGGAGTGCCGATCGGTACAAATTCCCGCTTGTCCCGTTCTGCGTCGAAGTGATAAATCATACATCCGACGACAGCTTCCGTCGGTCCGTATTCATTGAAAATGTCCAGCCGGCCTTTAAACTGTTCGCTGACACTTTTGGCCAGACGGGTGCTTAAATTTTCTCCGCCGACAATCATTTTCCGTATTGCGGTGCCGCCAGCGATATTCATCTCCTTGATGACGTGCAGATGTGCCGGGGTCAATTTGATCATGTCTATTCTTGAGTCCCGCATAATCTCAGAAAGCACAGCGCTTTTGTCTTCGCCGTCAAAGACAATGATGGTATTTCCCGTAACCAGCGGTGTAAATATCGAGGTCACAGTCAGATCGAAAGAGATGGAAGAGTATAATGGGAAGTTGGTTTTCTCACCTCTTACATAAACCTCTTTCGCCCACCAAATATAATCAGCCAGCCCCTGATGCTCAATGAGTACACCTTTTGGATTTCCCGTGGAACCTGACGTATAGATCATGTAGGCCAAATCATGCGCATCGCTGTCCGATTCAAGATTCGAGTGATCTTCATGGTATGAGTTTTCCTCATCCAAAAGCACAATGTCACCATCATACGGTAATTGATCCAGCAGGCTGCGCTGTGTCAACACAACCTCCGCTCTTGAATCTCTCAGCATATATTGAATCCGATCTTCCGGATATTCAGGATCAATGGGCACGTATGCGCCGCCGGCTTTCAGAACAGCCAAAATTCCGACAATCAGCTCGATCCGATGCGGGCTGATGATGGCAACGAATTGATCCGCTTGTACGCCTTTTGTCCGTAACGTCCGCGCCAATCGGTTCGCCCGTTCATTGAGCTGTCTGTACGTATAACGCTCATTGCCAAAAATAACGGCTTCATGATCGGGACTCTGTTCCGCCTGCATTTCAAACCACCGATATACCGTTTCCTTATGCGGATACGGCGTCTTTGTGCCATTACACTCCGTCAGCAGTTGATGACGTTCGGTTTCAGACAGCATAGGAACAGAAGACAATGTCATCTCCGGCTGCTCAGCAAGGCTGTTTAAAATGGCGGTATAGTGTCTGGTGATCTGTTCAATGGTGTCTTTTGTGAATCGTCCCGGTCTATAATCAAAATGCATCTCTATCTGTTGACCGGCATCTTCGATCGTGAGCATCAAATCATATAAAGAGACCCCTGGATTTCGTTCTTTCACTTTAAATGTACATTCATTGTGCCGGATTTCATGAAATTCAATGTTTTGAAACACAAACATCGTGTTAAACAGAGACTTTCCGGTTGTTTCCCGCTGTACATTTAATTTCTCCACAAGCCGGTCGAATGGATAGTCTTGGTTTTCGAAAGCGTCAAGCGTCTGCCGCTTTACTTCTTCCAGATAATCCGTAAACGTTCTATTGGCGTGCGGCTTCGTCCGGATTCCAATGGTTTGTATGAAAATACCGATGATCTTTTCGATATCCGGATGATTTCTTCCTGAAGCAGGCGTGCCAACGACAATGTCTTCTTGTCCCGTATATTTATGAAGCAGCACATTATAGGCGGCCAGAAGCACCGTATAGAGAGTCGTTTCCGCCTTTTGTGCCAAGTCTTGAAGCGAACGGATGACATCCGGCTGTAAGGAGCATGTCACACGCTGTCCCTCAGAAGACCGTTCTGCCGCTTTTGAACCGTCTGTCGGCAGGTCAAGGATGGGAATTTCGTCTTGAAATTGTTCCAGCCAATATGTCTCCTGCCGCTTCATGGCATCGTCATTCATCCGTTGGTTTTGCCATTCTGCGAAATCTTTATATTCAAATTCAATGTCCGGTAATGGTTTCTGATGATATAAAGCCAGCAATTCATTTGTAAGGATGTTGACGGAATAACCGTCCGAAATGATATGATGCATATCGATGAGCAGTTCGGCCTGCTCGTTTTCAATCTTGATCAGCTCCGCACGAACTAACGGAGCTTGGTCCAGGCGGAACGGTTTTACAAACCGGTCTGAATAGGCATCAAATTCATCCCGGCTCATTGTCCGGACATGAACGTTAAAATCAACTTCGTTTTCAAGTTTCTGAACGATATCGCCATCTATAATGTCGAAATACGTGCGAAACGCTTCGTGCCGCTGCATCACTTGTTGAAGAGATGAGATCAGGGCTTGCTCATCGTACTTCCCTGTTATTGATATGTGGCCGAACATATTTTGCGCCAGCTGATCCGGTTCCAGTTGGTGCAGGAAATATACTCTTTGCTGCGCCGGCGATGTCGGGTAATACGCTTTTTTCTCGGCAGCCTTCATCGGGAGGTGCACGACTTTCGTTTCGTTCTGAATGAAACGTGCTAATTCCTTAACAGTCTGGTGATTGAAAAATTGTCCGATGGAAACCTTTTGATGAAATGTCTTCTGAACTTTGGAAAGCATAAGCGTCGCCTGGAGTGAGTTTCCTCCCAGAGCCAGGAAGCGGTCTGATCTGCCGACCCGTTCAAGGCCGAAAAGTTCCTCCCAAATCCGCGCCAGCTGCCGCTCCGTTTCATTTACCGGCGCCTCGTAGGCTTCAGTAAAATTTGCCGTATTGCTTCCTATTGAAGCGATCCGCTTCTGGTGTTCGGCGTAAAGTGCTTGTAAATCATGCTGTTCTTCATCGGAAAACATCATCATGGCGTCAAGAGGGATTGAATCTCCCTCAACCATTTTTTGCAGCAATTTTGTAAAACCCGCTCCCCACTTTTTCATGATTTCCGGACTGACGACGTTCGTATTAAAGTCGAAATCAAGAACATATTCTTGATGCGCGTCTGTTATGTTAAGAAATAAATCGTACAGGGTGCGTTTTACCGGGTATGCAACAGGCTCCGCCTCCGCCTTTCCGAAATACAGCTTTCGAAAAGGTCTGTCTAAATTAAAGATAATACGCATATCCGGCATTTGATCGTGCGGAAGCTCTCTGGCCACCAGTGTCATCGGGACGGCTTGGTGCTGCATTGCAAGATTCACGCTTTCTTTCATGCTGCCAAGATAACCGGATAAAGTGCTTTCTGAAGAAGACGTGTTCTTCACCGGAATCATATTGACGCAATTTCCAATCAGATCATGCTGTTTCATATGCGATTGACCTGCAGCGGGGATCCCGATCGCAAGGCCTGACTGTTTGGTAAGCCGGTGCAGAAAAAGATGAAATGCGCCCAGCATCGTCACAAATACGCTATTTTTCATCTGAATGCTTAATGATCTTAAAGCCTCGCTCAATGGCCGTCCAAGCCTGACGGTACACCGGTCTCCCTCATACCCGTTCGGATAACGGACAGAATCTGCGGTTGGCAGAATTGGCTGCTGTATCGGTTCAGAGAAATGACGCCGCCAATAACGGACCCCTTCTTCATACTGGCCGCTGTCGATCTGTGCCTGCTGCCAGTCTAAGTATTGGCGAAACGAAACATCTGCCTCTTTCGGTGAAATCGATTTTCCTTGTACTATTGCCGCGTAGTTGCTCTCCAGTTCTTGAACAAAAACGGCGATTGACCATCCATCGGCAATGATATGATGGAACGTGAGCACAATCAGATGTTCATTGTGAGCCGATGTAAGCACATGGATTCTAAACAAAGGCTTTTGTTCATGGAAATGAAACTGCCGCTTGGAATCTTCTGTCAGCCATTTTTGGATTTCCGGCTCCCGATGTTCATGCGGGAGACCGGTAAAATCAATGACAGGTATTTCTATATTCATCCGTTCCTGCACTTGCTGTACCTCGTCATCGGGATGAATCACCGTACGTAAAGCTTCATGACGGTCAACGATATGCCGGACGGCTTGTTTTAATGATGTATACTGCAGTTCGCCCTTCACTTTCAGCATAATGGACTGGTTTAAAGCGGCGGAAGCTTCATTCCCGTAATGGGATGCCATAACCAACTGCTTTTGTTCAGGTGAAAGCTCGCGCGTCCCGGACTTTTTACGGCCTCCGCCATCAGGGGAATCCGGGCCTTCCGGAATAAATCCGCCTCGGCGAAGATCCTCCACCGTGTCTTTCACCGCTTGAATAATATTTTCGATATCATCCGCGGTATGCGCCGCAGACAAGAAGCAGTTGCGTCCCTCCCATACATAGACCCCTTTATAGTTGAGATGGTAAAAGAACAAGTCATTATCAAGCGATGAGACAAACCGGAATAAAGAACCGAATCGAACCATGCGGATAGGCACTTGCGCTTGTTCGAAGCAGCGATTCAGCTCATCGACCAGGTAGGCTGTTTTTTGATTAAGCTGCTCATACAGATGTTCTCCCTCGGTTTGTAAATGGCGAAGGACGGCTAATGACATCCTCATGGTAAGCGGGTGAGTATTGAAGGTGCCGGCCACAAACGTGCGTTTCGCCTCGTCTTGCGGGTAGGAATCGTCCCCATACTGCCAGGTACCCCCGTCGATCGCATTCATGAACTCAGCTTTTCCGGCAACTACCCCTAACGGCTGTCCGCCGCCGATGATTTTTCCGTAGGTCACTAAATCAGCCTGAATGCCGAACCATTCCTGTGCGCCGCCAAGACCGATCCGAAATCCGGTAATAATTTCATCCATAATCAGAGCTGTTCCGGATTGCTGCGTGATCGCCCGCAATTCTTTCAAAAATGCCTGCGGCTGCAAATCCGGTCTGCGGCTTTGTACCGGTTCCACCAGTACGGCTGCCAATTCATCACCAAGACTGCGGATCACATCCAGCGAATCGGGATTGTTGTAATGTAAAATAATCAAATCATCCATAAAGCTCTGCAATATGCCCGGAGCCAGCGGATTCGCAGACGCAGCCCCGCCTTTTGTGCCGGCAACCCCTAATACGCCGTCAAACGTCCCGTGATAAGATCCTGAGAACGCCACGACTTTCTTTCTTCCTGTTGCCGCCCGCGCCAAACGCAGGGCAACCATGACGGCCTCTGTTCCGGAATTATAGAAAGCGACCCTTTCCACTCCGGTACATGTGCGGATCCGGTCGGCAACTTCACCGGCGACATCTGACATCGGGCCGAGCGGAGGCAATGATGAACGGGTTGAATCATCGATAACCTGTGTAATAAAGGAAGGATGATGCCCGAAAAGGTTAACCCCGAATCCCATGGTGATATCGATATATTCATTTCCGTCAATATCCCACATTTTAGAACCGTCAGAACGTTCGGCGATAATCGGGTATACGATTTCCTTCCAATACGAACGGAAGCTGGACAAATTGCGGTTGTTTGCATGAGCAAATCGGGTGTTGTCCGTATATTGTTTGGAACCTTTCGTTTTATCTGCGTATTTCTTGATGAAATCTTCTAAGTATTGTTTTTGCCGTGCGGTATAGTGTCCCTGATCATTCAGGTTCTGAGGCTGGAAAGGAACATAGGGTTTCGCTTCTTGAGCCGCTTTCTGTTCTGCAGTGACGGTCGGAGGCCCCTGCTTGACAGAAGGAATTGATTTCTCTTGCGCTTTAGCGTATTCTTTCTCATCGGAATGATGTCCGCTGTTTCTCAGCAAATTAAAGCTATTTAATTGAGCTTGCAAGGCATCCTGAATTAATTGATTTTGAGATGCGATTATTTTTTCGAGCGTATGCTCTTGATGACCATCTCTGCGATCCGATTCAGGCTGCGCTTCTGAAATGACCTGTTTTTCCTGCGCCGGAACATTCTCTTGAGGCGGAGCGGATGCAATGGACGATGGAACGATATCAGCCAAGTAATCTATGACACTTTGAAGGTTGGTCAACGTATCAAAAAAACGATCCATCGGGATATCTACCCCAAATTCGTCCGCGATGGCTTTTTTGATCTGTGACAGCATGATAGAATCCATTCCGAGCCCGATAAAATGAGCATTCAGATCGAGTTCCTCTCCCCTGATCCCCGAAGCATTGCTGATTACAGTTTTCAGGAAGGATTCAATATGCGCCTTCGATTGATTGATATTCAATGCCGCTTCTCCTCTCTTTTCGCCCTCGTTTAAGCGCAACTGGTCAGCTTCAGCCCAGCATCGGCTCCGTTCAAACGGATACAGGGGCAATGGCGTCTTTTGTACAGTTTCACCGGAATAAAGCGCGCGCCAATCGATAACGGCTCCTTGCACAAATAATTCGGCTGCGCGATGCAGCCATGTGATCCGTTCATCTTGCGTACGTAAACGCTGCTTAATCAGAGCGGCTGCTTGTTGATTCAGCTCTTCTTTATGAGCAGGCAGCATTTCCTTCATATTCTTGTAACCGATGTATACACCGGGAAGGTTTCTGTCTCCCTGAATCAGGCGGGACAGCTTATCCGATAATTCTTGCTTACCGGATACAATCATGGCAATGCCATGATCCAAATGAGCCCTGCCCGTACTGGCTGTATAGCAAATGGACTTTAATGAAGCTTGGCTGTCATCCGATACATATTGCCGGTACTGCTGTGCGAGTTCATAGAGTGACTTTTCAGTATGAGCGGATAAAACAAATAGGTGCGGCCCATGTTCATCCTCGGGTGCATACTCACTTTGAGAAATATATTCTTCCAATACCACATGAGCGTTCGTTCCGCTAAAGCCAAATGAGCTGACTCCGCCTCGCAGCGGCTCATCACCCGATGTGAACTCCGAAACTTCCTGATTCACATAAAATGGTGATGAGTGAAAATGAATGAGCGGATTAGGTTCATTAAAGTGCGCTAACGGCGGATTTTTCTTGTGATTCAGCATGAGGACAGATTTGATCAGCCCGACGATGCCTGCCGCTTCAAACAAATGGCCGATGTTCGATTTAACAGAACCAATCGCACAAAATTGTTTTTTTGCCGTATACTTTTCAAACGCTTTACAAAGCCCGTTAAATTCAACCGGATCGCCGAGCTTCGTTCCGGTGCCATGCGCTTCGATGAAAGACAGTGTTTCAGGAGCAATGCCCGCGTCTTTCCAGGCCGTCTCAATGACCTCAGTCTGAGCTGCCGGATTCGGTGCTGTAATCCCGGCGGTTGTTCCGTCTTGATTCAGCGCGCTTCCCTTGATTACGCCGTAAATATGGTCTCCGTCGCGAACAGCATCCTGCAAAGGTTTTAGCAGGACTGCGGCCGCGCCTTCACCTGTGCCCGTGCCGTCTGAATCTTTGCTGAACGTTTTCGTGTACCCGTCCGAAGATTCCATATCAAGTCCGATACAGATCGGCAAGAGCGATGTCCGGATACCGCCGGCAAGAGCCATTTCACAATCGCCGGACATTAAAGATTTACATGCCATATGAACGGCGGCAAGCGATGAGGAGCATGCCGTATCCACTGTGACCGCCGGCCCTTTTAAATTTAAGAAATAAGCGATTCGGCTGGCTAGCACGGAAGGGAGATTGCCCACGATATATTGATGAAGTTCATCCGGATAATTCGCAGAAAGGAGACGTTCATAATCGTAGCCCACCTTCGAGTACCCCGCATATACCCCGACACGGCTCCCGTTCATGCTGCCGCCGGCATAGCCCGCATCTTCAATCGCATGCCATGCAGACTGCAAAAACAGTCTTTGGTTAGGGTCCATAAACTGAGCCGCTTTAGGAGCTAAACTGAAGAACGAATAGTCAAAGCGGTCGATTTCATCTAAATAGCCGCCCTTCACAAACTGACTCTCATTGAACTCGCTTTGGATGGACTTTAAATAATCCGCCGCATCTTTCAGCCGGGATTCGGGGTATTCTCGAATGCTGTGCTCACCTTTTTCAAGCAGATTCCAAAAATCACTTTTCGTTGACGCTCCCGGGACATTGAGCGACATCCCGATAATGGCGATATCTTTCGGTGTCACATGGCTTGGTTTCGCTGCCGCGTCCTGCTTGATTTCAGCCCGGCTTTCAGACAGATATGCCGCTAAATCAGTGATAGAAGGATACGTAAAGAGATCTGAAACGGCAAGCTTGCGTCCGAATTTCTGTTCTATGCGCTCGGCAATCTGCGATAACTGTAATGAATTTGCTCCCATATCAAAATAACTGTCAGCGAGGTGAACCTTTTTTCCATCGAGCACTTCGGAAAAGATAGACAGCAATTCCGTTTCTATCTCATGAATGGGTGTCTGTCCGGATGTTTCCGTGCTGCTCTCCAAACATTCATTGATGGCGGCAGACTCTGTTGAAAAATTCCCTGCCTCATACTGTCTGGCAAGTTCGTAGCGTTTAACCTTTCCGCTGGTTGTTTTAGGGAGTTTTCGGATCGGAAGGACTTCTTTTATGCTCCAGCCGCCCCGCTTGTACAAATGTTTTTTTATCTCTTTGACAAGCGGTGCAAATTTTTCAGGTGATTTTTTGTAAACAACAAAGAGCACGATTTCTCCGCTTTGCGTCTTTTGATCATATACACCGCAGGCGGCAACCCTTCCTAAGTCAACCTCTTCCATTTCAATCGCGACCCGTTCAATATCGTGCGGGTAGATATTTTTTCCGTTCACGAAAATAATGTCCTTTTCTCTTCCGGTTACGACTAAGTTACCACTTTCACTAATGAATCCGAGGTCTCCCGTTTTTACCCAGCCGTCAGAAGTCAGCGCTTTTTCCGTACTCTCTGGGTTGTTATAATACCCTTGCGTCACATTGTCTCCTTTGATGTGGATATGGCCGATGATTCCGTCTTCTACTCTTTCATTTGTTTCATCGGAGATCCGAAGCTGACAATAGTCAATAGGTTGTCCCACTTCAACGAATGAAGCGCAATTTTGGTCCTCTTTGCTGACTTTTACAGCTCTTTCACCAAGATTTAAATAGTCACGATGCAAATAAACGGGAACGAATTCTTTACCTATTTTAGAGAACGCTGCGCCAACCGAAGCTTCCGCTAAACCGTAAACATTCAAAATAGCGGATCTTTTCAGATTGAATGCTGCGCATCTTTTCAAAAATTCGTCACACAGCTCCGGCAATATCGGTTCTGCACCGTTTGCGATGACCTTGATGTGTGATAAATCCCAGTCTGGTTCGTTTTTCAGAAATTTAAGGAAGTAGTTGTACCCGAAATTAGGAGATGATAGAATACTGGCTTTGTGTTCATGAGCTTTTTTCATCCAAAGAATAGGTCTTCGAATAAATAACTCTGTAGGCATTAGATTTTGATTGATTCCGGTTATGAAGGGAACAAGGTGGCAGGCGATGAGCCCCATATCATGCGTTAAAGGCATCCATGATAAGAAAGAGTCTTTCGAATGAACGTGTAGGGCAGTCCCAATGGCGCACGTGTTATGTATTAAGTTGTGATGCGTTAACATGACTCCTTTTGGATCTCCTGTTGATCCAGAAGAAAATTGGATAAAGGCGAGTTCATCCGCATCAGGTTCATAAAATGAAGCGGGGTAATCGTAGGTTTGATCTTGAATGATGTCAGATTTTTCGTTTAATTGATGATGGAAATCCTGTAAATCGTGTTCTGCAGCGTATTTCTTTATTTTGTCCAATACTTTTTCAGAGGCAATCAGAAACGGATGATTTAATATATTCCAAATGCGCCAGACCTTCAGCTTATGGTCATCATCTTCTCCGATACTGACCGGCACCGGGATCATTCCTCCTAATATACAAGCCCAAAAAGCAACGACAAATGATTTATTTTCTCGGATTTGAAATACAATTTCCTGCTTCGGCTTAATGCCGAGATGCTGTAAATAGCCAAGATACCCTTGCGCCTCTTCAAACAATTGGCGATAAGAGACAACCGTCTCGTTTTTATCGGATTCGATAAAACGGATCCCGCGATCAGAGATATTGCTTCTTTCCCGAATGACATCTACTAAGGTTTGGAATTGACTGGTATACATAGGTCCCCTCCTGGGCGCTTTATTTTAAAATCCGCAATTCTTCCCAAGCCGGAAGCTGTTTAGCTTCACAAATTAATTTGCATAAATGGATCGAATGTTCGAGTTCTTGTTCTGAAAGCACATCTTCATGCCTTTTCATTCTCTCTTTCAGCTCTTGGATTTGCGTAAATAATGGCGTCGTCATATTGGAATAAGCCGCTGAATCCTTGTTGTAATTTCGCGCAATGACGGATTGAATCATCAATTTATTTAGTTGTTTTTTGCGTAAATGGACAATATGTTTCTTTCTTTCCGCTGAATTGGAAAGCGGGGGAACATCAGATGTCTGTCCTAAGGGATAAGGTACAATGTGATTCGTTGTTTTTCTCAGCAGACCGGCTAAGACATTGTTCGGACCCATTTCGATGACTTCTGTGACTCCATGTAAAAGCAAGTAATGCATCGATTCTGTCCATCTAACCGGCATCGTCATGTGCTGCTTGAGATGTTCGCGGATCGAATTTCCGCTGCTGTAAGGGCGTGCGGTGACATTTGAAATGATCGGCCATGCGGCATCCCGGAAGGAATACCGGTGTAATACAGTCTGGAATTGTTCAGATGCTGATCGTACCATCTGACTGTGAAAAGGCGCACTGACATTCAAATAAGTGTATGCCGCACCCTTTTCCTCCGCCATCTTGATGACACGTTCCACAGCTTGCCGGTGTCCGGAAATCACATGCTGCTGTTCTGAATTCATGCAGGCTACACCTGCCGGAAAGTCTTCCGTCGACACTTTCGAACATATTTCTTGCAAGGTTTGAAGAGAGAGGTGAGTCACGGCGGCCATCGCCCCCTGCTGCTGAGGATCCGCATTTTGCATAAGAATTCCCCGCTCCCTTACAAGTGTAACGGCATCCTGAAAAGAAAGGGCGCCGGCACAGACAAGCGCTGAATATTCGCCTAAGCTATGGCCTGCCAGGAAGCGTGGCTTCACCCCTATTTCCTGCATATACACTTGAAAAGCAATGACACTGACCGTTAAAATAGCGGGCTGCGCGTTCATTGTCTTTGTCAATTCATTCATATCTCCGTTAAAACACAGTTTTTTTACATCCAAGGAGATCGCATCGCTCGCTTCTTCAAACAATCTCTTTGCGAGCACAAAATCATTCCAAAATTGTTTGCCCATTCCTACAAATTGAGACCCTTGTCCAGGAAATAAAAAGGCAAGATTGTTCATGAGATTCCTCCGATCATATTGAACAAGGGATACAATATCCTACAAAATATCCCTTTATATAACATCCTAGCATGATTATAACAAATGTGTATAGAATACTTTCGGAGGAGTTATTGTTCGTTTTCACAAACGAATTAGATATATTTATTCATAAAATAAAACATGGGGGTTTCACCGAAAATCAGTCTTAAAGAGAGATGATGAAAGCCGGAGTGGAGCCTGTTACCGGCTCTTCTTCACTTAGAACGCGCTCTTCATGTTTCATATGTTTTAGGGCTATTGGCATTATTGTGTCAGAAATTACATATTTTCTGTTTATTGTAAAAATTCATTTGTATATCTGTGAAGGATTGTAAACTGATTGCGCTTGATTATAAATGCGGCGCAAGAGATGGATCTGGATGGGGAAAATCCGCAAGGGCGAAATACGCCGCAGAACATGGAAATGACCCTGCCCGGATACCGATTGACGCAGTAATCGGCCTATTGAGTGAACAAGGTTTTCAGGCATAAAAAACAGCCGTTCAGAGCGGCTGTTTTTTAAAAAAGTATTAGAACTATTGAGCGGTATACCCGCCATCCATGACTACGGCCTGACCTGTGACCCCTTTTGCTTTGTCGCTGGACAAAAATACGGCGTAATCAGCGATTTCCTTCACTGACAGCAGCCGTTTTTGGGGAACGAGCGGAAAGATGACGTCCTCAAGCACCCGCTCGTACGGTACATTCCTTGTTGCGGAAATGTCCTTTAACTGATTGCGGACAAGCTGAGTGTCCACATATCCCGGACAAAGCGCATTGACGGTAATGCCGTCAGCCGCGCCTTCAAGTGCGCCGACTTTCGTTAAACCGATGACGCCGTGCTTGGCGCTGTTATATGCCGCTTTCCCGTGAAAACCGATCAGTCCGTTGACAGACGCCATATTAATGATTCGACCGAATTGCTGTTTTTTCATCATGGGAAATGCATGCTTCATTGCGATAAATGGCGCGGTCAGCATGAGACGAATGAGCCGTTCAAACTGTTCGGTGGGAAATTCCTCGATGGGCGCGACATGCTGAATGCCGGCATTATTCACAAGGATATCGAGACGTCCGTATTGTTTCTCGACCGTCTGCAGCATGTCGGCCACTTGCTTTTCATTTGTTACATCGCATGTGATGCTGACTGCTTCACAGCCTTCATCTGTCAGTCTTGCCGCCGCTTCTTTCCCCGCTTGTTCGTTTACATCAGAGATGATGACGGCTGCTCCTTCACGGGCGAATTCTTTTGCGATTTCAAGCCCGATTCCTCCGGCTGCTCCTGTTACAACGGCTGTTTTTTCAATAAGCAATGAATGCATGACGGCGCCTCCTCATTTTGGTCTGACTCCGTTTTTTAACGACTGGCTGACAGTAAAATGACCTTCTGTTTTCTCAAAGACCTCCTCCATAGTTACACCTTCCTGCAGTTCGGTGAGCGTCATACGGCCATCATGAAAATCGAATACAGCCAAATCTGTGATCAGCCGATCGACCACCTGCCTGCCGGTTAAAGGCAGCGTACATTCCGTTCTCACTTTAGATTCCCCATATTTATTAACGTGCTCCATAATGACAATAATCCGTTTTGCTCCGTGGACTAGGTCCATTGCGCCGCCCATTCCTTTGATCATTTTTCCTGGGATCATCCAGTTCGCCAAATCTCCCCGTTCGGACACTTCCATCCCGCCGAGGATCGCTACATCAATGTGGCCGCCGCGAATCATGGCAAAGGATTCGGCACTGTCAAAATACGAGGCTCCCTTTACCTCGGTAATGGTTTCTTTTCCCGCATTGATCAGATCGGGGTCCTCCGTTCCTTCCGCCGGATAAGGCCCGATCCCGAGCAAGCCGTTTTCAGACTGAAGCAGGACGTTATAATCATTCGGTATCTCATTGGCTACAAGCGTCGGCCTCCCTATCCCCAAGTTCACATTCATTCCGTCCTTAATTTCCTTTACAGCCCGTTTGATCATTCGTTTTCTGCTATCTCTCATTCTGTCAGCCTCCTTTATCATGCTTGCCGGACGGTGCGGCGTTCAATCCGTTTTTCATGAATCCCGCCGAGCAGCACGTGCTGCACAAAAATACCCGGCGTATGAATTTGATCCGGATCAAGCTCTCCGGCATCGACGATTTCTTCAGCCTCTGCAATCGTCACTTTGCCTGCCATTGCAGCGAGCGGATTGAAATTTCTTGCCGTCTTTCTGAACATCAGGTTGCCCAGAGGATCGGCTTTCCAGGCCTTTACGATGGCGGCGTTCCCTGTAATCCCTTTCTCCAGAAGATAGGTGCGCCCGTCAAATGTCTTATGTTCTTTTCCCTCGGCTACTGATGTTCCGACGCCCGCAGGTGTATAAAACGCCGGAATGCCCGCCCCTCCCGCGCGAATTCTTTCTGCGAGCGTTCCTTGGGGCACCAATTCGACTTCCAGCTCCCCGCTTAAAAACTGCCGTTCAAAGGTTTTGTTTTCTCCCACATAGGATGCGACCATTTTTTTGATCTGCCGGTTTGCAAGCAAGAGGCCTAAACCCCAATCATCAACACCGCAGTTATTACTGACAACGGTCAAGTTTTTTACGCCGCTGTCCCTGATCGCGAGAATTAATTGTTCCGGAATACCGCACAGGCCGAAGCCTCCTGCGATGAGGGTGTCTCCGTCCTTGATCAGTGCAGCAGCATCTTGATAAGAGTCCATCACTTTTCCTATTCCCATATTCGTTTCCCCTTTCTGTTTTGGCTACACAAGGCCCGTCAGACTGTAAATGGCGATGATGACAAACACAGCGGCTGTTTTAATGACGGTAATGGCAAAGATATCCCTGTAGGATTGGCGGTGGGTCAACCCGGTGACCGCGAGCAGCGTAATGACGGCGCCATTATGCGGAAGAGTGTCCATCCCGCCGGAGGCCATCGAGATCACCCGGTGCATGACCTCCGGCGGGATGTGGAATGTATTGATTGCTTCTGTATACGCTGCTGACATCGTGCTTAAAGCGATGCCCATTCCTCCTGATGCCGATCCTGTAATCCCGGCAAGCGCAGTGGTCGTCACCGCTCCGTTGACGAGCGGATCAGTAAACGTCTGCGATATGCCGCTGCTGACCATTTTAAAGCCGGGAAGCGCCGCAATGATGCCGCCAAATCCGTATTCGGCTCCTGTATTCATCGACGCCAGCAAGGCGCCCCCGATGCCCTCATTCAGTCCTTCTTTCAAATTGAAGAGGACTTTTTTCCAATCGAACAAAATCGTTGTCATGATTCCGATGAACAGTGCGAGTTCTACTGACCAGATCGCAGTGACGGAGGAAAGGTCAATTTTCCCGAACGCTTCTAAGCCGAGCGGCGCAAAATCAAATCCGTCAGGGTACCAATGCGGGAGCCACATCGTGAAGCATTTGTTCATGACCCCCACAAGGATAAGCGGAACAAAGGCGAGCACTTGCCGCGCGGGGCTGGGTTCTGCCTCCTGCGGTAAAACAGGCGTATGTTTTTCATTAGCCAGACCCGAGGATTCCTCTGCAGCGGAAACTTCAGATTGAAATCCAGCATAGCCTTCTCCGGCATTGGCCGCTTTTTTGCGCCGGGATTCTAAATAAATCATTCCGGCCGTAAGCACAAATGCTGCACCAATCAGTCCGAGCCAGGGAGCGGCATAAATGTTTGTTTTAAAAAAAGCGGTCGGAATGACATTTTGAATTTGCGGTGTGCCGGGAAGCGCATCCATTGTAAATGTAAAGGCGCCTAATGCAATCGTACCGGGTATCAGACGCTTGGGAATATCAGCTTTGATAAATAGGTTTTTAGCAAACGGATAGATGGCAAACACCGCTACGAAGAGACTGACGCCGCTGTACGTTAAAATCGCACCCATTAAGACGATGGCGAGAATGGCTCTTTTTGCTCCCACAAGCTTGACGATTGTTTTTGCAATCGACTCAGCGAGCCCCGAGATTTCAACAACCTTGCCAAAAACGGCCCCTAAAAGAAATACGGGAAAATACAGCTTAATAAATCCTACCATCTTCTCCATAAATATATTCGAGAAGAAAGGAAGCACGAAGCTTGGATCTGTCAGGAGCACGGCAAACAGCGCGCAAATCGGGGCGAATAAAATGACTGAAAAGCCCCGGTAAGCCGCAAACATCAGCATGCCTAATGCCAATAAAATAATAACAATGTCCACAAATCCCCCTCTTTTCTGCTCAATGTTAGTAAGCGCTTACAAAAATCGAGAAAATAAAGCAAAAACATGCCGGTTTTGCACAGTTTTTGAGGCTGAAAAAATGTGCATTATGGTGAATTCTCCGTTTTGGCGAAAGAAAAGGAGACCCTTGCTGCATTATATTGATTGGCTGAGCAGTGAGTTTTTTTAGGGATAGTGAGATGGATCAGAGAGGATTTTTGCTTTATAAATATGTATTCTTTTTTCTTTCATTTATTTCCTGCAAGAGGAACCGATAAAATCCGGCCCTCCTGCATGGTCCATTCAGCCAATAACAACCGGAAGCTCTTTGAGCGACCTAAAACCAATGAGCTTGCGGTATTCAAGGCGGTGTGCGGCCAGCCGAAGTTTAGGCATCCGCTCAAACAGTGTGAGAATTGCAATTTGTGCTTCGATGCGCGCTAATGAGGAGCCTATGCAAAAATGGGCGTTCTTTCCGAATGCAAGATGCGGATTCGGTTTTCTTTGGATATCCATTTTGTGAGGCTGATCGAATATGCTTGGATCGCGATTGGCTGCACCTAAAAGGATATATACCTGCTCTCCTTTTTTTATGGTCTTCCCATTTATTTCGCAGTCTTCTGAGGCGGTGCGTGCCGTCAGCTGCGCGGGGCTGTCGTAGCGCAAACATTCCTCAACTGCAGTTTCAATAAGCGAGGGGTTTTCTCTCAGTGCGCTAAGCTGTTCAGGGTGTTTCAATAAAGTAAACACACCGTTGCTTATGAGGTTTACCGTCGTCTCGTGTCCGGCTATGACAAGTAAGATACATGTCGCGAGCACTTCCTCTTTTGAAAGCTGTTCCTCCATAATAAACCTGCTGATCAAGTCTTGCTGAGGGTGAGCTTTCCGCTTGTGAATCAAATCTCTGAAATATGACGTGAGCCTGCCTGCGGTGTCGCTTGCTCTGACTAACGTCTTTCTTGATCGGGTAAGATCAATGGCCTGAATGACGTCTGCCGTCCATTGTCTGAATTGATATCTCTCCTCTTTCGGCACTCCGAGTATCTCCGCAATGATAAGGCTTGCCAATGGAAAGGCAAACTCTGAAACAAGGTCAGCGTTTTTTTTGATTTGGACTTGATCCAACAAGTCATGAACCGTTTCGTTTATACAGGGGCGAAGTGATTCCGCCGTCTTTGCGGTAAATTCTTTACCGATAAGCATCCGCATCCGTTTATGGTCTGATTGATTTTTAAATAACAGCATATCGTGCTGGATATGCGATAGATTTTGATATTTCGTTGAAGCTTCCGGAAGAGGAATGCGGTTTTTAAACCGGGTGTCTTTCAGAATCGCTGCCGCTTCTTTGTACCCGGTGACATACCAGCCCGGATATTTTAATACGGTTCCTTTATAAACAGGATCAATGGATCGCAGTTTGTCATAAAATGGGTAAGGGTCATTCCAAAAATCCGAATCCGCATGGAGAGACGGATGTGCAATCGATAGGCCTGCCGTCATCTCATACCTCCGTATTGCAGGCGGATTGCAGGCCGGCTTTCATTTCTTCAACGGATTCGACTTCAAAACCTAAATCATGAAGCATTTGATGATCCTCTGTTTCATGCTGCCCTGCTGTCGTTAAGTAATCTCCGACGAAAATCGAATTTGCGGCATAAAGTCCCAGCGGCTGCAGCGAACGAAGGTTGACTTCCCGGCCTCCTGAGATACGGATTTCTTTTGACGGATTGATAAAACGGAACAAGGCGAGCACTTTCAGGCAATACACCGGATGTAATTCGCTTACCCCTTCTAACGGAGTTCCGTCAATCGCATGCAGAAAATTAACCGGGATGCTGTCGGCGTCAAGCGCTTTTAAGCTGTTCGCCATATCAATGACGTCCTGTTTCGTCTCTTTCATGCCGACGATGACACCAGAACAAGGTGACATCCCCGATTGTTTCGCCGTTTCCACTGTATTGACCCTGTCGTCATACGTGTGGGAGGTCGTAATGTTTGAGTGATTCCTTTGTGATGTATTGATGTTATGATTGTACCGGTCTACTCCTGCCTGTTTCAGCCGCTCTGCCTGTTCCGGCTTCAGCAGACCGAGGCATGCGCAGATTTTTAAACCGTACGTTTCTTTAATTTCTTTGACAGCATCAACAACTTGATCTACTTCTCTGTTTGACGGTCCCCGCCCGCTGGCGACGATGCAGTATGTCCCTATATTCAGGTCGTGGGCGCGTTTTGCCCCCTTTAGCAATATATGCTTATCCACCATCCGATAAGACTCGATCGGCGCTTTTGATATTGAAGATTGTGAACAGTACCCGCAATTTTCCGGACACAGGCCTGATTTTGCATTCATAATCATATTCAGCTTTACTTTTTTTCCGTAAAATCGTTTTCTGATATGAAAAGCGGCATGCATCAGCAATAAAAGATCCTCATCAGGACAATTTAAAATGGCCAGCGCTTCTTGATTCGTTACTTCCGCCCCGTCCAGCACTCTCTCTGCAAGATCCATCCATTGATTCATGTTTATCTCCCCATTTGTGTCAGATTCATGAAAGAGGTAACATCTATATGTTTCTCAATCATGTGTTGAATGTTTTCCGGTGAAACGTGATCCAGCTTCGGTGTGATTCCCAAAATCGGAACTTTGCATAATGTTTCAATCATGCTCGGGTTCGTCTTTTCGTCCAGCCCCGGCCGGCTCTTTACGCCGTTGATAATAATGCCGAGAACCTCTATCCCCATGTTTTTCGCATATTCAATGGTTAAATATGTGTGGTTGATGGTTCCGAGATCAGGCCTGGTGACAATCACTGCCGGCAATTCCATGGCTTTTATCAGATCACTGACTAAGTAATTTTCACCAAGCGGGACGGAAATGCCGCCTGCCCCCTCAACGATGAAACACTCATGACGATTTTTGATCTTACTCCAGTGGGCCATGACATCCGCCATGCTCACGGATTTCCCCTCAAGCATGGCGGCCGTGTATGGCGCAAGCGGCTCTTTCCATTCAAATGGCGTAATTTCTTCATGAGACAGTGCGGTTTGTGACATGTCTTTCAAGAGCGAGGTGTCACTTTCCGGATGAGTCCGCGGCACGCCGCTTAAAAACGGCTTAAACACTCCGATATCCGCCTGTTTCTGCCGGAATGCCGCGGCAAGTCCGCAAGAAACGATGGTTTTTCCGACGCCGGTATCTGTTCCTGTAACAAAAAAACTTCTCATTTGTTTAAATTCAGCTCTTTTCTAATGGAATCAAATGCTTCTGTCAGCTCGTCTATGTCCTGTAAGCTGCGATCCGCCGTAACGGTCAGCCTGATTCTGCTTTCGCCTTCCGGAACGGCGGGCGGGCGGATGGCCGGGGCGCAGATTCCCTTTTTCTCCAGCAGCGCAGCGGCTGAAACCGCTGTTTTTGCATCACCGATGATAACGGGGATAATCGGTGTATCTCCGCCTCTTACGGTAAAGCCCATATCGGCCAGACGCGTTTTTATCGTTTTGACAGACGATTGCAGCTCACGGCGCGTATCGTGCATATCTGATATGATGTCAAATGCCGTATGTGAAGCCGCACAAATTGACGGCGGGAGGGCCGTCTGAAAAATAAACGTCCGCGCCTGATTCAGCAAAAAATCAATGAAAATGTTTGATCCCGCGGCAAAACCGCCTTCCGTTCCTACAGCTTTGCTTAATGTGCCGATGACAACATCCGGACAAACACCGAAATAGTCACTGGTTCCCCCGCCGTTTTCCCCGAGTACACCGGTTGCATGCGCGTCATCTGCTATCACAAATGCCTGGTACTGCTTTGCAAGCGCCATTATGCGGTCAAGAGGCGCGATGGTGCCGTCCATGCTGAAGACGCCGTCTGTGACGATGAAGCGGCGGTTCCGAGCCTGGACGGAAGCAAGTTTTTTCTCAAGATCAGCCATATCAATATGGCGGTACACGATGGTTTCCGCTTTTGATAAACGGCAGCCGTCAACAATGCTCGCATGGTTCAGTTGATCGCTTAAAATGACATCGCCTTTTTGAGGCAGTGAGGCAAGCACGCCGATATTCGCCAAGTAACCGCTTGAAAACAATAAAGCCGCTTCCGTCTGTTTAAAGTCCGCGATTGTTTGTTCAAGTTTTTCGTGCCACACAGTATTTCCTGTTGTTAACCTTGAGCCGCCGCTTCCCGCTCCGAACCGGCTCAGCGCCGTTTGCGTGGCTGTGATAAGCCGCTCATCTTTTGACAGGCCTAAATAGTCATTGGACGCCCAGGTCTGCCGCTTTTGCCCTTTGGTTTTGAGAGCGGTTTCCTGTGTTCGCAGCGTCCGATACAGCCCGTCTCTTTTCACCGCATCGAGCCTTCCGAGGAGCCATCCGTCAAAATCCACGGCCGGTCACCTCGGCTATCGCTTCTTTCATAATGGAGATCATGGCTTGTAACTGATCGGTTGTGCTGGCAAGCGGCGGCAGAAAGGCGATGACGTCTCCGAGCGGCCGTGTCAGCATACCAAGCTCTCTCATTTTCAAGGACACCTTGTATCCCATCCGCTTTTCAGGCAGATAAGGCTGTCTTGTCCCCTTATCCTGCACAAGCTCTATGCCGCACATGAAACCGAGCTGGCGGACATCGCCGACATGAGGAAGCTGCTTCAGATTATGAAGAAATTCCGCTGCCGTTTTTGATTTTTCGGCGACTTGTTCAACGATGCGCTCTGATTCGAATAAACGCAGATTTTCAATTGCTGCGGCACAGCCAAGCTGATTTCCTGTATAGGAATGGCCGTGGAAAAATGTTTTCATTTTGTCGTAGTCATCGTAGAAGGCTTCATAAATGGCTTCTGTGGCAAACGTCACAGCGATCGGCAAATAGCCTCCCGTAATGCCTTTCCCTGCCGCCATCAAGTCCGGCTGGACATTTTCATGCTCACAGGCAAACATTTTTCCGGTGCGGCCAAACCCCGTCGCCACTTCGTCAACGATCATTAACACATCATATGCCGTACACAGCTTTCGTACGCCTGCCAGAAAGCCTTCAGGCATGACGATCATCCCGGATGCGCCTTGCACCATCGATTCAATCGTAAGTGCGGCAATCTCTTCGTGGTGCTTTGCAAGCAGCTGTTCGAGCGCGTGAAGGCATTTATCCCGGCACTGTACGGGGTCGCCGCTTTCAGATCTGTATACATACGGAATCGGAGCTTTGTAGCTTTCAAACATCAGCGGGCCGTACACATGGTGGAAGAGTTCAATGGAGCCGACGCTGACAGCTCCGATCGTATCGCCGTGATAGCCGTTCTGCATAGAAATAAACGTCTGTTTCTCGGGTCTCCCTATGTTTTTCCAGTATTGAAAGGCCATTTTCAGAGCGATTTCCATTGCTTCCGCTCCGCTGTCGGAGTAAAAAACGCGTGTCAGCTTTTCCGGTGTGATGCCTGTCAGCATCTCGGCAAGTTCTGTTGCGGGAACGTTCGTCATACCCAGCAAGGTCGAATGAGCGATTTTTTCAAGCTGTTTTTGAATCGCTTCATCCATTTCTTTTTTTCGGTGGCCGTGTACATTGAGCCATACTGAAGAAAAGCCGTCATAATATTCTTTGCCGCTGATGTCTTTCAGCATGATCCCGTTTCCGCTTTCAATGATTAACGGATCTTCATCGTAATCTTTCATTTGTGTGAAAGGCAGCCAAAGATGCTTTTTGCTTTTTTCAATCATTGATTGTTTCATCATTTCTCCTCCCGCTGAATGAATACAGGCTGCTTCTCTAAAAAATGGATACAGCTCTCCGTATCTATGGAGCCATCTGTAAAGAAAATCCGGCAGCCGCATTCATCTCCGGCATTTTTCATCTTGGCAATCCGCTGATATCCCAGCTTCTTTGCGGCAACGTAGCCTGTTATGTAATCAGGGTCATCCGACCAGCACAATTCAGCAATAATCCCCGGATATGCGCAAACTTTTGCCGCGATGGCATGTGCTTCTTTTATTCGTGAATTTTCCGGCATGTTGTGCGTAAAAGCCCATTTTTGAAAATCATGTGACGGCCAATCCACTCGGGATACCCGCACACCTCTATTTCCTCTGCCGTCAATGCGTTTTCCTGCCCGTATATCGAACAGGACCGCTCCTCTTGCTTCTGCATATTCCGCAATGTTTTCATACGCTTTCTCTATCATGTGCGGGGGAATCCCCGCCTTTTGCAGAAGCTTGCGGGCGATTGCTTGTCCTTTTTCCGGCGTGTCTGTTTGATGGAAAGCAACCGGCAGAGGGCGGATCGTTTCGATCGGTTCATTAATGCTTTCAAGCTGAATCTGCATAAAATCAGGTATCCCTCTTGAGTGCGAGAAGCCTTTATGTAATAAGCCATCTACCGCTTCCTGTAAACCGCCGTAAGTGATGAGCCGTTCTCCGCCGGAAATGTGTTTTCCGCCCTGCTCATGGGGGGCGTTTTGGGAAGCTCTCATTCTGACGCTGTAATAGGTCTCTTCCTGCATATATTCCCCTCCTTTCTCTTACTTTGAAAATTAATGTTAACCAAATTAATAAAAGGTTAACACTTATACAGAATATTAGTGCCCTCTACGGAATATGTCAACCTAAACTATCAAACTGTTAACTTAATGAGTTTTGCAAAGCCTCATTACGTTTTCATGTTTTGTTCATATTTTAGTAATTGTTTATTCAACACTGTCCGCTAAAGTAGTCCATATTAACGAATATGACAGCCATCTGATTCTTTTATGAAGGGAGGTCAAAACCGGATGCCGTTATGCTGAAAGAAAAAGTAAAGACAGCAGGCCGTTTTTGCACTGTAGGCGTCGGCAATACGCTGATCGATTTTGGTGTCTTCTTTCTTCTCGCCGCTTGTCATGTCCCCTATCTTCCGGCGCAGATCTGCTCCTATTCGGCAGGGATCATCAACAGCTATGTATGGAACCGGAAGTGGACGTTTCGTGTAAAACGCAAGGCTGACGGGAAAGAGATCATGCGATTTCTCATGATTAATCTTGCCGCGTCGGGAATCACCTTTTTGCTGCTTTACGCGTTTCAAAAAGGCGGCTGTTCGCTATTGGTGAGTAAGTTCGCTGCCACTATCGGCGGAATGATGATGAATTTTATCGGAAACCGAATCTGGGTATTTGGAGATTCGCTGAAAAACATACAGGATCAGGAGTGAAGATGAATGAAAAAAAGAGTGAGAAAAGCGGTCATTCCCGCAGCAGGTTTAGGAACGAGATTTCTGCCGGCGACAAAGGCGCAGCCTAAAGAAATGCTGCCGATTGTCGACAAACCGGCCATCCAATATATTGTCGAAGAGGCCGCAGCGTCAGGAATTGAAGATATATTGATTATTACAGGGAGAAACAAACGCTCGATTGAAGATCATTTTGACCGGTCGGCGGAATTGGAATTCAATCTTGAGGAAAAAGGCAAGACGGAGACGCTGAAGGAAATGCAGCGGATTGCCGATTTGGCCAATATTCATTACATTCGTCAGAAAGAACCGCTCGGATTAGGACATGCGGTGCTGTGTGCGGAGCATTTTATCGGAGATGAGCCTTTTGCCGTTCTCTTAGGTGATGATATTATGGTATCTGACACTCCCGCTCTTTCACAGCTCATAGACATCTATAACCAACACGGTACAGAAACGGTCGGCGTACAGCCCGTCGATCCTGCTGATGTCAGCAAATATGGTATTATACAGACGGGGCGGCAGAGCGGTCTTGTGTACCAGATTGAGGATCTGATTGAGAAACCGGCTGTTGAAAAGGCGCCCTCTCATATTGCCGTGATGGGCCGCTACATATTAACCCCCTGCTATTTTTAAAACGCTGAAGACGATCGGAAGAGGCGCGGGCAACGAAATCCAATTGACAGACGCGCTGCGCGAAGTGTGCCGCACCCGAAGCATTTACGCGCGGGAGCTTGAAGGAAGCCGGTTTGATATAGGAGATAAGTTCGGCTGTTTTAAGGCCGGCACGGAGATCGGGCTTCTGCGGGAAGAAATGAGACCGAAACTTTTAGCTTATTTAGAAGAGGTGTTAAAAAGAGAATCTGAAGAAATCGTGCGTTAAAAAATAATTTGTAACCATTTTGCTTGTCAATCAGTCATATAATTGGGTAAAAAGATAAAGAGGTTGTGAACAGTGTGGGCAATTTTATTAGTGAAATATTATCCTGGCTGACAAGTATGGGCTATTTAGGGATTGCGCTCGGATTAATGATCGAAATCATTCCGAGTGAAATCGTTCTGGCTTACGGAGGCTATATGGTGTCAGAAGGCACGATCAGCTTTATCGGCGCCATTGTCGCCGGTGTGATCGGGGGAACGATCGCGCAGTGCTTTATTTACTGGATCGCCCGTTATGGGGGACGGCCGTTTTTGGACAAGTACGGCAAGTACTTACTTCTGAAAAAGCATCATGTTGATGTTGCGGAAAACTGGTTTCGCCGTTACGGCGCCGGTGTTGTGTTCTCGGCGCGGTTTATCCCGGTCGTCAGACATGCGATCTCCATCCCCGCCGGCCTTGCGAAAATGCCTCTTTCCAAGTTTGTCATATTGACGACACTCGCCATTATTCCGTGGTCTGTCATTTTCGTTTATCTCGGGTATCAGCTCGGGGGACAGTGGAAAGACGTAGACAGCTATGCCGGAATGTATACAACTCCGATCATTATATTGGCTCTCGTATTTATTGTTGTTTATTTCGTTGTGAAGAAAATGAGATCAAGACTGTGAAAAAAGACTGCATAAGAACGGCTGTGAGCCGGATCTATGCAGTCTTTTTTATTTATACCGGGTATACGGGGTGTTTCCGGTGTGTGAATGTCAGTTGTTTGGACATGTAAGCAGTGAGGCGTTTATTGAGTTCTTCCCGCAAGGAATCAGCAGGAACAATGCCGTCAATCACCATTTCAGAGGCAAGCCGGTAAAGGTTAATGTCTTCCTTATATTCATCACGCTTTTCTTGAATAAAAGCCGGCCTTTCTTCAGGGGCTAGCTCGCTGATTTTGTTTGCGTAGACCGCATTCACCGCTGCTTCAGGACCCATTACGGCAATTTGCGCAGTCGGAAGCGCTAAACAGCAGTCCGGTTCAAAAGCAGGCCCCGCCATCGCGTATAATCCGGCACCGTAGGCTTTTCTGACGATAACAGAAAGCTTCGGAACAGTCGCTTCCGCCATTGCGGAGATCATTTTTGCGCCATGTCTGATGATGCCCGCCTGCTCAACCTTCGTTCCGATCATGAATCCGGGAATGTCTGCTAAAAACAGAAGCGGAATATGGAATGCGTCGCACAAAGCGATAAATTTTGCGGCTTTATCCGCCGAATCGAGAAATAAAACCCCCCCTTTGACACGCGGCTGATTGGCGATAATGCCGACCGGCTGTCCGTGAATCCGCGCAAGCCCCGTTATTAATTCCTGTGCAAATAACGGTTTAATCTCAAAAAATGAGTCTTCATCAATGACACGTTCAATTAAATCCATCATGTTGAACGGTGCGTTTTGATGTGCCGGGATGACATCTGAGAGCGGTTTTTCAAAAGCTTTCGGGTTCTTAGATTTGTTGACGGGCGCTTTTTCAGTATAATTTGACGGAAAATAGCTGAGATATGTCTGCGCCATCATGATTGCTTCTTGTTCCGTCGGGGCGAGGAGATCACCGCAGCCTGATACGGAACAATGCATACGGGCGCCGCCCATTTCTTCAAGCGATACTTTCTCGCCAATCACCATTTCCGCCATACGCGGGGAGCCTAAGTACATGGATGCATTGCCTTCGACCATAATGACAATGTCGCAAAAGGCCGGAATGTAAGCGCCGCCCGCAGCGGAAGGGCCGAACAATAAACAGATTTGCGGAATGCGGCCCGACAGCTTTACTTGATTATAAAAGATGCGGCCGGCTCCCCTTCTGCCCGGGAACATGTCGACCTGATCCGTAATTCTCGCACCTGCGGAATCGACTAAGTACAAGAGCGGACACTGAAGCTTTTCCGCCGTCTCCTGAATGCGGATGATTTTTTCCACCGTTTTCGCGCCCCACGAGCCCGCCTTTACGGTTGAGTCGTTTGCCATCACACAAACGGTTCTGCCGCCGATGGTTCCGATCCCGGTAACGACCCCGTCAGCCGGCAGTCCGTCTGACATGCACTCGGCGAAAAAAGCGTCTTCAACGGATATGCCGTCATCGAATAAAAGCTTCAGCCTGTCTCTTACAAAAAGTTTTCCCTTCTTTTCGTTGCTTGCGTGATATTTCGCGGCTCCTCCCTTTTCAATCGTTTTGCTGCGTGTCTGCCGTTCTTTTTCGTAATCCATCCGAGTCCCTCCATGTTTTATTTTCCTTTGTATTCAGGGGGTCTTTTTTCTTTAAAAGCGCGCAGGCCCTCTTCCCTGTCAAGTGTGGGGATGACTTGTTCATATGCTTTTCGTTCGATTTCGAGCCCTGTATTGAGATCTGTCTCCAGACCCTTGTTTATCGCGGATTTTGCTTGTCTGACGGCGATCGGCCCATTAGCGGCGATGCGGCCGGCCAGTGCTTTTGCTTTTTCCATAAGTTCATCGGCTTCACAAACATGCTCGATCAGCTTCATGTCTTTTCCCTCTTCTGCAGAAAGTCTTCGGCCGGTATAGATCAATTCTTTTGCCGCGCCAGGGCCAATAAGCCGGGGCAGTCTCTGCGTTCCGCCCGCTCCGGGAATGATCGCAAGCCCTGTTTCAGGAAGGCCGAGGCCCGCCCGGCTGACGGCGATTCTGATATCGCAGGCGAGAGCGAGTTCAAGGCCTCCTCCGACAGCGGTTCCGTTCAGCGCTGCAATGACCGGCTGCGGGAGAGCTTCAATGGATGCGGCCGTGTCACCGATACGCCTGACGCTTTGTCTGACTTGTTCATGATTCATCCCCGCTCTTTCTTTTAAATCAGCACCGGCGCAAAATGTGTTCCCGTTGCCGGTGAGAATGACACAACGAATGGATGGCGAGTTTTTGATGTCTTCAATCACACGCTGTAAATGATCAATCATTTCTGAAGACAGCGAGTTGGCCGCATGCGGGCGGTTCAGCGTGATCAGACCGATCGTTTCTTGACAGACGGAATACAAGACGCAATCTTCCATGGCTTCTCCTTTCTCATTTCGTTCTGAATGCCTGCAGGTTTCTGCTTGGCAGGTCTTTGCCTATTTTATCCGCGATCCAGCCGGCGGCATAAAGAAGTTTATTCATGTCCGTCCCGGTATCAATCCCCATTTGTTCGAGCATATAAATGACGTCTTCTGTGGCAGCGTTGCCTGCTGATCCAGGGGCGTACGGGCAGCCGCCAAGCCCGCCTGAGGAAGTATCAAAGGATGTGATGCCCATATCAAGAGCGGGAATGATATTCGCTAGAGCCGTTCCTCTTGTATCATGGAAATGGAGTGCGATTTTTGAGGCGGGAATTCTCGGCAAAAGGGCTTCAAGCACGGCTATGACCTGCAAGGGGTTTGCCGCGCCGATCGTGTCGCCGAGCGATATTTCATCAACACCCATTTCGAGCAGGATGTCTGACAGGCGGATGACTTGTTCGACCGGCACGTTCTGTTCGTACGGACAGCCGAACACAGTAGACAGATAAGCTCTCGTCGCCATTTTTTCAGCTTTTGCTTCAGTAATAACCCGCCTGAGCTCTTGAACGGTCTGGTCAATCGGTTTGTTTACGTTTTTTTGGTTATGGGTTTCGCTTGCAGATAAAAATACACATGCCTGATCGATTCCGCCTTCTGCCGCATGCTCCAGTCCGATGAGGTTCGGAACGAGAGCCGCGTAGACCGTATGTTCAGATCTGGCAATGCCTTTTGCGACGTCCAGGCTGTCACGAAGAGCCGGAATCCATCTCGGATGCACGAATGATGTCACTTCGATATAGGGAAGGCCTGTTTTTGACAGCATATTGATCCACTCAATCTTATCTTCTGTATCCACCCACGCTGATTCATTCTGCAAGCCGTCACGCGGTCCTACTTCATTGATGCGGACATGTTTCGGACAGTTCATGCTGCACCTCCTTTTTTATTGAAGTTCAATCAGGACCTCTCCTTCATCAGTGAAATCACCTTCTGATTTTTTCACTTCTTTCACCGTACCCGCTGCATCAGCGATAATCGGAATTTCCATTTTCATAGATTCCAAGATGGCCACTTCCTGTCCTTCTTCAATGACATCGCCCGGCTTCACATGAATTTTCCACAGATTTCCCGCCATCTGAATTTTTATGACGCTCATTTTGACGCCCCCTCGTTCATTCTTTGTAAAAAACCGGTTGTTGCCTCGCCCTTTTCAAATACTTCTGAAAGGGCAATTTTTGTCAGCAGCGGAATGTTGGTTTTAATCCCTTCTACATGATATTCGCCAAGGGCGGTTTTCAGTTGTTCAATGGCTTGTTTTCTCGTATTCGCCGTGACGATCATTTTGGCAATCATCGGATCGTAAAACGGAGAAATGACGCTTCCCTTTTCGACGGCGCATTCGTGTCGCACTGACGGGTGTCTTAAAACGGAAAAAGACGAGATGGTACCGGGTGACGGGTAAAAGGTGACCGGATCTTCCGCATAGATCCGCACTTCAATCGCGTGACCGCGGTGGTTGATATCTTTCTGCGAGAAAGTCAGCGCCTGCCCAGCGGCAATTTTCAGCTGTTCTTCCACAAGATCCAGTCCTGTAATTTCTTCTGTCACCGGATGCTCCACCTGCAGTCTTGTGTTCATCTCTAAAAAATAGATTTGTTTCTTTTGGTCGACGAGAAATTCTATTGTGCCTGCATTTTGGTAGCCGATCGATTTAGCGGCTTTAACGGCGGTTTCACCGAGTCTTTGTCTTAATTCATCGTCAACAAACGGCGACGGCGCTTCTTCTATCACTTTTTGGTGGCGCCTTTGGACTGAACAGTCACGTTCAAACAGATGAACGGTGTTGCCGAAAGAATCTGCGAGTATCTGAATTTCAATATGACGGGCATTTTCAATGACCTTTTCCATGTACATTGCGCCGTCTCCAAAAAAGGACGCGGCCCGCTTTTGATTGCCTTCAAACGCTTTGGCCAGCTCTTCTTCTGAATGTACGATCTGCATGCCGATTCCGCCTCCTCCTGCAGACGCTTTCAGCATGACCGGAAAGCCGATGGCACGGGCTTCTGCTAAGGCGGAGTGAACATCGGGCAATGGCTCTGAAACACCGGGAACGATCGGGACCTTTGCTTTTTGCATCGTTTTTCGGGCTTCTATCTTGCTGCCCATCTTTGCGATGATATCACCGGGCGGACCGATAAATGTGATTTGTTCCTTCCGGCAGCGTTCGGCGAACAGGCTGTTTTCTGACAGAAGCCCGTAGCCCGGATGAATGGCGTCCGCTCCGGCGGATTTGGCGGCTTCTATGATTCTGTCGATATGTAAATAGCTTTCATTTACTCTCGATTTTCCGATCGGATAGGCCTCATCAGCCGCTTTTACGTGCAGCGCGTCCCGGTCGGCTTCTGAATAGACAGCTGCCGAGGGGATGCCGAGACGTTTGCAGGTGCGGATAATTCTTAAGGCGATTTCTCCTCTGTTGGCAATTAGGACTTTTTTAAACAAATGTGAAGCACTCCTTTTTCATTAAGTTAACTTGAGCTCTTCAATCGTTTTTTCCCGCAGCTTGAATTTCTGAATTTTTCCTGAGGCTGTCATTGGATATTCATCTGTAAACAAAACGTACCTGGGGACTTTATAGCGGGCGATATGTTCTTTGCAAAAGGTTCTGATGTCTTCTGCGGAAGCGGTTTGTCCGTCTTTGAGCCTGACCCATGCCGCGGCCTCTTCTCCGTATTTCGGATCAGGCACGCCGACGACCTGAACGTCTGCTACCGCGGGATGCCGATATAACATTTCCTCAATCTCGCGCGGATAGATATTTTCGCCGCCCCTGATCAGCATATCTTTCAGACGGCCCGTGATTTTGCAGTACCCGTCCTCGTCCATGACCGCCAAATCACCGGTATGCAGCCAGCCGTCTTTGTCTATCGCTTCTTCGGTCGCTTCTTGATTTTTATAATAGCCTTTCATGACATGATATCCGCGGGTGCAGAGCTCTCCTTGTTCGCCCCGCGCGGCTTCTTGGGATGTTCCGGGCCGAACGATTCTGACTTCGATATGGGGAAGCGCGCGCCCCGCTGTTTCCACTCTTCTTTCAAATGAATCATCCGTTCTTGTCTGCGTAATGACAGGTGATGCTTCGGTCTGTCCGTAGGCAATTGTAATGTCAGTCATCCCCATTTTGCCGATCACTTCTCTCATGACTTCCGCCGGGCATGGCGAGCCTGCCATAATACCGGTTCGGACGTGGGAAAGATCATATTCAGAAAAACGGCTGTCATGAAGGAGGGCGATAAACATCGTCGGTACACCGTGCAGAGCCGTGCAGGCTTCTTGCTCCACCGTTTTCAGAACGGCCGGCGGAGAAAACTGTTCGATCGGAATCATCGCCGCACCCGCGGAAACACATGCCAGCACGCCGAGCACACACCCGAAGCAGTGGAAAAACGGCACGGGAATACATAAACGGTCACTTGGAGTAAGCTTCATGCATTCTGCGATATTTGCCGCGTTATTTACGATATTAAAATGTGAGAGCATGACGCCTTTCGGAAATCCGGTCGTACCTGATGTATATTGCATATGAATGCAATCATCCTTTTTCAGGCTGTCCATCCTTCCGTCAAGCTCTGCATCCGTTACAGATTCAGCATCCTTCAGCAAAGAATCCCAACGGTGCATCCCGGGCGGGCTTTTATCACCGATATATAACACCGTCCGTAAAAAGGGATAACGTTTCGAACGCAGCCTGCCGCGCTCACACGTTTTCAGCTCCGGAATCAGCTTATTCACGATTTCAACATAAGATGTCTGCCGGTAGGAATCCATGATTATCAGGGCCGAGACATCTGAATGTGCCAGCAGATAATCAAGCTCTGCGATTTGAAAATTGGTATTAATGGTGACCAGAACGGCGCCGATTTTCGCCGTTGCAAATTGCGCCGCGAGCCATTCCGGAATGTTGGATGCCCATATGGCCACATGATCTCCTTTTTCAACTCCCAGCTTCATCAGCCCTTTTGCGGTTTGCCGGCATAACCGGTCAAACTCGGCATACGTATAACGAAGGCCGCGCTCAGGGTAAACAACCGCTTCACGATCCGGAAAAAGCTCCGCGGTCCGCTCAAGCAGCTTTCCGGCTGTTAAATGGATAAGTTCAGCCATATGACCTGCCCCTTTCCATCCCTGTCTTAGTAAACGTTTTCATTTTACTTCAAAAGCTGTCTTGCGATGACCATTCTTTGAATTTCTGACGTTCCTTCGCCAATCTCCATCAGCTTTGCGTCACGAAGCATACGTTCGACACCGCATTCCTTCATATAACCGGAACCGCCATGAATTTGGATGGCCTGAAGGCATGCTCTGACGGCCATTTCTGAAGCATAAAGCTTGGCGAATGCCGCTTCTTTCGTAAATGGCAGGTTTTGATCCTTCAGCCATGCCGCTTTAAGCACCATCTGTCTGGCAAGGTCAATTTCCATCGCCATATCGGCCAGCTTAAATTGAATGGCTTGAAATGACGATATCGGACTGCCGAACTGCTTGCGTTCCTTCGCATATGACAGCGACGCCTCCAGTGCGCCTTGAGCGATACCGACAGCCAGTGCCGCAATCGAGATCCGCCCGCCGTCTAATGTATATAAAAATTGTTTAAAACCTTTTTCAGGATCACCGAGCAGGTTATCGGCAGGCACCCTGACATCCTCCAGCACAAGCTCGGCCGTATCCGACCCTCTCACACCCATCTTGTCGTACGGATTTGTGATCGTAAATCCCGGTGTGTCTGTCGGGACGATGAGAGCTGAAATGATCGGTTTTCCGTCGGAGTTCTTTCCTGTAACGGCGGTGACAATGACAGTGCGGGCGTAATTTGCGTTTGTGATCCAGCATTTCTCTCCGTTTATCACATAGTCATCGCCCTTTTTCTCGGCTTTTGTCTGGGTACCGCCGGCATCGGAACCTGCATTCGGCTCTGTCAGCCCGAATGATCCGAGCGCTTTTCCCGAAGCAAGCGGAATAAGATGTTCTTGCTTTTGCTGTTCAGTACCGAAATAGTATAATGGGCTTGCGCCGAGTGACACGGCTGCCGCGTAGCTCAGCCCAGTGCTGCCGCAGGCTTTTCCGATTTCTTCGACCGCTGCTGCATATGAAATGGTATCACCGCCCGCCCCGCCGTATTCTTCCGGAAACGGAATTCCGAGCAGCCCGAGTTCGCCTATTTTTTTAAATGTGTCTATCGGGAAGACGGCTGATTGATCAACCTCATGGGCTTTCGGGGCAATTTCATTTTTGGCGAAATCTCTGACCATTTCGCGCACCATCTGCTGTTCTTTTGTCAGTTGAAAATTCATTAACCTTCCTCCTTCTGCTGCTTTCTACATTTTATTAATGGGGGTCTTTATTCATTCCATCCAAATGAAGTCTGAACATTCGGACTCATCCGCTGCAAAAAAACTGACAGCGCCGCAACTGTCAGTTTTATTAATAATGCTATTTAACCATCTGTTTTGCGGAGGGACGGCTCTCATGGTGAAGCCTGTCAACGGAAGTAACGATATAGGTGCAGGCTCCTTTCGCCCGAGTATCAGTATCTGAAAATGTCTGCGTCCGTGACGATGTTTTTCTGACTGTATCCACTAAATAAGGCTGCTTTCCCTTTTCTGCGCGGTAAATGGCGTAATAAGCCGTTTTTTTACCGTTGGATTTCGCATCTTCAATATAGAGTGTATGGCCTGAAGCATTCTTCTCCGCCCGTTTGACAGACGGTTTTTTTAAAGCGGAATGTCCGAGCCAAGGCATCTCGGGAATTAATGCGGGCCGGCTGTACATGTCTTTGATCAAACGGTTTTTCACATCGAGCGGATTACGGTTTAAATCCTTTAAACTGAAATGCATGCTTCCTTTAATCCAAGCTGATCCCCTGTTTAGAGTAATCTGTCTTCCGTATTCCCCCGGGTCGGCCCAGGCCGGATCAGCATTGTTGTTGATTTTATAAGCTGCTTGCCCGATATATAAATGCACCGGCCGATTGTTCACTTCTTTTCCCCACCAATCCGCTAAGACGTCATATGCCGCCGCTTTAAATCCGATGCTCCAGTAAATTTGCGGCGCGATGTAATCAATGTATCCTTTTTGGATCCATTCTCTCGTATCAGCGTATAAATCATCGTAGTTCCGCACCCCTGCGGCCGTTTCGGAGCCTGTCGGGTCATCTGCGGCATTTCTCCATACGCCGAACGGGCTGATTCCGAATTTGACATAAGGTTTTTCTCGTTTGATGGTTTGGTTGATTTCTTTTACAAGCCGGTTGACGTTATCCCTGCGCCAGTCATCAATTGATGCAAAGTGAGCCTTTCCGTACCGTTCGTATTCCGCCTGATCGGGGAATTCCTGTCCGGCAATTTTATAAGGATAAAAATAATCATCCATATGAACCGCATCAATGTCATAACGGCTGACCACTTCTTTGATTCCATCCGTTATAAATTGTCTTACTTCCGGAATGCCCGGATTATAGTACAGCTGTTTTCCGTATGCAGCGACCCAGTCCGGATGGGAACGCGCGGGATGATCATCTGAAAGCGCATTCAAATTTGTGTGATTCATCGTGATCCGGTAAGGATTGAACCAAGCGTGAAATTCAAGATTCCGTTTATGTGTCTCTTCAACTAAAAAAGCAAGCGGATCGTAGCCGGGATTTTTGCCTTGTGTTCCTGTCAGATACTCTGACCAAGGCCCGTAATCTGATGGATAAAAAGCATCAGCCGCAGGCTTAATTTGGACGATAACGGCGTTCATTCCCATCTCCTGAACGTCATCCAGCAGCTTGCTGTATTCACTTTTTTGCTCTTCCGGCGACAGCCCTTTTTTAGAGGGCCAGTCGATATTGGTTACAGACGCGATCCATACGGCTCTCATTTCTCTCTCCGGCTGAGTGCCGCTTGCTTGTGCGGATGCTGAGAATGTAAAGATACCGGCTGTCAGTACAACGGTCAAAAACCATATCATGCTAAAACGGCAGCTTTTCATGTTTTTCCCCCTCTCTGCTTTACGGTATTCCGAAGCATTCCGGGCGGTGAATCAGAAAGCCTGCTTTGCTCCTCTCAGCCTAAAAGGGAAAGAAAAAAGTCCTAAAGCGAATAAAACGCTTCAGGACTTTTTATGTTTTATGGCGGCGAGCACGTCAATGATCTTCGTTCCGACGCCGACACATGTTTCAAGAATGGCCTGCGCTCCGGCGATGGACAAAATGAATATAACCGGATGTGCATAGCGGGGCCAGACCAAGTAGCAGATGCCGATCAATATGGCGCACCAGACACCCGCACACCAATAACATTGCAGCATATAACCGAATGCGGAGGAAGGGACTTTTTTTTGGACGGCGCGCCCGTTTTGATCGACGGTTTTTTCTTGCTTGATAAAGGGTTTTCTTATGAATTCCGTAATCTTATCAAATACGATCAAATGGGTCAGCCGGTAGCTGGCAAGAATGATCATTACATACGTAAGCCAAGATAGGTTCGTCATCTCAAAGCCTCCAAAAAAACTGAGTTTGATTCCCCTATCTTGCCCCTTGTCTTCTTCAGCCATTCTGCCGGATGTTACAGATTCCGCGCCAAGCGTCTTCCGCTGTTTGCAATGATGTCCAGTATGACCTCAGCATTTTGCTGTGCAAAGGCGGGTTCAAACATATCTTTATGGGCGCCCCCGCCTTGATATTCCTGATAGAGTCCCGTTGTGGCGCCTTCCCACTTCATCGGCTCGGTCTTATCACTGTGCTCTTCCTTTATGCCGGCTTCGATAAAATGGAGGTTTGCAGCGATTTGGCCGTCATTTATCAGTTCCGCCCAGTACGTTTGATAGCGCTCTGTCTTTTTGATGACTGCTTCTCTGACGGCTTCCGGGACGTTGTCGGCTGTTGCGTTTGTTGGCTGCGGCGGCAGTGCGTCAAGCTTTCTGTACGCGTCTGCGATAATGACGTCGCTGATTTCTAAGCCGCGCTTTTCCATCGCTTTTGCCGCCTCGAATGCCGTATTGCCGCCCGCTGAATATCCGAAGAGGATATAAGGGCCTTCCGGCTGGATTTCCAGCATTTTATCAATGTATTGTTCCATTCTGCTGTCTTCTTCAATAAAGTTAAAGCCGTACACAGCAGCCCGTCCGTTTAATGCCGCCGCAAGATCTTTAAAGAAAATGCCGAAACCTGAGATAGGCGGAAAACAGAATAGGTTGCGGCCTTTCGGCTGATTCAGTCTGCTGATATGCTGCTCTGCAGCTTCTGACAGTGTGTTTGAATACAGCTTTTCGGCCAATTGTTCAATTGTCGGATATTCAAATATCATTTCAATCGGCACATCCATCTGCTGCCTGGTCTTCAGTTGATGAATCACTTGCAATGCTTTCAAAGAATGGCCGCCCAGCTCAAAGAAGTCATCCTGTATGCCCAGCTCCCCGCAGCCGAGGATCGGCGTCCAAATGTCGATCAGCTCACGCTCTACCCAATTTCGTGGCGGAACGGCTTTTGATGACGTTTTTTTCCGTTCCGGCGCAGGCAGCCCGCGGCGGTCCACTTTGCCGTTTGCGGTAAGCGGCATACGGTCAAGCTTAATCACATACTGCGGAATCATATAGTCGGGAAGCGACCTGGCCAACAGGGATCGAATGGCTCTTTCTTCAGCATATGCGCCTGTATAATACGCACAAAGGATTGCTTCTTGTCCTTCTTTTGCTGCGATGACTGCCGATTCCCTGATTCCATCTATTTCAGTCAAGCGTGCTTCAATTTCGGCCGGCTCAATCCGCTTCCCGCGAATCTTGAATTGGCGGTCGATACGGCTGATGTATCCGATGCTTCCATCAGGCAGCCAGTGTGCCAAGTCGCCTGTTTTGTAGATCTTTTCTTCAGGATGAACCGGGTGGCTGACAAATGCTTCACTTGTTAAGTCAGGCCTGTTTAAATAGCCTTTGGCAACCCCGTCACCGCCGACACAAAGCTCACCGGGCACGCCGATCGGCGCAAGTCCGCCGTTTTTATCAATGATATACGCGGTTGAATTGCTGATCGGTTTTCCGATTGGGATCGGCTGAGAAAAATCGTGCCTGATTTCGTAAAAGGTAGAAAATGTCGTATTTTCCGTCGGTCCGTATATGTTATAAAGGCTGAGATTCGGACAGCGGTGTCTGACCTTATTGATGAGCGCCGGGGACAATGCTTCTCCGCCGACATATAAGGTGTGCAACCCAGAAAACATCTCCGGATCTGTCTGGGCAAACTGGTTAAAGAGCGCCGTCGTCAAAAACAGAATCGTAATCCGGTTGGAAGAAAGATAATTGCCGAACCTCTCAGGGGCAAGCATTGTCGAGCGGTCAACCACATGAAGACATGCTCCGTTCAAAAGCGCTCCGAAGATTTCAAATGTCACTGCGTCAAAACCGATGGACCCTGTCAGAATGAGACGATCCGTCACACCGGCCGACGTGTAATTGCTGTTTGACACGAGCGATACGACGTTTCGGTTGGAAATCATCACGCCCTTCGGTTTTCCTGTTGAACCGGATGTATACATAATATAGGCAAGGTCATCAGGTGCTGTATCGGTATTCAGCTTTCCCGCATCAGCTGTTTGTTTTTCAGCTGCAGCCGGGATAGAGATGATGTGAGAAAAGTCAATATCAGTCTCAATCCCTTTTTGTACCGTTAACAGCTGTGCTCCGCTCTCAGTGAGCATATCGGCGATCCTGTCGGATGGCAGTTCTGCATCAAGGGGAAGGTACGTCCCTCCCGCTTTCAATACAGCGAGAACAGCGATGATAAATTCCGGTGAGCGTTCGGCCAGAATCCCGGCAATTCCCTTTGGCGCCAAACCGTTTTCCAGCAGGATGCGGGCGAATGCAGTTGACCGTTCATCGAGCTCCCGGTACGTCAACGTCAGCCCGCCGACGTGAAGCGCTTGATGATCCGGGGTTTTCTTCACCTGTCGGCTGAACAGGCTGATGATGCTTTCGTCTCTTTCATAAGTTGTTTTCGTGTCATTAAATTCGCCGATTATTCTTGATTTTTCCTTTTGTCCGAGCATCGGAAGCCGATCAGCGGGAACATCGGGATTGAAGGCGGCGCCGCGCAGAGCTTCTTCCAAATGTCCTTTTACGCTCTCTATCCATACTTCGTCATAAACGTTCGCATTGTAGCTGAATTTGATGAGCAGCTCATCTCCAGGCGCTATGATGAGGTTAAAATCGTAGCCCGATTGTTCCGAAACGTTGACATACCCGATCCGGAACGGTGCATCCGATTCCTTTTCCGCGTCTTTCATCTGCTGCTGGATCGGATAATTTTCAAACACGATAATATGGTCGATTAAATCCTGTTTCAGCTCAGTCTGAGATTGGATGTCAGCAAGCGGATGATAACTGAACGCCTCTGAGTCAAGCATTTCTTTCTGCAAGCGCCCCAGCAGTTCTCTAAAGCTTTCGTCACCCGTTTTAATGCGTACCGGCACGGTATTGATAAACAGCCCGATCATGCTTTCCACCCCGTCAATGACGGAAGGCCGCCCTGATACGACGGCACCGAATACGGCATCGTCCGTCCGGTTGTAGCGCTGCAGCATCAGGCCCCATACAGTCTGCATAAGAACCGCGAGCGTAGCCCCCTCTTCTTTGGCGATGGTTTTCAGCCTGTCTGTCAGGTTTTGATCTAAAGAAAACAGGAGCTCTTTCTTACGGTAGCCTTTTTCCTGGGGACGGGCCGATATTTTCGGGAGTCCTGTGGGTGTCTCGCAGCCTGCTAAATATCCTTTCCAATATTCAGAAGCCGCGTCTTTGTCCTGATCAGTCAGCCATGTAATATAAGTGCTGTAAGGCTTTGCGGGCGCCAGTGTGACGGGTGAGCCTGATTCAATCGCCCGGTACATATGCATGAATTCCTGAAGGACGATGCCGAGGCACCAGCCGTCCATAAGAATGTGATGGTGGCTCCAGACGCATACATATTTTTCGTCACCCGTTTTAAACAAAGAAACACGCATCAGCATATCCTTTTGCAAGTCAAAGCCTTTTAAGCGGTCACGTTCCTTAAATCGCTGTAAATAGATGCTCTGTTCCGCTTCGTCCAAATGTGTAAGATCTTCGCGGTGCAGCCGGAATTCCCGCTCACGCAGCACAACTTGGCGGGGGCCGTTCAGCTGAGCGACATGAGGTAAAAAAACCGTTCTGAAAATATCGTGGCGGCTGATGACAGACTGTACGCTTTGCTCAAACAATTCCGGACGAAGCCGGCCTTTTATGGTGAAGACGGATTGCTCGATATATGCAGCCCCCTCCTTTTGCAGAAAGGAATGAAAAAGCATTCCTTCCTGCATTCGGCTGAGGGGATAAATGTTTTGGATATTTTTCGTTTTGTCCATGTGTTCCTCCCGCTCGATTTTAGTGGAAGCTGAGTAAGTCGGCAATATCCTGCAAGGCTTCCTCAGTCAGCTCCCGATCATCAAAGTCACTGACGGTCTTCTCCGTATCGGTTTTGCTGAGGCAGTGTTCCGACAGTTTCAGGAGATAATACCGGCAGCTTTCGGACAGCCGTTCGATCGTATCTCGCCGGAAGCGCTCCGTTTCATAGGAAATGCTGACGGTCATCCGGCCTTTTGCCGCAATCGCGCTGATTTCAAGTGACTGCTCCCGTTTCCATGTATCTGTCACATCATCTCCGCCTCCCAAAGGAGAAAACTGAAACGCGTCTGGCTGTTCCGTTTCTGCCGGATTCCCGCCGGGCGCATCGAATTGTCCGAGATAGTTAAAGCTGATCTCCGGTGCTTTCCCGAAAGTCATCCCGGCAAGCTTCGGCGGTGTTAAATATTTGAGGACGCCGTATCCGTTCCCTTTATCCGGAATGCGCCGCAATGTGTCTTTGACGGTTTTCAATGTGCGAATTTCATATTCTTCATGAGGTTCATAAGCTCCGCTCCGGAAAAGCACCGGGTAAATGGAAGTGAACCACCCCACTGTCCTGCTGATGTCCGCACCTGCCTGCTCCGATTGGCGTCCGTGCCCTTCAAGGGCGATTTTCAAAGCGTGCCGCGGCGACCACTTCTGAATGGCAAGCACGGCGGAAGTCAAAAGCACATCTTGTGTATCCGTATTGTAGGCGCTGTGCACATCTTTCAACAGGGCGTCCGTTTCACTTTCTGTCAGAGTGAAGGATACTGTGTTCCGTTTTTTTGCAGGAGTTTGAGATAAATCTGCCTGCTCGTAAGGAAGACTTTCTGTTTCATAGTGTTCAATCTCCCGCCAATACTCCGCCTGCTGAAGCAGCTGTTTACTTTCGGCATAATCGGCCAGCTGCTCCGTATATGTTTTGAATGACATGGTTTTCGGAGGGAGTTTGATTTCCTGTCCAGAGACGGCCTGCTCATAAGCAGAAGCCAAGTCTTCCAATAAAATCCGCCATGATATCCCGTCGACAGCGAGATGATGGACCGTCAGAAACAAGTAATCTTCTGCTTCAGAGCGGAACAGCCCCGCCTGTACAAGCGGCCCGTTCTCCAAATCCATGTTTCTCTGAAGCTCGGCGACGCGGCGTTTTACAAAACGTTCCTTCTCATGCTCATCGCCTTCCGTTTCTAAAATGGTCAGGCTGTAAAGCTGCTCATCTGGGAGGTCAGCCGGTCTGTTGAAAAGGAGAAGACCTTTCTCTTCGTCTTTTTTGCAGACAAGGCGCAAGGCATCATGATGAACGGTAATGGCTTTTAACGTTTTCCTCAGGATCTCTTCATCTATTGAATTTGTTCTCGTCAGCATGACGGACTGGTTAAAATGATTTGCTTCCTTCATGTCTTGTGTGAAGAACCATTTGTGAACCGGCGACCACTTCACTTCTCCTTCTGCAGGAGCTTGGCTGACCGGCTGCCGCTCTGTACGGACATAAGGCGCCAGCTCCCTAATTGTCGGCCGGCTGAAAATATCTTTTACGGCGATCTGTTTTCCAGCCTGATGTAATCGGGCTGATACTTGCAGGGCTTTGATGGAATCGCCGCCCAGTTCAAAAAATGATTGATCCGCGGCAATGTTTTCAGTTCCGAGCACTTCGCTCCAAATCGCGGACAGCTCTTTTTCCATGTCGCTTTCAGGCTCGGTAAATGCCCGTCCGGTGTGCGCTTTTTTCCGCGGCTCAGGAAGCGCGCGGCGGTCAAGCTTCCCGTTCGGTGTGACAGGCAGGGCTTCAAGTGTTTCAAAGAACGCCGGCACCATATAAGCGGGCATTTCATTTCTGAGTGCCTGCTGCACGGTTTCACTTTCTGTTCCTTCTTCTGTCACGATATAAGCGCATAGTTCCGTTTGGCCTGCTGATGCGGTATGAGCGGTGACGGCTGCTTCTTTGACACCTTTTATGCCTGTTAAGGCGGATTCAATTTCTTTCAGTTCCACCCGGTAGCCTCTGATTTTGACTTGCTCGTCCATTCGGCCGATATATTGCAGTGTGCCGTCCGGCAGCCATTTTGCCAGGTCGCCCGTGCGGTACATGCGCCGGTTCTTCCGGAACGGGTCTTGGACAAAGGCTTGAGCCGTTTGCTTATGAAGATTGCGGTACCCTCTTGCAAGGCCGGAACCCGAGATGCAAAGTTCTCCCGTTACACCGATCGGCTGCGGGTGATCCCCGTTTAAAATATAAACGTGTGAATGCTCAATCGGACGGCCGATCGTGATGTTCTCACTTTGTTCTATATGTCTTGCCGCTGTAGTGGCGACGCTGTTTTCCGTCGGTCCGTACTCATTGGCAAGCTCCGTGTGTGGACAAACTGATAAACTGCGGCTGATAATGTTTTGGTCGACAGCTTCTCCGGCTAATGTGACAATTCTGAGAGACTCGGCATCCCCCGGCTCCAGTACGTCAAGCAGTGTACGGTACAGTACGGGAACAATGATCATGTGAGTGATGCGGTAAGATGCAAGATAGTGTTTAATAGCAAGAATATCTCTTGCTTCATCTTCGGCTAAAACGGCCGCCTTCGCACCTGAAATCAGCGGTGTGAACATACTTGTTACAAAACCGTCAAAGGAAAATGAAAAGAGCTGAAGAACCGTATCTTTCTCATTCAGATCATAAAATCCGCTCCGCCATTGAAGGGTTTGGCTGACGGATCGATGTTCGACCATAACCCCTTTCGGCCTGCCTGTCGTTCCCGATGTATAAATGATGTAAGCCAAATTTTCCGGTGCTGATAATGACTGGACCGGCGAAGCATCCTGTTCTTGGATATCCTCCAGTGCGAGCACTTCACCGTTAAAACGATCAGGCACTTGTTCTATCGCACCATGTGCGGTAAGGAGAAGCGCTGTGCCGCTGTCTGAGATGATATATTGCTTGCGTTCCTCCGGATATTCAGGATCTATCGGGACGTAGGCTCCTCCGGCTTTCCAAACCCCGAAGACTGCCGCTACTTGTTCCGGCGATCTTGGTATCACAATGCCGACGGCTGCATTAGGTCCGATCTGCCGTTTTTGCAGAGCTCTGGCGATTTTATTCGACCAGTCATCTAATTCTTTGTATGTGATCAATGTTTCCCCGCTGATAAGGGCCGCGGCATCAGGTGTTTTTCGCGCCTGGGTGATGAACAGTTCATGAACTGTTTTTTCAGGCAGCTGTTGATCCGTCAAGCCGTTAAAGTCCGAAAGAATCCGGTTCCGTTCCGGAGCAGTCAGCATGCTGATCGCTTGTAAAGAAGTTTCCGGTTCACGGACAATGTGTTCAAGCATCGTCATAAAGTGGGAAGCCCAGCGCTGCATTGTTTCTCTCCGGAATAAAGACGCCGCATATTCAAACAGAAAATGAATCTGTCCCCCGCCTTCAGAAGCCTGTAAAGTGACATCAAATTTGGAAACCGGACGGGACACATCCGCAGGCTGAATATGCAAACCGTCCAACAGCAGTTCCTCATGCTCTATATTCTGGACGACAAGCATGGCGTCAAACAGCGGATTGCGGCTTGTGTCCCGCTGCACGCCGAGCCGTTCCACAAGCTCTTCAAACGGATAGTCTTGATGCTCATACGCCTCAAGCGCCGCCTGGCGGACTTCCGCCAAGTAATCGGTAAACCGTTTGTCTCCTTTCGGCTCCGTTCTGATGGCCAGCGTGTTGACGAACATGCCGAGAATCGGTTCAAGGTCTTTGTGCGGACGCCCGGCAATCGGTGAGCCGACGATGATGTCTTCCTGCCCGCTCAATCTCGCGAGTAACGTATTGTACGTGGCAAGAAGCACCATATACAAAGTGGAGCCGTGATCCCGGGCGATGCGGTGAAGGCCGGATGCCGTTTCAGCGTCAAGCGTGCACGATACGCTGCCGCCCGCAAAGCTTCTGACAGCCGGACGGGGCTTGTCAGCCGGAAGCTCAAGCACCGGAAGCTCTCCTTCTAGCCGCTTCAGCCAATACGCTTCCTGTTTCTGGTACCCTTCTTTCTCCTGAAACGACCGCTGCCAGACGGCATAGTCTTTATATTGAAGGCGCATCGGCGCAAGCGAACGGCCTGCGTACAGCTCGCCGAATTCTTTTATCAAGGTGTTGACGGACACACCGTCAGAAATAATATGATGCATATCCGTTAATAAAAGATGATGTTCGTCGGATTCTTTCACGAGAGCCGCACGGAAGAGCGGCGCTTCCTCCAGACAAAACGGCCGGACGAATGCGTCAGCTGACTCGGCCTCATCCAGCTGAAACGGTACGCTGTCATGGATGCGCTGCACCGGTTCACCGTCAGGCCCCGTTTCAAAGGACGTTCTGAGCGACTCATGCCGCTCCACAAGCTGCCGGAACGTCTCCTCCAGCCGGCTGCGGTCAAGCGGGCCCGTCAGTTCCAGCACAGCCGGCATATTGTAGCCGACACCGCCGTCTTCAAGCTGTTGGAGCACATACATCCGTTTCTGCGCCGAAGACACCGGATAGGTGTCCTGTTTTTGCGCAGGCTGAATCGCTTCATACGGGCTCTCTTCCAAGTCCTGAATAACCGAAGCGAGTTCTTCCACCGTCGGCCGGGCGAAGATGTCCTGTAACGGCACCTGAACACCGAACTCTTTGGCGATGCGGGAAACGAGAGCCGTCGCTTTTAACGAATGGCCGCCCCGCTCAAAAAAGTGATCCCGGATGCCGACAGGGCCGTTTTTCAGCACCTCTTCCCAAAGGGCGCAAAGCTTCATTTCCGTGACGTTCCGCGGGGCGGTGTACGCCTGTCTGTCTGCCGCTCCGCCGGGAGCCGGCAGCGCGCGGCGGTCAAGCTTTCCGCTCGGCGTGACCGGCCATTCGGTCATCTCTATAAACTGAGCCGGCATCATGTAGGCCGGAAGGCGTGCCGCAAGCTCCGCCCGCACGTCATCGCTTTCCCGTCCTTCGATATAGGCGTAAAGCGCGGTATCTCCGTGTTCGGTCCGGGCAGTGACCGCCGCCTCACGAATGCCGTCGATGCGCCGGATCGCCGCTTCGATCTCTCCCGGTTCGATCCGGTAGCCGCGGACTTTCACCTGTCCGTCTGAACGGCCGAGCCATTCGATAAGGCCATCTTCTGTCCAGCGTGCGATATCACCCGTCTGATACATGCGTTCTCCCGGATAAAACGGATCATTGAGAAAGCGCTCCTCCGTCAGCTCAGGCCGGTTCAGATAGCCCCGGGCCACCCCTGTCCCCGCGATGTACAGCTCTCCGATACAGCCCGGCGGCAGAAGCTGTTTCTTTTGATTTAAAATATACAGCCGCATGTTATGCCCGGAAATGCCGATCGGAACATTGTGAAATTCTTTTCCTTGCGGCAAATCAAAGTACGCCGCTTCTACCGTCGCTTCCGTCGGACCGTAGGAATTTGTCAATTCCGTTCCAGGCAGAAGGTCATAAAAACGGGAAACCAAGTGCGGGCCCAATTGTTCACCGCCGGCAAAAACCCTTTTTAAGCAGATCTTTTTGATCGGCTGTTTTCTGGAATTTATATATTCCAAGAAAGCATGAAGCATGGATGGCACAAAATGGGCCGCCGTTATGCGGTTATTCTCCAATGCGTTCAGTATCATTTCAGGGTCTTTCTCGCCGCCTTGCGGAAGGAGGAAAACAGAAGCTCCCGCGATCGGCCACCAAAACAGCTCCCAAATCGAAGCGTCGAAAGAGTATGATGTTTTATGCAAAATGATGTCAGAATCACTTAATCCATAACGCGTTTGCAGTGAGTATAAAAAGTTTACGGCTGACCGATGTTCAACCTGCACGCCTTTTGGGCGTCCCGTAGAACCGGATGTATAGATGATATAAGCCAATGAATCAGGTTTTACCGGAACGTTAGGGTTGGCCGCAGCTTCAGGGTTTCCTGTTTGTCCGCTTTTCAGAGAGATCATTTCTCCCTCAAAAAGATCTGGTGCGAAAAGTTCTGGTTCTGCCAGTAAGAATTTCACGCCGCTGTCTTTCAGTAAAAAGCGAATCCGCTCTTCCGGGTAATCCGGATCAATCGGCAGATATGCACCGCCTGCTTTTAAGACAGCGTAAATGCCGATCAGCATGTCAGGAGAACGCCGGCCCATAATGGAAGTTTTATCCTCCAGCCTTATGCCGCGCTTGATCAGCTGATGCGCAAGCTCGTTTGCCCTTTCGTTCAGTTCCTGATACGTAATCGAAATGTCATCAGTTAAAATCGCAGGACGGTCCGGCGTTTTTTCCGCCTGCTGTTCCAGCAGATCATGAAGAGACTGATGAAGCGGAAACGCTGTTTTCTGCACGGGGCTGAAATCTTGAAGCAGAGACGCTTCTTCTTTTTCTGTCAAAACAGAAATATCGTCTAATTCCAAGCCCGGATCACCCGCGGCGTTTTCGGCAAGTGTCGTAAAAAATCCCGCCCATTTTTGAATCGTTTTTCTCTCAAACAAATCGGTGCTGTATTCAAACTGGCAGTACAATTCACCGGCGTTTTCAGAGATGTACAGTGATAAGTCAAATTTAGAAATCGGCAGGCTGACGTCTGCCGGCTGCAGTTCAAGTCCGGCTGCCCTAAGCTTCTGCTGTTCCATATTTTGCAGCGCAAATGTTGTGTCAAACAGCGGATTTCGGGACATGTCCCGCGGCACACCGAGCTTATCGACGAGCTCTTCTAACGGGTAATCCTGATGTTCGTAAGCCTCAAGCGCTGTTTGGCGAATTTCCTTTAAATATTCTTTGAATGTCATGCTTCCGTCGGGACGCGTCCTGAAAGCAAGCGTATTGACAAACATGCCCAGAACGGCGTCAAGGTCGGCATGAGGCCTTCCTGCAATCGGAGACCCGACAATCATATCTTCCTGTCCGCTTAAACGGGCTAACAGAACCGTGTACACACCAAGCAGCGTCATATACAGTGTGCATTTGTTTTCTTTCGCCAGCTTTTTCAACTGAGCTGTATGTTTTTCATTGATGACAAATGACACCCGGTCTCCGGAAAAACTCCGCACCGGGGGACGCGGCTTATCAGCCGGCAATTCAAGCACGGGAATCTCACCGGCAAGCCGGTTCAGCCAGTACTCCTCTTGTTTCCGATATGCGGCGCCCGCCATAAATGATTGCTGCCAGACGGCATAATCTTTGTATTGAATCCGTAACGGCGGCAGGCTTCTCTCAGCATACAGCTCACTGAATTCACGTATCAAAAGATTGACGGATACGCCGTCTGAAATAATATGATGCATGTCAGCTAAAAGCAGATGCCGGTCTTTTTCTATTTGGACAAATCCCGCCCGGAAAAGGGGCGCTTTGCCGAGATCGAACGGCCGGATAAACGCTTCGGCTGATTGTTCTTTTGTAAATGCAAACGGCACGTCGTCATGAATCCTCTGCACGGGCAGGCCGTTTTTTTCTTCAAAGGACGTTCTGAGCGGTTCATGCCGCCCGATCAATTCCTTGAACACGGCTTCCATCCTATCTCGGTCAAACGGCCCCCTCACCTCTAAAACGGCTGGAATGTTATAGCTGACACCGCCATTTTCAAGCTGGTGAAGGACGTACATCCGTTTTTGGGCGGATGAGACAGGATATGTTTCTTTCATTTCTGTCTTTTCTATGGATGCGAACGGGTTCTCTTCTGCTTCACTGATGATTTTGGCGAGTTCTTCTACAGTCGGATGGCTGAAGACATCGCTCAGCGGGATTTGCACACTGCACTCTTTAGCTATTTTTGCAACGAGTGCCGTCGCCTTTAATGAATGGCCGCCAAGCTCGAAAAAGTGATCGTGAACGCCGATCGGGCCGGTTTGAAGCACTTCTTCCCATATGCGGGTAAGCTTCAGCTCGGTCACATTCCGGGGAGCTGTATATCGACGGCCTGTGGCGTATGCCGAAGCTTCCGGAAGGGCCCGCTGATCGACTTTTCCGTTCGCAGTGAGCGGAATTGAGTCAATAAAAGCCCATTTGACCGGAATCATATACTCAGGCACCTCTTTAGCCAAATCTCTCCGCAGCTGAGAAGGATCAGTCGCTTGTGAGACGCTGCAGTAAGCGCATAATTCATTTTCGCCCGACTCATTCGTTTGAATCAGAACGGCAGCTTCTTTTACGGCGTGATGATTTGCCAGGACGGTTTCAATTTCCTTCGGTTCAATCCGGTACCCTCTGATCTTCACTTGATCATCTGTCCGGCCGATGTATTCGATTTGGCCGTCCGCACGCAGTCTTGCCAAATCTCCGGTCCGGTACATGACGGCGTCCGTTCTGAACGGATCCGGCAAAAATTTCTCTTTGGTCAGCGCCGGATTGTTCACATAGCCTCTTCCTGTATTCGCTCCGGAAATATACAATTCTCCCGCAATTCCGAGAGGCTGAAGATGCCGGTTTTTGCTGAGAATATACATCTTGTTATGATGGATCGGTTTCCCGATCGGCGGATGTTCAGGTATGTCATCTCCCGCAGAAATCGTATACGTTGAAACCACATGAGTTTCTGACGGGCCGTAATGATTATGCAGATGCATACCGTGTAAACGGAGCGTCTGCCTGAACAAACGCGAAACGGTCAGCTGCTCCCCGGCCGTAATGACATGCTTCACACAGCGGGGAAAAGACTGTGCATAACCTTCTTCATTGAAAAGCATTTTGACAAACGCAGTCGGGAAAAACACAACTTCCGTGTTGTGCTGATCAATAAACGAAAACAGCTGAGAAACATCCCGTTTGATTGATTCGGGTACGATACAGAGGGTGCCGCCGCTCAAGAGTACTGAAAATAACTCTTGATAGCAGACGTCAAACGCCAAAGATGCGTACTGCAGCACATTTGTGCAAAAATCAATGTCTGTGTTCGTCAATTGGTCAGAAAGCAGGTTGGCCATATTTTTATGTTCGAGCAGCACACCCTTCGGTTTCCCTGTCGTTCCCGATGTATAAATCATATAAAGGAGGTCGTCTGCCGTATTAATGGATTGCACATTGCTTCCGTCCGCTTCCGTCCCGGCCTCTTCTATGTATGTAACTTGCAGCGCTTGTTCCACGGGGACGGACTGATGCCGCTCTGTTACAACATGGACGCAGCCGCTGTTTTCAATAACATATCGGATACGCTCCTTTGGACTGCCCGGATCTATCGGGACAAAGGCGCCGCCCGCTTTTAAAATACCGAGAACGGCCGCCGCTAAAGAAGGGGAACGGCCAAGCATGACGCCTACCGGTTCCTCCCGCTTTAAACCGCGCTTTTTCAGCAGGCGGGCCAGCTTATTAGCCGATTCGTTCAGTTCTTTGTACGTCACTGACTCACATTCATACCGAATTGCGATTTGATTCGGCGTTTTTGCGGCCTGCCTTTCAAACATCGCATGAACCGTGTCATATTCAGGTTTTTCGGTCTCTTCAGAAATCGGCGCAAGCAGCTGCGCTTTTTCCCCTGGAGTGATGATTTCAAGCTTGTCCGGCGTGATGTCCGGTTTGTCGAGAACCTGGGAGACGATGTGTGCCAAATGGCCTTTGATATTTTCGATAAATTGGCGGTCATACACGCTTGAATCGTATCTCATTTTCAAATGAATCTCGTCACCCGGCGCCACCATCAGGTAAAAACTGTAGTTGGTTTCGTCTTCCATGCTGAAATCATGGATGTGAAAAAGGTCTTTCGTGTCTCCCTTGCTGTTCAGCACATCAAGCTCCTGTTCAACCGGATAATTCTCAAAGACGAGAATGTGGTCAATTAAGCCTTGTTTTACCTGTGAATTCGCCTGTATGTCATAAAGCGGGTGATAGCTGTATGCCTGTCCTTTCAAAGCGTCCTTTTGCACGTTTTTGATCAGCTTTTGAAACGGGATGTCCGCCCCGCTGATCCGGACAGGCACGGTATTAATAAACAGGCCGATCATTCGCTCGATGCCTTCGATTTCAGACGGCCTTCCCGAAATGACAGAACCAAAAACCGCATCTTCTGTCTGGTTATACGCCTGAAGCAAAATGCCCCAGAGCGTGTGGAAAATGGTGCTCAGCGTGACCTCTTCTTTCACGGCCAGCTCTTTCAGCTTAGCCGTGTCCTCTTTTGAAAAGGAAAACGTCACTTCCTCTTGTCTGCTTTCGCCGGCTTTTTTCTGCTTCGGCAGAACAGTCTGCTGCTCAAAGCCTTCAAGGTATCGCTCCCAGTACGAAGCGGCTTTTTCTTTATCTTGCTCCATCAGCCACTTGATGTAGGTCCCGTACGGCACAGCGGGCTCAAGCGTTAACGGTGTCCGGCGGAGCCGCGAGGCGTATATCTGGAAGAACTCTTTCAGCACGATTCCGAGACACCAGCCATCCATAATGATGTGATGGAAACTCCATATGCACGTATATTCACATTCACCGGTTTGAAGCAGCGTCACCCGCATCAGCATGTCTTTTTGCAGATGAAACCCTTTCTCACGGTCTCTTCGTTTGGCTTCTTCAATATACTTGATTTGATCAGCCTTATTTAAATTAGTGAGATTTTCCTCAATAATGCTGACGTTCCGCTCTTTTAATACGACCTGCTGCGGCACTGACACGTTCTGGCTGATAAAGATCGTTCTGAAAATATCATGTCTTTCGAAAAGGGCATGAACGCTCTCTTCAAACACGCGGGTGTCAACCTTCCCCGTTATTGAAAAGGAGGCCTGCTCGGCGTAAGCCTGTGATTCCTTTTGCAGGAGGGAATGAAAAAGCATTCCTTCCTGCATATAAGACAGCGGATAAATATCCTGAATTGCATTCTTTTTTGTCATGTTATAATCTCCCTGTCGCCTTTTTCTACAGTTCCTCGACAAAACTCGCTATGCTGTCCAAATCATCAGATGTTAACGTTTTGCTGCTAAAATCACTAACGGTTTTTTCTGCTTCCTCTTTCCCTGTGCAGTGCGCCATAATATCACGCAAATATTGCTGTAAGGTTTGCAGCAGCTGTTCCATCGTTTCTTTGCGGAAGCGGCTCGGCGGATAGCTCAAACTGAAGTGAAGTTTGTTTTGTGCGGCCATCGCGCTCATTTCCACCGCTTGTTCCCGCTGCCATGTCGGCGTGATGTCGTGCCCGCTTGCAAGACCGGACAGACTGAACGTGTGCTGATCTTCTGTATCATTGAATTGCCCTAAATAGTTAAAGCTGATTTCAGGCGCTTGTCTGAAGCGGATTGTTTTTTGTTCAGGCGGTGTCATGTATTTTAAAATGCCGTAGCCTATTCCTTTATCCGGTATTCTTCCGAGTGTGTCTTTGACCGTTTTTACCGCCGTTCCAAGCTCAGCGCCTGCTGTGTTCAAGTCAATGAGCACCGGATACATGGAGGTAAACCAGCCTACGGTGCGGCTGATGTCGAGCTCCGGCATGATGTGCTCTCTCCCGTGCCCTTCCATCGCGATGCGCAATCTGCCGCCCCCTGTCCAGTCCCGTAAAGCCAAAGCTGCGGCAGTCAGAAGAATATCTTGCGTATCGGTATGGTAGGCCCGGTTGACCTGCTGAAGCAAAACGGACGTTTCTTCTTCTGTAAGCGTAAAGCTTACCGTTTGCCGAATGCTGTCGGCTCCCGTCTGATGCTGCGGTTTTTCATAAGGAAGTTCGGCGGCTGTTTCTTCTTCAATAAAACGCCAATATTCTTCTTCATGCATCAGCTTGCTGCTTTTTGCGTATTCTGAAAGCCTTACGGCGTATTGTTTAAACGAATCGGTCTTTGGCGGAAGCTGGACCGGCTGACCTTTTACGGCTTGAGTGTAAGCGGCAGATAAATCCTCCAGCAGAATACGCCATGACACTCCGTCAACCGCCAGGTGATGTACGGTGATGAATAAATAATCCCCGGACCGGGTTTTGAACCAGCCGGCTTTTAATAACGGCCCTTTTTCAATATCCATCCGCTGTTGGAGCGCAGCCACTTCAGTTTCTATTTCTCTTTCCCAAGTATCTGTCTCAGACAGATCCCAAATGTCCAAGCTGTACAGTTCAGCATTTTGAATACCGTGATTGATTTGTCTGAAACTTTCGTTTTCTGCACTGACGGTGATCCGGAGTGCATCATGATGAATGACAAGATGCTTCAAGGCTTCTTTGAGCGGCTGTTTATGCAATGCGTCAGAGCTGAACATCATGACGGACTGATTGAAATGATTTCTGTTTTCCATCCGCTGTGATAAAAACCAGTGCTGAACGGGTGTCCAAGGTATGTCTCCTTCTACCGGCCGCTGATCGCTGACTCTTTCCGCTTTCCGGATAAGAGGCGCGAGCTCCTTAATGGACGGGTGCCGGAATAAGTCACTTGCCGTCATTTTCCACCCATAGCGTCCGAGCCGTGCGGAAACTTGCAGCGCTTTGATTGAATCGCCGCCCAACTCAAAAAATGAGTCCTCAATCCCGACTTGTTTTGTGCCGAGCACTTCCTGCCAGATCACGGAAAGCTGTTCTTCAAGCTCATTGCGGGGAGCTGTGTACGCGGTTTGAAGCGCGAGCTCCGGTTCGGGCAGATTTTTCCGATCCAATTTACCGTTCGGCGTAAGCGGCAGCTTCTCAAGTTCCATCATATAGGCCGGAACCATGTAATTCGGCAGTTGCCGAGAAAGTAAAGAACGCACTTTTTCTGTATCCATGTCCGCCTGCAGACTCATATATGCGATCAGTTCTTTATTGCCGGACTGCCCGGTTCTGACTGACACGGCAGCTTCTTTCACGCCGTCCAGGCTCCTCAGTGCGGCTTCAATCTCTCCCAGCTCGACCCGATAACCGCGGATTTTCACTTGATCATCCATCCGCCCGGCATATTCGATCGTTCCGTCCGGCAGCCAGCGGGCTAAATCTCCGGTGCGGTACATCCGTTCTCCGGGAACAAAAGGATTAGGGACAAATTTTTCTTCCGTCAGCTCAGGGCGGCCGAAGTATCCTCTTGCCACACCGTCTCCTCCAGTGCATAATTCGCCGATGACGCCAATCGGCTGCGGTGTTCCCCTGCTGTTTATGATATATGCGGTTGAATTTCCGACTGGGCGGCCGATCGGGATTGAATGATCGTATGATTGTTCAATCAAAAAGCAAGTCGAGAACGTCGTGTTTTCAGTCGGTCCGTATCCATTCCATACTGAGAGATGCGGCAGCGCACTCCGAACCCGGTTTACATGGCTCGGGGACAGTGCTTCCCCGCCGATAATCAATCGGGATAATCCGGAAAACACGTGTTCATTTTGTTCTGATAAATGGTTGAACAGAGACGATGTCAGCCACAGTGTCGTAATGCCGTTTTGCTGTATAAATGTTTCCAGAACATCAGAGTCGAGATAGGTTTCCTGGTCACTTACATATAAAGAAGCGCCGTTTAAAAGCGGACCGAATATTTCAAATGTCGTAACGTCAAATCCTAATGATGAAGTAAACAACAGTCTATCTTCCGGCGTAAAATCAATATAATTGCTGTTTTTCACAAGGCGGATCACGCTTCGCTGTTCAATCATGACGCCTTTTGGCGCACCTGTTGACCCGGACGTATAAATCATGTAGGCCAACGATTCAGGTCCGCCGAGCGGTTCGGGATTTTCCGAACTCAATCCGGCCTTTGTTTGAATATCCTCTATGAATAAACGTTTTCCTGAAAGCGGCAGACCGTCAAGTTTATCAGATTGGAGAAGAATATCAGCTTTACAGTCTTTAAGCATCCATTCAGCCCGTTCCCGCGGCACATCGTCACCGATAGGCAAGTAGGCGCCCCCCGCTTTTAATATTCCGAGGATTCCGGAGGCAAGCTCTGTTGTGCGGCCGGTTAATAAGGCGACAACGCTTTCCGGACCGACGCCATTTGATCGGAGAGCCGCCGCTATTCTGTTAGCCCGTTCGTTCAGCTCACGGTATGTCAAGATTTGTCCATCATAAACAACTGCCCGGGCATCGGGAGTTTCTTTTGCCTGCCGCTCAAATAAACGGCTGATGGTTTCGTGTCTTGGGTAATCGCTTTTCGTCTGATTAAACTGATAAATGACGCGATTTGTTTCAGCATTATCCAGTACGTGAATGTCACCAAGCGGTATCGCTTGGTTTTCAATTACTTTTGTAAGAATACGGGTAAAATAAGATAGCCATTTTTCAATTGTCTGTTTTTGATAGATATCTGTATTGAATTCAAAATCAAAGCTGATGGAACCGTCAGACCCTTCTGACGCGTAAAGCGTGGCATCAAACTTTGCGGTTTTATGACTTGTATCCGCAGCTTGAGCCAAATGCAGCTTATTTAACACCAGGGATTCACGCTCCATATTTTGGAGCACAAACATAACGTCAAACAGCGGATTTCGGCTCATGTCCCGCTGTACGCCGAGCCGTTCCACCAGCTCTTCAAACGGGTAGTCTTGATGCTCATACGCCTCAAGCGCCGCCTGGCGGACTTCCGCCAAGTAATCGGTAAACCGTTTGTCTCCTTTCGGCTCCGTTCTGATGGCCAGCGTGTTGACGAACATGCCGAGAATCGGTTCAAGGTCTTTGTGCGGACGCCCGGCAATCGGTGAGCCGACGATGATGTCTTCCTGCCCGCTCAGGCGCGCGAGTAACGTATTGTACGCGGCGAGAAGCACCATATACAAAGTAGAGCCGTGATCCCGGGCGATGCGGTGAAGGCCGGATGCCGTTTCAGCGTCAAGCGTGCACGATACGCTGCCGCCCGCAAAGCTTCTGACCGCCGGACGGGGCTTGTCAGCCGGAAGCTCAAGCACCGGGAGCTCTCCTTCTAGCCGCTTCAGCCAATACGCTTCCTGTTTCTGGTACCCTTCTTTCTCCTGAAACGACCGCTGCCAGACGGCATAGTCTTTATATTGAAGGCGCATCGGCGCAAGCGAACGGCCTGCGTACAGCTCGCCGAATTCTTTTATCAAGGTGTTGACGGACACACCGTCAGAAATAATATGATGCATATCCGTTAATAAAAGATGACGTTCGTCGGATTCTTTCACGAGAGCCGCACGGAAGAGCGGCGCTTCCTCCAGACAAAACGGCCGGACGAATGCGTCAGCTGACTCGGCCTCATCCAGCTGAAACGGTACGCTGTCATGGATGCGCTGCACCGGTTCGCCGTCAGGCCCCGTTTCAAAGGACGTTCTGAGCGACTCATGCCGCTCCACAAGCTGCCGGAACGTCTCCTCCAGCCGGCTGCGGTCAAGCGGGCCCGTCAGTTCCAGCACAGCCGGCATATTGTAGCCGACACCGCCATCTTCAAGCTGCTGGAGCACATACATCCGTTTCTGCGCCGAAGACACCGGATAGGTGTCCTGTTTTTTCGCAGGCTGAATCGCTTCATACGGGCTCTCTTCCAAGTCCTGAATAACCGAAGCAAGCTCTTCCACCGTCGGCCGGGCGAAGATGTCCTGTAACGGCACCTGAACACCGAACTCTTTGGCGATGCGGGAGACGAGAGCCGTCGCTTTTAACGAATGGCCGCCCCGCTCAAAAAAGTGATCCCGGATGCCGACGGGGCCGTTTTTTAGCACCTCTTCCCAAAGAGCGCAAAGCTTCATTTCCGTGACGTTCCGCGGGGCGGTGTCTGCCGCTCCGCCGGGAGCCGGCAGCGCGCGGCGGTCAAGCTTTCCGCTCGGCGTGACCGGCCATTCGCTCATCTTTATGAACTGAGCCGGCATCATGTAGGCCGGAAGGCGTGTCGCAAGCTCTGCCCGCACGTCATCGCTTTCCCGTCCTTCGATATAGGCGTAAAGCGCGGTTTCGCCGTGTTCGGTCCGGGGGGTGACCGCCGCCTCACGAATGCCGTCGATGCGCCGGATCGCCGCTTCGATTTCTCCCGGTTCAATCCGGTAGCCGCGGACTTTCACCTGTCCGTCTGAACGGCCGAGCCATTCAACAAGGCCGTCTTCTGTCCAGCGTGCGATATCACCCGTCTGATACATGCGTTCTCCCGGGTAAAACGGATCATCGAGAAAACGCTCCTCTGTCAGCTCAGGCCGGTTCAGATAGCCCCGGGCCACGCCGGTCCCCGCGATGTACAGCTCTCCTGCCACGCCCGCAGGCTGGATGGTTCCCCCGCTATCTAATACATACAGACGGGCACCCGGAACGGGTTTTCCGATCGGAAGCCTTGTCCGTCCGCTGTCCCGTTTTCGGTCACAGACGTAAAACGCCGCATCAACCGTCGCTTCCGTCGGTCCATAGCCGTGAATAAGCATCGTCTCCGGCAACAGATCTGCAAACCGGGCAGCCGTAAGCGGGGAAAGAGCTTCGCCTCCGGCAAACACGCGTGTCAGTGTTCTGCCGAGGCGTGTTCTTGTTTCCTCAGGCTCCGTTTCCAGCGCGTCTAAAAAGCTGTTGACCATTGCCGGAATAAAATGCGCGGTCGTCACCTTTTCTGAGGCAAACGCTTCAATCATCCGCACAGGATCTTTCTCCCAGCCGGCAGGAAGCAGATACACGGAGGCGCCTGACATCGTCCACCAAAACAATTGCCAGATAGAGGCGTCGAATGAAAAGGATGATTTCAGCACGATAACATCCTCTTCCGTTAACGGAAACTGCCCTTGCATCCCTGATAAAAAGGCGGCGGCCTGACGGTGTTCAACAGCCACTCCCTTCGGTGTTCCCGTCGAACCGGACGTATAAATGATATAAGCGAGCGAAGCGCTATCCGCTTCTTCAGAGACAGCCCCTGTCTCCGTCTCGCCTGTCAGAGCAGAAAGAGACACTTCTAGCGTTTCTCCGGAAAAACCGGAAACGGATAATCCCGGCTGTGCAAGCAGAAGACAAGCGCCGCAGTCGTCGAGCATATAGCGCAGCCTGTCCTCAGGATAGTCAGGGTCAAGCGGCACGTAGGCGCCGCCCGCTTTTAACACGGCAAGCACTGAAACCACCATCTCCGGCGAGCGTTCAGCGAGTACGCCGACCATGCTTTCTTTGCGGATGCCTTTTTGGCGGAGCCGAACGGCGAGCCTGTCTGTGTACTGGTCGAGCTCAGCGTACGTCAGCATGCCGCCCGGAAAACGGAGCGCCGGACGATGCGGCGAAAGCGCGGCGCGGCGGGCAAACAGCCCGTGAAGCGTCGGAGCCGGCGGTTCAACCGTTTCTGTACGGTTAAACGCATCCAGCATATTTCTGGCTTCACACGCATCCAGCAATGCGATCTCGGAGGCGCTCATTTCAGGGTCGGAAATGACTGACTTCATCATATGCCGTAAAAATGTTTCAATATTCTTCATAAAAACACGATCGTATATACCGGTATCAAAGTTTAAGCGGATATAAAGAGAATTTTCCGGAATCACCTTTATGCTGCATCCGTAGTTTGTGACTTCCTCCATCGTGAAATCTTCTACCGCAAAATCAAATGAACCGGCCTGACTCACATTTTCAATTTCACGCTGGGCCGGCACATTTTCAAACACGATAATGTGGTCAAACAGCGCTTGCTTCAGAGGGCTTTGCGCCTGAATGTCATACAGCGGATAATAGCTGTACGCTTCTGCTTGCAGCGTCTCCTGCTGCAAATGCCTGACGAGCTCCAGAAAAGAAAATGAACCGCTTTTCACCCGCACGGGAATCGTATTGATAAACAGTCCTACCATTTTTTCCACGCCTGCGAGATCCGACGGCCGGCCGGAAACGACAGAACCGAAAACGGCGTCATCACAGCGGCTGACACGCTGCAGCAACATGCCCCACAGTGCCTGGAACACTGTATTCAGCGTTGCTCCCGCCCTTGCCGCAATGTTCTTCAGCCCATTTGTCTGCTCTTCCGAAATGGTGAAAACCGCCTGCTCAAGTTCGCCATTTGGTTCCGCGGATTTTTTCGGAAGAGACGCCGATTGCTCAAGATCGGCAAGTCTCATATTCCAAAAAATCTCGGCTTCTTTACGATCCTGCTTCATGAGCCATTTAATATACTTTCCATATGGCTGAACAGGCTCGAGAGACGGGAGCCGTCCGTCTCCGAGAGATTGATAGATCATCAGAAATTCCTTCATGACAATTCCGAAGCACCAGCCGTCCATGACGATATGATGATGGCTCCATATACAAACATAGCGTTCAGGCGCTTTTTTCAAAATGGAGACTCTCATGAGAGGGTCTGATTGCAAATCAAAGCCTTTATCTTTATCTTCTTTTCTGAACCGGTCGGCATATTTGTCTTGTGCCTTCTCGTCCAAATGAGAAATATCATGAAACTGAACGCGGCTTGGTCTGTTTTTCAACACGACTTGGCGGGGCTTCGCCACATTCTTATGAATAAATGTCGTACGGAAAATATCGTATCGTTCAAAAACAGCATCTATACTTTTTTGGAATCGTTCCCGGTCAAGCTGTCCGTTGATCGTAAACACCGCTTGTTCGAAGTAGGCTCTTGAGTCATGATCCAACAGAGAATGAAAAAGCATGCCCTCCTGCATAAAAGATAAAGGATATATATCTTGTATTTCCGGTTGCTGCCCCATTGCGCCACTCCTTTTCTATAGTTTGTTGACGGCTCCCATAATGTCACTCAGATCTTCCAGCGTTAACTCCTCGTCACTGAAATCAGCGGCGCTCCATTCACGCTCCTCTTTGCCTGTGCAATGCGTGATGATCTGCTTGAGAAAGGCATGAAAATGTCCCGTCAAAACTTCAATCGTTTCTTTTTGATACTGAAAACGGTTGTACACGACATGCATGCTGAGACATTCCGACGATACGGAGCCGCTGATATCAAGTGTGTACGGACGTTCCCAGTCCGGGCTGACTTCATTTCCCGCTTTTACGGGAGAAACACCGAAGCCGCTGGAACGGATTTCCCGGTCGAACTGCCCCAGATAGTTAAAACTGATTTCAGGAGCATCAGATTCAGTCTCTTCCCAGAGTTTGCTTATATACTTCAGCACCCCGTATCCCGCTCCTTTATGCGGAATGCGGCGCATCATGTCTTTTGTCCGCTTAATGTGATAGCCGAGCTGCTCGCCGTCATCAGTCTGATCTTGAAAACTTGCGTCAACCAATACCGGATAAATTGACGTAAACCAGCCGATGGTTCTGCTGATATCAAGATGCTCCAGATGCTCTTCCCTTCCATGGCCTTCCATGCTGATTTTGAATGTCTCGTTTCCAGTCCATCTGTTCAGCGCAAGGCTTAACGCGGCAAGCAATAATTCACCCGTCTCTGTTGTGTATGCTCTGTTCGCTTCCGTTAACAGCTGCTCAGTCTCCTGTTTTGTCAATGTAACGGTCATCACATCTGTATCTTTCAGAAGATTGGAAGAGATGCGGGCATCTTTCGGAAGCGGTTCGACCGCCGCTTTTTCTCTTTCGGACCAGTAGTCTGCTTCCTGTAACAGCCGGCGGCTTTTTGCATAATCAGAGATTTGCTTCGCGTAAGTCTGATAGGAATCGGTTTTTGCCGGAAGCGCGGTTTCTTTTCCTTCGAGCGCCTGCCTGTAGCATGCGGTGAGATCTTCAAATAAAATCCGCCATGACACCCCGTCAATGACAAGGTGATGAATGGAAAGCAGCAGATGATCGCCATCATTAGCGTGAAATAATCCGACAGCTACGAGCGGACCCGTCTCCAGCCGAATGGAAGTTTGAATAAGGGCGGCCGCCTGTTCAATTGCGGCGTGCTCCTCTTGTAATGACCCTTTCCCTCTCACGTCATGCGTTTCAAACATAAAGAGTTCTTCTTCAGAAAGGTTTTCCGCTCTGTTATATTGAATCACCGATCCGTTTTGCGTGCCGCATACCATCCGTAATGCGTCATGATGAACCGCGAGCTGTGCCAGCGCTTTTCTCATAGCAGATTCATTGATTCTGTCCGCACTGCGGAGCATAACCGACTGATTAAAATGATCATGCGGCAATGATTGCGACAAGAACCAATGCTGGATCGGCGTCAGCGGCACGTCTCCCGTGACGGGAGCCTGATCAATCACGCGGCGGACTTTCCGGAGCCGCATCGATACTTCTCCCAGTGTCTGATGCTCGAACAGCTCGCGGACGGTCGTTTCATAGCCCTGCTGTTTCAGCCTCGCACATACTTGCAGCGCTTTAATCGAATCCCCGCCGAGATGGAAGAAATGAGCATTGGGGCCGAGTCCTTCAACACCTAAGAGTTCTTCCCAGATGTCAGCCATCATTTCTTCAGTTTCATTTCTCAGGCTGATATCATCTCCAAGGCTATCATTTAATTCAGGCTGCGGGAGCGCCTTCTCGTCCAGCTTCCCATTCGCCGTCAAAGGCAGTTCATCAAGCTCTATCAAGCGGGCGGGAATCATATATTCCGGCAGAAAAGCTCTGAGAGAGGCCTGAATCTCTGCTTCTTTTATCTTTTCGTTTCCGTGTAAGACCGCGTATGCGTAAATGGAGTGCTGACCATGCTGATCAGCACGTGTGATCACGGCGGCCTCTTTCACGGAGGAAAGCTCTTGCAGCGCTGATTTAATTTCTCCCAGCTCAATTCTGTGGCCTCTGACTTTTACTTGCGCATCTTTACGCCCGACATATTCCAGCTCGCCATTTGAGAGCCTTTTGGCGATATCGCCCGTCCGGTAGAGCCGCATGCCGTGCGGATTCGTGATGAAACGGGAGGCGGTTAAATCATCCCTGTTTACATACCCCCTCGCGACGCCTTCCCCGCCGATATAAAGCTCACCGGGAATTCCGATCGGCTGCAGATTCATATAGGCGTCCATGACAAAAGCATGAAGGGTTCCCAGCGGTCTGCCGATATTGCTTTTGTTTCTCTCAATATCATCCATATTCAGTTTTTTGCATGTGACGTGAACCGTGGTTTCCGTAATGCCGTACATATTAACAAGCTCCGTCTCCGGGTACTTTTCTTTCCAGCTTTTCAGCATGCCGGGCTGAAGCGCCTCTCCGCCGAAAATGACATATCGAAGCTGTAGCCTGTCCGTATGCCCGGCCTCTTCATGAATGAGTCCTGAAAAAGCCGTCGGCGTTTGGTTCAGCACCGTTACGCCTTCACTTTGCAGCAGCTGCCGGTACAAATGCGGATCACGGGCAGTTTCTTTCGGCACGATAACTACCTTTCCGCCGTATAAGAGCGCGCCGAATATTTCCCATACAGAAAAATCAAAGCAATAGGAGTGGAACAGCGTCCAGACGTCTCCAGAGCCGAAATCAAACGGCAGTCCTTTATGTGTGATAAGGCTGATGACATTGCGGTGTTCCGTCATAACGCCTTTCGGTTTTCCTGTTGTGCCCGATGTGTAAATCACGTAAGCCGGCTGTTCAGGCGTTATCATTTCTTTCGTTCTGTCTGCTGAAACGGATTCAGGCTTATCGATGTATAAAACCGGCAGCCCGTCCATTCCGGATATCCCAAGACCCGATTGCGTCAACAGAACACGCGCGCCGCTGTCAGTCAGCATAAATGAAATCCGCTCGTCAGGATAGTCAGGATCGATCGGCAGATAAGCTCCTCCCGCTTTTAAAATACCGAGAATCCCAATCAGCATATCCGGAGATCGATCGGTCATAATTCCGACAATCTGTCCGGAGCGGATGCCATTTTCCGACAGCATATCGGCGATTCGATCCGCCTTTTCATTGAGCTCGCGGTAGGTGAGACGCTCATCAGACATGACGGCTGCAATTTGATCCGGCATTTTTTCCGCCTGTGCTTCAAATAAACTGACGATCGTTTCATGCCTCGGATACTCCGCCGTTTGATTTCCCGCTTGAAGAAGCATCTGCCGCTCGTTTGTGTCCAGCAAATGAATGTCAGACAGCTTCCGCTCATCATCCGATGCGATTTGTCCTAAAAGCTCTTTAAAATGACCGGCCCACCGTTCGATCGTATCCTTTTCAAACAAGGCGGTACTGTATTCAAAATGAAAATCCAGTGAGCCATCCGGCCGTTCCTCGGCATGAAGCGTCAAGTCGAATTTTGAAATGTCATGCTTCACTGCATGTGAAGAAACGGATAAGCCCGGAAGGTTCACTTCGAAATCATCACTGTTTTGCAAAACGAGCATGGCATCAAACAGCGGATTGCGATTGACTTCCCGGTGTGTATCAAGCTTTTGGGCAAGTTCTTCAAACGGGAAGTCCTGATGTTCGGCCGCGCCGAGGGCGAGCATTTTCACCTCTTCTAAATAAGCGCGGAATGTCTTATCCCCTTTCGGCCTGCTTCTCATTGCCACGGTATTTACAAACATGCCGATGACCCCGTCAAGCTCAGCGCGGCTTCTGCCGGCCGCAGGTGAACCGACGACAATGTCTTCCTGCCCGCTCAATTTAGAAAGGAACAAGGAGTAGCTTGCCAAAAGAATCATATACAGCGTCGAACCTGTCTCATCCATGAGCCGGCGCAAATTCTCCGCCGATTCCTTTTGAAGGCGCGTTCGAACAACGGACCCGCTGAAATCAGGAAGCTGCGGGCGCTTTTTATCGAGCGGCAGATCAAGTACGGGAATGTTTTCCCCGATCGTCTCCAGCCAATAACGCTCATGTCTTTTGAATTCTTCAGCGGCAAACCGCTCATGCTGCCAGACGGAAAAATCTTTGTACTGGAGTTTTAACGGCTGCAACTCCTTTCCTCTGTATAAATCCGTCAATTCTTGAATCAGAACGCTCATTGACACACCGTCTGCGATAAGATGATGCATATCAAGCAGCAGAAAATGACGTTCTTCAGTGACTTTGGCTAAAGTCACTCTCAAAAGCGGCGCTTTTTCCACATCAAACGGTTTGACGAAAGTTTCCATCACCTCTTGAAGAAGGTTCCCGGATGGCATGTGAATCTCTGTGAGGTCAAGATCGACATGTGAATGTATGTGCTGCATCGGCTCCCCGTTTCGTAAAACAAATGAAGTGCGTAACGCTTCATGCCTTTGTAACAGCGCTGAAAAGGCTTCGTGCAGCCGATCCCGGTTGAGTCTGCCGCTCAGTTCCAGACAAGCGGGCATATGATAGCCTGTACTGTCCGCTGCAAGCTGATGAAGGGCATAGAGCCTTTTTTGCGCAAAAGATAGCGGGTACAAGTCCTTTGCCACAGCAGGCGTGATTTCTGCATATTCTCCTCTTTTCCTCTGTTCAAGGAAGCGGGCCATGCTCTCGATGGTCGGATGTTCAAAAACATGGCGGACGGCAAGTTCAATTTGGAGCCGTTTATGTATGTTTGAAACAAGCGACGCGGCTTTCAGCGACTGTCCGCCGATTTGGAAGAAATCATCTCTCATACTGATATGTTCCCGTTTCAGCACTTCTTGCCAAATAGACAGCAGCTCGGTCTCAAGCATTGTGCGCGGAGCTTGATAATCACCGGTTCTCTCAGCTTCTTTCGGCTCAGGAAGTGCGGCCCGATCAAGTTTTCCGCTCACAGACAGCGGCATTTCCGTCAATTTCGTAAAGCTTCCCGGTATCATATAAGCAGGTAATCTCCCGGCCAATTCGGCATGAGGGTCAAATGTCACACCCGCGTTTTGCAGTACGACATAAGCTGCAAGCTCCTGTTCCCCGTCCGCCGTTTTGCGCACGGTGACTGCCGCCTCTTTTACCCCGGACAGACTTCTGAGTGCCGTTTCGATTTCTCCTAATTCAATTCTGTAACCTCTTACCTTGACCTGATCGTCAAAGCGTCCCATATATTCAATCGTTCCATCCGGTAAAAATCGGGCTGCATCTCCCGTTCTGTACAGCCGTTCACCTTCACGAAACGGATGAGGGGTAAAGACTTTGTCCGTCAGCTCTTTTTGCTGAAAATATCCGTCCGCCAGACCTTTTCCGGAAATACACAGTTCACCGACGGCTCCGACCGGCTGCAGCCGATCTCCGTGCATCATATAGACAGAAGTGTTGGCAATCGGGCGCCCGATCGTAATCCGGCTGCTTTTTTGCAGGTTGCGCAGAATCGTCGTGGCCACACTGTTTTCCGTCGGGCCGTATTCATTCAGCAGCTCGGCATTCGGGCATATGTTGCGGCTCGCTTCCACGATATCAGGGGTGGCCGCTTCCCCGGCAAATGTCACCGCCCGAAGCGTCTGCGCATCCTTTTTCGTCAGCGAATCAAGCAGAACGCGATACAGAGACGGAACGATCAGAAGATGGCTCACTCCGTGGCGGGTGATTTTCTGTTTTATTGAAAGGACGTCTTTCGCATCATCTTCATCAGTTAACAATACACAGGCGCCCGACAGAAGCGGAGTGAAAAGACTCGTTAATGACCCGTCAAATACGTATGAAAAAAGATGAAGCGCTATGTCCCCTTCTGTCATCCCGTATTCTTCACGCCGCCATTGCAATGTATTGCTGATCGCTTTGTGTTGTACAAGCACCCCTTTCGGCCGGCCTGTCGTTCCGGAGGTGTAAATGACATACGCCCAATTTCCGCTGTCAGAGACCGGCGGAAGCGGTGCGGTCTGCTGGGAAACCGTTTCCTCCATGATGACGACGCTGCCTTTAAAATGCGGCGGGATGAGGGGGAGCAGGTCTTTTTCAGTCACGAGCAGTGAGGCTTCACTGTCTCTCAGTAAAAATGAAATCCGTTCAGGCGGAAATTCCGCATCAATCGGCATATAGGCGCTGCCCGACTTCCAAATTCCGAGCAGAGCGGCAACCGTACTCATTGATCGGCGCAGCATAACAGCGGTGATCTGGTCGGGGCGTGCGCCTTTTTCCCTTAACGCATGCGCAATCTGATTCGCCCGCTGATTTAATTTCTTGTAGCTCCAGCATACCCCGTTATATCTCAACGCCTCTTGGTCAGGCGTTTTTGCCGCCTGTTCTTCAAACAGCCCATGAACGGTTGTCTCAGGGTACGGACGGTTCGTTTCGTTAAACGAATGAATCAAGGCTTCTTCCTCCGGAGGCACGAGACTGATGCTTGATAAAAGCCTGTCCGGATCTTCCGTTACACAGGAGATGACCTCCAGAATATGCCCTTTGATCCGTTTCATCTCTTCCCGATCGTAGATGCCCGCATTGTAGCTGAATTTTACATAAAACTCTTCTCCCGGAACGATGACGACGTTAAGATCGTAATTGGTTTCCTCCGCCATCGAAAAGTTTTCAAGTGAGAGCGCACTGCTTTCCGTTTGCTGCCAGCCGTTTACCGCAGCCTGCATCTGAACCGGATAATTCTCAAAAACCAGGATATGGTTCAAGAGATCTTTTTGCAGACCGCTCTCGTTTTGAATGTCATAAAGCGGATAATAGCTGTGCTCTTCCGCAGCGAGTGACTCTTTTTGCACCTTTTTGAGAAGAGAAGAAAAAGTCATATCCCCAGCCGCGCGCACCCTTACCGGCACGGTATTGATAAACAGTCCAGCCATGGATTCAATGCCGCTGATAGCAGACGGCCTGCCGGAAACAACCGAACCGAAGACCGCATCTTCAGTGCCGTTGTAACGATGGAGAAGCAACCCCCAAATGCCCGTAAATAAAGTATTCAGCGTGACCCCGGTGCTTCGGGCAATGTCTGTCAGTTTTTGTACGGTTTCAGGCTCAAGGGAAAATTGAAAATGCTCAGATGCATAACCGTTTTGCGCCGGCTTATGCTTCGTTTGCGGAACGGAAACGACTTCTCCGTAATCTTCCAAGCAGCGCGACCAGAACGCTGACGTTTCTTCTTTATTCCGGCTTCGGAGCCATTTGATATAAGAGCTGTACGGAGCCGGACTGCCGAGGTTTACAGGCCGCCCGTTCCGGATCGCATAATACATGCTGAAGAAATCTTTCAGCACAATGCCCAAGCTCCAGCCGTCCATCATAATGTGATGGTGAGTCCAAACGCACGTATGGCGGTTTTCTCCCGTTTGAAAAAGAGTCAGGCGCATTAAGGGGCCTTTTTGCAGATCAAACCCCTTATGCCGGTCGGTTTCCTTGAATTCCTCAATGATGCTTTGCTGCCGTTCTTCCGAATAGTCTGAAATGTTCTCAGTCTGTACGGCTGTGTCACGGCGTGAAAGGACAACCTGCTGCGGACCTTCAAGGTCAGGCACTTCTTTTATGAAAATCGTTCTGAAAATATCATAGCGGCTGACAAGCATATCCAGACTTTTTTGGAATGTATCAATGCATAAATCCCCGCTGACTGTAAACGAAATCTGCTCGACATATGCGTTTGATCCGGAATCCAGAAGCGAATGAAACAGCATGCCTTCCTGCATATATGATAAAGGGTAAATATCTTGAATTTCTGTCGCTTGTGTCACGAATGCCACACACCTTTTTATGAAATTAAAGTCCTTTTACGAGATCTTCAATGCTCGATAGTGCTTGAGCGGTCAATTCTGTATGGCTGTAATCCGTTAATGTTTTTTCCCGCTCTTTTTTGCCGGAACAGTGGGCGATGATGTCCTCGAGGTGAGTATGGAAACGATTCATGAAGAACTCGATTGCCCCCGGTGCAAATACATCGGTATAAACGGCTTTTACCTCCAGTTGCCCGGCCGCCACCATCGCGTTAATATCCAGATCAAACTCGCGGATGCGCCCGGCCGCTATATCATGCTGCGGCTTGAACGGTGACATCTTCAGCGTTCCTTCAAGACCGTCAAACGCACCGAGATAGTTAAAGCTTATTTCTGGGTCTTTATAAAGAATGTTTCGCGAATATCTCAGCAGCCCGTAGCCGGTTCCGTGGTGAGGAACCCGTCGCATCATGTCTTTTACCGTCTTTATGCGGTGCGCGGTTGTTTCGCCTGAGCCGTCCGGCACTCTCATATCCAAAAGCACCGGGTAAACAGATGTAAACCAGCCTGCCGTTCTTGACATATCAATGTCAGGTATATGCCCCTGGCGACCGTGCCCCTCAGTGCTGATAAGCATCTGTTCAGAACCCGTCCACTCATGAAGCGCCATTCCAAGCGCCGTTAAAAGCAATTCATGAACATCCGTTCCGTATGCCTGCTGTGTTTCCAACAGCAGCTGTTTCGTGACTTCGCTGCTTAATATCCACGATGCAGTGCACGCGTTTTCCTGCAATCGTCCGGCGTTTTCATCAGTTATTTTCGGCAGCGGCGCTGTTTCACTAGACATCACGCTGTCCCAGTATGCGGCTTCCTCCAGCAATGCTTTGCTTTTGGAAATGTCAAAAAGTTCTTCGGCATACTTTATATAAGAATCGCTTTTCGGCGGCAGTTCGATTTGTTTGCCGTCCAATGCCTGCTGATAAGCTGTCTGCAGATCTTCAAGCAATATCCTCCATGACACGCCGTCCACGATAAGGTGATGAATCGTTATAAGCAGATGGTCGGCTTCCTTCTGCCTGAACACTCCGAGATGAAGCAGAGGCCCCTGATCAAGACGCATAGCCTGCTGTATTTCTTTTTCCTCAGCGGCTATCCGTTTTTCGGGCTGCGTTTCTTCTGAAATATCTATGACGTTAAGCGTAAAGATTTCTTCATACTGCTTTGTGATTCCGCGATTATATTGAACCGTTTCCCCATGCTCATTTTCAGTGAAGGTCATTCGCAGCGCATCATGATGTTCTGTCAGCGCGCAAACCGCCTGATACAGCGCATCTATTTCGAGGCTGTCTTCACTGCACAGCATGACCGCTTGGTTATAATGAAGCTCAAACGCACCCGGCTCCTCAAAAAATCTCTGCTGGATCGGTGTCAGCGGAGCGCTTCCTTCTATCGGCCCCTGATCAGCCGTTGCAACAGCCGGCGTGAGGTGCTTTGCGAGTTCTGCAATCGTTGGGAATTGAAACAAATCGCGGATCGACATGTTCCAGCCTTCTCCGGCGAGTCGGGCTGACACTTGAAGCGCCTTAATGGAATCTCCCCCAAGCTCAAAGAAAGAGTGATGAATTCCCGCTTTCTGAACATGAAGCACATCTTCCCAAATCCGGCATAACATCTCCTGTTTTTCATCGCCGGGCGCGACAAATGCCTGTGATGAATGTATCTCTTCTGCCGGCAGTGCCGATTTATCAAGTTTGCCGTTCAGTGTCAGGGGCATGCTGTCTAAGCCGATAATATGAGACGGCATCATATAAGCCGGGAGCTCCTGCATAAGAGACTGGCGAAGTGATGAGATATCGGCCTCTTTAGGAACGATGTATGCCGCTAATCGGGCTTGTCCTTCAGCATCTTTCATCACGGTAACAGCCGCTTCTTTGACTTGATCGTGTTTCAAAAGCACACTTTCTATTTCTCCCGTCTCAATTCTGTATCCTCTGATCTTCACCTGCTTATCGATCCGCCCTTTAAAACGAAGAGTTCCATCCGGAAGCCAGCAAGCCTGATCTCCAGTTCTGTAAAGCGTTTCTCCCGTTTGTAACGGGTCACTGAATGCGCCCTTTGTCAGCTCAGGCTGTCCCCAATATCCTTTGGCGACGCCGGCGCCCCCGATATACAGCTCTCCGAAAACACCGATCGGCTGGACCTGTTTGTCTTTGTTTAAGACGTACATTTGCACATTCGGAAGCGGAACACCGATCGGCACATCATCTTCCCGCGGCTCTTCGCTCATTTTAGCTTCATAATACGAAGAATCAATTGTCGCTTCTGTTACACCGTAGCTGTTAATGATCCGCATTTCTTTTCCGAAGCGTTCTTGAAGCGTATAAAAATCCTGCGACTTGATCATATCTGAACCCAGTACAAGTATTTTTACACTTTGCAGCGCGAGCTTCCGGCGATATATATATTCCATAAACGGAACAATCAGCGCGGGTGTCGACTCCATAAACGTGATACGGTGCTGATCAATGAGCTGATAAAGCTGTTGTGGCTCAAGCCGGACGTCATCCGGACAAATGACAAGCGTTCCTCCGTTTAGCAGGGCGCGTGCAAGATCCCCTGAAAATACATCAAATGAGAAACTCGCCATCTGCAGCACTCGGACTGGTTTACGATCAAGCTCATAAATTTTCCGCCATGCAAGTGCTGCATGCGTAAAGCTGAGATTTCTGACTTCGACTCCCTTCGGCGTTCCCGTTGTTCCCGAAGTATATATGATATATGCAGTATCATCCGGAGACGCTGCCGGCTGAATATTCTTTGCACAAATATCGTATTGATCTTCATGATCGAGCTGAATGAGAAATAAATTGTGATCCGTCAGCTGTGAAGCAAGTTCTTTGTATTCTGACTGCACCATCAAGACGGATGCCGCGCTGTCTTTTAATAAATAGCGAATCCGTTCTTCGGGATAATGGGAGTCAACCGGTATATACGCCCCTCCCGATTTCATGACGGCAAGAACGCTGACGATCGCTTCAATCGAACGGTTTGCCAATATAGCTGCTCTTTTTCCCGGACCGAATCCATTTTTGTGTAATGTTCGCGCAAGCCGATTTGCCCGCTCGTTAAGCTGCGAATAGCTGATCTGTTGTGTTCCTTCAATAACAGCGGTCTGATGAGGCGTTTCTTCTGCTTTCTCTTCAAACAACTGGTGAAACAGTTTGTGTTTTTCCATGAATTCGGTTTGTGTGTTATTAAACTCAATCAGTAACTTTTGTTTTTCTTCTTCATTCAAAATGTCAGTTTTCGATAGTGTGACTTCCGGTTCGGCGGCAACATGGCGCAAGAGATTCAGTAAGTGGCCCATCCAGCGTTCAATCGTTTCTTTCTTAAAAAGCTCGGTGCTGAATTCCATTTCAAAGCGGATGTTTCCATCGGATTCAGCCGCTGATAAGGTCAGGTCAAAACTTGATACATCATGTTCGGTATGCTCTGATCGTGACGCCTTCAGACCGGCCAGATTTATCTCCTCTCGCTCCATATTCTGAAGAATAAACATCGCATCAAACAGCGGATTGCGGCTCATGTCCCGCTGCACGCCGAGCCGTTCCACAAGCTCCTCAAACGGATAGTCCTGATGCTCATACGCCTCAAGCGCCGCCTGGCGGACTTCCGCCAAGTAATCGGTAAACCGTTTGTCTCCTTTCGGCTCCGTTCTGATGGCCAGCGTGTTGACGAACATGCCGAGAATCGGTTCAAGGTCTTTGTGCGGACGCCCGGCAATCGGCGAGCCGACGATGATGTCTTCCTGCCCGCTCAATCTCGCGAGTAACGTATTGTACGCGGCGAGAAGCACCATATACAAAGTGGAGCCGTGATCCCGGGCGATGCGGTGAAGGCCGGATGCCGTTTCAGCGTCAAGCGTGCACGATACGCTGCCGCCCGCAAAGCTTCTGACAGCCGGACGGGGCTTGTCAGCCGGGAGCTCAAGCACCGGGAGCTCTCCTTCTAGCCGCTTCAGCCAATACGCTTCCTGTTTCTGGTACCCTTCTTTCTCCTGAAACGACCGCTGCCAGACGGCATAGTCTTTATATTGAAGGCGCATCGGCGCAAGCGAACGGCCTGCGTACAGCTCGCCGAATTCTTTTATCAAGGTGTTGACGGACACACCGTCAGAAATAATATGATGCATATCCGTTAATAAAAGATGGTGTTCGTCGGATTCTTTCACGAGGGCCGCACGGAAGAGCGGCGCTTCCTCCAGACAAAACGGCCGGACGAATGCGTCAGCTGACTCGGCCTCATCGAGCTGAAACGGTACGCTGTCATGGATGCGCTGCACCGGTTCGCCGTCAGGCCCCGTTTCAAAGGACGTTCTGAGCGACTCGTGCCGCTCCACAAGCTGCCGGAACGTCTCCTCCAGCCGGCCGCGGTCAAGCGGGCCCGTCAGTTCCAGCACAGCCGGCATATTGTAGCCGACACCGCCGTCTTCAAGCTGTTGGAGCACATACATCCGTTTCTGCGCCGAAGACACCGGGTAGGTGTCCTGTTTTTGCGCAGGCTGAATTGCTTCATACGGGCTCTCTTCCAAGTCCTGAATAACCGAAGCGAGTTCTTCCACCGTCGGCCGGGCGAAGATGTCTTGTAACGGCACCTGAACACCGAACTCTTTGGCAATGCGGGAGACGAGAGCCGTCGCTTTTAACGAATGGCCGCCCCGCTCAAAAAAGTGATCTCGGATGCCGACGGGGCCGTTTTTCAGCACCTCTTCCCAAAGACCGCAAAGCTTCATTTCCGTGACGTTCCGCGGGGCGGTGTACGCCCGTCTGTCTGCCGCTCCGCCGGGAGCCGGCAGCGCGCGGCGGTCAAGCTTTCCGCTCGGCGTGACCGGCCACTCGGTCATCTCTATAAACTGAGCCGGCATCATGTAAGCCGGAAGGCGTGTCGCAAGCTCCGCCCGCACGTCATCGCTTTCCCGTCCTTCGATATAGGCGTAAAGCGCGGTTTCGCCGTGTTCGGTCCGGGCGGTGACCGCCGCCTCACGAATGCCGTCGATGCGCCGGATCGCCGCTTCGATTTCCCCCGGTTCAATCCGGTAGCCGCGGACTTTCACCTGTCCGTCTGAACGGCCGAGCCATTCGACAAGGCCGTCTTCTGTCCAGCGTGCGATATCGCCTGTCTGATACATGCGTTCTCCCGGATAAAACGGATCATCGAGAAAACGCTCCTCCGTCAGCTCAGGTCGGTTCAGATAGCCGCGGGCCACCCCTGTCCCAGCGATGTACAGCTCTCCTGCCACGCCCGCAGGCTGGATGGTTCCTCCGCTATCTAATACATACAGACGGGCACCCGGAACGGGTTTTCCGATCGGAAGCCTTGTCCGTCCGCTGTCCCGTTTTCGGTCACAGACGTAAAACGCCGCATCAACCGTCGCTTCCGTCGGTCCATAGCCGTGAATAAGCATCGTCTCCGGCAACAGATCGGCAAACCGGGCAGCCGTAAGCGGTGAAAGAGCTTCGCCTCCGGCAAACACGCGTGTCAGTGTTCTGCCGAGGCGTGTTCTTGTTTCCTCAGGCTCCGTTTCCAGCGCGTCTAAAAAGCTGTTGACCATTGCCGGAATAAAATGCGCGGTCGTCACCTTTTCTGAGGCAAATGCTTCAATCATCCGCACAGGATCTTTCTCCCAGCCGGCAGGAAGCAGATACACGGAGGCGCCTGACATCGTCCACCAAAACAATTGCCAGATAGAGGCGTCGAATGAAAAGGATGATTTCAGCACGATAACATCCTCTTCCGTTAACGGAAACTGCCCTTGCATCCCTGATAAAAAGGCGGCGGCCTGACGGTGTTCAACAGCTACTCCCTTCGGTGTTCCCGTCGAACCGGACGTATAAATGATATAAGCGAGCGAATCAGCATCCGCTTCTTCAGAGACAGCCCCTGTCTCCGTCTCGCCTGTCAGAGAAGAAAGAGACACTTCTAGCGTTTCTCCGGAAAAACCGGAAACGGATAATCCCGGCTGTGCAAGCAGAAGACAAGCGCCGCAGTCATCGAGCATATAGCGCAGCCTGTCCTCAGGATACTCCGGGTCAAGCGGCACGTAGGCGCCGCCCGCTTTTAACACGGCAAGCACTGAAACCACCATCTCCGGCGAGCGTTCAGCGAGTACGCCGACCATGCTTTCTTTGCGGATGCCTTTTTGGCGGAGCCGAACGGCGAGCCTGTCCGTGTACTGATCAAGCTCGGCGTACGTCAGCATACCGCCCGGAAAACGGAGCGCCGGACGATGCGGCGAAAGCTCGGCGCGGCGGGTAAACAGCCCGTGAAGCGTCGGGGCCGGCGGTTCAGCCGTTTCTGTACGGTTAAACGCAGTTAACACCCGTTTCTTTTCTTTTTCATCCGCCATATCAATATGCCGAATCAGCCGGTTTGGATTTCTAACGGCATTTTCAACGATCGTCAGCAAATGAGTTTGAATTCGTTTAATCGATGTTTTAGTAAATAAAGCGGATTGATAATCAAAATTCAGCTCAATCAATCCCGTATCTGTCCGCTCCTTAATTAAAATGGACAGCTCATTTGCCGTATGCCCGCTGAAAAACATCGCCGTTTCATAATCGAAACCTTCTGCCTGACGCCACGCGAGAGGCTGGTATTGCATCGAAATCCCGATGATATTTTGCAGGTCGTGATGAATCTGCCTTAATTCATTGACAAAAAGATTGTAAGGATATTTCTGGTGCCGCATAACAGACAGCTGCTCTTTTCCTACGCTGCGGACAAAGGACAGGAACTCCGCATCAGGATCTGCCGTCATTCTGATCGGCAGTGTGCTGACGAACATGCCGAGCATATCCTTTTCGAGCCTGGAGCCCCGGTTTCCGTAATAAGTACCGATGGCAATATCCTTTTTAGCCGTCAGACGGCTGATGCATATGTATAACGAAGCCATAAACAGAGAGATGATGCTGACATTATGATCTTTGCAAAAACGCCGGATTGATTGTTCTAAGGAGTGGGAAAGAGTGATTGTATCTCTTGAAGCCGCAGTGCTTTGTCTAAGATGAGAGGTTCGTTCCGCCAGTGAAAGGTGTTCCGGAACGGTTCGGTATGTTTCAGTCCAAAATGAACGGTCTTTTTGAAAACGGGAAGACTGTAAGTATTGCTGTTCTTTTTCCATGTAGCTGAGATAGGAAGGGCTTTGGTGTTCGGCCAAATCCTCGCTTCGCATGATTTTTTGGTAGATTTCAATGAGCTGATTGCCAAGCAGATTGAGCGAGATGCCGTCCATAATAATATGGTGAAATTTTGAATAAAGCCAAACTTCTTCGTCTGACATGACAAGCAGAGTAAATTGATACAGCGGTGAATGAAACAGCTTGAACGGAACACGCGTCTGTTTGTCAATCCATGCCTCCCGCTCTGATTGATCAATATGAGTAAAATCAACGGTCTCTAAAGAAATCGGCCGATGCCCGGCCAGATACAGCTGGGGTTCTGAGCCGTCCCCTTCCGTCAGTTGAAACCTGAGCGAATCATTTTGCAAGATAGAGAAATCTAAAGCACGGCGCAATACGTCAAAGTCGATATTCCCCCTGAATTTGACGCACGCCGCGAGATTGCAGATACTTGTGCCCGGCTCGAGCAGCTCTGTAAACCAGACTCTTCTTTGGGCGTGAGTTAAAGAATAAACAGTGTTCTTCAATGGAATCCCTCCATTTCAATTTAAGAGGATAAGAAAGTGAAATAATTACAATTAAAATTCGACAGCATATGACTAAATCATCCATATAGCATTATTTTAAAACATATTTTAGAAATCACAATAAAAAATTAAATTTTCTCTAACATTTTTTAGAATATAGTATATATTCCTCACTTCATTTATTCATTTCTATAATCTTTATACCATGTAAAACGGTATGTATGCACACTGTAAACTGGTTCTTAAACACTATAATAAGGAATAAAATGTATAATTAATTGCACTTTTAAAAAGGTTTTGCCTTCTGAAAAGAAGTTTTACGTTTAAAAATGAAAAATCAGTGCCATGTAAAAAAAGGAAGTATATTGCCGTATTACTTTTTGAAAAGATTGATTCATAATCGCAATATAATGTTTTACAGACATCAAAAAAGCCGAATCCTCTAAGGATTCGGCCCTTCTTATTGATTTGCCAGCACGACTGCGATTTTGTCTTCAATGTCTTTTCCGTCATCTTCGTCAAGCAGCCCGTTTTGAAGCACGGAAAAAATAAGCGTATCTCCTGTTTTTGTGTCTGCATAGCCGGCAATCGAACTGACAGACGTTAATGACCCGGTTTTCGCTTTGATTTTGCCCTCCGCCGGGGTGCCCTTCAGCCGATTCCGGAGGGTTCCTCCCGTCATTCTGTCACTTGCGCCCGCGACAGGGAGCGAACGAAGGAAAGCCGGGTACCACTTTTCTTTCTGAACCGCATACAAAAGCTCTCCGATTTGGCCGGCGGATACGCCGTTAACATGAGAAACGCCGGATCCGTCTCTTGCAATCAATTCATCCGGATTCAGCCCGAACGATTTGAGCTCCGATTTCATCACGTCCGAGCCCTTTTCCCAGCTTCCCTCTCCTTTTTTCACTTTTCCCATTTCCTTGATCAGAATTTCGGCGTGCCCGTTGTTGCTCAGTTTCATAAACGGGATCAATAATTCTGAAAGAGGCATGGATGTCCGTGATGTGACAAGCTGGGTGCGGTGCGGCATTCGCCCTGTTCTGATTTTCCCTTTTACAGTTATACCCTGTTTAGTAAGCGCTTGTTTCCATAAATCTAAAGCATAGGACGACGGATCCCACACCGCCGCCCATTCTTTTGCCTGTGCCGAGCCGGCAGGTATAGTTCCCTTTATCGTAATCACATTGCCACCGTGCTCCCGTTCAACCGTCAATTCTTTCTTTTCATCAGAAGCGACGGTTTTCACTTCATTTTTCACACGAACGACGTCCGTATGGGGAGAAATCGAAATGCGCGGCTTTTTACCGGGCTGTTTTGCCGGGCTGATTTCCGCAATCACCGTTCCGGTATCATAATCCTCATTTGGGGAAGCGGTAAGAGCTGATACTTGCGCGCCATAATATTGGCCTTCATCGCTCCACGGAAGATCAACTGAATACCTGGTATCGTCATACCACGAGTCATCCCCGACCAGATCTCCTTTAATGACATGGATGCCTCTGGCTTTGACCTGTTTAGCCATCTTCTCAAAATCAGAAGCCAATAGGGTCGGATCGCCTTTTCCCCTGAGATAAAGGTTTCCGCGCAGCTGTTTTCCTTTCACGGCGCCGTCTGCCCGTACTTCTGTCTTAAAGGTGTAATCTTCTCCGAGAACGGAAAGCGCCGCAGATGCCGTCAGCAGCTTCATCAGTGATGCAGGCCTAAGCCGCATATCTTCCCGGCTGCCGAACAGCACCTCCCCTGTTTTTGCTGACCGGACACTGACGCCCGCTGAAGCTCCCTTTAAAGCAGGTTCTTCATCCAGAATGTGTTCCAGCTCTTTTTGCAAAGTATTTTTTTGTTCAGCCGCCTTAGCCGCATCATCAATATAAGGAACTGCGGCAATGATCAAAAGCAGAATCACCGCGCTCAAGCGTTTCACATATGTTTTCAATGTTATCCCGCCTCTTTCCTATTCTTCGTCATGCAAAATGGTGATCCTGGATGACGCAGCCGCTTCTTCGCCCGGTTTCAGAATCTGAAGCCCTGTCAGTGATGCAGGCTGATTCAGATTAAATGCATCTGTAACGGAAGTATAAGGCTCAAGACTGACAAACCCCTGCTTTCCGTCACCGTTATATACCACCCAATGCTTGAAAGACGTGTCTGCCTGATACAAAACGGATAATTTCTCATCCGGATGATAAATAACAGCTTCGTTATTGCCGCCGTTCCGTCCGGAAGAAAGAAAAACATCGTCAAACTGTTTATTTTTCAAAGACATCCCATGACGGAACGCTTCTTTATCAGGCACATCCAATAAACGGCCCGTCGGCACGAAACGTTCATTTAATTCCCACATGCGGTCAGCCGTCAAAAATAGACGGGATCGCTCTTCATTGAAAACAAAAGTTGAATGATAGCCGAGCCCCCAAGGAAAAGCCTCCGTTCCCTTGTTGATAATCAGCGCCCGCTGCGTAAACACATTGTCTTTTAATGTATAGGTCATCCGGACAATGACATCGTGCGGAAATTGTTTGTGAACACGGGGAATCTTTGAAAGATCAATTTCTGTTTCGACTTTCATTCCATCCCCCTCTTCTTTCGCTGCCGCCGCTTTCCAATGCTGATTGTGAAGAAAGCCGTGAATATGATTATGTTTATCCTCTTCGTTTATCTCAAATTGATACGCGCGGCCGTCAAAACGAAACGTCCCATCCGTAATCCGGTTCGGCGGGAATAAAACGGGAATGCCGTACAGCATCGGTTTTGCGCGGAATTGCTCCGCAGTTTCCGGTTCTCTAAGAAGCCGCATACCGGTTCTTTTATCCCGAAGCGATATGACATTTGATCCCCACTCCGGCACAATGATGCATTCAGCCTGATCAGTCTCCGCTTTAATGGCTGAAACCCCTAAATAAGTCGTATGTTCAATCGTCATAAGCACCTGCCCTTTCCTTGTTTTCTAGCATGTATAGGAATTCCATTTTCTAAACTCATTTTCCTTCTCTAAAAAAACATCGCCCGTATGAACTGAGCGATGTGCGGTAAAACCTTATTGAATCAGCCGGGTAATCTGTTTTTTCTTCCATACAAACCGGTAATATCCGTATTGCAGCAGCAGGCTGACGACAAAAGCCGCCGGATAACCGACCCAAATGCCTAGAATGCCGAGATTCGTATAATGAGAAAGAATAAAGGCCACAGGCACTTCAATTCCCCAAATCGCAAAAATGCTGATAATCGTCGGCCATAACACCGTACCGCTCGCCCGCATTGTTGCTGAAACAATCTGAGCGTGACCGAAAATCAGATAGCTCCAAAGGGTAATCATAATCAGATTGCGGGCAATGTGGAGTGTATCCTGATCTGTTAAAAACAAAGCCAGTATCTGCCGGGAGAAGGTATAAATCAGCACAATCAAAACCCCGCCGATCAAATAATTCAGGCCGATGCCGACTTTGATGACCTGCTTCAGCCGGCCGAATTGATTGGCGCCAATGGATTGGGCGGCAAAAATTGAAACGGCGATACCGAGGCTTACCGCCGGCATCTGCACATAACTCGCCACTTGGTTGACGACCCCGTAAGCAGCCGTCGCGTTTGATCCGTAATGATTGACAAATGAAATGACCGCAATTTCAGAAAGTGAAACGAGAATCATATTGATGCTCGACGGAATACCGAGACGGAGTAAAAGCGCAAGCAGCTTTTTGTCCATTTTAAGAGAACGGAGCGCAGTCCGGTCAAATGCCAATGGATGTTTCCTTTTCCGCAAATAAACCATGAGTACGATAAATGTCACGATGTTTGAAATTACGGTTGCATACGCCGAACCGTAAATGCCGAACTTCGGAAGTCCGAAAAGCCCGAGAATCAATAAGGGCAAAAGCCCGATGTTTATGACTGTACTGACGATTAACGTATAAAACGGAGTCTTTGAATCTCCCGTTCCGCGTAAAAATGTCGTATACGCAAAATATAAAAACATCAGCGGCATTGCGCAAAACAAAATGCGCGCATATCGGACACTGACATCTATTACGTTTTCCGGCGTTCCCATCAGCCGCAGAATATCAAGCGTAAACACACTGCCGACAACTGCCAGAACAACACCGATCATAAAGGTAAAAGTCAGTGTAGTGCCGACAATCGCCTTCATCCTCTCTTCGTTTTTCGCGCCGTAAGCCTGCCCGATCAGAATGGAACTTCCCGAACCGATTCCGATCGTAAAGGAGATCAGCAGAAAAAACAGCGGAAAAAAAGACGATACGGCGGCAAGCGCATCGACTCCGAGCCACCTTCCGACAAATACCATTCCGACCAATTGGCCGACAGATTGCAATACATTGCTTAAAAGCAGCGGCACTAAAAACAGTGACATCGATCGCCAGACAGACTGGCCGCGGCCTTCCGCTGTTTCTAAATGATCTTGTACTTCCATATGTAGGACTCCTTTTTTGATTTTCTTCCATTTTATTATTCAGCAGACAGCTTGTAAAAACCTTTTGTTCAATGAAACTCTTTATCTTTTTCTCACGTCTTACATGGAAATAAACCATAAAAATAAAAAGTCCGGAAAATATTTCTGAAAAGGTATTGTAATCTTACCGTAATTATTGTAACATTTGTAACATAAGAGAAAGAGATTGATTGAAGGAGAGATTATATCATGAAAAAATGGCTATTATTCCTCACTACTATTACATTGATTCTGTCATTGGGCACTGCGGCGACCGCAAAAAATGCACCTAATGACCTTACACAAAAACAAGCACTTCAGCTGGCCCTGTCAGCGAGAGAACATTTCTGGAACACAATGAGCGGCGGTGCTCTTAAATCAAACACAAATTGCACATCTGAACCGTTTGAATATCAAAATCTGCAATATGTATTTATGTGCAAAGACCTCGGAACAAAAGCGAAAGCCGTAAAATATCTGACACCCGCTTTTACAAAGCAAGCGATTGACAAAGGGTTCAAAGATTACCACTTCACTGTAAAAGACGGCAAATTGGCTGTTCCTGTCGGCGACGGAGATAACCTCCTGAATTGGAAAAAAGCAAAAATGACTCTTCTTTCTAAAAAAGGAAGCGCTCAAACATACCGCTTCACTGTACCGACTCTTGACGGTTCTCCGTCAGCAAAACGCGATGTAACATTCGTAAAAGAAAACAACGTTTGGAAAGTCAATCAATTTGATGCTGTCATATAAGAAAAAGCCCGCTTGCTTACAGCGGGCTTTTTTCACATCATTTCCACCAGGTTCTCACAAAATATTCAACTCAAAACCCCCTTGTATAACAAGGGGGTTTTGTTTTACCGACATTATTAAGCTGCGCCTATCTCATACAAAAAACGCTCTAGGAGAGATTCGAACTCCCGACCTGCAGTTTAGGAAACTGCTGCACTATCCGCTGTGCTACTAGAGCCTGCTTCTATTATAGTAACGCTGGCGGCCGTTTTTTTCAAGTCTACAGCCCTCCGAACACTTTATAGGCGGCTCTCGTCGTATCTTCATCTATTCCGATATAACGCATTGTAATAGACGGAGAAGAATGATTCAAAATCCTCTGCAGTTCAGCAATGTCTTTTGTCCTCTGATAAAAATGATACCCGAACGTCTTTCTAAGCGTATGCGTCCCGATTTCCTCCAACCCGCAAGCGGCAGCCGCTTCCTTTAATATTCTGTATGCCTGAATCCGGGATATGGGCTTATTCGTACGTTTCGATTTAAACAAATAGTCATCCTCTTTCATGTCTTTTGTATAAGCGTATATGTCGGCCTTTAAAGACTCCAGTATCAGAATTTTTCTTTTCTTTCTCGTTTTGCTTTCGGTTGCCCACACATGATCTTTGTTCCTGACATCCCTCACGCGAAGCGGCAGAACATCAGAAATCCGCAGTGCGCTGTTCATGCCGAAAATAAATAAAAAATAATCACGATCACTTTTCTTCATTAAATACTGTTTGACTTCCTGGATCTTCTCCAAACTTCGGATCGGCTGTACGATATGCATTAAAAAACCCCTTATAATTGGTAAAGTAACATATTGAGAGTTATGTTACTATTATAGCCGAAACCCGTTGAATGATAAAGGGTAAAGGGTCTTATGTAACATAATATACATAGTGTTACATAAGGTGAATCAGATACACAGTTTCAACAAATTACTCAAAAACATCATTTTCAGACCGATGACAAGCTTTTAAACAAATCGATACTTTAGGTATTAAAAAATGAAAACAACAGCCTTAAAATGAAATCTGAGCATCCGTTTTTTTGTGAGCAACCGAAAAAATGCAAAAAAAAGACACAATATGAAATTGTGTCCTAGTCTTCATCTTTTACATCAATGTCTTCAGGAAGCGGCTCATTTAAAAACTCTTGAATCATTTCCTTATATTTTTCCAGCTGTTCGAGATGGGTTTGAAATTGTTCCTTGTTGATTAAATATTGCTGTCCGTCATGGACGGCCCTTATTTTATTCGTCAAAACAAGATTGTGCACATATTCTTCAGGAAGACTGGTAAACTCAGCTGTCTCTTTGATCGTTAAATACATGGCTCACGTTCCTTTCATATGTCATGTGAGTGAATTCTGTTTTGTTTATTGTAGCTTATTTTTTGTCTTTATGCTTGTTTCACAGCTTTTTCAGTCCGGTTTCCCATTTAGCCTATTTGCGACTGATTACATTCACACAGAAACCCCAACTTTTTGCACACCGGACTATTCCGTTTGTCACTTGTGAAAACAGCACATTTTACTTACTCTATAATTGTAAGCGGAAAACAAAGGAGGCAGACTATGAAAAAGAAAAAGTTTATGAATCTCTGTTTTATCGTTCTGCTCAGTACTTTGCTCGCGGCCGGAAGCATCCCTTATCACGCTCAGGCTAAGAAACACCCGTTTTCCTATGACGACTACAAACAGGTAGATGTCGGCAAAGACGGCATGGTTGCCACCGCCCATCCTCTCGCTTCACAAATCGGTGCCGACGTGCTGAAAAAAGGCGGCAATGCAGTTGACGCCGCGGTTGCCATTCAATTCGCATTAAACGTAACTGAACCTATGATGTCGGGAATCGGCGGCGGCGGATTTATGATGGTTTATGATGCGAAGACGAAAGACACCACCATTATCGACAGCCGGGAACGCGCACCGGCAGGCGCAACGCCGGATATGTTCCTTGACGAAAACGGCAAAGCCATTCCTTTCTCCGAACGCGTTACGAAAGGGACTGCAGTCGGTGTTCCGGGAACATTAAAAGGACTTGAAAAAGCGCTCGACAAATGGGGCACACGCTCCATGAAACAACTCATCACCCCTTCCATTAAACTTGCCTCAAAAGGCTTTCCGATTGATTCGGTTTTAGCTGATGCCATCTCAGATTATAAAGACAAATTATCACACACTGCTGCAAAAGACGTGTTTCTTCCGGACGGAGAACCTCTGAAAGAAGGAGACACACTCATCCAAAAAGACTTAGCCAAAACATTTACAGCTATTAAGTACAAAGGCACAAAAGCATTCTATGACGGTGCATTCTCCAAAAAGCTTGCGGAAACAGTGCAGGAATTCGGCGGCTCAATGACAGAAAAAGACATTAAAAACTTCAATGTGACAATTGACGAACCGATCTGGGGAGATTACCAGGGCTATCATATCGCAACTGCTCCTCCTCCAAGCTCGGGCGGTGTTTTCCTGTTGCAAATGCTGAACCTCTTGGATGATTTTAAGCTTTCTCAATATGATATCCGTTCTTGGCAAAAATATCAGCTTCTCGCAGAAACGATGCATTTGGCTTATGCTGACCGCGCCGCATTTGCCGGGGACCCAGAATTCGTCAACGTCCCTCTCAAAGGTCTCTTGAATCCAGATTATATCAATGCCCGCAGACAGCTGATAGATATTGATAAAGTCAATAAAAAACCGAAAGCCGGCGATCCTTGGGCCTATCAGGAAGGTTCTGCAAACTATAAACAAGTGGAGCAGCCGACTGACAAACAAGAAGGCCAAACGACTCACTTCACGGTAACTGATCGCTTCGGCAATGTCGTATCTTATACGACAACAATTGAACAGCTGTTCGGTTCCGGCATTATGGTTCCCGGATACGGCGTTGTGTTGAATAATGAGTTAACAGACTTCGATGCGGTGCCTGGCGGCGCAAATGAAGTGCAGCCGAATAAACGTCCGCTCAGCAGCATGACTCCGACTATTTTATTCAAAAATAACGAACCCGTCCTGACTGTCGGCTCCCCCGGCGGAGCAACGATTATTTCTTCCGTCCTGCAAACGATCCTGAACAAAGTTGAGTATGGCATGGATCTGAAAGCGGCGGTCGAAGAGCCGAGAATTTACACAAACAGCATGACATCCTATCGATATGAAAAAGGAGTGCCGGAAGAAGCCCGCACAAAACTGAACGAAATGGGGCATAAATTCGGCAGCAGCCCGGTTGATATCGGGAATGTGCAAAGCATCCTGATCGACCGTGAAAACGGCACCTTCACCGGAGTTGCCGACTCAAGCCGAAACGGAGCCGCAATCGGCGTAAACTTGAAAAAATAACTAGACAAAAAGCCTCGTTTCTCAAGCTGAGAAATGAGGCTTTTGTTTATTCTGCACTGTATTCAGTTGAGGTTTTTTCAGACGTTAATGACGCAAGCGAAAGCACGCCGCACATCGCGATGACAACACCCGCTGATCCGATCCATGTCACTGACGCAAGAGACAGATGAGTGACAACAATGCCCCCGATGCCCGCCCCGGCTGCCATAGCCAGCTGCATCACAGACTGGTTGAGGCCAAGTAATACACCCGATGATTCAGGCTCCATCGTTGCCAAATGATACTGCTGAGCAGGTCCTGATGACCAGGCGGCGAAGGACCAAAAAATAAGCACTGCCGCCGCTCCAAAAGCAGAATGTGTCACAAACGGCAATAACATGAGCATGATAGCATGAAGCGCCATTCCGCCGGTTAATGTCATACGCGCCCCCCATTTGTCTGCGCTGAAACCGCCTGCTTTAGAACCGGCAAGACTTGCAATACCGAAAATAAGCAGCAATGTACTCAGTATTCCGCTGCCGATATGAGTGACGTTCAGTAAATACGGAGAAAGGTACGTATACGCAACCGAATAGCCTCCGAGCCAAAAAAACGTAATGGCCAGCCCGACAGCCACCTTTCGTTTCTTCAAAAGAGAAAATTGCTGAATGAGCGGCACCGGTTTATCTCCTTTTATCTCAGGCAACGCGAAACGTATAATAAGCATGGCAATGATCCCGATTGCCGCAATTCCGGCGAAAACCACTTTCCAGCCGAAAGCTTCAGACACAGTTCTTCCCATCGGAACACCGATAATGAGCGCCGCCGTAAACCCCATAATGACGGTTGCGAGAGAACTTGCCTGTTTTCCCGGGGGAGCGATTTTTGCTGCGATCGTAAGCGCGGTGACCACCACGGTTCCTGCTCCAAGCGCCATAATCACCCGTGCTCCCGCAAATAAGCCGAATCCCTGCACAAGGAAAGAAATGATATTCCCGATAACAAACAGCCCCAGAGCATAGATCATGAGCTTCCTTCTGTCCAGTTTTGCTGTAAGGGCCATCATGACAGGCGTTCCGATTGCATAAACAAGCGAAAAAATCGTAATCAGCTGCCCTGCCGCTGCCACAGTAACTCCCAAGGAACCTGCAATTTTATCAAGCATCCCTGATATCACATATTCAGACGTCCCCACTAAAAAACTGATAATTGCCAAAATGTAAATCTTCCAGGTATTTTGCACCTGACACACTCCTTCATTGATGATTTATATAAAGATATATTGTGATATATCGATATAAAGAGTTGAACAAACAGAAACAAATCGCAATATGTCGATGTGTAGTCGGAAAAAGAAACTGAATCCCTCTTCTAAAGGATTCAGCCCTACATTTCGCGCTGAAAATAATCGGCCATCGCCTTTATCGCGTCTTCATCTCTTTTATAATAGGTGTATTTGCCAATCCGTTTTGTTTGGATAAGGCCCGCCCGCTGAAGGATGGAAAGATATTGAGACGCCGTTGACTGTGTCATCTGAAGCTTATCGGTGATCTGGCTGACACACACTCCGATCTCATTCATATCAATGCCATCATGCGGTGCGAAGTGACGGTCCGGCTCTTTCAGCCATTGTAAAATCTCAAGCCGTGACTCATTAGACAACGCTTTAAAAACATCAATAGGTTTCATACGCTTTATTATATCGTGATTTTACGATATGTCAATGTTGTTTTTATTAAATCTCTATTTTTTGTTTTGCCTCTCTTATGATCCGGGAAATAAAATCACTCACATTCTCTTCAAATGTGTCTTCCCGCCCGTATTGCCGTACATGTACAGATTGATGGCGGCACTCTTGATCCCCCACAACCGCAATATACGGTATTTTTTTCATTTGTGCTTCTCTGATTTTATAGCCGAGTTTTTCATCGCGCTGATCGAGCTCAGCCCGGATACCCGCTTTCTTCATTTGCAGGTGCACCTGTTCTGCGCAGTCCCGGTGTGCGGTGTTTGATACTGGGATGATTTTTGCCTGTACCGGTGCAAGCCATAAAGGGAACGCTCCCCCGAAATGTTCTGTAATGATTCCGAGAAATCTGTCGAGAGATCCGAATACCGCCCGGTGAATGACAACAGGACGGACTTTTTGGTTTTTTTCATCAATATATGTTAAATCAAATTTTTCCGGCATTTGAAAATCCAGTTGGACAGTGGCGCATTGATGGCTCCGGTTCAGCGCATCTTTTATATGAATATCAATTTTCGGTCCATAAAATGCACCATCTCCCCGATTAAACCGAAAACGATATCCCTGTTCTTTTAATACTTTTTCTAATGCGCTCTCAGCCCTGTCGCACAAGTGTTCGCTTCCCATGTAATCTTCCGGTCTTGTTGACAGCTCAATATCATAGGAAAAACCAAATGCGGTGTACACCTCGTGAATCAGCTGCAGCGCCGAAGCGATCTCACTCTCGATCTGATCCTGCGTTACAAAAATGTGTGCGTCATCCTGGCAAAAAGATCTGACGCGGAGCAGGCCATTAAGCCCCCCGCTGAATTCGTGACGGTGCACCTGACCGAACTCAGCCATCCGAATCGGAAGATCACGATAAGAACGAAGCTTTTCTTTAAATATGAGCATGTGGCCGGGGCAGTTCATCGGCTTTAACGCGAAGCGCTGATGATCAGCTTCTGAGAAATACATATTCTCTTTATAATGATCCCAGTGGCCGGATTGCTCCCAAAGACGCTGGTTCATCATCATAGGGGTGCGCACTTCCTGATAATCATAGTCATCCTGCTTTGAACGCAGAAATGATTCAAGCGTGTTTCGGATAAACTGACCGTTCGCCAGATAAAAAGGCATACCCGGCGCTTCTTCCGAAAACATAAAAAGTTGTAACTCCGCTCCCAATTTCCGATGATTTCTCATCTCCGCCTCTTTCAACACCTGAAAATGTCTGTTCAGCCCCTTTTCTGAGGAAAATGCTTTTCCATAGATGCGCTGGAGCATTTTTTGGTTGCTGTCGCCGCGCCAATAAGCCCCTGATACATGAGTGAGCGAAAAAGCTTTTATCTGTCCGGCAGACGCCAAGTGCGGACCCCGGCATAAATCAATGAATTCGCTCTGGCGGTATATACTGATTGTATCAGTCTGCGAAATACCCGCTAAGAGCTCAAGCTTCAGCGGTTCATGAGCAAACAGCTGCTCTGCCTCTTCTCTGGAGATTTCTTCTCTGATAATTTCCGGATTTTCCGAAATGATTCGGTTCATCTCTTTTTCAATGACTGCCAGGTCTTTTTCAGTAATTGTTTCATCCATATCAAAATCATAATAAAAGCCATTGTCAATAACGGGTCCGATCCCTAAACAAACCTTCGGATACAGACGTTTTACCGCTTGCGCCAATACGTGTGCTGCTGTGTGTCTCATCACTTCCAGTCCCGCTTCAGACTGAAAACTGCACAGTTCAATCGCCGCATCCTTATGAATGCTTCTTCTAAGGTCATATAACGATCCGTTTACCTTTCCGGCGGCAGACGTCTTTTTCAGACTCGGACTGATTGATTGAGCGATCTCTTCTAACGTAACGCCTTTCCGGTATTTTTTTTGTTTTCCATCAGGAAAAGTAATCACAATGTGTGGCTTCTTCACGGTCTGATCTCTCCTTTATTTTTAATAAAATAAAAAACACACTCATCCCAAAGCAAGGGACGAGTGTGTGTCAGACCCGCGGTTCCACCCAAATTCCCGCCACTTCAAGTGACGGCTCATTTTTGCCGTAACGCGGCTATACGGTATCGGCTGCTTTCGTTCACCGATACAGCTCAAAAGGCGGTAAGCTCATTCTTCGTGCCGGGAAGGTCTCAGCCGCGCCCTCCCTCTCTGTATGGCCGGTTAAAATGTCTCATGTCCTTATCATTGCCATTTTTCTTATATAAACATAAAAACACACTCATCCCAAAAGAAGGGACGAGTGTGTGTCAGACCCGCGGTTCCACCCAAATTCCCGCCACTTCAAGTGACGGCTCATTTTTGCCGTAACGCGGCTATACGGTATCGGCTGCTTTCGTTCACCAATACAGCTCAAAAGGCGGTAAGCTCATTCTTCGTGCCGGGAAGGTCTCAGCCGTGCCTTCCCTCTCTGTATGGCCGGTTAAAATGTCTCATGTCCTTATCATTGCAGATACTTTATCCGAAAAACTTTCTTTTATTATACATAAATTTTCCGAAAAAGAAAGTTTTTTTAAGAAAAACCAGAACGAAAAAAATTGGCGTACACAGCTGTCCTGTTTTCTCATCTTCCGTTCGGTAATGCTTTTAATCCATTTAGCAGTTCTTCAAACGCCGATGTCAAAAATAAATCACTCCGGTAGATGAATGATATATTCATATCCCGAAACTGTTCAGGAAGCTCATGAAGAAAAAGATTTTTCCTGTTTTGAAAATAACGGACGGCTGATGCAGGCAGAAAGGAAACCCCCATCCCCGCCTGCACCGCCCCAATAATGGCTTCCAACGTACCGAATTCAATGATTTTATGTGCGGGCATTGCCTCTTCTTTCAGTATGTTTTTTATTTTGCGGCGGTGCGAACAGCCCGCGGCAAAATACAGAATCGGATCTCGCAACAAGTCTTGCAAACTGCCTTCCCGCTTATTTGAAACCAAGACCAATTCTTCTTGAAATACAGCGACTTGCTCAAGATCTTCGTATTCGACCGGACCATAAACAAAAGCGCCGTCCAGCTCATAATGTAAGACGCGCTGCACTAAGGTATGTGTATCACCCGTTGACAGAGACAGCTGTACTTTCGGGTAACGGCTGTAATAGTCTGTGAAAAATTGAGGGAGATGGACGGCTGCCGCCGTTTCAAGAGAACCGATTCGAAGCGGGCCGTTCGGATCGCCTGCCTCTTGCGCCGTTTTTTGCGCCTCATGCAGCAATTGAAGGATTCTGTCTGCGTCTTTCAATAAGTTTTCACCTGCGGGCGTCAGCGTCATCCCCCGATTTGTGCGGTAAAAAAGCTGTGTTTGCAATTGCCGTTCCAGCTGCTGAATCCGGTTTGTCACATTTGATTGAACATAATGCAGGCTTTCTGCCGCCTTTGAAATACTTCCTTTGCGGGCGACAGCCTGAAAAATCTTTAAGTCTCCGCTTTCCATGTAAGGGCACCTTCTTGCTATGATTTTTATTGATAGCCGGCTATCAATTTTCATTTATTTACTGCAGCTGATACAGCCTGTAAAATCTTTCTCATCAATCATAAAGGAGAGAAGAATAATGAATGCCCTTATCATACACGAAAATGGCTTTGATTTCAGGCAGGCACCTGACAAAAGGCCAGGAAACGGCGAAGTAAAAATCAAGCTGAAAACAGCCGGATTAAACCATCGTGATTTGTTTTTAATGAAAAACCACGAAACCGGAAACCATGAATTTACTCTCGGTTCAGACGGCGCGGGGATCGTAACCGAAATAGGACACGGCGTCCGGTCTCATTTACTGCATGCAGAAGTCATCATCAACCCGGTGCTGAATTGGAAGACTGTTGAGGACGTACCAGCCGTCCCTGATATTTTAGGCGGTCCGAGCGACGGAACATTTTCACCTTATGTCATCGTTCCTGCGGAAAACGCCGTTTTAAAACCCGAACACCTGACTTGGGAGGAAGCGGGCGTGCTGCCGTTATCAGCATTAACCGCTTATCGCGCCTTATTTACAAAAGGACAATTAAAAAAAGGCGAACACCTTATCCTTCCGGGCATCGGAAGCGGCGTGGCAACTTACGCCTTATTAATGGCAAAAGCTATCGGAGCGACAGTCAGCGTCACCTCCCGCAGTGAAAACAAAAAACAAACCGCACTGTCATACGGTGCAGACCGGGCGATTGACAGCTACGGTGATTGGAATGAGGCACTGAATGGCGAAAAAGCAGATATCATACTTGACGGTGTAGGCCCCGCCTTGTTTCAACACTATCTTGACATTATTAAACCGAATGGCCGGATCGTAACATTCGGCGCCAGTTCAGGCGATCAGCTCGGATTTCCTATTCGCTCGCTGTTTTTTCCGCAGATTCATATTCTCGGTACATCAATGGGAAGCAATGAGGAATTCGCGGATATGCTGGAATTGATAAACCGCTGCGGCATCCGTCCCATTATCGACCGCATGTACCCTCTCAGTGAAGCAGCTGCCGCTTTTAACAGAATGCGGGAAGGACGGCAGTTCGGCAATATCGGCTTTCGTATAGATGTCTAAAAAAGGAGGAGCGGACCCGTCCGTTCCCTTATTTGTTTATAAGCGTTTCTGCTTGAAATTCAATATGTTTTTCTTCATCAATTAAAATCTGCCCGCAAATCGACTGCAGACACACAGAGCCCGTCAGCAGCACCGTGATCGACTGCTCAAGGCTTGCAAATCGTCTCAGTCTGCGGGAGAAAACAATCTCTCCACTCTGATAAACAAAATTCCATATGTTATCTTCCTTTCCACGTTATCCTTATATACTCATTTCAATACGAAAAACCGGCTGATCCCAGCCGGTTTTATAAATAAACCCCTTTATTTACGGTAAAACAGTGCTCCCCATTAAATAACTGTCGACTTCGCGCGCTGCTTCCCGGCCTTCATTAATCGCCCATACAATCAGGCTTTGGCCCCTTCTCGCATCCCCTGCGGCGAAAACACCGTCAACATTCGTTTTATAATCCCCATATGCCGCCTGAATTTTATGATTTGCCGAATCGACACCGAACTGTTTCAATAATGGCTGTTCTGTCCCTTCAAAACCGATGGCGATGAACACCAGCTGAGCAGGCCATACTTTTTCTGTCCCGGGCAGTTCATGAAATTCATACTTTCCGAATTCGTTTCTGACTTTTTCCATTTGAATGGTGTGAATCTCTTGTAAGCGGCCCTGCTTATCGGCCACCATTTTTGTCGTCTGAATTGAATATTCTCTCGGGTCTTTGCCGAACTTTGCCTGCGCTTCTTCATAGGCGTATTCAAGGGTAAAGACGTGCGGCTGTTCAGGCCACATATTGTCGTTCGTGCGCGTCTGAGGAAGTTTAGGATGTTTCCCGAACTGGTGCACACTGCGCGCTTTTTGGCGCAGCGCGGTTGCCACGCAGTCAGCTCCTGTGTCTCCTCCGCCGATCACGATGACGTCTTTCCCTTTAGCGTCTATAAATTGTTTGTCTTTGAAGTTGGAATCTAAATAGCTTTTCGTCGCCAGTGTTAAATAGTCCATCGCATAATGGACGCCTTTTGCTTCCCGGCCTTCAATCAGCAGATTGCGCTGCTTTTGGGCGCCTGTGCACAAAATGACGGCATCAAATTGTTCTTTCAGCTCATCAGCTGTTATGTCAACGCCGATTTCGGTATTTGTTACAAAATCTATACCTTCCTGCGTCAAAAGCTTAATACGGCGTTCGACGACATTTTTCTCAAGCTTCATGCTCGGAATGCCGTACATCAGCAGGCCGCCGGCTCTGTCGGCACGCTCATAGACTGTTACGGAATGACCGGCTTGATTCAGCTGATCAGCGCTTGCCAGACCTGCCGGGCCTGAACCGACGACAGCGACTTTTTTACCTGTGCGTTTCGCGGGAATTCTCGGCTGAATCCATCCGTTCTCAAAACCTTTGTCAATGATCGTCCGCTCGATGTTTTTAATTGAAACAGCCGGATCTGAAATAGCCAGCGTACAAGATCCTTCACAAGGAGCGGGACAGACCCGCCCTGTGAATTCAGGAAAGTTATTCGTTTTCAGAAGGCGCTCCAAGGCTTCTTTCCAGCGCCCCCGATAGACGAGGTCATTCCACTCCGGTATCAGATTATAAATCGGGCAGCCGGACGTAAAACCGTTGATATCAGCGCCGATTTGGCAAAACGGTGTGCCGCAATCCATACACCGCGCCCCCTGCCGCTTTGACGCTTCATCTGAAAATGGAGCCGAATACTCTTTCCAATCCTTTAAGCGAGTGAGAGGGTCCCGCTCAGCCGGTTTTTCTCGTTTTTCTTCCATGAATCCAGTTGGTTTCCCCATGTTCCTCTCCCCTTTCTTACTGTACTACCGCTTGTTTTTGATCTTTGGCAGGCGTTTGGTGAACCTTTGTATTGGCTTCAAAAGCATACATAATTGCGTCTTCTTCTGATAAACCCGCCGCTTTTTGTTCTTCGATGCTGAGGAGCATTTGTTTATAGTTTTTCGGAATGACTTTGATAAAGGTTTCTGCGGCTTTTTCCCAATTGTCCAGGAGATCTGCGGCTTTTTTGCTGTTTGTCAGCGCTGCATGCCGTTTGACCATTTCTTGTACTTCTTTGATCTCCGCCTCATCCGTCAGCTTTTCAAATGAAATCATTTCCATATTGCATTTGCGTTTAAATGCTTTGGCATCATCACTCAGGACGTATGCGATACCGCCTGACATTCCCGCCCCGAAGTTTTTGCCGACTTCGCCGAGGACGACAACCCGGCCGCCTGTCATGTATTCACAGCCGTGGTCTCCGATACCTTCTACAACGACATTGACTCCGCTGTTACGGACTGCAAAACGTTCACCGGCGCGCCCGTTAATGTACGCTTCCCCGCTTGTTGCTCCGTAAAATGCGACGTTCCCGATAATAACGTTATCGTGAGTTTCACAATTGAAGTCATCAGGCGCTTTCACGATGATTTTTCCGCCTGAAAGCCCTTTGCCTACGTAGTCATTTGAATCCCCGTTCAAATGAAGCGTCATCCCCTTAGGAACAAATGCCCCGAAACTCTGTCCGGCTGATCCGGTAAAATGAAGTCTGATCGTATCATCCGGCAGGCCTTCCGCTCCGTAGCGTTTAGAAATTTCACTTCCCGTCACGGTTCCGGCTACGCGATTTGTATTATTAATCTTGATTTCAGCTTCCGCTTCCTGACCGGCTTCAATTGCAGCCTGCACCGCCGGAAGAATAACCGTCATATCAAGCGACTCGTCGATTTTATGGTTTTGCGCCGTACGGAAAGTGCGTACGCCTTCAGGCTGGTACAGCAGTGTGGATAAATCAAGCTGGCCCGCTTTCCAATGCGCTTTCGCACGTTCACTGACATGAAGAACGTCTGTCCGTCCGATCATTTCATCAAGCGTCTTAAAGCCTAACTCTGCCATATATTCACGCACTTCTTCTGCGACAAACAGCATGTAATTTACGATATGGTCAGGGTCGCCCATGAATTTTTTGCGGAGCTCCGGGTTTTGCGTCGCGACACCTACAGGACATGTATCTAAGTGGCAGGCGCGCATCATAACGCAGCCGAGAACGACAAGCGGCGCTGTAGCAAAGCCGAATTCCTCCGCACCGAGCAAGGCGGCCATTACGACATCTCGGCCTGTCATCAGCTTACCGTCCGTTTCCAATACCACGCGATCCCGTAAACCGTTTAGCATCAGCGTTTGGTGAGCCTCTGCAAGACCAAGCTCCCACGGAAGACCCGTATGTTTAATACTTGTTTTCGGCGACGCGCCCGTTCCGCCATCGTAGCCGCTGATGACGATGACATCCGCCGTGCCTTTTGCCACACCGGCCGCAATCGTGCCGACACCGGCTTTTGACACGAGCTTGACGCTGATACGCGCGCTTCGATTTGCATTTTTCAAATCATGAATCAGCTGCGCCAAGTCTTCAATTGAATAAATATCATGGTGAGGAGGCGGTGAGATCAGCCCTACACCTGGTGTAGAACCGCGGACATCCGCGACCCAAGGATATACTTTGTTGCCCGGAAGCTGACCGCCTTCTCCCGGCTTCGCCCCTTGCGCCATTTTGATCTGCAATTCATCCGCATTGACGAGATAATGGCTCTTTACGCCGAAACGGCCGGAAGCGATCTGTTTAATCGCACTTCTTCTGTCGTCGCCATTTTCATCCGGAACGAAACGTTTCGGGTCCTCGCCGCCTTCTCCGCTGTTGCTTTTTCCGCCAAGCCTGTTCATCGCTATCGCTAAAGCCTCATGGGCTTCCTTGCTTAATGAACCGAATGACATCGCTCCTGTTTTAAAACGTTTCACGATGGACGCAGCTGATTCAACTTCCTCTAATTTTAAAGGCTTGCGGTCTTCTTTGAAGGCGAACAGATTGCGTAAAAATCCGATTCGTTCTTCATCCGCTGCATGAGAATACTGCTTAAACAGGCTGTAATCATTCTTGCGGCACGCCCATTGCAGGGTATGGATGGTTTTCGGATTGAAAGCGTGGTGCTCTCCCCCGTTCCGCCATTGGAATTCACTTCCCGGATCAAGAGTTTGGCTGTAATCATCCTTGTACGCCGCTTGATGGCGCTGTTTCGCTTCTTGCGCAATCGTTTCGATATCGATTCCGCCAAGCTGAGATGCAGTACCGGTAAAGTATTTGGCGATAACGTCTTCACCGATGCCGACCGCTTCAAAAATTTGGGCGCCCCTGTAACTTTGCACAGTTGAAATCCCCATTTTTGACATCACTTTCACGACGCCTTCTGTTACGCTCTTTCCGTATTTGCTGACAGCTTCTTCATACGGAATATCAAGCCGGCCTTCATCGATTTCCTGCTTATACGTAGCGTAAGTCAAATACGGATTGACAGCATCGGCACCATACCCGATGAGAGCCGCAAAGTGATGAACTTCACGCGCTTCCCCGGATTCAACGATAATGCTTGCTTTTGTTCGCAGGCCTTGGCGGATCAAATGCTGATGCATCGCACTGACGGCCAAGAGCGGCGGAATCGGCGTCAATTCCTTACTCATTGCCCTGTCAGATAAAATTAACAGAGATACGCCTTCCTTGATCGCTTTTTCCGCCTGCTGAAACAAATCCTTCAGGCCTTTTTCCAGGTCATCGGAAAACAGCGCGCGGATGTTCTGGCTCTTAATGTCAGGGTGCACAAGTGTTTTCAGCGCATAAAACTGTTCGTTTGATAATACAGGAGTATACAGTTTAATGCGGCGGGCATTTCTTTCACTTGGATGCAGCAGATCGCCTTCAGCTCCGAGCCATGTCACCGTGGAGGTCACAAGCTGCTCGCGGATCGCGTCAATCGGCGGGTTTGTGACTTGAGCAAACAGCTGTTTAAAGTAATGAAACAGTGATTGGGCGCGATCGGATAAAACGGCGAGCGGCGAATCATTTCCCATAGAGCCGAGCGGGTCCTTGCCTTCTTTAATAACAGGAATTAAATACTTCTGGATATCTTCATACGTATAGCCAAACGCTTTTTGACGGACGAGAAGATCATCGAATTGTTCCTCTTCCCGGATTTCCGGGTCAGGATTCACTTGAACCAATTCTTCTTCAAGCCATTTTTGATACGGGAATTCATTGGCGATTTCTGTTTTTACTTCTTCATCTGAAATAATCCGGCCTTCCTCTAAGTCAATGAGCAGCATTTTTCCGGGCTTCAGACGTTTTTTATGAAGAATGTTCTCCTGCTCAACTTCAATAACGCCGGCCTCGGATGAGAAAATAATATGGTCATCTTTTGTCACATAGTAACGTGCCGGACGCAGGCCGTTACGGTCAAGGATGGCGCCGATCTGTTTTCCGTCCGTAAACGAAATGGCGGTCGGCCCGTCCCACGGCTCCATTAAAGAGCTGTGATATTCATAAAAAGCCCGTTTCTCTTTAGACATGTGAGTGTTTTCCGTCCATGGTTCCGGAATCAGCATCATTGCCGTATGTGCCGGTTTCCGCCCCGCCATCACGAAAAATTCAAACGCATTATCAAGAATGGATGAGTCACTGCCCTCAGCATTTAAAATCGGCAGCACTTTGTGAAGATCGTCTCCGAAGCTTTCTGAAACGAACTGCTGCTCCCTCGCTCTCATCCAATTGATGTTGCCCCGGAGCGTATTGATTTCTCCGTTATGGATCAGATAGCGGTTCGGATGGGCACGTTCCCAAGTAGGAAAGGTATTTGTGCTGAATCTTGAATGCACGAGTGAAAATGCAGATACGAAGGTTTCATCCTGCAAATCCAAATAAAAAGCGTCAACTTGCTCAGGCGTTAACAACCCTTTATAAACAATAGTCTGGCTTGACAAGCTTGCGAAGTAAAAATCAAGCTGTTCTTGAAAGCCCCAATTTTCCGCCTGCTTCCGGATGACATACAGTTTGCGTTCAAAAGCAAGGCTGTCTTTCAAATCGTTTGCGGCGCCGATGAATACTTGACGCACATACGGGCAAGTGCTTTGTGCCACTGTTCCGATTTTTCCGACATTTACAGGGACGGTTCTCCAGCCAAGAACGATCTGTCCTTCCTGCTCAATGAATGTATTCACCTGTTTTTCGATCTTTTTTCTTTCCTCTTCATTTTGCGAGAAAAAGACCATTCCTACCCCGTAACGGCCTTTTTCCGGCAGTCTCATTTCTCCGCACTCTTTCTTAAAAAAAGCATCAGGGATCTGAACCATCAGGCCGGCGCCGTCACCCGTATTCGGATCACTGCCCTGTCCTCCTCTGTGATCCAGCTGGCAAAGCATCTTCAGTCCTTTTTTGACAATGTCATGTGAAGGTTTCCCTTTTAAATGGGCATACAAGCCGATTCCGCATGCATCGTGCTCAAATTCCGGACGGTAGAGACCTTGTGCTTTCGGCATTTGATTGTAAGTCATAATTCCTCTCCCCCGATCAGTTTCCGTTAATTATCGGTCATAAAATCTGACAACTTTAAATTAATTGTAAGTTTTCAAAACAATATAAACAATATATAATTTAGATCAAATACATCTCAAAATGAGATAGATAGGTGTGAACACAATGGAATTACGCCAGCTTCGGTATTTTATGGAAGTAGCAGAACGGGAACATGTGTCAGAAGCGGCTGATCATCTGCATGTCGCACAATCCGCCATCAGCAGGCAGATTGCAAATCTTGAAGAAGAGCTGAAAGTCACTTTATTTGAACGGGAAGGCAGAAATATTAAATTAACGCCGATCGGCAAACAATTTTTAGAACATGTTAAAACAGCGATGAAAGCAATTGATTACGCGAAGGAACAAATTGATGAATACCTTGATCCGAATCGCGGAACCGTCAAAATAGGATTTCCGACGAGCCTTGCAAGCCAGCTTTTGCCGACGGTGATTTCGGCATTTAAAGAGGAATACCCGAACGTTGAGTTTTTGCTCCGCCAGGGGTCTTATAAGTTTTTAATTGAAGCCGTAAGAAACAGGGATATAGATGCGGCGCTGCTCGGCCCCGTTCCGACGGAATTCCCCGACATAACAGGCAATATCTTATTCACGGAAAAGATTTACGCGCTTGTTCCGCTGCACCACCCGCTTGCCAAACAGAAAAATATTCATTTAATTGATCTGCGCGGCGACCAATTTGTTTTATTTCCTGAAGGGTTTATTCTCCGTAACATGGCGATTGACGCTTGCAGACAGGCCGGCTTTGCGCCGCTTGTATCGACGGAAGGCGAGGATTTAGATGCCATTAAAGGATTAGTCTCCGCGGGGATGGGAGTTACTTTATTACCTGAAAGCACCTTTGCAGAAACCACACCCCGGTTCACGGTCAAAATTCCGATTGAATTTCCTCAAGTGAAGCGTACCGTAGGTATTATTAAACCAAAAGGAAGGGAACTGGCTCCGTCTGCAAATGATTTCTATCATTTCGTCATTCAATTTTTCTCCAAACTTGAACAATATCAATAAAAAACAAACCCGAGCTTCAAAACGAAGCCTCGGGCTTTTTCATATTTTTATAGATCTTTCTCAGCCGATCGGAATGGATAGTTCAACGTGGCAGACAAACGCTTCCGGATCAATGACTGATTGATCGGTCTGTTTATGCGGCGTTTCTTTAAAAGTCTTCAGCTGGGCTGAGGAATAGTTGACGATGCCGAGTCCGAGCTCTTCTCCCTGCTGATCAAGCAGCCTGACAACCGCTCCGCTGCTGAATCTGCCCTTAATCTGCTCGATGTCCTGCGGTGACAGCTCCATATTTCCGTTCGCGACATCGCGGCTGCTTTCTTTTTCCATCACAATTTCGCCTTCGGGGCCGGAATTAAATGCAAGCCATTGTTCTTTGTGGTTTAACGGCAGGGTTCCTTCCGCTTCAAAATAAGTTCCTTCAGCCTTCTCATCTACCGCTTGAAGCAGAATGTCCGGAATGTTGGCCTGCCCGAGAAAGCCTTTAATACCGGAGGCCATCACAATTTTAAAAGCATCCAGTTTCGAACGCATTCCGCCGGTTCCCATTTCACTCCCGGCATCTCCCGCGCTTGCTTCTATTTCCGGAGTGATGTCACTTACATGTCTGATTCTTTTCGCTTTCGGGTTGCTGCGCGGATTATCATCATATAAACCGTCAATGTCTGATAAAATCACAAGCATGTCGGCATCAATTAAACCTGCCACCTTCGCTGCGAGTGTATCGTTATCTCCGAATTTCAGCCGATTGACTGTGACCGTGTCATTTTCATTAATAATTGGAATAATGCCCCGTTCCAAAAGGACGTTCATCGTATTGCGCACATTATGGTAGCGGTATTCATCGGAAAAGTCGCTTCTTGTAATTAAAATTTGTGATGCGACATAACCGTGCGCTAAAAACAGCTTTGAATAAGCCTCCATTAATAATCCCTGCCCGATGGAAGCGGAAGCCTGTTTTTCAGGGAGGCTTTCCGGTTTCTGAATAAATCCGAGCTTCCGATAACCTGCCGCCACTGCGCCGGAAGATACTAAAATCACTTCATAGCCGCTGTCTTTCAGCTGTGCGATTTGATCCACCAATGCTTCCAGCTTTCTTCTGCTGATTTCCCCGTGCAGGCTCGTCAGTGAGCTGCTGCCGATTTTCACCGCGACTCTTTTGATCTTCGTCCGAGACGTCACTGTATCACTCCTGTTTTTTAACGATTATAGTGCTGCCGTTTTTTCAATTGTTTTGCTGATCTCAATAGAACGTTCGGTCGCGTGTTTAATGGCTTTGGCAATGGCTTCTCCGCCGCCTTCTGACCTGAGCGCATCGAGGCCGGCTTCCGTCGTGCCGTTTGGAGAGGTGATGTTTTCCCGAAGCACATCCGGTTTTTCACCCGTTTCCATCAGCATTTTAGCTGCGCCCAATAACGTTTGCGCGCCGATTTTGCGGGACAGCCGTTTGTCTAAGCCGGCTTCTTCACCTGCTTTTTCAATAAACTCCATTAAATAATAAAAGTACGCCGGTCCGCTGCCTGCAATGCCGGTGAAAATGTCCATCTGATCTTCCTTGATCACGTACACTTCCCCGAGGCATTCCAAAAGGGATACCGCGGTTTTTGCTGAACCGTAAGAGACATGGTCTCCGAAAGCCGCAGCTGTTGCCGATTCGCCGATCATGCTGGATGTGTTCGGCATCACTCTTACAACAGGCTGACGATCATGTAATGATTGTTGTATAAATGAGGTTGTTATGCCTGCCAGAACAGACAGGATAATTTGATGAGGTTGAATACGCCGTTTCAGCGTAGCCAGAGCGATTTCGGCATCCTTCGGCTTCATGGCTAAAATAAAGACATCAATATCTTCGGTTTTCATGCTGTCAAAAGCAATGCCCTGAATTCCGTACTGATGTTCCAATTCAGCGAGTCGCTCTGTATTGCGGCGGTTTGTCACGCAGATGTTTTGGTTGGGAATTTTTTTTGCGCGGACCATGCCTGATATCATTCCTTCAGCCATTGATCCTGCTCCGATAAAAGCAACTTTCTTTTGATCTAAGATCGGTAACATCTCCCTTGTTCGTATTTTGTTCGTATTTTTCACACGTTTTTTATGTTACCACTTCAAGAGTCGATGTCAAGTTTGAAGGTTCTATTGATATGTATTGTTCCGAGCCTGCTATTATGTATAATGAATCACAGAACATACCTTACAAACCTTTTGAGCCCGGGAGGCCGGCTGCGTTCCGGCCGGATTTAAAAATTATCTGAAATGGCTTTTTCAATCAGCTTTTTGCAGCGGTCAAGCTCTGTCTTCAGCTGTTTTTTGTAAAGCTTCGCAGCTTCATAGTCTTTAAATTGATAGAGAACGACTTCCTGGAGTTTGGCTCCCTCTTTTTTCACTTTTACTTGCTTTAAAATCCCGTCATCCAAAAGTTCGTGAAGCGAACGGTATACCTCGGTATGATTCGGCTTAAAACCGATGGGTTTAAATTCCGAGCGGAGCACCTCGAGAAGCTTCAGTCCGTAAAGCCGTTCCTGCTCTGTCATTGTAATCATGTAAAGCTTTAAAAAAGCTCTTTGTTTCACTAAAAAACCGGTTGAACTTCTTTTTTCTTCTTTCAATATGTGCACACCCTTCCTTCTAACAAATTATTCCATGTACTAAATATTCTCTTTATATCCCGTTTTCCCTTTTATCGTTCGGACAGTTTGGTTTGTATAGATTTGTTTTTTGGAGGCGGGGAAAATAATCTTAATGAACATTTGGTACATAGTTTATTTAGTTTAATTATAGCTGATAGCAGTTTCTTTTTCACTCTTTTTTCTGCAAAAACGGATTTTTATGCCTATTTATTCGGGTTTGCGGGAACAAAAAAGACCCGTCGTGAAGACAGGTCCCCTTTTGTTTAAGGATTAGTTGACCACAAACCGGCAGTTTTGATGAAAATGCGCGGATGTAATTTCAATTGAGCAACCATATATTCTGCAAGATCCTCAGGCTGCATGACTTTTTCCGGATTGCCGTCTGTCAGATTTAATTCAATAGACATGTCGCTGGCAACCGTGCTCGGAGTCATTGCGCTGACACGGATATTGTGTTTTCTGACTTCCTGCATGAGAGATTCAGTCAGACCGAGAACGGCAAATTTAGAAGCGCTGTACGCACTTGTCGCCGCGGCGCCTCTTTGGCCCGCCGTAGAAGAAATATTAATGATATCTCCTGATTTTCTCTCAATCATTTCAGGAAGAACGGCGCGTGTCACGTGGTATACACCCATTACATTAACTTGTATGATGTCTTCCCACTCTTCAGGCGTAAGATCCAAAAATCCGCCGAATTTGCTGATTCCGGCATTGTTAATCAAGATGTCAATCTCACCGAGTTCTTCTTTAATAGAGGAGACGGCTTGTTCAACCTCTTTTTGGTTTTTTACATCGGCAGCAGCGAATGATGCCTTTACACCAAGGGCTTTCACTTCTTCCGCAACCTTTTCGACATTTGCTTCTGTGCGGCCGATTAAACCGATATTGACTCCTTCTTTGGCTAAAGCGATAGCGGCGGCGCGGCCGATTCCTCTGCCCGCACCCGTGATAAGAGCCGTTTTGTTTTGTAAGCTTTCCACGTCTTTCACCCTTTCTGAATGTCCTTATGTACGATTTCACATTATAAGCAGAAAAAAAACAATTAGCAAATAAAATGATTCAACACGATCCGTAAAGGGTATCAACTGAAAAAAAGGAGTGAAAAGCAGATGATCATCATTTTGTATATCAGTGCTGCCGTTGCGGCTGCCGCATTCATTTATGCAGGCGTATCCGCCGTGCGTTTTAAAAGAAACACAGCGCCTGATATAAAGAAGATTAACACCACAGCAGCGTCCATGCAGACGTCCGTTGATGAAATCAAAACAGAAACCGTTCTGTTATCGCAAAAGCAAAAAGAACTGCAGGAAGATTTTCTCACTAAAAAAACAGCCGTGCAAACGACGGCGGCCGAAGTTAAAGGAACGCCTCACGCCTTAAAAATGCTCTGGAACGCCGGTAAAAGTGATGTATGAGCCTGCATGTCATCCGACGTTTTTGATGACACTAAGAGAAACTGGCGGATTCAAGGAGGCATAACATGATTTGCGATCGTGAGCGGCTTGCGCATTTTTTGCAGCAGCTTAAAGCACTATCATATTCGGGAGGGTTTACAAAATCGGATTTGCTGACTCCGGCTTTCCATTTAGCCAAGGACGGAGATCTGGATTTGTATTATTCGCCTCATAATGAATATATTAACCCTCATGCAGTCGTTGCCATTTCCGGAATCACACCCGGTTTTTTTCAAATGCAGCTGGCTTACAAAAAAGCGGCACAGCTTTTAAAAGATGGCGAAACGCTTGAAACGATAGCGTATGAAACAAAAGAAGCGGCCGGACTTTCCGGTTCAATGAGACAGAACATCATCGAAATGCTTAATGAATGCGGTCTGCCGGCCGCGCTTCACGTTGAGGATTCATCCCGGTTATTTGATTCAAAACGGGAGCTTCTTCATACAACGTCCGTTATCAAACACCCTGTTTTTTATAAACAGAAAAACTATACGGGACATCGGCCGGCAATCAGCAGATCAGCTCTTCTCAGCCGTTACGCGCTGAAATGTTTTCCGGATGAAATAGAAATGATGGAAAAGGACATTCTGCTTATCCCTCTCGGCAAAGCAGCAGAATCAGCCTGCCGCATGCTGAAGAAGAACGGCAGAATGAGTCATGCGGTCATTCTGGAAGGTTTCCCGCATCCGTCCGGAGCAAACGGACATCGTTTCAAACAATTTCACAAAAACAAACAATCGTTACGTGAACAAATTCAGCGCTTTGCCGGGTTTCTTCAGCAGCTGTAAAAAAACGCCCCGAGTTTTCGGGGCGCTGCTGTTAAGAAGCGTATTCAGGCAATGCTTTATTGTGTTTTGCCGTTTTCTCTTCAGGCATTTTGATTTGATTTGTCAAGATTGCACTTACGAAATAGAGCGCTGCGAAAATCCATACAACGCCTTGTGCGCCGACAAGCCCGATGAACGCCCAGGCAAGCGCGGGGCCGACAAATGCCGACAGGCCCGCAGCCAGATTTAACACAGACATGGCAGCACCTTTATCGCTGCCGGCCGCCGTCGGCACGATAGCCCCGATCGGAACGAACCCGGCGAGGAGCCCTCCCCATATAAAACCGACAATGCTGACGAAAAGCAAGTTCCCATGTGATACAACAGGAGCATAATATAATAAAAGAGTAAAAATGCCGCAGCCTACTCCTCCGAACCACATGACAGTCTTTTTCCAGCCGAAGGCATCACCGACTGCGCCGAAGATTAAGTTAAAGACGATATTTCCGAGAAAGATCGTTCCCCAAATTTGAAGCCATACATTTGTAGAAATGCCGTGCTGCGCCATATGCATCGGAAGAAATACCGGAAATCCGTATGTACCAATGCTGTTAATGATCCGAATGATCCCCCCAGAGAGCACGCGCGGATTTTCAGCAAGGATGGTGATTCCCTTCATTAATTCCTGCGCCTTTTCCCGCTTATCTGCCTTTTTCTTTTCAAAGCGGTCCCTATTTAAAATCAAAGCAAAAAACGCGCCGAGGCAGACCCAGAAAATTGAACTCCACAGTGTATTCAAATAGCCGAAGGATTTGATGGCCCAGCTTGAATACCAAGCACCGAATACAAACATCCCGCAGCAATATGCAATCCAGAACCAGCCGACTGCCGTACTGAGCCTGTTTTTCGGCGACCGGTAAATCACCCATGTCAAAAATGAATAGGCAAACAGCGGATAACCCAGCCCTTTAATAAAATACGTGACATACATCACCGGCAAATTAAGATTTTCAAATCCGTATGCGATAAACGCGGCTGTTCCGATAACGTAAAACAACAGCCCCATAAACATCGTCCGCTTTGCGCCGAAGGCTTCGAGGCAGACCCCTGAAAACCAAGACGCCACAGCGAGAGAAATACCGTAAACCGTAAACAGGGATGCTGATTGCTGTACCGTCAAGCCGTTTTCAACTAAAAACGGGCTGAGCCAGCCTTGTTCAAGGCCATCCCCCATCATAAACAGCACGACTCCCAAAAATCCCCAGGCGAGCTGTTTCGGAATTCCTATTTTATTAAGCATTTTTGTTCCTCCTCAGCAAACTTTCATGTTGTCATCTCATCCCCAAGTCAGGCTTTCACCGCCGGCTGAAAACGAGTAAATAACTTTTGCGTATATTTCCATTCTTCATATAGGAAGAGATCCGTCTGATCCGCTTCCGGCTCAATTACCTTTGTGCGGCTCGAAAGCTCTGCTTTCACACCGAGAGCTTCGTTGCAAATCATCGCCGCTCCCATTGCGGATGCCTGGCTGAACCCCTCTCTCTTATAAATTTTCTTTTGGAGAAGGTTAGCAAGAAACTGTGTCAAAGCATCACTTTGGAAACCGCCGCCGCACACCTTCACATAATCTTTTGAAAAGGAAGCCACCTCTGTTAACGCCTCATAGTTCCATTTGATTGAAAAAGCGATTTCCAGCAGTGCGGCTTTGACAAAATGGGCTCTGCTTAAGTTTTGGGACAGCGGGGCGTCAAAAATAAATCCGCCTTTTGCCAGTGCGTTTTTCTCTGGCGATAAATAGGAGCCTAACGCAGAAATACAAGCATGATCATGTTTCGGCAGACTTGCGATTTCCCGTTCCATGACGCCGTAGGATTCATTCGGATAAAAAATGGATTTTAATTTTTGATAATTGAGTCCTGTTACACCCGGATTCGTTTCAAGAAGCCATTGACCTTCTTCTGTATGGCAATTCAGCCATGCATTCTCTAATCTTTCGGTTCCGGTCTCAGCTGTTATCTTTATAATCGGCGTCGTCGTGCCGGATACGATGACGATATCTCCCGGCTTTGCATCTGCACTTTTGATGGCAAGCTGTGTGTCTCCCCCGCCTGCAATCACAGGCACTCTTTCAGAAAGACCGAGAACCGCCGTTTTCTTAAACGTTAACATTCCGACAACCGTCCCAGATCGGACGAGTGAAGGAAGAATGGCAGAAGGCACACCGAAGATGTTGCATAATGTCTCTGACCACGCCTTTTTCCTTACGTCAAACAGCAGTGTTTCAGCAGCCTGTGACGGTTCATAGCTTAAAATACCGCTCAGCTCAAATGTCACCCAGTCACTGATGCTTGTGATGTACTTCACTTCTTTCCATAAAGACGGCTGTCTAGCTTTTAATCCGACAAGTTTCATGGCGGAAAATAAAGCGCTCGGAAGACGTCCGGTTTGCTGATGCACTTCTTCTTTTGCCTCAATCCCGTCTTCCCATTCACGCCCTCTGTTATCAATGTTGGGCAGACCGAGAAATGCCTTTTTATCTTTATTGATCAGAACAATTCCCTGCCTCTGGCTTGTTGAGGTGATTCCGATTAATGTAATATGAGGGCTTTTGCCAATAACCTTCCTTGCCATAGCGCTGATTTGCTTCCATAACTCTTCCGGTGAGAAATATCGTCCGTCCGGATAAAGCGGATCCGTCACATATTCAATGTCTTCCCTTTCAAGCGCGGTCACATCGCCGCCGGCAGTCACGACCGCGACTCGCGCATTCCCCGTCCCGATGTCAAATACAAGGTAGCCTTTTTGTTCATCCATTACAGCCTCCTCCTTCCGGTTCAAGTTCTCTTTTGTTATAAAGTTCACGTATTGAGCAGGTTTGATCTTGTTTCCATTTGAAAAGCGCTTCATTTAAAATCTTCACATGATGATCTTCCACTTCAAATGTTGCGCCCGCTAAATGGGGAGTCGCTAACACATTCGGCAAAGAGATCAATTCATAATCAGAAGATTCAGGCGGTTCGTGATAAAACACGTCAAGGATCGCTCCCTTAATCCGCCGTTCTTTCAGCACCCGCAGCAGCTCTTCCCTGTCTGTAACCGCCGCTCTTGACGTATTGACAAAAACAGCTTCCTGTTTCATCAATTGAAAGTGCCGGGCGCCGATAAGGCCGATGGTTTCTTCTGTGCGCGGCAAGTGAACGGAAACAATATCACTTTCAGAAAATACCCGTTCAATCGTCGTTTTTTCATACTCCCGGTTTTCATGACGGACAAATGGGTCATAGTAAAGCACCTTGCAGTCAAAAGCGGCCAATAGCCGGGCGATTCTCTGTCCGACAGCTCCGAAACCGATAAGGCCGACTGTTTTCCCCGTCAGCTCATTTCCTCTGAATTTGACGTAAGCCTGCAAATATTCACCATTCCACTTCCCGTCCTTCAGCCACTGAAGGGAAGAATACGTATGACGTAAAAATGAAATCACATTTCCGATAAACATTTCAGCAACAGCCTGGGCATTGCGGGCCGGTGTAAAGAAAACGGGGATTTTTCTTTTAGTCGCCGCCGCAATATTCACATTAGACGGCGTTCCTCTGCAGACACCGATAAAAGCGGAATCGGGCAATATGTCAATAACACGCTCAGACACCTCATCAAGTTCAGTAATAAGCCCCGACGCGTTTGTCTCTTGAATCATTCGGATTAATTCATCTTCCCGATAGGCCCGGCCGTTCTTCTTCCACGGCCGGTGCACAGTCCGGCCGAACAGCTCAGTCAGCTCCTTCAGCCCCTCGTCGTGATATGGCGAGGTAATTAAAACCGTCATGGTGCAAAACATCCTTTTCACATAAATTTTTTCATAAAAAAATCTCTTTCCCCAAAGAAGGAAAGAGATTCATATACCGTCTTTATGCGCTTGAAGCGCACAAATATGTATAGATCATTCTTTCCTATCTTTCAAGCATGCGCTTGCTGGAATTGGCACAATAAATGTTGCCGAGGTTTCATAGGGCCAGTCCCTCCACCTCTCTGGATAGAAAATAAAATGATGAAATTGTCAGGCTGTTTAAAAGAATAAACTCATCATAGAAAAGTCTTTCCGTGATGTCAACACTTTTTTTCTGAATTGACGTTCGATTTTGAAATGTTATAATGCTTACAATATAAACAAAGAGGAGAAATGGGCTATGAATTCTGCTGCAACACAGCCGAACGGGGTCTTTAAGTCGGTATGCTCACTAGACTGTCCCGATCAATGCGGCTTGCTTGTGACAAAAAAAGACGGAAAAATCGTTAACATTCAGGGAGACCCCGATCACCCGGTCACATCAGGGAATATTTGCAACAAAGTCAGACACATGGCTGAGCGTATTTATGATGAGAAGCGCTTAACCGTTCCGTTAAAACGGATCGGTAAAAAAGGTGAAGCCGCGTTTGCGCCTATTTCCTGGGAGGAAGCGTTCAATACGATCAGTGCGCGCTGGAAAGAGCTTATTGCCGAAGAAGGAGCGGAAAGCATTCTTCCGTACAGCTTTTACGGCAACATGGGAAAACTGGCGGCAGAGGGAATGGACCGCCGTTTTTTCCATCGTCTCGGAGCGAGTCATCTCGAACGGACGATTTGCAGCAAAGCCGGATCTGAAGGCTATAACTATACAATGGGTGAAGGAGCGGGTACTGATCCGGAGGAGACCATACATGCAAAGCTCTTTATTTTTTGGGGGATCAATGCCGTCAGCACGAATATGCACCAAGTCATGATTGCTCAAAAAGCCCGGAAAAAAGGGGCTAAAATTGTCGTTATCGATGTACATAAGAACCAAACCGGCCGGCTTGCCGATTGGTTTATTCCCATTCGGCCCGGCACAGATGCCGCACTCGCCCTCGGTATCATGCATGTCTTATTCGACGAAAACCTTCACGATGAAGCATTTCTCACAGAATACACCGAAGGCAGTGACGAATTAAAAGCGCATGTTCAACACTATGATCCGGAAACAGTTTCTGCTATTACAGGCGTTAAAGCCGACGATATCAGACGCCTTGCGAGAATGTACGGGGAAACCTCCCCTTCCCTTATCAGGATCGGAAACGGCATTCAGCACCATGACAATGGCGGAATGATCGTCCGCACAGTTGCCTGTCTACCGGCTGTTACAGGACAGTGGCTCAACACCGGTGGAGGCGCAATCAAGCACAACAGCGCGGTATTAAACTATAACAGACAAGCGCTCCAGCGGCCTGATCTGCTTTACGGCAAAAAGCCACGATCATTTAATATGAACAGGCTCGGAAGCGTTCTGTTAGAAACAAAACCGCCCGTGCGCTCCCTGTTTATTTACGGTACGAATCCCGCAGTGGTTGCGCCGGAAGCGAATAAAGTCAGAAAAGGCCTGCTGCGTGAGGATTTATTTACAGTCGTTCACGATCTGTTTTTAACGGAAACCGCCAAATATGCGGATATCGTGCTCCCTGCTGCATCCGCTTTTGAAAACACGGATTTTTACACGTCTTACTGGCATCATTTTATTCAGCTGCAAAAACCGGTGATCGAACCCTACGGGGACAGCAAATCGAATACGGAAGTGTTCCGTTTGCTTGCCGGGGCAATGGGATTTACCGAGCAGGAGCTTCAGGATTCCGATGAAGAATTGATCAGACAGGCGCTGGACTTTCCCGACAATCCGTATATCGAGGATATTGATTACGAAGCGCTCTCACGCCATTCCTTCATGAAAGCCAAACGGAAAAAACCGCTTTTTCCGGGAAAGCTCAAGACACCGAGCGGAAGAATTGAATTATATTCGGAAAAGATGAAACAGGACGGTTATCCCGCGCTGCCGACACATATCCCTCTTGAGAGCGATGACGATTTTCCGCTTTTATTTGTCCCGGGACCGAATCATAATTTTTTAAATTCGACATTTTCGAATAATGAAAAACACGTAAAACTGGAAAAAGCGCCAAAGCTTTTTATTCATACAGAGGATGCTGTACGCCGGAACATAGAAGACGGGGAAACCGTTAGAGTTTGGAATCACCGCGGCGAGTGTGAATTAACAGCTTCGGTCGGCGAACAGGTGCTTCCCGGCGTTGCAGTCAGCCAAGGTCTTTGGGCCGATATGGATGATAAAAAACAGCTCGTCAATTCGCTCACGCCCGATCGGCTGGCGGATATGGGCGGAGGCGCTGTTTTCTTCTCCGGAAAGGTGCAGGTGGAAAAGCTCAGCAATCAAAACCGTCCGCAATAAACGCCCGACGGTTTTGCTGAAGGCTGAATCCAAAATGATAACGTTTATTGGAGGTTTGGATATATTACCGGCATTGGAATCGCTTTAGCCGGATATTTCATCGGAGACGGATTGAAAAACTTTAAATCACCTGATCCTCATGAACACACTGACCACATTCTCATTAAAGAAAAAGATCTGCACTTCTATATTGGTTATTATTTAGGAGTTACGAAGGAAGAAGCAAAACAAATCGTGCCCGACACCTCTGACATTCCGCATATCACGAGAAACGGAAAGCGGTATGTGCAGAAGAATACATTAAGAGAATGGCTGACTTCCATGCTGGAAAAAGAATAACAGCTGCCATGAAAAGCGGGAAGAGTTTTTCTCTTCCCGTTCATTAAGATTTGCCGCCCTGCCTCTCTTCAACCCCAAACATACGACAGATATCGTTCTTACGTAACGAAACATCCCCTTCTTTTGATTTCAAATAAAACCCTTTCATATATAACCGTATGACTTCCTCATATGTAAGCTCATGACGAAGGAGCGCCATTAAACACCCGTCTTTTTCATCTTGTTTATTGAACCATTCATACTGTTCTGACCAGTTCACTTTCTGCATGCCAAACACCTTCTCACTTTAGATTAATGCCCTTTTCGCATTTATTATACTTATTTCCCCTTTTGTAAACACTCCGACTGCCTGTGACATTTTTGAAAACAGCCGTAGCCGCTACTATTAGTCACCATGTTGACTTGTTTTTCATTTCAATGTATATTGTCATTGTCAACATGGTGACGATTTAGATAGGAGATAACTTATGGATATTAAATTATTAATGAAGGAACTGCATGTTATGCAGCAAAGTTACGCATCATTATTTTCGGTTGTCAATAAAGTGCAGGCTCGGGGGGACGAATACTTAGAAATGCTGACTTCCCGACAGCACATGACTCTTATTGCTATTGCCCATTTACCGACGGAAGATACCACACTTATGAATATCGCTAAAAAGCTGGGCACAACAAAACAAACCGCTAACAAATTAATTTCAAGCCTCGCGAAAAAAGGATATGTTCACACTGTGCCAAGCAAACTGGATAAACGTGCAATCAATATTGAGATTACCCCTGAAGGAAAAAAAGCGTTAATTTCCTGTTCAGAAAAATCCACCTATTTTTTAGCGGATATGTTTCATGACTTCACAACTGATGAAATTGAAACATTCTGGAGGCTATTGCAAAAACTTTATCGTTTTGATGGTGAAGAACAGGATGGTTTTGAAGAAAAAGTACATTTGAAAGTTGAAGATCAGGCACAATTCATCTCAGATGACTATGAAGAAAAAATCATGGCTGAATTTTCAAAACGGCGATATGGGAGTGCAGACGATGAATAATATGCTTTATCGAAAAGTAAAAGAAACAGAGGATACGATAAAGGAAAAATGCTATGAGCTGAAAGATAAAATTGATCAATTTATTTCTCATGCTAAATATAAATTTCATCGCAAACGCAAACTGGACCGAGCCGGCAATTATATATCAATTGCCATTGGACTCTTTATCCTAACTGCCTCATGGCTGACCGCAACACAATGGCTGCTTTGGATAGGCGCGGCGAGTATTTTGAGTAATGCCTGTTTGCTCATTATAAAGCCTGTTAAAAATTGAAAACCTAAAAAAAGCTCTCTAAAAGAGAGCTTTCTTTATTAATCGTCCCAGTCTTCATCTTCTTCCCAGTTTTCTTTTTTTTCAAGCAACCTTCTGTAGAAAAATTCAATAAAGCTGTCGGCTAGCTTGTCTTGATATCCAAGCACTCTATCCCAAATAAAAACAGGGCATTCATTATTACTGTTCATTTTATTAGTATCTAAGGCATAAGCAAAAAAATCAATATCTTCTAGTATCACAAGTCCATCAGATAAATGATAATAATTACGATATTCCTCTGTGGTTTCAACTACCGAAGCCCCGCCAAAGTCATACCCTAAAATATCAATTCCATATAAGCCGCCAGAGCCAAAGTTTCTCAGAAACCATTTATAACTATCAGGAAGGTGTAGTTGGAGCTCCTTCTCTATATTAATAATCTCTTTTTCACTTATTCCTCTAGTAAAATAACTGTCTGCTTTATTTTCAGTTATAAACTCTATAGTTTTTTCATATAAGTCCATTGATATCTCTCATTCCTTTTTTATTTTTCATATTGTTTTGCTCTCCATTTCCAATACCTGTCTCGGAAATTATCATACTGGGCTTTTAAAACCGGATCGTTTCTAAAGCTTTCACCATCAGATTTAAGCCTATGGATAATGCCGCTATATTTAGTATGTAAGCTATTTGGAATTTCAAGCATTGGACCAGGTTCCTCTTGAATTAAATGGTGTAGATTTATTTGTGTCCCATCTTTCGCAAAAGGTGCATTTCCACTTTTCATTAATTGAAGATTCGTAAGGCCTTTACGATTTTTTTGGTTCATATCAATATCTTTCATAGTATACACTCTGCGGCTTATGTCTTTAACTTTTCCCTTTGCTTTTACCTTGCCCTTAACCTCAAAGGCACCATACTTTTCTTTATTTAACCAAGGAAGGTTTATTTCTTGACCAGTAAACGGCTTTCTCGTTCCATCCGGGATTTTCTTTGCATTGGTCAAAAGTTTATTTTTAAGGTTTTGGCTGTCAACCACATTGTATGGTACGTCACCCGCCAGAGCAAGATCATACTTAGAGTTATAAGGAAGCAAATCTGCAATCTTAACGTCTTTAATTTTCTTCCCTGCCTGTCCTGCCTTGTTTATGACCTTCCCCGCCGCATCAGCTTTGTTAACGGCTCCTGCGCCTTTCGTTCCGACGACAGCCACAGCTGCTGAACCAATTGCATATGCCACCCATCTTGATCGGGAATACGCATCTCCATTTACCATATCTTTTTGATACGATTCCTCAATAGCTGTTGAAATGGCATTATACGTGTTAATTGGATGAGCAACTGCCCCTATGATACCTTCAACAACTTCATCAGGCTTATTGATCAGTTGCCATAAACCTGTTACCGTGTCTTTCCCGACATCATAAAGACCGACGCCGGCTCCTTTTAAAATATCCCAAGTCACTTCTCCGGCTTCTTCCATCTGTTTTGCTTGTTCAAGCTGCATCACATACTGCTGCTGGGAAGGTTCAAGGTTCTCGTAACCGATCTTCTTCGCAATCTCTAAGTATTCATCCGGATCAGTTACTCCATCGGCGAGCTTTTTCTTCAAATCCTTGATTTCCCGCTCTTTTGCTTCTTCCTTCTTAAACGTTAAATATGTGTCTGAGTGTCTTGCAATCTCGCCTTTTTTCTTATGTATGTCACTTTCTCTGTACGCCTTGGCGTTATAGTGAAGTGGTGTTGCATTTTTTCCCTTACCCGTGGCATTTTGAAGCTGTTGAAAGTCAGCTTGGATGAAATGTTCATTTGCCTCGGTTTCTGCGTATTCTTTCGTTAGATCGTGATCAAGTTTGCCGAGTTTATGTATGGTCTCATCCCGTTTTTTATCTGCTGAATCCAGCTTTTGATCAACATCTTCTGTCGAGAAAACTTCTAGATGAATGATATCTCTGATTTCATCAAGGATACCTTTCATTTCATTGCGCTGCTCCTGCATGATAGCTTGTGATTTATTCTTCGCATGGATCAGCTCGTGTTCTAAAAAGGACTCTTCCACAAACGAATCGGCTAATCCCGCATCAGTTACTTTTCCTGAGATACTGTTAAGAAAAGCAATCTTCATATCGATCAGATTAAGCCAGCTGTCTGTAACGCCTGCGTGGTCTTGAAAAAAGGCTTTGATATTGTCGGCGCCTTTGCCTGAAAACTCACTGTCGTCTAAGTCAGCCATCCCCTGAAAAGCTTTCCTGAGATTGATAAATTGTTCTCTAATCTGATCGTATTGTTTTGCCCGCTTTTCTGCGGCTGAGATTAACGAGGATGCTTCAAATACTTTCATTTACGTCTCCTTTCCGCTTCTTTCTCCCTAAATTTTACCACGAGATATAAGGTTAGATGAATCTCTTGCATTTGTCGAACTGCTTTATTCAAGATCATAAAATTTCAAATGAAACCTTACACGAAAGATCGGGGATCGGCAAAACAAAGCCAGATATAACATATATTAAAAAATCTCTTGCATTTCCGCACACGCCATGCTATATTGATATAGCGATGAGCTGAATTGTGTAAGCCGATGCACATGCCCTTGCGGCACACACGAATGTGGCGTGTGGTGTATCGCCTCAATACGCAAAAGACGTTTGCTTCTGCAAACGTCTTTTTTTATTATCCGATTTTCGTTCCGTTCGGTACTGTCTGCTCTGGCGTAAGCAGGACAACGTCTCCTTTTTCCGGGATGCCGCCGAGTACGAGAACTTCTGACTTAAATCCGGCGATCCGCCGCGGCGGAAAGTTGACAATAGCGGTAACCTGTTTGCCCGTCAGATCACCCGGTTCGTACCGTTTTGTAATCTGGGCGCTTGATTGTTTCATGCCGATCTCTTCGCCGAAATCTATTGTCATCTTAATGGCCGGCACCTTTGCTTCCGGGAATACTTCCGCTTTTACGACCGTTCCTATTCTAAGATCAAGCTTGATAAAATCTTCGATGACTGCCATATCAAAAACTCCTTTTTTACAATCATGATACCAAAAAAAGAAGCAGTTTATTTAACCGATTTTCAGAATTATTTATCAGATTGAAAGGTGTTTCGGAAGACGCGCGGCGTTATTCCCTTATGTCTGACAAACCATCTGGTAAAGGAAGACAAATTTTGAAAGCCGACCTCCTGGCTGATGTCTGTCAGCCGGCATTTTGTTTCAATAAGCATTTGTTCCGCTTTCTTCATACGGAGCTCAGCAATATAAGCTTGCGGGCTTTTCCCCGTCTGCTTTTTAAACCAGTCGGAATAATACGCCGGGTGGTAATGTTCCATTGCGGCAAGCTCTTTAATTGTAAAAGCCTTTGATAGATTTCGGCGGATATACGCAATTGAATTATTCGTACGGTTTTCTTGTATCTTTTCAGCAATATATTCTGCAAGCAGACTCAATGAATGAGCCGACTGCTGCTTTGTCTCTTCTGTCAGCAGAAACCGAATCGATGTCCAAAAGGGATCAAGCTTATTCAGAATGCCGGAGTCAAAGGAACTTTTGAAAAAGTATGCCGGTATGTCGAGAACGAGACATTCATTTCGCTCCAAAGAACGGAACCGATGTTCATGCCCGGGCGGAATATACAGCATTTGATCAGGTTTTAATCTGATTTTACGTCTTTCTGTCTCCAGGTCCAGCTGTCCTTCGAGCGGAAAGAGCATTTGGCAGTATGTGTGTGCATGAGAATCAAAAATATGTGAATAGGTGCGCCGCTCACAAATGATATGTTGTAATGAATCCATTTGTCCCTCCTTTTTACATGATGCGTCTTTTATTTAGTTTACATAATAATATTATTGTCCCCTATTCTGCAAACCTCTTAGGAAAGCAACAACTGCAAACTTCCGGCTTTCCTTAATTGATTCGGTTAATTCAAATGCACTCTGTTTTCTCAACACGACAAATCCGTGAAGAAGGCTCCTCAGTCCTCTCGCAGCATGAATCGCAGTGTCAGACTGTGCATAACCGTTAGCTGTCAGCTGCCTGACAACAAGCTCTACAAGCAGGCTTGACAGATTCTCAATCCGGCCGTCTTTTATCTTTTGAAATGTTGCGTCATATAATCCTGGATTGGCTTCGGCGAAATTGATATAGGCATCGGCAAGACTGAGCAAAGCCGTTTCGCCCGTCAGTCCTTCTGCAGAGGCCGCCATTCTTTCATATAACATAGTTAAACCGGAGACAGCCAGCTCTGTTTTAATTCCTTGAAGGCCATTGACAAAATTGTAAAGGGAAGGCGGTTTTACGTTTAAGGACTTTGCAACAGCCGCAAGCGTCACTTCATTCAGCCCTTTTTCGTCAGCGATGCCTGCTGCGGCTCTCAATATCATGTCAAGGCTCATTCCGACTCTCGGTGACATTATGATCGGCCTCCCGGCAGGCTTCGTTCGGCTTCCTCAGCAGCCTCAGCCATCATTTCAACGGGATTGCAGAGAACATTTCCATGTCCGGCGGCCAGACTGCTTGGTTGATGAGCGATAAGCGTTCTTGCTGTTTTTACAGCTTCTTCTTTATTCCACGTAGCAAAAGCCGGAAACGGAAATTTCCATTTCAGCTTCCCTGAAACAGCAAGGCCGCCCCGTACTTGAAAGGCATCTCCGACGATCAGCATATCATTTCTCATATCTTTAAAAGCGAGGCTTCCCGGCGTATGACCGGGAGCGGGAATGACAAGTAAAGATCCGATCCGCTCGCCGCCTTTCAGCAGGCGATCAGGTTCGGTCTGAACATTTTTCGGCACTCCCCCCTTTATCGGCGTTTGTGCTTCATGCTCAAATAATGAAGTGTCACCTTTCAGCAAGAAAGAATCCCGCTCAGAAATACAGACGGAAGCATCCGGAAATTCCGCAGCTAATGAGTCAAGCGAACCGATGTGATCCCCGTGCGCGTGGGTGAGTAATATGTCATTCAGCGGCTTCCCAAGCTGCCGCAATGCTTGTTTGATTCCTTTATGACTGTTAGGCAGTCCGGCGTCAATCAGGGTTACTCCTTCTTCTTCTTCAACCAAATAACAATTCACCGGGAAAAGCGCTGGAAAAAAAGTCAGCTGCCAAACACTTCCGTATTGTAAGATTCTCATCAACATCCCCCTAAAACTAATATCATTAGTTTTATTATAACTAACACCGTTAGTTTTTCAAGAGTTTTATGTTTAAATCCTGAAAAAGGCGCGGGCGATTCTCTTATGCCAAAAAAAGAAACGTGCATAATGTGATAAAAGATGCTTTCAGCCTGTGAATAAATCAGACTACTAAAACCAGCCGGATAAGCATACACTACTCAACGGAGGGGGAGTTCCACACCATGCATATCACACTTCAAAGCATCTGCCCTGTCTTAATGATTGCCTTTTTTCTGTATAAAAAGGTGAAACGGTCCGTCGGCTTTCAGCCTTTGAAACCCCGCTGGCTTTATACAAGAATGATTTTGTTTTCATTGCTGGCCGCAGCTCTGGCGTTTTTCAGCATCACACACCCGGCTTTATACGGCCATCTTATATTCGGCACTTTTTGCGGCTGGCTTCTGGTCCTGTTTGCTAAACGGAACATTTCTTTTGAAGAACGCCGCGGAAAAATATATTTTCGCACTCACCTGTGGATTGAACTTATTCTATTAACGTTATTCCTATCGAGATTTGTTTATCGCGTTATTGAGATTTACCGGGTCACAGCGGACTTTACCCATCCGGAGGCATACAGCCAAACGGTCGGCGCCGATCCGCTGACCATCAGTATCTTTTATTTCATCGCAGTTTATTACAGCGGCTTCTCTTTTTATGTTTTAAAAACGAGCAGAGACCAAACCAATAACAGTCAGTACGGCTGACATCCCTGTCTCAAAAGCAGGGATGTTTTTAATCGTGCCGCGTATGGTGAATCATTTGCTGAAGCACATCTAACACATGTTCATCCTCAGGAGAATAATAGATGGATGTTCCTTCTCTGCGTGATTTGACGAGGCGCAGATTTTTAAGAAAACGCAGCTGATGAGAAACGGTAGACTGCAGCAAATTCAGCTTTTCTGCGATATCATTTACCGCGTGCTCACCCTGTGACAGCAAATGGAGAATTCTGATTCTGGTCGGATCAGACAGCGCCTTAAAAGTCTGGGCAACCAAAAATAAAGTTTCCTCATCTAAATCGACAGCGGGGTCATTTGTGTTTCCGGATTCGTGAAATTCAGTCATATACCTCACCCTTCTTTTCTCAAGTAGCCCAATTATACCAAATGTCAATTGATGCAGATACATCCTGCGCCTGACAAAAGAACCGTTATTTTAAATTTATGTTTCAAATACGGGTTTCCGCTTGGTTTCGCGCATTCATCTGTGTCATAATGAAAAAGTCATAATGCTCCTGAAATTGAGGGTGAAACACAGTGGAGAAAAAGAAAAAAGGCTGTTTCGCTGCCGCGGGTCTTATGATGATATGTGTTTTTGTCATGGTTTCCTTCTTCCTCATTCTGTTATTTTCAAATAATGAATGGCTCAAAAGTCTTCCGTTTGATGTCAAGCCGATCGTGCTTGAACGGCTGACAGATTACAAACCGCTCGTTGAAGACGAGCTGGATGAAAAAGGACTCACCAAATATACATCGCTTGTACTCGGCATGATATATCAGGAGTCAAAAGGAAGAGGAAATGATCCCATGCAGTCTTCAGAATCTCTGGGTTTAAAGCGAAATGAGATTAAAAACCCTCAAACCAGTATCAAACAGGGAATCAAACAATTCACTCTCATGTACCAAACAGGCAAGAAAAAAGGCGTAGACTTGGATACGATTATACAAAGCTACAACATGGGAGCCGGCTATATTGATTTTGTAGCTGAACATGGAGGATCACATACTGAGGAACTGGCAAAACAATACTCCGAGCAGCAGGTCAAAAAGAATCCGAAACTTTACACTTGCGGAGGGAACAAAGACAATTTCCGTTATCCCTACTGCTATGGTGATTACACGTACGCAGAAAAAGTAAAAGCAAAAACAAAAACCGTTGAACAATCCTTAAATGTAACAACACTTGAAACGCTTGAAGAGTAAAAGGCGCCCTGTATGAGGCGCCTTTTTTCAATCAATAGAAAAAAGCCGCGCGGAGCACGGCTTTTTTTAATAATACGGCGAGATCATTAAGTATACAATGACACCCGTCAGACTGACATACAGCCAGAGCGGCATCGTCCATCTCGCGATTTTTTTGTGGCGCTCCACTTGCATGCTGAATCCTCTGATCAGCGTAAACAGCGCAAGCGGCACGATGATGAAGGAAAGGCAAATATGCGTAATTAAAATAAAGAAGTAAATCCCGCGCATGATGCCGTGGCCGCCGAATAAAGTATTCTCAGCTATCGAGTGGTACACGACATAGCAGATCAAAAACAGCAAAGTCGTCGTAAACGCCGCCAAAATAAAGCGTTTATGCGCTTGAATATTTTTTTGCTTAATCATAAAGAGCGCTGCCAGCAAAAAGATAAAAGTAAAGCTGTTAAAAATGGCATTTAACATCGGCAGAATATGAATATTGGCAATGCTGACCTGTCCCGACTTCGGCATAAAAAACAGCACCGCAATTAACCCGTTGATCAGAACGGTCAATGTCAGCACGATACCGGTATAACTTTTAGGTTTGTTTTCTGTCTGATTCATCTTATGACCTCTCTCAATTTTACTGACTATCCAAATGGTATGAGAATTCAGCTTTGATGTCAACGGTTTCGCCCGCTTCGTCAGAAATTAGACAAACTTAAGCCCTAAAAAGACCGGGTGTTTGAGACCCGGCCTTTCGTCATATTATGCTTCCTTCAACAGTTCTTCTATCACCTTATGTTCGTTTTCATTCAACAGATTTTTTGGAATGATCCGATCAATCGGTTTATTCATGTGCTGATCGAGAATATCGGCTGTTTCTTTGTCCCCTGCGATTACGAGACGCTCCCATTGGTGTGAAGCGGCCTTCTGATCAAGGTTCGAAGCCAATCGTTTATACAGCCTGTTTTGGTTTTCTTCGACGTGGGCTTTGGCGGCGTCCTCGTCCATCGATGCGAAGTTTCCGCTTACATCCTGCGGTTTCCACGATTCATTGATGACGTCGTATTGATAATGCTCCACCCCTTCAATTTTTCCGAGTACGGTTTCTATGATCTTCACTTCATTCTGCTGGGTGAGAATAAAAGCCGTGCTCGGAAATTGTTCACGGAGAAGTTCTAATTGATCAAGGACAGCCGTTTCTTCCCAATAAAATCGTGTTTCGACAGGCACCTGCAATTCAATCGTCTCCCAGATACCGCCTTCTCCCGATGCAAAAAACACGAGACTACGCGGCATCTCTTTACCAAGCCCATCGATATATTGATAGACACGTTCCATGATGCGGACGAGAGATTTTTCTTCTTCCGGATCACTTACAGACAGATACTCTTTTAATCTCCGAAAACCGGTTTTCAAGGCGATTTTCCACTCTCCCCCCTGCTGATCCGGATTTCTCATATCCGTATTTACATATAAGGAAAGCATTTTATCAGGAGATTCCGTCATTACGTACTTCAATTTGCCGATGAGTGAGTCAATTGCCATTATAGATTCCTCCTTTTTCCGCTGCTCACTGTTCCTTTCCCTATCCGCACCGCCTTAAAAACGTTAATCCACATATAAACGGCAGACTTTTCTAAAAAAGTTTTTGCAAAACCTATTTACAAACCAAGACATCATTTACTAAAATGGATACTTGTGTTTGACTAAGACTTTTACGCTGTGAAAGGAGTATGATTTTGTTTACTGCAGAAGAAAGAGATCAGAAAGAGCTGGAAAAAGAGCTTCATAAACTTGAATTTCAGATTTTCAGAATGCGGGAAAATCTGATAGATGTATCAAAAGACGCGCGAGTGCTTGGTATTGATCAATCGAACAATGACGATTGGATCATTGTTTCCTCGATTGATGATGGCCAAACATGTAAGATTATGCTGACTGACTGTGAGTCAGCCTACCGGGGAAGAGGCTGTTTTTCACTGATCGCCTCTTATTATGACAATGCCATTCATATCGGGGACATTAAAGGCCCGCCGAACCACGGCTACGGCTCGATCTGCATGAAATTTTTAAAACATATCGCCAGAGAGCAGAATATCCCGAAAGTGACGGGCGACATCGCTAAGCGTGATTGGGATCATGTCGACAGACTCATTCATTTTTATGAAAAGCATCACTTTGATGTCTGGATTGACAATGATACGCAATCAGGCGGCATTAAATGGGTCGACCTGTAAAAAATGATAGATAAACCCTCGTTAATATGGTGTAATAGATTAAACCATTTAAGGAGGGTTTTTTTTGTATCCGGAAAAATTGAAAAAAGGTGACGGCATTCGTATTGTGTCTCCGGCCACAAGCATGTCCGTTATGTCAGATGAAAATATAAATGCCGCGAAGACAAAATTGGAGGAGCTGGGCTTTTGTGTCTCTTTTTCAGAGAATGCGAAAGAAATAAATGAATTTGATTCATCATCCATTAAATCGCGTGTACGGGATCTGCACGAGGCTTTCGCTGATCCTGACATCAAAGCGATTTTGACGACACTCGGCGGGTTCCAATCAAATCAGCTGCTCCGCTATCTTGATTATGGAAACATCAAGCGGCATCCGAAAATCCTTTGCGGCTATTCAGATATTACCGCTCTCTGCCATGCCATATATCAAAAAACCGGCCTTATTACATATTCCGGTCCCCATTTTTCTTCATTTGCCATGAAAAAAGGGCTGGACTATACGATTGACTCTTTCTTGGCCTGCTGTGCTTCTGACAACCCGTATGAGGTAAAGCCTTCATCCGAGTGGAGTGATGATAAATGGTATTTGAACCAGGAGGACAGACGTTTTTATCGGAATCCGGGACCGCTCGTTATTCAACCCGGATATGCGGAAGGAACACTGATCGGAGGAAATCTATGCACGCTGAATCTTCTGCAGGGCACCGAATACTTTCCGGAGATGGAACAAGTGATTCTGTTTATAGAAGATGATCATATGTCGGACATTCATATGTTTGACCGGGATTTGCAGTCACTCATCCATCTTCCCGCTTTTTCAGCCGTGAAGGGAATTGTCATCGGACGTTTCCAGCATGCTTCAAATGTGTCTGAGGAGGCTCTCTGTGCCGTCATCCGTACAAAAGAAGAACTGTCATCCATGCCTGTTATCGCAAATGCTGATTTCGGCCATACCTCCCCTTTGATGACATTCCCGATCGGAGGAACATGCAGGATAGAAGCCGGCTCAGAAGGCGGACGGATATGGATCGATCGGCATTAATACATAAAGACGGGAAAACCGCCCCGTCTTTTTATTTTGACGCCTTATGCCGCGGCGTGCGCGGAGCGATCATAATTCGTCCGCCAGCCGCTGCCGTCACCCATACGGAAGCTCCTTCATAAAAACGGCTGATCTCTTCATTATATACGGCGTGTGTCAGTTCACGTTTATCATGCGTTCCGTCTTGGTTTTTTACGTTTAAAATAAGCACAAGCTCGTGCCTGCCATTCTTCATCACGCCAGTACGTCTCACCTTTTCAATAACGGCCGGCCTTCCTCTCCCTCTGTCAAGCGCCTGAAACAGCCTGACAGCAGGCATAGACAGTCCGATAACGAGCACAATGGCGAAAGCGGTGCATATACCTGCTTGAAACACCGGTGATTCTGTGAAGGCATTCCATAAACATATAAATTCCGGCTCCATCAGTTTCATACATCCCTTCAGATTCCGTTTTCACATCCATTCCTTATTATATTAGAGAAACGCTTTTTCTTTTTCCGCATATAACGATTATATACAGTCAAAAAAGGGAAGAAAAAAAGAACACAAAGCATTTCGCCTTGTGTTCTTCATCTCTATATGAAACTAGTCTAATACTTTAACGTTTACTGTTCTGACGCCCCAGTTGTTAGCGTCACTTTTCTTTGCAACAAATACGTCAATTTTATTTCCTTTAATTGCGCCGCCTGTATCTGCTGCTGTTGCCACTCCATAACCTTCAACATAAACCTTAGAGCCAAGCGGAATGACACTAGGGTCTACCGCGATGACTTTTGCATCAGGGTTTTTGTTTAAGTCAACACCGGTTGCCGTTACACCGGAAATGCCGCCGTCGTTAGCAGAGTAAGCAGTTGCAGTCATTGTCAGCTGCTTTTTAGGCTCTTGTTGGTTTGTATTTGATTGAACAGGCTGCTGTTTTGCTTCGACAGCCTTCGCTTCTTGTTTAGGTTGTTGTTCTTGAACAGGTTCTTGTTTAGGCTGCTCGTTTTTGACAGCTTCTTGTTTCGGCTGTTCTGTCTCGGCAGCTGGTTTTTGTTCAGTTTGCGGCTGGCTGGCTTCTTGAGCCGGCTGTGCAGCCTGAGCCTGACCTTTCACATTTAACGTTGTGCCTGCGTAAATTATATCTGATTGCAAGTTATTCAAGCTTTTCAGATTGCCGACTGATGTTCCGAATTTCTGAGCAATTTTCCAGAGGCTGTCGCCCTGCTTCACTGTGTACTGCCCAGATGTGGTTGTTTCTACTGAAGAAATAGTCAGTTTCTCTCCTTCAATGATTAAATCAGAAGATAACTGATTCCATTCTTTTAAGTCCTTTAGGTTCACTCCGTTTTTTTGCGAGATCCCCCAGAGCGTGTCACCCTTTTGCACCGTGATTTCTTTAGCAGAAGCGTGAGCTCCAAATGCAGTTGTTGAAATTGCTGCAACTGCGACAAAGGACATAATCGTCTTCTTCATAAGTAAATCCTCCCTTGTTAGCTTTTTATTGGCGGCTAACAGGTGATATCGTAACATATGAAAATGTCAGTTCAATAACAAAACGATTTGAATTAGATTACAGTTCCTTTACATGAAACATTTCTCTCGCTTGGTAAGTCTTGCTGAAATCTTGATACAGCAAGGGTTTTCAAGCCTCTGATTTTTCCGGCGCCAATGAAAAACACAATGTGCAAATTTCTAAAAAAACTTTTTTTCACTCTGTTTCTCTTACATAATTTCGGATTTCTTCTAAAAAAACCGCTCCGTATTTCAATCTTTTTTGTTCCCCGACCCCTTTTACGGAAAGAAGATCCTGATCCGTTTTCGGAAGTTTCGCCGACATTTCTTTTAACGTCTGATCTGAGAACACGACAAATGGAGGCACACCCTGTTCAGCTGCAATCTCTTTGCGGAGACGCCGGAGAAGCTCAAATAATTCATCATTTTCGGTAACGGCGGCGGCCTGTAAGGCTTCTTTTCTCGCGACTGCGCTTTTTCCAAGCAGAACGTCCCTGCCTTTTTGGGTGACCATAAGCGTCGGAAATGTGCCGTCCGCCATTTTGATATATTCATCTGAAATAAGGAATTCGATAAAATCACTGATTTCCGCTGCGGATTGATGCTTCATAATGCCGTAAGTGGACAGGCTGCTGAAGCCGTTTTCCAGCACTTTTTTATTTTTTGAGCCGCTAAGCACCTGCGCCACCATCGTTTTTCCGAAGCGCTCATTCATTCTGATAATACATGACAATACCATCTGCGCTTCTTTTGTGACGTCATGGGCGGTCCTTGTATCAGTGCAATTGCCGCATGCTCCGCAAGCTGCCGCCTCATTCTCGCCGAAATACTTCAGAATAAACCGCTGCAGGCAATCTTCCGTATGACAGTAATCCACCATCTGTCTCAGTTTTTTGAGATCCTGCTTTTGTTTTTCTTCTCCGGCGGCCGATTGGTCTATTAAAAAACGCTGCACCATAATATCCTGCGGCGAAAACAAGAGCACACACTCGCTGTTAAGACCATCGCGCCCGGCCCGTCCGGCTTCCTGGTAATAGCTCTCCATATCTTTCGGAATCTGCGCGTGTAAAACGAATCTGATGTTGCTCTTATCGATTCCCATTCCGAAAGCGGACGTAGCTACCATCACTTGTATCTGATCGTTAAGAAACCGCTCCTGCTGGTCTTTTCTGTCATCATCCGCCAATCCGCCGTGATAACGGCCGGCATTGATGCCGCTGCGTTTTAATTTCTCATATAAACGGTCGGTTTCTTTTCTTGTCGCTGTATATATAATGCCGGCTTCGTGTTTATTTTTTTCCAGATACCGCTCGATAAACCGGTCTTTGTTTTCGCCCTTTACTACTTTAAACGTTAAATTCTCTCTGGCAAAACCGGTATATACAGTTTGTTCTTTCTTAATATGAAGCTGCTTGCAGATGTCATCATGAACCTCAGGCGTAGCCGTCGCCGTTAATGCGATGATGACGGGCGGTTCTTTTAATTCATTAAAAAGGATTTCGATATTCCGGTAACTCGGCCTGAAATCATGTCCCCATTGCGATATACAGTGAGCTTCGTCAATGGCGACAAGAGGAACCGTAATATTCTGCAGGATGTGAATGAATTCAGAAGAAGTCAAACGCTCCGGTGTGATGTAAAAGAGCCGGTAAGCCCCTTGTTTCAAACCGGTCAGGCGCTCATGAATGTCACGGCTTGTCTGGGTGCTGTTAATATAAGCTGCCGCGATACCCGCTTCTTCAAGCGCGTCGACTTGGTCTTTCATTAAGGAAATAAGAGGGGAAATAACGATTGTGGTTCCTTCAAACAGCAGTGCGGGAATCTGATAGCAGATTGATTTTCCGCCCCCCGTCGGCATAATGCAGACCGTGTTTTTTCTCTCCTCTGCAACTGATTGTATCGCCTGCTTTTGGCCCGCGCGAAGACTGTCGTAGCCAAAATAATGCGCCAGAAGGGATTGGGCTTTATCCAGCATATGTTGTAAAACCTCACTTTGTCTTTGATTCTTTTATTTTATCATACTGATAAAGTACGCTGCTCAAGGGCAATGCAAAATAAAAAGCCATCTCCGCAAGGGAAATGGCTTTCGCTACGTATGCCGTACGCAAGTAAGAAAGTTTTAAACCACCACTCCTCAAAGTGGGTGTTTGCAGAAGCGTTCCTGTCGTCCTCTGCAATGGAGGCATGACATTCCGGCTTCGATATAAAACTCCCTATTACAGCTTAAAGGTTAAAACTTAATTAACAATACGAACAATGTAGCTTCTCTTATATCCTACACCATCAGTCGTATTTTGGCAAGAGGGTTAATTCTTTTACAGAAAACCTTTTTTCTTTGTGAAAAATGCTTTATTCTACATAAAAATTGTTTTTTCGACAAAATATCAATATATCAATATAAGATCAGATCGAAAGCTGCCGCCAGTTTCTTCTATAATAGAAAAAACTCTCACACCCTGTATGGGCGCAAGAGTTAATGGAAATTAGAATTTTGCAGCCAGATCTTTCGCTTCTTGCAGTCCTTTTTCAATGATCGCTTGAGCGTTATCCGGTGCAGCATTATGGCCTTCAACGACAACAGTGTGAAGATCTTGGACACCCCAGAAACCGAGGACGGTTTTCATGAAGTTTAATGACATTTCAAGAGATGCCATCGGTCCTTCAGAATATACGCCGCCGCGTGCGTTTAAGAGCGCTACTTTTTTATCTCCCATCAGACCTTTTGGTCCTTCAGGCGTGTATGTGAAAGTAACTCCTGCGCGAGACAGGTAATCAACATAAGTATGAAGCACAGCAGGCACTGTGAAGTTCCAAAGCGGGAATGCAAACACGACTTTGTCAGCTTTGACGAATTGATTTAAGTAAATGTCAGCAGTTGATGCTTGTTTTTTCTCTTCGTCTGTCATTTCAATTCCTTTTGAAGCTTTGAATGTTCCGTTAATCATATCTCTTCCGAGGTAAGGAAGGTTTTCTTTATGAAGATCAAGTTCGATCACTTCATCATTCGGATTGTTTTCTTTATAAGCAGCCAGAAACGCTTCGTATAATTTTACGGATACGCCTTCTTCAGCCGTACGATCACTTGATTTTACAAATAATACTTGAGACATTCTAAATTCCTCCCGGTAATCTTTTAATATTTACTTACAAATAGTATGTTACTTTCTTTTTTATATAAAGTCAATGATTTTATTTCGATTTTGAGATTTTTTATGGAATAAAAAAACAGGTACATATGAATGTACCTGCTGCTATTATTGTGAATCCTGCTCGCGATCCAGGATTTCGTAAGTTTGTGAGCTTTTTTGATCAACGGTTTCTTTATTTGAGAGGTCTTTCACCTGCTCGTGAAATTCCCTTTCATATGACGGAGCGTCTGTTTTCACATCCCCTTCTGTTTCTCGCTGCGCTTCGACGGTCATTCTGGCGTACGGCACGGCTTCAAGTCTTTCATAAGGAATTTCTTTTCCCGTTTTCTCGCAAATCCCGTATGTTCCTTTTTCCATTCGTTCAAGCGCGGCATTCACCTCATCTAAAAGATTCTGATCGACACCGTCCAGCGTCTGATTCGTGACCCTGTCCAAATAAATGCTTCCGTGATCAGCTAAGTGATTATCTACTCCGTTCGATAGTTCTCCTGTGTCTTCGCTCATTGAATGATTTTCTTTTGATTCTCCCTGAAGACTTTCCTTTAAATCGATTAATTTATGATAAAGGCTGTCCTGCTGTTCTTTTGATAATGACATATTCATCATCTCCTTTTTCGTCTGTATTCTTCGCTGCATCTGTTAATACATACCCTAGAAAAAGGAGGCTGAAACAACGGAGGTCAATGCTTTCTCCCCCTGATGGTGACATTGGGTGTCTGCTGCTTTGTCTGTCTTTTTTCTTTCGCAGCATCATTTTGCCGGTTGTCCCGAAATTCTTCAGCGCAGGCTTGTTTAAGCCTATGCTCCGGTGTATGGTAAGTGGCGCCGATATTCAGCATACCGCTCAGCTCTTCTATACTCAGCTTTTCAAAATCAATATTGTATTCAACCTTGTCCACTTTGACATGCTCAATATGGACATATGTTTTTTCCCCTTCAACCGTTTGCGGCTCAAAATGACACTTATCCTGAAGCTCATCAAGCTGTTGTTCCACTTTCTTAAGCCGGTCTAATTCTTCTTCACACACTTTTTTGAAAATCTCTTTCATTATTTTTTTCAAAGAAAATCACTTCTTTCCCCGTCACTCTTGGAAAGTTCTATGCGTCCCGCATTGCGAATATATAAACATGATATACAAAAAGGAGGCGAATCATGATGTTTTTTCCATCCGTTATCAACTTTGAGTATATAAAAATGAACGGAATCAGCGGCGGAGCAGCTTTTAACACCGGCTCTTCCATTATGGTGAGAAACACAGCAGCCAATAAAAGAAATGAAGGGTACGGTGAACAAAACGGTGATTGCACCGTTGTCGTCATCCCTATCATGAGTATCGATGATTCAGATTTAATAGATGGCACCGCGAACAAGATCAGCCTTCGATAATGATCTGGCTTGCATCCCCCAGATGTTTAGCAATCGATATATATAAAATCCCGTCTTTGAATACCGCCTGCATTCCCTTCGTCCCCTGAGCGGAATGCGGAAGGTCGAGTTTTTTTTCAAAATCGCCGTATTTTCCGGTCTTCTGTTTAAAATCCTGTTCATTAAAAAAGGATTTTCTCGTGCCTTTTACGACGATATATTCTCCGTAGGACAGCAGCTGAACATCTTGTTTCCGGTAGCCGGGCAGATACAGTAAAAATTGGAGCTCATCATGGGTTTCCACAATATCTATAAGAGGAAAAGCATCCTCATTTCTTCTCATTTGCCCATCTCCCTGTTGAAAGGGAAAATGAGAATGGCCGTTTTGAAATGATTTCAGTTGTTCATCATCAAAAACGTTTTTCCAAAAGTCGCCGCCGGACATGTTTTGCGCCATTTCCATCCACTGCTTCATCTTATCGAAATCCATTTTTATCGCCCCCTGTCTAAGCATACGGTCATAACAGCCGGCATACACCTGTATTAAAGGAGGTTTGCCTGTGGTTCAACCAACTCCATATATCAATATTAATATTTTCATGTTGAAAATTAATTCCTTTGAAAATGCTTCAGCGGTGAATGTCGGACAAAATTTACTGGCGGAATGGCAGAATTCTGATAAAAAGAATCAGGGATACGGACAGAACTTCGGAGATGCAAGCGGCTTCATCGGCACGCACAGCAAAGTGGATGACCGGGATCAAATTGATTCTCCATCTGCCTTTGAGTCTGCATGCGATAAAATCCCTGCCGGAAAAGGAGGCCCATTATGATGTTTTCGCCGGTTTTGGTAAATGTAGGAGGATTTAAAGTAAATGCAGTCGACCGCGGTTCTTCCATTACGATCGGCCCGTATCAGCAAATCGATTATTTTTTATCCAATAAGATCAACTACGGATTCGGTGAAGAAAATGGTGATTTGGCGCCGATTTATATCCCCATCAGTTCTATTGCTGATCCGGATCTCATTGATTCGAACTCCGGAAAAACGAGCATTATATAATAAAAAGGCCATCCGCATGCATTCGGATGGCTTTTATGTGATATTTAACTGCATAAGTATTTTGTTAAGATGGCTTGAACCTCAGTCAAGTCCGTTTCTTTTGCAAATTCCAATTCGAAAGTTTTTCCCCTTGTCATTAATACAAGCCCGGTATCGGGATCAAACATCCCCGCTTCTTGAATGGCGAAGCTTTCAATTGTTTTATATGGAAGAAATACGCGCACTTTCTTTTTGGAGAACATTTTATTATCAAAGAAAATCACTCGTTTATTCGTAAAGCATATTTGGTCAACCCGCAGTTTATAAATCGTTTCGATCCGTTCTCCCTCAACGAGCAAAGCCTCCAGCTTTTTTGTGTCGGTTGATCTGCTGACAGAAAAAATTCCCAATGAAGAACCCCACTTTCTGCTTCTATACTATTGTTTTATTACAATCATAAAAAAATAAGTTCTTTATCCCTATATAAGAATACGACATAGACGGCATTTAAACCATTACGAACAGATTACATTTTTAGAACGTTCATCAAAAAAGCCCTTCGCGAAAGGTGCCGCTGTTATGAAGTAGTACGGTTCAGCGAAAGAAAAGGTTTCAAGAAAACGGTATTTTTTTCGAAAAGTCAGTTTTTTATTTTCGCCATAAAAAACCGCGGCTTCTCCAATGCCGCGGTTTTAACAAAACATCAACGATCCGTATCTTCAATTGTTCCTTCTTTATAGGTATCTGAAATTTGTTCCATCGTCGTGTCGGTGCCTTCTTCAGGTTGCACTTGCTGAAGCTGATCTAATGTTTTATTTTGTTTGTCTTGCTCTGTTTTTTTCATTTTGCAGCCACCCTTTATATGTAGTCTTTTTTAGTATGGCTCAGGCAAAATAAATTCATTCAGCTTTAAACTTCTTCAAAATACTCTTTGTAGAAGCCTCCGACTTTGTTTGTATTGTCTACAACAAAAATGAATTCTTCTGTTTCATTTTTGACTTCATACTCTTTACCCGACGTCAGCACATTTTTGACAATGTATTTTTTCGCATCTGTATGTACGCATTTGACCTTTTTGACGCTTTCTTTTGTCTGCCAATTATTATGAATCATTTATAAAACTCCTTTTCTTAATCGATAAGCTTATTGTAGCCGTTTTTTCTTGTGAATTGCAATAACGGTTATCGATTGATTTTACCGGAGGTGTTATTATAAAATGACTGTATGCGCTTACTTCGCGCGGACATCAAGATGCTCAAAACAGACCATAAAAAAATTTCGGGAGGTTTGTTACGAATGAGTTCTTTAACGATGCAGATCACAAAAAGGCTGGAAACATTTTTACAGGGCACGAAGAAACTTTATATTGACGGAAAATTTGTTCCGAGCGCTTCAGGATCAACATTTGTCACACCGAATCCGGCAACCGGAGAAACGCTGATGACGCTTTACGAGGCACAGTCAGAAGACATTGACAGTGCAGTGAAAGCGGCACGCAAAGCCTTTGATCACGGCGAATGGCGCACTATGCCGGCCGCTTCCAGAAGCAGGCTGATGTATAAGCTTGCCGATTTAATGGAAGAGCACAAAACGGAACTCGCGCAGCTTGAAACACTTGATAACGGAAAACCGATTAATGAAACGACGAATGGGGATATCCCGCTCGCAATTGAGCATATGCGTTATTATGCCGGGTGGTCTACAAAGATAACCGGACAAACGATTCCGGTCGCCGGCTCATATTTTAATTACACCCGCCATGAGCCTGTCGGCGTCGTGGGGCAGATCATCCCTTGGAACTTCCCGCTCCTTATGGCGATGTGGAAAATGGGCGCCGCCCTTGCCACAGGCTGCACAATCGTTTTGAAACCGGCGGAACAGACACCGCTGACCGCCCTCTATTTAGCGGAATTAATAGATCAGGCGGGCTTCCCTGACGGCGTCATCAATATTGTCCCAGGGTTCGGCGAGACGGCCGGGGAAGCGCTGACCAACCATGACGATGTCGATAAACTCGCTTTTACCGGTTCTACAGAAATCGGCAAAAAAATCATGGAAAAAGCCGCAAAAAAAATTAAACGCGTGACACTGGAGCTTGGCGGAAAGTCACCTAATATCATTTTGCCTGACGCCAATTTAAAGAAAGCCATTCCCGGCGCTTTAAACGGGGTCATGTTTAATCAGGGGCAGGTATGCTGCGCAGGCTCCCGTGTCTTCATTCACAAAGACAAATATGATGAGGTCGTCAGCGAAATGGTTTCATATGCGAAATCGCTTCAGCAAGGCGCCGGCCTTCACCAAGATACACAAATCGGCCCGCTCGTCAGTCAGGAACAGCATGAGCGCGTGCTTTCATATATTGAAAAAGGAAAAGCGGAAGGAGCCAAAGCTGTCGCGGGCGGCAGCTGCCCGTTTGAAGAAGGGTATTTTGTCTCCCCGACTGTATTTGCGGATGTGGATGACAGCATGACCATCGCAAAAGAAGAAATTTTCGGCCCTGTTTTAGCCGCCATTCCGTATGATACGGTAGATGAAGTCATTGAGCGGGCGAACCGCTCGGAATACGGCCTTGCAGCCGGACTTTGGACTGAGAATGTGAAAAACGCCCATTACATTGCTGACCGTCTCCAAGCCGGCACTATTTGGGTCAACTGCTACAATGTTTTCGATGCTGCATCTCCTTTCGGCGGCTATAAGCAATCCGGCCTTGGGCGGGAAATGGGCTCTTACGCGTTGAATAATTATACAGAAGTGAAAAGCGTCTGGATCAATCTGGAAGATTAAATCAAACAAGAAACTGCTGCCTGTCAGCAGTTTCTTTCTTTTGTCATGCCGCCTTTTACATATGAATATATATGCTTCTGAAGGAGTTGAGCGAGTGTGAGCACAATTCATGAAAACGTCAGAAGCCGCCAAAAGAAAACCATCTCCCTATTAAGAGAAACGCAAAATGCAGACGGCTCATGGTCATTTTGTTTTGAAGGACCGATTTTGACAAACGCCTTTCTGATCCTCCTTCTCACTTCTCTTGGAGACAATGATAAAGAACTGATCGCTGAGCTTGCAGAAGGCATTCGCGCTAAACAGCGTCCGGACGGAACTTTTGCCAACTATCCTGATGACCGGAAAGGAAATGTGACCGCCACTGTACAGGGCTATGCCGGCTTGCTGGCTTCCGGTTTATATAGCCGTTCTGAGGCGCATATGATTCAGGCCGAACGCTTTATCATCTCAAATGGCGGCTTGCGCAACGTACACTTTATGACAAAGTGGATGCTTGCGGCAAACGGCCTTTATCCATGGCCCGCGCTGCATCTGCCATTATCTTTCTTAGTCATTCCCCCATCCTTCCCGCTGCATTTTTACCAGTTCAGTACATACGCCCGTATTCATTTTGTACCGATGGCCGTGACGCTTAACAAAAGATTTTCGCTGAAAAATCCCAACGTTCCGTCTCTCGCGCATTTAGATCGGCATATGACTAAAAATCCGTTTACATGGCTTCGTTCCGATCAGGATGAGAACAGAGACCTCTCTTCTCTTTTCGCGCACTGGAAGCGGCTTTGGCAGATTCCTGCCGCTTTTCACCAGCTCGGTCTGCGTACGGCCAAAACGTATATGCTTGACCGGATTGAGGAAGACGGCACATTATACAGCTATGCGAGCGCCACTATTTTTATGGTGTACGGCCTGCTCGCTCTCGGTGTATCGCGCCACTCCCCCGTTATCAGAAAAGCACTTGCCGGCACGAAAGCTTTGCTCACGTCTTGCGGCGATATACCGTACCTGGAAAATTCAACGTCGACCGTTTGGGATACGGCGCTTCTCAACTATGCGCTTATGAAAAGCGGTATCTCAGATAACGATCAGATGATAACCAGCGCCGCCCGGTTTCTGCGTGAACGGCAGCAGACGAAAGTCGCTGATTGGGCCGTTCACAACCCGCATGCTGAACCGGGAGGATGGGGTTTTTCAAACATTAATACAAATAATCCTGATTGTGATGACACAGCCGCAGTGCTCAAAGCCATTCCGCGAAAACTTTATCCCGCCTCATGGGAACGCGGACTGAGCTGGCTTTTGTCCATGCAAAACAGTGACGGCGGCTTCTCTGCTTTTGAGAAAAATGTCAATCATCCGCTGGTCCGCCTGCTGCCGCTGGAATCGGCTGAGGAAGCTGCCATCGATCCTTCAACAAGCGACTTAACTGGACGGGTGCTGCACTGTTTAGGAGAAGCGGGGCTTTCTTCTGATCACCCTCAGATTGAAAAAGCCGTCCAATGGCTGATCCGCCATCAAGAAGAGGACGGATCGTGGTACGGCAGATGGGGTGTCTGCTATATTTACGGCACATGGGCGGCGCTGACAGGGATGAAGGCTTGCGGCGTGAGCCAAAACCACCCGGCCGTAAAAAAAGCGATCCGCTGGCTGAAGTCCATTCAAAACGAGGACGGAAGCTGGGGAGAATCCTGTAAAAGCGCAGAAGTCAAAACCTATGTTCCGCTTTATTACGGGACGCTTGTACAGACGGCTTGGGCGGCCGAAGCTTTGCTGCAATACGAAAAAACTCATCATCAAGCCGTCACAAAAGGCATATCTTTTCTTATTGAAAACCGGCATTACGAAGGCGCCGCTTTCAGCTATCCGACCGGAATCGGCCTGCCGAAGCAGTTTTACATCAGGTATCACAGCTACCCGTATGTGTTTTCTTTGCTTGCGCTCAGCACTTTTATGAAAGTGAGTGAAAAGGAGGAAGAAAAATGAAACGGCACGCTTATCAAACCGAGATGCTGAATTGGTGTGAAACCTTGAAGGAACAAGTCATTCAGCAAGGCCGGTTCGATCGCTTCGCGGCACAAATCGACCGGATTTTTCACACCCTTCAGGATGATGGATTAACGGAGGCGGAATGGTATGAACAGGCATCGGCACTTTACCGGGACATTACTGAACCCGAAGAGCCGGATGAGCGCAGAGCTTATGTGCCGATCGGCAAGCATGTCCTCCCTAAACTGCCTTACAGTTATTCCGCACTGGAACCGTATATTTCAAGAGAGATTATGAAACTCCACCATACCAAACACCATCAGAGCTATGTTGACGGTCTGAATAAAGCAGAACTGGAGCTCAAAAAAGCGAGACAGACGAAACAGTACGACTTAGTGGCGCATTGGGAGCGGCAATTGGCGTTTCACGGCGCGGGCCATTATTTGCACAGTATTTTCTGGTTTTCGATGAATCCAAACGGAAAAAGACGGCCGACGGGTGCGCTCTTTCAAATGATTGATGTGTCATTCGGAAGCTATTCCGCTTTTAAAGAGCAATTTTCTCAAGCGGCGAAAAAAGTCGAAGGAGTCGGCTGGGCTATCCTAGTCTGGGCGCCGCGCGCCGGGCGGCTGGAGATTTTGGCCGCTGAGAAGCATCAGCTCTACAGCCAGTGGGACGTCATTCCTTTGCTTCCGCTGGATGTGTGGGAACACGCTTATTATTTACAATATAAAAACGACCGCGCGGCTTACGTGGATCAATGGTGGAATGTCGTTGATTGGCGGGAGGCGGAGAAACGGTTCGAACAAGCGCACCGCGTGATATGGCCGCTTTATTAAAAAAGCCCCCGTCCTGAACGGGGGCCTGCTTCTTTTGGTTTAAAAAATACCAAGCACGTGCAGAAAAACGATAATAATGGCTACAGGAGCCAGATAACGGATTAATAGGAGCCAGACTGCAAACCATTTTCGTTTTATACCGGAACCGCTTTTCAGTTCGTCAAACAGCATCTGTTTCGGAATTTTCAGCGGTACGAAAACGGCAATTAAAAGCGCACCCAGCGGCATTAAGACATTGCTGACCAGAAAATCCGCAGCGTCAAAAATACTGCGGTGAAAAATAGAAACATCACTCAAAATTCCGTACGACAGCGCCGAAGGGACCCCGACAATAAATATAGCAAGTCCCCCGATCCATGCATACCGCTTCCGTTTTGCCGAATCGCCTTTTGACAAAACAGCAACTAAAATTTCAAGCATTGAAAAAGCCGATGTCAGCGTCGCAAATAAAAACAGCAGCAAAAAGGCGAGTAAAAACACGATGCCCAACGGCATTTGGTTAAAGACGGTCGGCAGCACGTTAAATAAAAGCTGCGGGCCTTGATCCGGCTTGAGGCCGAATGCAAACACCGCCGGAAAAATCGCCACTCCCGCCATCACAGCAACAAGGACATTTAATACCGTCACCGATACGGCGGATTGAACAATATTTTCTTCTTTTTCTAAATATGCGCTGTATGTAACCATTACGGACACTCCGACGCTTAACGAGAAAAATGATTGTCCCATCGCATATAAAATGGTATTGGCATCCATCGCGCCAAAATCAGGCATAAAGAAGAATTTTAATCCCTTCGCTGCATCATGCAGCGTAACGGAGCGGATCATTAAGAGAATAAACAGAATAAACAGAGCCGGCATCAGCACCTGGCTTACCTTTTCGATTCCGCTGCTCACCCCTTTTGCCACAACTAAAATCGTCAGCACGATAAACAGCAGCTGACCGAAAACCGCTGCATAAGGGTTTGAAATGGTATCGATAAATAACGTATCAAATCCCGAAGAAAGCGATAAGCCGCCTGTAAAGCCTTTTATAATGTAGATTAATATCCATCCCCCCACTACGCTGTAGAAGGATAATAGAATAAAACACGTAATGATTCCGAGATATCCGATCCAGTGCCACTTTTTCCCCGGCGCGAGCGCCTTATAGGATTCAACGGCGTTTTTTTGTGTTTTTCTGCCGATAATAAATTCAGCAAGTAAAAGCGGCAGTCCGATTAAAACAGTAAATAAAATAAAAACAAGCAGAAAAGCGCCGCCTCCGCTGGTTCCCGCTACGTAAGGGAACTTCCATATTGCGCCGAGCCCGATTGCAGAGCCGGCCGTAGCTAAAATAAATCCCAGCTTAGATGACCATTGATTAGCTTCTTTCACTTCAGCACTCCCAATTCATTTCAGTATAAAAATCAATTGTAAGAATATATGTCTGAATAGTCAAGAAGATGTTAGTTTACATAATAATTTTATTGAAAACTTATATTTAATATTGAATTATTCAGAAAATTATTTATAATGGAATACAGAAAAGTCAGTCATATTTTCTGACTGATTGATTGAATGTAAAAGGAGCTGTGTTTATGGAATGGCTGAAAAAAATAAGCGGGTTTGCAGGCCAAACCTTTGGCTTGTGGGTTATCGTCTTTGCCGGTTTAGGATTCGCCTGCCCTGATTTGTTTTCTTGGATCAGTTCTTATATGACGATTTTCCTTGGTATTATTATGTTTGGGATGGGGCTAACTCTTCAAGCAGACGATTTTAAAGAATTAATCAGAAAGCCTTGGCATGTCGTGATCGGAGTCGCTTGCCAGTTTACGATTATGCCGCTTACGGCTTTCTGTTTATCAATCGGGCTCCGCCTCCCCGCAGAAATCGCCGCGGGCGTCATTCTGGTCGGATGCTGTCCGGGCGGTACGGCATCAAACGTCATGACGTTTTTGGCGAAAGGCAATACTGCGCTTTCTGTTGCGGTCACCACGATCTCAACATTGCTTGCTCCTATTGTAACGCCGGCACTTATTATGCTGTTTGCGAAAGAGTGGCTCCCCGTTTCTTTCGGTTCACTGTTTGTTTCCATAATGCAAGCCGTGCTTTTGCCGATCGTCCTCGGGGTGATTGTGAAGCTGTTCTTCAAAAAACAGGTCGGACAAGCCGTGCACGCGCTTCCTCTCGTGTCGGTAATCGGCATCGTAGCGATTGTATCCTCTGTCGTCAGCGTAAATCGTGAGCATCTGCTTCAATCAGGACTGCTGATTGTGTCTGTCGTCATCTTACATAACGGAATCGGATATTTGTTAGGATTCCTGACTGCAAAGCTGTTCAAAATGGATTATGCTTCACAAAAAGCGATTGCGATCGAAGTCGGAATGCAAAACTCCGGACTGGGTGCAGCGCTTGCGACAGCGCATTTCTCCCCTTTGTCAGCCGTGCCGAGCGCAATTTTCAGCATATGGCACAATCTGTCGGGGTCTGTTCTTGCCACCTACTGGTCTAAGAAAAAAGAGAAAAACAGCACCGAAGAAGAAGAAACGGCAAAGATTCCGTTTTCATAACTGAACAAGGATAGGATAGGCTGGCCGCTCCTATCCTTTTTTATTCTGCAGATCACGAAACAGACGCAAAAGCGCTTTTTTCACATCCCCCTGAAATAGACCTCCATGATAACAAATCAATTGGCGGATATCGTAATCGAGCAGCCGCCGCACAGAACGGACCGCATCATCCATATGTAACGTATAGCTAGGATTAGCAAGGTTCAGCTTTCCGTCTTCAATGACGACCGCATCACCTGTGACCATAGTTTTTTCGGCAGGCAGATAAAGACTGATATGGCCGGGTGTATGACCCGGTGTGGCTACAACGCGAATGCCTCCGCACCAAGGCAGCAGCTCGCCGTCAGTAACTGTCCGGTGAACTGGAGCCGATTCGACTGATTGAAGCGAGCGGATGAACTGTTTTGCATAAGGCTTTGCATCCTCTGGCAATGAACAAAACGTTGATTCAGCCTGCTCAAGCCGTAAAGATTTTTTAGAGCCGTCAATATACGGCGCTTCACGCTCATGTACTGTCACGCTGATATCCGGATGCAAACGGTGTAATGCAGCGAGTGAGCCGATATGGTCTATGTCGTGATGCGTTACAATGATTTTTGTCAATGAATGAAGCGACATACCATGCCGGGCAGCAGCGTGTTGAAGATGGTTTGTAAAACCGGGATATCCGCAGTCTATTAATATCGTGTCATGTTCGTCTTGCAGAAGAACCGGAGTGATAGAATGCAATTCTTCATTATATTCAAATTCGATCTCAAGCGGATAACAGCTTTTCATATACATTCTCCCCTTCTCTCAATAAAAAAAGTACACTGCTTGTAAGGGCAGTGTACTTTTTGTCTGTCTCAAATTATCCTTCCAGCAACAGCTGTTCCGGATCTTCAAGCAGGTTTTTAATGGTGACAAGGAATCCGACCGCTTCTTTACCATCTACAATTCTGTGGTCGTATGATAAAGCGATGTACATCATCGGACGGTTTTCAGAGCGCTCCGCATCAATCGCTACTGGGCGCAGCTGAATTTTGTGCATACCTAAGATCCCAACCTGAGGGCTGTTTAGGATCGGTGTTGACATAAGCGATCCGAATGTACCTCCGTTTGTAATCGTGAAGGAGCCTCCTTGCAGCTCACCTAATGTTAATTTATTATTTCGCGCTTTTTTCGCAAGTTCGCCGATCTCTCTTTCAATGCCGGCAAACGTCAGGCGGTCAGCGTCACGCACGACTGGGACGACAAGCCCTTCTTCAGCCGCGACAGCGATACCGATGTCATAGAATTTTTTCACGATCAGCTCATCGCCTTGAATTTCAGCGTTAAGGAGCGGGAATTTTTTCAATGCAGCCACGACGGCTTTTGTAAAGAACGACATGAAACCGAGTTTTACATCGTTTTGCTCAAGGAATTGGTCTTTACGGCGTTTTCTTAGATTCATAACGGCCGTCATGTCAACTTCGTTAAATGTAGTCAGCATCGCAGAAGTCTGCTGCACTTCAACCAATCGTTTCGCGATCGTTTGTCTGCGGCGGGACATTTTTTGCACTTCGACAGGTTTGTCAAAGCTTTGCTGTGTTTTTTGAGCCTGCTGTTTCGGCTGTGCCGCAGGTTTTGAAGCCGGTTTTTCATAAGCTTCTACATCTTGTTTGCGCACGCGGCCGAGCGGGTCTCCCGTCGGAATTTGTGATAGATCAATTCCTTTTTCCCTTGCCAGCTTGCGTGCAGCCGGAGACGCTACCGTTCTGGATTTCGCTTCTGATTGTGCTTCCTGGCTGACTTCTTGTGCAGCAGGTTCAGCTTTTGCTTCCTCTTTCGTTTGTTCATTGGCTGGAGCACTTTCTGAAGGGGCGGGTGCAGAACTTTCGCCAGCGCCTTCTGTAATGGTACCGATAATTTCTCCTACTTGGACGGTATCACCCGAATCTTTCAATACCTCTTTTAGAACACCCGATTCTTCTGCTGTCAATTCAACATTTACTTTGTCCGTCTCCAGTTCAAGCAAGTACTCACCCTGTTCTACATAATCACCGGGCTGCTTTAACCATTGGGCTATCGTTCCTTCTGAGATTGATTCTGCTAATTCAGGTACCTTAATTTCCGCCATTTTTTCATTTCCCCCTTAGTTTTTGCGAGTCAAGCTATCAGATACAATGCGTTCCTGTTCTTTTTTGTGGACTGTCGGATCTCCTTCTGCGGGACTGGATCGTCTTCTTCGGCCGATGTATTGGACATTTACTCCTTTTGGCGCGATTTCCGTCAGATACGGGCTGATATAACTCCATGCCCCCATATTCTGCGGCTCTTCCTGAACCCAAACGATCTCTTGCAGGTTCGGCAGTTTGGCGAAAAGCTCCTTCGTATCTTTTGCCGGGAACGGATACAGCTGTTCGATTCTGGCAATATGAAGCCAATCCTTATCGCCTTCCATTTTGTTGAAGTGATCGCTGATATCAATTGACACTTTTCCGCTTGATAATACGACGCGAGTCACTTTTTCGTAAGCATGGGAAAGACCGGACTGCTCATAGACAGGCTTGAATCGGCTTTCGCTCAGTTCCTGCACTTCAGATACCGTATTCGGGTTGCGCAGCAGGCTCTTCGGCGTCATGATCACAAGCGGGCGGATTTCCTCACGAAGCAGCATTTTCGCTTGTCTTCTTAAAATATGGAAATACTGAGCCGCACTTGTCAGGTTGGCCACCGTCCAGTTGTTTTCCGCCGCCAGCTGCAGGAACCGCTCGACGCGGCCGCTGGAGTGTTCAGGGCCCTGCCCTTCGTAACCGTGAGGCAGCAGCATGACCAGTCCTGATTTTTGTCCCCATTTTGCCCGTCCTGCAGATATGAATTGATCAAAATAGACTTGAGCCGCATTGGCAAAGTCCCCGTATTGCGCCTCCCACATCACGAGCGTTTCAGGCGAATACACGTTGTATCCATATTCAAAGCCGAGAACCGATCCTTCAGAGAGCGGGCTGTTATGCACCGTAAATGAAGCAGCGCAGTCGTCTAAGTGATGGAGGGCAACAAATTCTTCTCCTGTTTCGCTGTCATGCAGCACAAGGTTTCTTTGAGCGAACGTTCCGCGCTCTGAATCCTGTCCGGTCAGCCGGATCGGCGTGCCGTCTTTCAAAATGGAAGCAAACGCAAGCGATTCAGCCAATGACCATTCAACTTTACGGTCATCATCAAACGCTTTTGAACGTCTTTCCAGGATTCTTTTCAGCTTGCCGAACACGTTAAAAGATTCCGGCCAGTTGATAAGTTCGCCGTTCAGCTTGCGGAGAACATCAAAATCAATGGCTGTGTCAACGTCTGGAAAACCGTTGGACACCGGTTCCGGCAATTCAATTTCCCGTACGGCGTCTTCTTTTTTGGCGGGCACCTTTTTATAGGCGTCTTCAATTCGTTTTGTCACTGCCGTTTCGATGTTTTGCGCTTTTTCCTCGCTGATCAGACCTTCACTTACGAGTTTTTCCGCAAAGATCCGCTTGACAGTCGGGTGTTTTCTGACGGCGTCATACAGCATCGGCTGTGTCGTTGACGGCTCATCCATTTCATTGTGGCCGTACCGTCTGTACCCGATTAAATCGATTAAGAAATCTTTATTGAACCGCTTCCGGTATTCAACCGCAAATTTAACGGCTGACAGGCATGCTTCCGGATCATCCGCGTTGACGTGAACGATCGGGATTTCATAGCCCTTCGCCAAATCACTGGCATATTTCGTGGATCGTGATTCATCGCTTTCAGTTGTAAAGCCGATCATATTATTGGCGATGATATGAATGGCCCCGCCGACCTGATAGCCTTTCAGAGAGCTTAAGTTCAGCGTCTCGGCGACAATGCCTTCTCCCGGAAACGCTGCGTCACCGTGAATTAAAATGGCGAGCGATTTTGTTTCGTCTTGAACCGGGTACCCCTTTTGCGTTCTTGTTTCCTGTGCCGCCCGCGTGCTTCCTTCAACAATCGGATTGATGAATTCCAAGTGGCTCGGGTTATTTGCAAGCGTAATCCGCGCGCTTTTGGTTTCAGCATCCTGAAGCTGTCTGTCTGCACCGAGGTGATATTTTACATCGCCCGTCCAGCCGTAGCTGATGCCGGTCGATCCTTCAGACGGCACAAGGTCTTTATTCGGCGCGTGCTGGAATTCTGAGAAAATAATCTCATACGGTTTGCCGAGCACATGCGCAAGCACATTTAAACGGCCTCTGTGCGCCATCCCGATATTGACATTGGTTGTGCCCGCTTTCACAGACTGGGCGATAATGTCGTCAAGAACCGGCACAAGCGCGTCTAACCCCTCAATTGAGAAACGCTTCTGACCGACGAATGTCCGGTGTAAAAATTGTTCAAATCCTTCTACTTCCGTCAGTCTTTCTAAAACGGCTGACAGTTTTTCCGGTGAATTTTTCCGGAACAGTTCTCCGGATTCGACCATTTTTGTAATCCATGCGCGCTCTTCGAAATCATGCACATGGTCAAACTCGAAGGAGATGGTTCTTTTATAGGTATTGCGTAAATGCTGGATGGCTTCTAAGCCGTTTGTTATATTGGCAGGTGCGTCTTTACAGATGACAGACGCGGGTATTGCTTTCATTTCTTCTTCTGTAAGCCCATACTCGGATAACGGAAAGAGCTCGCTCTTTTTCGGATCCTTTCTGAGCGGATTGACGGAAGCGTTCAGATGGCCATAGGTTCGAATATCTTCTGCAAGTTTAACTGCTGCTGCGATCTTTTGAATCAGATCTGCGGTGACGCGTCCCTGTTCCTTTGTTCCCGATGCCTCTTTTATTTGGCTTGGCGGAGCGCCGAGTTCGTCAAACATGTCTTTCAGATCCGGATCAATGCTGTCTGGATCTTCAGCATATTGGTCGTACAGCTCCAGTGCATAGCCGAGGTTCGGTCCGTAAAAATCTTCCCAATTCATTCTTTGTTTCATATTATTTTGAAACATTTGAATATTACCCCCAACCTAGATAATCAAGTGATCAATTCACTATCTTGAAATAACTTTTGAACGCTGTGCCCAAAATTATGTAATAAAAACGCTTCCAAGGATATTTTACCACTGATTGCGTTTGGATTCTACCTTGATTGTTCACAAAATAGTAAAAAAAACAGATCAATACCGAAAAAATTAAATCATTTTAAAATAAAAAGCGAAAAAGCATAGGAAAAAGCCTATCCTATGCTTTTATGAAGCAGTTTTTTCAAGAGCGGATACAGCACATCGGGCAGCTGATCGACATCCGGAACAAAAATACTGTACTTTCCGTACATATCCTGAATGGTTTTCATCTGTGATTCTTCTATCGCAGTATTGGACAGAAAAACATTTATGACTTCTATCCCTTTTTTTCTCGCTTCGATGACAGCCTCGCTCGTATCGACGATGCCGTTTTGTTCGTATCCGAATGCTGCCGGCTCTCCGTCTGAAAACACGATTAAAAATTTTTGCGCCTCACTCCGCCGCATCAGCTGTTTCGTCATTTGTCTGATGGCGTATCCGTCTCTGTTATCTTCTTCAGGCGCAAGCTGCATGATCAGCGGACCCGCCGCCTGCAGCAGCGACTCTTCAAACGGAATGACGGTATTGAAGAAATTCGGCTGACTCGTTTCAGTCGCTTCGTTCGTATCCTCCCAAAACCCGACGATCTGGTGCGGTACGGACACTGATTTCAAGGCTTCATGAAAAAGAACGATCCCTCTTTTTGTTTCATCCATTTTGTCGAACATGCTGGCCGAACAATCGACAAGCAATGTAAAAACGGCGTCAATGTCTGAAGACGGGTCCTGCTTTTTATAGAAAAGGCGCGGGTTCCGCTCCGTAAAATAACGGATCAGTTTGCGATTCAGCCGGCCTGCGTGAAGGTCGGTCCGCGGGAGCGTTTTTTTGTGCTCAAGTGTTTTTTGTATCATCTGCTTCAGGCGTTTTTGATATGATTCTATCGTTTTTGCCTGTTCTTTATAAGACTGCTCCTCTTCAGGAGACGCTTTATGAGGCGTTTGATAAACCGGGAAGGCAAATTTGTTTTCTTTTCCGTCAGCCAGCCCCGCGCCCTCATGTTGATCCTGAATGGATTCAAGCGCTTCCAGTTTGGAGTAATCCTCTCTTTTCGTCTGACGTGCGGAACCTTGAACGGAGCCGAGCGCCTGGTCACCGTCATCGCCTTCTCTGGCCGCGTCTTTCCCAAGATCTGATTTCGCGCCGTGCTCAATATCAAATTGAAGGAAACTTTTTGCCGGCGCTTCGGTTTCCCGGTGCCACGTATTCATTTTCTCTTCAAGGATTTCTTCATCTCCGTCGGAAGACTCAGGGAGCGTGAGATCGTCACTTAACGAAGGCGCTTTTTTTACGCTTTCGAATAAAGGCTCTTCAGCCGCTTTTTCGTAATCAAGTTCCGGCAGAAAAAAGTACGTGTTCAGCATATCTTTCTCAAGCACTTCATCAAGGCCTTCCATGAGGTCTTCCGTTATTCTTGCAATCTGTTCCGTAGAATCCGCTTCATACACCCGGATGAGCTGACGTTCAATATACGGTATCATCATATCAATATGTTCATGCATGGAAGGAATGCCTTCAAGCGGAGACTCAGCCGTCAGCTTGACAAACATCCCGCAATACAAAGCGTCGGTGAAAATGCTCCGTTCTAAATTCAATGTCAGCTGCGTCGTGAAATATTTCCTGTACATCTCCCTCCGCTTCTGAAAAACACGTTTCGTTCCCGGCCGTTCTTTTTTGATCAGCTCTTCAATTCTGATATCCTCAAGCAGCATAAACAGCTGCTTGGCAAAGCTTTGGCGGGTAAAGTGCCGGTGAACGTCATTTAAAAACCCCGCAAATTCCCGAAATGAGCTGCTGCGTGTTCCGACAGCGCGCAAATAGACATCGCTTTTCAGGCCGGCTTCCATATCCCCGGCTGATCGGTCTTTCCAAAAGTGGCTCATGTAAATTTTCTTTTCAAAGGGATTGTAGTAAGACTGCACGCCGTATTCCACTTCAACTTCACTGCTTCTGGTCAGTGTTTTGGCCAGGTCAGTCAGCATCATGAACAAAAACGAATCAATCGTGCTGTCATTAAATTTGATAAACTTCATTGTATGTCCCTCATTCGAACAGCGTTTCTGCAATATTTCTGACAGCGGCTTTTTCCCTGTCGTCGTCAAGTTTTTCCACGATGCCTCTTTCAATCGCCCGTTTCGGCGGGATGTACGCAGCCAAGTCGCACGTGTCAATGAGAGCCCTGATGGACGCCGCTTCTTCTGACACTTGTCCGTTATGCGCTTGTGCGATTAAATCAGAAGACAGCGTCATAAAACGCTCAATTAATTTCTCATCTTTTAAGACAGACTGAGAGGTCAGCACCTGTTTCAGGAGGCTTCCTTTAATATACGGAACATCAATGATGACAAAACGGTTTTTAAGGGCTTCGTTCAGCGGAACGGTGCCGACGTAGCCTTCATTAATCGCGGCGATAACACCGAATCCTTCGCTTGCCTTAATCACTTCTCCTGTAAAGGGATTTGTCATCATTTTTCTGTAATCAAGCACGCCGTTTAGAATCGGAAGGGTTTCAGGCTTTGCCATATTGATTTCGTCAATGTATAAAAAATGTCCCTCGTTCATTGCGGTTGTTACAGGTCCGGGAACGAATTCAATTGTCGCCTGTCCCTGTTCATTTTCAATCGTTTTATAGCCGACAAGCGCTTCTGCATCGAGGTCTACGGAGCAGTTGACGCTGTGCATCGGTTTATGAAAATAGTTCGAAAGCGTTTCCGCCAATTTTGTTTTCCCTGAACCCGTCGGTCCTTTTAATAAGATATTTTTTCCCATTGTCAAAGCAATGACGGCATCGAATACAATCGCTTTATCTTCGGCCTCATAGCCTGATGATCCGATTAAATCCCGGAATTCTTGGGAAATGGGATGATTTTGATAAGCCTGCAGTTTGTTTTGTATATCTTCCGGAAGTGATAGGTGCTGTAATTCTGAAGTCATAGGTGATGTTTCCTTTCCATTTGTATTCCATAACCGAGTATACTAAAAAAGCCCTTGTATACTCAATACAAAAGGGCTCATTCCCTGCGGGCGCTTTTTGTCAGGGGAGCGCAGGCGATTCTGGCTCCGGAATTTCCGCTCGGGTTTGTTAAATAATCGTCCGTATGTTCATGAATGACGAACGCACTTCCGTCCCGGTCGAGCAGGCTGAGTCTGCTCCCTTCTTTTAATGAAGTTTGCGGCGCGTTCATAATGACATCCACTTTACCGTCAGCCCCCACTTCAAGATTGGGGAGATCCCCGGCGTGATGACCCATCGGATTGTTGAAGCCGTGCTCTTTGTTCAAAGGGTTGAACGGTCCCCCGGCTGATTCAAAATCAGGTGCCTGACAAGTCCCTTTTTCATAAATATGAAATCCGAGAGAAGCGCCGGGCGGCAGATGCCCCGCTGATATATGAATGTCTGACCCTTCATCATCAGATTCCCTCACTTCGATATATCCGATCGTTTTTCCGTTTTGATTGATGAGTCCGCCATGCTCACGGTATGCAGATGCTTCCAATGCGCGGCTTTCCCCATGTTTTTTGGGCGGAACAGGAGCGGGTCTCCCCCCGCAGCCGCAAAGCGTAATTGATGCGAGCATGAGAAAAAGCAAGAGACGATTCATGCTTCCTCCCCCTTATTTTTTTACCCATCAGTCTTGTCAAAACGTGAAAATGGTAAACAAAAAAAAGCCCCGAAAGGCTTTTTTTAAAAATAACTGCGCGCTCCTAAATACGCTTTTTTCCAATATGGATTGCTTAAGTTTGAAATTTCAACCCCGGAGGAGCTTGCGTGAATAAAATCTCCTCCGCCTAAATACATTCCCATATGAGAAGGACCCGCTTTATATGTCGTAAAGAAGACAAAGTCGCCTGCTGACGGCTGGCTGATATGTTTCATCGTATTCCAATATCCGGCCGTGCTCAGACGGGAAACAGAGCTTACCTTATTTAAAAGGTAATAGATGTAACCGCTGCAATCGAAGCCCGCAGGCGTATTGCCTCCCCAGCGGTAAGGAACGCCGACATGTTTTTTCGCCTCGCCTATCATTCTGTCAATCTTTGACCCTGTCACCGGAGGTTCGGGAGTATTCGGCTTGTTTGGCTTTGCCGGTTTGTTATCCGGCTGCCGCGCAGGATCTTCTGTTTTTCCCGTTCCGTTAATCACCAGAACTTGTCCGATTTGAAGCACATCAGTTGTCAATTTATTTTTTTCTCTGATGAGCTGAGCGGTGATGCCGAACCGATTAGCAATTTTCCAGAGGGAGTCGCCTGCTTTTACTTTGTAAGTGGATGGCTTCTCAGAAGGGTTTGAATGAGATGGCGGTGTTTTGCCGCTGTTTCCGTTATGTGAAGAACCTTTAATCTTTAACACTTGATTCGGATACAGCATGTCTGATGTTAATTGATTCAGCTTTTTCAGTTCGGCGATGGTGATCCCGGTTTGATTGGCGATTTTCCACAGCGAGTCACCCGGCTTCACAGTGTAAGTCCCTGATGCGCCTTTATCAGGCTTTGTCTGTCTGCCGCCTCCGTCCGTGCCGCCGGCAGACCCTTTAATTTTCAGTTTCTGGCCCGGATAGATGACATCTGAACTCAAACGGTTCAGGCTTCTCAGCTCAGAAACGCTCATTTTGTATTTTTTTGCGATCACCCATAATGAGTCTCCGTATGTAACTGTGTAAGCACCCGTGCTTCGTTTTCCCTTTTGTCCGGTTTTGCCGCTGCCGTCAGGAATGTGCAGCCGCTGTCCTGGGTGGAGTATCGTTGATTTCAGTTTATTTTCCGCCTGCAGGGCCGAAATACTTGTATGATATTGCCGGGAAAGTTTCCAAAGAGAGTCGCCGCTTTTTACTTGAATGGTTTTTGCTTCAGCGGGATGCACGGCGAAGGTTGAAGTCATTACTGCAGATACAGCCAGTCCGGCTGCGATTTTTTTCTTCATATAACGAAAAACCTCCTATTTATCATTACTGAAAGGGACGTTCCTTTTCTTTGGACGCCGCCTGTTATGCAGGATTCATTCAGAAGTCGACATTAATTCCGATTCATTTGGCCTTAGATCATCACCAATGCCACACATTTTACATAAATTGAGAACATTTCACAAAAGACTTTGGAATCATTTTCATAACATGGCTTTTTTCCGCGACATTCCACCTTTCTTGTCTGTTTTTCATACAATTCTCTTTACGGCGTGAAAAATCCTCCCGAAAAACAATCAAAAAAAGCCCGCTTCCTTTAGGAAGCGGGTGACGGCTGATTACAGAACCCGGGTCTCGGCTGTTTTCACGTCTTCTGCTATCAATTCCGCTGCACGCTGTGCTCCGCCGGCCGCTTTCAGGGATTCTCCGATTTCAGAAGCTTTTGTCTGATATTCAGGATTTTCGCTCAATTCTTTTATTGCTTCAGTGAGCAGTTCCGCTGTTACATCTTCTTTTTTAAACATCTTGCCCGCGCCCGTGTTTTCCACTTGGCTTCCGACGGCGAACTGATCTGCGCCCATCGGAATGACGATCATCGGGGTTTTGTAGTAAAGCCCTTCGCTCGTACTGTTCATTCCGCCGTGAGTGATAAATAAGTCCGCTCTCTTCAGGATCTCAAGCTGCGGAACATAAGGCTTGACAATGACATTCTCAGGAATTTCATCAAGCTCCGCCGGATCAAGATGTTTGCCGATTGACATGACGGCTTTTCCGTTAAAGTTTCTGACCGCTTTTAAGCATTTATTAAACAATTCCTTCTGATTGTTAAAAATCGTGCCCATGGAAATAAACAGGACGTTTTCTCCTTCAAGCTGTTCAAACGGGAAATCTTGAGCCGTCGCCCTTTCGGTAATGGACGGGCCGACAAAAAGATAAGAATCGCCAAACTCTTCTTCTTTCGGCTGAAACGCTCTTGAAGTAAATACGATGGTTTTTCTGCCGTCATTTGAGAAAATATCATACGGCGTTTTAATGTCTGCGCTGAATTCTTCATTGAGCCGGCTGACCGCTTCAGTATAAGCCGGATAATGAGATGATTCCTCTGATACAAGGTTTGTATTTGAAAACACTTCTTTAATAAATGCTTCATTCATTGCAAATGTCGTACAAAGTGAATATGCCGGCAGTTTCAGCTGGTTTCTCACGAGCCTTCCTGCCAGAAAATGATGATCATACAGGATGTAGTCGTAGGATTCATCCTTTACTTCCTCAAGAATACGGAGTGCGGCTTTTTTGGAAGTCTCAATCATTAATAGTAAAAACTCGGTAGCGTCCCGCTGTTCATCTTTTCGGAAATCTTCATATTCACGGAATTCCGCTCCGCTTGACGCGATTTTGTTCTCATATTCCTTCACGCCGTAATATACGACATGTTCCCCTTTTGCCTTCAGTTCTTTTACGACGCCTAAAGACGGATTGATATGGCCTTCTCCCGGAAAGCCGATCATCAATACATTTGCCATCTTTCCACTCCCTATTCTTTTAAATTTTATGTATATTTAAACGATAACACCAATACAGAAAAAGGTAAAGATGTTCACCTTATTAATATTAAATGGGTACAATATTCCCATTTTCTTATTATTTCGCATGAAGCGCCTGCGGAGAAACAAGCGGATACAGTCCGCCGTCTTTAGCAAAGGACATTTTTCCCGTTTCTTCTGAAACAACGAGCACGAGTGCATCAGTCACGGCCGAAAGTCCCATCGCGGCCCTGTGGCGCGTCCCGTATTTGAGATCGACATGTTTTGTTGTGAGCGGTAGCACATTGGCTGCTGATACAACCCGATTTTCTCTGACCAATACGGCTCCGTCGTGAAGCGGATTGCCGGGATAAAAAATACTCTCAATTAAAGCCGCACTGATCTCGGCATGCAGGCTGGTCCCTTTTTGTATTATTCCGTCCAGCGGATCTGCACGTTCGATCACAATCAGCGCTCCGTGCTTTTCTTCAGCCAGATGCTGCACGGCCCTCGCCAGCTCTGTATAGGAAGGCGTAAAATGTTCGATATATGTCTGCAGGTAAAACGACGAAGCGACAGCCTGCATTTCCTGAAACGTATGTCCCAGTTCATCTAATTCGCAAAGAAGGCATTGGTCTTTTTCATCCAATGTCCGCAGTATCATTCCGGCATCCTCCGTAATTTGTTTCAAATACGTTTGAACGGCAGCGGTAAACGCGCTTTCCGTCATTTGAGTGTGGCGCATGTCACATCAGCTCCTTTCCCTTATTTTCTGCATCGCGCGCATGGATATGCGCCGCTGTGTGCACCATAATCATGAAAGGAGGCGTACATCATATGGAATTCGCACGGCTGATGCAATATATCTGCACCTTTTTAGGGGTCATTTCACTTTCATTCATTTATGCCAAGATGTTTAAAAAGCCGAAACCGGATAAAAAAGAGTAGGCCGGCTTTCATTGCTTTTTATACATAAAATGTTATAATTTCTCTCGTTAAAATAAAGAAACGGGGAACCTAACTTGAGAGAAACGAACACGATCGGCCAAAAGGTCAAACAGCTGTTACATATCTTCATTCCGATTTTAATCACACAGGCGGGCCTTTCCCTGATCACCTTTTTGGATACGGTGATGTCAGGGAAAGTGAGCGCTGCCGATTTAGCCGGGGTTGCAATCGGTTCAAGCCTGTGGACGCCGGTTTATACGGGCCTTGCAGGAATATTAATGGCCGTTACGCCCGTTGTTTCGCAGCTGTTTGGAGCCGGCAGACAAAAGGAAGTGCCGTTTTCCGTCATCCAGGCCGTTTATGTAGCGGCCGTTCTCAGTGCGGCGGTTATCCTGATCGGCTTTTTCACCGTTGATATGATCTTGGGACATTTGGGGCTGGAACCTCGTGTCCGGACGATCGCCAAACACTTTTTAGGCTTTTTATCCCTCGGTATTTTTCCTTTGTTTGTGTACACCGTTTTGCGCTCGTTTATTGATGCACTCGGCAAAACGCGAGTCACAATGCTTATTACGCTTTGCTCATTGCCTATTAATTTTGTTTTAAATTATGTATTTATTTTCGGGAAATTCAACATGCCGGCATTGGGCGGAGTCGGTGCGGGGCTCGCTTCCGCCCTGACTTACTGGTGTATTTGCGCCATCAGCTTTTTTATCGTCTGCAGATTTGAGCCGTTTGCCGGGTACTCTATATTTCGGAAACTGTACCGTTTTTCTCCGTCTGAATGCAGAAAGCTTTTGAAAATCGGTTTGCCTATCGGTTTTGCGGTATTTTTTGAAACGAGCATTTTTGCGGCTGTCACACTGCTTATGAGCCATTTTCAGACGGTGACGATTGCAGCCCACCAAGCGGCAATGAATTTTGCTTCCCTCTTGTATATGCTGCCGCTCAGCGTATCCATGGCCATGACCATTTTGGTCGGCTTTGAAGCAGGCGCAAATCGCTACAGGGATGCCCGCTCATACAGCTATATCGGGATCGTGATGGCGCTTAGTTTTTCTTTATGCACGGCGGCTTTCATTTTACTTTTCAGGCCGCAAATCGCCGGAATGTATACATCAGATCCGGCGGTGCTCATGTTGACGCAGCACTTTTTAATCTATGCGCTGTTTTTCCAGCTTTCTGATGCCGTAGCAGCTCCGATACAAGGCGCTCTGAGAGGATATAAGGATGTCAACTATACACTCGGCGCGGCTTTTGTGTCGTATTGGATTATCGGGCTTCCGGTCGGTTACGCAGTCGGCACTTATACGGGCCTCGGGGCATACGGCTACTGGATCGGGTTAATTGCGGGACTTGCCGCAGGAGCTGTCGGTTTATTCTTCAGACTGATGAAACTGCAAAAGCATTATGTGAAAAAAATGATGATTTCATAAAGGAGGAGCAGCAATGCCAAAACATAAACTGCTGTACGATTATTTAACTGAACGGGCGGAGGACATCAGTCAGACATGGTTTGATACCCTTCATGATACGGATCCTGATTCTGTTTATGCTTCTACTGACCCGGCTGTACTCACGAATCTGAAAAAACAAAATCTGGCGTTTAATTATCAGCTCAATCGGATTTTTTCTGAAGAGAAGGAAGTATATGCAGCGGCATTGGAAAAGTGGGCGTTTGAAGCCGCACGGGATGAAGAACATTTAAAAACGCCCATCCATTATATTATTCGCGAGTTTATCAGAGTTCGTGATTTGTATGTCGGCCATGTCAAGCAGTTTACCAGACTTCATTCAGACACCTTGACAGAAGAAGATGCCGAAGATATATTCCATACGCTGATTAAATCGTTTGATGTGGTGATTCATATTTTCATAGAGGAAATGTATAAAAACACAAACATTCAGCTTGAAGCGCAAAAAGAATTGATCACCGAGCTGAGCTCGCCGGTAATTGTGCTTTTTGACAATGTCGGACTGCTGCCGTTGATCGGGGATATTGACACGGCAAGAGCCAAAATAATTTTGGAGAATACGCTGCACCAGTGTTCAGAGAAGCGCATCACGCAGCTGTACATTGATTTATCGGGCGTAGCCATGATTGATACGATGGTTGCCCAACAGCTTTTCACCTTAATTGAATCACTCGGAATGCTCGGCGTGAAAGCGACATTATCCGGAATCCGTCCTGAAATCGCCCAAACCGCGGTGCAGCTCGGACTGAGTTTTTCAAATTTATCAATACGGTCTTCGCTTGCGGAAGCGATCGCTTCCGATCTGACACAAAAAAAGGGATAAGGCATTTCAGCCTTATCCTTTTTTTTATCAGTCTTTCCACGGATATGTCCAATACACTTCTTCTTCAAACCATGTCTGAAGAACCGGCTCGTTATTTTTTATTTTTTCTTCCAGCTCTCTCAGCATGCCTTCCGTTTGGGTGCGGTGCGCTTTTAATGCATTCATTTTAATATCGGCAACCTCTTTAATATCAAGAATAACATCAGGCTTGCCGACGGCTTCCTCCCTGTTGCGGGTGATTGCCATGCAAAGCGTGCGCGGGCGGTCCTCTTTTTTCTTTCTGTAAAGCGCTCTGATAACCGCTTCGCCGCATGCATCATGATCCGGATGGACGCCGTGCTCCGGATAGAATGTAACAATCAGACTCGGTTTTACATCGTCGATAATCTCTTCCATCATATCCGCGAGCCACTCGTCATCTTCAAATTCAAGTGTTTTATCACGAAGCCCGAGCATTCTCAGGTCAGTAACGTCCATTGCTTTGCATGCGTCGATCAGCTCTTGTTTTCTTAACAGCGGCAGTGTTTCACGGTTCGCGAAAAAAGGATCTCCCATGTTCCGGCCCATTTCGCCAAGCGTTGCGCATGCATACGTAACGGGAATATCTTTTTGTCTGTGTAAAGCAATCAGCCCTGCCACTCCGTATGATTCATCATCAGGGTGAGGCAGGATGACGAGTACATGTTCTTTCATGATTTTCACCCTTTTCTTTAAACTGTAAACGGCTTTTCGCTGATTTGAAGCGAAATCGCCAATTTTCCGCCCGGCAGATGCCCTGCCATTAACAAGCGGTCTTCGTCATCTACTGTATACTCAGTTAAACCTTCTGCGTAAATCCAGCCCTCTTCTGTTTTCAAACCGACGCGGTACGGGCCGTTTCCTTTGATTTTCGCCTGATGGTACGTCACTTTTGCATTGCGTATATAGGCTACAACCGTCATGTTTTTCTCATTCAGATGCGCTGAATAAGAACCGGTCGTTGTTTCCAAATGGATATATACAGGACGATCGGCATATCGCTCTAAAGAAGTTTGCACATCTTCTTTTATGATCGCTTTCATAGCTGCTCCCCTCTTTCTTCTTTTAAAAATTGCAAACGCTTCGTATGTAGTTCAACCAATTCATATTTCTCAATCGGCCGCAGCCGGGAATCTACAATTCGCTGCACCGCCAGAGCAAACTTTTCCTCGGGTGTCTTCCGGAGCCTCGGATGTGTTCTTTGATCAAGCAGTTCAAGATCAATTGCCTTCTCCGCTTCTTCAAGGGTTGAAGCCGGGAGAGTGCGGTTATTCCACAGTGCCTGATAGGCTTTTGCTATGTCTTTATCAGTGCCCATTGTACAGCTCCTTTACATACTCGTAATGATTATACATAATTTAAGCTATCGCTGGAAAGCGAAAGGCTTAGCGGCTTTTTATCGGCCGCTTCCATTTGATCTGTGAAAAGGTAAACAAAAGCAATGCTGCCCATATACAAATGAAGGTGAACGCTTTTTGCCCGGAAAACGGTTCATGATACACAAATACGCCGAGCATAAGGGTAATGGTCGGCGCTATATATTGCAAAATGCCGACTTGATACAGCGGCAGACGCTTTGCCCCCTCTGCAAACAGCAACAGCGGCAAGGCCGTAAATACGCCTGCGAAAAATAGGAGCGCCCATGTTCCTGCCCCCAAGGACCCGGAAGCGCTCCCGTCAGCTGTATATCCTAAATAAATAAGTGCAGCCGGGGTAATCAAAAGCGTCTCCAGCGTCAGTCCGATCGTGCTGGACATGCGGGTTCTTTTTTTGCATAAACCGTACAGGCCGAAGCTGAATGCAAGCAGCAATGCGATATAAGGAACCGCGCCATATTGAAACGCAGATATGATCACGGCCGCCCCGGCAATAGAAACGGCTGCTGTTTGCACCTTGTTAAGCTTTTCTTTTAAGAATAGGATGCCCAAAAGAACGGAAACGAGCGGATTAATGTAATACCCGAGACTTGCTTCAAGCAAAAAGCCGTGATTGACGGCCCATATGTACACAAACCAATTAACGGAAATTAAAACGGAAGCGAAAAAAAGCGCCAGCAGGCCCCCTTCCGATTTCAAAAGACGCAGTTCACGCCATCCGGTTTTCCACTTCTTAAGCACAGTTAAAAGCACACACATGAAAACAAATGACCATAAAATCCGGTGAGCTAAAATGTCCAATGCGGGTATTTGTTCAAGAAGTTTCCAATAGACCGGAAACAGCCCCCACATGGCGAAAGAACAAGCGGTATAAATGATTCCTTTTCTTGCGTTATTCCCTTGCACGGCCTTCCCCTACCTTTCTGTAAACAGATTATATTATATCACGGGAAGCTTCCGGCGGGCATATACTATGTTGTCCGTTAAGAAAGGGTGAGATGCCGTGTTTGATTGGAACAAATATTTTCCCTTCCAAAATCAGTTCTCTAAAGAAACGTTTAAAAATGCTGATCCGAAAGATGTCGAGACATATGTCAACCGAGTAATGGAAAGCGTATTCGGCGCCGGTTATGCCGGACAGTTCCCTTTTCGCGATCCCATGTCCAAAAATGCCGAGCCGGTCGAAGCGGAACCGCCCAAGCCGGAAATTGACCTTTTTGAAACATCCGATCATGTTTTTGCGAAAATTCCTGCCGAACAAGAAGAACTCGACCGTATCAGGATTAAGCATACGTCACACAGCCTCGTTGTAGAGAACAGCAGTCTGGGAGAAGGAAAAAAAGAAATCGTCCTTCCGAGCCTCGTCAAACGAAAAGGAACAAAAGCAGTCTATAAAGACGGGATGATTGAAGTTATGTTTTCAAAACAGGAAGACTACAATCTATCGGAAGTGGAGATTTTAAGATAAAAAAACGGCCCGCGCGATGCAGGCCGTTTTTTCTTTAATAAAATGGCGGATAACCGCCGGCTCCCGGCCCGAAACCGCCGTATGGGACGCCTCCGTATCCGTAACCGGCGAACCCGTATGGATAGCGGGGTCTTGTAAAACCTGTGGCAATCACGCCTCCGAGAAGACCGCCTAAAAATCCGCCGAATAAAGGAGCGCCGAACAAAAAAGGACTTCTCGCCGGAAATCCGGCAGGACCGAAATTCCCGCGATACAATGCATGACGAGGGTACATGTTTTTCCTCCTTTATGTCTGCCTATTCTTAAGCGTATTCATAAAATGAGGAAATTGATTGGGCGATTGTAACAACATGTGCCTCTCTCTGATATTGCATTAACGCATAAACATTTTGGTTATAATTTGATTATATTTTGATTAACTGTTATACTTTTTTACAAGTTGCGACATGATATAAAACCATCAGGGGGAATAAAATATGCCATTACTTCGTTTTGACGTTATTGAAGGCCGGGATGACGCAGCATTAAAAAAATTACTGGATACCGCCCATTACGCCATGGTTAAAGCTTTTGACGTCCCTGTAACGGACCGTTATCAGATCGTTCACCAGCATCGGCCTCATGAGCTTATCATTGAAGATACCGGGCTCGGTTTCAAAAGAAGCAAAGATCTTGTCATCATCAGCATTGTCAGCAAAGCGCGCACCGAACATCAAAAAGAAACGTTATATCAACTGATGGCTGATCAGCTTGAAACAGAATGCGGCATATCACCCGAGGACGTCATGATTTCCATTACGGAAAACGGGAACGCCGATTGGAGCTTCGGGCTTGGTGAGGCTCAGTTTTTAACCGGGAAACTGTAAAAGGCCTCCCCGCTTGTTCTGAATGATTGCAAACTGAGTAAAAGAGGGATGTATGTTGGTTAGTGAGTTGTATCCTTGTTTGATATGCGGATTTAAAGGATTAGAGACAAGTCCCGTTTATAACGGCGAATATCAAAAAACATTTGATATTTGCCCCTGCTGCGGGTTTGAATTCGGCTACAGCGAGGACCATGACGTAAGCTTAGGGTTTATTGTAACGCCTGATCATTTAATTGAAGCAGCATTTCAGTTATACCGGAAACAGTGGATTGAGGGAGGAATGAAACTATTTTCTCCAAATGATGTTCCGGCGGAATGTAAAAATGATCATTTCCTTACATTCGATGCTTTATTAAAGCAATTAAAAGGCTTGAACCTCAATCTGAACAATTTTGATATTAATGGTTTTTATGACGAGTAAACCTTATCATTAAGAAAAGGCTGCCTTGGGCAGCCTTTGTTATTCATCACATGTGTCGTTGGCAGACCCCCCGGGCTCGCAAAAACTGTCTGCCCATTTTTGCATTTCCTGAAAAACGGCTTGCAGGGCCAAGCCTTTATCAGTCAGTTTATAAATGACTTTGACAGGTGTTTCAGGCAGCACCTGACGCTCGACGATTTCATTTTGTTCCAGCTCTTTGAGCCGCTCCGCGAGCATTTTTTGGCTGATTGTCGGTATCGTTTCGGTCATATCTTTAAATCGTTTCGGCCCGTCCATCAGTACATGGATAATGAGGCCGTTCCAGCGCTTTCCCAAAAGGGAAAAAGCAGATTCCATTTTAGGACACATTGTATATCCCACGTGAGTTCATCCCTTCATCTATGAATTGACAAGTTTTTTGTGATCCATTAAAATTAGTTTCCGAGTTACATTTAGTAAGCTTCTAACTTTTCTATTATGATAACACGTTTATCCGAAGGAGGAAACATGATGACATCCGTATTAGACGTTTTAAAAGAACGCGCATCTGTTAAAGAATACGATAAAGACGCGGTCATTACAAAAGAGGAGTTAACAGAACTCCTTGAAATCACAACGCAAGCGCCTTCCGCCTGGAACCTTCAGCATTGGCATTTTCAAGTCTTTCACAGTGATGAAGCAAAAGCTGCCCTGCTTCCGGTTGCTTTTAATCAAAAACAGATTATTGATTCATCAGCAGTTATTGCCGTATTAGGCGACTTAAAAGCAAATGAAAATGGTGAAGACGTTTATGCTGAACTGGCTGAGCAAGGCAATATCACAGAAGAGATTAAACAAACGCTTTTAGGCCAGATTAACGGTGCATACCAAAATGATCAGTTTGCCCGTGATTCAGCATTTTTAAACGCTTCTTTAGCAGCGATGCAGCTGATGCTTGCCGCTAAAGCAAAAGGCTACGACACTTGCGCGATCGGCGGATTCAATAAAGAGCAATTCGTTAAGGAATTCGACGTGAGCGAGCGTTTCGTGCCCGTCATGCTGATTTCAATCGGTAAAGCCGTTAAGCCGGCACATAAAAGCAACCGGCTGCCTGTATCTAAAGTGTCAACTTGGCTGTAAGATGAAAGAAACCCTTAGTCCGCTTAAGCAGACTAAGGGTTTTTTATAGGAATCGCTCACTGTACCAGGTTCGTGCCTGCTCTGCTTCCTGCTGTGTGAGCTGATGACCGCCCTCCTGCCATTCAAGAGCGACGGATGCATGAGCATCTGTCAGATACTGATAAAGCTCCTCCGATTCTTCTTTTGTACATAGGGGATCGCGTTTTCCCGCACCGATAAACACAGGCAGACCTTCCATATCAGGCAGCTTCACTCCGCGTATCGGCACCATCGGATGATGCAGAACCGCTCCTTTCAGTACATCTTTATAATGAAACAAAAGACTTGCTGCAATATTGGCGCCGTTTGAATAGCCGGCAGCAATCACGTTTTCTCTGCTGAATCCGTACATTTGCGCCGCTTCCTCAATAAAATTCTTTAATTCTTCCGTCCGTTCAATTAAATCTTTCTCGTCAAATACGCCTTCTTTCAGCCGCTTAAAAAAACGGGGCATGCCGTTTTCCGACACTGATCCTCTGACCCCAAGCAGACTTGCGTTCGGATCGATAAAACGTCCGAGCGACAGAAGATCATGTTCATTTCCTCCCGTTCCGTGCAAAAGCAGCAGAACATTTTCTGACGTTCCCTGTTCAAACACATGTTTCATCATCATTCTCCTTTCTCCATTTTGGGCAGAACAGCTGTAATCTGGCTGCGATGCTCTTCCAGCCATTCCGGAAGCTTCAGCTCTGTTCCGAGATTTTCAAAGGATTCATCCGTCATAAAGCCCGGTTCATCGGTTGCCATTTCAAATAAAATGCCGCCGCTTTCCCTGAAATAGATTGATGTAAAGTAAGACCTGTCAAGAATGTCAGATGAAGCAAGATGAGAATCAGCAAGAATATCCTTCCACTCCGCCTGCTCTTTTTCGCTAGTGCGGAAAGCGACATGATGAACTGTCCCGTAACCGCCGATACCTGTTTCTTTCGGCGCAAGGTCAACATCTATAATATGTCCGATCCGCGCCTCCGATTGCAGCCTGACAATCTGATGTTCTTCTCCTGTCTTTGAATAACCAAAGCGTTCTATGAGAAATTGAATGGTTGCTTCAGGACGGTACGAGTACAGAAGAACACCTCTCATGCCTGTGATCGCTTCTTTTTCGGTAATGCCCGGAGGCGTCCATTCACTCTGTCCGCTTCTTTCATCTTCCATTATGGCAAGCGGCAGGTCTTCTGTATCATTAAAGAGAAGCACTTGTTCAGACAGCATGATCTGTTCTTTTACAGACAAGCCGTTTTCTTCAAGCCGGCGCTTCCAAAACGCGAGTGCTCCTTTCGGCACAGAGAAATAAATTCTTCCGGCCTGCCCTTTTCCCACGGTTCCCGGGCGGCTTCCCTGAAAAGGAAAAAATGTAATAATCGTGCCCGGCTCTCCGTTTTGGTTGCCGAAATAAAAGTGATAAGTGGCCGGGTCGTCAAAATTAACGGTTTTTTTAACGAGCCGCAAACCCAGCACTTCAGTATAAAACCGTAGATTTTCAGCAGGATCTTTTGCAAATGCGGTAACATGGTGCAATCCTTGTGTATCCAACGTATTCACTCCTAAATATCTTGATTTCGAGATATTAACTATTCTAATTTAATATGAATGAAGATGCAACTAAAGTGTTTCAGTTAAAAAAGTAATAGAATTCTTTTTTTTCTGAAAAATATCTTGTGATCTTATCTGACACCTGCTATGATAAGGAGCATTATCAAGTTTCAGGAGGAAAGTAAATGGTCAGAAAAGCACTAATTTTCGTTCTCATCTTAATCCCTTTCAGCCAGCTGGCCCTGCTGTCAGTCGCTAATCGGGTTCATCCCATCATTATCGGGCTGCCTTTTTTTCATTTCTGGCTGCTTTTATGGATCGCAGTCACTCCATTATGTTCGTTTCTTATTTATAGGCTGCAGAAGAAACAAGGAGGACTGGACTGATGCCCGCAAATATAACAGCATTGATCATTACAGCCATCATCGTTTTAACCGTTGTCTGCATCGGCTTTATAGCCGGGAGAGACAAATCATCACGCACTTCTGTTGAGGAATGGTCTGTCGGCGGCAGACGGTTCGGGGGGCTCCTCGTCTGGTTTTTAGTCGGCGCGGATCTTTATACGGCTTATACGTTTTTAGGCTTAACAAGCACAGCCTACACAGGGGGAAGCGTTGCTTTTTTTGCAATCCCGTATTCTGTTTTGGCGTATTTTATCGCTTATTTCTTTCTGCCGAAGCTGTGGAAAGTGGCAAAAATACACAAATTAACGACGCTTGCCGATTATGCCCGTGAGCGTTTTGACAGTAAACTTTTGGCCAGTCTTGTCGCCATTGTCGGCGTTCTTATGCTCATTCCTTATATTTGTCTCCAGCTGAGCGGAATTCAAGATACGCTTCAGGTGGCCGGAACGGGTGTCATTAATGTCAATATGGTCGTCATCATCTCTTTTATTCTTGTAGCGCTGTATACTTTTTTCAGCGGAATTAAAGGGCCGACCTTTACGGCGATTATTAAAGACATTCTGGTGTGGGTGATTATGCTGTTTATGGTCGTCTCACTCCCGCTGATCCATTTTCACGGCTGGACGCCGATGATTCACACTCTGGCTGAAAAAGCGCCGCAAATGCTGACGATCCCGGATTCGGGGCCGAAAGGAATTCCTTGGTTTATCACAGCTTCGATCGTATCTGCGCTGGCGCTCTTTATGTGGGCGCATGCGGCAACCGGCGTATTTACGGCAAAAAGCGCAGATGCCGTCCGCAAAAACAGCATGTTTCTGCCGCTTTATAATATTGTTTTGATTCTTGTTATTTTTCTCGGCTTTATCGCGTTTCTTGTCCTGCCGGAAGATACCAATCCGCGGCTCGCTTTATTGAAGCTGATTCAAACGTCTTACGGCGGAGTCGCGCAGGGCTTTGCTTACTCCACGATTGCCCTTGCGTCATTGATTCCCTGCTCTATCATGGCCATCGGAGCATCAAACTTATTTGCGAATAACTTATATCGGGATTTGATTCACCCGAATGTGTCACCAAGCAAGCTGACGATGATCACCCGTTCAATGGTATTTGTCGTCATCGGGCTCGCGCTTTTATTCGGCATGCTGTTCCCGACTGCGCTCGTTACCCTTCAGCTTCTCGGTGTTTCCGGCATGGTTCAGATCTTTCCGGCTATCGCCGTCAGTCTGTTTTGGAAGAATCAAACGAAAGAAGCGACAATTATCGGTCTTCTCGTCGGTCTTATCGTGACATTCACGGTAAATATCACCCAATCCGCCCACGGTATATATGAAGGCTTTTGGGGTTTGACCGCTAACATGGCAGCCGTTATTATCCTTAACCCGTTTTTTGTAAAAAAAGCGGCTTCAAACGCCGTCAAAGACGGTTTATTCAATCAAGCGCCTTCTGATCAACTGAACCAAAAAGGCGCTTAACAGAAAGAAGCCGGCACGTAAATGTGCCGGTTTTTTACTTTTTTCACTTCCATTTGTAGGTAGCCACAGTTTTAGCCGGGATGACAGCTTCAAACTGCCGATTTTCTGAAACGACATGGAATTTTTGATCGGCGGATGTCTGGTTGATTACGACTGTCACAATGGATTGATCAGGATTAAGGAACGATACATTCGAGACTGTGTTTTTGGAGCCATAATTACTTTCTATCCGCTTTGCTCCCCGGTCGATAAATTTTGAAAAGTTGCCTGTCATATGAAAGATCGGGATATTCCAATAGCGGTCAGGGTTTTTAGCATCCTGAATAAACAGCGTCGGGTCTGGGGTGCCTATCCAATGATGCGTCTTGATTTGACTGTCGAGCATCGTCACCCACGCATTGTAGCTCGACGCGCCGTTGCGGAAATACTGCGCGATCCGGTCCGCCCCTGCCGTCCCCCAGACAGACCGCTCCGTTAAGTGAATAGATTGATCAGGATATCTCTTTCCGATTTCCGACATGACGGAAAGGTCACCGTCATAATCGTGAAAAGCGATGCCGTCTGCCGCCCGGTTTCCTTTTTTATCATCTAAAATCGGCGGAATATAGTTCCACGCCCCGCTCGCATTGTGATCATAAATCCAAATTTTCGTGTCAATTACGTGTTTTTTCATTTCTTTTTTTAAGGCCAGTGCCAGTTTGCGCTGCTGAGACGGCGGCATAAACATGCTCGGATAGTCGATTTCCAGCAAAGGTTCATTTTGAAGGGTCATGGCATAAATCGGAATTCCCTGCTTTTCGTACGCCTCAATAAATTTGCGGAAGTAAACGGCCAGTTCGCCGATATATTTATCTTTCAGCTTTCCCCGCTTGAGGTTTTCATTCGTTTTCATCCAAGCCGGCGGGCTCCACGGCGAGGCGATGATTTTCAGTTCCGGATTTATCGCCAGCGCTTCCTTGATGGTTGCTGTAATGTGTAAATCAATATCCTTTTGAATCGAGAAATGACGGAGCTTAGGATCTGTTTGGCCTTCAGGCATATCGTCATACGTATAAAATTCCTGTGCCGTAAAATCAGATGTCCCGATCGTTATGCGCATAACGTCCATTCCGATACCATCTTTGGGATCAACCAGTTTTTTCAGCACTTCTTTTCTTTTTGCGGGTGTCATTTTTGATAAGTTATGGATTGTGGATTCTTCCAGGGACGATCCTACGCCTAACACACTTTGATAGCGGCGCGACGAATCAATATACACAGCGGCGGAGTCAGAAGCCTTCTTTTTTGTCAATGTAAGCGGTGTTTGTTCGTCTAAGGCGTATTTCACTTCCAGCGGCCCGTCATACCACGTACGGGAAGCCGGATCTTTTTCAGAACTGAACCACACCCTTACTTTGTTTTTGTCTGAAGCCCTCTGATCAGCCGCATACACTTCGGTTTCCATGCTGCTTGATATGAAAAAGAAAAACATAAGAAAAACCAGCGTCATGTGCAGACCTTTTTTAAAAAACATGAACCACCATCCCTTTCCTTATTTTTATAAGCGATTCTAAATGAAAAGCCGGACAGTCACCTCCTTCCCGCTTAAATGAATGCGCTTTCAAAATTACTGATAAAAAGCAGGCTTCACACGACGGTGAAGCCTTCCCTTTTTACACCTTTAGGATACATATGAACCGTTTGTTTCAATCACTTTTTTATACCATTCAAATGAGTCTTTCTTAAGCCGCCTCATTGAACCGTTGCCTTCATTATCCCGATCAACATAAATCATACCGTAGCGTTTTTTCATTTCTCCGGTTGTAAATGACACGATATCAATAATTCCCCATGGTGTATAGCCCATTACATCCACACCATCATATGTGATTGCTTTTTTCAAAGCTTTTATATGTGACGATAAATATTCAATTCTTGCTGTGTCATGAATTGAACCATCCTCTTCTAATGTGTCGATGGCGCCGAATCCGTTTTCCACGATAAATAATGGAATCTGATAGCGGTCGTATAAGCGGTTTAATGTGTACCGTAAACCGGTCGGGTCAATCGCCCAGCCCCAATCACTCGCTGTAATATAAGGATTGTCCACGCCGTTTGGCAATCCTCCGTTTACGACATCCCCGGTATTATCGTTTGATACATCACTTTTTACGGTTGTAGACATGTAATAGCTGAATCCGAGGTAGTCCACTCGGCCGTTTTTCAAAATCTCTTCATCACCGTCTTCAAAGTGTATCTGATAGCCTTCTCTTTCAAATTCTTTTAACGCATAGCTTGGATAATATCCGCGAACCTGCACGTCCGGGAAGAAAAAACGCTGTCTCATCGTTTCTTCAGCCAGCATCACATCATCGGGATGAGATGAGTACGGGTAAATCGGAACATGTGATACCATGGCGCCGATCCTGAACTCGGGATTGATTTTCCTTCCCTTCGAAACAGCCAATGCGCTTGCCAGCAGTTCGTGATGGCCGGCCTGATACATGACTTCTTTTGCGTTTTCGTTTTCTTTGACGGCGACGCCTGAGTTCGTCCATAAAAAGATCGGATTATTCACATCCATCTTATTATTGATTTCGTTAAACGTCATCCAATACTTCACCTTATGTTTATAGCGTTCAAAACACACTTCAGCGAATTTCACAAAAAATCCGACTGTTTTTCTGTTTCTGAAACCGCCGTATTCCCTCGCCAAATGCAGCGGCATCTCAAAATGTGACAGCGTGATTACCGGTTCAATCCCATGTTTCAGCAATTCATCAAACACCCGGTCGTAAAAAGCCAATCCTTCCTCATTGGGCTCGGCTTCATCACCTTTAGGAAAAATTCTGCTCCAGCCGATGGACGTTCTTAAACATTTCAGGCCCAGCTCGCTGAATAACGCGATGTCTTCTTTATAACGATGATAAAAATCGATCGCTTCATGATTCGGATAAAATTCCCGCTCTTCAATTGTATCTGTTATTTTCCGGGGCACACCATGCGCCCCTGCCGTCATGACGTCCACTACACTCGGCCCCTTGCCGCCTTTATTCCATCCCCCTTCAAATTGGTGGGCGGCGAGAGCGCCTCCCCATAAAAAATCTTTTGGCAATGTCCCCATCGTTTATATCCTCCTTTATTTGACTGCCGCTTGCATGCCGAATAAATGCACTGCAGCCACTTCAAGCATCCGCTTCGCAAGTGTAGAAGAAATCCTGCCTTCACTTTCATATTATACGTTTATATTATAATTGTACCGGTATAATTTATCAATACATAAACAATTATAGTTAATTTACGAAATGGCTTTTAAAAACGATTATGCTATAATTCTGAAAGAAGCGGGACAATAAATGAATGAGGAATGTATATGTTAAAATACCAGCAAATCGCGATAGATATTGAAAAATACATAGAAGAACATCAGCTGCAGCAAGGGGATAAACTGCCTGTGCTGCAAACCTTAATGACCCGGTTTAACGTGAGCAAAAGCACGATCACCAAGTCCTTAGATTTATTAGAAAAAAAGGGGATTGTGTTTCAAGTGAGGGGAAGCGGCATTTTTGTCAGACGGAATAAAAGAAAAGGGTATATCAGTCTGCTTTCTAATCAGGGATTTAAAGAATCACTTGAAGATTTTAATGTCACTTCTAAATTATTAGCGCTGGAAGTGAGAAAACCCACGTCTGAGGCTGCCCAAAATCTGAATATGCCGCCTGACGGCGACGTGTATTATGTCAAGCGAATCCGATATATTGACGGGCTGACATTGTGTATCGAAGAGTCATTTTACAACAAATCGATTATTACGTATTTGAATAAAGAGATCGTGGCAGAATCAATATTTGATTATATTCGAGAAGGTCTCGGGTTAAAGCGCGGTTTTTCAGATTTATATCTGTACGCGGGGATGTTAAATGAAGAAGAAGCGGAGTACTTAGGTCTGTTTACAGGAGCGCCTAAGCTTTGCGTTGAAACGATTTTTCATTTAACCAACGGCCAGCCGTTTGACTACTCAAAAGTCACCTATCACTATGAGCAATCACAGTTTTTCATTCAGGCGAACAGCCACCTTTTTGAACAGGAAACGACATAAGACGGGCTTTTCGCAAACAGAAAACACCCAATGCGCGAGCGACGCATCGGGTGTTTTTTACTATTTCATATTCTTATTTAATGTTTCAACGGCTTTTTTCATTTGTGTATCGTTGTCCGCAAGCTGTTTTTGCAGATCCGTCATCAATTTTGCCGTTGTGTCTCCCGTTACAATGCCTGTTTGTTTCAGTTTCTCTTTTGCTTGGAATTGTTTAACGGCTTGTTCAAATGCTTTATCATACGTGCCGTTTACTTTCACGCTGTACCCCAGCGCTTTCAGCATTTTTTGCGCATTGGTGACGGTGGTTCCGGAATCCCCGTATTTGTATGTTTTTTTCGCATCTAAATACGGCAGGTTCGCATATTCAGGAAGCTTAACCTGATATTGCGGTTTGATGCCTTTTTTATGAATCCACTCTCCGTCCGCTGTCAGCCATTTAGCGATTGTCAGTTTAACGGTAGAACCGTCGCTGTAATCTTTTGCCGTCTGCACGGTTCCTTTTCCGAACGTTTTTTCGCCGATCAGCGGAATGCCCGATGATTCATGCAGCGCAGCCGACATGATTTCCGCGGCGCTCGCGGTGCCGTCATTGACGAGGACGACTGTCGGTTTTGTCACTTTGCGCTCTTTCGTCGCTTTCATGACCTCTTTCGTGCCGTCTTTGTATTCGACCTGCATGATATTTTTCCCTTTATCAATAAACATGTTGCTCATTTTGATGGCTTCATCCATCAGTCCGCCCGGGTTGCCCCTTAAATCGAGAATGTATCCTTTCGCTCCTTGTTTTTCGAGGCTGTCAATGGCTGAATTCAGCTCTTTTGCCGTCGATTCGGAGAAGGATGTGATTTGGATTTCGCCGATGTCTCCTTTTTTCATTTCAGAGTACACCGTTTCAACCGGGATGGTGTCACGTTTGATCGATAGGTTCAGATCGCCGACACCCGCTCTGTGCAGCACAAGCTTGACGTTTGTTCCCTTTTTGCCGCGGATTAATGCGACGGCTTCGTTTACATTAAGGCCTTTAACGCTTTTGCCGTTGACCTTCAAGATCTGGTCATTCGGTTTAACCCCCGCTTTTTCTGCGGGTGACCCTTTAATCGGCGATACGATCAGGATGCTTCCGTCCTTTTCTTCCACTTGTGCGCCGATGCCTTCAAACGAAGCGGAAATTGTTTCTTCAAAAGACTTTCCTTCCTGCGGGTCCATATAAGAAGAATATGGATCATCCAGGGAACTGATCATGCCTTTTATCGCTCCGTCTACTAATTTGCTGTCATCTGTTTTTTGATAGTAATCACTTTTAATCTGCTCGTAGGCTTTATTGAATTTCTCAAATTTGCTGTTCGTCAAAGCAGCCGAGCCTTGTCCGAAAATGGTCGTATTGCCCGTGATAAACAGCGTAAGCGCCGAGGCTGCGACCGCAGTGATCAATATAATAAAAAACAGTTTAAATTGCCGCTTCAAGAAAACACCACCTTTTTATTCTTACATTATTATCATAGACGAACGCTCATTCGTCAACTTCAAACGTGAGGCGCCCTTCTTTCCCGTTTACCCAAACCTATGCTTTTCTCTCAACATATGCTGAGGAAAAAAGGAGGATTCGGCCTTTGAGCAAATATTTAGAAATGCTGTCCTTATTCGGAGTCGGAGGGGCTCACCCCGGCGGGCTCGCTTTTTCCAAAGCCGTTCTCACAAAAGCGGCTCCTCCTCCTGGCGAACCGATTCTTGACGCCGGCTGCGGAACGGGACAGACGGCCGCTTATCTCGGCCACCTGCTGTACCCCGTCACCTGTGTTGATAAGGATCCCCTTATGCTTGAAAAAGCAGCAAAACGATTTGCCGCTGAAGGCTTAACCATTCCGGGCTATTTGGCGGAACTTGAGCGGCTTCCGTTTGCTGAAAATCAATTTTCCGCCGTTCTTTCCGAATCAGTTCTCACCTTTTCAAATCTTGATTCATCGCTGTCTGAAATCCTGCGGGTCCTTAAACCCGGGGGTATGCTGATCGGCATTGAAGCTGCTTTACAAAAGCCCATGCCGGAAAACGCCATCACGCAGATAAAAGACTTCTACGGTTTTACCGTATTGCAGGATGAAACGGCATGGAAACAGAGATTGCTTCAGCAAGGCTTTCAGAAAGCGGATTTCATTCCCGCTCTCTATGAAAACAATGCGCAGGAGCCGACTACAGAAATGGATTTATCGCCCGTTATTCAGCCGGTTCACTACGATACGCTGACGGCTCATTACGAGCTTATGCAGACGTACCGTGAATATATGGGACACTGCGCTTTTGTCGCTTACAAGTAAAACGGCGATTGTCCTCCTGTTTTCGTCCAACCTTTTTACCGCACTCTATCATAAGCTGACATAGAAAGATAGGTTGGATAGGAGGAGAAAAGATGCAAAACTATTATCATCTTTGCCGGCAGCACCAGGGAAAAGTAGCAAGAATTACAGAACGAAACGGCAGAGTCCACGTCGGAAGAATCGTACGGGTGACTAACAGCAAAGTGTATATCGCCCCTGTCGGCGGCCGTCACAGAGGATACGGGTTCGGCTATTGGGGAGGCTGGGGAGGCTGGGGAGCAGCCTACGGTATCGGCCTTGGTTTGATTACCGGATTTGCGCTTGGAGGTTTACTCTTCTGGTAATAAAGAAAGCCCGCTTTCTATTTTTCAAGCGGGCTTCTTCTTATTACACTTTCTTTACTTCATTAAAATATTCTTCAAGCGTTAATTGATGGTCATGGATGGCTTTTGCCGCTTTTTTGCCTACATAGCGTAAATGCCATGGTTCATACTCATACTTTGTGACATTTTCTTTGCCTTTAGGATAGCGGATGATAAAGCCGTATTCATACGCATGGTCTTTCACCCATTTGCCGTCTGCCGTGTTTCCGAACGCTTCATTCAGCTCATATCCGTTGCTTTTGCTGGAAATGTCCATGGCCAGCCCCGTCTGGTGTTCGCTTTGCCCTGGATATGCGACGGCTTCTTTCGCCTTTTTTTCACCTTTCAGACTGACTTCATTATCGAAAATAACTTTCTGTCTGTCATAAGAGCGGTATCCTGAAACGGCAACCAGGTCATAACCTTCTTTTTTCCCGGCGCTGAATAGTTCCGCCAAAGCATCGGCGGCAGGTTTGCGGATATATCGTTTCTCGATTTTCTCAGTAAAAGAAAATTCGACTTTCGGGATCACGAGATCATTCGGTTTATAATCTCCCGGCAGCGTGTATGTCTTATTCACGAGCGCAAGTGTATTTGTCGGGTTTTGAATGGTCTCAAGCCCGTTCACTTCTTTAATATCATTAAAATATTTGCTCTCCAATACAAAATCGCTGTTTTCTGCCTTCGTTGTTTTTTTGCTTGATGTGTCATCTGATTGTTTTGTTTCAGCTGCTGTTTTTGTGTCCTTGTGGCTGTCGCCGCCTGAAATGCTGCAGCCGGTTCCCACGATTGCGGTTACGCTGAGAGCGGCAGCGAGCGAAAACCATTTAGTGGATTTCTTCATTTTACACTTACCTTTCTTTTTTTGAATCAGGGCGATGCATAAAGAAGAGGGCTGCTTTAATCAGCATAACCCTCATCTCAAGTTTACGATACAGTATGCAACGCCAGTTTAATCATATCATGAAAAGTCGTTTGACGCTCTTCTGCCGTTGTTTCTTCTCCCGTTAACACGTGATCGCTTACAGTCAGGATAGACAGCGCTTTTTTGCCGTATTTAGCGGCAAGCGTATATAAAGCAGTCGTTTCCATCTCTACGCCGAGAACGCCGTATCTGGCAAGCTTTTCGATTTGGGAGTCTTCATTGTAAAACTGATCGGCGGTGAATACGCTTCCGACCGCTACAGGAAGATTGTTTTTTTGCGCTTCCTGGTACGCTTTATGAAGCAGTTCGAAGTCTGCGCAAGGAGCATAATCTACACTGCCGAAGGCGACACGGTTCATCTGTGAATCCGTTGAAGACGTCATAGCCAAAATCACGTCACGCACCTTCACGTCATTACGGATGGCTCCGCATGAGCCGACTCTGATTAAGTTTTGAACATCATAGCTTTGAATCAGTTCATTCACATAAATAGAGATAGACGGAACACCCATGCCTGTGCCTTGGACTGATACTTTTTTGCCGTTATATGTACCCGTAAATCCGTACATTCCTCTGACTTCATTATAGCATTCCACATTTTCAAGATAAGTTTCCGCAATAAATTTCGCTCGGAGCGGGTCTCCCGGCAAAAGCACTGTATCCGCAATTTGGCCTTTTTCTGCGTTTATATGTACACTCATTTCCTTTTCCTCCTGCCTATTCAAACTCCCACCCATTGTACACTGAATAACGGTAAGAGACAATCATCAGCATGATCAGGGCGATCTTGGGCAGAATATGCGGGATGACAAGCCTAAAGAAAAAGGAGTGAACATAATGGGCAAAAAACAGCGCAACCGGGTGACCGGCCAGAAAAAGAACAATCACGTGCCCGTTTCAGACGTCATTGCAGCTGATGAAGCGCATGGAAAAGAGCATTCCGCCGCTAAACGGAAGCCTTAACACTGTCTTTCCCAGACAATACGGAAGCCGGCTGAAGATTCAGCCGGCCCCGTCTTACCTCGGCTGGACGAGCAGCCGGTTAATTTTGCTCCATCCCGCAGGGTTAAGCCTGTAATAGGTCTTCCCTTTTCTTCCTTCGTCTATGAGTATGACATCTCCGGTCGCTATGAATCTGGCTTGATAGTCGTTTGGGACCGTATCAGGCACATTAAAAACAGAAAATGCCCTTTCCAGTGCGTCTTGATGATTGTCAGCGGCCAGCTCTGTCCGATAGACGACCCTGTATCCCTTTTTCTCGCCGTAGCGGGGTGTTTGAAAAATCGTCACATCATAGGCACAAGTCTTTTTTTTAAACACGGGCAGCGATAACAGCATCAAGATCCCTCCCTCTTATTTCTTAATAGTATTAGCGTTTTTTCTCATTTCTCCTGTCTCTATTTTTGTCGAAACAGATGATACTTTTCGTCAAAGAGCGCAAAAAGCGAAACGAGGCAAAGTCCGGGACTGAATCCGGCAAGGACATCCGTCGGAAAATGCGCGCCCAAATAAATTCTGCTGAATCCGATCAGAATGACGAGAACTCCGGTAAAGACGGTGACGGTCCGCTTTCTTTTCGTGAAAAACGGAACATGCTTGATCAAAAAGTAAGCGATGACGGGATACACCACTGCCGAATTCATGGAGTGGCCGCTCGGAAAACTGTATGAGGTTTCATGGACGAGCGGTTCAAAAGCGGGTCTGGCTCTTTCAATCAATTCTTTTATTTTTATGTTTGCAATCCGTTCAATGAGAAAGAGAAGCGGCAAAAAAACAACATCCGGCGTTTTTTTGTACATATACAGAGCCGCGCCTGTCAAAAGAAGAAGCGGCAAAAGCACCGCGGTCGTGCCGAGCTCCGTTATCCATAACATCAATTCATTCAGCCAGGCAGCCCTGATCCTGACAGCCGCTTCTATCACACGCTCATCAAAAACCCGGACGGCTTCTATCCGGATCGCTGCTGCGAGCAGAATAAACAATGCGAAAAGACTTGCTGGCTTGTACAACGTTTTCCCCCCATGTTTCATTCTCCCGAGCTGATTGAAAAAACCGAAGCTTTTTCACTTCGGTTCCGCAGTTTCAGTCTTCATCAAGCTCTTCGTCTATCATACATTTTTCTAATAAATAATCAAAGGTGATGTCGGCTATTTCGAAGATTTCCTCTTCACTCGGTATGTACCCGCGCATAGCAAGCTGACTGTAAAAATAATCAGCTATTTCTTCTGTGTCAATCACAAGATCTATTTCTTTCATGCAAACACCGCCTCCTTTTTTATGTTTTATGAAAAAACCGTTCAAATTATACCCGAAAGTTCTAAACGTTTTGTCCGCTCATATACTTTTAAAAAACAAGCCCCGGAGGGAGAAAAGATGATGACGAAAATGATGGCTTTATTGGACGGAGATGGATTTGATATCGTATTGGAAAAAGTGCTGAAAGGAATGTCGTTTGTAATCTTTGCCGGCTGTCTGCCCTGGTTTTTATATGTCACCGTCCGTTTTTTTGCCGGCTAGCTGAAATGCTCCCGCAGGCTTTCCAGCACAAAATTCATCATATCTTTATATTCTTCGTCACCGAACAAATGATAAAGAATCTTATAATCGTTATAAATATCAAGCAGCTCATCTACAATCGATACCGCCAGCACATGCAGGGCATCGGGATCATCAGCATCGCCTTCAAACTGAAGAAGAGCAGACGCGACGGTATCCTCGCCGATCTCATGAGATGCTTCCCCAACATAGTGGACAAACAGCAGCTGATGCACAAACTGATCCATTTCATATTTTCTCAGAACCAGCGTGAGATCCTCTTCCTCCGTTTCAAGCCACTCTCCGTCTTTCAGCCGAGTCAGCTCATAAATAATATCCTCCCAGCCATCCTCTAAATATCTCCATATTTCAGTTCTGTGACCGATGACACGGAATAATTCCTTTCCGTAGTCCTTTACATATACGACGTCGCCGATCAGAAATTCATATTCAATATCCAATTTCTCCATATCGACGATCACGCCCTCATAATCTTTATAAAGCTGGATGGACGATTCAAAATAAAGCACTTCATTATGATTGACTTCGTAAAGATAATGTTTATCAATTTGATGAACCTTCGTAATGGTGCCGACGGTTCCGTACATCACGACGACCACGATGTCTCCCACTTGAAATTTCGGTTTATCTGGCTTCATGCTGTCTCCCCCTTGCCGCGGACTGTCATACGCTATCGTATGCCGGCCGCCATAATTTCGCATGGGCATGAAAACCACAGGAAATATCTATTTCTGCACCTGTTCAAAATGTCAAAAACCGCAATATGCTTGTGCGTTTTTTCACTTACCGTAACAGAAGCGTCCGATGACATTCCGCTCTCGATCGACTGAGCAGTAACAATGCTGAAACAAAAAGCTTCTATTTTTTATGAGTTTTTGTTTTTTCTCTATGACGCAAAGGAAAATACCCGGCCCGAAGGCATGTTGACAATATCACCGCCGTAATGTTCAAGATTTGCTTCGGCTTTCAATGAAGCCACAACTTCAATCCGCTTCAACCTTGTCACATAAAATCCCCTTTCCCGTCCAAACGTCAGTGCCTCATCAGTCTTACCTAATGGATCATTTGATTCCCCTCACTTCATTTAAAAGTTTGATTATTTCTCCGTGAAAAAGAGGATCCTTACACGGGGCCCCGCCGGCAGCAGGCCTGATCCGGTGAACTCTGCAGCTATACATTCTACTGCCTTATGATACGTGCCGTCAGGAAGATTTGTTTACGTGCTGATCAAAACGGACGCGTTGCGGAATTTGCTCATACGGCACCTCATAAGCGAGTGATTTCAACAGAAAAAAACCGCACAATGTGCGGTTTTTCGTCAGGCGTGATGCACCTCGGTCTCATATTTTTCCCAAGCTTCATCAAATGTCGCCATCGTTTCTAAATAGTCGGCGCTCAGTTCTAAATAAGAACTGAGCTCGTGATAATCGCTTGACGTTTTCGGAAAGCCGTGATCTTCGTATGCCTGATTCGCAAACTGGCTGATTGCGTCCTGCGGCTTGGGATGCCTGTATTTCATCAAATAGTGATAAAAGGATTTCATGGGTTTCCCCTCCTGATGACTGTCTTTTGTTGTACTATTATACAATTCAAGTGTGAAATTACAACAAAAGAAGACTAGGAGAAGTCAAAATAATTTCGTTTCAAGATCCGTTCTGTCTCCATCAGCTCTTGATATGTGAGTGTTTCCGGTAATTTTTTTGCATCGACTAAAAAAAGCTGATTTTCGATTTCCGCTATGACCGCTTCCTCCTGATAAGTCATGCCGCAGGAGGAACAGGCGAATGCGGGTGTTTCTGTAATTTCTATGGCCCTCGTACCGTCAGGAAGCTCCCAGTACACAGCCGCCTGACTAGCTGACGCCTTCTGATTGCCGCACCACTCGCATGGCTTCACGGCGACTCACCTCCGACTTCCGATCCTGCTTTTTGCTCTTTCTTTTGCTGTGCAATAAATTTCTTTTCTTTCAATTCATCTCTCTTTTCCCTGCGGTCTTTCAGCGTTTCATGATCAGGGTTTGATGTAAACGTTTTCCTCCTGTCGATCCTCGATACATTTTCCGGTGTGAACGAAACCTCTTTGTCCGCGAAAATGGCGCTCAGTCCGACCGGCTCGTGTTTGGCCATCGTTCCCGGAAAAACAGATTCAAAATAGTCGTCGGCTTGATTCGGGATATAGTTTTCCGGCTCGGGATAAGATGTAATCACCCCTTCGAAGTTTCTGATCACAACTTTCTCCGGACTTTGGGAGAGCAAGTAGTTCGGCTGCAGGGCGATTTTACCGCCTCCGCCCGGGGCGTCGACGACAAAGGTCGGCACGGCAAAGCCCGTTGTGTGGCCCCTCAGTCCTTCAATGATTTCCAGCCCTTTTGACACAGGCGCTCTGAAATGGCCGATTCCCTCTGACAAATCACATTGATAAATATAATACGGACGCACGCGGATTTTCACTAAATCATGCATGAGTTTTTTCATAATCGGCACCGAATCGTTAATGCCTGCTAAAATAACGGCTTGGTTACCGACCGGAACACCTGCGTTAACGAGCTTTTCACACGCCGCTACCGATTCTTCCGTCAGTTCGATGCTCGTATTAAAATGAGTGTTCAGCCAGACCGGATGATATTTTTTCAAAATCTCACAAAGATTATCCGTTATCCGCTGCGGAAATACGACGGGCGCTCTCGTTCCGATCCGGATAATTTCAAGGTGGGGAATGTCACGCAGGTTTTTCAAAATATATTCCAGAATCTGATCGTTAATTAAAAGCCCGTCTCCGCCGGAAATCAGGCAGTCACGGATTTCCGGCGTTTCCCGGATGTAAGCGATGGCCGCATCAAGCTGTTTTTTCGGCACCCCCATTCCGATCTGTCCGGAAAAACGCCTTCTGGTGCAATATCGGCAATACATCGAGCATTGATTTGTCACCAGAAAAAGAACGCGGTCGGGATAGCGGTGCGTAAGACCGGGAACCGGTGAATCTTCATCTTCAAACAGCGGATCTTCAAGGTCATATTTCGTTTTGTGCATTTCTTCTGACAGCGGCACGGACTGCATGCGGATCGGACATCTCGGGTTATCGGGATCCATTAAAGAAGCATAATAAGGCGTAATGTTCAGGGGAATGGTTTTTACAGACATCCTGACGCCTTCTTCTTCCTCTTCGGTCAAATGAATGACTTTTTTCAGGTCATCGACGGTTCTTACAGTATGGGTGAGCTGCCACAGCCAATCATTCCACTTGTCTTCCGGCACATCTTTCCACAATTCAATCTCCTTCCAATGACGCTTCGGCTGAAACCATTTGTTTGTCAAACGAATTCCTCCTTATGAATGGCCAAACGTAAAGTCTTACACCATATATTCATATTTTCGAGCCCTTCTGAAATGCGGCAGTTGTTCACAAGCCTGCCTCTGTAGCCGTATCCCGCATGGTACAAAACGGCATTCATCCCGTAAGACGCTGCACGGGCTAAGGAAAAAAGATGGATGATTCCCCGGCCAGCGAGTTCCTGCTCCAACGCTTTAAACAAGTGTGCCGTTACGGAGTTCCCCCTGTAATCTGACAGAACCGCGCAATCGGTCATTTCAGCGTGCCCCAATACCGGATTGATATCTGCGCTTGCCGCCCCAATGAGACGATCCTGATCGAATGCGGCATAATAGACGGTGTTTTCTCTCATTGTTTTTTTAATATAAAGGGGATTAAAGACAGGAGTCGGATAGGTAAGAAAAACATGTTTATATAAGTGCGTTAAACGGTCTGCATCATCTTCGTCCGCTTTTCTGAACATCAGCGTGCTTTCTGTCTGAGTCAGTCCCCGCCGCGGTGTCTCATATAAACGGTCAACAGTCGAATCTTCTGATACATATGAATCTGACCGTCTCCGTTCCTCTGCTAAATATCGCACCATCACAACAGCCTCATCCCCGTTGTAATACCCGTCTATGACACCCTCAACAATAAAAAGATGCTTGACAAATTCCGGCTCATCGCCGCGCTTGGCAAAGAAAATTACCTTTTGAGCTCCTTTTTGCTTTGCTTCTGCCAAAACGGCCGGAATAAGCGCCGTGATCTGTCCGTCATAACGAATGACTCTGAGCCGCTCATTGAAACGGTCTGCATCAATCTCGGCCGCTCCCTTTTCAGCCCTCAGTTCCTTTATCAGCTCCGTCACCCCCATCTGCCACCCCGCACCATTCCATGATAAAAAGAGAAATGATTTTGACGGCATCGATTAACGCCCGGATTTCAATGTATTCATTCGCCTGATGCGCCGCCTTGACTTCTCCAGGACCGAAGACGATGACCGGCGTCTGTCCCGCGTGCTGCAAAAGCCCTCCGTCCGTTCCCCACGGGGACGCTTCACGAACCGGTTTTGCCCCTTTCATTTTCTCAAAAGAAGATTCCAGAGCGGAAATCAGCGGATGCTCATCCGGGAGATCATTCGGAAGCCACTGAGCCCCAAACCATTCTATTTCCGCGGGGTGGTGTTTAAACCATTCATCCCGATACTCCAAATCTTTCAGCCAGCTTGCGAGCTCTTCTTTTACTGCTTCGGGCGTTTCATCCGGCGCTATTCCGCACCTGCCTTCTATCACCACACGGTCAGCTACCGATGATGGCCACGTTCCCCCTTGGACGATGCCAATATTAATGGGAACCGGAATCGGAACGTCCCGATAAAGCGGGTCTGTGATACGGGCGTTGCGGACGTGTTCAAGCTCTTTAAGGGCTGTGATGACATGCAGGCTTTTTTCAATGGCGCTCACCCCTTCATAGCGGGTGCCGCCGTGTGCGGACAATCCCCTTACCGTAATGCGGAACCACATAGACCCTTGCTGCTTAACAAACAGCTTTAAATTAGTCGGTTCGGGAATAAGCGCCCCGTCAGCCTTGTAGCCCCTCATAACAGCCGCCAGTGTTCCCGCGCCGCCGCACTCTTCATCTACGACACTTTGAAACAGAACATCTCCTTTTAACGTAATCCCGCAGGCTTCAAGCGCTTCTAACGCAAACAAGAGGGCTGTATTGCCGCCTTTCATATCCGTTGAACCGCGGCCGTAAACTTTGCCGTCCTTTTCAACAGCGTTAAACGGTTCATACGTCCATGCGGCGGGATTTCCTTCCGGGACAACATCAATATGTCCGTTCAGTATCAGTGATCTTCCGCCCCCGGCCCCTTTCTTTACGGCTGTGATATTCGGGCTTTCATGGAAGTCTTCGCGTTCCGATACAAAATAAGCATGCTCTTTCAAATGTTTGACACTCGGCTCCCACACATCAATATCCATGTCGAACTGTCTCAGTTTTTCTAAAACGACTGCCTGTGCGTTAAATTCATGGCCGAACGTGCTTTTTTCCCCGATCAGCCGTTTCAGCAGGCTTACCGCTTTTGCTGTGTTTTCTTCCGCCCACTCAGTGACTTTCTTTTCTAATTGATCCATGGACAGACCCCCTTTTAAGAAAACATTCTCCCAATCTGATTTCGGCATCCGTTGTTTGAATGACATCGTCTATGGTCGTGCCATTCAGCAGTTCCTCAAGAACAAAAGCCCCATCATCTATGCTGATGACGGCTTTCTCTGTAATGATGAGATCTGCACAGCCCGCTGCTGTAAGCGGCAATGAACAGCTTTCGACCAGCTTCGGCCGGCCTTTCTGATCGGTGTGGCTCATGACGACAACCACTTTTTTCGCGCCTTGGGCAAGCTCCATCGCCCCGCCCATTCCGGGCACTTTTTTCCCCGGCACGAGCCAATTGGCGAGATCACCTGTCCTGCTGACTTGGAGCGCGCCTAAAATGGTAATATCTATCAGCCCTTTTCTGATCATGGCAAAAGACAGAGCTGAATCAAAATAGGAAGCACCCTTAACTGTACTGACAGGAAACCCGGCCGCATTGCATAAAAGCTCATCCTCCTCTCCGCGCTCCGGACTGCCGCCGATCCCAAGGACGCCGTTTTCCGCCTGCAGCATTACCTCCATGCCGGCCGGCAGAAAGTTCGGCACTAAAGAAGGAATGCCGATCCCCAGGTTGACAATCATACCTGAGGTAATTTCACTGGCGGCCCGCCTCGCGATACTCTCTCTTTCCGCTATTCCCAAGCCCATCTCCACTTCACTCCTTCACTTTGCACGACACCCTCCACGAAAACGCCCGGCGTTACAATATGCTCGCTGTCAAGTTCGCCGGCAGGCACAATCTCTGCCGCCTCAGCAAATGTTCTTTCGGCCGCCGCAGCCATCAGAGGGTTCATGTTGCGCGCCGTTTTGTCAAACGTCAGATTCCCGAATTCATCAGCAGTATGTGCGGACACAAAAGCGAAATCAGCCGTCAGCGCTTTTTCAACTAAATAGGACTTTCCGTCAATCGTTACGGTTTCTTTGTTTTCACAAACGGTTGCGTTATCAATGCCGATATCAGTTAAAATACCGCCTAGCCCCGCTCCGCCTGCGCGAATCCGTTCAGCAAGCGTCCCTTGCGGCGAAAATTCCACCTCAAGCGCTCCGTCAGTCATTTGTCTGCCCGCGACAGGATTTGAGCCGATATGGGAAGCGATCAGCCTTTTTACCCGCTTATGAACGATAAGCGGCCCGATGCCGATTTCCGGAAATCCGGCATCATTGCAGATGACGGTCAGCTCTTTAACGCCGCTCTCCAAAATCGCTTCGATTAATGACGGAGGTGAACCCACTCCCCCAAAACCGCCGAACATAATGACAGATTCGTCCTTGACATCGGCAATTGCTTCATGAATATCGATTTTTTTATGAAAAATAGACATATCAGCTCAATCCTTCTTCATCATTTTTTCAACTTCTTCTGCGGCCTGGGAAAATAGATCTGACAGCTCATCCAGCTCGGCATATGAAATCGTGAACGGCGGGGCGATGATGACGGCGTCTCCTTCTCCGCTGTCAATGCCGGGCTTTGCAGGGTAGATAAGCAGGCCCCGTTTTTTTGCCGCTTTAATGATTTTTTCGGTGAAGGCCTGTTTTTTCGAAAAAACGTCCTTCGTCGTTTTATCCTTAACGAATTCAACTCCGATCAGGAGACCTTTACCGCGGACATCCCCGATCACCCCGCTGCGCTCTTTGATTTCTTCTAATTTCCGCTTCAGCATTACGCCTTTTTCCTCTGACTGCCGGAGCAGCTCGTGTTTCTTAACATAGCGAAGCACTTCAAGCGCCGCTCTTGCACAGTATGGGTTGGCACTGTACGTATGTCCGCTCATAATGACCCCGGAGCCCCGCTTGATCGTTTCAATGATGTCATCAGACGCAACGGCTGCCGCTATCGGAGCGTAACCGGCGCCTAACCCTTTTCCGAGCACCGCGATATCAGGTGCGATCCCCCAATGCTCAGAAGCAAGCATCCGCCCTGTTCTCCCGAGCCCCGTCATGACTTCATCCGCGATAAACAAAATACCGTGCCGGCGGCAGACCTCCTCAAGCGCTTCATAATAACCTGCCGGCGGAGTGATGGCTGCCCCGGCTGCTCCGACAATCGGTTCTGCGACAAATCCCGCGATAAATGAGGAACCGATCCGTTGAACAGCCGTTTCCAGTTCAGCCGCCGCAGCTTTCACAAATTCCTCTCCCTGCAGCTCAGAACGATACATATTAGGTGCTGAAACGGCCGGAAACCGTTCGAGCAGCTGGGTGAAGCGATATCTCCGTTCGTAGAACCCCGATAATGAAAGCGCTCCCAAAGTAATGCCGTGGTAACTGCCCCATCTTGATAGGAAGACGGATTTTTGGTATTGCCCTTTTTCCTGCCAATATTGAACGGCCATTTTCATCGCTGTTTCGACTGCCTCTGAGCCGCTGTTTACAAAAAATGACCAATTCAGCCCGCCCGGCAGATGATCGGCCAGAAATAAAGCCAGTTCTTCTGCCGGAGTACTGGTGAATTGCGAGCGGTACACAAACGAAACGGAGTCAAGCTGCTCTTTTAAAGCTTGTATAATATCCTCCGTGCCGTGGCCGATATTGCAAGTGACCGCCCCCGATGCTCCGTCAAGATACTTGTTCCCCTCCTGATCATACACATATGATCCCTTTCCATGACTGACTGACGGATAATTTGCGTCAAGCTCCGGTTTGATTAAATAGCTCCCCATATCTTTCCACCTCGAAAACCCATTTGCTTCATTGTATGAACAGATGAATAACCGCATTCTTATCCTTCAGAAAGTTTTTTGCAGAAAATACCTTTCTGTAAAACAGGCTGCCGGTGATGTTCCGACAGCCTGAAGAGCGTTCTGGAAATTCTATTCCTATTGTTGATTTTATTCTTTGCTCAGCTCATCATCACATCATTTTTGATCTGAATCAGTATAAGCAGAAGGCGGAAAATTCCCGTCTTCTTTACTGTATGGGAATCATTATTTCACACAAATGATGATTCACCTTTTGTAAAGTATACCTTTCGATAATGGGCTGTTCTCTGATTGATAAATTATTTTTTTCGATCTCAGAAAAAACAGTATTCCAAAATCCACTGACTGCCTCTTTTGTGTGGTCAAGCAAGAAGACAGCGTACTTCCCTCCGGAAAATGTACCGATCCGGGCTGGTTCAGGCACATGGTCTTGATTGATAACAAGACAAACATCATAGCGGCATTTCTCTTTAGGAGTACGATTCGGATGGTCTTGCGGAATTCCTAAAATGACAGAATGATCAAGCAGACCATTCAATTGCGCCCAGTTTTTAAATGACTCCATCAGTTCTTTGTTTTGCTTTCCGCCATACTCTCCGATGTTTCGGAAATAAGCAATTCTTGATTCAGGTAATTCTTCAATCGTTATGTTCACATTTTCGCCCCCTTCTCCAGAAAGGTAATATGTATTAAAATGTTTTTCAAGCTGATTTTTCAGCATGGAAATAACAAAAAGCCTGCAGAAAGTGATGTTCTCTGCAGGCTGATTTTCATTATAGGATTTTTTTCAGTCTAACAAATAAAAGCCGCACCGACGATGATTAATAAAATAAACAATACCACGATCAGCACAAAAGTGCTGGTTCCGCCTCCGCAGCCGCCGTGCCCGTAACCATAGCCAAAACTGCCGCAACCGTAGCCATATCCGTACATACGCAAATCATCCTTTCTTCTTACGATATACGGCATTGTATGCGGGCCAACTCCCAATTGGTTTATGCGAATGCCCAACTATGTAAGAAAATAATGAAAAATTGTATGCACGCGCCGAAATCTTTTGAAGCCGAGTTTTTCATAAAAGCGGTTTACACCGTCCATCCCGGACGTCACAAGGTATACGGTTTCCATGCCGTTCAGCTTTGCCGCCGCCATCAGCTCATTCATCAATATCGATCCGTAGCCTTTTCGTTGGAATTGATCCAGAATTGCGACTTCTTCTATTTTTGCGGTTTTATCTGCTTTGTTGATGAAAAGCTCTCCGCAGCCGATCGGAATCGTTTGTGAGGCATCGCTGTAGCACACGACAAGCATAACCGTTCCGTCCTTATACAAAGGATATTTCCGCTCAAGCTTTTGTTCGGCCGCCGCCTCGCCAATGTAAAGGGCATCATAGATGTTCATAATAGACGACCCGTCGGCGAGGCTTTTTTCCGTCCCCCAAGCAGTGAGCGGGTGCCCGGCCTGCAGGTCCCCATTTTCCAGTTTCCTTGCAAAAAACAGCTCATCTTCCACTACGCAGCCCTGTTTTACCAGAGTTTGTTTCAGAAGAAGCGGAAACGTGTGCTCCGGAGCCGCTTTCACATGAATATAATTGGCTTGAAGCATGCCCGGAACGGACGAAAAAAACGGCAGCAGTTTGTCTAACTGAAATGTACGGTGCAGCTGAACAAAGTTATGTGAAAAAATCTGCGGCAAAAAAGGGTCCGTATATACACTGAAATGCTCGAACCTCTGAATGCCGGAAGTAAGCTCTATATACTGCTTCTCGGTTTTATCAAATTGATCGGTCATAAAAGCTCTCCTTTTCCTTACACATCCAACTGCATCTCTCAACCTTTTGTTATATTGAGATTTCTCATAATTTCATCGTACACCGGATAGAACGGCATTCCAATTGGTAATTGTTTAATTTGCTGAAAGGAAATGGGTATCGCCTTCTGATTCGCAAAAAAGCGTTTCGCTACGTCATGACTGATCGGATGGAGAACCCCTCTCAAATAAACATAAAATTCCCGTTCAATGCGAAACAGCATTCTCCCGGGCAGATGTTGAATACAGCCCGATGTCCCCCTGCTGATCGGCGGACCGTCCGGAAGCGCTTGTATTTCGCCCCGTTCTAAAGCCGGGATGTCATGCCGTTTAAATCGGTAAAAGCGAAATGCGCTATGATCAACCAGCCTTTTCTCCCCGTCTTCTATAAAATAAACATGAAACTGATCCCTGACGAGCTGAAAATTCGGAATACTGACGGAGTTCTCTTCCTCATATTGAAATAAAAACGGATCCGGAATGACGACAGTTCGCCCTTCATATAACGTATGCCAGCGCTCGTTTACAGGCTTCCTTTTATTTCGGTCAAGCTGATATACTTTCTGGTCCGTCCCTTTTACAAAAGACCCATCGATCAGGACAGACGGAAGCGATTGATACGTGTTCTGAAATGAGTGAGGTGTTTTATAGGTCGTATCCAACACTTCTTTTATCGGCAGAAATGATGTAAATGTGTTGAGCCTGCTCCAAAAAACAGAGTCTCCGTGATTCCAATGTATAACATCTTCATCCCAAAAGCTGCCGAACTTCTCTTTCACACGCTCAAGCAATGATCTCCGGTGCATCACTGAACAGTGATCAACGAGAAAAGCGGCCTGATCAAGCACCTCTTCAGCAAAACGATAGAAGTGAAATTGTTCTGTTCCGCGCCCGTTTACATGTATCACCTTCTGGCTGGAATAGACGGCATCAAACCCGCTGCATTGATTAAGCGCTTCCGCCATGCGGCTGAGCCTATCCGGATGAAATACGGTGTCGTCTGTCAAATAAGTGATGTATTCGCCTTTAGCCCGTGAAAGCGCATCATTAATCAAAACGGCATACCGGGTCGACTTCAGCCGTTCGGCAGGATTGATAAAACTGTTGTCATAATATATGCGAGGATCTTTTATATACGTACTGATGGCAGCCGAGGTTTCTTCATTTGAATGATCATCCATCACAAACAGCTCCCAATTGCTGTAGGTCTGATGCAAAACACTTTCAATCGCCTGTTTCACAAGATCCGGTTTGTTGTAACTCGTTAAGATAATTGAGATCTTCTTTTCCATCCCGTCACCCCTTCTGTAAAACGTAAAAAACGGCTCCGAAAGAGACAGAGCCTGATATCCGTTATTAAAAAGCACCCCAGCTGACGATGCTTGAAATCGCGACGTTTGATCTCGTATTATTGAGCGGATTTTGAAAAACGGCCAAATCTGACAGCACTTCTTTGACAATTACGTTTTGCAGTGTGCTGCCGTTAATCAGATTGACGCGTGATACAGGAATTCCAAGCTCTTTTGCCATTACAAGCTGACGCCGCAAATCTGAATGATCTCCGGACGGCTGACGGGATAACAAAAGAAGAAGAAGCAGTACGAGCTGAAATTCCTCCTCAAAACCCCCGTGTTTTACAGTTTCTTCTGAATCCAAAGTATTCCTCTCCTTCATTTTTTAATCTATACAACGTATGTCATACTCTTACAATCCGCATAGGCAAACAAAGCCTGATTCGAAAATTCAGCTGTTTGATTAAATATTGAAAAAAACACAAGCAAAACGGCATTCGACTTATACCAATCTCTTCAATCAGGAATATGAATAAACGTGAGGTTGAAATTGTTAAAGGAGGTGTATGTCCGCATGAGCGAGGATCGTTTGGAGCTTAAAAAGAACTTATTGAAAACTCTTTTAGCCCCTGTATTTGACAACAGCGCTTTATCTGGCGGCACAGATGGAGGAGATAACGTGAAAAACAGCGTAAAAGAATTATTGGAATCGGCAATTGATGCAAAAGTAGATGAAGCAGCGGCGAAAGACAGTCTCAGCGCACAATCTGTATTGGGAAGCGGTATTTCATTAGCGGCGAGATGGATTTTTGCAAGAATCCAGCCCGGCACTGTCATCAGCATTGTGATGGATTCAGGAGACATGATCGGCCCGGTTCAATTTGTTGCCTTTGACGAAATTCACGGAATCGTTTTTGTTACGCAGGAAAATTCCGTTACACCGGCAGGCTCTGCTACAACATTGCTTGACGTCGACAAAGTTGAAAGTGTCACGTTCACTTCGTAACAGCATATGAACGTTTTATATATCCGTTCAGGATATAAAGGCATATACACGTATTTTGACCGCTGGATCGAGGAAGGCTTTTTACAGTCTTCCGTCCGCTTTTTTTCTGTTTCTGAGTTTGAGGAAGATACCATCCGCAGTATACGGGCATTCAAACCAGACATCAGTCTGATGATGACGGGAGACCGTATTCCGTCTGAATGGCTTCAATGGCTGAAGACAGAACAGATTCCCGTTTATCTATGGATGACGGAGGATCCTTTTTATTTCGATGTGAGCATGACAATCGCCCCTTTCGCCGATGCCGTTTTGACGATAGAACAAAACGCGCTTGATGCTTATCGGCAAATGGGCTTACAGCACGTATATTATGTACCGATCCCCGTTAATCAGCGGCTTTTTAAGAAACAACCTGCTGAAGCCTCTCTTCACACAAATCTGCTTCTGATCGGATACCCGTATCCGAACCGCGTTGAACTGGTGAAAGCAGCGGCAAAGCTTCCGTATACGCTTCGTATTATCGGGAAGGGATGGCGCAGACATCTGCCTAAAAAAATCGCCAGGCAGCAAAATGTGCTCGTAATGGATGAATGGATTGCACCCGAACGTGCCGCATTATATTACAACAGCGCAGACGTGGTCTTAAACCCTCACCGTTCTTATCGGTTTGCGCTCAATCAGAACGGACGCGGCATCGAAAATATCAGTTTAAATACAAGAAGCTTAGACATTGCGGCTTGTCAGGCCTTTCAGCTGACAGACCTTTCTCCCGCGCCCCCGTTTTCATCATTTGTTTCTTACAGCGGGTTTGCAGATTTTGCGGATAAGATCCAATTTTATATGACAAACCCGGGTGAACGTAAACAAATCGCGGCGCTTAATTACCAAGAGACAGTACCGGCGTACACGTATGACCGGCTGCCGGCTGTGCTTTCGGCTATCCGTTCCAAGACTTTCTCATGAAACGCTCTTCACATCAAAAAGCAGCTTGGATAAGCTGCTTTTTTTATGTTTATTTTCCGCTTCTGTCAGTCAGTTTTCTCGGGTCAACCTGTTTATTGACCTGCGGGCGAAAGCTGATTTTATCAGCGATTCTTTCCCATGGCACCATTTTAAAATTTTGATTGGCCTTTTGGCCGTGATCTATATTTTCTCCGTCCTGTGCGACAAAAAGGCCGAACGGATATTCAGGCCCCAGCCCGAAACCCAGAACGTCAATTCCGTCTGTATCGCTTGTGCCGTCTGTTTCAGGCCCGTCTGTTATCTGAAAGTCCGCAACATATTTGTTCTGTCCCTGTCTTTCATAAATCGCGTAGCTGCTGTTACCCTGGCTTGATGCAAGCAGATAACCTTTCCCGTCAGCAGCGTAGTAAATCGTCAGTCCTTCAATATCAGGGGTTAAATGCCTGCCGTCGGCACGATCGATCACCGTTCCGTTACTGCCGCCGTCCGGCTCAGCGCTGAACTTCCAGATGGCCTCATCTTCTTCTGCGATATAAAGACTGCCGTATTCATCGTCTGCTGCCATCCCTTCTGTCTGAGAATTCATTTTAAACGCCCTTACCTTTTTGCCGGATATGTATCCATTTTTATCCGCATTTAATTCGTATTGTTCAAATTCGCCTTCTTTTCCTGTCACCATCGCGTAATATTTTCCTGTTTTTTGACTGTGGTACAAGCTGAAACCGTATACTTCATCAATTGCTGACGCAATCGGGCGGTCTGGGTCCGTAATGCTTTGTAATGTGCCGTTTTTCCCGTCAATGGCGTAAATCTCAATGGTATTCTTTCCTTCAGACCGATTGGATGCCGCCGCAATATCGACTTTTTTTCCGTTCAACGGAAAATCATAGCGGATATCAACATTGTTCAGTTTCCCGGTATGATAGGAATGAAGCATCTTTCCCTCTAGGCTGTACACGACTAAGCCTGATTTTTTATTGGTTGTGATCAATTTGCTGTTCTGAGGATTCTTGGAGTCCAGCCAAATCGCAGGATCATCAGCTGCATCACCGGCTGTATCAACCGGCTCTGTTTCCGCCGTCGCATTCACTGTAAAATGATAAGGATCAGACAGCTTATGCTTGGCCTGGGAAGAAACCGCACCGCATGTGAGCATCAATCCGGCTGCCGCGGTTAACAAAAGTGTTTTTGAATGATTCATTTTCCATCCTCCTTTTATGAACGTGCACTCTAATTGTAAAATACATACAGGAAGTTCAGTGTTAAGTTTTTGTGAAGATTGTCAAAATGTGAGAATTTATGAAGAGAAAAAATTGACGTGAGCAAATATTCTTTATGAATATTTAGTACATTGTTTTATTTGTAAGTTCTATTCTATTAATCGGGTAAAGCGATATGAAAGCGCATCAGATTAATGTTTTTCTCTAATTTTTGATTTATTGGTTTCTTTCATTAACTCGCTGAAATTGTTCAACATATGATGCATGGTAGAGAAACGAGAGTTGGAGGATAAGCCATGCCTAAACAGCAAGCAGTAGAGCTACAACCGTTTTTTCACGATAAAACTGTTCTCGTCACAGGCGGAACAGGATCAATCGGAAGCCAAATAGTAAAACGCCTTTTGCTCTTAACCCCTAAAAAAGTCATTGTGTTCAGCAAAGATGACAGCAAACAATATGTGATGAAACAAAAATACGCGGATGAACAAAGACTGTCGTTTGTGCTCGGCGATGTTCGTGACTACAGAAGAGTCAACCAAGTGATGAAAGGTGTTGATATTGTCTTTCACACAGCTGCGCTGAAGCAGGTTCCGACATGTGAGGATAATCCCTTTGAAGCCATTCAAACCAACCTTATCGGCGGACAAAATGTCGCAGAAGCCGCTTTGCTGCAAGAAGTAACGCATGTGATTAACATCAGTACCGATAAAGCCGTTTATTAAGATACTTACCACAAATAAATCAAAAAAAGAAGCTTACTCTGCACTCCTTTCCAAAGCAGCCTCCAATAAATGCTGAGCAAATTGTTTATAAAATTCATCTAAGTCATTACTCGCTTCATCCTGATCTATATAGCGGATACTGTAATTATCTTTATGGACAACCTTTATTGTTTTCTTCTTCAATTCCTCATAACGTTGGTAAGGTTCCAAAACTACACCCCCGCTTTCACAGGAGTATTATATGTATGTAATGGTTCGTCTCTTGACTGTTCTTTCTTTATCAAAGCCTCGCAAGCTTGTTCAAATGTATGGTTACTTTTTTCTTTATCCAGCGTTCAGTACCGATCTCTTCGCATATAAATATGGGAATGCTGGCTTTATTCAAGGTGCCCAGTAATTCAAAATGTGTTCTTGACATATGCCTTCTCTGCACCTGAGTCAACAATCGTCAAATAAATCTCGGGGCAGGAATAAGCCACCGCGAATGAAGAATGAGATGAGGTTTGAAGACATTATTTCTGTTTAAAATGCCGCTTCAGTTTTGCAGCGGTATTCCTAGGAAACAATACCACTTACTGAATAATTTTAAATTTTGATATATTTGTTTTTGGAGGTGAAGATTCATTTAATTTTTTATACCAAATACGAATTTTTTGTCCTTTGCTCAAGTCATCTTTATTGTTAAGTTGACTAAGTCCCAGTAAAACTATATCCGATCTATACTTTTCAATAATCTCTTTTTCACTAAGATTTTCATAGTCTTTAACATCAGCTTTTTCATTAGGTATGAGAATTGCTTGATTCTCTCTTTTTAAAATGACATAGCCGACCATAGTTTGCTCAGCCTCCATAAAATGTTTGCTATGTTGGTTTTGACACCCTAATGTTATACATAACAAAATTAATAGCATTATAAACACTCTATACACGTTCAAACCGCCCTTCTTGCATATTTGTAACAAGAATAAAACACTATTTTAGGAAATGACAGACTAAAACGCCTCATGTTTATGAATTTAAACAAATTCCCCCTAGACAAATGGAACACGGCGAGGTCTTCACCACTATAGAACCGCATAATTGCATCATGAAATATTCAATGGCTGATCAACCACATCGCCTTCTTTAAGCGATCTAATGTTTATATAAGGTTCTATAAGTCTATACAGCCTTTCCGCTTAATCATTTTGCTTATCTATAAGCAGTTTACATTAACTAAGGATATGTACAGTTTTTCAGACATGTTCAGCTTGTCCTTGAAATGCCGGATTGCTTTATCTTGTTCTTGACTTAAAATGTTTATCATTTAATCATGCTGACTTAATATAATGTTTAAGTGTTTTTATATGGCGGAATATGTGTAAGGAGGCGGTTTATTTGAAAAACGATCAGAAAATAACACTTGACTCTTCTTTTGCGTTATCCACTCTTATTGTCTTACTTATTGCATTGTACCCATCCTATTCTTCTTGGTTTGTCACAATATTCTTTTTAGGATTTGCACTAATATACACATTTGAAAAAAAGAGCAAATCTTCAAAACTAATTGCTGTTATCTCTTATCCATTATTTATTGTTGCGTTTGTTTACAGCATAATAAACAGCATGTCATGATCCACTCTAAATTTGTTCTTAAAATTACGATTTTAAGTTAAGTTTTAACTGCATTATGTTGAGAATATCACCTTTAATTGGTAAGCTGACATCTAAGGTCATACTTATACAAAGCAGGTGATATATTGAACAAAATAATCGGAATGACCGGATTAATTATCTCCTTACTTGTGCAAGGTTTCTCAGCAAGTGATTCATTGACTCATAAGATCGCTATGGCTTGTCTATTTTTGTTCTTATTGGTTTATAATTTCAACCATACTAAGGAGTTCTCTAAAAAGTCTCTGGCGATTATAGGCGCTTCCTTTATTGTGCTAATGCTTGGAATTTATCAATTGCTCTTTTTTACCGATGATTACTTTGAAAGTCGCGGTTTAAATTTTGGATTTATCCTCTTACTTGAAATTGTTTTAGTTATTGGATTAGTGACTGCTGCGCTGAATTTAATTAAGCATATTGCAGACCGCTTAAGGAAAACACCTGATGGTAAAGAGCGTTGACTCTTTGCCTTTTTAGCTAACCATTTCTTTTTATGCCGTCTTTCTATGTACAAAATCAAACGCAATATCGACTTTTACCGGCTCTCTTCTGTCAAATGATGAATTGACTCCAGACATTCCATCTTAATGGACTCTTCTTCATTTTTCACCAGAATTTCTCGATCAATTACCTTTTTGACAATTTACAAAAGATCCAGTCGCATTGCTCTCTTTGATAAGAGCTCTACATTTCTAATAGCAAGATTGAATATTGTTTGTTAATACACTCGGTCCCAACTTTTGTGTCTTAGAATTTGAAAGGCGCACTTGCACTTTAACATTTGTCATTTCAGCTGATATGGAATCAATCCTTCCAGCCCAATTAGGACTCTCTCCCTCGGGAGTCGGATATAGTTTAAATCGCCAACTGATTTCCCCTGTTTTGGCGGCAAACCTTCATAACCGTCGTAGCTTCCATAAGAAGATGGCTGAGGAAGGTGGACAGCAAGAATACTCATATTCGTTCTTGCAGCACTTGGCGGGTATAACTGCACTTTATAGATTAGTGCCGCACCCTTCGCATTTTTCAGTTTTTGATTTACCGGTTCGAGTACTGCACTACAAGGCATTGGACTTGCTTTCATTTGAGTTGGAGAGGCAATAACAGCAGCCAATAAAGGTATAACCAAGATAAATCGTTTCATCTACATTCCCTCACATTTTTTTGTTAATTTCCCTTACTTCCGCCTTGAATATTCATCACTTTTGAATGGTTAGCTTCATTAAAAGGTGAAAAAGGCAGTACTGGAGCTAAAGGAGCTACTGGTGCTGCCGGTAAAGATGGAAAATCAGCATATGAATTAGCCGTTCAACAAGGTTTCTCAGGAACATTAGATGAATGGCTTGCCTTACTAAAAGCAACAGCAAACTGAACACGTATCCTTCTCTAACGAGGAGGGGTTCTATCGCATGTCACACCGAATTGAGAAATTAAGAAAAAACACCCTTCCCAGCATATTACATTATGATAAAATATTACATAATCAGACGAAATACTAGGAGGGTGATTTTTTTGGAGCAATTGATCTCTTCTTCAAAAGTTGGCTTAAAAATCAATGAATGGTACAAATACATAAGGTTATTCAGTGTTGCAGATGCAGAAATCTTGAAGGAAGAAGTGAAGCAAGAAATAGAGCTTATGGAAGAAGATCAAGATTTATTGTTGTACTATTCGCTCATGTGTTTTCGACATCAATTAATGCTTGATTATCTTGAACCAAAAACCATGAATGAAGAACGACCTGAAATTTCAGACTTATCAGAAGAGATCGAAAGTAAACAAAGCGATCTAAAAGGAATTCTTGAATATTATTTTAACTTTTTTCATGGGATGTATGAATTTGAACAGTACGAATATCTTAAAGCAATAAGTTTTTACAACCGAGCTGAAAAGAAGATATCTATTGTCCCCGATGAAATAGAGCGAGCTGAATTTCACTATAAAGTTGCTGAAGTGTACTATCACATGAAGCAAACCCACATGTCTATGCATCATATCGTTCAAGCAATAGAAACCTACAAAGCACACGAAACGTACTCAATAAGAGTAATCCAATGTTCATTCGTCATCGGTCTGAATTATTTAGACATGGAGTATCCAGAAAAAGCAATACCGCATTTCATGAATGCATTAAAACAAGCACAAGAAATTGATATGCCACGGTTAATAGGTTCTTCTTTGTACAATCTCGGTTTATGCTCATTTACAACAGGACATATGGAGAAGGCATTGGAGTATTTTAAAGAAGGCGTCTCAATTTATCAAACTAATTCTCTTCACAATTCTAGCCGACTGCTTGACATACTTTTAATGCTGGCAAAAACGCACTTTAAGTTGTCCAACACAGTTGATGGAAAACAAGTTTGTGAACAAGGTCTTATGCTGTCAAAGGATTTGAACGATGACGTATTAGAGAAAATGTTTGATTTTCTTATGGGTTTATTCGTTGAGAATGACAAAGAACGACTTTTTAAAATCTTAGATTACTTAGAATCAAAAGCTATGCTTTCAGATGTGGAAGACCTAGCGACTGATGCAGCAATGTATTATAATGTAAATGAAGACCATAAAGTAGCTACAGCCTTTTATGAGAAAGTGCTTTATGCCCGAAAACAAATTCAGAGAGGGGATTGTCTTTATGAAATTTAAATTTGCATCGGCTTTTATCTTTTTAGTTATCTTACTTGGGCTTGTTGGACATTATCTTCTTGACGGCCACAAAGTTTTTAAAGAAGCCCGAAGAGGCCATACAGCCAGTATCCACATCGCGCTTGATCACCATAATGACTTCTCAGCGGAACGCCGAGGGCAAACCGCATAAATGTTTTGGCACTCCCGCATAGGGGGTGTTTTTTTATGATCTGTGTTCACCTGTAAAACTTTATGAAATGCTGTCCTTGGTAGTAAAGCTGCAACCAAAAAAGCACAAATAAATAGTATTGCTCTAAACTTGTGTGGCAATCATACAAAAATACAAAAGGAACAGACCTAAACAAGTAATGGAGAAGCACTTGTCACATCTGGATATTGACCGCTCATCAAAAACTGTCTGCTCCTAATCATTTAATTTACTTGCAGATTTATTCTGCAAGTGTCTTTTTATTTTATATAAAAGATAAGGAGCGTTATATGAAAAAGTCTTATGTTTTATATGGGATTTCAGGAGTTCTAATTGGTGCAATAGTTATATTGTTGATCAATGCATTCTTTATAAATAAAGGTGAACACTCTGTAAGTACTTCTAAAATTAATCCAACCGAGGATAAAATCTTTTTTATCTATTCAAATCCACTCATCAAGAAAAGCGTACTCATATCCACATCCCAAGGAGAAAAATTCAATAAACGATACTTTAAGGTACCGGATATACCATATATCCAGAAAAAAACCCCCTCTTCAGACGATATCGTCTTGTTAGCTGAACATGAACCATATTATTACACATTAAAAAACAACACCATTAAGGAACATCAATTGTCCAATCCATTTGCTTTTTGGTATCAAGGAGAGGATATTTCCGTAAAAGCCTATAATGTCGACACAAATGGAAATGAACTGAAAGTAAATGATAAAAAGTTCAATAAAAAATATAGCCTGACTTTGCCCTCCCTAGTAACCATGGGAGAAAGCGATGATAAGTATATTTACGTCATTCAAGAAATGTCTTTGTACGTCATTGATAGAAAAACAGAAGAGATTATTAAAACGATTGGATTAGCTTCCTATGGAGATGTATTTGATCACTCTGAAAAATATGTTGTGGCTAGCTCAGAACATGAACTAACTGTAATCGAAAAAGGATCATGGAAATCAAAATTCATAAAATATCCTGATGATCTCGAACAAGCGGACGCTGTGTATTACGACAAAAAAAGCGGTAAATTTTACGTTACATATATTAATAAATCCGGATACGCCTGCTTACTTGAGTACGATAAAGATTTTTCTTTTGAAAAATTCGATTTAAAATTTCCGTATATGAATGCAAAGTTTAAAAATCAAAAACTTTATGTGATTTCACAAGAGGAAAATAAAAAAGGCATTGGTGGCTATATGGGGATTTTTGATATTCGTACTAAAAAGAAACTTAATGAATTTGATTTGCCTGAAGAAGAAACAAAAGTGCAGGACTTTATGGTTTTAGATTAAACATAAAGAATAAGTTGCAAAGCAAAAGCCCCTTTTTCAGGAAGGGGCTTTAATTTTAAATTAAATAGATGTTTTATACGCGTTAATGGCTTGATTTCTCAAAAGCATATTATCTTTCGTCACCATTCCAAGATTGTATGCTTGTTTGATGATATCCAGCACTTGATTATCTGTTTCAGTTACAGCTCGTCCACCCGTTATTCTAGATTTCCAGTAATCGAACTGGTGATTTAATTCTGAAGTGCTTTTAAGGTTTTGATTATCAACCACTTTTCCGTTCTCGAGCGCATCTTTAAATTCATCAAAATTAATTGAACATTGGTGATTCGAATTACTTCCTGCGCCTTCTGTCGCTAAACTGCAAAATGCTAAAAACTTAGGGTCTTTCGTAATGTTGTAAGAGTTATTAAGGCCTTCCATAACATTCACCCTCTCTCAAATTTTACAACGTTGCTGTAAATGATTTTCATGTTTTTCCCAAGTCCTTCAACTTGAATCTCATTTGAAGGAAGTTCGTTCATTGGAATTTCAATATATTTGTCCCATCCTATCACTATCCTGTTTTGCCCAAGTATAGCATCATAATTTGTATATGTTTGCTTCACCTTTGTATAACAAATTTCTTCCGTTTAGTATTATTTCACATGTTATTTATTGGTAATTCCAGCGAGGTATTTAACTTAAATACAAAAAAAGAACCTGATTCTAACATGGTTCTTTTCATTTTAGTAACTGAATGGGTTTTTAACCACATATAAATGATTCCTGTACATTAAGTATGCTCACTTAAGGGAGTCTTGCTCACTCCCTATAGAAAGGGGGGTGATGCTTATGTCACCATTTCAGGCATTAATGTTAATGCTTGCATTCGGGTCGTTTATAACCGCCCTGTTGACATATATAAATAAAAAATAGACCTCCCTTAAGCCTCAAAACCTGAAGGGATAGGTCTACTAAGAAACCGCATCGAGTAAGCCTTTTGACGGGGTGTGATCAACACCATACTCTTTTTATTTTATGCATTTCTTATTAAAGAAATACACTATAACCAGTTTATATTTTACAGTTTGATTATAACAGATTAAACGAAACCATTGGAGTTATTTACAAAAAAATTATTTATTGGATAAAACCATTTTTTATAGATCACACAAGTGTAATACTTTTGCTTAAGCGTCCCAGTCTTCATCCTCAATCCAGTCGTCTTTCGCTTCTTCTAGTTCCTCTATTAAAAACTCTAGGAATGTGCTACTAACTTGTTTACCATATCCCTCTTGGTTATCCCAAAGAATGACGGGGCATTCACCATTTTTCATCTTGTTAGTATCAAGACAATAAGAAAATTCATCTACATATTCGATAACTACGAGACCATCAGAAAGGTTATAATACTTTTTATATTCATTGGTCTGTTCGACAACTTCAGCACCGTGAGAGTCATAACCGAGTATCATAGTCCCGTATGCTCCCCCTGAACCATACTCAGTCAAAAACCATTTATAGCTGCCTGGAAGGGTTACATTGAGATCCTCTTCTATTTCTTTAATCTGATCTTCAGTAACACCTCCTGTGAGAATTGAATTTTCTTTATTTTCATCAAAGAAAGTTTTTACTTTTGAATAATCCATTAAACCTTCACCTCATTATTCTTGGTTCTCAAATTGCTGAGCTCTCCATCTCCAATACCTTCTTCTGAAACTTTTATATTGTTTATCAAGTACTGGGTCATTTCTAAAACTCTGTCCATTCCCTTTCAAACCATGTAAAACATCACTGTACTTATTATGCCAGCTTTCAGGTATCTCGAGCATATTTCCAGGTTCTTCTTGAATCAAGTGATGCAAATTAATTTGGGTCCCATCTTTTGCAAACGGAGCGTTACCATTTTTCATCAGTTGAAGATTCGTAAGGCCTTTACGATTTTTTTGATTAAGATCAATATCTTTCATTGTATATACCCTACGGCTTACATCTCTAATTTTCCCTTTTGTTTTTACTTTGCCATCTATTTCATAGGCCTCATACTTCTCTTTATTTAACCAAGGGACATTTACTTTCTGACCAGTAAATGGCTTTCTCGTTCCATCCGGGATTTTCTTTGCATTGGTCAAAAGTTCATTTTTAAGGTTTTGGCTGTCAACCACATTGTATGGTACGTCACCCGCCAGAGCAAGATCATATTTAGAGTTATAAGGAAGTAGTTCTGGAAGTTTAACGTCTTTAATTTTCTTCCCTGCCTGCCCTGCCTTGTTTATGACCTTCCCCGCCGCATCAGCTTTGTTAACGGCTCCTGCACCTTTCGTTCCGACGACAGCCACAGCTGCTGAACCAATTGCATATGTCACCCATCTTGATCGGGAATACGCATCTCCATTTACCATATCTTTTTGATACGATTCCTTGATTGCTGCTGAAACAGCATCATATGTTTTAACAGGATGAAGTACTGCATTCCCCAGTGCTGACAGCGTTTCCCCCGGATCGGTTATGAAGTCCCATAAACCGGTTACCGTGTCTTTCCCGACATCATAAAGGCCAACGCCGGCTCCTTTTAAAATATCCCAAGTCACTTCTCCGGCTTCTTCCATCTGTTTTGCTTGTTCAAGCTTAATCACATATTGCTGCTGGGAAGGTTCAAGGTTCTCGTAACCGATCTTCTTCGCAATCTCCAAGTATTCATCAGGATCAGTTACTCCATCAGCGAGCTTTTTCTTCAGATCCTTAATTTCCCGCTCTTTCGCTTCTTCCTTCTTAATCGTCAAATAGGCGTCTGAGTGTCTTGTAATCTCGCCTTTTTTCTTATGGATGTCACTTTCTCTGTACGCCTCGGCATTATAGTGAAGCGGAGTGGCGTTTTCCCCCTTACCCGTGGCATTTTGAAGCTGCTGAAAATCTGCCTGAATGAAATGTTCATTTGCCTCGGTTTCTGCGTATTCTTTCGTTAGATCGTGATCAAGCTTTCCGAGTTTATGTATGGTATCGTTCCTTTTTTTATCTGCTGACTCAAGCTTTTGATCGACATCTTCTGTAGAGAAAACATCAAGATGAATAATATCGCTGATTTCATCAAGGATACCTTTCATTTCATTGCGCTGCTCCTGCATGATAGCTTGTGATTTATTCTTCGCATGGATCAGCTCGTGTTCTAAAAAGGACTCTTCCACAAACGAATCGGCCAATCTGGCATCAGCTACTTTTCCTGAAATACTGTTAAGAAACGCAATCTTCATATCGATCAGATTAAGCCAGCTGTCTGTAACACCAGCGTGATCTTGGAAGAATGCTTTAATGTTGTCTGCGCCTTTGCCTGAAAACTCACTGTCGTCTAAGTCAGCCATTCCCTGAAACGCTTTTCTGAGATTGATAAATTGTTCTCTAATTTGATCGTATTGTTTTACCCGCTTTTCCGCGGCTGAAATAAACGAGGCTGCTTCAAATACTTTCATTTACGTCTCCTTTCCACTTGATCTTATCTAAACTTTTTATTCTGAAACATATTTATAATACTCTTGAATTTCCGGCTTCACTTCCCAGTATTTAGTTCCGTTTGATGACACCAACATGTCAAACCATATCTCAAAGTTAGAGTCTAAATATACCGCATCTTCAATATTATCAATTGAATCCAAATGCAACATATACCCCAACCCTTTATTTGATTTATTTACATCAATAACATACCTGCCATCATAATGGTACCCAATTAGGACATATCCCTTAGGGAAGTCTTGAACTTCATTAAATTCAATTATCCCTTCTGTACTAAGAAGCTCAATACCATTAAACATTTCCATTCCATTGTGATTAAAAAGGAACTCTTTATAATCATTGGGCAAAGTTACCCCTAACATCTTTTCTAAACTACTAATTTCTTGAGGACTGGCTGGGTCTCTGAATTGAAAAGCAGCATCTTCCATGACATGCCCTCCATGTTGGAGCATAGGAAAAGTTCCGTATTTAGAAACAGCTTCCTTTATCCCATCAAGAGTCATGCGAATTAACTTTCCTTCTTCCATTTAAATTTCCCTCCTCTAAGGTGTTTAGGCCACTAAATTTTACCACACAACTGTATTTTAGTGTCCTAAAATGCCAAAACAGAATTTACAATCTTTGGTTTTATATTTATAATAAGGAAGGTTTGTCCGATATAGAGACAGAACAAACAAATTGGGGGAATTACATTGAAGAAATGGCTGTTAGGTATTGGCGCACTATCTCTAAGCTTTTCTTTGGCTGCGTGTGGATCTGATTCTGCTTCTACAGATAAAACAGATTCAGATAAAGCTAAAACAACGCAGCAAGAAGAAAAGGATGCAAAAGAGACAAAGGCAGACACCCAATCAAATGACAACAATGAAAAAGCCGAAAATGCTTCAAAGAAGGATTCGTCGGATAAAAAGGCGTCTGACAAAAAGAAAAAGCTGGTCGATGTAACACTTAACAGAACAGTTGATGGGAATACGATTAAAGTTAACTATAAAGGCGGCGTCAAAACTGTTCGTTATTTACTTGTTGACACGCCTAAAACTAAGAGCCCAAACTCTTGCGTACAACCATATGGTGAGGATGCTTCAGCAAGAAACAAACAGCTGGTTAACAAGGGAAAACTTCAACTGGAGTTTGATAAAGGAGATCGTACAGACAAGTATGGGAGAATGCTGGCTTACGTTTATGCAGATGGCAAATCAGTACAAGAAACACTGCTTAAAGAAGGATTAGCACGAGTAGCTTATGTATATGAGCCAAACACGAAGTATTTAGACACGTATAAGAAAGATGAGCAAGCTGCGAAAGATAAAGACTTGAAGATTTGGAGTAAGAATGGATATGCGACTGATAAAGGATTTAATGGCTGCGAAACGAAACCGAAGAAATCAGTAAGTGTATCTAAGCCGGCTCAAAAGTCAGTTACAACACGCCAATCCGAGACACATAAATCGAACTCAAGCAGTTCAGCATCAAGCAGCTCTTCTAACTCTGCACAAGCCTCCCCTTCTGCTGGAGGAACAGAACACTTTGCAAACTGCACAGAGCTGAGAAAGAAATATCCGCATGGTGTACCAAGCACTCACCCTGCTTATACATCTAAAATGGATCGGGATAATGACAACTTTGCATGTGAGAAGAATTAATTATTTTGAAGTCCTCTGGGGCTTCTTTTTTTATTTGTATATTTTCTTAGGCTAAACAAAAAAACATAAAGCGTATGAGCGAGCTCTGCGGCCCCCGTTTCACTATTTAATATCAGGACATTCAGATGAAACTGATTTGAAGAATTGTCGCACATTCTTATCTGCCACTAATGAATTGCGTTGACATTTCAAGAAATGAACAAAATAAAAACCCTGTTAATTACAGTCGGCGTTTAATTAAAAAATGAATCCGATTAGAATAGATCAATATTCAAACAATACAATCCTTACAATATATTAGGTTGTTTTCGTATTCAATGTCAGACAGAATATTGTACGAATACTTCTGTTTTTACAGTAAATACAATAAAGAGGAGGTGCTGATTTTTTGGAGTTAAAAAACATCGTTCATTCTTACAACATTACAAATATTTTAGGTTATCTCAGACGCTCTCGTCAGGATATGGAGCGAGAAAAAAGAACAGGCGAAGATACGCTAACAGAACAAAATGAACTCATGAATAAAATACTGAAGTCGATTGAAATCGCCTATGAATTAAAAATGGAAATCGGGTCAGGAGAAAGCATTGAGGGCCGCCCTGTTTTTAAAGAATGTCTTAAAGACCTCGAGGAAGGCAAGTACCAGGCAATTGCTGTTAAAGAAATAACAAGACTCAGCCGCGGGAGCTACAGTGATGCGGGACAAATTGTTAACCTTCTTCAAAGCAAGCGATTGATTATCATTACACCATATAAAGTTTATGACCCTCGAAATCCTGCAGACATGCGTCAGATTCGTTTTGAATTGTTTATGGCCAGAGAAGAATTTGAAATGACCAGAGAGCGTATGACAGGCGCTAAATACACATATGCGGCACAAGGGAAATGGATTTCCGGACTAGCGCCTTATGGATACCGGTTAAACAAAAAAACATCCAAACTAGTCCCAGTCGAAGAAAAAGCAAAAGTCGTTCAATTCATCTTTAACCTCTTTTTAAATGGGTTGAATGGAAAAGATTATAGTTATACAGCGATTGCTTCTCACTTAACAAAATTACAAATACCGACTCCATCAGGAAAAAAGCGCTGGAATCAATACACAATTAAAGCAATTCTGCAAAACGAAGCGTATATCGGAACTGTTAAATATAAGGTTAGAGAAAAAACAAAAGACGGTAAACGAATAATTAGACCTGAAAAGGAACAAATTGTAGTATCGGATGCACATGCCCCTATAATAGATCAAGAACAATTTCAACAATCACAAGAGAAAATTGCAAACAAAGTCCCCCTGCTGCCTAATAAAAACGCATTGGAATTAAGTGAATTGGCAGGCGTATGCACTTGTTCTAAGTGCGGTGAACCATTATCTAAATACGAAACTAGGCGAACGCGAGAAAACAAAAACGGCACGGAAAGTGTATATCACGTTAAATCACTCACTTGCAAAAAGAATAAATGCACTTATGTGAGATATAACGATGTTGAAAATGCCATTCTGGATTACCTCTCTTCTTTAAGCAACTTAGATAATAAGATTTTAACAAAACATATCATTTCAATGATTTCTAAATACGAAGACGTAAATAGTAATGTGAAAACAAAAAAGCAAATGTCTGAACATCTCTCACAAAAAGAACAAGAGTTAAAAAACAAAGAGAATTTTATCTTCGAGAAATATGAGAGCGGCATTTACACTGATGAACTTTTTTTGAAGAGAAAAGCTGTTTTAGATGAAGAATTTAAAGAACTCCAGATTGCCAAGCATGAGCTCAATGGAACCCAAGAAGCGCAATCAGAAATAGACAGTAATACAGTCAGAAACAACATAAATAAGATAATTGATCAATATCACATTGAATCAAGCACAGAAAAAAAGAACTCGCTACTAAGAATGGTCTTCAAAGAAGTTATCGTTACTATGACACAAAAAAGAAAAGGGCCAATTCCGGCTCAGTTTGAAATCACCCCTATCCTGAGGTTTAATTTTTCGTTTTCGACCTCACCGTCACTGATAGTCCCTCAAAATGCAGTAAATATCTTAAAAAACCGATAAAGCCGTTTCCCCGGTAAACACAATGGGAGCTACGAAGCTGTTGTCCGAGAAGCTGTTTCATCAGGCGAATCATCATGTTCAAAACCGCGGTACGGTATTTTGTTCGGTCCGCTTCGGCAATGTGCTAGGTTCACGCGGTTCCGTTATTCCTATTTTATTTGAGCAGTTGATGGCAGGCGGTCCGCTCACCATTACAGATAAAAACATGACGAGGTTTTTTATGTCGATTGATGATGCCGCAACGCTCACCCTGCAATCTGCGGCGATTACAAAGGGCGGAGAAACGTTTATTTTTAAAATGGAGTCCCTGAGGCTCGAAGAACTGCTTCACGGGTTTGAGGAATATGCGTCCCGGCACGGGCTGCCGCGCCCCGCCGCTGTTGAAGTGGGAAAACGTCCCGGTGAGAAGCTTCATGAAGAACTGACCTCTCCTCATGAGACGGAATCTTTATATGAATGGGGCAATCTTTACGCGATATTGCCCGACCCCGCCAAACATCCGGAATTTCGGAAGGTCAATCTCCCCAGATATCAATCCGATCAAGCGCCGCTCATCACAAAAGACACAATCGTAAAGATTATTGAACGATTACATGAAGAAAAAAAAACATAGAAAAAAGGCCTGTCTGATAGGCAGGCCTCATTGCTGAGCTCTATTTTTCAAATAAATGCAGGCAGGCTTCATAGCCCTCTTCCTTCAGCTTGTCTTTCGGAATAAACCGGAGTGCCGCAGAGTTAATGCAATAACGGAGACCGCTTGGCCCCGGGCCGTCATTAAATACGTGGCCTAAGTGGGAATCCGCTGTTTTGCTTCTCACTTCCGTCCGGATCATCCCGTGGCTTGTGTCCAGTTTTTCGTCAACCTCTTCTTCCTCAATCGGTTTTGTAAAACTGGGCCAGCCGCAATGAGAATCGAATTTATCCAGAGAAGTAAACAAGGGCTTTCCCGATACGATATCAACATACAGCCCCTCTTCTTTGTGATCCCAGAATTCATTTTGAAACGGCGGCTCCGTTCCGTTATTTTGTGTGACTTCATATTGCATACGGTTTAATGATTTGATTTTTTCTTCTTTATTAAAAGCCATCTTATCTGTCCCTCCAATGCTCATCCAGAAAGCCTTGACGTCCGGAACCTACACGGTAGCGCCCGTAGTGATCAGGATTTTTCTTATAAAAGTGCTGATGATAGCCTTCCGCTTCATAAAAAGGCTCAGCCTTTAAAATGTCTGTCACGATCGGCTTTTTAAATATGCCGCTTTCTTCAAGCTGTTTTTTTGAGGCTTCAGCGATTTGTTTTTGTTCATCATTATGGTAATATATCGCCGCCCGATATGAACTTCCGCGGTCTGCAAACTGGCCGCCTGCATCAGTCGGGTCGATCTGCTGCCAAAACAGCTCGACAAGCTTTTCATACGGATAAATGTCAGGTTGAAATGTGATTTGAACGGCTTCTCTGTGTCCGGTCGTTTCACTGCACACTTCTTCGTAAGTCGGATTCTCAGTATGACCTCCTGTATAGCCGGACACCACCTTTTCAATTCCGGCCTGTTCGTCAAACGGCTTCACCATGCACCAAAAACAGCCGCCTGCAAATGTGGCGATTTCTTTTTTTTCTGACATACGGGTGCCCTCCTTTGTTCATACGTGGTATTATTATATTATAGCATGTATAAACAGAATAAAAATAATTCTGCTTTCAGGGGAAGCTAAACGAATGCCACGCTGACTACATATTGGAGGTTCATGATTTGAAAGTAAGGACACAAATGATGTATGATATGGAAGCTTTGCTTCGAAAAGTGTTTAAACAAATCAGAAATGAAGTTAATGAAATTCTAGATAAAGAGCTGTCCAGGAACGAATTCACCATTTTGCGGATTCTCAGTGAACAAGGGCCTAAAAAAGTAACGGAATTCGCCCCTATTCTTGAGGTCTCCGCAAGCCACATTACCGCAGTGACCGACGCTTTAGTAGAAAAGGAATGGATCACCCGCATCCGTTCTAAAGAGGACAGGCGAATTATCAGAATCCATATTACGGAAGCCGGGGAGAAAATTGTCGATCATTTCAACCAGAAAAAAACAGAATACTTTTTTAAACGGTTTGACTGCTACTCTGATGAAGAGCTTGCAACGTTAATCAAACTGTTCAGCAAGCTAGACAAAAAACGCTGACGCGAAAAAACACAAATCCCTGAAAGGATCTGTGTTTTTTTATGAAGACTTATTGTTTCGGATGATAATAGGAAAATTCAATTTCATCCGTGTCGAGATTGATTTTATCCGCTTTTACATACATGCCGTTGTCTAAAGGCATTTCTGACAGACGGATCTCGATGCTTTTATCCCCGGAATGAACGTGCACAAATGACGGGAGTTCATAAAAGCTGTCCATATAATTCAGCACAAAGCTGATCGGCAGGCTTAATTCGCCTAATGAAAACTTCGTCACTTTCAAAACCACATCTCCGTTCTCCTGTACGGACGGTTCAAATGTGACGACCGCATTAATGGAGGTTGAGAATGCTTTGATTTTACCTGCCACGTGCACATCGTTATTGATGTCCACTTTGTAGTCAAGCTGATTCGATGCCTTCTCTTTTAAGTACGCATTCACAAACCTGGCAAGAGATTCTTTGGAGCTTGTGATATGAAAGCCGTACTCACTTTTTGTCTGATCTTGTATTTTCGCCTGCTCTCCCGGCATAACCAATAATGTCACAATTACCGCGGCGGCAATCACATTGAGTGCGAGAAGAACAAAAAACAGCGATTTCCACTTTTTCATCATTTCACCCTATTCTGCTGGTAACCCTTGTTTTTCAATGATGCCGTATAATCGATCGGCGATGAGTGCATATCCTTTTGCGTTCGGATGAAAATCATCATCCTTTGAAATCCGTCTGCTGCCGCTTTTTTGACTGAACAAGTCTTCAACATTCACCGCGGCGGCGTGAGGATCTTTTTCCAGCTCTTTTGCGGCGATCTTGTTCCAATCCGTTACAACCCCATTAATTTCTTTTAATTCAGGCAGCGTAAACGTGAATGGATTATACATGCTGACATACACCAGCTCTGCGTTTTCATTATATTTGCGGATTTTTGAAACGATCGCTTTGAACCGTTTTTCAAAAGGTTTCTCTTCCTTTTGGAACGGCTGAACCGTCAGCTGCATCATATTCTGGCGGAGCACCTTCATTAAGTCATTGCCGCCGATGGTAAAAAAGATATAGTCGGCGCTCTTTAATGATTTCTGAACTTTTTTATTATCAAGCTTTTCCAGCAGGTCCGACGTTTTGTCGCCCTGCACCGCATAATTTTTAATATCTACCGTTTTCACATGTCCCTTTTTCTTAAGAGATTCCGCTGCCCTGCCGACGTATCCTGAACCGTCAGGATCTCCTACTCCTTCAGTCAATGAATCACCGACCGCAGCTATGACAATATGATCTTTCGTTTTCGGTTCTGCAGCGTCAGAACCGGTGCGCTGGACAGAACATGCTGATAAAAGCAAAGCCAGTCCGGCGATCAATGAAAACATTCGCAGCTTCAATCTGGTTGCTCCTTCCCCGTCTACTAGTGGAAAGTGTAACATGTTTTTTCAGTTTTGAAAATGTCTAATCTGCCAGTTTACTTGAGCTCCTCAGCCGCTTTGACATCTGAGAGGATATCATCATACGGAACCTTCTGCACACCGTCATAATCTTTAAGCACCTTGCCGTCAGGTCCGACTAAATAAAAAGAAGTTTTATGTATCACCTGGTCCTCTCCCTCCGGCTTTTTGACGATTGCTTTAAAGCTGTTCAGCGCAAAATCTTCAATGTCCTTTTGGCTGTAACCGGTCAGAAAATCCCAGTTGCGAAGCGAAAGCGGATATTTGGAAGCAAATGCTTTCAGCTGTTTCGGCTTATCATTTTCAGGATCTACACTGAACGACACAATCCGCACGTCCAGGTTCTCAGCCTTCAGTTTTTTTTGCAGTTCGGTCATATGGGCTGTCATCGGCGGGCAGACTGTATTACAATTTGTAAACATAAAGTCGGCAATCCAGACATGCCCCTTCAGGCTTTTCAGTGACACTGTTTTTCCGTCTTGGTTCTGATATGAAAACGGTTCAATCTGATAGTTCAGCGGGTCTTTTATCGTTTTCCCCCCGCAGGCGCACAAGAGCAGCAAACAAAAGACGGCAGCGAAGATTTTCATTTTTTTCATTTCCATTCCCCCCCATGGATAAAACGCTTACAGCATTCATCATAAAAAAATTCCCGCACCCTCCCCTATCAAAAGGAAGGCGCTAAGGAATATGCACCGTTATGCGTTATGTTTTAAAATCTCTTGGTTGAAAACGGCCTCGTAATCTTTCCACTTCATACGGCGCTTGACATATTGTCGGAATGAATACACTGTTCTCACACTTTGTGAAGCAAAAACCTCTCTCAAATAAAGCTCAAGGTGCTGATGAATTTGAAAAAAATAATGTTCACCTTCCGTGACAACCGGTATTTCTGTCACTTTTACCTGAATCCCGTCCTGTCGTTTGAACTCTAGGCTTTTGAGTAACAAGATATCAATCCTTCTTTTTCGATTGTTTTCTTTTTATTATATACAATCTGAGAAAGCGTGTCTGTCATTTTGCGCGGCCGTTCTAAAAAAAGTCAAATTAACAGGTGAAACAGATCCTGATCTTTATTCACCTCTACGTAATGAAATCCTTTTTGATTCATCCGGGCAATGAGCGCGCCGTAATCTTCCCGATGCTTGAGCTCAATGCCGACCAATGCGGGGCCGCTGCTTTTGTTATTTTTTTTCGTGTATTCAAACCGGGTGATGTCATCATCAGGCCCGAGCACTTCATCAAGGTATTCGCGAAGCGCTCCCGCCCTTTGCGGGAAATTAACGATAAAATAATGCTGCAGCCCCTCGTAAATCATGGAGCGTTCCTTCATCTCCTGCATTCTGCCGATGTCGTTATTCCCTCCGCTGACCACGCAGATGACGTTTTTCCCTTTAATCTCTTCCTTGTACAGATCAAGTGCTGACACGGACAATGCACCCGCCGGCTCCGCTACGATGGCGCATTGATTATATAATTCGAGAATCGTGCTGCACACTTTTCCTTCCGGGACAAGCACAACGTCATCGACGACGGTTTCGAGCGTTTGAAAGGTTTCCACGCCGATTTTTTTTACGGCCGCCCCATCGACAAATTTATCGATTTTCTCAAGTTCAACCACTTGTCCGGCTTTTTTCGATTCAAAATAGGAGGCTGCGCCCTTCGGCTCTACCGCTATGATTTTTGTATCCGGCGAGATGTTTTTCATGTACGTGCCGAGCCCGGACAGGAGTCCTCCTCCCCCTACGCTTGCAAAAAGAAAATGCGGTTCAACGTCAATGTCATTTAAAATTTCGATGGCAGCCGTTCCCTGTCCGGCCATGACATCGGGATCGTCAAACGGATGAATAAACGTGCGGTTTTCTTTTTCACAGCATTCCGCAGAACTCTTATACGCATCATCGAAAGTGTCACCCGTCAATATGATTTCAACAAATTCTTTTCCGAACAGTTCCACTTGGGATACTTTCTGTCTCGGTGTGGTTGACGGCATAAAAATCTTGCCGTGAATGCCGAGGTGTTTGCATGAAAACGCAACCCCCTGCGCATGGTTTCCCGCACTTGCGCATACAATTCCGTTTTCAGTCTGCTCTTTTGAGAGCTGCCTCATTTTATTATAAGCCCCTCTGAGCTTAAATGATCTGACCACCTGCAGGTCTTCCCTTTTCAAATAGATATTGCAGCCATACCTCTCAGAAAGTCTGTCATTCCTCTGCAAAGGCGTATGTATCACAACGTCCTTTACATTTTGGTGCGCTTTTAAAATGTCTTTTACCTGGATGAGAGAGTCTTCTTTAAGCAACGGTTTCATTTACAGAGTCCTTTCTTATTTAAATCCCTATTTAATATGCCATTATAACATGAATATTCAAACAATAAGATAATTATTTTAATTTTGTAAATAAAAATAAATGAACCGATACAAGAGAAAAAGATATTTTCGATTGCACAAACGTGTTATACTTAAACCAATTAGAACCAAAAGGAGCCAATTCATGAGTGTAATTGAACAAACTGATCCTTTTTATCAGCTGGCCGGCGAACATCAAACCTTTTTAGAAGCGAAACGATTGGCCTCGCAATTTGCCTTATCTGATTTGCCGGTCTTCATAACAGGTGAAGTCGGAACCGGAAAAAAACAAATGGCCAGAGCGATCCATCATAAATCCCGCAGAAACAGCGAACTATTTATTACCGTTCACTGCAGCCAAAACGAAGAGCGGCTCGAATATGAACTGTTCAGCGCTGAAGGTGCATTAAACAGGGCCCGCCGCGGAACATTATTCTTATATGAAATCGGAGACATGCCGCTCTCGGTACAGACCCGCCTTCTTTCCGAGCTGGACGCCGGAATTTCCGCCCGCATCATTGCAAGCAGCACGGCGGATCTTGGCGATACCGGCGCAGAAAATACGTTCAGCCAAGATTTATTTTACAGGCTTCACGTGTTATGCCTTCCGCTCCCTGCTTTATCTGAACGAAAAAGCGATATACCGCTTCTTTTGCAGCATATGCTGACAGCCACCGGGCAGCATGTTCATATCGATCCGTCCGTTTATCCGCTGTTTGAGCGGCACACCTTTAACGGCAACATCAGAGAACTTCAAAATGCGGCGTACTATATGGCCGCGGCAGCATCCGGCAGCACGATTTATCCCGATGATGTCCCGCTGTATATCAAAAACAGCCAGAAAGCGAAAACAGCTAAGAAAAAAGAAAAACGGCTGACATTGATGGAGAAAGAAGAGTTTTTGTTTATTTTGGAATCAATTAAAGACTTAAATACAAAAGGCGAACCCGCCAGCAGACGGAGCATATCCGAATTAAGCGAAAACAGCACAATGACATTATCGCCCCAGCAGGTCAGAAACAGGCTTGATTACTTAGAAAAGATGCACTATGTGACAAAAGGCCGAGGACGCGCAGGAACAAAAATTACATTAGAAGGGTTGAGCTTTTTGCAGTCACTGCAAAAACAAATCCTTTAAAAAGGAGGACATTTGATTGTTCACAATAAAAGAAGAAATCGCAAATGCCGTCACACACGGAATCGGTGTATTGCTGTCGATTCCGGCGCTTATTTTTCTCATTATCTTCGCGGTGAAATACGGATCGCCGACAGACATCGTCAGCTTTTCAATCTTTGGCGCTTCAATGCTGCTGCTGTATCTCAGCTCGACTCTTTTGCACAGCATTCAGCATAAAAAAACGAAAGACATTCTTGAAATTGTGGATCATTCCGCGATATACGTATTAATAGCCGGAACATATACGCCATTTTTATTAGGACCCCTTAAAGGGGCGCTCGGTCTGACCCTTTTAATTATTGTTTGGTCGCTTGCCATCGGAGGCATCGTGTTTAAAATCTTTTTCGTGAAGCGGTTTATCATTTTTTCAACGCTTGTCTATTTATTGATGGGCTGGCTGATCATCGTCGCCATTAAACCGCTGTACGCTTCGCTGTCAGGCCCCGGTTTCGGCCTTCTTCTTTTCGGCGGCTTATTGTATTCCGCCGGCACAATATTTTATATTTGGAGAAAGGTTCCGTATCATCACGCCATTTGGCACAGTTTTGTTTTAGGCGGCAGCGCCTCGATGTTTTTCTGTATTTTGTTTTATTGCGTCAAAGTTCCCTTTATCTGAAATAAAAAAGCACAGCCTCTCTATAGAGACTGTGCTTTTTTTATGCACGGAGCCGTTTCTGACCGGCCGGATAATAAGCGGGCTTTATATGTAATTCAATGTCAGCCGGTTTCAGCCGTTTCAGTAATCTGCCCCGCAGCAGCCGGTCTGTTCCCGAAGTGCTGACGGGCACAATCGGGAGATCGAAACGAAGTGCCATTTCCTCCGGATTGATTTTGCCGTCTTCAGACAGAATCAGACTTTGCCCTTTTTGCAGACGGACTTCCGCCTCCTGAAACACGGCGTCCCGGCTGTCTCCGTCACAAATGATACCCATCAGCCGCAGCCATTTCCCGAGAAACGGCATCCGGAAAGCTTTCTCGCCAGCGATAAAACCAGCCGGCTCTTCAAGATGTCCCGCAAGCAGCAGAAGATCAGCCGGGTGCAATCTGGGATGCACATACAAAACGGGGCCGTCCGGTATCGGCTGATCATGATGAATGCCGATTGCCGATCCCGACACGTCAATGCAGCCTCTCATAAAGGCTTTCGGCCTCTCATACACCAGCCTCATCTGTTTTTGAAAAGAAAGCCGCGGGTCAAGCTCTTTTTGATTGATATATTCCTGAATATTTTTCATGAACATAAATACAACGTACATCACAAGGCAGCCGTAACGAATCAATTCTTGTCCCCCTGCTTAAATCAATTCTTTTTCTCGTATACAAGGTACTCATAATCATAAGGGTTTTTGTCATCTTTTACTCCCTGTTTGCGGGATGTCAATTCCCATTCAGCTTCATTAAATTCCGGAAAAAAACGGTCTCCTTCAAAGACATGGTGAATTTTTGTCATGTAGAGTCTGTCCGCATAAGGAAAGAGCGCACTGTACAGCTGGGCGCCGCCGATCACAAAGCATTCTTCATCCGCCGGGATCAGCTTGAGCACTTCCTCAGCCGAGTCGGCAGTAATACAGCCCGGGAATAAAGATTCGTCCCGTGAGGTTACAACGATGTTACGCCGGTTCGGAAGCGGGCGTCCGATTGATTCAAACGTTTTCCGCCCCATTACAATGGTGTGACCCGTCGTCACTTTTTTGAAATATGCGAGATCATCGGGAAGGTGCCAAGGCAGATCGTTATCTTTTCCGATCAGCCGGTTTTCATCCATCGCAAAAATAAACGAAATCATACGCTGACAGCTCCTTTTATGTGCGGATGCGGGTCATAATCCTCAATGATAAAGTCTTCAAACGTAAAATCAAAAATAGAATCAACATTTCGCGCAAACCGCAGTTTCGGCAGCGGACGGACATCCCTTGTAAGCTGCAAATTCACCTGCTCCACATGGTTTTGGTAAATGTGGACGTCTCCGAATGTATGAACAAACTCACCCGGTTCAAGCCCCGTCACATGCGCGATCATCATTGTTAAAAGCGCATAAGACGCAATATTAAACGGCACGCCGAGAAAGACATCCGCTGAGCGCTGATAAAGCTGACACGACAGTTTTCCGTCCGCGACATAAAACTGAAACAGGCAGTGGCAAGGCGGAAGCGCCATATGATCAATTTCGCCGACATTCCAGGCGCTGACGATTAAACGTCTAGAATTCGGGTTTGTCTTGATGTCGTGAATCAGCCGGGAGATTTGATCAATGGTCTCGCCGTCCGCTCCGCGCCATGAACGCCATTGAGAACCGTAAACCGGTCCGAGTTCTCCGTTTTCATCCGCCCATTCGTTCCAGATGCGGACTCCGTTTTCCTGAAGGTAGCGGACATTCGTATCTCCTTTTAAAAACCAAAGCAGCTCATGCGCGATGGACTTAAAATGGAGCTTTTTCGTCGTAAGCATCGGGAAACCTTCCTGAAGGTTAAACCGCATTTGGTAGCCGAACGTGCTGATCGTACCCGTTCCCGTACGGTCTCCTTTTTTTTCTCCGTTTTCTAACACATGACGGCACAAATCTTTATATTGTTTCATTTTTTTCATCCTTTTAAAGTAGTCTTTTAGTAGTGTAACACAATAAAAAATCATTTCTGCAAAATTTCTCAGAAATGATTTTTTTATTTCTTCTCGCTATTACACGCTCATCCAGTCAGGCGGCGTATTGCGGTCCCAGTAAATGCTGCCAAGCTCATGATGTGATTGAAATCCGTCTTCAGCAGTATGGTAATGAAAATTAAACCAGTAGCCGTCTTGCGGAGGATGATCCCGGCGGACGTGGAACCTTAAAAGATCTTCACCCGTCAGCCTGTTATACACATGAAAAATTTTTTCAGTTTTTCCGGCCGACGGTTTGCTGGAAATAACCACATCCTGATACGCTTCATCATCTTGAAACTTGGCCAAATGTCCTGTGATCACATCTTCGATTTTCGGCAGAATTTCACTTCTGTAATCATCTTCAATGACCGGAGAGATTTTGCTGCCGAATTTTAAAAATGATTGATTTTCAGCATCACCGAGAAGCTGCTGCTGATACGATTGAAACAGTAATTCAGGCTCCCGCCCTGCCTTCTCTTCTCCCGGCAGGGCGTGTTCATCATAAAAAGCGGTGTAATCATTCTGCTCAAGACTGCTCGACTGTCCTGAAGGCTTGTCTGTCATCAAAGCAGCCGGAGGAGACACGAGTCCGAACGTTACAATGGTAAACAGAACCACAAGGGTCTTTTTCATCCACAATTTCATGACAGATTGTTCCCCTCTGTTTTATTGTCCTCTTTTCCTTTATTTTAGCATAGATGAAAGCGCGGCGTCATGTCCGGCAGCGTATTATCATGCAATATGGGAAATTGGTAACTGTGACCGAGCGGATAAACCGCTTACAATAAGAAGGAGAAAAAGGAGGGGATGAGATGATTAACGCTTTATTTGCGACTGTATCACTTCTCACGCTGCTTTATTTTGTCGTTATGGAAATCACTGATTAACGAAAAAGAAGCCCATGATATCATGAGCTCACATGGATGACACCAAAGTGGAAAAGCGCCGTCTTTCTTTTCAGCACCTTGAAGCCGTATCGTTCAAACCGCGGGCTTTTCCAATGGTCTTTAAGCACTACGCATTTTTTCGCCGCCCGGACGGCTTGCGTGATGCACTCTTCGTTAAAACCCTCTTCTGCCAGCGCGCGGAGCGGTGCAATGCCGTCTGACGTTTCTACAGGTTCGTGAAACATCGGGTCAAAATAAATGACATCTACCGATGAATCAGGAAGCTCCCGCAAATAATCGGCGCAGTCGGCATGTTTGACCTGAATGCGTTTCATGGCGGTTTGGAGCTGCTGCATTCCGGTTTCCCACGTTTGAAGTCCTGTTTCTACAAGCAATGAGACAAGCTTGTTTTTCTCCAGGCCGATGACTTGTCCGCTTTTTCCGACTGCCAGGCTTGCCAAAATCGCATCGGATGCCAGGCCGAGCGTACAATCTAAAAAGGAATCCCCTTCGCGTAATCCGGCTGCTTTTAACAACGGCTCAGCTTCCCCTCTCAAAAACCGCTTTGCGCGGAACATCGCTGTATTCGGGTGAAAAAAGAACTTCTCCCCTTGCTTCGTGTAAAGTTCGAACCGTTCCTTTCCGATGACTAAAAGATCGCCAGCCGCTCGTTCCAGCATTTTTTCAATGGGCTGTTTATTGCGGCTGCAGTAAGTGTCACCCAGCTTGACACTGAGTGACTGCGCTGTGTGTATCGTATATTCGCTTGGTCTGTAACTCGTTGTGATCATTTTTTTCTCCAAAAAGAAAATGCCCGGAATTCGGGCATTTCAGCAGTGCGCATCGAAGGCATCCGTCAGATTTTTCATAATTTCCTCCATGTCATGCCCTTCGATTTCGTGGCGGGGAATAAAATGAACGACCTCTTTCCCTTTTAACAGCGCCATTGATGGCGAGGAAGGTTCCTGCCCCGTAAAATATTCACGCATTTTTGCAGTTGCGTCTTTATCTTGACCGGCAAATACGGTAACCGTATGGTCAGGCGCTTTTTCATGCTGTAAAACAGCCTGAGTCGCAGCCGGACGGGCAAGACCGGCTGCACAGCCGCACACGGAGTTGACAACGACCAATGTCGTGCCCTCTGCCTGTTCCATAAAACTTTCTACTTCTTCAGCAGTCGTTAATTCCTGAAAACCCGCACCCGTCAGCTCACGGCGCATCGGCACGACCAGCTGGCGCATATATTCTTCATAAGCCATTGACATAAAAAAGCCCCCTCTAAAATCCTTATATGAAGTCAAGGATACTATAGAGGGGGCCGGAATTCAATTGTTCAGGCCTCTGTTTTATATTTTCATGATTCCGCCTGTATTGGCGCTTGTTACGAGTTTGGAATACCGGGCCAGATATCCTGTTTTTACTTTCGGCTCGAAGCCTTTCCATTCGGCCTTGCGTTTTTCCCATTCTTCTTCAGGCACTTGTACGTCCAAAATCCGTTTTTCTATGTCAACGATGACATGGTCGCCGTTTTCTACGAATGCGAGCGGGCCGCCTTCAGCCGCTTCAGGCGATACGTGCCCGATTGAAAGGCCCCGGGACGCTCCTGAAAAACGGCCGTCTGTAATAAGCGCCACTTTCGGGCCAAGCCCCATTCCGACAATCTGAGACGTCGGAGCAAGCATCTCCGGCATGCCCGGGCCGCCCTTTGGCCCTTCATAACGGATAATGACAACATCTCCTTCTTTTACTTTGCGGTTTATAATGCCTTCAAGCGCGGCATCCTGGGAATCAAAGACGACAGCGGGACCTTCATGTCTTGTAATCCCGTCCTGTACACCGCCTGTTTTGATAATGGCGCCGTCCGGAGCCAGATTCCCAAACAGGACGGCCAAACCGCCTTTTTCGGTAAACGGATTGTCAAGCGGATGAATCACGTCATAATCCTTTACTTCATGACCCGTAATTGTTTCTCCGAGTGTGCGGCCTGTTACAGTCAGCGCGTCAAGATGAAGCGCCCCTTCTTTTTTCGCCAATTCATTAAGGGCCGCCGAGACTCCGCCCGCTTCGTGCAGATCTTCAATGAAGACGTCCGAGGCCGGCGCCAATTTCGATAAGTGAGGCACTCGTTCAGCCACTTCGTTAATGCGTTCTAAAGAGTACTCAACCCCAGCTTCATTGGCAAGCGCAAGCGTATGAAGCACCGTGTTGGTTGAGCCGCCGAGAGCCATGTCTAACGCAAACGCGTTGTCAATCGCTTTTTCGGTGACGATATCGCGCGGCTTAATGTCTTTTTTGATGGTCTCCATCAATTGGGCCGCTGATTTTCTCACAAACTCTCTTCTCTCCGGTGAAGTTGCTAGAATTGTTCCGTTGCCCGGAAGCGCCAGACCGAGCGCTTCAGACAGACAGTTCATGGAGTTTGCCGTAAACATGCCCGAACAAGATCCGCACGTCGGGCAGCCGAACTGTTCCAGCTCCTGCAGGTCGCTTTCACCGATTTTCCCGGCTTGATATGCGCCGACGCCTTCAAATACTGAAGAAAGCGAAATTTTGCGGCCGTCGCTTGTACGGCCGGCTGCCATCGGCCCCCCGCTGACAAAAATGGTCGGAATATTAATCCGCATAGCCGCCATCAGCATTCCCGGCGTAATTTTGTCGCAGTTCGGAATGCAGACCATTCCGTCAAACCAGTGCGCCGAGACGACCGTTTCAACTGAATCGGCAATGATTTCGCGGCTCGGCAGCGAATATCTCATGCCGATATGCCCCATCGCGATTCCGTCATCTACTCCGATCGTGTTAAATTCAAAAGGCACACCGCCCGCTTCCCTGATTGCTTCTTTTACGATTTTTCCAAATTCCTGCAGGTGAACATGCCCGGGAACGATATCGATGTATGAATTACAGACCGCGATAAACGGCTTGCCGAAGTCTTCTTCTTTTACGCCGGCAGCGCGAAGAAGGCTTCGGTGCGGCGCTCTGTCAATTCCCTGTGTGATCATGTTGCTGCGTAATTCTGCCATGGTGATCCCCCTACTGTTTTTAGACTGTGCATTATTTTTAAAATTTTCAGTTTATTCTAGGGCGCGTTCTGCAAATTTTACAGTATCTTTGCCCTGTCTCGCTTTTCTATTCTTTCTGTATTTCGATAAAAACCCTCCAACAATTAATATTGTACTTACTATATAGAGTTTTGAATCATTTTTCAACAATATTCTAAATAATTTTTATAAAAAGTGAATTCAAATAAAAAAGGTGCATGGCGCACCTTTTTGTTATAACTGTTCTTTTTTTCTGCTTTCAGTCATCTGTTTCCAGACTGAACCTTTCGCCTCTTCTCCGTGCTCAATCCGTTCAATCGCCATTTTGACTTGCAGGCTGACTTCGAATTCCGGATCGTCTTCCGCCGCTTTTAATGCTTCCAGCGCGCTTTCATCGCCGACTTCATATAAAAACATGGCCGCGCGCCAGCGCACAAGCTTGCTTGAGTCACTGAGCGATTTCATCATGGCCGGGATGGCGCTCGCATCGCCGAGATCCGACAGACAGTCACCCGCCGTCCTTCTGACCGTCACCGTTTTGTCTTCAAGCGCTTTGTATAACAGCGGAAGCACAGACGGCTTTTCGATCATTCCCAAATAAACGACGGCTTGTCTTCTGATCGAAGTCTTCGGATCATGCAGCGCCTTTTCCAATACTGGTAAATCGTCTTCATCCGGATCCATTTGCTCAAGATGGGCATAGCGCTGTTTCCAGTCTTCATCATCGAGCATCTCCAATGTCACTTTATAAGCTTTCCGCTGCACTGCCGGTTTGGCCTCACCCTTTTGCTGTGCGGCTGCTTCTGTCAGACGTTTGAGCCGTTCATCACTGTAGGCGGCCTGAAGCTCTTCTGTGACATCATGTCCGATTTCGGTAAAATCTCCGAAGCGCACGCCTTGTTCTTTCCAAGCCCGCTCAAATACGACATTTGAAGCTTCGGAACGCAGCTTTAAAATGGCTTCTTGGAAACGTTCCGGAAGGCCGAAGCGTTCTTCACGTTCGCCGTCCGTCAATTTGACCTGCATCGGGATTCCGCTGAACATTTGTACGAAAACCTTCACTTCACCGAACGATTCCTGTTCAGAACGGCTCTCAGACTGCTCCGTATGTTCCATTCCGAAAGCGGAACGGACCTGAGGCAGAATTTCCTTCCAGTCAAAACGGGCGTTTCTCTCCACAGCCAGGAAATCGGCAACGTGATAAACGCCCTTTACTCCTTCAATGTTTAAAATATCACGTACGACAGCCGGAGCATCATCTGCCTGATCGGGTTTGTAATTGTTGCTTTTCCCTGCCGGAAGCTCTTCAGTCAAAATCACTTTCATCGTGTTCGGACTCGGCGTCGGTTCTATTGATTTAATCTTCATATTGGTCCTCCTATGCGCAATCTGACACTTATTCTAACATAGTCGGCACAAGCGTTCTATTGCGCCGCTTAGCTTTTGCAAATGCCGGCCTCTTTTTGGATACGGGCGGCGAACTGCAAAAGAAATTGATGCCGCTCCTCTGCTAAACCGGCCCCCGCTTTTGTATTCATTAAGCCTTTAAGCTTGATTAATTTATCCTCTATATGGGCCAGCACACTTGTTTGAGTTCCGTACATCGGTTGACCCTTCGCGCCGGCAAACATAAAAGCCCTGCCGATGCCCGCTGCGCCGATCGCATCAAGCATGTCTGCATCCTGAACAACTTTCCCCTCCAATGAAAGCGGCCGCTTTTTCAGCAGTTCCCTGTGTCTGAATGACATTCTCGTGATAATATCCGCGATCTCCTGAATGGAGCCAGCCGCGATGTTGAAAGCAGCCAGCCGTTCTGTCACTTCGCCTGCCGTCAGCCTTTCGCTTTTTTCGAGCTTGGCGTCAATCAGATCATGAACCAGCGCGGCCGTCTCAGTGATAAATAAGTCGGCGCCTTCTTCTTTTGCCATATAAACAGAAAGTGTTGCGACCCGGGAAATATGAAGCCAGTCATGGCCCGTCCGTTCATTAATAAGCTTTTCTCTGACCCAATTCCTGACGCTTTCCAGCTGCTCTTTTTCGTTCACCGTATCACCTCTTATTGGGCCAAAAGCCTCTGCACCGTATCTTCAAGCTCTTTTGGGTTGACGTTCGGTGAAAAACGCCCGGTGACTTCACCGTTTCGGTCCACGATAAACTTAGTGAAATTCCATTTGACCGCTTTTGTGCCGAGCATCCCCTTTGCCTGTTCCGTCAGATATGTGAAGAGAGGATGAGCGTCTGCTCCATTGACATCGACTTTTGCAAACATCGGGAATGTGACTCCGTAGTTTTTCACACAGAACTCTTGAATTTCCGCTTCGTTTCCAGGTTCTTGGTTCATGAATTGGTTGCAGGGAAATCCCAATATTTCAAGACCTTCCTCCCGATATGTATCATAGAGCTCCTGAAGCTGCTTGAGCTGGGATGTGAACCCGCATTTGCTTGCTGTATTCACAATGATCATCACCTTGCCTCTGTAAGTCGATAGCATCATGTCTTCGCCTGTTATGGTCCGTACGTTTATATCGTAAATTGTCATCTGCGGCCCTCCTATTTACATTCTTCATTTATTTTACCTGTTTTACACTGCAAAACAAACGGAAACCGCTTTTTCCTTCCACTTAACGGAAAACGTTTTTTTCGAGGAACCAAACGGCTCTTTACCCGTCATAATAAAGAGCCGCTCCGAATTTATGCCCATTTGCCGCTTTTATCCCTGTCATTATGCGTTAAATGCGGTTTATTACGCCGGGATGGATTGAAAAATGGCTTAAAAATTTCTATAATGAAGAAAATTAACGGGGAATAACGGAGGTGGCATGTTGCCTATTAATATACCAAATCACCTGCCCGCTAAGCAGGTGCTTGAAAGTGAACACATCTTTGTAATGGATGAAAGCCGGGCTTTTCATCAGGATATCCGGCCGCAGAAGATCGTGATTTTAAATCTGATGCCGAAAAAAATCCAAACGGAAACCCAGCTCCTCAGGATGCTTGGGAATTCACCTTTACAAGTTCACTTTACGTTCTTAATTCCGAGCACACATACTCCAAAAAATACGGCAAGGCAGCATCTGGATGAATTTTATACGGATTTTTCCAGCATCCGCCACAAACGGTTTGACGGAATGATTATTACCGGAGCTCCGATTGAGCACCTGCCGTTTGAAGATGTTTCTTACTGGGAAGAATTGAAGGAAATCATGGAATGGAGCAAAACGAATGTCACTTCAACCCTCCATATCTGCTGGGGCGCTCAAGCCGGTTTATACTATCATTACGGCATTGAGAAAGTGGAGCTGCCGAAAAAAATCTTCGGTGTGTTTGAGCATACCGTTCTTAAAAAACATGAGAGATTGGTAAGAGGATTTGACGAGCTATACTATGTGCCCCACTCACGGCATACAGATATTAATACGGAGCAGCTGCAATCGGCTTCGGATCTGGATGTGCTCAGCGTTTCAGAGGAAGCGGGGGTCTGTTTAATCGTTTCAAAAGACGAAAAACAGATTTTCTTAACGGGTCATCCGGAATATGATACCGATACGCTACTTCAGGAGTATGAGAGAGACATAGAGAGAAATCTTTCAAACGTAGAAGCTCCTAAGCACTATTTTGCACCCGGCGGGAAAGAACCTGTTAACCGCTGGAAAGCTCATGCAACGTTATTGTTTATGAATTGGCTGAATTATTACGTATATCAGGAAACCCCGTATGAATGGGATTAATTTTTGTTTTGAGTGATACGGTGACAAAAATATGATAAAATACTCTTGATTCAGTATGCGTATAACAAAACTTTAAAATAATGGAACATATCAATTAAATTTAGTTTAAATATGTTGCCGCGCTTATTATAAAATGATGCACTTGTGTTATGTTTATCTATAGACAATAACTCCTTACGATGCATGAAGCTTGCTTGTTGTTGATTACATTGAGGTGAATTTACTTGAATACCAATAAAAAAGTATTAATTTTGACTGCAAATTACGGAAACGGGCATGTTCAAGTGGCCAAAACGCTCTACGAACAGTGTCTGCGTCTCGGCTTAGATGTGACGGTTTCCAATTTGTATCAAGAGTCAAATCCGATTGTTTCAGAGGTTACTCAATACCTTTATTTAAAAAGCTTCTCAATCGGGAAACAGTTTTATCGTTTGTTTTATTACGGAGTTGACAAAATCTATAATAAACGCAAATTCAATATTTATTTTAAAATGGGAAATAAACGTTTAGGCCAGCTCGTCGAAGAGCATAAGCCGGACATTATTATCAATACATTTCCGATGATTGTCGTACCGGAATACAGACGGAGAACCGGAAAAGTGATCCCGACGTTCAACGTTATGACCGATTTCTGCCTTCACAAAATCTGGGTTCATGAAAATGTTGATAAATATTATGTCGCCACAGATTACGTGAAGGAAAAACTGATTGAAATCGGCACTCACCCGAACAACGTAAAGATCACGGGCATTCCCATCAGGCCTCAATTCGAGGAATCGATGCCGAAAGAGCCGATTTATAAAAAATACAATCTCTCTCCCGACAAAAAAGTTCTTCTTATTATGGCGGGAGCGCATGGTGTGCTGAAAAACGTAAAAGAACTGTGCGAAAATCTCGTTCATGACGATCAGGTGCAGGTTGTGGTGGTATGCGGCAAAAACAGCTCGCTGAAAGAATCCCTCAGCAGCTTGGAAGGTGACAATGCCGACCGGCTGAAAGTGCTGGGCTATGTAGAAAGAATTGACGAGCTGTTCCGTATTACGGACTGCATGATCACGAAACCGGGCGGCATCACACTGACGGAAGCGACGGCGATCGGAGTACCCGTTATTTTGTACAAACCGGTTCCCGGACAGGAAAAGGAAAACGCCATTTTCTTTGAAGATCGCGGTGCGGCTGTCGTGGTCAACCGCCACGAAGAAATTTTAGAGTCTGTCACCTCCCTTCTCGCGGATGAGGAGAAGCTGAACCGGATGAAGGACAATATTAAAAGCCTTCACCTCCCTAACTCCTCTGAAGTCATTTTGCAGGACATTATAAAAGAATCTGAACTGATGGCCGAAAAGGCGGATATGGCATTATCGTAAGAGAAAAGCACACGGACGATTCGTGTGCTTTTTGTTTTTTTCCGGATAAGCTTTGTCACTGGAAAAATAAAGATGAAAAATAGAGAGCGGCCGCTTGACGCCCGCTCCCATATGGTGTATAGTTGAACCATCATTTAACAACGTAAACATACGTACGGTTGAATGATGACAAAATTTTTTTTAGCACGAAGGTGCTACAGTACTAGGAGGAATTAAGCAATATGCAAAACGGTAAAGTAAAATGGTTCAATAACGAAAAAGGATTCGGCTTCATCGAAGTTGAAGGCGGAGACGACGTATTTGTTCACTTCACTGCTATCGAAGGAGACGGATACAAATCATTAGAAGAAGGACAAGAAGTTTCTTTTGAAATTGTCGAAGGTAATCGTGGACCTCAAGCTTCTAATGTTGTAAAACTCTAAACTCAATACATGTTGATCAGATGACACAAATAGAGGAGAGGCGTATGCCTCTCCTATTTGATTGCCGTCTGAATCTCAATTGCGACAAGATTCTGCTTGCAGCGCTGCTCGATTTCTTCAATTTGTTTCTCCATTGACGGCATTCCTTTTTTCGCCATTTCCGCTAAATTTCCCAAATCACCGTATATTTCTTTAAATGTCTGCTGAAGGATTGTTTTTAAATCATTATCATTCACGGCTGGTTTTTCCCTTCTCTCCCAAGATACCCTGAATAATAGTAATTAAGCCCTAATTAATCAGGTTCAATAGTTATATCGGCTCATTTTATATATTTTTTCTATTTTCCGTACATATTTCTAAAAAAAAATCTCCAAACTATTTGCGGAGGTGTTTTTTAATGGACTCTGAATTTTTTCCAAACGGACTGACGGATAAACGCCAGCTTGAATTAGCGGTAGAAACGGCCCAGAAAACAACGGGAGCGGCTACCCGGGGCCAAAATTCAACTTTGGCGGAATCTGCTTACCAGGCGATTCAGGATGCCAGAACGATGTCACAATCCAGTGAACTGCAAGCTCTCGACCAGGATTTTCTGCAAAAGCAGCGAATGCTTCTCGACGATTGCCAGCATCAGCTCGATGAATTCGAAAAATAAAACCGCAGAAACTACTGCGGTTTTATTTTTTATTGATTTGTCAGCACCTTGCCGTAGGCTTTCAGCTTCTCCCCCACCGTACATTGGTTGATGCAGAAAGAATGAGCGTGCGTTTTTCCAAACTCTTTGCGAAAATGCTTTTTTACGAAACAGTCTTTGCAATATTCATCCTGAAGCTCAGTCAATTCTTTATAAATGCTTTTTTTATCCAATATCAGTCATCTCCGTTACCTTCTAATGTTATGCGGCTTTCAATCTGCCGGTCCGAGAGAATTTTTCTGGCAAGGTCATCCGCTTCTTGATTTTCCTTTCGGTTTACGGCTTCATATGTCGGTGTCAGCTTTAAGGATTCGAGCAGCGCTTCAATTTTATCCAGCCATTCGTTTTGCGTTTCATCATAGCACGGCCAGCTGCCGTCAAGCTGATGCAAAACGACGAGGGAATCCCCTCTTATCGTGATTGAATTTCTGCTTGCGCCAAGTTCCTGCACTTCCTTAAGGGCTTCGTACAAAGCGGCATATTCCGCCTCATTGTTCGTCTGAAGCGTTAAGCTTTTGTTTTTCCGTATGCGGTGCCGCTTGCCGCCGAGAGAATAATACACGACAATTCCCAGTCCGGCGCGTCCGCTTGTTTTGTCAAAGCCGCCGTCGAAATACACTGTAATGTCGTCAGGTTCGTGCGCAAGCTCTTCAGTAAGCTTTTCTAATTCTTTAAGCGTCCAGCTCGCGCCTTTTTCATCCTCAAAATAAATGTCTTTTATATAAGGAAAGCGGCTGACTTCTCTTGCAAGCATGCGCGCTTTCGGAACGGTCAGCCAATCTTCGGAAAAAAACGCGACAGGGCCTGTTCCTTTTGCTTCTATTTCGATATACGGCTTAAGATTCATTGAAATCACCTTACCATTCATTAGTTGACGGGCGTGTGCTATAATCAAACCATTCTCAAATTGAAAGGAAGTCAGCAGGTTTTGTTTAACGATGTGTTATGGATCTTATTTGCGGTCATTCATTTTATCATTGTTCTTCTGTTTTATAAAGGATTTGGCAAAACGGGCCTATTCGTATGGATCGGTTTCGCCACGGTGTGCGCCAACTTGCAGGTTGTCAAAACAGTCGAGCTGTTCGGGCTTACGGCGACACTGGGAAATATCATGTACGGCACCGTTTTCTTCGCAACGGATGTGCTGAATGAAAAATACGGTCCCAGAGAAGCGCGCAAAGCCGTCTGGCTCGGGTTTTCCACTCTGCTCGCTTTGACATGCGCCATGCAGGGGGCTCTTTTATATAAACCGGCTGCTTCAGATATCGCACAGCCGGCCCTTGAGACGATTTTCGGTTTTCTGCCGCGTGTTGCGCTCGGAAGCCTCTTGGCTTTTATTTTCAGCCAAACGATAGATGTTTATGTATATTCAGCCATTCGGAGAATCTTTCCTTCAGACAGGCTTCTCTGGCTCAGAAACAGCGGAAGCACGGCGCTCAGCCAGCTGCTGGATACATTTATCTTCACTGCCGTGGCCTTTATCGGCGTTTATTCCGCGGGCGTATGGTTCAGCATCTTCATTTCAACTTACCTGATTAAATTTGCGGTATCACTCATTTCTGTCCCTTATGCGTATGCGGCAAAACGAATGACACCGAATGGAGAGTGACGGATGATGCCCGCTGAAATTTATGTAGACGGTGCAAGCGCCGGAAACCCGGGCCCGTCCGGTATCGGTATTTTTATTAAACATGACGGGAAAACAGAATCTTTCTCAATTCCGATCGGCGACCATTCAAATCAGGAAGCTGAATTTCTCGCTTTAATTGAAGGAATGAAGCTGTGTGCCGCCCGCGGATTTGAGTCCGTGTCATTCCGGACGGATTCGGATATCGTGGAGCGGGCCGCAGATCTTGAAGCGGTTAAAAACAAGGCTTTCCAGCCGTTTGTGGACGAAATCATCCAGTTAAAGGCCGGATTTCCATTGTTTTTCATTAAGTGGATTCCCGGCAGACAAAACCAAACAGCCGATCAGCTCGCAAAAAAAGCGATTCGGCTGAATAAATAACCGGAATGAAATTGCGTCTCACTGTTCATCCTACAAATGAGGTGAACAGCTATGAGAAAAGAAAATAAAGGCCGGCTGACCGGGGGCGTGAATCCTCAGGGAAATATGGAAGGAAATGCGCACAAAGACCCGAAATCAGCCCTTGAAAACAACGCAAAAAAAAGCAATACAAAACGCTAGAGGGATCAGCTGATCTCTCTGGCGTTCAGCTTTTCGAGCATCCTTTCAATTCCTTTTATCTGATGGCGTCTGAGCATTAATGCCGCCTCTTCCATCTTCAATGAAAAAAGCGCTTCTTCAAGCGTACAGACTAACGGTACCTCGCAATGTATTTCAGCAAGCTGCCTTGACAGCTCCAATTCTTTCAAGCTTTGCTGAATTTTCGTTTGCTGGCCCTTCGGCAAGAGAGCGAGGCTTTCTAATAAGCGGTCTATGTTTTGATATTCACGTATCAGCTTGTACGCCGTTTTTTCCCCGATTCCTTTAACGCCGGGATAGTTATCGCTCGTGTCTCCCATCAGCGCCTTAATGTCAATCAGCGCTTTTGGCGGAACTCCCGTTTCTTCTCTGAATATCTCATCTGTATATACCTTATAATTGCCGATACCCTTTTGCAGCAGCGCTACTTGAACTTGATGATTCAGCAATTGAAGCAGATCTTTATCACCCGTTACAATCGTAATTTCCGCTTCCCCGGAAAATAGGGCAGAAAGCGTACCGATACAGTCATCCGCCTCATAGCCTTTTATGCCGATGTTTAAAAAACCGAGCTCTCGCGCTGCTTCTTTCGCCAGATCAAATTGCGGAATCAGCTCTAGCGGCGGTTCACTTCTGTTGGCTTTATAATCTTGAAACAAATCATTGCGGTACGTTTTGCTTCCCATATCCCAGCAGCAGACGACATGTGTGGGCTGAAACGTATCAACCGCTGTAATAAGATGCTTTAAAAAACCGTTGACTCCGTTTGTGGGAATTCCGTTTTCATTTATCATAAAATTGCGATGAACGGCCGTCGCGAAAAATGAGCGGAACAAAAGCGCCATACCGTCAACGAGCAGTAATTTATTATTCATATATCGATACTCCTTTTTATTCAATGTTCCTATTTTACCAAAGAAGGCGGTAAAAAAACAGCATCCCCCCATTTGGAAGATGCTGCCGTCACGTTTACTCACCGTGTCTTTTATTGCTTGCCATCAGCTTTTCAGCTTCACGGCCGGCATAAGAATCAAATTTCTGTCCGAAGCCGTTTTTCTTTTTGGCATTGTTATTCTGCTGAGCATTTCTGTTTCCCAGTTTTGTTCTGCCCATGGTCATATCCCCCTTTAGAGAAGATACGGATAGTATGTACAGCAAGCGCTGATGACACACGCGGCAGGTTCATCCATTACTGTCTGCTGACGAATTCTTTCACCATCTCTTCACTTACGAATCGTCTTTGCGGCACGATGCCCTTTTTCGCCAGCTGGTTCATTTTTGCCGTGATGCCATTGATGGCATCTGTCGTGAACGGTTGATTCTGTCTGCATTTTACAATGGCTTCGTCAATGGCCTGTTCACGCTCATAATCAAGCTGTACAAATGTTTTGACATGCTGATGCTGTTTTGCGGAATGTGCTGAAATTGCTTTATGGACTTCTGACATAAAAGGTTTCATCTCGCTTTTTTTTCATTTTAGTCTACCACGACTGTTATCTGCCCGCCAACCGGATTTTTAAATTTTCAGCATTTCATCTTTCTTTTTCCATGCTTTTTCGGCTTCGTAAAGGTGTTCAATTTCCCTTGCACTCGTATTTTCCGCAAGACCTTGTAAATAAGTGTCCCGCTGCTCGCGGATCTGGGACAGGCTTTTATCCGCCATGTCTTCTTGCAGACGGCGCACCTGCTCAGCATATCGCTCTGAAAGGCTTTCTTTCTCCTGTTCAAGCCACTTTTCTGTCACTTTTTGCAGGCTAAGCCTGAGCCCTTCCACAAACGCTGCTTTTCCGTTCTCTTCAAAAAACTGCTTCGGTGATTTAACTTCCTTTACGTGATGTGAGAATGCCGAGACGTCAATGACCGGAGCGACCTCTTTCAGCTGAACGGCAAATTCGTTTTCACCGCTGACATAAATGGAGAAATCTCCGTCTTCCATAAGCTTCTTCTGACAGTTTTCCATCCATTCCTCAGCCATATGGCGCTCAATAAAACCGGTCATCCGGATATCGAGCGTTTTCAGCTCTTGAATATATTCAAAACGGAATTCCTTGAGCGCTTCATTCAGCGCCGCTGATATATTTTGTTTCCAATCGCCGTTTTGAAGGCCCGGATGGAAGGCGGTTTTCAGCATATCATTCGCATAAAACGTCAGGCGATGTTTAATGTGATAGAGCTGTTCTTCCGTATCTTTCATCACTTTTCGAATGATGACCTCAGACGTACGGCGCTTTGAAATGTCAGCGAGAGCTTTTTCATAGGAAGACTCCAGACGCTGTTTCTTTTTCTCTTTTTCTTCTGCCGACTGGTGAAGAGATTCGTGAAGCTGTTCCACCATATCGCACAGCTTGTCCGCCTCTGTTTTCAGCTGGGCGCAGCTGGCCTTCATTACATCTTCCTCAATAAAGTGCTCAAGCCCGGTTCTTACATCAGAGAACCTGTTATAAAAAGCTTCTTTTTTACCCGCAAGCTCTTCTTTACTTGAGACATGATATAATTTCGGCCGGTTAATTCCCTCTTTTGAGAGTTCCGAGCGGACATAGTCTTTGACGGTTTCCAGCTCGCTTTCGGTTTTGGCCAGATCGGCGGCGTTAATGACAAAAAACATTTTATCCATGCCGAATGATTCTTTGACGAGGCCGAGTTTCTTCAGAAAAGACCTGTCTCCTTTTGAAAAAGAATGCTGATAGTACGTCATATAAAAGAACGCGTCAGCATCTTTTATATATTGAAAGGCAAGTTCCGTATGGCGCTTGTTTATACTGCTTGCTCCCGGCGTATCAACAATGGTGATGCCTTTTTGCGTGAGAGGCGAATCATAATACACGGTGACTTCTTTTACGCAGCAGGCCGTTTTTTCTTCGGCTGCGTACGGTTTTAAATCTTCAACCGGCACCGTCAGTGTCAGCCTTTGACGGATCTGTTCTTCGTACGTATCAAACGCCTGCAGCATCGTCTGAATCACCGGGATAAGTTCATCCGGAACTTTTCCCTTTTTAATGGCATAATTCCATCTCTCTTTCAGTGAACGCCCTTTTACATCAGCATCTTTCAGCTCAGTCAGCTGAAGCATTTCAGCGTCCAGCTCCTCCTCCGTTTTAAAAACGATCTCCGCAGATTTATGCGGTTTGCCGTCTTGCGGTTTCGTTATTTTGTTGATCGTAGCCGTTGTGGGCGTCGGTGATGACGGAAGCACGTATTCACCGACAAGCGCATTTGCAAATGATGATTTACCGGAACTGAATCCGCCGAATAACGCCAAGGTAAACTGGCGGTTTTCAAGCCGCTCAATCCTACTCCGAAAGGCTTCTGCCTGTTTTCCTAATATGCTCGAGGATTCAAGAATCCCGGCAAGCTCATAGAACCGATCAGTCTGCTCTTTTATAGGAAGTTCCTTCATCGCATTTTTTTCGGGCTTGCTTACTTCATGCTGTACAGCCTCTTTTGGTTTCTTTTGGACGGGCGCTTTTGCAAGGCGTTTTTTTCGCGTATACCAGTCGCCGCTTCCCGTATCACAGGTCAATTCTTCTTCCCACAAAGCGCGGACTCGGGCTGCTTTTTCCAAGGCATTGCGTTCTTCTTTTACCGATTGCGCGAGCTCATCCCTTATTTTCTTTTCTTTTTCGAGCCGGTTTTTCAAGTTCTCAATGAGCGGTCCGTTTTTTGTCTGAACATAAGCGGTCAGCTCCTCAATGAGTTCCGCTGTCTGTCTTTTGGCTTCCCTTCTGATCATTTCAGCGAGGTCTTTCGTATAAGTTAATACGTATTCAGATGAAAAGGCCGCTCCCTGCTTAAGGGCCTGAGCGGTGATATCATCAGAAAGCGGTGTGCGGTACGCCTGGATTTTCCTGATCAGTTCGTCCGAATCCGCTTCATACCGCTTGGCCGCTTTCGTAAATGTGTCGATAATATGCCAATCCGCTTCCCCTTCCGTTCTTTTTTTAATATCGGCAAAAAATTCAGCATGCCTTCTTTCTTTCTCCTGAGCCGTTTTCGCTTTTGAAAAGAATAATCCGGTTTTAAATGAGGGCTGCTGTGATTCAATATAAGCAGATGCAAGCTCCCTCATCTCAAAGGGTGTCAGATTAGCGTTTTGCAATATGTTCTGCACGTCTTTTCTGATGTCTTTCTCTGCTGTTTCAGCCTGTTGAACGGCTTTTTTAAGCTCACCTTCAACAGAACGGACAAGTGCTTCTTGTTTGTCAAACTGCTCTCCGCTGCCGTTTTTATCATCTTTTACGAGCATCTCTGTATGCTCTTTGACTAAGTGTGCAACTTTTCTCTCCGTTAAAGACCATAAATTTGTTTTTGCCTGCTGTTTCAGCTTCTGCAGATGTTTTTTCAGCTGTTCCATGCCGTTTAAAGGATGGTCAGGCTCAGTGACAGACGTAAAGAAAAGCGATTCTTTCGGTATTCCCGCGCCTTCAAGCATATCTTCCACCTGCCTGCGGTACTCTTCAAACTTCGTTTCAGTTTCATCATGTCTGTCAATTTGGTTGACGATCAGAAATAAATTTGGAATACGGTCTTTGATGGAGCTGAGAAACAGCATATTTTCTTCTGAATGAACGTGATTATAATGAACGACGTAAAATAAAGCGTCAGCCTGATGGAGAACCGAAGCCGCCGATAAAAAATGCGCTTCGTCCGTCGAATCAATTCCCGGTGTGTCGATGTAGGCCGCATGAGGCTCTGACTCCTTAAAGCCGGCATAGACTTCCACCGTTTCAATTTGCTCACCGTCTTTACAGAATTGCTGCACTTGTTCTTTATCGTAACTTCCTTTAATTTCTGCATAAGCCCCGTCCGTCGTATGAAGCACGACTTTATCTTCACCGTGCCGGATGACAACGAGGTTGGCGCTTGTAGGAATCGGGCTTGTCGGCAGTATGTCTTCACCGAGCAATGTGTTTAATAAAGAGGACTTTCCGGCCGAATAATGCCCGGTAAACGCGATATAAACCTCTTCATCAGCCGCTTTTTTCATAATGGCCGCGAGCTGATCGGCCCGTTTTTTATCCTGATGATCCAAAAATTGTGCGTATAAGGCACCCGTTCTGCTGAAAATCTCCCTGTTATGGCGTTCTTCTTCTGTCATGTGTCTTTACCCCTTTGTGTCTGTCGCATCAAATGACGTTTTCATTTTTAGAAAGCTCTGAAAAAAACCTCTCCCCCATTTTACACAAGAATGGCTCACTTTTCTTCAGGAAACGCAAAAAAGCCGCCGATATCGGCAGCTGATAAAGAAAAAACACCCGCGGCAGGAAAAACCGCAGATGTTTAAGAAGACATTGATTTATTCGAAACTTTTTTCAATACGAAACCAATTAAAACACTGTATGTACAAACGGCTGCAAATAAAAATAACATTGTCATTTTCGGCACCACCTTGAATGAGAATCATTTTCATATTTACATCTTATCATGAGTGAGAATGATTTTCAATCTCTATTTTGCGGTGTTTTCTTCTAACGCTTTCTCTTCGGCGCGAATCCTCACAGTGAGCATGCAGGCATTGAGAATCGAAAAGAGAAACAGTGTCCAATACGCTCCGTATAACAGCGGCAGAAAAATAAATTCTAAGATGACGACCGCGTAGTTCGGGTGCTTCATCCACCTGTACGGCCCCTTTCTGACAAGCTCCGCATCCGGCACGACAAGGATTTTCGTATTCCAATACCGCCCTAATGATAATAGCGCCCAATACCTGATCCCCTGTACAAATAAAATAATACATATAATGGCGGCCCACCTTGGAGAAGGCGTTTTTTGAAACGCCACCACCTCAGCTGTAAGAGAGACAAAAAAGAGCACGTGCATCAGGACGAGAAAGGGATAATGTCCTTCTCCGTATTCGACTGCGCCTTGCTTTTTCACCTTTTGCTCATTGCGCCGGGCCACAATCATCTCCGCAATCCGCTGGGCCGCAAGCAGCATGATAAACAGCCAAAACATTAAGAAGCCCCCTTTTCCCAGCTGAACAGCAAAAGCTCAGACGAAAATCCCGGCCCGAGAGCGCCGATCAGCCCTTTTTCGTTTTCTTTCTGCCGCCCGTGAAGCAACTGTTCTCTTATCACATGAAAAATAGTTGCGGAAGACATGTTCCCGTGTTTTTGCAGCACCTTCCGAGATGCCGCAAGCTGACCGGTGTCCATTGAAAGACTCGTTAAATAGGCGTCAATGACCTTTTTCCCGCCGGGATGGGCAAGAAAGGTTTTAATGTCGTGAGGACTGACGCCATATTCAAATAAAAATTCATCAACATTGTCCTTCAGCCACTGTGAAACCAGGGTGGGAATATCTCTTGAAAAAATGACTTGAAAACCGCTGTCGGTGAATTCCCAGCCCATCACATCTTCCGCATCCGGCATCATCACCGATTGAGTGGCGAATATCCGCGGAAGAAGCGGCTGTTTGACTTCGTTTCGGTTCGCCTTTTCTCCTCCGATTAGTACTGCGGCAATTCCGTCCGCAAACAGGGAAGTTCCGATTAAGTTGCTTTTTGACTTGTCGTTCGGCTGAAACGTTAAACTGCAGAGTTCAGCCGCGATAACAAGCACGTATGCTTCAGGATACGCGCGGCAGTATTCGTACGCCCTGGACAGGCCGGCCGCTCCGCCCGCGCATCCTAAACCCCAGATCGGTATCCGTTTTGTTTTCGCAGAAAACGGAAGCTGATTCATCACTTTCGCTTCAATGCTGGGTGTCGAAAGCCCGGTGCTGGAAATAAAAAAGATCGCATCCACTTTTTCATATGGAAAGGGATTTGTTAAACAATCCGGGTTTGTTAAACAATCAAGTGCCGCATCCGCACTATGCTTGACGGTTTCTTCCGTATACAGCCGGTTTTTCTCTGAAAAACCCCGTGCCGTTTTATACCATTCAATCGGCCGGACAAACTGCCTTGATTCAATTTCGCCGTTTTGAAAGGCTTTTAACAGCCGGTCAATATCCTTAAATGAATCGGCAAACATCCCTCTCGCAAAATCTGCCGCCGTTTCTTGCGAGACATGATATTCCGGAATGCTGGTTCCGACCGATAACACATATGCCATGCCCATCACCTCTTCACATAAAGGTTTCCGCTTTTTTCCTGAATGTATGCATAAGTTTGAATCGAGGATTTCACTGACATGCCATTTTAATTTAAAATTGGCCCTTTTGAGTGATAAACCGTTCGACTATACTTGACCCATTCATAAAAAAAGGTTGTGATAAGCATGCTGAAACCCGTCATTCTTAAAGGGTCACTCGTTCAGTTAGAGCCGATGACGATTGATCACACTCAGGCACTTTGTGAAGCTGCTTCAGGAAATAGGACGACTTACGCTTACACCCATGTTCCTGACGGAATCGAAGAAACAAAGCGTTATATTGAGCGCGCGCTTTCCGATTATGAAAAAAGACTTGCATTGCCTTTTGCAGTACGGAGTCTTGAAACAGACCGAATCGTCGGAAGCACGAGGTTTATGGATGTGGAAGTGTTTACGCGGCCGACAGATGCAGCTCCGGAAGTGTGTGAGATCGGCAGCACATGGTATGCCTCTGCCGTGCAGCGGACCGGTGTCAATACGGAATGTAAACTTCTGATGCTGACCCATGCGTTTGACGTGTGGCAAGCTGTCAGGGTGACACTGAAAACCGATGTTCGCAATCAGCGCTCACGGACTGCGATTTTGCGGATCGGTGCCCAATTTGAAGGAATCCGCCGCGCGCATATTCCGGCTGTCGACGGCGGCCTCAGAGATACTGCCTACTACTCCATCCTTCGGGAGGAATGGCCTTATATCCGGCAAAACCTTTCTGGCCGGCTCGCAGCATATAACTGAAAAACCTGCCGATATACGGCAGGTTTTTTTACATATTCGGATCATGGACGTATAAATTGAGATCGATCCGTCCGTCTGACGTGACCGCTACCCCCTCAGCTTCAAGAGACAGCTTCTGTACAGAAAACATCTCTTCGTCTCTCAATCCGATTTCGCCCTTTGCATTGATGACCCTGTGCCAAGGAAGACGATGCTTTTTACTCATGGAGTGAAGAATCCTCACAACCTGCCTCGCTCCCCGCGGACTTCCCGCAAGATCGGCAATTTGACCATACGTCATCACTTTTCCTTCAGGAATCTGTTTGATAATAGCTACCGCCCGTTCTGTAAATGTCATGCAACTCCTCATTTCGCAAGAGTAGATGATTTTTGAGAAAATCAGCCACTTCCTGATTTTATTTTTATAGATGATAATTGCTTCATCATCATACTTATTTCATCTCTGCGTTTAAATAGATTATCTGTTTGTTCACAAAAAATTAACAAAGATAAGCATGTACTTATTTAACATAATATGTAATAATACAATTGTATTAAAAAAGAAAAGGAGTGTTTACAATGAAAATGAAAAAAGCTTTAGCCGGATCAGCCCTATCACTCGCTTTACTCTGTTCTGCCGCCCCTGCTTTTGCCGCAGGTCCTGCTGATACACCTTCTGCAGAAAGTAAAACGAAGGAAGTATCTGCTTTGGCGACGTTCATACTTAATGGTTCCGGCCCTGATTATCCTACTTCAATTTACCGGAATGGAATCACCTATTATTTAGACAACATCACCTTCCATGGTGCTGATGGCACTTGGACAGCCGTCTACAAAAGCTGATTTTTCATGACGCGGAATGTTTGTTCTAAGTAACAACTAAAAATAATCCGTATGTTACCGTGCCGATAAGAGAATAAATGATTGCTAACATGTTACTTTTTTCAACCAGACATTATTTTTCTCAATTCTATATTAAAGAAGTGTCAAAATTAAAAACTATTGACATGTTCTGTATTAAAGAAACTAAGGGTTAAGAACTTGTGCAGCAGATCATTTTGTTCCATGTTTGTTTTCCAGAAAAGAAGTTCCAAATATCTATTTTGACGGTGTCAATAATTGTTTTATCATGGAACGGAATCTGGTATGGGAATTTTGAGCGCTGGTACGAATATGAAGGGGGCTCTGTCCCCTTTTTTTAGTTTCACTGACCTTAATAATTGATCCGATATATATGCCACTTTAGAAGCTAATGGACAATTAGGTTACGAATTAAAAGATGACTGTAAGCCTTTAACCATCAAAGATCTTAAAAATGTGATCGATCCAAAATGTCTTAACAAAGAGCCTCAGCACAAGCCAAAAAATCTTGAATAATTCGCTGATTAGTAAAGCCTTTTGTTATTCAAAACCGATGCCGAATCAGACCGTTAACCGCCGATCATTTTTTACCGAAACCGGTTTACAAGAAACAAAAAAAGCATCTGAAGCAGATGCCTTTTTCAATCGATATTGCGACGATGAAAAGAGTCGGTAATCCCCGTATTTTCCGACGAGGTCCTTGTATGCGCCTGAATATGCTTTTCAGCCGCCTATATCCACCGCCGCCCTTAGCCATAATGTTAGTCAGTTTGTTTTTATAAAATCATTGATTAATTGATCAGTCGTTAATATTGTGGCAAATTCATCATGCAATGTTGCCAGAGATATATTGTGAATAGTCTCTGCATCATAATATGTATCATTTTGGTCTCTCATTCCGAAGGCTGCTGTTGCATCTGAAATCAGGTATGTATCAAATCCTAAATTACCGCTCATCCTTGTGGTTGTTGAAACACAGTGCGGCGTAGTCAAGCCAGTGATTACGACAGTTGTTATATCATTTGCTTTTAAAAGCTCTTCTAGATTAGTCCCAATAAAGCTGCTGTTTACTTTTTTGGTTATAATGACTTCTTTATCCATAGGTTTAACGATTTCCTTTATAGCAACCCCCTCATTTTTCGGATAAAATAAAGAACCAGGTTTATCAGAAGTATGTTGTATGTATATGACTGTCCATCCTTTTTCTCTCCATAATTTCAGTATTTTGCTGATATTTTCTTCCGCCTTTACGTTATTTCGTTCTCCCCACTTTTTATCATCAAAGGCTTTTTGTACATCCACAATGATTAAAGCTTTTTTCTTTTCTGCCATCAGATAACCTCCTATATTGAAAATTCGTATTTATAACATTTTAAATAAAGTTTTTACTTTTGTACAATTGATTAAGTTACTATCACATCTTCCCCGTTGGAAAAGCATTGAAATATCTAAAGTTCACCAGAGGCCAGCAATATTCAACTCTTTTTCTCTATATACTTATCAATATCCTGACATAAGCCGCAACAGTGAATGAAAGGATCGCTCCTAACTAAATTCACGCTCACAAAACATTAACAAAAAAACCCTTGGTTATTTTTGTATTGCATGTAATAATACAATTGTACCAAAAAAACAAAGGAGTGTTAAAAATGAAATTAAAAAAAGTTTTAACTGGTTTTGCCTTGTCTCTCGCTTTACTCGTTTCCGCTGCCCCTGCTTTTGCATCTAGCCCTAGTAATACAAATATCGACTCAACTCAAACAAAAATTTCGACACAAGCGACCAAAGATTCTTTTACAATGGATTACCTTCATAGATGGGATATTCCAAATACAACTGTTAAGAATGGTGTTACATATTACCTTAAGAAAGTAGAGATAATCGAAGGGTTCTATCGCGCAACTTTTGAAGGATGGATTAATTAAAAGAAGGGGCTTTCCCTTCTTTTACTCTCTTTTGTAAGAATTCGTGCACAAGATACTCGTTCACGTACATATAGTCCGGGACGGTTTTTCCGCGAAATAAGGCGGATGCCGCATCACTCAATTTAGTTTCTTTTCAAACAATGAAACTAATAAAAAAAGAGGATGCCTCACAAAAAGTTCAGCAAACTTTCGGAAGCATCCTCGATCTGGATAAAATAAGATGTTATTTTAAAGAAAACAGATAACTAACCCTCTTGAACCCTTGTCACATCAAGGGTTTTTTTCGTTTTAGGAATCATATTATAAATAATATTCAAAAGGACGGCGGTAAAGCTTCCGGCGACGATTCCGTTTGTGGTCAGCAGATTTAAGTAAGACGGCAGGTGCTTAAACATATCGGGAACGACGGTTACACCGAGTCCCAATCCGACCGAACATGCGACGATCAGAAGGTTTTCCTGCTTTTTAAAGTCAATTTGACTGAGCATTTTAATGCCGTAGGAAATGACCATGCCGAACATGGCCACCATCGCGCCTCCCAGTACCGAAGACGGGATGATGGTCGTGAAGGCTGCGATTTTCGGAAAAAGGCCGAAGAGCATTAAAAGTGCGCCCGTGACACCGATGACCGCGTTTTTCTTAATTCCTGTCAGCTGCACGAGGCCGACGTTTTGGGAATAGGCCGTATACGGAAAAGCATTGAAAATGCCGCTGATGAATACCGCCAGGCCCTCCGCACGGTAGCCTTTTGCTAAATCACGTTCAGACAGGCGCCGGTTTGTCAGGTCACCGAGAGCGAAATAGACGCCGGTTGACTCAACAAGGCTGACAATGGCAACGATGGACATCGTAATAATCGGTGCCGCATGAAATGTCGGCGTCCCGAAGTAAAACGGTTTAATCATTTGAATGGCATCAGCATTCGCCACATTGTCAAATTGCACTTTTCCCATAAAATACGCGATGGCCGTCCCGATGACAATGCCGATTAAAATCGAAATGGATTTCAAAAATCCTTTTGTAAACCGATAAAGCAGCACGATGATGACGAGCACCGTAAATCCGAGGGCAAGGTTAGCCGGATCACCGAAATCCTCGCTGCCTTCCCCGCCGGCAATATGATTCATCGCGACCGGCATCAAGGTCATCCCGATAATCGTCACGACAGATCCGGTTACGACAGGCGGGAAAAAGGATACGAGCTTACCAAAGAAAAACGACAGCAGAATGACAAGCAGACCCGATGCCAAAATGCTTCCGTAAATGGCTGAAATCCCGTATTCCTTACCGATCGAAATAATCGGCGCTACCGCGGTGAACGTACAGCCGAGCACAACGGGCAAGCCGATGCCGAAATATTTATTCCTCCATACTTGAAGCAGCGTAGCCGCCCCGCACATAAAAATGTCAATTGATACGAGATATGTCAGCTGTTCTGCGTTCAGTCCCAATGCCGCTCCTACAATTAAAGGAACGACGACGGCGCCGGCATACATGGCAAGCACGTGCTGGATACCGAGGGAAAGTGTTTTGGCATAGCCGTTTTTCATGAACGGACCTCCTGTACAAATGTCACTTTTCCGTCTTCAAGCGATTGAATTCTCGCCAGCGATTCAACCCGGCATCCTTTTTTCACCAGCTCATCTCTTCCCGGCTGAAATGACTTTTCAATGACGATTCCGATCCCGCAAACCGCTGCGCCTGCTTGTTTTACGATGGATAAAAGTCCTTCTGCCGCCTGTCCGTTCGCTAAAAAGTCGTCAATGATTAACACGCGGTCATCTTTCGACAGATGATTTCCGGAGACGGCAATCTGACTTTCTGTTTTTTTCGTAAATGAATAGACGGACGCCGTCAGCAGATCATCCGTTAATGTGAGAGACTTCCTTTTTCTCGCAAAGATGACGGGAACGCCGAGTTCAAGGCCGGCCATCACCGCAGGGGCAATGCCCGAAGATTCAATTGTGACGATTTTGGTTATCTCGTCTTTTTCAAAACGGCACGCAAATTCCCGGCCGATCTGCTGCATAAGAACCGGATCAATTTGATGGTTTAAAAAAGAATCCACTTTCAGCACTTGATCAGAAAGAACGATTCCGTCTTCTGCTATTTTTCGTTTTAATGCTTCCACAATGATTACCCCCGCTTATAAAAAAATAAAAAAAGCATTGCTCGCTCTCAATAAAAAGAGCAAGCAATGCCGAATGATCTACACGTAACGGCCGAATAAAAGCCGTCCCATTGCTCACTCATAGTCGGACATTTACGGTGACCGGTAGAAACTTGCGTGCCATATCCACGCGATTATATGAGTGTTCGTATGATATTAATCAAATTATAACAAGATACACTTCTTTTGCATAGTGAAATTTGAATATTTCCGAACTTTTACAAAGAATCGGTTTCGATTATTCGTGTTTTTAGAATTTTTAGAAAAACACCCGGTGTATGCCGGGCGTTTCGTTTATAAATATAAATTTGAATATTTGCCGACGAGATACTCAATGAGATATTGAACGTTCAGCTCTTCTCCCGTTGCATCTTTTATGATGTCAAGCGGCATTTTGCGTCTTCCGTGCTGATGAACCTTTTCTGTCAGCCATTGTTTAATCGGCTCAAAATCGCCCCGTTCTATTAATTGATCAAATTCAGGCAGATCGTCAAGCATGGTATGCTTCAGCTGTGCCGCATACATATATCCGAGCGCATAGGAAGGGAAATAGCCGAAATCGCCGCCCGCCCAATGTACGTCCTGCAAAATGCCTTTTGCGTCAGATGGCGGCGTAATGCCTAAATAATCATGATATTTTTGATTCCACAATGCAGGCAGTTCTTCCACTGTCACTTCATTGCTGAAAATCGCTTTTTCAATTTCATAACGGATAATAATGTGAAGCGGATACGTCAGCTCATCGGCTTCAATTCGGATAAAGGTCGGTTTCGCCTCGTTGACAGCGCGTACAAAATCTTCTCTTTTCACATCTTGAAATTGATCAGGCGAAGCCTCAACCATTTTTTCATAATAGGCGGTCCAGAAATGTTGATTTCTGGCGATAAAGTTTTCATAAAATAACGATTGGGATTCATGAATTCCCATGGATGCACCGTCAGATAAGTTCGTTCCGCTCAGCGCTTCGTCAATATTCTGCTCGTAGATCGCATGCCCGCATTCATGAATCGTTCCGAAAATCGCCGTGCGGAAATCGTTTTCGTCATATCTGGTCGTCACCCGTACATCGCCCCGGTTGATTGTCGTCGCAAACGGATGCACCGTCTCGTCCAGGCGGCCGCCGTCAAAATCATACCCGAACTCTTTTAAGAAATACAAGGAGAGGTCTCTTTGTTGTTCTTTCGGAAACGTTTTTGTGATAAAGGCTGTGTCCGGTTTATTGCCGGATGCCGTCACTTTTTTGATAAGCGGAATGATCGCTTCCTTCAATTCAGAAAACAGCTGATCCAGCACCTTTACCGTAACACCCGGTTCGAAAATATCGAGCAATGCATTGTATGGATGATCTTCATAGCCCCAATACGAAATAAACCGCTTATTAAAATCAATCAGCTTCTCAAGGTACGGAGCAAACATAGAAAAATCAGAGTCAGCCTTTGCATCCTCCCAAGCCGTTTCAGCTTTCGATGTTAAAATGACATATTCTTTATACTCATCTTCAGGAATTTTTTTATTATGATCATAATCTTTTTTCGCAAGTTCCGCCGCTTTCACTGTATCTTCAGAGAGCTCTTCTGCATGCGCGAGAAGGATGTCGATCAGCTCTTTCATCCGGTCGGATGTCTGGATTTGAAAAACGTCAGCCGACAGCTGTCCGATGCTTTCCGCCCGGTCATCAGAGCCTTTTTTCGGGGCTCCCGTTCTTAAGTCCCAGTGCATAAGTGCAATGGCTTCGACATAGTGGGATACTCTTTTTAACAGATTAAAAAACTCTTTTTCATATGTATGTAAATCCATATCCATTCCCCTCCCTTTTCACTATCAATTACAGGCTAATGGAATGCCGTGATAAAGTCAACTTCCCGGATTTAAAAAAGCCGCAGGATAAGAATCCTGCAGCTTTTGTTTTTATACGATTTTCGGTGTAACAGGCAAGATCGTTTTGACTTCGTCCAATACCCGTTCACTTTCTCCGCCCGCATAAATGGATATAGTTCCGCTGTCCTGATTAGAACGGATGAGGCGGCCGATTCCCTGCCGGACTCTCAAGAGCATGTACGGCAGATCAACTTCCTCAAACGGATCTTTTTTCGATCCGTTCCGCTTTGCGGTAAACACGGGATCATGAGGCGGATACGGCAATGCCCAAATGGTCACATTCCGGAGCGAGTCACCGGGAATGTCAAGACCTTCCCATAAGTGGACGGAACAAAGCACGGATTCTTCATCCCGCTGGAATTTTTCGACCAGACTGCTGATCTCTTCGTCACCTTCGTAGTATATCGGATACGGCAGCTCCCACGCGGCAGCCTGTTCTTTAAATTCCTTCATGTCTTCAAAGGAAGGGAAAAGAACGAGGGTGCGTCCTTCATTCTTCTTAATGGTTTCAATCGTTTCGGCTGTTTTCTGCTCAGACGTCATATCACCGTGAAGCGCAACAGACATTTGCTCCTCGTAATCGTACGGAGATTCAACGGTAAATGATAAAGGATCACGGATTCCAAGGCTGTCAGCGATATAATCAAATGAACCGCCCTCAGAAAGAGTGGCCGATGAGAAAATATAAGGAATCTTTTTAGAAAAGACCTTTTCTCCCAAAACTTCGGCTACAGTTCTCGGCATAACGACAAACGTTGAGTCTGTATCCCGCGTTTCAAGCCAGCTGATGGCATCCTTTTGATACAGCGACAGCGAATATGCCATTTGTTCGACGTATTCTTCTACGACTGACAGCTCGTACTTATCAATCGTATACATTTCCGATTCAAATACGAGCGCCTCACCGATTTTATCGAGCAGACGGCACAGTTCGTCAGCCGCACGCTTAACACGCTGGTCGTTTTGGATGTCCAATCGGTAAGAGCCGGCGATTTCCTTCGATTCCTCTGACAGCACATAGAAAAACTCATCGTTTGCGGCAAGGGCATCTTCAATCAGTTCGGCGAATTCCTCTCTGATGTCATTTTGAAGCAGACGCTCTAAAAACAGCTCAAGCGTCGACTGCTTCACGCGATAGGTTAACGCTTTTTGCGCGGCGAATTCCAGCAGATGTCCTTCATCAAACACGACGGCGCTGTGATCCGGCAGAAGCGGCAGCTGTCCTTCCCTTTTACGTGATTCTTCCGTCCATACATGCTCCATGTAGAAATCATGGGAGCAAACAATCAGATCCGTTGATTTTCTGTAATGATCTCTTGAAAGTGTTAAACCGCATCTATGTCTCATATCACAAGTTAAACAATCTTGGAAGGAATCATAGCTGACGCCTGCCCACTCTTCATTCGTCAAATCAGCGTACTGTTTGCGGTCGCCGTACGGATAAAAGCGCTGCATCGCTTGTGATTCGTGTACGAATGAAGGCAGCGACTCATAAAGATCCAGCCACTTTTCATCATCAGAACGCTGCATTGTTTTCTCAAGCTTTTTCAGACACAGATACTGCTCATGGGATTTGGACAGCCGTGTATCAATCTGCAGATCCAAATGTTCTGTCAGCTTGGAAATGTCGCCTTCTTTTTTGACAAGCTGTTCAATTAACGTTTCATCGGCGCATGCGATAATGGCCGGTTTACCCGTATATCTGGCATAGCTGATGGCAAACAGCAGATACACCAGCGTTTTCCCCGTACCGACTCCTGCCTCAGCGAACATGACCTTTTTCTCTTTAAATGCCCGTTCAAGCTGAAACGCCATAAATACCTGCTCATCCCGAAGGTCAAAGCCTTTCTCGGGAAGGATATCGTAAAACACGTCACCAATCCAATTGTTCAATTCTTCGTAAAAATTCTTTTCTTTTGTTAAAGCAAAAGGCAAACGTGATGTTGTCACCCAACTCCAACCCCTAACTATTCGGCATTCAGACCATCTATAATATCATTTAACCCTTTTCAATACAACAAAAAAACTTGGCCTCGCCAAGTTTTTGTCATGATCATTTCCGGTTAATGATATGTGTACATAGGAACGGATGGTCTGTTGAATGTGTATGTTTTACCGCATTTTCAAGTTCTTCCTGTGCGTGTGTCATGGCGGAAGGACCGAACTCCGCTCCGGCTTCCTCCAGCCGGAAAGCAGTTGCGTCTAACGCCTTTTGTATTTTACTGAAGTGCTCGCTGTTCAGCATAAAATAAGATCACCTCTCAAATAGAAATAATCATCATTCTATGCCGATGTTTCACTTTCTATACATGCCATTCTGAATGATCCTCACCTGACCTGCACAAACTACAACAGATATTCGATCGAATATCCATCTTCACAAATTTATTCTACCCGGGAGTGATGGTTACATGAGTTATAAAGATCGATTAGATCAGCATTCTGAATTGTTTCATCACAATTGGACGCGGCCGAAACGCTCTAAATCACAAGTGAACGGCCACACCGAAATGTCCCAGACCAACATTATTTTACGGAGCAACGCAAAAGCGCACCGCTGGTAATGGCAGAATAAACGTAAAGATGCCGGAGAAGACGCTGTTTCAGGCGTCTTCTCTTTGTTGCGGCTTTTTCCGCTGCGGCCGCACTTTAGCCCAGTACTGATAATAATCCGTTTTGATAAAACCGTTAAAAAGCTTCCGTTTTTTGGTTGCTTTTCTTCCGTAGGCCTCTTCAAATTGTTCATTTGACGTTAACATGTAGACAGACCATGTATCAAGAGATTCAAACGCCCGGCCCATTTCTTTATACATCTGCTCGACTTCCCTTTTTTCGCCGAGCCGTTCGCCGTACGGAGGGTTTCCGACGATTACGCCGAATTCGAGTTTTGTCGTAAAATCCTGCACCCGCATTTGTTTGCATTCAATCAGGTCCCCAAGTCCCGCTTCTTCTGCGTTTTCTTTGGCGATGTTTACCATCCGGTGATCCACATCACTGGCAAAAATCTGCAGCGGCTGATCATAGTTCGCCTTTTCTTCCACTTCAAGACGCGCCTTGTCCCACAGTTCTTTTCCGATCCATTCCCAGTCTTCTGAAACAAAATCACGGTTAAAACCGGGAGCAATGTTTTGTCCGATTAAAGCGGCTTCAATGGCGATCGTGCCGGAACCGCAGAACGGATCGACGAACGGACGGTCAGGCGTCCAGTTGGTTAACTGAATTAACGCGGCAGCGAGCGTCTCTTTAATCGGAGCTCCTCCCTGATCAACCCTGTATCCCCGTTTGTGAAGGCCTGTTCCTGATGAATCCAGTGTAAGTACGGCTTTATCTTTTAAAAGGGAAATCTCCACCTTATACTCGGGTCCCGTTTCTTCAATCCATTCATTTTGTTTTCCTGATTGCAGTTTCAGCTTTTCCGCTATCGCCTTTTTGACGATCCGCTGGCAGTCAGGCACACTGGCAAGCACTGATTTCACGGATTTTCCGATAACGGGGAACTTTGCGTTTTCCGGAATGTACGCGCGCCAGTCAATCGCTTTTGTTTTTTCAAACAGCTCATCAAACGTTTTCGCCTGAAACTCGGCGACCTGTACCTTGATGCGGTCAGCCGTCCGCAGCCATAAGTTAGCGCGGCAGATCGCAAGCGCATCTCCTTCAAAGATGACTTTTCCGTTGTCTACTTTGCATTCATAACCTAAATCACGCACTTCTTTGGCGACGATCGCTTCGATTCCCATCGGCGCCGTCGCTATTAGTGTGTACTTCTTCATCGTATCACCCTGTCTCTTTTAAGCTTTCATTTCATTCAAGATAAAAGCTCCCCTTTTAAGGAGAGCTCTAATTTGTCATATCAATAATGTTTAACGTTCTGTAAGCCATGTTTTGTTCCGTCGTACTGCAATCGGCTCATCACCTCGTACTCAGGCGGCAATCATCTATCTACAGAAAGTATTCTGTCCTTCTATCTGTTCAGTTCCTTCAAGAAGGTTCCCCTACCAAAATTTGGGTTTCTCGCTCGAGGGGTTTACCGCGTTCCACTCTCACCATTTCTGATGAGACTTCGTCACTGTGGCACTTTCAAGGATACTCAGCCATATCCGGAGACGTAGGCTTTTTTCCTGCCGTCAGCCTATCAAGGCTGCCCTAGCTTATTTCTTCGCTAGGCACGAACACTACGGGCATCTCAGCACCGTGCGAGCATGGACTTTCCTCTACAGATTCAATGATCTGCAGCGATTACCCGAACGTTAAGAACACTTGTTCATTATAAAGCAACTTGTCTCATTTGACAAGTGCATCTGCCTTATTCGTCATAAAGTTTGCTGCCGAATACATGTTTCTCAAGGTTGGACAGCCTTTTGAGAATGTCAAAGTTGGTCGTATTGGACTGCACCGGCTGTTTTTTACTTGCTTCTTCAAGCTGTTTTTTCAGCTGCAGATTTTCTTGCTGCAGTTCTTCAATTTCTTGATGAAAGGTTTCATAATCCTTAATAATCATATCTAAAAATTTGTCAACGTCTTCTTGTCTGTAACCTCTAACGCCTGTTTTAAATTCTTTTTCCAAAATGTCTTTCGCAGAAAGCTTTACTTTATCAGCAAGCATCTTTTTCACCTCATATCGTGAATCATCATGTTATATTTTATTCAGAAACACGTCCCGTTGTCAAATATTCTCTGACGTGTTATGTAAAGAAATCTTCTTCTTCAACGGCGGCACGGAGATCATCCATCGTAATCGAATAAATCGGATATCCGTCTGTTTCACGGCGTTTTTCTGCCTGCTGCAGCATATATTTCGGCGATCCTTCCATTTCAGGATCATATAAAAGCAAAAGCGCATCTGACTTTTCAATAAAGAACGCGTTTTTCTGCCGGAATTGGAGCGGACTTTCGTACGGCCGATGCGTCAGGCTCTCCTCATAATCTGCCTGAGCAAGCACCGCTTCATACATTTCTTTATTCGGCTCCTTCCACTTTTCCTCCTGGCCGTAGAAAGGCGTGATAACGGCAACCTTTAATTCCGGATACTCTTCTCTGAGATCGTACGCCGTTTCTGCCGCCCAAAGCTCAGTCCCCAGCTGTCCGGATATGAGAATCCATTCCAAGCCTTCGTCAATAAAGCTTCTGAGTCTGGTTTCTATCGCCTTTTTTATATAAACAAGCGCCCGGTCATCCTGTTTAAAAATCCCGAGTTCAAACGGCTTGTATCCTGTTACGGCTAATACTTTCAATTGATCACCTGCTTAAAAAATGGGGCTCCCCATCGGGCCCCATTTTGATTTGCTGATATCCTAACCGATCTTGCTTAAGCGTTCAATACTAATGATCGCAGCAAGGGCTTCCGCACTGAAAATGCTGGTGAGTTGTCGGGTCAACATTTGAAAAAGTGTGCGGATAGTAATGAACGTGCTCAAAGTTGTGGTGATTTACGTTAGTTGTATGTTGCGGATGAATATGCGGCACAACTGTGTTAGAAAAACAATGGTGTTCACAGCAATGAGTCGGATGGACAATCGGCGGCATCACGTTTGGTCTGCAACAATGATGATGAAACATGCTAAATCCCCTCTCCATTAACTTTTATTACACTGTTAGGTTATGAAGAAAAGAGGGTGCATGTTCTAATTCAATCACCCAATTTAAAAGTGCGTCAGCAAGCTGTCTTTAAAATTCGAAAACACAAACGCAATCAAAAAAACCACGACAAAGAACAAGTAAAAAACACCTTTATACATACCAACTCTCCCCTATAAATAACTAACGCTATTTTACAAGATGCGGCACCATTCTACAACAAAATCGATGCGGATTCAGAAAAAAATATTTTTGGCGAAACAGCTCGGCTTTTGCGCTTTCCCGGGCAATATTTCAAGAGGAATATTTCCTCTTGAGCCGGGCAATTCTCACATGGAGCTTCTCGGCTTCTTTTTCCGATATTTCCCCGTCTTCTGCCGCCTGCTGCGCGGCCTGCAGCGCTTTTTTGTAATCTTTTGCGTGATGCTCAAAATAGATCGCCAGCTCTACCGCTGATTGGTGTCTGCATATGTGAAGATCAGAGCCCGTCAGTTTCTCCCAAAGGGGCACGGCGTCTTGCCTGCGGTTTTGTTTTTTATAAAGCATTGCTAAGTCAAAAAGGGCCCGATCTGAATCTTCAAAGGCTTTGCCTTGCAGCGCTTCCAGCTGTGAAACAGCCCGATCGGTTTCTTTATGAGCGATAAACCATTTCGCCATGGCGTATGCTTCCTGACGTTCTGACGTCTGATCAGAAGATGCAAAAATCTTTTTTGACATATGGATGTAAAGAGCGATGAGGGAAAGCACATCTTGTTCATTATGCGAGAGCACTCCCTTTAAAAGAGCCGGGTCCTCCGCCTTTAAAAATTGAAAATACAGCATCGGCGCCAAATAACCAGGGGTGTCTTCGTCCCTTTTAAAAGCAAGCTCTTCATTTTCAACCGCCGAAAGCGATACACGCTCTAATTTATGTTTCCAAAGCCGTCTCGCTCCGTGCAGAAGATCAAAGTGTCCGAAGTCAGGAAGTTTCGGAAGCCTGTCCCGCAGCAATGTATGCCTAGTTTTTACCTGCGGCCAGTCAAAGGCTTTTCCGTTATACGTAACAAGAGACGTAATGTCAACCTCACTTAAAAAGCTTTTGTAAAGAGCCGTCTCGTTTCCCGGTTTAGGAAGCAGATGCTGTTTAACCGCGACACGGTCTTCATACACTCTTGCATGACCGAGTAAAAAGATCATATTGCCGGCCCCGCCGCCGAGGCCGGTCGTTTCAGTATCAAAGAAGAACAGCTGGCTTTTTTCGTATCCTTCTGCTGATAAAGTATGTGTCAAACCGCCTTTATTCCATAATGCCATGACGTCATCAAGTTCACTGAAGCTGTACCGTCCGTGACGGTGCGAAAGCGGATAGACGGTTTCGCGGATAAGACAGTATTCATCCTCAAAAAAGAAAGGCTTCACTCCGAATGCCTCCCATTCTTCTCTAAATGGGACTTGAATATCCGGGACCGAAAGTTGTGAAGCTGCCGGCTTTTTTTCAGCTTCCGGCACATTCAGGTGATTTTTCATCCGCTTTAATTTATTTTTCAAGGACATCTTTCGTCCCCCTTTTCTTTTACACGTAATTCAAGAGCCGGAGTATCGCTTTCTTTGCATCTATTCCTTCTATTTCGGAACCGATGCAGGAAGGACACCCGTCTTGACATGGACATTGTCTGATCAGGCGCTCAGCCCCTTCAGTGATTTCATCAAATCGCTTATATACTTCATCAGCAAGTCCGATTCCGCCCGGATAATGATCATACAGAAAGATTGTCGGAAGTCCGGTATGTGCGGCTTTGATTTGCGGCACGACATGCACGTCATTTCGGTCGCACATGACGTATACAGGCACGATATGCTGCAGGACGTGGGCAATGCCTAAAAGCAGCTGTTCAAGCGTTTTTTCGCCGATCTCCGAATCCGTCTCTTTCAATTCAAGCCAGGCAGCACTGGTATGCAGTTCTTCTTCTGGAAGGTGAATCGGCCCTGATCCTATATTTTCAAATGTCGTCATTTTAATTTTTTTAAATATTGTCGGAAGTGCGTTCACGGTTACATCGCCGAAATGTAAGGCCGTTTTCTTTCTGCTGTCCGTTCTGTCAATGTCCAGCACTTTCAGCTGCACCGCTAAGTTGGCATCTGTATAATATTCGACATCGACCTTTCGCACGTATGCTTTTTTATGATCCCAATCAAGCTTTTCAACCTGGTACTGTACCCCTTCATGAAGATAAATCGCTTCATCATGAAGAAGCGTCATCGCGCTGAAGCGGTCCATTTCTCCGATGATTTTTACATCAGCCGTCTCTGACCGGTCAACGATGACCACGTTTTCCTGTGACGCCGAACGGAGACTGATGTTGGAGGCGGGAAAAGATTCGCTCGCCCAGTGATAGCGTTCGCGGTTTTCGTGAAGCACCCCTTCTTCCTCTAAATACTCAAGAATGTCTCTTGCATCATTTTCTCCGAATGTTTCATCTGCTCTGAAAGGCAGCTCATACGCGGCGCATTTCAGGTGATCGACCAGTATAATGAGATTATCGGGATTAATCCTTGCAGATTCAGGCGAGCGTTTAAAGAAATAATCAGGATGGCGCACAATATATTGGTCAATCGGATCAGAGTTCGCCACCATCACGATAAGCGCCTCTCCCTGCCGCCGTCCGGCCCGGCCCGCCTGCTGCCATGCGCTCGCGACACTGCCCGGGTACCCCGTCATCACGCAGACCTGAAGCTGGCCGATATCAACGCCGAGCTCCAGCGCGTTTGTGCTGACAACGCCGAGAATGCTGCCGTCTCTTAACCCCCGCTCTATTTCTCTTCTTTCTTTCGGAAGATATCCGCCGCGATAACCTCTGACAGACTTTGAGCCGATTTCTTTTTTTACGATCTCCTGAATGTGGCTTAAAATAATTTCAACCCGGACACGGCTTCTGGCAAAAACAATCGTCTGGATCTTATTTTTCAAAAAAGTTTTGGCAAGCTCGTTCACTTCCACGGTGGCACTTTTTCGAATATGCAGCGGTTTATTTACAATCGGAGGGTTGTAAAAAGCAAAGTGCTTTCTTCCGGCCGGGGCGCCGTTGTCGTCAATCAGGCGCACAGATTTTCCCGTCAGCTGCTCCGCCAACTCCCTCGGATTGGCGATTGTGGCGGATGTGCAGATAAATGACGGCTTGCTTCCGTAAAAAGCGCAGATTCTCATTAAACGGCGGATGACGTTCGCCACATGGCTGCCGAATACGCCCCGGTACGTATGTAATTCATCAATGACGATATATTTCAGGTTTTCAAACAGACTCACCCATTTTGTATGGTGGGGAAGAATGGCTGAATGAAGCATATCGGGATTTGTAATCACAATATGCCCGGCCTTTCTGACTTTCTGCCTGATGGCCGGAGACGTATCTCCGTCATAGGTGAAGCTTTTAATGTCCATGCCCGTCTCGTCTATGATTTCATTCAGCTCGCTTTTTTGATCCTGCGCGAGCGCCTTTGTCGGAAATAAATAAAGCGCGCGGCTTGAGGCATCTTCAGCGATAGACTGAAGAACCGGAAGATTATAGCACAGTGTTTTTCCGGAGGCCGTCGGTGTGACAGCCACAATGCTTTCTCCGTTTTGAACCGTCTGAAAAGCGGAGTATTGATGTGTAAAGAGCCGCTTAATCCCCCTCTTTTCGAGAGCCGCCCGAATGTTCGGATCTACTTGCTCCGGCATCGGCATGGTTTTCGCCTCCCGCGGTTCCTCTTCATGCCAATGCACAATATTTTCATGACTTTTTAATTCCTGTATCAGTTCGCTCAGTGATTTTTTCTTCATCGTTCACACCTCTTTATGAGGTACAGTTTACCGAATATTTGTTTGCCTGGCTAGATGAAAATCCTCACAAGAAAAAAAGCAGGGAATCAGCCCCTGCCTACTTCATTTTTATCGTAAAAAGCTCTGTTTGTCCTTTTTTCGCTTCATTTGCGCCTGCAAATTGCAAAGGTTCTGCGGCATCGCCATTCATAATCACCATAGGGATGACGGTGCTGCTTGCTTTTTCTTTTATTAAATCCAGCCGGCACGTTAAAAGCAGATCGCCTGTTTTCACTTTGTCTCCTTCTTTTACATGCGCTTCAAAGCCTTCACCGTTCATATTGACGGTATCCAAACCGACATGTATCAAAAGTTCCGCTCCGGAAAGGGTGCGGATGCCGACAGCATGTTTTGTATGGAACAGCTGAATCACTTCTCCCTCAACCGGTGAAACAATGTCTCCGTTTGCAGGCTCGACGGCAATCCCGTCCCCCATCATTTTTTGTGAAAATACGGGATCCGGCACTGAAGCCAAATCCATCACCGCTCCGTCAGCCGGAGAAAAAATCACTTCCTCGGCCGGCTTTTTCCGGCTGTCTCCCAATCCGAATAATTTTTTCAGCAATGTGTTGTGCTCCCCTTCCTAAATGTGAATCCGTTACCAGTTTATTCTCCACTATTTAACCATACTTTCTTTTTTCCTTCAATTCTTAACCATACGGCATAACATCGCATAGTCTGTTTGTAAAAAGGCGGTGGTCATATGGATCAATCACAAAACGATAAACTTGATCCGCAAAGAAATGAGGACATCATCAGCCATGCGATGGACCAATTTTTTCACTCAGGTCCCTTTGCAGAATTGATGCAGGGTTTTCAGCACCTTGTCAATTCGGCTTTTACTGAAGCGCAAGTGACGATTGACGTCAGAGAAGAGCCGACGGGCCTCGCGGTTGATATCAGCGTTCCCGAGACGTTCCGTGACGGGGATATGCTGGTGGAAACGAAAGGGTGCTACCTTCACGTTACAATCCGCTACGATCATAAACAGGCTCATTCATCCCATGTGTCTTCAAGCATGACAAGAACCGTTGTCCTCCCGTATAAGGTGAGTGAAGAAGATATGGAAACATCCTGGAATGAACAGACGCTTACCCTCTTTTTCCCTAAAAAATAAGCATGAATGATGGATATCATTCATGCTTTTTATTTGAAGATACTGGTGAGGCCTTTCACCAGCGATCCGACCTGATTTACGGCGCTTACCATCTGCCCCGTTGTATCCATCATTTTATTAAAGTCAAACTGTCCGTTCGTTTTTTTAAACTGGGAGAGTATGCCTGAGAATTGGGAAGACTGCTGCTGATTCGGTCTGGGAACAGGGTAAGGATTCACAAACCCCGGCTGCCCCCCGGGCATGGCTGTCTGAGGAGGAGGGGGAGCAAACGGCTGCTGCATATGACCGTATTCCTGATTCGGATAAAATTGCTGCGGGTACTGCCCTTGCTGTTGATATGGCGGCGGCTGCAATGGCTGTATCTGCTGCGGATACGGCGGCTGTAATGGCTGTATCTGCTGCGGACTCGGCTGCTGCAATGGCTGTATCTGCTGCGGGTAGAAATATCCCGCCGGCTGCTGGTACATATTTTGATATGGCTGCGCTCTCCATTGCATATGACATTCCCCCTTGTCTCTCACTAAGTTTCTGCTATATATGTATGAATTCCGCCTTGGTTATGTGCTTTCGGAGATTCTGATCTTTGTCAAATGCTGTCGAAAGTCTTAATTTTTTAAAAACAGAAAAAAGTCGAATCGTTATGTTACCATAATCTCAACATACATGAGAGGGGATGCACCATTATGAACGTATCATACTTAAGAAAGCGTTTTGCTGAAGTGAAAAAATATGAAACAGATTGTGCAGATAAACTGATGGACTTTGCAAAATTCCTCTATATTCAAGGCCATCTCACCGCAACCGAATTTCGAAACAGTATGAAGGTTCTCGAAGCAAGTGGAGCAGAAAACCCGGCGTATGAATAACATACCCGACCCCTTTATATAAAAGAAGGCAGCCGTTTTCAGCTGCCTTCTTTTTCAATTTCATCCCTTAATATACGAAGCGTATATAAAACAGATTCAGTTAAATCCCTGTATCTTTTTTTATGAATATGATGAACATATGATTGGAGCATCAGCTCTCCGAAATTTTCTGTAACGGCCTGAATTTGTGCGTGATGAACGTATTTCGGACGGTTTTCCTGAATAAACGCAAGCGCTGCTTCTGTCCAAAGCGCGCAAAGCCGGTCTCTTTTTTCAACATCGGGTTTAATAATCTCAAAAAAATCATATGAACGGCCTGACTCTTTTCCATCCTGATACCTTTTTTCGGCTTCCAGAACCGCCTCTATCATTTGTTCTGTCAGCTCCAATAACGACTGTGTCTGCAAACGGACTCACCTCAGTACATATGGTACCAAAGTTTTTGCATAAAATCAGCTGATCCGGCAGGCTCTCGGCAAATCCTTTTTACGCCGGTCAGCCAAAAACAGGTCATCAATACAAACATGAAGCTCCCGCGTCTCTTCCTCAAGGCGGGAAAGTTTCTCCTGCCTGATTTCTTCAGCTTCCGCCTGACAGGATCTGACTGCTTGGGTAAGCGTCTTTTCAGCAGCAGAAATCCGGATTTCGATATCAGAAAGCAGACGGAGAATATCAGCCTTGCTCGTGTAAACAGACATTCATGTTCCTCCCTTTTATCACTTGCGTCTCTTTAGAATATAATTCTCGTTTTCATACCGCTCTCCTCTGCACATGACAAAACTAGAAGCAGTTCGGCAAACAAACAGAGATTATCCTAAAAGGCGTGCCTTTCGACAAAAAAGTGCCGCAAACTTTGTATGAACCGTCACGTTAATGCAAACGATACAGTTGAGGAGGTGCCGTATGAAAACGAGACCGAAAAATGCAGGTAAACAGCAAAAAACCGAAGCAAAAACGACTGATACGCTTGATAAAAAATTAGGCGGCCCAAACCGCCCTTCCACGTAACACATCAGCAGCCCGAAACCCCAGCGAACGGTTTCGGGCTTTTTCATTTCTTCAGCCACTCTTTAACTGCGAAGAGCGCATGGAGCTCCCGTCTTTTCTGGAAGTACCAGTCCGTCAGTTCAAGCTGTTTCGGCATTTTCTCCTGTAAGAAAGCCCCTTTTCTTAACCTTTTTTGAAACCAATCCGCCCTTTCGCCGTCTAATGAGTGGGCAACAATGGGATAGGTTGTCCTCAGCATCGGTGATGTTCTTTTTTTGATGCCGATCATTTTCTCCATATCAAAGCGTGAACCGGTATGAGGAACGGTATCAAGAAAACGGTAAAAAGAAGCGTGAAGATCAGGGCTGAACAGAAGGCGGGCCAGCTGTTTTCCGAGCGTAATTCTCTCTTCGGTTTTTGAAAACCGTTTGACGGAAATTCCGTATAAATGTCCGTCAAATGAAGGGAATATCACCGTATTAAAGTGAAACCAATCACTTAAATAAAAAGGAATCGTGCCAAAAACATTCTTTTTAAACGAAGGATTTTGTATAATAGGTGCTTGGATAGTGTTTTGTTCATTTATAATAAGAGCATACATGAGCCGTTCCGTATCTCCGTCACGCCAAAAGCGGAACCATTCTTCCTGCATAAAAGCCGAGACGCGGAAATAAGGAAGATGACGGAAAAGAGGTTCACCGATTTGTTTTGACCACTGGTAGACCAGAAGCTGAGGATAGGCATCAGAAAAAATCAGCCAATTCGCCCTTTCATACGAAAGGAAAAACCAGTTTTTCTGACTGCTGTCAAGGCCCTCCTGATAAAGGACGCCTCTTAAATCAGTCATCGACCAGCCCGCATTGCGGGACACAAAGGATGCCAAAAGCGGCCACTTGATCTCAGGATGGCGGTCATAATATGCTTTATAGGCATTCGTCCGGGAAATATTATCGGCATTTTTTATTTTCGTCTCTTTTTCGATCAGGCGAAGAATGGCGGTTACGGTCTGTCGTTTATGCACGTTCATTCACTTCCGTCACTATTAGTTTGATAAGGAGGATGGAAAAAGTGATTCGGTACCCGAATGGAAAAACTTTTCAGCCGAACAAAACGGTTTCATCCCAAAACAGCCAGAAACGGTCTCATTCATACAGTAATCGCGGCATGACCCTCGAAGACGATCTGAATGAAACGAATAAGTATTATCTGGCTAACCAAATTGCTGTCATTCACAAAAAGCCGACACCCGTCCAGATTGTAAACGTCCACTATCCGAAAAGAAGCGCCGCAGTCATTAAGGAAGCTTATTTTAAACAGTCTTCCACAACCGACTACAACGGCATTTATAAAGGACGCTACATTGATTTTGAGGCAAAAGAAACAAAAAACAAAACGGCATTTCCCCTGCAGAATTTTCATGATCATCAGATTGAACATATGAAGCAGGTGGTCAGGCAAGACGGCATTTGTTTTGTTATTATATCCGCTTTCGGAAAGGTTTATTTCCTCGAAGCCGACAAGCTGTTTGTCTTTTGGGAGAGAAAGGAGAACAATGGCAGAAAATCAATTCGCAAAGACGAATTAGAAGATGCTTCCTTTCCGATTTCCCTTGGATACTCACCGAGAATTGATTATATTAGTATTATTGAACAGCTTTATTTTTCGCAGGAACAGTAGACTGAGCGAAAGGTTGATAAACGAAAGGTTGAGATGTTATGTCAGATCAATTTACGAGCCGTGAAGAACGCCGTAAGGCAAGGCAGACGAAAAGCACTAAGCCCTCTTCACCGAAAAAAGGCAAGAAACAGCGTAAAGGCGGTTTATTCAAAAAGATTGTGCTGTCCTTGGTTATTCTGTTTGTCCTTGGCATAGTCGGCGGAGCGGCGGCATTTGCCGTTTTGGTTTCCGGCGCGCCCTCTTTGGACGAAGCAAAGCTGAAAACGCCTTACTCTTCAACGATTTACGATAAAAACGGCAAAGAAATCGCGGAAGTGGGTGGTGAAAAACGAACCTACGTCCCGATTAAGGATATACCCGATGTTGTGAAAGAAGCATTTATCGCAACTGAAGACGCCCGTTTTTATAAGCACCACGGTATAGACCCGATCCGGATCGGAGGCGCCTTGGTCGCCAACTTTACGGATGGATTCGGTTCAGAGGGAGGAAGCACAATCACCCAGCAGGTTGTGAAAAACTCGCTTTTGACCCATCAGAAAACGATTAAACGGAAAGCACAGGAAGTGTGGCTTTCACTGCAGCTGGAGCGCCATTATTCTAAAGATGAAATCTTAGAAATGTATTTAAACAGAATTTATTTCTCACCGCGCGCCTATGGCGTCGGTAAAGCGGCTGAAGAATTCTTCGGCGTAAAAGATTTGAGCAAGCTTACGGTTGAACAGGCGGCGACGCTTGCCGGAATGCCGCAAAGCCCGACCGGATATAACCCGGTTAAAAATCCGAAGGCTTCCGAAAAACGCCGAAACATCGTTCTCAGCTTAATGGAAAAACAAGGATTCATTTCAAATTCTGAATACCAAAAAGCGAAGAAAGTGTCCATGAAAGATGAAGGCGTCGTCAGCCAAAAGGAATACGATAAAAAGGACACAAATAAATACAGCGCTTTTGTCGAAGAAGTTATGAAAGAAATTGAGACAAAAGAAAAGAAAGACGTCGATATTTCAACTGACGGATTGAAAATTTACACGACTCTTGATACGAAAGCACAAGATTATCTTGATCAATTGATGAACGGCGACACAGCCGGATTTACCGAAGGCATGCAGGGCGGCGTCACGCTCCTTGATACGACAAACGGAGAAATCCGCGCCATCGGAGCAGGACGGAACAGAACTACCGGGGGATTCAATTATGCAACACAAGGTAAAACCCAGCCCGGTTCAACGATAAAACCGATTCTTGATTACGGCCCGGTCATTGAAAATAAAAAATGGTCGACGTATGAGCAGATTGACGACTCAGCTTATACGTACTCTGACGGCACTCCGATTCACGACTATGACAATAAATACAGAAATATGATATCAATGCGAGAGGCCCTCTCAGACTCGCGTAATATTCCGGCTCTGAAAGCATATCAAGCAGCCGGTAAAGATAATGCCGTCGACTTCGCAAATGACTTAGGACTAGGATTAAACAAAGAGAGTGTAACCGAATCTTATTCGATCGGAGGATTTGGTCAGGATAACCGCGGTGTATCTACTATGACAATGGCGGGCGCCTACAGCGCTTTCGGAAATAACGGAACGTACAATGAACCGCATGCGGTCACATCGATTGAATTTAATGACGGCACTAAGCTTGATTTAACACCGAAACCGAAAAGTGCTATGAGCGATTACACGGCATTCATGATTACCGATATGCTCAAAACAGTCGTGCAGTCAGGAACAGGCAGACTAGCTCAAGTACCGAACGTGGAAGTCGCCGGTAAAACGGGTACGACAAACTTTACTAAAGGTGATATTCAAAAATATAACATTGCTCCGGGCGGAGTCCCAGACTCATGGTTTGTCGGATACACCCCTCAATATACAGCAGCGGTTTGGACCGGAGTTGAGTCTGGCAACAAAGCAGGTAAGAAATCACTGTCTGCTGCTGACCAGCAAGTCGCAAAACGGATTTTCCAAAAGCTGATCTCATACGTTGATGACGGTAAAGGAAGCTTCAAGCAGCCTGACAGCGTCGTAAAAGAAACAGTTGAGAAAGGCTCGAATCCTGCCGCTTTAGCCGGACCAAATACACCGGATGATAAAAAAGTGACGGAGTACTTCGTGAAAGGAACGCAGCCAACTGCCGTTTCTAAAACGTACACGAAAGAAAAAGCCGATAAACCGACAGGATTGCAAGTGAAATACGACAAAGATAAAAAATCATTAACCTTAAGCTGGAATTATGACGGTGATGCAACATTCAATGTCAAACAATCCGTTGACGGCGGAAGCTACAGTGACATTCAAAACAGTTCGGCAAAAGAAGCCGTCGTCCCAGATGTCACGCCAGGCTCCACATACAGCTTCCAGGTGACAGCGGAAAACGATGACGGAAAAAGCGATACGGCATCAGCATCTTTCAAAGTCCCGAAAGATGAAGAAGACGATGCGGATAAAGATAAAGCGACTGACGATGAACAGAAGTCTGATGAAGATAAAGACAAAGACAAGACGCAAACTGATGATTCAAACACAGATGACAATCAGACAGATACGTCTGACGGATCGGATCAAACACCAACTGATGACCCGGATAAAAATCAGGATCAACCCGATAAGGATCAAACAGATAACAACAATCAGAATCAGCCCGGCAACGGGACTGATAACAACGGACAGCAAGATAACGGCTCTGATAATGATTCCGATTCCGGTTCAGACGGCTCAAATAAACCTGACAGCGGTCAAACGGACAAAAACAAAGACTCATCTTCAAATATCAACGGGCAGTCCAATTCGTCAACCATCCAGTCAAACCCCGCTCATTAGCGGACGAAATCCTTCACCTCAAACAGGTGAAGGATTTTTTTCATACAAAAAAACCTCCTTATGAGAAAAGGAGGTTTTTAACATTTGTTCATGGCTTCATATTTATGATATTGTTTCTTCATCTCCGTCATCAATTCATCAAGCTGAATAAACGAGTGATATTGAGTCGGTTTTGTTAAAATAAACGCCATTCGCTCCGCCCAATTGATCGGTTCGGCGGGAAAATGCTTTGTTTCAAGCACAGACCAATCAAGTGATGTGACCCGCTCCCCTGCCGTCCAGTGAAAAGCGGCAATCAGACAGGCAATTCCCTTCAGCATGTCATTTTGATCACATCTCGATTTTCTTGTTTGAAAAACGGGAAGCAGCGTTTCTTTCGTTTCGTTCCAAATCTGAAATAGAAACGGGACATATTCGCCCCTTTCCCTCCATGGCTGCACGGTTGGCTGACCGCTGAAATCCATATACAGCGGATGGCGGCGCAGCGCCGTTTTGATCTCAAGGCTTTCCAAGTCCGTAAGGCTGCGCAGGTATGTTTCATAGCCTGCCAGAATGTCAATCGCCGTCACCGTTTCACCAGCCCTTTTTTGTCACGCTTCTGCCCTTCTCTGCATAGCGGAAGCAAAGGACATTCCGCACAGCGGGGAGATTGCGCTTTACAATGATACCTCCCGAAAAATATTAATCTGTGGTGCGTAACAGACCAATCCTCTTTCGGCACTTTTTTCATTAATGTTTTCTCTACCTCCAAAACAGAGTCCTTCCAGCGGCAGATACCAAGCCGTTTAGAGACCCGCTCCACATGAGTGTCTACTGCGATCGCAGGTACGCCGAAAGCAACAGACACGACTACATTTGCCGTTTTCCGTCCGACACCCGGCAGATTCACAAGCTCATCCCGGTCTTTCGGCACTTCTCCGCCGTACTCTTCGATGATCATTTTGCTCAGCTTTTGAATATTTTTGGCTTTATTACGGTATAGGCCGATTGATTTAATATCCTGCTGGAGTTCTTCCAGCGATACGGCAAGATAATCTTCGGGCCGTTTATATTTTTGAAATAGCGTTTTTGTCACTCTGTTGACGAGAGCGTCCGTACATTGCGCGGATAATGCGACTGCCACAACCAATTCGAAAGGATTTGAATGGACAAGTTCACATTCTGCGTGCGGAAACATATCGCCGATTTTTTCAAGACAATATTCAATCTGCTTTAAATTTAACACGTTTCTCCCCTTCTCATGTTATTGTTCCAGCCAATTGTAAAAAGGCACCTGCCTCGTATACTCTTTTTGCGGATCATTTTGTTTCGTTTGAACACGACGGAATTTTTGGCTGTGCGCCTTCGCCTGCTCAACCGTTTTGAAGCCGTTCTTTTTCCATTCAAATAAAATCCGGTCAATATAGCGAAAACTGAGTTTCCCCGATAAAACAGCTTCTTTTAAGGCGTGTTTAATCAGAATCGCATCATGCTGATCCTGATCCTGCCATATGGCCAGCGTCTCGCATTCAAGGGGCGACAGCGGTCTTCCGAACTCTTCTTCAAAGATGGTATACAGGCTTTTTTGTTCTCTTTCTGACGTTCTTTCCTGCGTTTCATTTTGAGAATGCTGCATGTAATCATACAGCTTCGCCCATAACGGCTGCAGAGAATATTTTTCAAACTTTATGCCGTTATGGTCTTCACATTCTTCAATAAACAGAAAACCTTTTTGAATAAACATTCTCAGGCAGCTTGTACATTCTTCAGCAGAGATGGACATGCCTGATTGAAGTTCAAACGGCGTCGGAAAATAAGAGCCCTTTTCCAAATGCATTTTAATCTTCAAAAGCAGGATCAATTCGGTTTCATTCAGCCCGAGCTGCCGGTAATGTGTCAGCAGCAGGTTGGGAATGCTTGAAATGCCGAGTTCCTGCATATCTATAAATTGCTGTTTTTTCATCCTTACACCTCTTACTGTAAAAGGTTATCTCCGGGAGCTTTCCCCTTTACTTAGAAAAAGTCTCCCTTGCAGGAGACTTCGTTTTTTAAAACTATTACGGATACAGACGGTTCAGAAGTCTCGGGAACGGAATCGTTTCACGCACGTGAGGCGCTCCGCTGATCCAAGCCACTGTCCGCTCAAGTCCGAGGCCGAAGCCGGAGTGCGGAACAGAACCGTATTGTCTGAGTTCAGCATACCATTTGTAAGCATCTGAATCCAGACCGTGTTCTTTTAATCTTTCTTCCAATAAATCCATATCATGAACGCGTTCTGAACCGCCGATGATTTCCCCGTAGCCTTCCGGAGCGATTAAGTCGGCACATAACACGACATCATCACGATCTTTGGCAGGCTGCATATAAAACGGTTTTAATGATGTCGGATAATGAGTGATAAACACCGGTTTGTCATAGCTTTCTGCAATCGCTGTTTCATGCGGCGCACCGAAGTCATCTCCCCACTCAATATCGTCAAAGCCTTTTTCTTTCAGGAATTCAATCGCTTTATCGTACGTAATGCGCGGGAATGGCGCTTTGATTTGTTCAAGCTTCGATGTGTCTCTTCCTAATGTGTTCAGCTCGATCTTACAATGTTCCAGCACACTTTGTACGATGTATGCAACATAATTCTCCTGAACTTCAAGGTTTTCTTCAAATTCAACAAATGCCATTTCAGGCTCAATCATCCAGAATTCGATGAGATGGCGTTTCGTTTTCGATTTTTCCGCTCTGAACGTCGGTCCGAAAGAGAATACTTTTCCGAGCGCCATTGCAGCTGCTTCCATATACAGCTGACCGCTTTGAGACAGGAAGGCGTCTTCATCAAAATATTTCGTCGCGAACAGCTCAGTCGTGCCTTCCGGAGCGCTTCCCGTCAAAATCGGCGGATCAACTTTCACGAAGCCTTCTTTATTGAAAAATTCATAAGTCGCACGGATGATTTCGTTGCGGATTTTCATAATTGCGTGCTGGCGTTTCGAACGGAGCCATAAATGTCTGTGATCCATTAAGAATTCCGTACCGTGCTCTTTAGGCGTAATCGGATAATCAGTCGCTTCGTGAATGACTTCAATGGATGTAACAGCAAGCTCATAGCCAAGCGGTGAACGCTCGTCCTCTTTCACAATTCCTTTTACATAAAGCGACGTTTCCTGTGTCACTGATTTCGCGATTTGGAAGATGTCTTCTTCTACTTCAGCTTTGACGACAACTCCCTGAATGAAGCCGGTACCGTCTCTCAGCTGTAAAAATGCGATTTTACCGCTTGAGCGTTTATTAGCGACCCAAGCTCCAATCGTTACTTCCTCGCCTGTGTGTTTATACACTTGGTTGATTGTTGTTTTCAAACTCTTTCCCTCCAGAACAAGAAAGACATTCAGGAATCTGCCTGAATCTCTTTTTTCATCACTTTATTATACCCGTTCTACTCTAACGGGGTCAATGCAAGTGAAAAGCGGCTTTAAAAGCCGCTTTTTCAGAATCAGCTGTGTTTTTCCGTGAAGCGGCGGATTCTTTCGACCGCTTCTTCTAAAAGATCGAGTGACGTTGCGTAAGATAAGCGGACGTTGTCCGGTGAACCGAAACCCGAGCCCGGCACGATGGCGACTTTTTCTTCTTCCAGAAGCGCCTTGACGTATTCATCGACATCTTTGAATCCGCAGTTTTCTGCGGCCGCTTTGGCGTTAGGGAACAAGTAAAACGCCCCTTCAGGCTTGACACAGGTGAATCCGGGAATTTCACTGAGCTGAGCGTAAATGGTGTTCAGTCTGTGCTCAAATGCCTGTCTCATCTCTTCCAGCGGCTCAGCCGGACCGTTATAGGCCGCAATAGCGCCGTATTGAGCGATAGACGTCGGATTTGATGTGCTGTGGCTCGCAAGGCTCGTCATCGCTTTAATAATCGTCTCCGAACCCGCCGCATAGCCGATCCTCCAGCCCGTCATGCTGTGAGATTTCGACACGCCGTTAATGATGATCGTCTGCTCTTTCAATTCATCTGAAAGCTGTGCGATTGAGACGTGTTTTTTTCCTCCGTATGTAAGCTTCTCATAAATCTCGTCAGAAACGATCAGAATGCCATGCTCCAGACACACTTTTCCGAGTTCCGCAAGCTCTTCTTTCGTATACATAACACCTGTCGGGTTGCTCGGTGAATTGATAATGAGCGCTTTTGTTTTCTCAGTGATAGCCTGCTTCAGCTGCTCCGGTGAAATTTTAAACTGATTGGATTCCAGCCCTTCTGCATAGACGGGACGCCCCCCTGCCAGTTTCACCTGCTCAGGGTAGCTGACCCAGTAAGGAGTCGGTATAATCACTTCGTCCCCTTCATCGAGAATAACCTGAAATAATGTATACAGAGCGTGTTTCGCGCCGGTGCAGACAATGATTTCTGACGGCTTATATTCAATCCCCTGGTCGTTTTTGAATTTTTTTGCGATACTGTCTTTCAGCGCCGGCAGACCGCCTGAAGGCGTATATTTCGTATGGCCTTCATTCATGGAACGCACCGCGGCATCTATAATGTGCTGAGGCGTATTAAAATCCGGTTCTCCTGCTCCGAGGCCGATGACATCATGGCCTTCTGCTTTCAGCTCTTTCGCTTTTGCAGTAATTGCAAGTGTTGCAGACGGTGTTAATGCGGATACTCTTTTTGCCAATTTCAACTTGAACTCCCCCTAATACGTCTCACGGTGTGATGTTTTTGAGAATCTTGCCGCTTGTAAAGTCCACATAGCTAAAGCTATACTGCCCGTTTTTGTTGATATAGGTCACTTCCCATAACGGAACATTGTTTTCTCTCGCCGGGTGAACGCCATTCAGCTTGGAAACAAGCCCTTCGTCCCGAACGATCTTGGCAGCCTTGCCGCTTGAAATGCCGTCACTGGCTTTTTTTGAGAGGATTTTTGCTTTTTTGTCGGCCGGAACCCATACATACATATCTTTTCCATGTTTATCCGTTCCGGTAACAACATAATATTTCTGTTTGCCGACAAAGGTCTCCACTTTCTCAGCATCTGTCAGCTCCGTTTTTTCTTTAGCGGCTGCGGCAGCTGTTTCGTGGCCTTCTTCTTTTTGAGCCATTGCAGATTTAAAAATGCTGGCCGAAAATAAAAGAACTGCTAAAAAAATAATACCAAATACGGCTGTAAATATTAATGCTTTTTTTCTCATCTTTTTCACCTATGTGCGATAAATGGTGAAGACCGCTTCATTTTGATTTTCTTCGTCGAGCGCAAGGCCGAACATCAGATTGTCCCGTTTCAAAGTCCGGTTTAATGTATCGACGATTTTATATAAATCATCTGAATGCTCCACATTAATCGTTGACAGAATTTCAATTTTGCTTTCCATTTTTATACCCTCCATCGGTCGAACAAATTTTGTTAGTCATAACGGGATGCGCCCGCGGCATAATAAAATCACAAGGCGGCATGAACCCGCTTTTACTATAAAAACAATTCCTCATCCCACACCACGAAAGCCGCGTTTATGCGGCTTTTATTCCGTTTGGCTGACATAAGCCGCCATTTCGGCATCCGTCAGTTCCAAAAGAGATGAAGTCGGGAGCGCTTCAAGAAACAGCCGTCCGTATCCCGCCGTTTTTACACGCTGATCTAAAAGAACGATTGTTCCCTTGTCTCCCGCCGTACGGAGCAGGCGCCCGATCCCCTGTCTGAACGTTAACACGGCCTCAGGCAGGGAAATCGTCTGAAACGGATTTTTCCCCTGTTTCTTGGCAAATTCGCATTTTGCGGCATGAAGCGGATTGTCAGGCGCCCTGAAAGGAAGTCTTGCGATCATGACGGTTGACAATTCATCCCCCGGAAAATCAACGCCTTCCCAGAAATGATTCGTCCCGAGCAAAATCGCCCGGCTTGCCGTTTTAAAGGTTTTCATTAATTTACCGGGACTCCCGCCCGAAATACCTTGGGCGAGAAGCTGAATGCCTGAGATCTCCATACTGAGTTTCAGTTCCTGATACACTTTTTTCAGCATATCATGAGACGTAAACAGGACAAGGATCTTCGGCTGTTTTCCCTTTGACATGATTTCTGCATACTTGGCAATATGCTCAATGACTTCCCGCTCTCCGTCATATTTAACGGATTTCATCTCTTTCGGAATGATGACGTTCATCTGATCATCGTAAGAAAAAGGAGACGGGATGCTTTTGGTGCGCGGATAAAAATCCGCAAGTCCGAGCCTTTCAATCATAAATTGAAAAGACTGCTCCACCATTAAGGTCGCTGATGTGAGCACAACGCTTTTTTTGCGGGCGAAAAACTGGTCTGCCAGCATTTCACCGGGCTCCAAAGGCTGCGCATAGATGCTGACGGCATTTTTTGCGCCCTTCGCATCAATTTCAACCCAAACGGCTTCTTTCTCATCATTTTCAAACAGCAGCCTGCTGAACGTATCGCGATATTCTTTCAGCCCCCTGATACACTTTACATATTCGGCCGCTAAAAAAGCCGCTCCGCTTTTCATCTGTTCAAGCTTTTGATGTAACAGTTTCTCCTGTACTGAAAACATGTCAAGCAGCTGATCCAGCATCGCGCAAAGCCGCTCCGCTCCGTCCGTTATCATGTGAAACCCTTTATCCTGGCTTTTATGATTGAGACTATAGACGAGACGGTTCAGATCGTCTTTAGGTTTTCTTCGTTTGACAAAAGAATGCACTGAACTGAAAAATGCGTCGCTTTCCGATTGAATATGCTTCATCCACTCATCGGCGTCAAAAAAACTTTCCGCCGGCAGTTCATACGTATAAAACAGTTTTCTCATCCGCTTTAACAGTCCGTGTTCCTTTAAGGTTCCGATTCGGCTGAGCTTTGTGTGCAGTCCGATGTATGAAGCTCTCTTCCCGAGGTGCTCGCTGGCAGCGCGTTCGAAATGATGCGCTTCATCAATGATGATTGTTCCGCTTGCAGGCAGTTTTTTCGTTTCACTGCTTTGATCTGAAAACAGCAAAGCATGGTTTGTGATAATCAGATCTGCGGCCTGCGCTTTTTCTTTAGCCCGTTCATAAAACCCGGCAGCCGAGTCCTTCCCTTTTTTAAAAAAAGAATTCTCATCGTAAGCCATGCGCTCCCACAGCAATCTGCCGCCTGATGGAAGATTCAGCTCAGCGGCGTCGCCCGTTTCAGTCTCCGTCAGCCAGACGAGAAGCTGCGCTTTCGTCAAAACCGCATCATAGTTGTCATCTTCCTCATGCAGAATATGTTCAAACTTAGGCAGGCACAGATAATGTGATTTCCCTTTTAAAATAGCAGCTTTGACCGGCCAAGGAAACATACGCTCCAAAAGCGGGAGATCTTTAGACATGATCTGCTGCTGCAAAAGAGTAGAGTACGTGCTGATAATCACGGGAGTCTGCTCCGCTTTGGCAAATAAAACAGCCGGAACGAGATAACCGATCGTTTTTCCGATGCCGGGTGCCGCTTCAATCAGCGCATGCTCCCGATTGCGGAAGGCGCCAAGCACTTCATCCATCATCGAAAGCTGCCCTTTCCGCTTTTCATAGCGGGGGATGATGCCGGATAAAATCTGTTCTTTTTCTTCGTTCCACTTTTCAAGGTCAATGGCCGCATTCACCGGACGGGAAACCGGAATGTGATCGGGCTCTTTAATTGAAAAAGAGGCGTATGGAATGCAGCTCTTTTCTTCCGCCGGCCTGCTTTCATGTATAAAAGAATCCAAAAGCAGCGTCAAATCGCTGATAAAATGCTGTGAAAGCCTTCTAAGCTGCTTTAATGTCGGTAAAGGCAAATGTTTCAGTTTATGTAAAATGTCTAAAAAGACCAGTCCCGTAACCTCCGCATCGCTGTCTGCGCGGTGAGGGCGGTCATGAACAATATTCAGCTCCGCGCACAACTCACCGAGCTTATATCCTTCAAACCCCGGGAAAACAATACGCGAAAGCTCAACCGTATCAAGCACTTCACAATCCGGCAGCTCATAGCCCGCTTCGCTCAGTTCATGCCGGACAAATCCGAGGTCGAAATGAATATTGTGGGCAACAAAATACGCGCCGTCAAGCAGATGAAAAATCTCTTCTGCGACCGCTTCAAACGGCAGTTCATTTTCAACCATTCCGGACGAAATTCCGGTCAGCTGTTCAATAAACGGCGGAATGACTTGATTCGGATTAATATATTTTGAAAACCGCTCAGTTATTTGTCCATTTTCAATGACAACCGCTGCGATTTGAATGATTTTATCGCCCTTTTTAGGCGAATTTCCTGTTGTTTCGACATCTATGACAACGAACCGTTGTTTGTTCATTAAAATGGACACCTCAATTCTTGCATACGAGAAAAGTGTAACACGTTTTGTTGAGAAATGGAGCGGAAAAACAGCTTTTGCCCCTAAATCTTAAAAGAAAACCCCCATGAAGGGGGCTCTATTACAAAATCGTGTGTGCCGGCTCCTGGCCCAGCATCTGCTCGATTTTATTCTGATCATCCAGAACAGCCACCTTCGGCTGATGGCTTTTTGCTTCCTGATCAGACATCATTTGATAAGAAATAATAATGACTTTATCTCCTTCTTGGACGAGACGGGCGGCTGCTCCGTTTAAACAGATGACGCCGCTCCCCCGCTTACCGGGAATAATATACGTTTCAAGTCTCGCTCCGTTATTATTATTCACAATCTGAACTTTTTCATTAGCGAGCATTCCGACGGCATCTAAAAGATCTTCATCAATCGTAATGCTGCCGACATAGTTTAAATTGGCTTCCGTCACGGTAGCGCGGTGCAGTTTTCCGGCCATCATAGTGCGGTACATATTATGATCTCTCCCATTCATCAATATCAATAATGATATTATCAATCAGTCTGGCTTTAGAAAATTGGACGGCGCAGGCCAGAATGACCTTGCCGTTTAATGTTTTAAGCGGAGTCAGCTCCGGATAAGCGTACAGTTCGGCATAATCAATGACGCCGCTTGTGTTTTCGATGATATCGGTGACGGTTTTTATAACGGTTTCCGGATTTCTTTCACCGTCTCTGATCAGTTCGGCACCTTGCTGCAATGCTTTATAGATCATCGGCGCTTCTTTGCGTTCCTGCTCAGTCAGATAGACGTTGCGAGAGCTTTTGGCAAGTCCGTCTTCTTCTCTGACCGTGTCCACTGCAACCAATTCGATATCCATAAAGAAATCCTCAATCAATCCGTCCACAACCGCTGCCTGCTGGGCATCTTTCAGGCCGAAGTAAGCGCGGGTCGGTTTAACGAGATTGAAAAACTTCGTCAGCACAGTGGCCACTCCGTCAAAATGGCCGACGCGGGAGGCGCCGCACAACACGTCAGTTCTCCTTTTCACTTGCACGGCAACATTTTGCTCGCCTTTATACATATCACTTGGAGACGGCGCAAACAAAACATCTGCCCCCGCCTGTTCTGCAAGCCGGGCATCGCGCTTTAAATCTCGCGGATATGCCTCGTAATCCTCGCCCGGTCCGAATTGAGTCGGATTGACAAAGATGCTCATCACGACAATATCGTTTTCTTTGCTTGCTTTTTCAACCAGCGTCAGATGTCCTTCATGAAGAAAACCCATTGTCGGGACGAATCCGATCGTCCGGCCTTCTGAGCGGTATTGTGCAATCAATTCTTTCAGCTGTTGAGTTTCTGTCAGTTGTTTCATCGCTTACTTTCCTCCGTACAAGCCTTGCAGCACAGTTTGGTTTATCTGAAAGGAATGCTTTTCTTCCGGGAAAACCCGTTCTTTCACATCACGGACGTAATCGCTGAGGGCCGACTCAATCGTGCCGTCGATTTTGGCGTATTGCTTCACGAACTTCGGTGTTCTGTCCACGCCGTGGCCGACGACGTCATGATAGACAAGGACTTGGCCGTCCGCTTTTGAACCGGCTCCGATTCCGATGACGGGAATGGATACTTCTTCTTTTATTTTAGCAGTCAGTTCAGCAGGCACGCATTCAAGCACGAGCATCATTGCTCCCGCCTGTTCGCATTTGATGCTGTCTTCAATGAGCTTTTTCGCGCTTTGCTCATCTTTCCCCTGCACTTTATATCCGCCTAATACGCCGACAGACTGCGGTGTGAGGCCTAAATGGCTGACGACGGGAATTCCGCCGAGAGTCAGCGCGCGGATGGATTCGAAAACGCCGTCTCCGCCTTCAAGCTTTAACGCGTCCGCGCCGCTTTCCTGAATTATGGCCGCGGCGTTTTTCAATGTATCCTCTTTTGAAAGGTGGTAAGACATAAACGGCATGTCAGTTACGATAAACGTATTTTTCGCACCGCGTTTTACCGCTTTTGTATGGTGAATCATGTCACTGACCGTTACGCCGACTGTTGAATCGAGTCCGAGCACGACCATTCCGAGCGAATCCCCGACTAAAATCATGTCGACTCCCGCCTGTTCCGCAAGCTTTGCCTGCGGATAATCGTAAGCGGTCAGCATCACGATCGGCTCTCCGTTTTCCTTCATTTTCATGAAATCCAGTTTTGTTTTCATTCTGTTTCTCCTCCTCTAAACGGTGAGGAGATGAGCCGCCAATTTTTCGCAAGCAAAAAAGCCTTCTGTAAAATAAGAAGGATCCCCACTTGTTTAACGTTCGGCGAATGTCATCCCTCTGTCCCAGTCCTTTTTTGGATCAAGGCAGACTTTTCGTAATCTCTGTTCTGCTGATCAGGTGCAGTTCATTATGATACTGCCCATAGGAAGTATACCAAATTCACGAGGCTTGTACCAACTAAGATTAATTGAGCTCAATATCGGCAGAATATATCTTCTTTATACCGTCTTTCGTTTCCAAGAGAAGAACTCCCTCATCATCAATGCCGAGCGATTTCCCGTAAAACGTCCCTTGCAGCGTTCTCGCTCTGAGCTCGTTCCCCAGTCCGACCGCATAGCTTTCCCATAGCAGCTTGATCGGTGTAAAGCCGTGGTTCAAATAATCCTGATAGCGTTTTTCAAAAGTCAGCAAAATCTCTTGTATCAGACCCGCTCTGTCAATTTTTTCGCCGGCTTCCATCCTGAGGCTCGTCGCAATGTCCTGAAGCTCGCCGGGAAAATCGGTTTCCTGCTGGTTCACGTTGATGCCGATCCCGAGAATAACCGAACGGACACGGTCTTCTTCCGCCTGCAGCTCAGTTAAAATCCCGACGGCTTTTTTGCCGTGAATCATTAAATCATTCGGCCATTTAATGGCGGGCTGTACGCCTGTAAAAGCCTCGATGGCCTGTACGACCGCAACGGCAGATAACAGGGTGAGCTGCGGCGTTTTTTGCAAAGGAACGTCGGGTCTCAGAATGAGGCTCATCCAAATCCCGTTTCCCTCCTGTGAATGCCATACTCTGGCCATTCTTCCTCTGCCTGCCGTTTGTTTATCGGCGACTACGAGCGTTCCTTCCGGCGCGCCGTCATTGGCAAGTTCATGAGCGGTTTTTTGGGTGGATGGCAGGACGTCCCGGTAATGAAGCTGTTTGCCCAAAACCTCTGTTTTCAGCCCGAAACGGATTTCGGATTCACTGAGTTTCCCCGGTTTTTTAATGAGCCTGTACCCTTTTCGTCTGACCGCCTCAACCTCATAGCCCTCTTTGCGGAGCTCCTCTATATGTTTCCAAACGGCGGTTCTCGAGCAGCCGAGCGCGTCACTTATTTTCTGCCCGGAGATAAAGCCGTCACCCGCCTCAGAAAATAAATCAATTAATCGGGTTCTTAATGTTGATCCCATGATGCGAGCCACTCCTTTATGTCATGTTTTCGGTTAGGGAGCTTCCCTGCCAATACCGCTTCTTCGATCCGGCGAAGTTCTTCGGCCACCCATTTACCCGCGCGGCGGTTTCTGAGCTCCATCAGATCAGCGCCTGAAATGTCGAGGTCTCGAAGACTTTTGATCGGCAGCTGCTCATACAGGCTCTGAACCTCTTTCAGCTTTTGTTCATCAATCGTCTTATGCTTTTTCAGCATCCCGATTTTAACGGCTGAAAACAGCGCCTCTCCCGCCCGGTACATCGCTTCCGCTTCCAGCTGCACCGGATAAACGCTTATGATTTGCACCGCTTTTTTTATGACTTTTCCCGGCAGTTTCCATTGTTTTAAAAACGCCTCGGCGCTTTTCGGACAAAGACCGAGAAGCAATAACAGCGCTGCCCAGCGTTCTTCGCGTTCATCTAAAGAAGAAAACGGAAATCCGCTTGCTTCAAGCATTTGCTGCTCATAACCGGAAAGACCGGGCAGCTCTTGTATCAGACCTGTTTGCACCATCGTTTGAATCGCTTCTTGTGAGGAAACGCCCTGCAGCAGCTTTTCAAACTCGACGGTCTTTCGTTCTACTGATACATGTGCCAAAAGCTCCCTGTCTTTCATGATGGCCTCTCTTGTTTCTTTTTCTAACAGAAAGCCGAGCTGACTCATAAAGCGGACGGCTCTCATCATCCGCAGAGCGTCTTCCCGAAAACGGTCTTCAGGGTTACCCACCGTTCGGATCAGCTTTTGTCCGATATCATGTGCGCCTCCGAAATAATCAAGCAGCTCTCCTTCGGCAGACATCGCCATCGCATTAATCGTTAAGTCTCTCCGCTTTAAGTCTTCTGATAAAGAAGTAATGAACCGCACAGCTTCAGGTCGCCGGTAGTCCTTATATTCTGATTCGGCACGAAAAGTGGTGACTTCATAGGTTTCATCTTCCCACAAGACGATGACGGTGCCGTGCTCTTTTCCTACATCGACAGTCCGCTTAAAGAGACGCTCCACCTCATTCGGCGAAGCGCTGGTTGCGATGTCCACATCACCTATTTTTCGTTTCATATAGCTGTCTCTGACGGCTCCCCCGACAAAGTACGCCTGATGGCCCGCCTTCATCAGATGATGAAGGATGGGGAGGGCTTTGACAAATTCCTGTTCCATAAGATCACTCCGGTCCTGCCAATTCGTCATAAATCCGTTCATACTGACTGACGATTCTTTGCGAAGAAAAGGCGGTCTCCACCATTTTCAGCGCATGATCAGTCAATCGTTTGCTGAGCTGTTTATCTTCTAAAACGGCAAGCGCTTTTTCTGATGCCGCCTGAATATCGCCGACTTCTACCAGAAAACCACTTACTTGATCTTTAATCACTTCCGGGATTCCGCCGATATTTGTTCCGATGCACGGTACGCCGCAGGCCATCGCCTCAAGGAGGACGAGTCCGAAACTTTCCTTTTCAGACAGAAGAAGCTTAAGGTCGCTGATGGAATACAGCTCTTCCACCCTGTCCTGATTTCCGAGGAGCAGCACTTGATCCTGCAGTCCGTATTTTTCGACAAGCTGCCAAGCGACGCACTTTTCCGGCCCGTCGCCGACAAGCAGGAGCTTCGCCTTTGTTTTGGCTGCGATATTACGGAAAACACGGATGACATCTTTAACACGTTTTACTTTTCTGAAGTTCGAAACATGGATGACGACCTTTTCATCCGGCAAAATGCCATGTTTCTCTTTTATACTCTCTGTATTTTTCTTAAGATAAACACGTTCATCAATAAAGTTGTAGATGGTCTCAATTTTTTTATCCGGCTTGATTAAGTCATATGTTTCTCCGGCAAGCGCGGTTGATACCGCCGTCACTCTGTCGGACGCTTCGATGGCAAAACGGATTAAATCTTTTAATGACGGATCATATCCTAAAACGGTGATGTCCGTACCGTGAAGCGTCGTCACGATGCCGATGTCGCGCTTGAGCATCTGTTTGGCGAGATAAGCGCATACCGCATGCGGCAGCGCATAATGCGCGTGGATGATATCAAGATGTTCCCTCGCGGCAACCTCGGCGATTTTGCTCGCCAGCGTAAGGTCATAAGGCGGATATTTAAATACCGCGTATTGGTTGACTTCCACCTCATGAAAATGAATATTCGGATGATATGTATTTAATCTGAACGGGATGCTTGATGTGATGAAATGAACCTGGTGCCCTTTTTCCGCAAGCAGCTTGCCGAGTTCCGTCGCAATAATACCCGAGCCTCCGACACTCGGGTAGCATGTAATCCCTATTTTTAATGGTCTCATTGTCCGCCCCCAAAAACATCATCATTCAAAACGGGAAGCTGTTTTGAAAAGAAGCCTTCGGCATACCCCGTCCCGGCTTCTTTGCCATACAGTCTTTCCCGTGCTTCCACCATTTCGATATAACCGTTGGTCAGCGGTGTATTCACTGACTGCGCCGTAGGAATAAACTGGCTTTCATAGGCGTGCAGGCTTTCTTTTTTCAAATCGATGGTTTCCGTTATGTCGATTACAAAGTCCGGACGGTGAAACCCGTTGATCATATAATAGTATACGCGCTGAGCCTTATGAGCCGGCAGTTCCTGGTGATCTCTGTATTTATGAATTCCCGCCGAGAACACCGCTTCTTCGACCAAAGCCGCCGCATTTCCGTGGTCAGGATGGCGGTCTTTCGGATAAGGCATGAAAACGGTTTTCGGCCGGCAGGCTCTGATGACACTGACAATCCGGCGGATGCCGTCCTCACTTTTCAAAAGCCCGCGGTCGGGAAGCGTAAGCTGGATTCTCTCTTTTACGCCGAGAATTCGGGCCGCCTTTGCCGCTTCTTCTTTTCTTATCCCTACCGTTCCGTTAGATGATAGTTCGGCCTCGGTCAAATCGCATATCACCGCGGTTTTTCCTTGAGCCGTAAATTTTGCGATCGTGCCGCCCATACCGATCTCGACATCATCACTATGGGCGCCGAACGCCAGAATATCAACGTGTTCAGACATTCGGCTCTCCTCCGCGCACAAGATTGCGGAAATCAAATGCCCCGCCGTCCAGCGTCCGGACGAGGATTTCCGCTGTTCCCATATTTGTGGCGAGCGGGATCGCGTATACGTCACACAGCCGGATCAGCGCCGAGACATCCGGTTCGTGAGGCTGCGCAGTTAATGGATCGCGCAGAAAAATGACGAGATCCAGGGCATTTGCCGCAATCAATGCGCCGATTTGCTGATCTCCGCCGAGCGGGCCGGATTGAAAACGTTCAACAGACAATCCGGTCGCTTCCTGGATTTTCAGGCCTGTCGTACCTGTCGCGTATAACTCATGATGGCTCAGTATATCTTTATATGCGGTCGTAAACTGAACCATATCCTGCTTTTTTTTATCGTGAGCAATCAAAGCGATTTTCATTTGATGTTCTCCCCCTTGCCGATTCAGTCGATAATATTTTCGAGTCCGTATACAAGCTGGTCGATTTTCATCACTTGCTCCACTGACAGCTTCACTCCTGACATAAAGGAAGCCCGGTTATAGGAGTCATGGCGCAGTTTCAGCGTCTGGCCGTCCATGCCGAACATGACTTCCTGGTGAGCGATAAGGCCCGGAAGACGCACGCTGTGAAGGCGGATGCCGTTTAATTCAGCACCGCGGGCGCCCGGCAGAATTTCTTTTTCATCAGGATGGCCCTGCTGCTTTTCTGTACGGACGCTTGAGATCATTTCCGCTGTTTTCAGCGCCGTTCCGCTCGGGGCATCCAGCTTTTGATCATGATGAAGCTCAATGATTTCTACATCTTCAAAATAGTTGGCGGCCATTTGTGAGAACTTCATCATCAGCACCGCGCCCAATGCAAAGTTCGGAGCGATGATGGCGCCGATTCCTTTTTCTTCAGTCAAGGCTTGAAGTTCCTCTAAATCGGCTTCAGAAAATCCGGTCGTTCCCACAACGGGGCGGACGCCGTGTTCAAGAGCGGCTTTCGTATGTTTTTTGCCGATTTCAGGCGTTGTCAAATCGATCAGCACATCCGGTTTTGTTTGTTGGAAACATGCGCGGATATCCGTATAAATAAGAGCGTCTGAATCAGCTGACATCACTTCCCGCAATGTTTGCTGATCGTATGTATGGTCAATGGCGCCGACAAGCTCAAAATGAGGCGTGCGGATGGCAAGTTTTACGGCCTCCTGGCCCATTCTGCCTCTCGGTCCGGCAATGACGACTTTAATGGTTTCATTTGACATGGTTTCTCCTACTTTCCTTCTTCTTTTCTAGTCCAGCGGTCTTTATCACGTGTATTAAATTTATGCATGACGCGGTTATGAGCTTCCTCCAATGAAATATCAAGGGAGTTGGCGAGGCAGATCAGGACGAACAGCACATCGCCCATTTCCTCTTCCATGCTTTTCTCATTTTCCGTCGTTTTCTTCGGCTTTTCCCCATAATAATGGTTGACTTCTCTTGCAAGTTCGCCCAGTTCTTCCGTGAGACGGGCCATCATGGCAAGCGGGCTGAAATAGCCTTCTTTGAATTGGCCGATATATTCATCGACCTCAGCTTGTAAGTCTTTCATCGTTTTGTCACTCACTGTGCGAATACCTCCTGTCATCTCTTCCATGTTAGCTAATTCAAGTACATTTGACAAATGTTAAAAACGGCAGTTTGCTGTTTTCTTTTGTATCCACTATAATATTTACGCAATCTTATGGAAGGAAAAGGGGTTTGATGCAATGCTTGGAGAAATCAGAATCAAAAACATTTGCTTTATTTTAATCGGCGCCGCTGTTTTTTCATTCGGACTGGTTCACTTTAATATGCAGAACAATTTGGCGGAAGGCGGATTTACCGGCATTACGCTGCTTTTATATGCGTTATTCCACATCAGCCCTTCTATTTCCAACCTGGTATTGAACATTCCTATCTTTTTCATCGGCTGGCGCATGCTCGGCCGGACGATGTTTGTCTATACCCTGATCGGCACCGTCTCTCTTTCCGTTTTTCTGAGTGTTTTTCAGCGCTACGAAATTCATATGCCGCTGTCGCATGATTTAGCGCTGGCCGCCTTGTTCGCCGGTGTATTTATCGGCGCGGGTCTCGGCATAATTTTTAAATACGGCGGCACGACGGGCGGGGTCGATATCATCGCCAGGCTGATCAACAAATTTTTCGGAATCCCGATGGGCCGGACGATGTTTGCCTTTGACGCCTGTGTCATTCTGCTTTCTTTGTTTACGTATCTTTCTTATAAGGAAGCGATGTACACGCTTGTAGCCGTTTTTGTCGCTGCGAGATTGATTGATTTTATACAGGAAGGCGGTTATGCCGCAAAAGGGGCAACGATTATTTCTTCGAAAAACGATTTGATTCAGCAAAAAATCATTGAAGAGATGGAGCGCGGCGTCACCGTTTTAAAAGGACAGGGATCATATACAAAAGAAGACAGGGACGTTCTTTACTGCGTCGTTCCGAAAAACGAAATTGTGCTTTTGAAAAGCGTCATCACTTCCGTTGACCCGCACGCCTTTGTTGCAGTAAGCGACGTCCATGATGTGCTCGGCGAAGGATTTACGCTTGATGAAAATAAAAATCCGATCAGACGATAATAAAAAGGCGGCTTTTGCCGCCTTTACTGTTCGTGTTTCCATTTGACAACCGGTGATTTTTTCTTTTTCAATCGGCGGGCGAATGCCGGACTGACATTGAGCGTCTGCTCGACGAAGCGCTGCGGCGTCAGTGCCAGCCATTGGTTTAAAGAGACGTCTTCGAAACGGTCGCTTTTGAAGATTTCCAGAAATCGAAGCACGGTGTCACCGGTATTCTGAACATAATGTCCCATTGCAAAAGGAACATATCCTACGTCACCCGCTTGATAGTTAAATGTCCGCGCTCTTCCCTCCGCCGCAAACACCGTCATTTTCGCTTCTCCTGAAAGATAATACTGCCACTCGTCCGTATTCGGATGCCAATGCAATTCTCTCATGCCTCCGGGTTCGACTTCCACAAGAGCTGCGGCAATCGTTTTTGACACCTTAAACGTTTTTGAATCGACAATCTTTACTCTTCCCCCGCTGGTAACAAGAGGCTCCTGCCGGGAAAGCTTGTAGCTGAACGGCTCCAAAACGGTGCCTTCCGGGGAAGAAACTGCTGACTGTTCAATCGGGGGAGGCGGTTCCAGCTGAAACATGTAACGCTCTTTCTTGTGAATGTAGGCCAAGTCATATCCGGGAACACCGAAGTTCGCCTCCAGCACGCTGCGCGGGGTATGGGCAAACCAGTCCGTTACTGAAAAGGTGCTGTTTTCTGAAAAAGAGCCGTCATCAAAGACAAGCAAAAACTCACTGCCCCGTTCCATCCCTTGAATGGAATGAGGAATGCCGGAAGGAAAATACCACAGATCCCCTTCACTTACGTTATCAATAAAATTCCGCCCATTTTGATCAACCGCAGTTAAACGGACTTCTCCGTTAATCACATATCCCCATTCGGCTTCTTTATGCCAATGAAGCTCCCGCACAGCTCCCGGTTTCGTTCACCGCCGCGATGTTTTTGGATACCGGCAGTTCCCTGACCGTCACCTCTCTGGACCATCCGCCGTCTTCAAGCCTCATATGCGTATCAGAAAATGAGAATTTCAAGTTTTGAACCGTTCCTGCATCCGTTGAGGGCGGAACGAGCATGTCAGGATTCTGGAAGTCACGCGCGAGGTTTCGCGGTCCTTCGTCAGTCGCCCCTTTTCTGCCTCTGATCGGCTGCGGGAGGTGTTTTGAAGCCAATTGCTGGATGAGTTTTTTCACTGACTTAGCTCCTTTACAGCAATTTCTGTTTATTTAGACTTAGGATACTCACGCTTTTTCTCTTTCTTTTTTTCCGCTCTGTATTTTCGGTAGCCGACATATGTCAGCGCAGTAATAATGATACCGCCTGTTGTCAGAATGACCCAGAGCAGCGAAGGGTCAGCGTCATCCCGCTCCACCTTGTCAAAAACCCGCTTTAAATCCTGCTGCAGGAGCGTCAGACGCTCAAGCTTTGTTCCTTTTGTCATCTGCTGAAACCCGTCCTGCTCAATCACCTCGATATGTTTCGCCACCGTATCAAGCTGGCCGGCCGACACATCCATTGTCAGGCTGGGATAAATTAAATCATATAATGATATAAATTCATTCCACTTTTCATTGAAATTTTCACTTCCGTTTCCGCTGACATCTTCTTTTAAGGCGCTGAATGTCGCCATAATCGGTCTTTCAAGCGAACCCCACAGCGGATCGGAGTGGTCTTCCATCGCATCCATTACCAACCTGAACTGGGCGGCAGCCCGGATTTTTTCGGTATCTGAGGCGTCTGCCTGTTTCAGAACGCGCACTAAATCATTGAAACCCAGAGTCACCTGCCTGACTTCGGCGCCGCTCAGTGAGTTTACGTGTGTCATTTTTTTCTTAAAGTAGCCAAGCACTTGCAGAGCCTCATCATACTGCGAATGCCGCGTCATCTGGAAAACGGTATCCGAAAGGTCGTTCAGTTCCTTGAGACCGCCCTCATCTTCAGCTTTGGCAGTTGTGATGAAACACATAAGAGCAAGTAAAAGACAGATCGTCAGCTTTCGTTTCATAGAGGTCCCTCCCACTCCTTCTCTTTACAGAATATGAGGAGCGGGACAAGGTTAGACCAAGATTCTATCAGTGTAAGTCAAGCTTTATCCGTCTTTTGGAAATCACCAAATAGTATGCAAGGCCGAGTGAAAATATGCTCAGCCAGAATGTAGCATAGCCGATTACTTGCATATAGTCATTGAGCATTGAGTAGCGGGGCATCATGCCGAAAAGATAATCAATGACATCATTATGAAGCGTCCAAACAGCGGCGACGGCAAGATGCCATAACCGGAACCGAAAATACGGGCTGTATAAAACGCCTTGAACGGCCATGGCAAAATGTGAAGCAATCAGCATGTACCCTTCCCAAGGCATCTGCCCCATTTTGACCAGCACAAAGACATTCATTCCGACCGCCCACAGTCCGTATTTTACAAGGGTTACAAGAGCCAGCGCTTCAAACAGCGGCGCGTTTCTTCCCATGAGAAATGCCAGAAGCACGAACAGGAAGAAAAACGTCGCCGTCGGGCTGTCAGGCACAAATATCAGAAATCGGAACGGCGTGTCCGCAAGCTGCGGCACATACCAATAATAGCCGTACACCGTACCGATAAAATTAACGGCAAGAACAAGCAGAAGCATGCCGCGCAACCCTAAAAGATAAGAAATCCACCTCATACCATCAACTCTCAGTCCGTAAAAAGTATGTATCATGCAAAAAAAGCTGACATCCGGTCAGCTCTTTTCATAAAAGTATATCCTGCTATTGTCTACTTCACAATACGTTATTTCGCTGTCGTTTCAGAAATGAACTTCGCCAGCTGATCAAGCTGTTTGTCATTTCCTTTAAAAATACCGGCTGGCATCTGCCCTTTCCCTTTGACGGCGATTTTTTTAATTTCTTCCGGGCTCAGCCCGTTATCGACCAGGGACGGTCCGGCGCTTCCGCCTTGAAGATTATCCCCGTGACAGGAAATACAGCCTTGTTCTTTAAATACCTTATAACCGTCTGATTCAGTATCAATGGCGGCTTCTTTTTTGATTTTCCCTTGCTCCTCCGCCTTCGCCCAGTCATGCGTCGCGACTGACTGCCACGTTAAAAAGACCGTAGCGCAAAGCGCCAAAAGCATCATGCCGACCGCAACCGGACGCTTCCACGGCCTTCTTTCAGACCCCCTGTCGAGAAACGGAGCCAAAAGCAGCGATCCGAAGGCAAGACCCGGTATAATCATCGCGCCGATAACGGTGTAGCTCCCTGCGGCATATTCATATTTTAATAGCTGGTATAAAAATAGAAAATACCAATCCGGCAGCGGAATATACCCTGTATCCGTCGGGTCCGCCACCCGTTCCAAAGGCGGCTCGTGCACAATCGTTAAAACGAGAAATCCGACGAGGAAAACGGCCCCGACCATCCATTCTTTCAGCAGGAAGTTCGGCCAAAACGCCTCTGTCTTTCCAGGATACTCTGAATAGTCTTTCGGTATATTCGGTTTTTTTTCAGCCGGTATCCTTGAATCTCCTACAAACTTCATTCCTTTCCCCCGGTGCATGTCATCCCCTCCCTTTTATATCAGATTTGATTAAAGCGGTCCTGAAATTCCCTGCTTGCGGATCATGACAAAGTGGGCGCCCATGAGCGCAAACAAAGCGGCAGGGAGAAAAAATACGTGAATCGCAAAAAATCTCGTCAGCGTTTGGGCGCCGACAATATCGTGGTGGCCGGCAAGAAGAGTTTTCACCTGCGCTCCGATCAATGGCGTCGCCTCCGCAATCTGAAGACCTACCTTTGTCGCAAACAGCGCCTTCATATCCCATGGAAGCAGATACCCTGTAAAACCGAGACCGAGCATCACAAAAAAGATCAGAACACCGACGATCCAGTTCAATTCCCGAGGCTTTTTATAAGCTCCCTGAAAGAAAACCCGCAGCGTATGTAAAAACATCATCACAATGACTAAACTTGCGCCCCAATGGTGCATACCTCTTACAATCTGCCCGAAAGCGACTTCATTCTGCAAATAATACACAGATTCCCACGCGTTTTTTATATCCGGCACATAATACATCGTTAAAAACATCCCGGACAGCACTTGGATAACGGTTACAAAAAACGTCAAACCGCCGAAACAATAGACAAAAGCCGAGAAATGGTGAGCGGGATTTACATGTTCCGGCACTTCATGGTCGGCGATATCCCGCCACATCGGCGTAATATCGAGACGTTCATCCACCCAGTCATAAATTTTATTCAGCATGTCACCCTTCCCCCCTAGGCTTTGCTTTTCCAAGATACAAAAAGCCGTCCTTTACTTTTTGCTCATAACGGTCAAGAGGCGCGAGCGGCGGCGTGCCCGGAACGTTCGTGCCGTCTTTTTCATACAGCCCGTAATGGCAGGGACAAAAGAACTTGTTCGGATTTTTAGGATCATTGTTCCAGTTTACGGTGCAGCCCAAATGTTTACAGATCGGAGAAAGCGCTATAATTTCATCCCCATGCTTGTAAACCCAGGCTGACCTGGATTCTTCCGATTCGTACCAGGCGTCGACTTGATGAATTTTAAAGTCAAACCGCTTCGGCTCCTTCGTCAGCTCATCCACACTGACAACCTGCACCATTTTTTGATCTCCCGTCGGTTTTAATACCGGGTCCAGCGCAAAACGGACCATGGGCATAAGCGCACTGGCGGCCATAAATCCCCCCACGCCGGTGAGCGCATAGTTTAAAAATTGTCTTCTCGATATATCTTGTTTTCCGCCCATCTCTTCCCCCCCTAAAGATTGACCAAAAATTAACTAAAATAGAAAATAATTCAGAGATTTGACACCCTCATAATATATGAATCTTTCAGCAAGGTCAACAGAGGCAAAACGGGTGTTTTGCGGGATGTATGGAGTTTTTAAGAATTGTTCCACTTCTGTAACAAAACGTTCAAAATTTCTCCGCACTTGTCATCCGCTATTTTTCTCTTTAAAGAGTCTTTCATATGTTCAAACGGAACGGCAGGTATGTATATGACATCAGACCCTATTTCAGAATCCTTCCATTTTTCGTCTGCCGTCAGGAACAAGGCGTGCCGGAAGTTGGTCATCACCTCTTCTTTGAGTTTTTGAAGCAGGGCGATTTGTGATTGGTCTATATCAACATATGTATAAGAGGGGAATAAATATACCCGTCCCTTCAATTGGCGCTCAAGCTCTTCAGAAAGCAATTGAGTGCTTTCCCCCTGTTCAACGGCCTCTTTTAAGCCTCCCGAAGACGTTATGGAAATTAACGGAATGACAGCGGTATCAATGTAATCCGCAGATTGTAAATAGGCATCGGCATCAGCGGCCCTCCATCTCATGTCTCGTTCCTCCTCTTTACGCAACAAGCCTTGCATATTCTGCAAGGCTGTCATTTATGTGAGCTGATTCAATTGGCGGGAAAGCTTTTCAAATGTTTCTTTGTCGTGGCGGTCCAGCGCCTCGTCGATATCTTTAAGCAGCTTTTCCCGCTGGAAAGTGGAAATGGCATGTTCTAATATTTTTTCAGCCATCCCCTGATCCTGTTTATTTTCAAACAGGTCTTTCGGCAGATGCGGATTTGATTCAAGAACAGCGGCATATTCCGGTGAGCTGTAGGCCGAACGGAAATTCAGCTGGATAAATAAATCCTGCTGTTTATTTAACCGGATGTCGTGAAAAGATTTTTCCGCGTCCGTGGTCATGACATTTTCTTTGTAAAACCTAAACGGCACCTCATCAACGCAATGAGTAGACATGATAATGCCTCGCGGGCAAAATTCAGCTTGTTCTACAAAATGGACTTTTTCCATTAATGAATCATGACTCATTAAATAATTTAAAATCCAGACGCACTCCCGGCGTTTAAGCTGATAATGATTTAAAAACCAACGGATAAAATCCTTTTTTTCATTGACAGAAACAGGGGTCTGCATGTAATTCCCTCCTCTATCGATCGTATAATCTGACATCACTTATACATTCAGCAAGCATGGTCCAAAATCCTGCTTATCTTAAAAATTCATCCTCTATCCGTAAGATTGTTTCTTCAAGCTCTTCGTTTGTTCCATCCATTGAAAGCACCTGTTTTAAAAGCGGCAGCGCTTCTTTCTGGAGACCCTCTTCCAATAAGAAGTGAGCGTATTCATATAAGAAATCCCGATCATCCTGATAATGGAGATACGCAGCTTCGAAGCTTTTTTTCGCTTCAGCGTATTGCTCAAGGCCTGTATAAGCACCCGCCAAATACCAATTGTATTTCGGATCTTCTTCTCCGTAGCCGCGGACTTCCTGAATCAGATCAATAATCTCTTCAAAGCTTTCTTCTTTATGATAGACGGCTAAAAGCGTATGGAGCGCTTCCACGTAACCCGGATCGAGCGCCAGCGCTTCCTGAAGAAGCTTTTTGCCTTCCTCTTCGTTGCCGAGCTTTAACGCCATTTTCGCCGCATAGAGAAAAAGCTCTTTATTGTATTCATCGTAAGTAATACCTTCTTTAGCGGTTTTTAATGCATCTTCATACATGCCTTCTGCCTCGTAGCTTTTTGCAAGCGGCATATAAAGCGATGAATAGGAAGGATCAAGCCCTTTTAAATCAGACAGCTGCTTGATGGCTGTTTTGACCATTCCCGCCTGATAGGCTGTGAACCCGTACCCGAAAATCGTATTCGGTTCTGTATGTTCTGCCACCGCTTTTTCATACCATGAAATCGCTTCCTCAAATTCACCCGCCGCGCTCAATGACTCAGCCAGCCTCTGATGAACATTTACGCCGCCGATTTCGTGCCGTTCTTTTGCCGTCTCTTCATAGTAAGGAACGGCTTTTGCGTATGATCCCTGAGTGAAGTATAATTCCCCCAGAGCGAAATCAATAACAGGTTCATCTTGTAACATCGCTTTCGCCTGTAACAGCTTTTGCTCACTTACTTCAAATAAGCCCTGCATCTGATACAGATCAGCCATTAAAAGAAGGCTTTCCGCGTAAGACGGGTCTTCCGGAGAAATCGTCTCCAGCACCTCAAGAGCTTTTTCTTCTTCATCAATATCTATTAACAATTCGGCGTAAAAATTCGTCAGCTCAGACTCATCCGGATAAAGGTCATGCAGATCACTGATCAGCGCTAACGCTTTTTCGGCGTTTCCCCATTCATAGTAGAGCTGGGCTGCAATGGCTTTGTCTTCGTCATGAAGCTCTGTTTCAGCTTTTGAAAGCGCTTTGAGTCCCTTTTCGGTTTCACCTGCTTCAACTAATTTTATGGCTTCTTGAATCAATGTATTCAAATCAGACCGGTCCTTTCTTTTCCTATACCTCATCAACCAATGAAAAGGGTTTTTATTCGGGTTATTCTTATCATAATTCAGACAGGGCCTGCCCGCAAATAAGATGCTTCACCCGGCATTATAGTTTATCAGAAAATAGTTAAGAGGAAAACGGCAAAAAAGGGGACGGCATCTTTATACGCAGACAGCGCAATTTGTTCCGGCTGTTTCTGTAACGAAAACGCATTCCCCCTTTCTGTTATTTTCTGTTTAAGACAAGCTATGTCAAAGCCCAAGATTTTATGACACATGAAGAAAAAAGCCCGAAGAATCGTCTTCAGGCTTTTTTGGCTAATTGATCTAAATGCTCAAAAAATGTCGGATATGAGACGTGGATCGCCTCAGTATCACGGATGTCAATCGGCTCTTCTGTCAGGCATGAAGCGATACCGAGCATCATGCCGATGCGGTGGTCGCCGTGGCTTGACACATCGGCTCCGCCCGCAAGCGTTTTTTTGCCGTGTATTTTCATGCCGTCTTCAGTCGGTTCAATGTCTGCGCCGATTTTCCGGAGCTCTGATACGACGGTGTCGATCCGGTTCGTTTCCTTCACCTTCAGCTCCGCAGCGTCTTTAATGACAGTTGTGCCTTCAGCCTGCGTTGCCAAAAGGGCGATAATCGGGATCTCGTCAATTAAACGGGGAATGATTTCTCCGCCGATTTCTGCCGCTTTCAGATCTGAAGTTTCAATAACCAGGTCTCCGTAAGGCTCCGCGCTGTCCGCTTCTGAAGGAATCACTTCAAGTGAAGCCCCCATTTGCTTTAAGACATCAATCATTCCCGTGCGTGTCGGGTTCAGGCCGACGTTTTTCAGCACAATCCGGCTTCCGGGAACGACAGCGCCTGCCGCGAGGAAAAAGGCCGCTGAAGAAATATCGCCGGGCACGAAAATATCAACTCCCCGGAGCTTCTGACCGCCCGTTACGGAAGCGCTCGTCTCCGTTTCCGCAAGCTCGGCGCCAAAAGCGTTCAGCATCCGTTCCGTATGGTCTCTTGATTTATGAGGCTCAGTGACGGTCGTCGTCCCTTCAGCCTGCAATCCGGCAAGCAGCACGGCGGATTTGATCTGCGCGCTTGCAACAGGGGAGACGTAATCAATGCCTTTCAATTGTCCGCCTCTTACGGATAAAGGCGTAAATCCTCCGTCCGCTCTTCCGTCAATCGCGGCTCCCATCTGTTTTAAAGGCTCCGTCACCCTCTTCATCGGGCGCTTTGCAATACTTTCGTCGCCCGCTACCGTACTGTGAAATGGGCGTCCGGCTAAAATGCCGAGCATCAGGCGGATGGTCGTGCCGGAATTTCCGACATCAAGAAGGCTGTCAGGCTCACAAAGTGCGTCAATGCCCTTCCCGTATATCGTTACATCACTTCCGTTTTGTTCAATGGAGACACCCATTTTTTTGAAGCAGGCAATGGTGCTCAGACAATCGGCTCCAGGCAAAAAGTTTTTTACCGTTGTCGTTCCTTCCGCAAGCGCTCCGAACATAACAGAACGGTGGGAGATGGATTTATCCCCCGGAATATGAATTTCACCGTTTAAAGACGTCACTTTTTCTCTTTTCAATGTTTTCCACCTCAGTCAGCGTAAAATGTGTCATATTTGGCGCGGGATTGAATGCAGGTTTCCGCGCGTTTCCGGTCATCATCAGTCTGGAAACTGATTCTGAGAATTCCGTTAATATCTTCTCTTGTTTCGATAATGCGGATGTTGGTAATACTGATTTTTTCTTCTGCCAATATCGCCGTAATTTCCGAAATGACCCCCGGATGATCGGGAACATCGACATAAAGGTCATAAAAGGACGGGATCGCTCCTTTTTGACGGAGCGGCAGACCGTCGCGATAATCTTTCGCTTTTTTAAAATATCCGAACAGGCTGCCCGCATCTTCATTTTCTACATAAGATTCGATCGTGTCAATCTCCCGTTTCCATTCTTTGAAGCGGTCAAGCAGTTTATCTTTGTTATGAAGAAGTATGTCCCTCCACATCGCCGGACTGCTTGAGGCGATCCTGGTGATGTCCCGAAAACCGCCGGCTGCGAAACGTTTCAAATACGGATAATCTTCTTCAGCATGATGAGCCTGATGTACGAGGCTTGCAGCAACGATATGAGGGAAATGGCTGATGACGCTCGTTACGCCGTCATGCTCCTCGGGGGTCATCTCCACAAAGTGGGCGTTTGCCGCTTTCAAGAGTTCCTTCAGATGCATTACTGACTCTTTAGAAGTTGATTTTCCGGGTGTTAAAATGTAAAACGCATTTTCGAATAAAAATTCTTTCGCGGCAGCGGCCCCGGATTTATGAGATCCCGCCATCGGATGGCCGCCGACAAATTGATAGTGAGCCGGAAGCACTTTGTCGGCGTAGCTGACGACTTTCTGTTTCGTGCTGCCCACATCCGTAATCAGGAGTTCATGGGTGATGTCTGATGCGGCCAGCACATCGAGCATTTTCAGCGTTTGGGCGACAGGCGTGGCGATAATGACAACAGACGCTTGCTGCGCCCCTTCCGTAAATGAACCGGCCCGCTCGTCAATAATTCCGAGCTTCAGCGCGGCAGTGAGCTGTTCTTCCGAAATATCTACACCGATAATCCGTTTATGCGGATGCTCCTTTTTGATGGCCAATGCGATCGATCCGCCGATCAGCCCGATCCCCGCAAGCAATATAGTATCCTTCATTTCACTCATTTCCTTTTTCAACTATTTTAATAGAGCAAAGAGGTGATGCTTGATCACCTCTTATAATATTTCAGCTAAAATTGTGAGAATTTCCTCATTCTGCTCTTTCGTACCGACCGTAATCCTTAACGCTGTCGGAAATCCGAGCGCCTGTCCTGAGCGGACGATATATCCTTTTTCCAACAGGGCTTGGAACAGTTCATCCGCCGGGCGGTTAAAATCAATGAGCACAAAGTTGGTTTGTGAAGGATAACAAGTTAATCCGTGAGTTTCTGCAAAATCATAATACTGCTTAAGGCCTGCTTGATTTTTCTCGACGCATTCCTGAATAAATGTCTGGTCATCAAGCGCTGCCAGTGCCGAAGCCTGACCGATTCTGCTCGTATTGAACGGCTCTCTCGCCGGTTCAATCTGGCGGATCAGCGCTTCGTCCGCAATGCCGTATCCGACGCGCAGCGCGGCAAGTCCGTACGCTTTAGAGAAGGTGCGGAGGATCATAACATTCGCATATTGCTTTAAAAGCGGAATGCTTTCTGGGTAATCTTCCGCCGTGACATACTCGTAGTACGCTTCATCAAGTACAACGAGTATATGCTCGGGAACTCTGTTTAAAAAGGCAATTAGCTCTTGCTCAGAAGTATATGTCCCCGTCGGATTATTGGGGTTGCATACCCATATGACTTTCGTCTTGCCGTCAATTGCTTCCAGCATCCGGTCCAAATCATGAGCGCCGTCACTGCGGAGCGGCACCTCGCGCACCTCAGCGCCTTCAATCACCGCATTGTGTCTGTATTGCGGGAAAGTCGGGGCGGCGGTAATCGTGTTTGCCTGATCATTTAATAAAGAACGGCAGATAATCTGCACAAGCTCATCAGAGCCGTTGCCGAAAATGATAGAAGATTCACTGACCTGCAGATGCTCACTGAGCCGCGTTCTCAAAGCGGCACTGTAACCGTCGGGATACAGCGCAAGCTGCTCAATCTCCTGATGCAGCGCATCTTTAGCGGCCTGTGAACAGCCGAACGGATTTTCGTTAGAAGCGAGTTTCACTACTTTCTCAAGTCCGTATTCCATTTTCACTTCTTCTATTGGTTTGCCCGGCTGATACGGTTTCAGCTGCCGCAGCTGTTCTTTAATCTGCAAATCCAGTCACCTCATTTTACACTGTACAGTCGTCCGAACGTCTTTGCGTATTCTTCAAATTCAAGAAGCGCATCAGCTCTTGTTCCGGGATTCACAAGCTTTGTTTTAAGCTCTTCAACTTTTTTGACAAGCGCGCTGCCGACAACGACACCGTCAGATATTTCATTCATCCCGTCAACCTGTTTGCGGTTTGAAATGCCAAAACCGACCGCCACCGGAACAGAGCTGAATTCTTTCACCTTACGTATGAAAGAGTATACAGACGGATCGAATTCGCTGCGTACGCCCGTCACTCCTAAAGAGGATACACAATACACAAAGCCGCTGGCCTGTTCAGTAATTATTTTCAAACGGTCTTCACTTGTCGGCGCAACCAGTGAGATATAAGCGATGTTCTCCTTTTTGCATGTCATTTGCAAAAGGGCGCTTTCCTCTAATGGAAGGTCGGGTACAAGCAGACCGTCTATGTCGTTTTCCCGCAGTAAAGCGAAAAAGTATTCTTTTTCTAATTGTAACACAGGATTATAATACGTAAAGAGGATAATTGGAATATGAACGCCGTTTTTTTTCATTTTGCCGCCAAGTTCAATGGTTTTTACGATATTCATTCCGTTTTCCAGAGCCCGTTTTGAAGCCCGTTGTATGACGGGTCCGTCCGCAAGCGGATCTGTGTAAGGAACGCCGATTTCAAGGGCAGAAGCGCCTGCATTCTGCAATGATATTGCCAGCTCAACAGAAATGTCAGGAAGCGGATCGCCAGCTGTAATAAAAGGGATAAATAATTTTTCAGAATCTCGCAGATTAAACATGTGTCTCCACCCCGTTTTCCAAAACATTCATCAGCGTATGAACATCTTTATCTCCTCTTCCCGACAAACTGACGAGAATGATTTTGTCTTTATCCATGTCTTTTGCCATTTCAAACGCTTTTGCCAGAGCGTGGGCAGATTCAATAGCCGGAAGAATACCTTCTGTTTCAGAAAGCAGACGTAACGCGGCAATCGCTTCATCGTCTGTCACGCTTTCGTACGTTACACGGCCGCTTTTATGCAGATAGGCGTGCTCAGGGCCGATCCCCGGGTAATCAAGGCCTGCTGAAATGGAATACGGTTCGATAATCTGCCCGTATTCATCTTGTATTAAATAGGTCATTGAACCGTGAATCACCCCGAGCGTCCCTTTTGCGATCGTTGCCGCATGCAGCGGTGTATCAATTCCTTTTCCGGCAGCCTCGGCGCCGATCAGCTCAGTATCTTCGTCTAAAAAGGCCTGAAAAATGCCCATCGCATTGCTTCCGCCGCCGACACATGCAACAACCATATCCGGGAGCGTTCCTTCAACCCGGCGAAGCTGTTCTTTCGCTTCCTCGCCGATGATTTTCTGAAATTCGCGAACGATATACGGATATGGGTGCGGACCCACTACAGAACCGATAAGATAGAAATGATCTTCACAATGCTGGACCCAATACCTGATTGCCTCATTCGTCGCATCTTTCAGCGTGCCGTTTCCGCTTGTGACCGGCACCACTTCCGCGCCGAGCAGTTTCATCCGGAATACGTTCAGCGACTGGCGCGCAACGTCTTCTTCACCCATAAAAACTGTACACTTAAAACCGAATTTTGCGGCGGCTGTCGCGGCAGCCACACCGTGCTGTCCCGCACCGGTTTCGGCGATGATTTTCGTTTTGCCCATCTTTTTGGCAAGCAGAATCTGGCCTAACGCGTTGTTAATTTTATGGGAGCCGGTATGGTTTAAATCTTCTCTTTTCAGATAGATTTTCGCCCCTCCCAAATACTCTGACACCCTGTCTGCGAACGTTAATGCGGTCGGTCTTCCGGAGTAATCAAACAATAGTTTTTTATATTCGGCATGGAAAACAGGATCATTCTTTAATTCTGTGAAAGCCGTTTCGATTTCCTCAAGGGGCCGCATCAATGTTTCAGGGACAAATTTGCCGCCGAATTCGCCGTATCTTCCGATTTCATTTGGATATGGATACATAGTGATTCATCCTTTCTTCTAAAAGCCGGATCAGTGTTTGATCCTTTTGTCCGTTTTTTTCAATTCCGCTGGCAAGATCTATACCGCACGGACGCGATCTCAGTAAGCCTGTAATCGTTCCAGGATTAACGCCGCCCGCGATAAAACAGCGCTTGTTTGCATTTTGAGCCTGCTTTCGGTACAAGGGGACACGGGCCCATGAAAACGCGATTCCCGTGCCGCCTCTCATTCCTTTTACTGAAGAGTCAATGACATAGCCGTCGACAGCAGGTGCAAATTGAGCCATCTGACGAAGCGTCCCTTCCCCGTGATGGAGCGCTTTCCATATCTCCGAGCGCACAAGCGGACGGAGGCGGCGGGCATGCTCAGGCGATTCATCACCGTGAAGCTGGATGGCGTCAAGTGCCAGATCAGAGGCGATTTGCACGATGTTTTCTATCGTTTCATTTACAAATACTCCGACATGTTTCTTGTCTGTCCGGACCTGCTCTTTCCATTTCCGGACCTCATCCGGCGTTACTCTCCGTTTGCTTGCGGCAAAAATAAATCCCAGATAATCCGCTTCTGAAGCTGCCGCAAGTTCATAATCATGCTTCGATCGTATTCCGCAGTACTTTAACTCAGGCTTTTTCATGTCGTCACTCCCCGAACAGTCCGCGGATCGCCTTTTGCTGCGAATCCTCTCTCATTAAGGATTCTCCGACCAATACAGCCTGCGCCCCGTGCTTGTTGACGAATTGCAGGTCAGCCAAAGAACCGATGCCGCTTTCACTGACCAGCAGGCAGCCGTCCGGTACAAGCTGCGCTATTTTTTCCGTTTGCGAAACAGAAGTACGGAACGTTTTTAAGTCCCGGTTGTTTATGCCGAGAATGTCCGGCTGAAACACTTGTAAAATCCGTTCAAGCACAGTTTCATCATGGATTTCAACGAGAACGTCCATGCCCTTCTCGCGGGCTTCCAGATAAAGCTCATGAAGCTCTGAAGGTTCCAGCGCTTCCCCGATCAGCAGAATGGCATCGGCGCCGATCCTGAACGATTCCTCCACCTGAAGGGAATCAATAATAAAATCTTTTCTCAGCACGGGAAGAGACACGGTTTGTTTAACATCTGTCAGAAATTGATTTCTCCCCTGAAAAAAACGGGTATCCGTGAGAACCGAAAGGGCGTCGGCTTTAGCCGCTTCATAATCCGCCGCAATCGTTTCCGGAACAAAATGCTCTTTAATCAATCCTTTAGACGGCGAAGCTTTTTTCACTTCGGCAATCAGCCCGATAAAACGGTTCGGGTTCAGGAGCGCTTTTTTAAAGGATCTCCGTTCAATTTGACAGGTTTCCGGCAGCACGATGGATTTGATTTCTTCTTTTTTCTGCTGAATGATTTGATCAAGCATACATTTCTTCCTCTTTCTGTTTCAGACGTTCGAGCTGCCTTTGGGCATCTCCGTTTTGAATCGCTTCTATGGCGGTTTTCGTTCCTTCTTTCAGATCGTTTGCAAGACCTGCCGTATAAATGGCCGCGCCCGCATTTAAGGCGGTAATATGCAGAGCGGATGACGGAGCTTTATTTGCAAAAATATTCTGAATGAGGAGCGCGCTTTCTTCCGATGAACTCACTTGAATATCCTTTAGTGAACCTTCTGTAAAACCGAATTGTTCAGGTGAAACGGAATATTCCAGACGTTCACCGTTTTTCAGTTCAATGATATCGGTCGGTGCTGAGATGGACAATTCATCTAATCCGTCACGGGCCGACACAAGCATGACGTGTCTGACATCAAATTGTTCCAGAGCGCTTGCCATCAGGCGCGCTTTATCAAATGAATAGACGCCGATCACCTGCCGCTTCACCTGCAGCGGGTTGCTGAGCGGGCCCAGCAGATTAAATACGGTTCGGAAGCCAAGCTCTTTTCTTGCGGCGGCGACGTGCTTCATTGACGAATGAAACAGCGGCGCAAACAAAAACCCCATTTGTTTCATTTCAATGCTGCGTTTGACGCTGTCTGGAGTGGCTTGAATGGAAACCCCCAGCTTTTCCAGCACATCCGCGCTGCCGCTTTTAGACGAAACGGAGCGATTTCCGTGCTTGGCAACTTTAGCTCCGGCGGCAGAAGCTGTAATTGCCGCTGCCGTGGATATGTTAAACGTAGAAACCCCGTCTCCGCCTGTTCCGCACGTATCAACGACATCCGCCAAGCCACCTGATGTCTGTGCCCGCGCCCGCATCACTTTTACAAATCCGGCAAGCTCCTCCGCCGTTTCACCTCGGTGGGCTAATACCGATAAAATCCCGCCGATCTCAGACTGCGACATGTCCCCGTTCATCATCATTTCCATCAGCTTTTCGGCTTCTCCGGTTTTCAGCGTACGGCCATTAACGCACGATTGCAGAAATTTGTTCATCCGTCTTCTCCTCCCCGCCAGAAAAGATGTCTTCTGCGATTTGAATCGTTTTTAAAAGCGCCCCCGCTTTGTTACAGCTCTCTTCATATTCGGCTTCCGGGACGGAATCGGCGACTATTCCCGCGCCCGCCTGCACCGACGCCGTACCGTTTTTGACACTCATAGTGCGGATGGTAATACACGAATCAATTGACCCGTCAAATCCGATATAAGCGATACATCCGCCGTAGGTTTCTCTGGAAGTCGGTTCTAATTCATTTAAAAGCTGCATCGCGCGGATTTTCGGAGCGCCCGTGAGTGTTCCTGCCGGGAATGCCGACATCAGCGCGTCAACGGGATGGATGCCCTGCTTTAAACGGCCGGTTACAACAGAGATGATGTGCATCACATGTGAAAAAGAAACGACCTTTGTGAATTCCGGAACGGCTACGGAACCGTACTCCGCAACTCTGCCGATGTCATTGCGCGCAAGATCGACGAGCATGTAATGTTCAGCTTTTTCTTTTTCGTCATTCATCAGCTCTTTTTTCAGGCGTTCGTCCTCTTCGTTTCCGGCGCCCCTTCTTCTCGTTCCGGCAATCGGATGAATTTCCAGATGCCTTTCATGCACGCGGATCAGACGTTCAGGCGAACTCCCGACAATGTCTCTGTCAGGCAGTTTGATATAGTACATATAGGGTGAAGGATTGATGATGCGAAGCACCCTGTACAGCTCAAATGAATGCCTGGATACCGGAATGTCAAACTTTTGCGAAAGCACCCCTTGAAAAATGTCTCCCGCTTTTATATATTCTTTCAGTTTATTAACACCGGCCATAAACTCTTCTTTTGTATAATTGGATGTCACATCGGCAAAACTTGGCGTGTCAAACGTTTCTTTAGAAAAAAACGGCTCTTTCATATCTTTCGATTCTGTCAAAATACCGATAAGCTTACGAAGCTCCGCGCAATTTTCTTTAAAAACGGCCCGCTTTTCTTCCTCCGTCTCCCGGCCGTTAAGCTCCGCATACTGAATGAAATGCACTTGTTTCGTTTCGTGGTCGTACGCGATGATTTTCCGGCAGACAAACAGCATGCATTTTTCGAAATCTGTTACTTTCGCGTGGCTTGGCACGGAAGGCTCAATCAAAGGAATCATGTCATAGCTCAGATAACCGACCGCCCCTCCCGCAAATGGGATATCAAGCTCTGGTGTTTTAATGCGGAAGCTCTCATTCATCCAGTCAAGCACGGCTTTTAATTCTCCGGCTTCAAACAGCGTATGCCCGTTTGGATCAGCGGCAGTGAATGTGTTATGACTCTCTTTAATCGTGATAAAAGGATCGAGGCCGATAAAAGAGTATCTCGACCAGCTTGACGACTCATCCTTGCTTTCTAAAAGATACGTAATGTTTCTGTCCAGTTTTTCAACCATCTGAATGGGTGTGATCGTGTCGACCGTAAAAGTCTCTGCGATTGGAATGGTGCGGTGTGTCAGACTGTCCTTTAAAAATAAAGAAACATCCGATTGTAAATTCATGATTCTCCTCCTTACGGTAAGGAGAATGAGATGAAGAGTGAGAGGAGTCTTGCGTATAAGAAATAAACCCAAAAGAAAGGCTTCTTTTGGGCAGAATAAAAACGTGTTTATCTCAGCTCAGCTAAACTCATTCTCTGCTACCCTATTCTAAACTCAACTGTTCAATATCTTACTTACCAGCTCTATACACACTCTTGTGTATTTCTAAGCTTTGTTTATCGTATTACATGTCAGTATTTTTTGTCAATGATAAATCCGGCCTTAACACAACGGCTTTTTCTAAATAGACATGCTTGATTTCATCCTGAGGCGTATCCGTCTGAACCGTCATCAGGACACGGATACACTTTTGCAGAGCGCCGGTGACATCCATTTCCTGCATGCACGTCACCGGGACGTACTGCCACCCGGAAAGGCGGCGGACCGCTTTTGCCGGAAATACGGAATGGATATCAGGCGTGGCGGATAACAGGATCTGTACAACGTCTTCCGGCTTGCATCCATTTTGTTCAATGATTTTTTCAAGCAGCTGCTGTGTTTTTTCTAAAATTTCTTGTTCGGTGTCTTGTTCCACCGTTGTTGCTCCGCGAATGCCGCGTATCATCATGCTGTTTCCTCCATTCGCCATTTGTTCAGCAATTTTTCGAGCTCATCTTTTGAAAGCATGCAGTCCCGCGCTTCGCCTAATTCTTTTAACACGATGAACTGTGTCATGCCTCCGCGCGTTTTTTTATCATTCATCATCCGGGCGGAGAGAACCGGCGTTTCAATATCTTGTCTGATGCTTCCCGGGTAGCCGAGCCCAATCAGCCATTGTGTGAGTTCTTTCCTGTTCATCTTGCAACCCGCAACCTGTTCACTCACGTAAAGGGCAAACTGCATGCCGAGGGCGACCGCATCTCCATGTGTAATCCGGCCGTAGCCGTATTCCGCCTCAACGGCATGGCCGAGCGTATGGCCGAAATTCAGAAAAGCTCTTATCCCCTCTTCCTTTTCGTCCTCACGCACGACGGCCGATTTGATTGAAATTCCTTTATAAATCATTTCATTCAGCTCAGCGCTTGTCAGTCCTTGCAACGTGTCAAATGTGAGAAGTTTTTCTAAAAAAGCATGATCGGCGATAAACGCGTGTTTGATCACTTCAGCCATGCCCGATCTCAGCTCTTGTTCCGGCAGGGTTTTCAGTAGCTCCGTATCGTAAATCACCGCTTTCGGCTGATAAAACGCGCCGATTAAGTTCTTTCCGAGTTTATGGTTGACGGCCACCTTGCCGCCGACCGCGCTGTCATGGGCAAGCAGTGTCGTCGGCATTTGAATGAAATCAATTCCGCGCATAAAAGTTGCTGCGCAAAAGCCGGCCAAATCACCCGTCACGCCGCCTCCGAAGGCGATCATACATGAGGAGCGGTCCATATGGAAAGCGATCGCTTCCGTTTGAATCCGTTCATACTCTTTTAGAGACTTCGCTTCTTCTCCTCTTGGAACGATCACTTTTTTCACGGGCCATGTTTCGTTTAAAAGCCGGAACATCTCATCACCGTAAAGCCGGTCAACTTCAGCATCGATGATGAGAAGGATCTTTGTCAGCGGCCTGTTCAGTGAAGACAAAAGGGCAGCAGCCTGTTTCCTTATGCCTTCACCGATATACACGGGATATGCGGAGGAAGCTGTCCGAACCTCAAGCTCTTTCATCAGAATTCCCTCGATAGTTTTTTCATGTTTTCAACATTTTCTTTAATGCGGTCGATCTGGTCAAGCCCGAATTGTTCGACGACTGCATTTGCGATTTCCCAGGCCACTGCTGCTTCAGCCACTACGCTTGCTGCCGGAACCGCGCAGCTGTCTGAACGTTCAATGCTCGCTGTAAACGGTTCTTTCGTTTCAATGTCGACGCTTTTCAGCGGCTTGTACAAAGTAGGGATCGGTTTCATAACGCCGCGGACGACAATCGGCATTCCCGTCGTCATACCGCCTTCTAATCCTCCGAGCCTGTTTGTGGCGCGTGTATAGCCTTTCTCTTCATCCCATACGATTTCATCATGAACTTCACTGCCGTTTTTGCCGGCCGCTTCAAAACCGATGCCGAACTCTACGCCTTTAAACGCGTTAATCGACAGAACGGCAGCAGCGAGCTTGCTGTCCAGCTTACGGTCATAGTGGACATAGCTTCCGACACCGACCGGCATGCCTTCGACGATCACTTCAACGATTCCGCCGATCGAGTCGCCGTTTGCCTTCGCTTCATCAATGGCTGCCATCATTTGACGGCCTGCTTCTTCATCGTAGCATCTGACCGGTGATTCTTCCGTTACCCGTTTGAGATCCTCAATGGATGTGTAATCGGTTTTCTCTGCTTTTACGCTGCCGATTTGCAGGACATGTCCGGCGACTTTAATGCCAAGCTCCGCTAAAATCTTTTTAGCGACGGCTCCGGCAGCCACGCGAACCGTTGTCTCACGCGCGGAAGATCGTTCTAACACATTTCTCATATCACGGTGATTATACTTAATAGCACCGTTCAAATCCGCGTGTCCCGGTCTCGGTCTTGAAATCTGGCGTTTCATTTCACTTTCTTCTTCTTCTGTAATCGGTGCGGCGCCCATGATTTTTGTCCAGTGAGTCCAATCTTTATTTTCTACAACGAGCGCGATGGGTGAACCGAGTGTCCGGGCATGCCGCACGCCGCTTGTGATCTTCGCTCTGTCCGTTTCAATCTGCATGCGGCGTCCGCGGCCGTGCCCTTTTTGACGTCTGGCAAGCTCAAAATTAATGTCTTCTTCAGTTATATAAAGCCCCGCAGGCACACCTTCTATAATTGTCGTCAGCTGCGGACCGTGTGATTCTCCGGCTGTTAAGTATCTCATTTCTTTCTTCTCCCTTCATCGCATTAACGCTTTTAAGTAAAACTATACCACAAGTTTTCATTAAATGTCTTCTATCTTTTTTGATAAAAAAATGTATCAGTGCTCTCAAGGCCGAATTTTTCCGGGCTGAAAATTTGTTCTGTACTGCCGACAAACAGAATTCCGTTCTTTTTCAGACTGCCCGCCATTTTCACATACAGCTCTTCTTTTGCTTTTTCAGTAAAATAAATAAAGACGTTGCGGCAGACGATCAGATCAAAATCCTGTTCATAGCTGTCGGCAAGCAGGTTGTGCCGCTTAAACCGGATGTTGTTCTGAATCTCTTGTTTTACTTGATAACTGCTGTCAGCCTGCTTGGTGAAATAACGGCTTTTCACGGAAGCCGGCACCTCTTGCAGCGAGCGTTCCTGATAGATGCCCCGCTTGGCTTTGCTTAGCGCCTTTTCATCAATATCTGTCGCCAATATATCAAATCCGGCCAGTCCCGTCTGCTGATTGAGAATCATAGCCAAAGTATAGGGCTCCTCTCCCGTTGAACAGGCCGCACTCCATATTTTTAACGGTTTGTTATGCTTTATTAACGGAAGAATTGAGGTTTCAAGAACTTCCCACCGTTTATAATTTCGGTAAAATTCAGAAACATTGATCGTCATTCTGTCTAATGTTTCGTTTAATAAAAGCTTGTCCTTTTCCAAAGCGGCGGCAAATTCCTGAAAATCTCTGAACCCCTTCTTTTCATAAAGGGACGTCAGCCGCCTTTTCATCTGTGCTTCTTTGTATAAAGATAAATCAACGCCGGTTATTTGTTTCCACTTGGTGATAAAAGTTTCGTAAGGCTCCATTGCTTCTCTCCCAATCTCGCTGTCTTTTGTCCTAGTATAGCCTGTTTTCTGTCGAAATTGTACGATTTCAATAAAAAAATCAGCCCGCGGGCTGATTTGTGAGAAACGAAAAGACAGGGCAACGCAGCCTCTGTCTTTTTTAAATGATGTAAACCTTTTCATAATACGAGAAAAAGAAAGGCTGACGGTTTAGTACACCCAGTCGGCCATTAATTTTTGATACGGTACAAGCTCTTCCTGTTTAAAGAAAATGTGAATTTCCCTCTCAGCGCTTTCTAAGGAGTCTGAACCGTGAATGATATTTTTGCCGACAAACATGCCGTAGTCACCGCGGATTGTGCCCGGCAGTGCATCTTTCGGGTTCGTTTTTCCGATCAGCTGTCTTGTGATCTCTACTACATTTTCCCCTTCCCATACCATTGCAAATACGGGCCCTGATGTAATGAATTCCACAAGCTCGCCGAAAAACGGCTTCCCTTTATGTTCAGCATAATGGTTTTCAGCCATCTGTTCTGAAACTTGCATTAGCTTGGCTCCTGCCAATTGTAAGCCCTTACGCTCAAATCTGGATAAAATCTCTCCGATCAGCTGGCGCTGTACGCCGTCCGGTTTTACCATGATAAAAGTTTTTTCCATAAGATTCTCCACCCCATCATTATGTATAGGCTTTCAAGTTGCACACCGAAATCGTAACATCTTTCTGACAATTAATCAATCCAGGGCGGAGAATGTTCACATCTTGTTCGTAAAAGGAATTTAAAATTTCCGTTTGCCGATATATTTGGCGATGGCGGCCAATGATGAGCGCGCACGTCCTCTCGGCAGTGTATTCAGTTTTTCAAACGCTTTTTTTAAGTACCTGTCACTGACGGCCATTGATTTTTCAATCGCGTCTGTGCGTTTAATATTTTCAATAATGGGGGCGAGCTGCTCCTGTGTTGTTTCACTGTTAATTAATTTCAGCTGATTTTTCAATTCAGGCTGACGGAGTGCATACAAAACGGGCAGAGTGACATTTCCTTGCAGCAGATCCCCTCCGACCGGTTTTCCCAGTTCCTCTTCCGTTGAAGTGAAATCAAGAATGTCGTCAATAATCTGATAGGACATGCCCACGTAATAACCGAACCAATATAATGCCTTGTGAATCTTCTCATCAGCTCCCGAAGCGATGGCGCCGAGCTGACAGCTGACGGCAATGAGAAGAGCCGTTTTCCGTTTGATGCGGCGCAAATAGGTTCTGAGGTTTTGCTCCATATTGTATTTATCTCTGATCTGTTCAATTTCTCCGAGGCATACTTCTACGATGGTTTTGGACAGGATCCGGTGGGCTTTCGGCTCATCCAATCTCGTCATCATCTCAAGTGAGCCCGCAAGCATATAATCACCGGTATACATGGCGATGCGGTTGTCCCACTTGGCTTTGATGGTCGGTTTTCCCCTCCGCAGCTCGGCGTCATCAATGACGTCGTCATGCACGAGGGACGCCATATGAATCATTTCCAGCGTCACCGCAACATATTTTATTTTATTAATGTCATAGTCGCCGAACATGCCGGAAAGCAATACGAAAACAGGGCGGATCCGCTTGCCGCCCGCCTGGAGCAGGTGGAGCCCGGCTTCACTCAGCAAGGGATAGTCTGACCGCACCGTTTGCTCAAGCTCCCTTTCGATCACATCAATATCGTCATTTAAAAAAGAATAGGCCATTTTAAATTTCATATCATTCACCCAAACATCTGTATATTCATCATTTCCAACCGATATGCGTAGCGGCCACTCCGCCGGTAAACGAATGGTATTTGACATTCGTCAGGCCCGCTTCTTCAAACAGACGCGCAAGTTCTTTCATACCGGGAAATTCTCTTGCCGATTCTTGAAGCCAAGAATATTCTTTATAGCTCTTCGCAAACATTTTTCCGAAGAAAGGCATGATGTATTTAAAATAAAGAAAATATGCCTGTCTGAATCCGAACATTTCCGGCTGGGATGTTTCCAGACATACGACCTGCCCGCCCGGTTTGACGACCCGCCGCATTTCTTTCAGCACGGTCAGATAGTCGGGAACGTTTCGCAGCCCGAAGCCGATGGTGACAAAATCAAAAGAATCATCAGCGAAAGGAAGCTCCATCGCATTTCCGTGCAAAAGCTCAATTTGGCTGTAACCGCCCTCTTTCACTTTTTTCTCACCGATGCTCAGCATATTTTTGCTGAAATCCAGTCCTTTGATTTCGCCGCTTTTTCCGGCCGCTTCTGCGAGGGCAATCGTCCAGTCAGCCGTTCCGCAGCAGACATCAAGCGCTTTTGCGCCTTCTTTTACATTCATGATCTGCATCGTTTTGTCGCGCCACTTTTTATGCTGCTGAAAACTGATAACAGAGTTCATTTGGTCATAATTTTTATAGATTTTTTCAAACACGCCGTGTACGCGCTGTTCTTTTGACTCCTGCATGTTGATTACCCTTCTTCCACTTTCTGATGATATGTTTTGTCCTGGCTGATCGCTTTAAGCCGGTTCAGCATGAGGTTTTGGATTGGTGAATTGAGCGGCAGCAGCGTTTCAATGCTTTGCTTTGCCTTTCGGAAGCTATCTTCCATTATGTCAGCCTTTGATTTCCCTGACTTTACAATATTGCCGATGACATCGAGAAATATAGCATTGCCGTTCATCAGCCGCTTATATACAAAAAAATCACTCGCCAGCTCTTTCCAGCGCGGAAGATTAAAGTGGTCTGACACTCTGTGAAACAGGGCCGCTTCCACAATCGCCATGCTTTCGATCAATTGATTCAAGTCATTGACAGACCGATCGTACAGACGGATTTTATGCTCATTGATTTCTTTAATTGCCGTAGCGAGCGTCCGAATCATATAGATATCCTTCATTTCAGATAAAAGCGAATAATACAGTCCGCTGAAATAGTCGCCGGCAAGCACGGTGAGCTGCCGGTTTTTATTTTCGTCTCGCTTTAACGCTCTGGCTGTTGTCACTTCATCGTGGGTATCAAGGGCGCTTTGGACAAGCATCGCAGTTACTATGTAATTTTCTCTGTCGTTGTTCTTAATGTCCGCCTCTTCAAACAAAGCGTGAAAAAGAAGAAGCTTATCCTCATCGATTTTAGGCGCGGAAATATGTTTCGCTAAATAAGGATGAGACAGCTTTTGTTTTAATTTCGTATTTAGATTCGCTAAAGTTCCGTAGATGTCTTGCAAAAATATCACCCTTGTCCCCAAATTCACATTTATTCTAATATGTATGAGATTTACTCGTCATTATTATACGCAGGTATCATTATAGCATAAAAAAAAGAAATTGGCTGTATTCTCCCGCCGTTTGCGGGCATTTGGCAAAAGCGGGAAACAGCCGGCTTATTTTTTTTCGCTGTTCATTTCTCCGTAAGCGGTCTGGATGAGGGCGTTGCCTCTCACTTTGATGGCAGAGGTATGCTCAGTAAACTGAGCGATAATCACTTCGCCTTTGTCCAGTTTTTCGGAATGGTGAAATTTCGTATCCGTTCCTCTCGTTAAACCGATGACGTTCACGCCGTCCTCGACCGCTTTAATGACGACAAAATCACTTGAATGCTTTGAATTCATATCTGCACCCTCTATCATTATTAATCCGCACGTTTAATATGTTCTAACACTTCGGAACGCGCCGCTGCGTCATCTTTAAAAATACCTCTTACAGCGGAAGTCACTGTTTTTGCGCCCGGTTTTCTTACGCCCCTCATCGTCATGCACATATGCTCAGCTTCGACGACAACCATGACGCCGTGGGGATCTAAGGTCTCTACGATGCTTTCTGCAATCGTTGAAGTGATGCGCTCCTGCAGCTGCGGGCGTTTTGAGACGGCTTCCACCGCCCGCGCCAATTTACTCAGGCCCGTCACTTTGCCGCCGCGCGGAATGTAGGCAATATGCGCTTTTCCGTAAAAAGGAACAAGGTGATGTTCACACATGGAATGAAACGCGATATCTTTTACAAGAACAAGCTCCTCATGGTCTTCTCCGAAAACGGTTTTAAAGTGTTCTTTCGGGTCTTCATTTAATCCCGAGAATACTTCCGCGTACATTTTTGCCACGCGTTTCGGCGTATCTAAAAGCCCTTCCCGGTCCGGGTCTTCTCCAATCGCCTCTAAAATCTGGCGAACCGCCTGTTCAATCTGTTCTTTATTAACTTCTTTCATTGTCTGTGTCCTCCACCATTGAATACATTTAATTTCGATTCTAGCACATTTGCCGCGCCAAAAGCAAAACGAAAGTCCTGCCCGGTGACCGAGGCTGCTTAAATATGAAAAGCCCCTTTATCAAGGGGCTTTTCTGTGAAGAAACAAAGTGTATGTATCAGATGCATACACGATCTATATTCACAATTATTTTCCTGCAACAGCGTCTTTAAGAGCTTTACCTGGTTTGAAAGCAGGTACCTTGCTTGCAGGGATTTCGATTTCTTCACCTGTTTGCGGGTTACGTCCTTTACGTGCAGAGCGCTCGCGCACCTCAAAGTTACCGAAACCGATCAGTTGGATTTTATCACCGTTTTTAAGTGCATCTAAAATCGTATCAAAAACAGAATCAACTGCTTTTGTAGCGTCTTTTTTAGACAATTCGCTTGCTTCAGCAACCGCATTGATTAGTTCTGTCTTGTTCATGCCTTTCACCTCCTCCCAAAAGGGTATCAAATCAGCAGTTTATTATCATTTCTTCACAGTTCAGCCTGATTCTAAACCTGTCTGATAAAAAATCAAAGCAGGGAAGAACAGACAAGTAAACGGCTTTTCAAAAGAAAACAGACACTTTGAGGAATGTTTGTCCAACAAAGTGAAGATTTTCTGTATGTAGAGTAACACATATAAAAAGCCATATCAAGCATTTTAAAGCCTCAATCCCTTGCTCGTCAAGGTTTTCACGTGTTTTACCGAACAAATATTCCTTTTTTTGCTTTTTTCCTCCTAATCCTTGATTGATTTCCAGTATCTAAAAAGAAGAAAAAAAGACCCCCCGTTTCAGGAAGAGGTCCTTCAGCTTACAAAATAATGGCGATCAGGCCGCCTGAGCCTTCGTTAATAATTCTCTCCAGCGTTTCTTTCAGTTTATATCTCGCATTTTCCGGCATGAGTGACAGTTTTGCGGAGATTCCTTCTCTTACGATAGAGCTCAATGATCTGCCGAAAATATCGGAGTTCCAGATAGAAAGCGGATCATCTTCAAAGTCCTGCATTAAGTAGCGGACAAGTTCTTCACTTTGTTTTTCCGTCCCGATGATCGGCGCGAATTCACTTTCCACATCCACTTTGATCATATGAATGGACGGAGCGACCGCTTTGAGCCTTACTCCGAACCTTGATCCCTGTCTGATGATTTCCGGTTCATCAAGGCTCATATCGGCTAAGGCCGGGGCGGCAATGCCGTAGCCGGTCTGTTTCACCATTTTCAGCGCATCTGATACCTGATCATATTCTTTTTTCGCGTGGGCGAAGTCCTGCATTAATTCAAGCAGGTGGTCTTTCCCGCGGATTTCAACACCGACAACTTCTTTTAAAATCTGGTCATATAAATGATCCGGCGCATACAAATCAATTTCTGCGACACCCTGGCCAAGTTCGATTCCGGCCAGACCGGCGCTTTCAATAAACTCAAATTCACTGAAGTGGCCGACAACCCGGTCGACATCGCGCAGGCGTTTAATATCTTTTACGGTTTCTTTCACTGATTCCTGGTAGCTCTCTCTGAGCCAGTGATTTTCTTTCAGCACCATGACCCAGCTCGGAAGGTTGACATTGACTTCCAGCACAGGGAACTCGTAAAGCGCTTCTCTGAGGACGCTTAACACATCTGTTTCCCGCATGCTTTCAACACTCATGGCCAGGACGGGAATATCATATTTCGCGCTTAATTCAGCTCTGAGCGCTTCTGTTTCCGGGTGGTACGGTTTTACCGAGTTGATGACCATAATAAACGGTTTGCCGACTTCCTTCAGCTCGTCGATGACTCTTTCTTCCGCTTCCACGTAATCGCCCCGCGCGATATCGCCGATTGAGCCGTCTGTCGTAATGACGACCCCGATTGTGGAGTGTTCCTGGATGACTTTTCTCGTACCGATTTCCGCTGCCTCATGAAAGGGAATCGGTTCTTCGTACCAAGGTGTATTGATCATTCTCGGTCCGTTTTCATCCTCATATCCCTTCGCCCCGGGAACCGTATATCCCACACAATCCACAAGACGGATGTTGACATCAAGTCCTTCTGCGACATGAACGGACATGGCTTGATTCGGGACAAATTTTGGTTCTGTGGTCATTATCGTTTTTCCTGCTGCGCTTTGCGGAAGCTCATCCTGCGCCCGCGCTCGATCGGCCTCATTGCTGATATTCGGGAGCACCACGAGCTCCATAAATTTTTTAATGAATGTAGATTTCCCTGTACGGACAGCGCCAACGACTCCTAAGTATATATCGCCCCCTGTTCGTTCAGCGATATCCTTGAAAATATCGACCTTTTCCAAGTGATCCCCTCCCGGACTTCCTATCCTTATCATTTTTCATTCACCATTCTCCAATCAAATACAGGACACTATATGTGTATGACGTTGTCCTATTTCAATATGACATCTTTAGAAAATTTTCAGGCAGTCTTTTCTATCAAAATCAAAAAAACCTTTCTCCCTATTTGTATGCGCGGGAAAAAGGTTCATTCCTGTTTCGTTTGACTTTCTAAAAAAACGGGTTCCTGTTTTTCATTTACGGTGTAAGTGACTGAAAAGGCCGGGACGAAAGGAGTCTCTTTCCATAAAATATCCTGAATTTCCGCGCCCGGTTTGATTTTCTTTTTGTTTTCCTTCAGGCAGCGGGCGAGATCGACGCGATAGTCGGCATAGATTTCTCCGTCAGCGCCGATTAAAAGCGGCAGAGACGTGCCTGAAACCGGACTTTTGACTGAAGGAGAGTCTTTCATGCCGAGCTTTTTTTTATTTAAAGTGAACAGCCCTTTTGAAACGGCGTCCTCATAGGGAGGATATGTATGCTTTTCCTGATACATTTTGACACGCAGCTTCATGTCACGGATTGCTTCCGCCATTTGGAGATCGACCAGCTTGACGGTCGGCTTATGTTCCACATCGACAAGCACGTATTGGTACATTCCCCCGCTTTCATAAGCTGAGGCCGGCGGCTCCTCTATGTATCTAGGCGCGAGCCGCTTAAAATCTATCGGATATTTTTGATAGAGCGGTGTTTTCATATCTTTTGTCTGAATCGGCAGAAGTCCGCCGTTCGCCTTTTTAAATTCATCCACTGCCGCTTGCACCTGCTGAAGCTGATGTTTGTAAGATACTTTATTTTCAGTTTTTTTCGCTTCAGGGTACAGACAGCCGGACAGCAGAAGCACCGCCATTGCCGTTATGACGGCCATTTTTAACTTATGCATTCCGCGCCCCCTTTCGGCTTTATTCATTGACAGGCCCGCTGAAAACGACCATTAGCACGATCAATCCCGAGATGACCATGCAGGCATAAGCGAGTGAAGAAACCGCTGCTTTTATCAGTTTGTTTTTCACTTTGTACCTGCTGACATAAATAGAGGCCACCGCAACAAACATTAATCCCATAGCACCAAGCGCAAACCACATTTTCATCAATGCCACACTCACGTTCGTGCCCCCCCGTCCCATCATTGTAAGCGTTATATTTCATTTTAATATACAAATGTTGAAAAGATCAACAGGTTTTCCATCTATTGAAAAAACAAAAAAACTGAAGCAAAGAGGGGGACTTTGCTTCAGTCAAGTTGACTATATTCACCTGTACGTCTGAGATACACTCTCTTGGACTTCGATGCTATAGTATGCGTAGATGCGTACGTCTGCATCCTCTTCTGCCTAAATCAGCAAATGTTTTAAGCGATTTCAGCCGGAGAGTTCTGCGTTTTGGACTTTCGTCACTTCAGAATATGCTGACGGCATGGTATTGTCACTTCACCCGGTTTTCGAATGTGTTGACCAAGTCTTCCATCTCATGGGTTTTCACTCTGGCCATTAAGGATTCTACGGCTGTTTCTACCTTCTGCCCGTTAAATAATACTTGGTGAAGCGCCTCTGTGATCGGCATTTTCACTTGGTATTTTTGAGACAGCTGATACGCAGCTTTCGTCGTCCGCACGCCTTCAACAACCATCCCCATCTTATCCAGGACAGCTTCCAGCTTGTATCCTTTGCCGAGCAGGTTGCCGGCGCGCCAGTTTCGGGAATGAACGCTTGTACACGTCACGATTAAATCGCCTACGCCGGTCAGGCCGGAAAAGGTGAGCGGATTTCCGCCCATCTTTGTGCCGAGTCTGGCAATTTCAGCAAGACCTCGGGTGATTAAGGCCGCTTTTGCATTATCTCCGTATCCCAATCCGTCTGTAATCCCCGCTGCAAGAGCGATGATATTCTTTAACGCTCCCCCTATTTCAACACCGATCATATCCGGATTGGTATAGACGCGAAAATGCTGGTTCATGAATAAATCCTGAACCGCTTCTGCAGCCTTGATATTTTTTGAAGATGATGTAACAGTCGTCGGGTGTCTTAATCCGACTTCCTCAGCGTGGCTCGGCCCTGAAAGCACGACGATGTCTTTTCTGTACTCCTCAGGCAGCTCCTCTTCCATTAATTCTGAAATGCGGAGAAGCGAATCCGGCTCAATTCCCTTGCTGACATGAACAAAAATCGATTGTTTCGGGATGTACGGCAGAGCCTTTTTCAGCACTTCCCGAATGGCTTTTGTCGGGACTGCCACAATGATGAAGTCAGCTCCTTTTAAAGCCTCGCTTAAATCAGCTGTACCGATGATAGAACTTGATAGCTCCACCCCCGGCAGATAATCTTTGTTTTCATGCAGTTCGTTGATTTGATCGATCAATTCGGCACGATGTCCCCACATCATGACTTGATGTCCGTTATCAGCCAGCACTAAAGAAAGTGCAGTGCCCCAGCTTCCCGCTCCAAGCATTGCCACTTTTTTCATCTCTGTATCACACCTTTTTATTTTCTTGCTCTTGCAAATATTTTAATTGGCGTACCTTCAAATCCGAAAGCGTCCCGGATTCGGTTTTCTAAAAAGCGTTCATAAGAAAAATGCATCAGCTCCGGATCGTTGACAAAAACAACGAAGCTCGGCGGCTTAACAGCGACTTGAGTCGCATAGTAAATTTTCAGACGGGAGCCGTTGTGCGTCGGAGTCGGATTCATGGCGACCGCATCCATGATGACATCATTTAGGACATTTGTCTGCACGCGGAGAGAGTGGTTTTCACTCGCTTTAATAATCGCAGGCATGAGTGTATGAATCCGCTTTGTCGTCAGTGCCGACATAAACAGCACCGGCGCATAATCGAGAAATTGGAAATGTTCCTGAATATTCTGTTCAAATTCTTTCATCGTGCGCTCGTCTTTATCAACAGCATCCCATTTGTTTACGATAATGACGACGGCTTTCCCGGCTTCATGGGCGTATCCGGCGATCCGCTTGTCCTGCTCAAGGATGCCTTCTTCTGCATTCAGCACAACGCCGACGACGTCTGAGCGGTCAATGGCTTTTAACGCCCGCAGCACACTGTATTTTTCTGTTGTTTCATATACTTTACCCTTTTTTCTCATTCCCGCCGTGTCAACGATTACAAATTCCTGCTGATTGTAGGTGAACGCCGTATCCACTGCGTCTCTGGTCGTTCCGGCTACGTTGCTCACGATAACCCGCTCTTCGCCGAGCATCGCATTGACAAGGGATGATTTTCCGACATTCGGGCGGCCGATCAGGCAGAATTGAACGACATCATCACTGTACTTCGTCTCCGGAATGTTTTTAAAATGCTCAGCACAAGCATCGAGCAAATCTCCCAATCCTAAGCCGTGTGTGCCCGAAATCGGATACGGTTCTCCAAAGCCGAGCGCATAAAAGTCATAGATGTTCGCTCTCATTTCGGTATTATCTAATTTATTAACGGCTAATACGACCGGTTTTTTCGTCCGGTACAGTATTTTTGCCACCTCTTCATCCGCAGACGTCACACCTTCGCGGCCGTTCACCATAAAGATGATCACATCAGCCTCGTCCATGGCGATTTCAGCCTGCTGGCGGATCTGTGTCAGAAACGGTTCATCTCCGATATCAATTCCGCCCGTATCAATCAGGTTAAAATCATAATTCAGCCATTCCGCCGAACTGTATATCCGGTCCCGCGTCACTCCGGGGGTATCTTCTACTATTGAAATTCTTTCACCCGCAATCCGGTTAAAGATTGTGGATTTTCCCACATTCGGTCTTCCGACAATGGCTACGACAGGTTTACCCATAGTACCCTTCCTTTCAATCCAGCCGCTTACATTTTCACAAAAAATTGTTCAACCGGTTATTAAAAATCATCTTCGCTATGAAAAGAACCCTTCAAACAGAAGGGCTTAACTCATTTATTATATCAGTTTTCACTGAGATCACAATGTATTCTTCAAAATGTTTCGCATTCATGTAACAGTCTCCGTCTGTTTTCAAGACATTTTCGTCGCTCCTTTGCCCTGCTTTTTGCTTTTTTGGCTGATGCGCGCCGCAAGCTGTTCATATGTAGTCAGCCCGACGAGAAGAATCACTCCCGCCGAACAGCCTGAAAGCCATTTATAATCCCCGACGGCTGCCGCACCCGCAATATTGCGGATGACCGCAGCATACAATAGCTCCCCCTGGCACATGCCGAGAACAAAAAGACAAAGCCTCTCAGGGAACCGCCCCTCAACAGAAAGCGTAATAACGGTAAGCAGTATAACCGCCGCCCATTCAGGTTTTATGATAAACCAAACAGGATCATATAATGCAAAAAGAAAAATAAAGCCGTACGCCGCAGCCGCCGTCAGATGAATCACAATATTACGGAGCCGTTTATGCATACCGAGGCTTCCCGCATAAACAAATGCCGCAGCAAAAAACATGACATATGCCGCGTTCAGCGTAAAATAAGCCGTAATCTGATGTATGCTTGCCATCATATTAGTCAAAATAAAGACTGATACGTAAAAACGGCTTTTTGTTTTGGCAAAAATAAAAGTCGCAAGTATCCATAAAAACCACATTGACCAGTAATAATAAAACGGTTCCATAATCGCTCCTCCTCTGATCAGTATGGAGCGGGAACGCATTTTTTAAACCAATTATACCTGAAAGGAGCGGATAAGGATGGGAAAAGACAGACAGGAGAAAAAACTGAAAGCCTCCCGCCGGGTGGAATCTGATCGCGATGATTCGATTCACCATAAAGGAGCGACAAGCCTTGAGCAAAACGGGGAATTCCGAAAAAGAAAATCGTAAAAAACAGAAAAAGGCATGCGGGTCCGCATGCCTTTTAACGTCTGCTGAAACGGGACGTGTCAATTCCCCGTTCAGAAAGCCAGTGATGTGTGTCACCTTTTATGACCAAAGGCGCCTTTTGCAATTGGGAAACCGATTGGCATCCGAGGGCGGTCATAATCATTTTCAGCTCTTGCAAAAGCGCCGTCATCTCGTCAAACAGGCCCTCTTCTCCTTTAGAGGTGAGAGCTTTCAGGAAAATGCCCGCCATTCCCGCGCTGGAAGCACCGAGGGCAATCGATTTGGCGACATCCAGGGCACTTTGCAGCCCGCCGGATGCGATAATTGATTGATCAGCGGAGAGCGAATGGATTTCCGCTAAGCTTGCAGCAGTGGAAATTCCCCACGTATTAAAAAATTGAAGCGCCTTCTCTCTGCGCATATTTTCGATCTTAGAGAAATTTGTACCGCCGTATCCGCCGGCATCAACTGCTGCTGCGCCAGCATCAAATAACTGCCGTGCCGATTCCCTGCTCATTCCGAAGCCGACTTCTTTGACAAAAACGGGCACTCCCGCTTCCGCCGCAATCCGCTCAATACGGCCGAGAGCGCCAGTAAAGCTTCTGTCACCCTCTGGCATGACGATCTCCTGAATCACATTTAAATGTATCTGGAGGGCATCTGCTTGAATCATATCAACTGCCCTTTTCGCCTGCTCAGCATCCGCCTCGCTGCCTAAATTGGCAAATATCAGCCCGTCCGGATTCTCTTTTCTGACGATCTCGTAAGAACACCGTTCGGAGGGATCTTTTAAAGCTGACATTTGCGAACCGACAGCCAGCGGCATGCCGGCTTTGTGCGCGGCTCTTGCCAGCGATCTGTTAATTTCGTATGTAAGCTGTCCGCCGCCGCCTGTCATCGCATTGATAAAAATCGGCGAACTGCTTGTGAGTCCGCCGATTTTCGTTGATATATCCACTTTTTCCAATGCTAGGTTCGGTAGGCTGACATGAACAAACGTAATATCATCAAGCCCCGTTTCCCGGTTTTGGCCGGTAGACAGCGCATGATTTATATGTTCTCTTTTTCGTTCTGCTCGTGTCACGTTTTATCACCAATTTATTTTAATTTATTAAGCTTGTCTCCGATTAAATCGCCAAGCTGGAAGCCGGTGCTCGGCTCTTCTTTCGCCTGGTATTGGCGGAAGTCCTCTTGATCGGCTTTCGGCGCTTCTTCAAGCTCACGCATGCTTAAGGAAATGCGCTCTTCGCTTTCGTTCACGTCAAGCACTTTCACTTTAACAGTCTGTCCTTCTTCAAGCACTTCATGCGGCGTTCCGATATGTTTATTGGAAATTTGCGAAATGTGCACAAGTCCTTCCACGCCCGGAAGAATTTCAACGAAGGCGCCGAAGCTTACAAGGCGCTGCACTTTTCCTTCAAGCACATCTCCCTGCTTTACCTTTTCGCCGACCTGGCTCCAAGGTCCCGGCAGCGTTTCTTTAATAGATAAAGAAATACGCTCGTTATCGCGGTCTACGGACAGTACTTTCACTTTTACGTCCTGACCTTCTTCCACCACGTCAGACGGTTTTTCGACGTGTGAATGAGACAGCTGCGAAATATGAACAAGCCCGTCAATTCCGCCGATGTCGACAAATGCGCCGAAATCAGTCAGACGCTGCACTTTTCCTTCAAGCACGCTTCCAACCTCAAGCGTTTGGAGAAAATCATGCTTTTTGGCTGTCTGTTCTTTTTCCACTACAGCCCGGTGTGACAGAATCACCCGGTTTTTATCACGGTCGAGTTCAACGACGATAAGAGAGAGGGTTTTCCCTTTATAGTCAGTGAAATCCTCGACGAAATGAGCTTCGACAAGTGATGCGGGAATGAAGCCGCGAACACCGATATCAACGACGAGGCCGCCTTTCACCACATCTTTCACTTCAGCTTCAAACACTTCTTTTGTGTCGAATTTTTTTTCAAGGTCTTCCCAAGCGCGGTCAGCATCAACGGCACGTTTAGATAAAATCAAAGCATCGTCTTCCACTTTTGTTACTTTCAGGTCAAGCTCGTCGTCAACTTTTACGACATCCGATGCTTTCTCTACATGAAGACTTGATAATTCACTGATTGGAATGATTCCGGACTGTTTGACATTGACAATTTCGACATCTACATGCTTGTCCTCTACCTTTGTCACAATCCCTTTTACTACATCTCCAACCTCTGGCACTTGAACATCAATTTGATTCATTTCCTCTGTCATTTGAATAACCTCCTTGGTCCAAACCTACACAGCTTAATTAATACGGTTTGAAAGCTGAACATGTGAATGTCCGCTTTTCAGCCGAATATGTATTAAAGAATCATCCAAAAAAGATTTTGAATGATCAATAAAAAGTTTTATTAGTATTAACTTCTAATAAATGGACTGGTTTGTCAAGCAATAACATCTTGTCTTTCGAAAAAAATTATAAAGCGCTCCGCCCGAAGTTAACGTGATTTCTGTTCGACGATCTCCAGAATTTTTCCCGCGACTTCGGCAATGCTGAGTGACGTCGTATCGATTTCAATCGCGTCTTCCGCTTTGCGCAGCGGGGAAACTTCCCTCTCTGAATCGAGCTTGTCGCGTCTGGAAATTTCTTCAATGAGCGTCTCGTAATTCACGTCATAGCCTTTTTTCTTATTCTCTTCATATCGGCGCTTCGCTCTTTCCTCTACGGACGCGAGCAGAAAAATTTTCACTTCGGCATCAGGCAGCACGTGAGTACCGATATCACGGCCGTCCATGACGACACCGCCTTTTTGTCCGAGCTGCTGCTGTCTTTTGACCATTTCTTCTCTGACGCCTTTATGCTTGGCGGCGATTGATACTTGGTTGCTGACTTCGTCTTTTCGGATTTCTTCTGTCACATCTTCTCCGTTTACCAGAACGATTTGTCCTTCCGGAGCGGATACAAGCTCAATTTCCGTACGCTTCAGCAGCTCTGTAAGCGCGGCTTCATCAGTTAAATCGGCATTCTGCTTGAGCGCCGTATATGTAATGGCACGATACATCGCTCCTGTATCAATGTACACATATGATTTTTTCTCAGCCACTATTTTAGCAACGGTGCTTTTTCCGGCAGCGGCCGGCCCGTCGATCGCAATTGATAATTTCTTGTCCATAATCTCTCTCCTTGCTCTTTACTCCTCTATGGATTGTATCATGAACTGCCGGAAAAGGGGCGAAAAAATTGAGCTGATTTACCGCTTTACCGTTTCAATCCATTCTTTTTTCTCCATTTTATCAACTCCCTCATATTTCACAGCTTTCGAAATATAAGGTTCAATAGGCTGATAATGAAGCAAAAACTGCACCGCGCCCAAAATGATAAGCTGAATGCAGACCAATTTGACCAGCAGACGTTCAAACGTTTTCATACACGCGCACCTCCATTAGGATTAGTATGGAAAAGTGCGCTGCTGTTTATTCCGACAGACTGTTTCTTCTCTGCTGCAGCTGCGCGCGCATGCAATATTGGAGTAAAAGCTGCTGCGCTGCGAGGCCGATTTCTGTAAATTCAAGCGTCATTTTTTGTTTATCCGCCTTTTCATCATAAAAAATCCGCTGGGTAACAGCCTCAGCCGTTATATCCGCCGTATTTTCCTTGCCGGGAAGAGAAAATGAGACATACAGCTTTTCACCTGGTTCCGCGGAAATATGCTCAGGCATCACAACAGCGATTCCGCCGGCGCTGATATTAGAGGAAACCGTTTGGAAAGCGGTTTTTTTCGCTTCCATTTTGACGGATACATCCAATACTGCTTCTGCACGGACGTATCGGCGTCTTTGAATCCGCTTCATTTTCTTCTGAGGAGGGATGTCCAATCCGATCATCGGAATGGGGTCTTTTTTCTTTCCTTTGATTATGCTTTTAAATTGATACGGCACTTGGCCATCCCCCATAAATTCCGCTGTTATTTCCAATCCTTTATGCAAAAAGACCGTCCGTCCCGAATCCAGATCGACGGGATATGAGATGTGCAGTTCGCCGTTTTCAACGCTTACTGCTTTGCTCCTCGCTTTTTTGGGCTCATTGTTCTCTATGTATTCAATCCAAATATAATCTCCGACAGCTATCATGGGCCTTCACTCTTTCATTATTTATGCTTTTATTAAAGCATGTAACGAAAAAAAGGAAAAGACTTTTAGTCCTTTCCTCCTTTATTTTTATAGGTCTTTATATATAGGTTCTGCACTTTTTAACTTTTCTATTTTTTCCTCTTTTCCGTCGTCCGCATTGATGAACATTTGATACGTGTCTTTCCCGATCGTTCCGAGCATTTCGTAGCAAAGCACTTCCTGACCAAGCTCATTTGTGATCAGCGCCTGCCGCGTCTCCCGCACTTCAACATTTTTATTCAGCTTCGCTTTCGCTTCATCAGCTGACAAAGCGGGAGCCGGAATCGTTCTCGTGCGGTGCGCCGCCAGGTAATCACGCGCGGAAAAACCGACGACTTCACCATCATCCAGCGCCACTTTCATTCGGATGGCTTCCGGATAAATGCGGACATTTTTCTCCACGGGAATAAAAGAAAAGACGCCGATGTTATTATATTGCGCGCTTTCATCAATTTCGAGACCTTTTGTTTCATATCCATTTTTCTTTAAAAACGCGACGGCCCGGTTAGATGCTTCATTGAGGCTGATCTTTTGTTTCTTCACGGCCCGTTTTTGAATCAAATAGACCGGATGTCCGCCTTTTTGGGTAATATCCATATAGATAAAAGACTTGTTGTCGGCGTCTTTCATGCGGATGCTGTATACGTCCCGATTCGTCTTCCTGCCGCTTTTGACCACTTTAATTGAATAATTATGATCAGGCGCAAACCGTTGTGCGATTTTGACCGCTTCTTTTTCCGTAATTTGTTTTCCTTTCAGATGCGTAAAACCTTTTCGTTCTGTATTTGCTCCCGTAAATGTGGGGCTGATGCTGTCTTCAGAAAAAGCGCCTACATTTTTTTCGACTGTTTTAAAGCTGTCAACGATCGTATTATCGCTTTGTTTTTTGTCAGAGGCGAGCGCCATCTCAACATCCATCCATCGTAAATTTTTGCTCATAACGAGATGCTGAACGCTGCGGAGCTGGTTTTGAATGTTCTCCGCCTGTTTGTACAGGCTGTTCAGTGTTGTATATTCTTTCTTATCAAGCGGTTTTTGGTCTAAATCCCGGACGGATGTTTTATAGCTGAAATCTCCTATGTTGGATAAAAACTCCTCCGTCTTATTAAAAGGCATAAGAGTCAAGGGCAGCTGGCTCACATTGTTATGAGCTTCAGATGTTATTCTCCATACATCAATGAGCGCCGGAGACAGAGATTTTTTACTGTTCATCGCAAGCGTCGTCCCGATTTTGTCGTGAAGCTGATCTACATGGTACGTCAATTCATGAAAAGCCCTTTGATAATTATTTTCCGCATGCAGAAGGACCGCATCTTTTTCCTGATGCTCTTTATATCCCCAGTATCCGGTTGCGGCGATCGCGACACCGAGAACAGCGATAATAATTCCTCTAATCATGTTAACACCTCATTTTGCGTACTTTTACTCACAGAAAATGTGTTTTCCGATTCTTTTTATCTGCGGACGTCCCCAAATCCATTTGCTTGTCGCCGTATCAGGGTTGAAATAATAAATCGCGTTTTCAGAAGGATCCCAGCCGTTGATCGCATCAAGAACCGCTTCTTTTGCTCTTTCATTCGGCTGCATGTATATTTGGCCGTCGGCAACAGCGGTAAACGCGAGCGGTTCGAAAATGACGCCGGCCACCGTATTCGGAAATAACGGGCTTTTAATACGGTTTAAAATAACCGCGGCGATGGCAACCTGTCCTTCAAACGGCTCACCGCGTGCTTCCCCGTACACAGCCTGCGCCAAAAGATTGATGTCGTTGTTTGAGAAACCGCCAGGCATATTGGCCGCTGTCGTATTTTGCTTTTGATTTGACTGACCGCCTGTATTGTTTTGCGGCTTTTGAGCAGGCTTATTCGTTCCCGCAGCCGGCTTCTGCGTTCCGGCTCTCGGTTTTGTTTGGTTTTCCAATGGGACGTTGCCATAATGAGTGAACGTATTCCCTTTTTGGATCTGCTCCATTACATATTCACGGTAATATTTTGATTTAGAGATCAGCACCTGTTTGGTTTTCGCGCCGACGAGGCCGTCAACCGGCTTCATGCCGAATTTCTCCTGAAAATTCCTCACGGCCCAGTATGTGGTCCAGCCGTAAACACCATCGATTTTCCCGTTATAAAATCCGTTATATTGAAGACGGGCCTGCAATTCTATAACATCATCACCCGTCGCGCCTCTTTGAATCACTTGATTTGAAAACGCATGAACCGTTTCATGATGATCGAAGAAAGCGGCGGCGAAAGAAAATAGAATGAGACATGCCATAAAGGCTCCTTTGCACTTCATCTCTTCAAGCCTCCTACTGCAAAATTTAAAGTGTACCCGTATTGTCTGTCACGAGGTTATTTTTATGCACGTTTCCTTCTTATCCCTCGTCAAGGCATAAAAAAAGAAACCGCACGCGACGCGCGGTTTCTTCACACTTGGATCATATTAACGGAGCGTGCTTTTTTTGCCTTTCGCAGCCCGAACCACCATAAAAACAGCATAAGCGGCAGCATATAATATACCCAATGATTGAGGGCGGTAAGAATAAAATCGTAAGAACCGTGCAGACATGAAGGCACAGCCAGCGAAATCACAAGCCATTTGACACGGGCTTTTTTCTGCGAAAAGCGGGCTTTTCCGAGATAAAATCCCATAATCACTCCGATCAGCGCATGGCAGGAGACCGGCAGAAGCGCCCTTATGAAAGCATGCTCAACGCCGTGGCCGAATAAATACAGAATATTTTCAAGCGTGGCAAATCCTAAAGACACACTGGCCCCGTAAACGATTCCGTCATAATGCTCATCAAAATGAGCATGCGGATACACACTGATCATCAGAACGAACCATTTCACCGATTCTTCCAGAAATCCCGAAGACAAAAACGAAACGAAAAAGCTTCCTCCCCCCACATGCTCTTTTTCAAGAACATATTGGATAAACATGGTCGGAAACACAAGGACAACCCCGAGAAAAAAAGACCTCAGCACCATATGTACGGGTTCATTGTCATACTGATCTTTTAAATAAAAATAGCTTAACAGCGCAATGCCGGGAGCAATTCCTGCAGAGATGATTGCAAACATCAGGCAACCTCTTTCCTTTATATTCCTATATCTATCGTACCATGTTGTTCATATTTTTACATCTTTCAATTTTTTAAAAAAAGAGCATATGAATGATCATATGCTCTCTGCACCCAGCCGTTTTGATATTTCATTTGCGATCAAGCCGCCGTGAAAACGGCCGTTCTCGATAAAAATTTCGTTGGCGTTATTTCCAGCCGCAATGACTCCGGCGATAAAAACACCGTCAACATTTGTTTCCATCGTTTCTTCCCGGAAAAACGGCCGGCCTGATTCAGCATCAATCCGCACACCGATTTTTTCGAGGAAACCGTGATCGGGATGGTATCCCGTCATGGCAAATACGAAATCGTTTTTCAGCCGGACCGTCTCATTTCGGCCCGAGCGGAAAATGATTTCATCTTCCGTCACTTCTTCAAGACAAGCGCCGAATTCCATCCGGATTGTGCCGTTTCTGACGAGGGCCTCAAACTCAGGCAGAATCCAGGGCTTGATGCTCGGGGAGTACTCATGTCCTCTGTAGAGCACCGTAACGCGCGCACCGGACTTCACGAGTTCCAAAGCCGCGTCCACACTTGAGTTTTTCCCGCCGATCACAGCAACATCTTTATCAAAATAAGGATGGCCTTCTTTAAAGTAATGAAATACCTTAGGAAGCCCTTCACCCGGTATGTTCATATAATTCGGATGATCATAATATCCTGTCGCAATGATACAAAACGGAGTGAGGTAGCGGTCTTTTGATGTTTCTACAAGAAAACGGCCGTCTTCCTGTTTCGTTACGCGCTCCACTGTTTCAAAGGCGTTTACGCGCAGCTCTTTTCTTCTGACAACCTCTCTGTAGTAAGAGAGAGCCTGTATTCGGACCGGTTTTCTGTTTTCCGTAATAAAGGCGACATCGCCGATTTCCAATTTTTCACTTGAACTGAAAAAAGTTTGGTGGGTCGGATAGTTATAAATGCTGTTTACGACATTCCCTTTTTCGATCACAAGCGCGTTCACGCCAATTTGCTTCAGATGTATAGCCGCCGATAATCCGCAAGGACCTCCGCCTATTATAATTGCTTTTTCTTCTGTCATGTCCTTCAACTCCTGCGATTGGCATTTCCATCATAAGTTTCCACTCATATAAAAAATCTCCTATATTATCATAGGAGATTTTTTTTGTTTATGCAAACGATTCGTTTATATCCAGCCTCTGAAACGCGAAGCCTCCGCCATTTTCCGCACGCCGACCATGTAAGCCGCAAGCCTCATGTCAATCCGGCGGTTTTGGGACATTTCATAAATATTATTAAACGATTTTATCATCATATTTTCCAGTTTTTCCTCGACTTCTTCTTCACTCCAGTAGAAGCCCTGGTTATTTTGAACCCATTCGAAATAAGAAACCGTTACACCGCCGGCGCTCGCCAGAACATCGGGAACCAGCAGCGTTCCTTTGTCTGTCAGGATTTTCGTCCCTTCCAGTGTCGTCGGTCCGTTTGCCGCTTCTACAACGATTTTCGCTTTGATGCGGTCAGCGTTTTCTTCTGTAATTTGGTTTTCAATCGCCGCCGGGACAAGTATATCACAGTCCAGCTCAAGCAGCTCCTGATTCGTAATGGTGTCATTGAAAAGTTTCGTCACCGTTCCGAAGCTGTCTCTGCGGTCAAGCAGATAATCAATATCAAGACCGTCCGGATCGTAAAGGCCTCCGTACGCGTCAGAAATTCCGACAACTTTCGCGCCGGCGTCATGCATAAACTTGGCCAGATAGCTGCCCGCATTCCCGAAACCTTGTACGACGACGCGCGCGTTCTGAATATCGAGACCTTTTTTCTTGGCCGCTTCTTTTATGCAGATGGTGACGCCTTTTGCCGTCGCTGATTCCCTGCCGTGGGACCCGCCGAGTACAAGCGGTTTTCCCGTAATAAAGCCGGGTGAGTTAAATTCATCAATTCTTGAATATTCATCCATCATCCAAGCCATAATCTGTGAGTTTGTAAATACGTCAGGTGCCGGGACGTCTTTAGTCGGTCCGACAATCTGACTGATTGCTCTGACATATCCCCTGCTTAGTCTTTCAAGCTCTCTGAATGACATATTTCTCGGATCACAAACAATTCCGCCTTTACCACCGCCATAAGGAAGATCAATAATTCCGCATTTTAAACTCATCCAGATGGAAAGTGCTTTCACCTCTTTTTCAGTTACATTCGGGTGAAAACGAATGCCGCCTTTTGTCGGACCTACGGAATCATTGTGCTGCGCACGATAGCCTGTGAATATTTTCACAGACCCGTCATCCATCCGAACAGGAATTTTAACCGTTAATAATCTGAGCGGCTCTTTCAGCAGTTCATACACTTCTTCTGGATACCCCAATTTTTCCAGAGCTTTATGTATTACGGTTTGGGTTGATTTTAATACATCATGTTTGTCTTCTTCATTATGACCGGTGAATCGATCGGCTGCCATTTGAGTTAACCTCCTAAAATCTTCTGTTTCTCTCATGCTCCCTTTCAGTGACTAGTATACACCTTCAATATCTCCGTGCATAGAAGAAAGACAATGATTTTTCCATTATTTCGCTTAAAAAAAGACGGCCGCTGAAAACAGCTGCCGTTTCAAATCTTTTTTATGAAAAATGTTTCTGGATGGTCTCCACAGCATTGCCGTCCATGATGAGTTTTCCGTACTCATGGAGCCTGTAAATCGTAATTGTCGCCGGGTGTCCGTATTCAGCCAGCACCGCGATGACGCCTTCGGCGGAACGGGAGCCGAGGTCTTCAAGGCTTACATAGTATTGGTTCTCATAGTGGTAGACGGTGCCGCCGGTAATCCCGATTCGGTGAAGGCTTCCGGCAAGCTGAATGATATCTTCAAACGAATGGAACTGATAAATAATATCCGGGCTTTCGTCAAGTTTGACCTGCATCTCGATATAATCATCGTCATATTCGTCATCTTCTGCGTCCGCGTCATGATTTTTCGTTACAATCACAACCATGCCTTGTGCCTGAAGAGAATATACTTCCACCGCGATCGGACCATTCGCTTCAAAGCCGAGCTCTGTATTTGCTTCATTCATCATATCTTTAAATAACTGGTGGACTTTAAACGAGTCCTTCCAGAGGTCTTCTTTTGTCAGTCCCCGATCAGTCAGATCGTCGAGGGTTAAAAAGATTTTAATCTTATTATAGTTCAGACGCTCAAGCCGCATAATGTTCCCTCCTGCCTCTTCTTGCACACAAATCATATAACACAGTATATGAATAAATGAGTCATAGGTTCTTAATTTGTTATCAGTTTACACTGTGTACAGCGGGAAGACAAGCAGAATGCCGTTTTTTATCACAGCGGCCGGGTTTGTTTCAGGAAGACGGCTCATCCGGTCCGCACAGCGTAATCATATGCGTCTCCGGTTTCGCCCCGAGCCTCAGCGGAACTTTTGTCGTCCCGTAGCCGTTGCTGATCAGGTAATGCGCTTTTTTTACCGTTCCCGTCCCGCCCAATTCGTACGGCCCGAACCGGCCGAAACGGATTTGACCGCCATGCGTATGGCCGCTGAACACAGCGTCAATCCCGTCTGACTCCCTCATTTGCTCATGGATGTCCGGGTTATGGCAAAGCAGGAGGTTTACTTTGTCAGCATCCGTATATCTGATTGCAGAATCGTAATCATCCATCATCATCCTGATATCATCCACGCCGCAGATCGTAACGGTTTCCCCTTTATAAGCAAACTGAACCGATTCATTTCTCAGCGGGATCACTTTATATGCCCGTAAAAGTGAGAGCAGTTTTTGCTGGCTGACCTCGTAATCATTATTTCCCCACACATACATGACAGGCGCGAGAGCCGTCAGACGTTTGATGTTTTCTTCAATTCTGGCGTAAGGAACTCCGCCCTCCGCCAAATCACCGCCGAGCAAAACGGCATCCGGCTTATAACCTGCCGCTTCGCGAAGAAGCTTTTCATCAATTAAACGGCGGTGCACGTCAGATATAAAGAAGATGGTGAGCGGCTTCATCCCCTTCATTTTATCAAGCGTAAATGTATGTGTTTTCAGATGGCTGCCGTTTGCCGTTTTGTACATAACGGCCGCCATAACCGCAGCCGCTCCCGCCAATGAGCCGAGAATTCCCGCTGTAAGCTTCATAAACGCACTCTCCATTCTGTCATTGTCTTACATTAGACGGACAAACAAAAAAAGACGTTTCTATCCTTTCCGGAAAACGCCTCATTTTATTTGCTTTCAAAATAAAGATTGATATCATACCGATGTTTCATCAAGTGAAAAACAGATTCTCTCGCCCTCCATTTTTCAGGCTGGGGCCATAAATCCGTGCTTTTTTGGATAATTTCACATCTCAGTTTATGAAATTCACCCTCAGCTTTTTCTTCCTTTTTTTTAAAATAATAAGAAGTGCAATACGCAAAAGCGGAAGCCATAATCCAGCACAAGTAAACCGTATGGCCTAATATTTCCTGCAGAATCAGCTGCGGAGAGGCTTGGGGGGCATTAAAGCTTTTAAACATCAGCAGTATGCACATCAGGGAAAAACAAACGAGGGACGCCCACTGCCATCTTCGGCATTGTGCGGCATAATTTTCGTATTTTAATTTCCGTTTCACCAGCGCCTGAAGCATTTGTTTCGTCGGTCCGTCAGCAAATCTGTCTAATTGCTTCCATAAAGAATCCATGCGCTTCACACCTTGTCCGTTTTCATTGGTACACTATATGAAAAACGCGGTGAAAACATGCATTTATTTTAATCAGACAGCGGAATGTTCAGAACCTGGCCGGTGTACACGTCGTTTCCGTTTAATCCGTTGTAGCTGCGGATTTTTTCTTCGCCCGCCCGGCTTTTATAATATTTCATTGAAATGCGGTAAAGCGTTTCTTTCGGCTGTACAGTATGCTGTACGGTCCGCACATTTTTCGGGACAGTCCCGGCTTGATCACTCGCGGCAGCCGGAGCCGCTTTTTCACGGACAGCCGGCGGAGACTGCTGTTTTGTCTCCGCGTATTCGGTGTCTGTCGGCTTTACTTGTTTTTCTGAGGGCGTTTCCGTTTTTTCACTTGGTTTTTCTTTCGTTTTTTCAGATGCAGCCGCTTCTTTTTTATCTTTGTCATCAGACTTTTTTTTCGGTTGTTCTAAAAGAGCGGTTTCTGACGTTTCTTTCTGAGCGCCTTTCGGAATAACGGCAGGCGCGCTTTCACTGTGGTCTATGAAGACATCTTCATAGTCCTTCGGGTCAAATCTGCTGCTGTTCGTCATATAAAGAAGACCGAAAAAGACACCGATTGTTACGATAATGAACAGGACGGTCAGAAAAGTGAACAGCGGCGTTTTTGTTTTGGTTTTTTCCTTTACCTGCTCTTCCTTTTTTTTACGCTCCTCTTTTACAGATTGTCTTGTCGGGAGGCTGTCTTCAAGATATTCAATTTGTTCATCCGCGGCCGCGGCAATCTGCTGCTCGGCACGCAGCTGAGCTTTTCTTCTTTCAACTCTTGACATTTCCGTCATGCAAACCCCTCCTAACATATTGAAAACGGATCTGACAGGCAAATACCGCATCAATAATAAAATGCGCTGTAACCGGAACGAATAAATTGCCGGTCCATTCATAGATAAGCCCCAGCAAAAGACTGATGCCCGCAACCATCATAAACAGAAGCCACTTCGCCAAGTATCTGAAATGAAGCACGGTAAAAATGAAGCTGGCGGCCCATAAGCCGATATGTGTCTGCAGAACGCCTCTGAACAAAATCTCTTCGCTGAACGAAATGAGAAGCGTCAAAAACAAAATGTGCAAAACCGGCCTGTTCTTAAAAAGCAATACATTAATGCCGCCGTCATCATATAAATGCGAAGGACACCATTTCATCACCGCCAGATCGGCAAAAATGACAAGGACAGCAAGAGTTACACCGTACCATATGATATTATCGTCACGTATATGCCACAGCTTTAAAAAATCGTGAATGTCGGTAAAAAAGAAAAAGCCGATAACAGCTGAAACCGCCAATATGAGCAATTGGGTGGCATACAGCTGCATCACAATCTCCCGGTCTGAGAGCTGCCGGATCAATTCGCTTTGCCGTCTCAGCTGAACTCACCCGCAGACTCTGAACCGAAAATCCGGCCTAATTCCAGCTTCCAATCTTCAAACCGTTCCATATTTTTACGTTCTCCTTTTTGCTCGTACGGAGCCAGATCAAGTCCGCAGCTGCTGCAGCATTGTCCGGTTTGACCTTCAGGCTCATACGATTCATCAAAATAAGACAGCAGCGCTTCTCTTATACATTCTTTCCGCTCTAATAACGCCGAAAAACGATTCATTTTACGCAGCTTCTTTTCCACGCGGTATGTCAGTTCTTCCTGCAGCTGCTCTTTTGTTGTTTTTCCTTGCAGATACAGATGGACGGCCGTTCGCGCCTGTGTTTCCTGGACGCCCTTGTTGATCAGAACGTCCCGAAGCTTTCGTTCATCACTCGTACCGGCATCCCGTATGACGGCCAGAATGCCTTCCAGATCATAATCAGACAGGCTTTCTGTCTGAATAATCTGCTGCTGAAGCTCGGTATCGCCGGGCGCCCTCAGCAAAATACTGACACTCGGGCTGCCGTCGCGTCCCGCTCTGCCGATTTCCTGCATAAAGGCCTCAGCCGTTTGGGGAGGATAAAAGTGAATGACAAAGCGGATATCTGACTTATCCACACCCATGCCGAACGCATTGGTACAGCAGATGCAATCAAGCTGGTTATGGATAAATTGCTGCTGGATTAAGATTCTGTCCCCTGTATCCATTCCGCCGTGATAATAATCCGTCCGCTTTCCCGTTTTTTCATTCAGCTCAGCCGCAAGCTCTTCCGCCCATTTTCTGGTCGGACAATATATGATACCCGGGCCTTCAAGCTTTTCGGCAAGCTCCGTGAGCCTGCTTATTTTCTCGGCATTATCCGCCAAATGTTCTGCCGCCAGGAGAATATTCGGCCGGTTGACTGAATAAAGATGACGCACCGCATGCTCAAGTCCGAGCACATCCGTCACGTCTCTGAGTGTTTCTTTTGTCGCTGTTGCGGTTAGCGCCAATACAGGCGGCTTTCCGAGTGCCTGCCTGAAAGGCCCGAGCTTCGAGTAATCAGGCCTGAAATCATGTCCCCATTCTGATATGCAATGAGCCTCATCAATAACAAATAAACTGACCGGAACGTTTTTCAAACGGTTCAGTACATAAGGTGAAGAAAGGGCTTCAGGGGACATATAGAGAAATTTATACCTGCTGATGTTGCTGAGAATAAAATGCCGCTCTGCGGAATTCAGCATGCTGTTTAATGCAGCAACCCGCTTTTCTCCTTTCGCTTTCAGCTGCTGCACCTGATCTTCCATTAATGAAAGGAGCGGCGAAATAATCAGCACCAGCCCGTCCATCATGTAACCCGGGAGCTGATAGCATAATGATTTTCCCCCGCCGGTCGGAAGCATGGCGATCGTATCCTTTTTTTGGAGCACGCTAGTCATAATCTCTTCCTGCCCTTTTTTAAAGGAATGCAAACCAAAATACTTGGATAAAGCTTTATGCAGCTCAGTCATGCTGGTTCACCGTCTTTGCCAGCGCCAGCCTGATCTGAAAATAGCTGAAGCGCATCTGCATTCCTTCGCGAATCCGTTTAATTTTATTCGTTTGATGCTGTTTTGCAAATGCCGTTATCATACGCTGTTCCTCTTCAGAAAGATACTGTTCTATAAAAAATGCAGGCTGATGCAATGATATTTCTACGATATGATCTTCGATTGTGGCAGTTTTTAAATTTCTGACCGCGGCGATCCGTTCAATCGGAAACCCTTTTTCCAACAGCTCAAAGGTTTTTCTGGCAGACTGTGTCAGCGCGCTTTCCGCCTGCAGATCGGACAACAGCTCGCGCAGAGCGGGATATGCACATTGCGGAAGCGATTGAATAACATAATGTACCGCTCCCCAAAACTGGACGGACACATACCATTCATCTTCGTTCAGCTGGAGAGCGAGCTGCTTATTCGTTTTGCCGATTCTGTTGAATGAAGTTAAAGAATAGACAAAAATAAGCGCCTGCCGTTCACTTACGCCTTGCAGAAGATGAAACAGCGCGTCATGCATTTGGACGGAAAGCTCTTTAGCATCTCTGTTTTTCCGCATGAACCGTTTGACCCATCTCAGCGTCTGCACATCGTTGGTAACCGGGATATATTGACTGCATTGATGCTCTTTGTTTGACAGGACTTGAATGAGCAGGGAAAGCCGCCTCCACAGGGTGACAGCAGGCGTTTGATAATTCGCGCCGTGGCAGTGCTTCGGCCAAGGCCGCTCGGCAAACGCCCGTTCAAGCCTTTGAACGCCGCGCGCAGTCACTTTCCACGTTCCCTCTTCTTTTCCGGCTGTGATGTATGAGTTCTCGGTGAGTTTATGCAAAGAAGCCGCAATATCGCCGCGTTCACACTGTGAAGCCATGCCGAAATATTTAGCGATCTGAAATAAGCCGGCATCCTGAATGGTTTGAGACGACTTTTTTCCTTTTAATAAATGAAACACAGCACTCGGAGTCCGTTCGCCGTCTATTTTGTCCAGACAGTCGAGAACCACGGTATCAAAGTAGTTTATCGCCAATCTAAACACACCTACATTTCTTCTGTGACAAGTTTCGTTTTTTGGTTCTTTTTATTTTAACAGATTTTCATATAAATTTGACGTTTAAAGTCATCTTTTAGGGGGAAGTGCTAAAGAGAATCCCTTATGTGATAAGCATTCTCAATCATTTTTCTGTTGAAATTTGACACTAACATCATTACAATAAGTAAGAGGAATAGGTGTTATATTTAAAAATATATAAGGTAAACCATTTGTTCCAACACGAACAATCTGGGAGGTTTTATTCATGGCAAAGTACACAATTGTAGATAAAGATACGTGTATTGCATGCGGCGCCTGCGGAGCTGCGGCACCAGACATTTATGATTATGATGATGAAGGCATTGCGTTCGTTACGCTTGACGAAAATAAAGGCGTCGTCGAAGTTCCGGAAGTTCTGGAAGAAGATATGATTGACGCATTTGAAGGATGCCCTACTGATTCAATCAAAGTTGCGGATGAACCGTTCGAAGGCGACCCGCTGAAATACGAATAAAAAAGCCCTCCCCGTGAGAGGAGCTTTTTCGTCCTGAATAAGACTCCGGCTGTTATCGGCCGGAGTCTTATTTTTTGCCGATCAGCACAAACAAAAAAGCGTCCGGCTGTTTTCACAGAGCGGACGCTTTCAATCTTTATTGTGTTTGGATGCTGCGTTTTTGTTCAATCCAAGGTTTCAGCTTCGTAAAGATGAACGTAAAGACGATGGTGATGATAATGCCTTTTACAATGTTAAACGGCAGAATTCCTGCGACAACCGCCGTTTTTAACTGGCTGTTTGACAGTGCCGGTGAATGTAAAAACCAAGTATACGCGGGCAGGATAAGAATATAGTTCAAAATACTCATCAGCACGGTCATCGCCGCGGTTCCGGCCAGCAGGCTCACCGCAAGACCTTTTGCAGAATTAAGCTTTTTAAACATAAACGCCGTCGGCAGAATAAACAGCGTTCCCGCGATAAAATTGGCTGCCTGCCCGACAGGCACGCCGGCCATGCTTCCTTGAATGATATACTGCAGAATATTTTTAATCGCTTCAACCGCAATCCCCGCCGCAGGCCCGTAAACCAAAATGGCGATAATTGCAGGAACGTCACTGAAATCAATTTTCAAATAATCCGGCAGACCCGGAAACGGGAAATTTAACAGCATAAGCACAAAAGCAATACTGCTAAGCATACTGATGACAACTAATTTTTTTACTTTCACAATGCTCTCTCCTTTTCGATCAAATCTCTCGAAAAGAGGAAAGGTTCTTTTGCGCCCCAATAAAAAAACCGCTTTTGTTAAAAAGCGGGAGCTTACTAAGGCTTGGCAAAGAAACGTTTGATATAAGCATCAAAACGTCTGCTGAACCTCCATCTTCTCCCATCCAGACTATACTGTCGGCTCCGGAATCTCACCGGATCCTGCCGCCGAAGCAGCTCGCGGGCTTAGAGCATGATGCTCATCACCGCCGGTAGGGAATTTCACCCTGCCCCGAAGATTGATCTTATGAATTTATTCACATTATATATGATCAAATTGCAATTGTATAGAGAACTGCTCAAATTTAAATAAAATATTGGGGAAGCCCAATTTAAGCTGATTCAGCGGTTTCCTTTTCTCCTTTACTGCGTCAATACACATTGACACTCTATTGAGAATATGATAAATTATCAGATATTTAGTCAGCTAAACTAGGAGGAAATCTAACAATGTTTCGAGTTTTGGTCTCAGATAAGATGAGCAATGACGGCTTAAAGCCGCTGATGGAATCAGACTTTATAGAAATTGTTCAAAAAAACGTCGCGGATGCAGAAGAAGAATTACATACCTTTGATGCCCTGTTAGTCCGCAGTGCCACGAAAGTAACCGAAGAATTGTTTAAAAAAATGACCTCTTTAAAAATCGTCGGCAGAGCCGGTGTCGGCGTAGACAACATCGACATTGATGAGGCCACAAAACATGGGGTTATCGTGATAAACGCGCCGAATGGAAACACCATTTCAACGGCAGAGCATACATTCGCGATGATTTCTTCATTAATGAGACACATTCCGCAAGCCAATATCTCAGTAAAATCTAGAGAATGGAACCGGACGGCTTTTGTCGGGGCGGAGCTCTACGGAAAGACTTTAGGCATTGTCGGTCTGGGCCGGATCGGAAGCGAGATTGCCCAGCGCGCCAGAGCGTTCGGTATGACGGTTCATGTATTCGATCCTTTCTTAACCGAAGAGAGAGCCGGCAAAATCGGCGTAAACAGCCGGACATTCGAAGAAGTGCTTGAAAGCGCGGATATCATTACCGTCCACACGCCTTTAACAAAGGAAACAAAAGGACTGCTTAACAGAGAAACCATTGCCAAAACGAAAAAAGGCGTCCGTCTTATCAACTGCGCAAGAGGCGGTATTATTGATGAAGCGGCGCTTTTGGAAGCGCTGGAAAGCGGCCATGTCGCAGGCGCTGCCCTTGACGTGTTTGAAGTGGAACCGCCAGTTGAATCAAAGCTTCCCGACCATCCGCTGGTGATCGCCACACCTCACTTAGGCGCTTCAACGAAAGAAGCACAGCTGAATGTCGCGGCACAGGTTTCTGAAGAAGTGCTGCAGTTTGCAAAAGGTCTGCCTGTCATGTCAGCGATCAACCTGCCTGCGATGACGAAAGATGAATTCAAAAAAATCCAGCCTTATCACCAAATTGCTGATAAAATCGGAAGTCTCGTATCACAATGTATGAAGGAACCCGTCAAAGATGTTGCGATTCAATATGAAGGCACCATCGCCAAACTTGAAACATCATTTATTACAAAAAGCCTGCTGTCCGGTTTCTTAAAACCGCGTGTAGACTCAACGGTCAATGAAGTGAACGCCGGCGGTGTAGCAAAAGAACGCGGAATCAGCTTCAGCGAGAAGATTTCCTCCAATGAATCAGGATATGATAACTGCATCAGCGTAAAAGTAACCGGAGACCGGAGCACATTTACGTTAACGGCTACGTATATCCCTCACTTCGGTGAACGAATCGTTGAACTGAACGGCTTTAATATTGACTTAAATCCTGCCGGCCACCTCGTTTATATCCAGCACCAGGATACGACTGGTGTAATCGGACGCGTCGGACGCATCCTCGGCGATAACGATATCAATATCGCTACCATGCAGGTAGGCCGTAAAGAAAAAGGCGGAGAAGCCATTATGATGCTTTCTTTTGATAAACATTTAGATGATAAAGTCGTCAATGAGCTGACTTCAATTCAGGATATTGTTTCCGTTAAACTGATTGACCTTCCGTAACCAACAAAAAACCCAAAACATTCATATGTTTTGGGTTTTTTACGTTTAATGGCTTGGAAGCGGATTAGGCGCGGCAGGCACAGCGATAGGTTTTGTCACATCATAATTACCGATTTTCTTTGTATGCGCATGTGTGAACAGCACCTCAGAATAACCGAATTCCTTCGCAGTTAACAGAAGCCCTTCGATCATTAAAATCCCTTCCAGCGAATCTTCAACCGTATGTTTTTCGGACAATTGAATCCGCAGCTGCTCACCGTCTTCCCTTTCCGATACCGATGCAATCGCATCTGCTTCTATAATGCTCGCGGTCTGTGAGCCTCCGTCTGTTGTCTTCATCCCGTCAATAGCCTGATATACTGAATAATAGGTTTGTTCAGACGGGATGAGATACTCTTGTCCCAGACTGTCGCTGTAAGAAAAATACGCCCGGTTTGTCTGTTTATGTACGGACATCTCAGCGGAAATGCCGTAAGATTTATAAAAATCCTGTCCGGCTCCGTTTTGAACCTTTTTCAATTTAATCCGCTCGTAAGGACTCCATGTCAAAGTCTCTTTCAGCATCTTTTTCAATAAGTCAGCATCGGCAACTGATTCGATAGAGAACCGTCCGTTTACCTGCACAAGCAAGTCCTTCTTATCCGCCGTTACCTGCACACCGTCCAAAAGGTTCGGCACAGACAGGAAGGATTCGGGCACTTCTAGGTTTTCCGCTTCGGATAAAGCCTCTGAAACCGATTCATCCGGCTTCTTTTTTTCAAAACTGACCGGAATGACGGCGGATGTTTCTGAATCGGCAAATGCCAAGGTAATGTAATTGTTTTTGTTTTGGTTTGAGACGACGAACGTCTTCTGATCCGGCGGCTTGACAGAAGCTGACTGACTGGCTTTTTCAGTCTGGCGGCTGTCAGCGGTTAGATCACCGGAAGATTTGTTTGTCATCAGGTGAGGAGATATAATCAGAGCGATGCACAATGCGCAGACGCCGGCTGCGGCGGGGCCGATCCAGCTTCGGGCCGGTTTTTTCCTGTACGGTTTACCTGTTTCAATATTCCGGTAAATGGCCTCGGGTGAACGATGATCTCTAACCGCCGGAAGTTGTCTTAACAACTCCTCTACTCTTTCTTCGTTCCAATATGACTTCATCATCCATTAGCTCCTCCCTCAAAAGCTCCATCTGTTTCCGAAGTATTTTGAGCCCTCTGTGTTGGGTCGTTTTGACTTTGCTTTCCGAGAAGCGGAGAGCGGCGGCTGTTTCCTGAATGGAATATCCCTGAATAAATCTCAAGATAATAACAGCTCTTTGATCAATGGTGCAATGATCAAGCGCGGTATAAATTTCCCGGACGTTTTCATGCTGTACGGCGAGTTCGTCCGGAAGCAAATGCTGATCTCTGACATCTTGTGTATCCCAATCAAACGTACCCATAATACGCTGTCTGATCGTCTGCTGCTTGCGGAACCAGTCAATCGCCACATGGCGTGCGATGGATAACAGCCATGTTTTTTCACTGCTTCTTCCTTCAAATGTATGATAGGAATTCAAGACGCGGATATACACTTCCTGCGTCAAATCTTCAGCCTGCGACTTATCTTTTACCATATAAAATAAAAATTGATATAAATCTTGATGGTATGCATCATATAATATCTGAAAGGTTTCTTCCATGGGAAACCCCTCCGTTCACTTTTTTGTCGTAAAAATGCGTTGAAAAGTTACATTACAACTATATTACGAGAAACTGGAATTTGGAAGGGAATTTATATTAACATATTCTTAAATTTTTAAAGGAGAAACAAATAAAAAACACCCGCAGAACATGCGGGTGTTTCGTATGGAACAAGATTGTTCGTCAATTTCAGACGTCATCCTGCACTTTTGTCGGAATATAAAATGTAAACGTCGTCCCTTTGTCGATGCTGCTGTGAACCGCAATTGAGCCGCCGTGGGCTTCCACGATATTTTTTACGATGGCGAGTCCGAGTCCGGTCCCCGCCCTGCCTCTTGTTCTTGCTTTGTCCGCTTTATAAAAACGTTCAAAAATAAAAGGCAGGTCTTCTTCCGGTATTCCAGAGCCGGAATCTTTGATATCGATTTTCAGTCCGTCTTTTACGGTCTGAGCCGCGATATGAACGCTTCCGCCTGACTCCGTGTGGCGCAGCGCATTATCTATAAGGTTGGTAAACACCTGTTCCATTTTATCTTCGTCAAAGACACACTCCGGCTGAGACACCGAGATGTCTTCTGTGAGCGAAACGCCTTTTTCCTTCGCTACCCCGGAAAATTTGCGGGAGATCTTCTCCAGAAATTCATGCAGGTTTACCGTTTCATAGTGCAGGCCCGTATGTCCGGATTCCATTCTGGCCAAATCCAGCAAATCATTGACGAGCCGGCCCATGCGAAGAGATTCATCATAAATGATCTGCGCGATTTCTTTTTTCTCCTCTTCGGTGCTTGCAATGTCGTCCACTATTGCTTCACTGTATCCCTGCAGCATAGAAATCGGGGTTCTGAGCTCATGACTGACATTGGCAATGAAGTCTTCACGCAATTTATCGAGCCTGCGCTCTTCGGTCATATCACGGAGCACGGCCACGGCGCCGCGGACGTGTGATTCCGCATAAAGAGGCGACATCAATAAAACCCATGACCTTCCTTGAAGCGTCATTTCAATCATTTGCTCTTTTTCTGTGTTCACTGCATTTTGAAATAGCTCTTTTGCTTCAGGGGGAAGGTTATCTCCTTCTTTAATGTTCATGTTCTGCTCATAATACCATGCCTGCAGAAAACGTTCGGCCGGCGGGTTGGTCACCAAAATGGTGCCGTCGATATTAATGGTGATGACCCCGTCTGCCATACTGCTTAAAATATTGGACAGCTGTTCTTTTTCCTGATTCAGCGCGTTAATATGGAAATTGAGCTGCCGTCCCATCTGATTAAAGGCAATGGCCAGTTCCCCGATTTCATCTTGGGTCAGAATCGGAATTTTTGTATCAAACTTTCCTTTCGCCAAGTCTTGGGCGCCTTCCCGCATTTTCCGAAGGGGATATGTCACCCTGCTGGATAAAAAGAACGCGAAAAACGTTGTCAGGACGATGGCAATGCCCGCCGCAAGAAAAATATAGCGTGTTGTATGTTTCGTCGTATCTTTGACGGCAAGCAGCGATTGGGATAAAAAGACCATGCCTTTTTTGCCGTCTTTTTCATACGGCACTCCGACGATCAGCCGTTCGTTATCCGAACCGGCATTGTTGGGGACCGCGCGTTTGCTTACTTTTTTGCGGTCTGTCAGCGCCTTGTGCAGATCCCGGTCATGTTTGATCTGCTCTAATGTAATAGAGGATAAATGATTATCGTCATTGGGCGAATACCAGACATGCTTATCATCCTGAATGATCGCGATGCTCGTTAAATTGTCCGCCAGTTCCCACGTGATGGATCTGGCAAGCGGCTGGTCTTCATGATTTTCTATTATGACCGCAATTTTATCGGCAAGCTGCGTTAAATCTTTTTCCGCTTCTTCAACGTGGTAATTTTCTATAAATTCCAGAAGCAGCACCGTTAAAATAAATAAAACAATTAACACGAGTGAAAGAATGGTAAACCAAAGCTTTCCTACTACGCTTTTCCAAAACTTCATTCAGCGCCTACCTCAAATTTGTATCCGACTCCCCATACGGTGACGATTTTTTTCGCCGCTCCCGGGGACACTTTATTTAATTTTTCACGGAGCCGTTTGACATGGGTGTCCACCGTTCTGAGGTCTCCGAAAAATTCATACTGCCACACTTCTTTTAAAAGCTTTTCCCTGTCGTACACTTTGTCCGGTGTTTTCGCCAGGAAGTACAGCAGTTCATATTCCTTCGGCGTCAGGCTCACCTCCGTGCCGTCCGCAGTCACCCTGTGAGCATCGTGATCAATGGATAGATGCGAAAAGACGAGAACATTTTTTGTCGGGGTATTGGCTGTCAGATAAGATGTTTGGGAAGCCCTTCTTAAAAGCGCCTTTACCCGAAGCACCACTTCTCTCGGGCTGAAAGGCTTGACGATATAATCGTCCGTACCCGCTTCAAACCCCTGGACGCGGTTGGCTTCTTCCCCTTTTGCCGTCAGCATGATAATCGGCGTCGCTTTTTTTTCTCTGAGCTGCCGGCATACTTCGATTCCGTCCGTTCCCGGCATCATTAAATCCAAGAGCACCAGATCATAATCTGATGCCAGCCCCATTTTAATGGCCTCGTCGCCGTTTTCCGCTTCTTCAATCACATAGTTTTCCCGTTCAAGGTACATTCTTAAAAGGCGTCGAATTCTGGCTTCATCATCTACTACTAATATTTTAGTTTCATTTGTTTGATCCATCGTTTTCCCCCTGCTTTCCTTCTGTTACTTTCATTTTAACAAACTGTGCGGCAGCTTGAGAACTGTATCGGCTTTTTGCATCTATGCGTACGAATGAAGTCCGGCAAGCACGAGATTCACAAAAATTAAGTTAAACATAATAATGGCGAAGCCGATGACGGCAAGCCACGCGGACTTTTCGCCATGCCAGCCTCTTGACAGCCGCAAGTGCAAATACGCTGCGTAAAATAAAAAGGTGATCAGCGCCCATACTTCCTTCGGGTCCCAGCCCCAAAAACGCGTCCATGCAAGCTGCGCCCAAATCATCGCAAACACAAGCGCGCCGAGTGTGAATACCGGAAAACCGATGGAAACAGCGCGGTAGCCGACTTCATCGACCAAGTCCAGATTCACATTTTTGACGAGCGGGCTGATAAGAGCGCTGATTCTCTTTCTGAATATCAGCCTGAGCCCACCGTATAAAACGAGACCTGCGCCAAACGACCAGATCACCGTATTGACCTTTCTGCCTGAAAAAATGGCCGGAAGCTCAATAAGCGGCTTCATTGCGCCTTCCGTAAGCAGTTCTCCCTCATGCGGGCCGACAAGCGCAGGCATATCATATATCATGACGCTTTTGGCTTCTTTTTTATCCACCCAATTAAATTCAGCTTTGTAGTCCGCCAGCCGGAATGCCGACGTGACGGCGATAAATGCCACGGTCGTCACGAGTATAAACATGATGACTTCAAGCCAGAACGTTTTTTTGCCCGGTCTGGATTGGTCGACATGCTTTAACAGGAAAATGACGCCGGCTACAAAACTGATCGCAAGAATCGCCTGCCCGAGCGCCGCCGTCGTGACGTGAATGTACAGCCAATTGCTCTGCAGTGACGGAATAAGCGGTGTAATGTCTGTCGGAAACATGCTTGCATATGCGATAAGCAAAAGCGCGATAGACAATGTGAACATGCCTAATGAAGGCAGTCTGTAAATAAAGTAAATAATAATAAAAGCGAGAACAAGCATCATGCCGAATGACGTCGTAAATTCAAACATATTGCTGACAGGCGCATGTCCGCTTGCCGACCATCTCGCAATGAAGTAGCCGAGATGACAAAGAAATCCGAAAATGGTTAACGTGATTCCGATAGCCGACCAGCGGCCCTTACCGTCCTTAGCACCTTTTGTTCCCCGGATGGCGCCGCCGAAAACAGGGACGGCAATTAAATAAATCAAAAAGGCAGCATAAAGAAAATTTGCGCTCAGCTCCGCCATGACACCACTCCTTTTTCACTAGGCCTGATTTTTGGCCAATTCTTTTTGATCGGCCGGCTCTTGAATCCCGGTCCCGCTAAGAACAAATTCGATATCCTTTTTCAGACCGAACCAGTTTTTGTTCGTATGTCCCGCCACAAGCACTTCATGATCACCTGTTTTGATCCAGATCCTTCTGTGCTGCCAGTACATTCCTTGAATGACGCCGATCATAAAGATCGCGCCGCCGACGGCAAGCACCCATAAGGTTAAGTCTTTTCTGACGGTGAGTCCTGTAATGTTTTTCGTTTCCACATGGTCGAATTTTAATTTGTACTTGTTACTTTCGGAACCTTCAACAGTCTGCTGAATCGCAACAAAACTTTTCTCCCCTTTCGGCTTGTCAGGAGCCGTGATTTTAAAGACAAAAGCCGGATTGTTAGGAACCTTCGTTTTCGTGCTCGGTTCTCCGTCCTTGTTAAAATAAAAATCAGGAAGATAACTGGCGATCTGCACTTTGTAACCGTTACCAAGATCATAGTCCGTGTCGGGATCAAGAAGATTGATCTTCAGTTTGCCAAATGACTGTTTTGTTTTTTGGTCGATCAGCTGAAATACCATCTGATCGAGCTGGTTTTCTTTATAGTCCACCTGATACACAGAATAGGAGTCAAAGCGAAGCGGTTCATTGACGCGGATATTGTTTTCTTTGACTCTTTTAAGCTTCGGCTTTTCGCCGAATACAATGTCGCCTTCCCTCTTGTACAAAACCGCGTCCGTTGTGAAGGATTTGGCGACTTTGCCGTTTCCGGCTCTGTCAATGGCGTCGGCGAATACTTTTTTCTCGGTGTCTTTGTTATATGTCTGCATCGTGAACCGGTTGTTTTTTAAGTAATACTTGCCATCAGTGCCGGGGATCTGAGCGGTTTCGCCTTCACGGACCCAGAGCGTTTCATCGACATACATACCGGGTACAAATCTCAGCATGGCTCCGATCAGAAAAATGATCAGACCGATATGATTGACGTAGGGCCCCCACCTTGAAAAACGGCCTTTTTCCGCCAGAATGCTTCCCTCTTGTTCTCGCACTCTATAATGCTTTTTTTTCAATCGTGTTCTGAGGCTATCAGCCGCATCCCCGCTCAGCTCGGTTTCTGTCCGGCTGTATAGACGCTGCCTCTTCAAAAAGATCGGATTCCGCCGAACTCCTTGATTTTTCAGCGCTCTGTACAAAGGAATCACCCGATCCAGACTGCAGATGACCAGTGATATGCCAATGGATGCGATCAGGAGCATATACCACCATGAGCCGTACAGGTGATGAAATCCCAGCAGATAATACATTTGGCCGATTATGCCGTACTGCTGTTCATAATATGTATCCGGCTGGGCGCCCGGCGGCAGATAAGCTTCCTGCGGAAAAACCGTGCCGAAAGCAGACGCCGCCAGAGTAATGACGATCAGCCATATTCCGACTTTTACGGAAGAAAAGAAGTTCCATACCTTATCTACGATTGTTTTGTTATATGTTTGCGAACGCCTTGCGCTGCCGTCGTACCGCATATCCGCAAGCAGCGATTTTTGATCATCAAGCGGCTTCCCGCACGACTCGCATAAAACCGTCCCGGCTGGATTCACGTGCCCGCATTCACATTTGACCTTTTTCATGAAGACGCCTCCGGCTTAATTAAATTCATATAGTCATGAACCATGCGTTCTGTCATCGTGCCGGTCACCACTTTCACGACTTTTCCGTCGGGATTGATCAAAAATGTCGTCGGAATAGGTGATACGCCGTACGCGTCCAGCACTTGCCGGTCAGTATCGAGCGCAACCGGGAAATTGACGCCGTATGTTTTCATAAAGTTATGTACTGCAATTTTTGATTCGCCGACATTTACCGCAACCACCTCGACACCGAGGTCTTTAAAATGCTTGTATTGATTCTCCATGTAGGGAAATTCCTGCTTGCACGGCTCGCACCACGTTCCCCAGAAATTCAGAAAAACGCCTTTTCCTTTTAACTGACTCAGTTCTATGAGTCTGCCCTCTGTATCTTTCAGCGCGAAATTCGGGGCTTTGGACCCCTCAGATATACGCTCGCCGTTTGTGTAAACAGCATTATAGATGGTATATCCGAGCGCGCAGAGTAAGATGAGAAGGATGCCGGTCCGAATGAATAAACGCCGCCGTTTTTTGTTCATTGTACACTGCTCCCCTCCCCTGCCTGCAAATCCATTCAATTATATCATCAACACGTTTTGTAATTTTTGAAGGTTATGTGAAAATTAGAAAGCGTTTTTACCGTGTTCAGCTAAAGCCCGCAGCCTTTTCACCTCATGCGGCGACAATTCTCTTGCGTCTCCTGTGCGCAGGCCTCTTAAATCTAAAAATGCGTATTCTTCACGTTTTAGTTTCAGCACGTCATGACCGATCGCCTCGAACATGCGGCGGACCTGTCTGTTCCGTCCTTCATGAATCGTCAGCTGAATGATGCTCGTCTGCTTTCTTTTGTCCAGGGAAAGCATTTTCGCTCTGGCCGGCGCCGTCTTGCCTTCTTCAAGCTGAATGCCGCGCTCAAGCTTTCTCAAAAGTTCCTTGGAAGGAATCCCCTTCACTTTGGCGACGTACGTCTTATCAATTTCGTATTTCGGATGCATGAGTTTGTTGGCAAACTCGCCGTCATTTGTCAGCAATAAAAGTCCGCTCGTATCATAATCAAGCCTGCCGATCGGATAAATGCGCTGCGGCACTTCTTTGAAAAAGTCGGTCACCACTTTCCGCCCTTTGTCGTCATCAGCTGCTGAGATCACTCCTCTCGGTTTATAAAGCAGAAAGTACACGGGTTCTTCCCGCTCCACCTTTAATCCGTTTACTTCAATCTGATCAGAACCGGTCACTTTTACGCCGAGTTCTGTTATTACTTTTCCATTCACCTTTACTTTTCCTTCTTTTATCAGCTCTTCCGCCTTTCTGCGTGATGCCACGCCGGCATGAGCAATAACTTTTTGCAGTCTTTCCATGTCGTTCACCTCAAGTATAATCTTACTTTTTTCCCCCTGAACAAACAAGCTTTTTCAAGGAGAGTTATTTTGATATATAAAAAGCGCCTGATTTCAGGCGCTTCCAAATAATAACGTAACTATGATGATTGATGCAACCACCCCGATCAAATCAGCGAGAAGACCAACCTTTAAAGCATCCCCCATTTTTTTGATGCCGACCGCCCCGAAATACACCGTCAGGACATACAGCGTCGTGTCAGTCGATCCCTGCATGACCGAAGCCAGCCTGCCGATAAATGAATCAGGCCCGTACACGGCGATCAGATCTGTCGTCATGCCGAGCGCCGCCGTCCCCGAAATCGGGCGGATCAGAGCAAGCGGCACGACTTCTGCGGGAATGCCGAGCGCTGTAAAGAAAGGCTTGCACAGCCCCATGACAAAATCCAGCGCGCCCGAGGCCCGGAATACGGTAATCGCCACCAGCATCCCGACCAAATAGGGAATGATGGAAAACGCTATCTCAATTCCTTCTTTTCCGCCTTCAACGAATGATTCATACGTCGGCACTTTTTTGATCGTGCCGTATATCAATATACCGGCGATAATAATCGGAATCATGGCTAAAGACAGCCAATTCACCATTTCCATTCGCTTACCTCCCTTTTCTTTTGCGGCGGTACCAGAAGTAGCGGTCAATGAAAATCGCGCCGATTCCCGAAATTAAAGTCGCTAAGATGGTCGGCCCGACGATATCGGTCGGTGATTTCGCCGAGTAAGCCATGCGCACGGCAATGACGGTTGTCGGTATCAATGTAATACTCGAAGTATTTACCGCCAAAAAGGTAATCATGGAACGGCTGGCCTCAGACTTACCTCCATTCAGCTTTTTCATCTGCTCCATGGCTTTAATGCCGAGCGGTGTCGCCGCATTTCCCAGTCCGAAAAAGTTTGCCATGAGATTTGATAAGATGTATCCCATCGCCGGATGATCAGGGGGAATATCGGGAAACAGCTTAGAAATAAACGGGCGGCACATTCTGCTGAATATATCCAAAAGGCCGGACTGCTCGGCTATTTTCATCAGGCCGAGCCAGAACACGAGAACGCTCATTAATCCGAACGAGATCGTAACCGCTTCTTTCGCTCCTTTAAAAACGGCTTCATTCACATCCTGCAAGGTACCGTTAAACATCGCAAAGACAAGTCCGATTACCGTCAGACATACCCAGATTAAATTGACCATGACGAACCGCCCGCCGCGCTCATAAACAGGCTCGTAAACGTCTCAATGAAATGCTTTTTCGGTTTTTTATGGCGCTCGTTTTCATAATAGACGGGGATCTTGGCGATCACTTTCCCATCATGCATAACAGTCATCCGGCCGACGACATCAGGAATGAGAGAGGCGTCCTTTTTCCAGGCTTTTTTCGGTTTTATTAAGGTTGTGCGGATTTTCACATCGTCGATTTCATCCTCTTTTAACAAATATTTGACATCCCGGGCAATAAAAGCGCGCTTTCCGTAAAACGTCTTTTTCAGCTTCGGAATGCCGCCTTTTTTGGCGACGACATAGGTTTTATAGTGATCAAAGACATAATTAAACATATTCATATGATCATCCCAATCATCCGGATCATTTATGGTGACCGCGATGAGATCCGTACCGTCTTTTGAGGCCGTCGAGACGAGCGTCCGTTTCGCGATTTTTGTGTAACCCGTTTTTCCGCCTGTGCTGTAACGGTAGAGCCCAGTCAGAAGCTTGTTTTTATTTTTCCATACCCGGTCCATCGTTTCCGCCTTATACACTTTTGTGCCTGAAACGGTCCGGTATTCCTTGATTTTCATCGCATATTTAGTCAAAAGCGCCATGTCATACGCCGTTGAATATAAATTTTCATGGTCGTCCAGTCCGTGCGGATTTTGAAATTTTGTATTTTCCATCCCGATTTGCTCGGCTTTTTTGTTCATCATAAATACAAAACCGTCAAGGCTTCCGCCGACATATTCAGCTATTGCTGCAGCGGCGTCATTTCCTGATCTCAGCATAAGCCCGTATACGAGATCTTTCAGCTTCACTTTTTGTCCCGGCTGAAGATAAATGGCTGAGCCTTCCGTTTTTACGGCATTCGGGGAAACCGTCACGGTCTCTTCCATCTTCCCTGATTCAATCGCCAGCACCGCCGTCATGATTTTCGTAATGCTTGCAATCCGCCGCTTATGATGTTCATCCTTGGCGAATAACACCCTGCCAGATGCTCCGTCGATTATAATCGCGCTTTTTGCGCTGACATGTATTTGGGCATGTGCCGTATTGCCGTCTGTAATGGAAAAAAGAATAACAAAAGTCAAAAGAAATACGGCAGCTTTTTTGAGAAAGCGCATGAATGCTCACGTCCTTGTTGTGGGTTTGTACAAGTTTATGCGCATGTCCATGACTTATGAATACCAATTGCGTCACTTTCACATAAAAAAACTCTCCCAAAAGGAAGAGTTTTTATCTGACTGATGCCATATTTGAGCCTGATGCTTCATATTGCGCTAATTCTTCCCGCATGCGCAGAAATTCACTGCTGAGCGAAAGCAGAAGGCTCCGCAGCGAGTCCGGCACTTGCTGGTAGAATTCAATCGCGCTTTGGCCTGTATAAGCGGCGCGGCTGTTTTCGTACCATGTATCCTTTTTCGGCATGAAAAACTCTTCCACGCACTGATGATACACTTTATACAGCGTTTTTTCCGCTCTCACCTCATGAAACGGCTCCTGCATTAAAAGCCGCCTGCAGGCTTCCTGGGCGCCTTCGCAAAAGACGGTCATCCTCCTCAGCACACTGAGCACGTCGCGGCAGTATGCCTCATCCGCCTCTCCTTGAGCCCGCATCTCCGGCAATGTTGTATGATTTAAATAGCTGCTGACCATCGTGACAACCTCGGCTAAAAATTCACCAGTTTCTTCAGTATGGGCCCTCACAATCGAATTTCCCATTTCCGTCCGTTTCCTTCCTCTCTTGTACGTCGTCATTTGCGTCATTCATCAATGGCCTTTCCTTACTATCGTATGATGAAAAACGATTATTATTTAATATCCTCAAAAGTTTGGTTGAAGTTTTCAAAGAATAAATCGGCTTCCTCCTGGAGAACGTCTTCCTCCGCATTTTCAGGAAGCGGCGGGAGCTCCTCCAATGTTTTTAAGCCGAATTGTTCAAGAAATACCGGTGTCGTGCCGTATAAAATCGCCCGGCCGGGACCGTCGGCGCGGCCCACCTCACACAGCAGCGCTTTTGACACGAGGCTGTGCAGAATCCGTTCAGACTTCACGCCCCGGATATCTTCAATTTCCGCCCGTGTGATCGGCTGCTTGTACGAAACGATCGCCAGCACTTCCAAAGAAGCCTGTGACAGCCCTTTTGACGGCACTTCGATTAGTTTTTTCAAATAAGGCACGAATTCTTTTTTCGTTCCAAGCATATACGTATCCGCATATTCGGTAAGCTCGATGCCTCTGTCGTCTTCCTTGTACTGAGCGGCCACTTCTTCCATGATTCCGGCCAGTTCCGCTTCTTCTATTTCAAGCACCGTCACCAATTGCTTTTTGGTCAGCCCTTCATCACCCGCCGCATACAGCAGGGCTTCCACAATCGCTTTCCAATTCACGATATCAAGCGCCATGAATGGATTCACTCCCCGTAATGTATATATCTGAAAAGTTTTCTTCCTGTTCAATGATAATCTGCTGATTTTTCATCAGTTCCAGGACTGCTAAAAACGTCACGACGAGATGGTCCTTTTGCCGAGAAGGAAAAAGCTCCGTGAAGTTTATTCTTCTACCCGCCGTTTTTAAGCTTTTTACGATTTCGTTCATTCTGTCTTCAATCGGTATTTCCTGCCTTGTAATGGTCGTTTCTTTCGGCCGCGTGATTTTTTTACGCTGAAGCACCTTTTGAAACGCGCCGATCATGTCATAAACGGTCACCGACAGTTTCTGCTCGGTCTGTTTGATTTCTTTTGCATACTCACTTAAATCACTCGGCGGCTTTGTAAATGACTTTTGTCTTTCTTCTTCCCGCTCTTTTAAATCCTTCGCAGCGGTTTTATACTTTCTATACTCAATCAGTTTTTCAATCAGCTCGTCCCGAGGGTCTTCTTCTTCAAGCATTTCGTCTTCAAACAGTTCTTCCTCTTGTTTCGGAAGCAGCATTCTGCTTTTAATACTGAGAAGCGTCGCCGCCATGACCAGATATTCACTGGCGACATCAAGTTCAAGCTCTTGCATTGTATGTACATATAATAAATATTGTTCAGTAATGGTTGCCACGGGTATGTCGTATATGTCGATTTCAAGACGGTTAATCAGATGAAGCAGCAGGTCCAATGGGCCTTCAAACGTATCAATTTTCACTTGATATTCTACCATTATCTCACCATTTTCAATATCACTCTCATTGCCGGAAAAACTGGCTACCCTTTAGTATAATCCACCGAAATGCTCTCGTCCAATACTTTTATACACGTCCTCCGTTATTTAGAAAATACTGAAAAAGAAGATATACGCCTATACCTTTAAAGGCGGATGCACATATGATAGCCGTGTAAACTTGAAACAAAGGGAGGCTGATTTCACATGAGCGGAGCTTGTTTCGGCGGAGGTTTTGCATTAATTGTCGTTCTGTTTATTTTGCTCGTTGTCGTAGGAGCATCTTACATCTGCTAGTTCCTCAGGCTTCAGGCACCAAGCCGCTCTTTTTTCCTTTTCATAGCGCTGTGGTACACTGGTTTTAGCATAAAAGGAGGAAGCGGCTTGTATCCTAAAGCTTATATCGGCTTTTTGGCCGAATTTCACGCATCAAGAGATTATTTTGAGTGTCATGAACTGTTAGAGGAATATTGGAAAGAAAGCACGGCTGAAAAGCGGAGCATTCATTGGGTCGGCCTGATTCAGCTTGCCGTCGCTCTGTATCACCAGCGCAGGGGAAATGAAGCCGGGGCGAAACGGCTGATTGCCAACAGCTTACGTATTCTCCGGTCTGAAAAGCAGGCGGTCTGTTCTCTCGGTCTCAGCCATCCGAAGCTGATTGAGCTGATAGAAACGCTGGCAGACGATATAGAAGCGGGCCAGCCTTATAAAAGTGTTATGCTGCCGATTACAGATGAAGCCCTGAAAAAAGCATGTCTTGCCGAATGCCGCCGAAAGGGCTATACATGGGGGCAAGACGGCGTATCAGATACCTTTCTTATTCATAAACACCGCCTGCGGGACAGGACGGATGTCATTAAGGAACGCGAACGGGAAATTGAGAGAAGAAAAAAAAGCAGAGGCTGACGGTCAGCCCTGCTTTTTCTATATCAAAACAGCTCCCGAAACCGTGAAGATTCCGGGAGCATTTGTCAGTTATTATATGAGATATCCTGATCTTTTTGATGTTGACAGCGTTCAAAAAAGCTTTGCGTTAATTCATTCGGAACGAGTGCCTCCGTTTTGAACAGACGTTTTAAGGCGTCCATCATTTGCTTTCCGATTCCTTGATGGCGGTGAGAAGGATTCACGCTGATATGCCGGATTTCAACTTCTGAGTCCTTTTTTTCGACTCCGATCGCTCCGACGATATCTTCATCCTCTTTCCAAAGAAAGAGCTGGCGGCCAGTATCCGTTTCATAGTCCTTTATTGTCTGCTGAAGCTGCTTGAGATCTTTTTCATTCGGCATAAATGACAGAAGACCCATCGCAATCTTTTCAAACGATTTTTTATAACGAATTAACATAAAAACCCCTCTATATCCAAAATGTCCATTCATGTTCTATCAAACGGATACATAAAGGCGATCCGTTTCCTCACATTATATCATTTTCGCCGCTGTTTTAAACGCTTTTCAACAAATTATTCAAATGAACGGTTTAAGTTTGCCATTTCAATGGCAGATACCGCGCAATCCGCTCCCTTATTTCCGGCTTTTGTTCCGGCTCGTTCGATGGCCTGCTCAATGGTTTCAGTCGTCACGATGCCGAAGATAACCGGGACGCCCGTCGCCGTTCCCGCCTGGGCAATGCCTTTTGCCGCTTCATTGCAGACATAGTCATAATGCGTTGTCGCTCCTCTGATAACCGTGCCGAGCGTAATGACGGCATCGTATTTTTTCGTTTCCGCCATTTTCTTTGCCGCAAACGGGATTTCAAATGCTCCCGGCACCCAAGCGACGTCAATGTCGTTTGATTCTACACCGTGGCGAAGCAACGTGTCTTCCGCTCCGCTTAACAGCTTGCTCGTAATAAATTCATTAAATCTGCCGACGACGATTCCGATTTTAAGTCCTGTTCCTACTAGGTTTCCTTGTATGATATTCATATGTTATCCATCCTTTTTTGTGAGATTTGTTTTTAGAAATGAAGCAGATGTCCAAGTTTTTTCATTTTGGTCTGTAAATATTGCTTGTTATGCTCACTCGCTTCCATTTGAAGCGGCACCCGTTCTGAAATGCTGAGACCGTATCCTTCGAGGCCGGCGATTTTCCGGGGGTTGTTGGTTAAAAGTTTCATATGCTGAACCCCTAAGTCGCGGAGAATCTGGGCGCCGATGCCGTAGTTGCGCAGATCAGGCAGAAAGCCGAGCGCTTCGTTCGCTTCAACCGTGTCATACCCTTGTTCCTGCAATCGGTACGCCTTCAGCTTATTGATTAAACCGATTCCTCTGCCTTCCTGGCGCAAATACAATAGAACGCCGCGGCCTTCTTCAGCAATTTGCGCAAGCGCGGCATGAAGCTGAGGTCCGCAATCACAGCGATGGGATGCAAATACATCGCCCGTCAGGCATTCTGAGTGCACTCTGACAAGAACGGGTTCGCTGTTAAACGGGACATCCCCCATGACAAAGGCGAGATGTTCTTTTCCGTCAACCTCGTTTGTATATCCGTAAACTCTAAACGTGCCGAAGTCAGTCGGCAGCGTAATATCAACTTCTCTGTTCACAAGTGTCGTAATGTTGTAACGGTACTCTATTAAGTCTTTTATCGTAATCATTTTCAGCTGGTGGCGTTCGGCGATTTCGGCTAACTCCGGCACTCTGGCCATTGTGCCGTCTTCATTCATAATTTCACAAATGACGCCCGCTCCCTGAGATCCGCAGGCTTTTGCAAGATCAACGGCTGCTTCCGTATGGCCGGCCCGCTTCAGGACGCCTCCTTTTTTTGCGATTAAGGGGAAAATGTGGCCCGGACGCTGAAAATCGTCAGACACAGATTCTTCGTTCAACAGCGCCTGAATGGTAAAGGATCGTTCCTGCGCGCTGATGCCCGTTTTTGTCAGCCTGTGGTCAATACTGACCGTAAACGCGGTCTCATGTGAGTCCGTATTATGATCAACCATCGGGTGAAGATCCAGCCGGCCGGCGATGTCTTCAGACAGCGGCGTGCAGATCAGGCCTCTCCCATGGGTCGCCATAAAATTAACCACTTCCGGCGTGGCATGCTCAGCCAGCGCTACGAAATCTCCTTCGTTTTCTCTGTCTTCATCATCGACAACAATGATGACTTCACCTTTTTTCAGCGCCTCTAACGCCTCTTCTATCGGATGAAACATATCGATCTTCCTTTCTAAAAGCCGTTCTCGCTTAAAAAGGCTTCCGTGATAGTTTGATTGCTTTTCGTTTGTTCTGTTTTGTGCAAAAAGCGGTATAAGTATTTGCCGATCATGTCACACTCAATATTTACGGTCGATCCGACTGTTTTCGTCTGAAAAATCGTTTCTGAGATGGTATGCGGAATGATGGATACCGTTACGCTTTCGTCTGATAAACCGAAAATCGTCAGGCTCACGCCGTCTACCGTAATTGAACCTTTCAATACGAGCGTTTTTGTCAATTCCGGCGAAAGTTTTAAATCGTAATAGACCGCGTTGCTTTTTTTCTCGATCCGCGTAATTTCCGCCGTTCCGTCCACATGCCCTGATACAAAGTGGCCGCCGAACCGTCCGTTGGCGGACATCGCTCTTTCCAGGTTTACTTTACTGCCTTTTGACAAGCCGTTCAGCGAAGTGGCTTTCACTGTTTCCGGCATAACATCAACCGTAAATTGATTGTCAGAAAATCCGGTTACGGTCAGGCAGATGCCGTTTACCGCAATGCTGTCGCCAAGCTTCACATCACTTGTCACTTTTGGAGCGGCGATGGTTAATGCCATGGAAAGGCCTGTCTTTTTGATTGCTTGGATCGTGCCTGTTTCTTCAACGATTCCTGTAAACATCGTCACCATCCTTTCCATCTTTAGGTATGGCCGTCAGTTTTATATCCGGCCCGATTTGGGTGATTTGTGTGAATTGTAAATGGGGGACATCTTTCATTGATTGAAAACCTTCACCGGAGATCAAGCTGGGAGCAAGCGTTCCTCCGATTAATTTAGGGGCGAAATAGAAATGAAGCTCTTGGAAACAGCCTTCCTTGACAAAACTTCCGTGTACGGATGCTCCGCCTTCCACATAAACGGACATTATGCCGTTTTCAGCAAGAATGCTGAGCACCTCAGGGACGTGAATGCGGTCTGTTTCCAGCGGAATAACTTTTATTCCGAGTGCGGTCAGCCGGTCTTTCTTTTGCACGTCTGCACCTTTGGCCGTAAATATCCATGTCGGCGCAGCGCCGTCAGTGAGCACATTTGCCGTTTCAGGAATGGTCAGCTTTGTATCGAGAATCACTCTGACCGGCTGCTTCACCGTATCGGGAAGCCTGCAGGTCAGGCTCGGATTATCAGCTTTGACTGTGCCTGCTCCGACAAGAATGCTTTGATGCGATTTCCTGTATTGCTGGGCATCAAGCCTTGCCGCCTCTGATGTAATCCATTTGCTGTCACCGGTTTCAGTCGCTGTTTTCCCGTCAAGGCTCGCGGCCGCTTTCAAGGTGACATACGGAAGTCCGGTCCGCATGAAGTGAAGAAACATTTTATTCAGCTCTTCTGCCTGCTGCCTGAGAAGTCCGGTTTTCACTTCGATGCCCGCTGCTTCCAGCATTCCGATGCCTTTTCCGGCTACAAGCGGATTCGGATCTTTCACAGCGATGAACACCCTTTTTATCCCCGACTTTATTATCAGTTCGGCGCATGGCGGTGTTTTTCCGTAATGGCTGCAAGGCTCCAGCGTCACATACAAATCGGCGCCTTTTGCGTGTCTGCCGGCCATATTAATCGCGTGAACCTCGGCATGCGCTTCTCCGTATTGCAAATGGGCGCCCATTCCGACGATCTGTCCGTTTTTGACGACGACAGCGCCGACAAGAGGATTGGACTGTGTCTGTCCTTCACCGCGTCTGGCAAGTTCTATTGCCGTATTCATATAATATTCTTCCATCGTTATCCCTCCCTTCTTCCGCGCAATTTGGCGTCAAAAAAGCCCCGAATGTTTACACAGTTCGGGGCTTTTCCAGTTTTAATCCATAGGAAATAAGACTATACAGTAAGTTTATTTTTTGCATAGCTTCTCTCATCCTTCTCCCATCCAGACTTTCACTGTCGGCTTCAGCTTTTCACTGAATCCACCGTATACAGATGCATACGGGTCACGGGCTGTAAAGCGCAAAACGCCTTATTACCGCCGGTCGGGATTTTCACCCAGCCCCGAAGGATACAATCAATATTTTTTTGTCCTTATCCGCTATTATAACATCCTTTGCGGCAGGCGCAATGAATTTGCACCTAATTATTCAGAAAAATAAAAAGCGCCCTTTTCTCATAAAAGGGCGCCTTTATTTATTCGTTCACTTTGACGACCTTCAATAAGCCGTCAATCCGGTTTGATTTGCTGAAATACGCTTTAATCTTATCTCCCTTTTTCACATCGGAGAGATCCTGCTTCAGCTTGTCGCCGTTAAAAATAATTTTTGTGCCGTTTTCTGCCGTACCGTGGTACTCAGTTCCTTCGATTTTCGTAATTTTATATGTTTTGACTGTATATTCTTCTTTTTCCTGGGACAGGGTTTGTCCGATTGCAGTCGGCACGTCTTTCAGTTCAATATCGTTTATGACCATATAACCGCCCGCTAATAACAGCAGCAGTACAAGTAAAATGGCTGCTTTTGTTTTAATTCTTCCCATTTTTCTACCTCCAGCCCGTATCAATCTATTCATTACTATGTCATATTCCTTTTGTTCATGAATAGAAAACCGTTCTTCCCTGCGTGAGTTACTCATATAACGTTTCATAAAGGGAAGATGTTTCATGTATCTGTAAAACTTTCTATCTATTAAATAGATATACGAATTTATGTTCTGTTTTTGAGGGTGGAAAGATAAATTTATATAAAAAAGCAGTTTTCTTATAAGAAAACTGCCTGTACGGTTTATTTCGTCTTGCGAATTTCGTTAAACGGGAAGAAGACGAATTTTGAAGTACCCGCTATTTGTTTTTTCGTAAAAAGACCGAGGCCGTTGCGGCTGTCCATAGATTCTCTGCGGTTATCACCCATGACGAAATATTTGTCGTCCGGCACCTTCACCGGGCCGAAGTCTTCTGTCAGCCGGTCATAGCCGTCTTGCTTCGCCTTGTGCTTGTTTGCCGCTAAATACGGTTCGGACACTTTTTTGCCGTTGATATACAGCTGATCGTTTTTCATTTGCACCGTGTCGCCGGGGAGTCCGATAATCCGTTTGACATAGTGTTCATTTTCTCCGTTCAGAACGACGATCTGGCCGCGTTTGAAGTCGCTTATGTATTTGACCGTCATATTGACAAAGATTCTCTCGCGGTCATGCAGCGTCGGATCCATTGATCTTCCATCAACGAGATAAGGGGCAAATAAAAAGTTTCGGATGAGCAGTGCCAGAACGACAGCGATGATAATGGCTTTCGCCCAATCAAGTACGGCGCTTTTTTTAGAAGTTTTTTCTTTTTCTGATTTCAAGTGATTTCCTCCCATTAGCCATGGTCGTTTTTATTTTACCATGAATCCCTGCACAGAGGGCAAATAAGCCCCGCACCTCATCCATTTTTTTCATTTTATAAGCCGGATCTGCTGATTTTACGGTATTTCACGAAGCTTCCGATCCGCCAAATGCACAAATACACAAAAGCAAGTTCCATCGTTAAAACGGCGAATTCCGCCGCGTCAATGTTTTTGAAATATTGGCTGAGCGCGATACGGATCGCAATAATCGCGATAATGACATATTTAAAGTTTTTATTCCGCTTGGAGTAGACAAAGCCGTCTTCCCGGATTTCATAGGCGGTTTGCGACAGCATGATGACACCGAATACCGCGCCTAACAGTCCGGCGATGGCGAGCTCCCAAAGAGCGGGAAAATGAAACGGCTTTCCCGGGATATTCATGAGCTGGCTGACGCTGAATGTAAAAATGACGGCGATAATTAAAAGCGGGAGAATGATGCCGAAGCCGCCGCCTTTAATCGGCCTGTTCCCCTTTTTCACCCTGAACCAAATTATAAGTGCGAGAATGATAATGACAAATAAAACGGTTGCCAATTGAACCAACGTTTCTACCTCTTTTCATTGTTGTAATCGGTCTTTATCACTATACCAGAGGAACTGCTATCGTTCATATATGTATTTTTTCATGATTTACACATGAGAATTTTCATATACATAAAAAAAACCCGCCTGAAAAAGGCGGGTTTTCATTATCCTTCTACACGGATTTCTTTCATTTTGTCCCCGTTAGACATGTTTTTCGCATGCTCTAAACCGCTTGTCACTTTTCCGAATACAGTATGAACGCCGTTTAAATGCGGCTGCGGCTCATGTACGATGAAGAATTGGCTTGAACCCGTGTCTTTACCGGCATGCGCCATTGATAAAGAACCGGCTTCGTGCTTATGCGGATTGCCTTCTGTTTCACATTTGATCGTTTTTCCGCTTCCGCCCATGCCTGTCCCAGTCGGATCTCCGCCTTGGCTGACAAAGCCCGGAATCACGCGGTGGAAAATAACGCCGTCATAAAAGCCCGTATTCGCCAGGTTTTCAAAGTTAGCGACTGTATTAGGCGCTTCATTCGGATAAAGTTCAAATTCGATTCTGCTGCCGTTTTCCATTTCGATGTAACCAGTTTTCATTCTCATTCCTACTTCCGTATTGTTTTTTGTCAAAGCCTTCTTCAATATGAATTTCAATTGTAAGCCGGCTTTCTTTTTGATATTCTTTTGAAGGAAGAGGCCTCTGCTCTTCTTTTCGCGGCTATTATACCACACCTTCAGCCGGAAAACGAATCTCCCCGCTTCCGCAGAAAGAAAATGAAACCTGAACAGCTTCACAGCCGTCTATGTATCGGAACTGCTTCACGCAGGCCCTCACAAACCGCTTCAAAACGGCATTTGTGAAAAGAAGGAGGTTAACCGCTTTGAAAAAAATGTGGATTGGATTGCTGGCGGCGGCCGTTGTATTGTGCACAATACCGAAAATCAGCCTGGCCGATGCCGCAGTCGGAGATGTCATCGTCACACTGGGGGCGGATCTGTCAAACGAAAACCGTCAGAAAGTGCTTGACGAATTAAATGTCCCTGATAACGCGACAAAAGTGACGGTCACGAATAAAGAAGAACATGAATATCTGGGAAAATATATATCGAATGCCCAAATCGGCACAAGAGCCATCTCTTCATCATCCATCACGGTGGCAAAGAAAGGGTCCGGGCTTGACGTTAAGACTCATAATATCGATTCCATCACGGATGAAATGTACTTAAACGCCCTGATGACAGCAGGAGTGAAAGATGCGAAAGTATACGTGACGGCGCCGTTTGAGGTATCAGGCACCGCAGCATTAACGGGAATCATCAAGGCTTATGAAGTCTCATCAGACAAAGCGATTTCAGAAGATGTAAAACAAGTCGCCAACCAAGAGCTTGTTACGACATCAGATCTCGGGGATAAAATCGGAGATAAAAACGCCTCCGCGCTGATCGCAAACATTAAAGATGATTTCGCGAAAAACGGTGTGCCCGATACAAAAGTAGGAATCGAGAAAAAGGTCGATGATGCGGCTTCAAATCTTAACATTACACTGACTGACGCTCAAAAAGACCAGCTCGTTTCATTGTTTAATAAAATGAAAAACGCCAAGATTGATTGGGGCCAAGTCGGCAGCCAGCTCGATAAGGCAAAAGACAAAATCACGAAGTTCATTCAATCCGATGAAGGCAAAAGCTTTGTTCAAAAAGTCATTGATTTCTTCGCTTCGATTTGGAATGCGATCGTGTCTGTATTTACAGGAGACAGCGGATCAAGTTCTAACAGCTGAATGCAAAAAGAGACCGGACGCCATTGTTCCGGTCTCTTTTTTATTTATTGTTTGACCCCCGTCTTAAACGGCAGATCCAGTTTTACAATGTCTTCATAAGTTTCCCTTCTAATGACAAGATGCGCTTCGCCGTCTTCCACAAAAACGACGGCGGGACGCGGAATGCGGTTGTAGTTGTTAGCCATGCTGTATCCGTACGCTCCCGTGCAGAAAACGGCGAGAAGATCGCCTTCTTTCACTTCCGGAAGATCTATATCCCAAATGAGCATATCACCGCTTTCACAGCACTTACCCGCGATGGATACCGTTTTGTCGTGGTGTTCTCCGATTCTGTTTGCCGATACGGCTTCATATTTCGCCTGATACAGCGCAGGACGGATATTATCGCTCATGCCCCCGTCAACCGCTGCATATTTACGGGTGCCGGGCACTTCTTTTTGCGAACCGATGGTATAAAGCGTCGTTCCGGCGTCTCCGACGAGCGAGCGTCCCGGTTCAATCCAGATCTCCGGAATGTCAAAAGCGTGCAGCGCTGCGTTTTCTTTTACCGCTTCGATAATTTTTTCCACATAAACGGCGGGATGAAGGGGTTCATCTTCCTCCGTGTAGCGGATGCCAAAGCCGCCCCCTAAATTCAGCACTTCAGAGACAAAGCCGAATGATTCTCTCCATTCATTCAGTTTTGTGAAGATTTTTTCTGCGGCCAGCACAAAGCCCGCCGTATCAAAAATTTGTGATCCGATGTGGCAGTGAACGCCGAGGAGGCGGATATGGTCTGACTGTAATACTTGTTCAATCGCCTTTTCTATTTGCCCGTTATGCAGATCAAAACCGAATTTGGAATCTTCCTGTCCCGTCGTAATATAATCATGCGTATGCGCCTCTACCCCCGGAGTGATGCGCAGAAGCACATCCATTGTGCGCCCTGATTTGCGGCACAGTTCCGCGAGTAAGGATATTTCATAAAAATTATCAACGACAATGCAGCCGATTTGATGATCGAGCGCCATTTTCAACTCTTCTTCGCTTTTGTTATTGCCGTGAAAATGAATCCTGTCAGCCGGAAAACCAGCCGCAACCGCCGTAAACAGCTCTCCGCCGGATACAACGTCCAATGAGAGCCCCTCCTGCTCAGCGAGCTGTATCATCGCAACAGAAGAAAACGCCTTGCTCGCGTACGCGACCTGCGCCTTTAAATCCGCATCAATGAATGCCTGTTTAAAGCTTTTAGCGCGCTCACGTATTAAAGCCACATCGTAAACATAAAGAGGCGTGCCGTAATGCTCCGCTAAATACAGCGCGTCCACACCCCCGATTTCCAAATGACCTAGTTTGTTTTGTCTGCTTGTGCCATGTAAGAACAATGCTCATTCCCTCTTTCTGATCCGCATATGGGTGATAAGGACAGCTTCTTTTGAGCTGTCCTTATACAAGTCCCGTATAAGTTAAGACATACAATATCATAATCTTCTGTCGGTTTCAATGCGATTATGAACCGCTTGGCTGTCTTTGACGGTCTTTCGGGTGAACAATGCTCGGCCTGACTTTCGCTCCCGGCACTGTCGTCCGGACGAGCACCTGCCACAGCGCCTTGCCGTTAAACGGTAAAAACGGCCATAAATACGGCGTGTGAAACGAGCGGATATTCGCCATTATGATCAGCAGCAATGTAAAGCCTATCACAAAGCCTTTCACTTGGAAAATGGCCACGAGAACCATTAAGATGAGGCGTATCATTTTATTGGCGAGGCTGAGCTCATAGCTCGGCGTGGTAAATGATCCGATGGCGGCGATCGATACGTACAGAATCACTTCTGCTGAAAACAGCCCCACCGCTATGGCGATTTGACCGATCAGCACCGCCGCAATCAGACCCATGGCGGTGGATAAAGCGGTCGGCGTATGGATCGCGGCCATCCTGAGAAACTCAATCCCCAAATCGGCCAAAAAGATTTGCAGAATGATCGGGATATGCGTATTTTTATTTAAACCGATAAAATCCAGTCTTTCAGGCAGAAGAGACGGTTCAAGAACAAAGAGGAACCAGATCGGAAGCAGGACCGTTGAAGCGATAATACCGAAGAATCTGATCCATCTTAAAAATGTTCCCACTGAAGGCGCCTGCCTGTATTCTTCCGCATGCTGAACATGGTGAAAAATCGTTGTCGGCGTTATGATCACGCTCGGTGACGTATCAACGACGATGATGACGTGCCCTTCCAAAATGTGATTGGCGGCCACATCCGGCCGCTCCGTGTATCTGACCATCGGAAACGGGTTGTAGCCCTGTTTGACGATGAATTCTTCCACCGTTTTATCAGCCATCGTCAATCCGTCAATGTCAATCGCATTCACTTCGTTTTCGACGATGCTGACAAGGTCCGGATCCGCGATGTCCTCTATATACACAATGGCAAGATCGGTCTTAGAGCGCTCGCCGACTTTCGTAATTTTGACGCGGAGCCTTTCGTCCCTGATTCGTCTTCTTATCAATGCTGTATTAATGACGATATTTTCGATAAAACCGTCTCTTGCTCCGCGGACGACCTTTTCCGTATCCGGTTCTTCAGGTGTGCGTCCGGGGTAACTTCTGACGTCAACGATAAAGGCGAAGCCCGCGTCTTCAACGATAACGGCGACAAGTCCGGAAAGCACCTGATCCGTTACTTCGTCGAGCGTTTTGACTTTTTGGACCTGCTGATTAACAAGCCTGTTTTCAACAACGTCAATCGCTTCATCCGCATTCTCGTCATAATTATTGATGTCGACGAGCTGTTCCATTAAATGAACGATAAACAAAGTATCGGTTAATCCGTTGACAAAGTAAATCTGGACTTCCCGGTCTAATACTCGAACTTTGCGGACGCCGACATCATAGCTCGTTCCCATACCGACGCGGTCTTTAAAAAATTGTTCATTTTTTCTAGGATCCCGGTACACCTTGATCATGTTTTCCGGTTTTTCCGGCATGGCTTTCGCTCCTTTCTAAAATGAATTCGACCGCCTTCATCGTGATCGGCGAGCCTTTGGATATGTCATCTTTTCTCCCCATCTTTCCTATGTCGCCGATGCCCACAATGAGGGGAACGTCCAATTTATCCAGACAATACACCGTATCTCCGTTCATTCTGTGCTCGTCCATTTCTCTCATTCCGGTTTTATCGACGCCAAACTCCGTCACTTCTCCATCACGGTCAATGGAGACATCGACTTTCGTCCATTCAGCCTGATGGGTCTTAGAAGCGACCGCAATCACCCCCAGCACTTCAATGTCCTGATGTGAGGCGACATATTTCAGCGCCGTTTCGCCCGGCCCTTCCCCTTGCAGGCCTGAATCGTCAAACATGACAAACACCGGGTCATTCGGCGCGGCTTTAATCAGCTGAACAAGTTCGGGGCCGCTTCTCGTTGACGGATTGCCTTTTGATTGGGAAATACACCGTCCGCCTGCTTGTTCCGCGGCATATTCAATTGTTTTGGCGGCGTATACGTCCCCGTCTGTCACAAGAATGACCTTCCGTTTCGTCATCAGGCATTATCCTTTCGGTTTAAAAATAACGGCTACAAGAAATGCGAATAAAATCGCTGAAGATATACCGGCGGAAGTAAGTTCAAAAATCCCCATGGCGATCCCGATAAATCCATGCTCGTGAGCTTGATGCATGGCGCCGTGCAATAAGCTGTGACCGAAGCTGACGATGGGAACCGTCGCGCCCGCGCCCGCGAATTCGATAAATTTGTCATATATTCCGAACCCATCTAACAAGGCGCCGATGACGACAAAAGTTGTCATTACATGGGCGGGTGTCAGTTTAAAAATGTCAAGCAGCAGCTGACCGATAATGCATATGATTCCCCCGCAAACAAAAGCCAACAGATATTCCATTTATGATGCACCTCCCGCCCGCTCAAATACCACACCGTGCGCGATGGTCGGAATGGTTTCCTTCTGCTGGATCATTGTCGGACTTAAAAGCGCTCCTGTCGCGACAACGAGTACCCTGTTTAGAGTCCCTGCTTTTAATTGGTTAAAAATATGTGTGTACGTAACAAGCGCGGAGCAGGCGCAGCCGCTTCCTCCCGCAAACACCTGCTGGTCCGGCGTATAGATGAGAAGACCGCAGTCATCGTGTTTCGTTCCCACGGGATAGCCTTCTTCTTTGAGCAAATCTTTCACGATCGGCGAGCCGACGCCTGAAAGGTCACCCGTTAAAATCAGATCATAATCATCCGCCGTACGGTTCAAGTCCTGCAGGTGCTGTTTGATTGTGTCGGCGGCAGCGGGCGCCATGGCGGATCCCATATCGAACGGATCTGTTATTCCGAGGTCGCTTACTTTTCCCACTGTTGCGCTTGTAATCTTGATATCAGAAGGGTTTTGGCTGATAATGACCGCCCCGCCCCCCGTGACCGTTGAAGTGGCGGTATCCGGTTTTTGCCCGCCATACTCCGTCGGATTGCGGAATTGCCGTTCTGCCGTCGCGTTATGGCTGCTCGTGGCTGCGATCGCCCGGTTCGCAAAACCGCCGTCAATGAGCGCGGATGCGACGGCAATCGTTTCCATTGAAGTCGAACAGGCGCCGAACAGACAGAGGAACGGAATTTTCAGATGTCTGGCGACGTAGTTGGCGGTCACATTTTGATTTAAAAGATCCCCCGCGAGCAACAAATCAATATCGCTCTTTTTCAAATTCTGTTTTTGCAAAGCGGAGTTGATGGCATCTTCCATTAACTGACGTTCCGCCATTTCCCAGTTTTTCTGATTGCAATGCATTTCATCGTATGTCTTATCAAACAGCGAACCGAGCGGGCCGTCTTTTTCTTTCGGTCCGGCTGCCGTCCCCGCCGCATTTACAAATAACGGGTTTTCAAATACCCAGGTTTGCTTTCCGGTCAATTTCATTTTTTCTCCTCCTACGAAAACAGTTTTTCACAAGCAAACCGTATCAGGCCTACGATATAGGCTGCCACGACGCCGAATACAATGACGTTTCCCGCCAATTTAAACATGTTTGTCGCTACCCCGAGCACGAGTCCTTCACTTCTGTGTTCCAGAGCGGCGCTTGTCATACTGTTTGCAAAACCTGTCACCGGCACGGCTGAACCCGCTCCGGCAAACTGCCCGAGTCTGTCATAAATACCGAATCCGGTCAAAAGGGCGGATATTAAAATAAGAGTGGCGGACGTCGGGTTGCCCGCTGTTTTTTCATTAAAATTAAAAAAGTGGATGTAAAAGTCTTGAAGAGCCTGCCCGATCAGACAGATCAAACCGCCGATCAGAAAGGCTTTGACGCAATTCCAAACATATGGCGGTTTCGGCTGATAGTCTTTCACTTTTGTTTTGTAATTTTCTTTTAAGTTTGTCACGTCGGTTCCTCCTTATGAATGATGGATAAAATACAGCCAATGAAATAAAGAGCCGGCTATTTTGCCGAACACAATGGCCATCAGCAATATGATGATTTTGCTGCCGAAGCCGATCCGTTTGGCAAGAATGGGAAGCACATTCAGCACTTCTGTAAGCGCGGCGGCCAGCATGCCGACAAACATGCCGGCCAAAAGCCCGACCGGAACGGCCAGCCATTCAGATAAAAAAAATGATTCATATTTAAGGTTTCCCAGCCGCCGAACACAGCTCCTGAAATAACAGCTCCTTCGTAGGCCTGTACAAAGCGCATTGTTTTTGTCAGCTGCATAAGGCGGGGGACGATTCCCATAACGGTTAAAAAAGCCACAAAGCCCGCACCCACGGTCAGCCCTCCGCCAAGCCCGACAAATATAACGAAAAGAATGCTAACGATCATGCAGATCTTTCATCGTCTCTTCATTTTCGTGCATTGCGACATAGTGATCGAGATCAAGCTGATAATTAAACATCTCGACTTCCAGCGGGCTTGGCTCTTCATTCAGGCGTTTTTTGAAGATGTGATTAAAAAAGACGATCATACCGAGACCGAGGCCGATGCTGTATGGAATCTGAAGCAGATACGGATATTCATTCCGTTCGCCCGTTATGATTTCATATAAGGCGATATGAACTTCTCTCATACTGACATCTTCATGAAAATTCATAATGGCAAGACATGAACCGATAAAAAGCAGGAGCCAGACACCGACGAATAAAACGGCTGACAGCTGCTTTTTCTGGTAATGGATTTCCACTATCGTTTCAGCGCCGCCGACGGTCTGTACATCAAGCGCGGGAAAAACGGTATGAATGGTTTTCAGCACTTTTATGATGTCCAGCACGACGATATTTTTGTCTTTTTTCGTGACCTTATACAGCGGCAGTGCCGACAGTTTTTTTTTCAGCTTTTGCTGTCCCGCGATCTGCGCGGCGTCGCCGATTGTGATGATATCTCCGGTATGAGCTTTCACGCGGTGGCGAAGTCTGAGAAATATTCGTCTTTCCATCTTGCATCACCATCTTTCGGGTGGTTATATATGTAGTATGTGGTTCACTTTTGTTCTCATTCATCAGCGGCAAAAGACCATAAATTACCACCGATGCACAAATAAAAAAAGCCGGCCCGTAAAAGGTCAGCTTTCCGTATGATCCATCTGCACTTTAATCTGCTTTAATATTTTTTTCTCCAGCCTCGATACCTGGACTTGGGAAATCCCGAGCCGTTCGGCTACCTCCGACTGTGTCTGATCTTTATAATATCTCAGATAGACAATGAGTTTTTCCCGTTCTTCCAAATCACTGATCGCTTCCTTGAGGGCGATTTTGTCAAACCACTTCTCTTCTGAATGATCGGCGATCTGATCAAGCAGGGTGATCGGGTCTCCGTCATTTTCATACACGGTCTCATGAATGGATGAAGGCGCCCGCACCGCTTCCTGCGCAAGCACCACATCCTCCGCATCAATTTCTAAATGATCCGCGATTTCCTGGACGGTCGGCACTCTTCCGTATGTTTTTGACAGTTCATCTTTCGCCCGGCGTATTTTATTGCCGAGCTCTTTTAAAGACCTTGATACTTTGACGGTCCCGTCATCGCGGATGAAGCGCTGGATTTCTCCGATAATCATCGGCACGGCATAAGTTGAAAAACGGACATCATAGGACAAATCGAATTTATCAACGGATTTTAACAATCCGATACAGCCGATCTGAAACAGATCGTCCGGCTCATAGCCTCTGTTTAAGAACCTTTGAACGACGGACCACACAAGACGCATGTTTTTTTCTATGAGGAGGTCTCTTGCCTGCTGGTCGCCCCCTTGGCTCTTTTTGATTAATTCTTTGACTTCATGGTCCTTGAGCTGCGCGTTTTTGCTGTTTTTCTTAACCTCCACATCCATAACAAATCTCCTTAATTACAAAGCGCTTTGCTTTTTGATAGGTGTTTTGTTAAGCGTATCGTCGTTCCCATCTCCGGCGAGGAATCAATCGTGACATCATCCATGAAGTTTTCCATAATGGTAAAGCCCATTCCGGAGCGCTCAAGCTCGGGTTTTGTCGTAAAGAGCGGCTGGCGCGCTTCCTCAAGATCCGTAATCCCGAGGCCTTCATCACGTATGGTCAGATAGACGACATGATCCTCCAGCGTAACGGAGATGTACACCTTTCCGTCGCAGTTTTCTTCATAGCCGTGGATGATCGCGTTTGTTACAGCTTCTGATACGACGGTCTTGATTTCCGTCAACTCATCCATCGTCGGGTCGAGCTGTGCGATAAAAGAAGCAACTGTTACGCGCGCAAACGATTCGTTCTGACTGAGGGCTGAAAATTCAAGATGCATCTCGTTTTTCATGATGCCACCCCCAACGTTAAAAGCGCTTTTTGTTCTGATTGTTCGAACCTGATGATTTTAAACAGGCCGGACATGTCAAACAGACGTCTCACCGCGGGCGAAATCGCGCACACGACCATTTCTCCGCCGAGCTGTTTAATTTGTTTATAACGCCCTAAAATCACGCCGAGGCCGGAGCTGTCCATGAAGGTAAGATCTTCAAGGTTCAGCACGATGTGACGGATGCCGTCAGCCTCCAGCGATTCAGTAACCTTTTGTTTTAATGATTCTGCCGTATGATGGTCGAGTTCACCTGTTAATCGAATACAAAGCACGGATTCTTTGACATGAAAGTCAATTCCAAGGCTCATGCTCATTCCTCCTTGATATGATCGGATAATGAGTGTTTCGATTTTCGGGAAAGCAATTCCTTCACTATGACAAAACTAGTGCCCGTTCGCCACGATTATTTAAATTTTGTCCAATCTCCCATCGTCCGCTTCAGAAAAGTGAGAAAACCCGCTTTTTCCATGTCGTCTTTTGCCGTGACCGGGCTTTCAACGAGCACCTTTCCGTCTTTTTTCAGAACGAGGCTGCCGAGCACCTCTCCTTTTTTAACCGGAGCCGTTACATTGCCGTTGATTTTCACTTCTTTTTTTACTTTGTCCATGTTCTCTCCCTTTTTGGCCAGAAGAGAAATCGGCTCAGATGTGGTCAGCTTGATCAGTTTCTTTTTTCCTTTTATCACTTTTACCGTTCCGACGATTTGATCCCGTTTGTACAGCGGGTGTGTTTTGAACTGGCTGAAGGCGTAATCAAGCATTTTGGTCACTTGGGCATTTCTTTCTTTCGGGGTGCTGGCTCCGAAAACGACAGCAATGACCCTCATATTTCCTTTTTTAGCGGTGGCGGTTAAACAATACTTCGCTTCGCCTGTAAAGCCCGTCTTCACGCCGTCTACACCCGGATAAAATTTGATCAGCCGGTTTGTATTGACGAGCCAGAACTTTTTGTCTGTATTTTCTCTTAAATAATCCTCATACGTTCCCGTAAATTGAGTGATTTTATCATACTTTAATAATTCCTTCGCCATTTTCGCCATGTCATAAGCAGAGCTGTAATGGTCTTTTTCGGGCAGTCCCGTCGGGTTTTTGAAGGAGGTATCTTTCAATCCCAATTCTTTTGCTTTTTTGTTCATCCGGCTGACGAAATCCTCTTCTGAACCGGCGATATACTCCGCCATTGCGACAGATGCGTCATTTCCGGAAGCTATAGCAATTCCTTTGAGCATTTCTTTTACCGTCATTTCTTCTCCGGGTTCAAGGAAAATCTGTGATCCGCCCATGGACGCGGCATGTTCACTCGTCCTGACTTTATCGCTCATCTTTATTTTCCCTTTGTCAAGCGCTTCCATGATTAAAAGCATGGTCATGATTTTTGTCATGCTTGCCGGCGCCAGACGCTCCCGGCTGTTCTTGTTATAAAGAATGCTTCCCGTATCGCGTTCAATCAGCACGGCGCTTTTGGCTTCATGAGCGAGCTCCGATGTATGTTTTCCGTCCGGCTTTGCAAAAGCGGACGGTGCTGATGCCGTTAATAAAATGCCAATCAACAAAGTGGATATAAGACGTTTCATCTCCAAAGCCCTCCATTTCATAATCCTTTTTATTTTTTCCAAATCCGGTGGTTTTATACGCCTCATCTGGAAAATGTTTCGTGTTGAGGGCACAAAAAAACAGCTGCTTCCGAGGAAACAGCTGACTGATGCTGACTTATTTTTGAGAACGTGCGACTACGGCTTTTACAAGCTTCAAAAAGCCGCCTTTTACTTTTTCCGTCATTTCCATTACTTCTTCATGGGATAACGGCTGGTCTAGAATACCTGCCGCCGCGTTGGAAATACATGAGATGCCGAGCACGCGCATCCCCGCGTGGTTGGCGACGATGACTTCAGGCACGGTCGACATGCCGACAGCGTCAGAACCCATCGTTCTTAAAAACCGAACCTCAGCAGGCGTTTCGTAAGACGGCCCCGTGACAGCTGTATACACCCCTTTTTGAACAGGAATGCCCAGCTCATCGGCCGTTTTTTCAGCCAAGCCTGACAGCTCTTTGTCATAGGCTTCTGACATGTCCGGGAATCTCGGTCCGAATTCTGCTTCGTTCGGCCCGATTAACGGGTTGGTGCCCGTAAAGTTGATGTGGTCTGTAATAATCATCAGATCGCCGGCGCGGAATTCAGTGTTGATACCGCCGGCTGCGTTCGTCACGACAAGGGATTCAACGCCGAGCGCCTTCATCACGCGGACGGGAAATGTGACCTGATCCATTGAGTAGCCTTCATAGTAATGAAAGCGGCCCTGCATCGCGATGACCTGCACACCTTCAAGCGTTCCCATCACAAGCTGGCCGGCATGGCCTTCTACCGTTGAGACCGGAAAATCAGGGATCGTTTCATATGTAAGCTTGACAGCCCCTTCAATTTCATCGGCCAATACGCCGAGCCCTGACCCTAAAATCAGACCGATCTTTGGTGTTTCTTTCACGTGTTCTTTAATAAATGCAGCAGCACGTTCGATCTTTTGTTTCAAAAAAAGTCCCCCTACTGTAATCTTGATAAAAAGCTTTTTCCGTATTCCGGCTTTTCCGTTTTGAAATTATCCGCAATGGTTGCCCCGATATCGGCAAATGTATCCGCAAGCGGCAGCTGTTCAGTGTGTTTGTGCTTTTTGCTGTACACAAGAAGCGGCACATACTCCCTCGTGTGATCCGTGCCGTGATGGACAGGATCATTGCCGTGATCCGCAGTGATGATAAGCAGATCGTCTTCTTTCATTTTCTCAAACACTTCCGGAAGCCTCGCGTCGAATTCCTCGAGCGCTTTTCCGTACCCTTCCGGATCGCGGCGGTGTCCGTACAGCGCGTCAAAATCAACGAGGTTGGCAAAGCTCAGGCCCGTGAACTCTTCACCGAGCGTTTCAATCACTTTGTCCATGCCATCCATATTAGATACCGTGCGGCGGGAAGATGTAATGCCTTCTCCGTCATAAATATCAGAAATTTTGCCGATGGAAATGACGTCTAATCCGCTGTCTTTCATTCCGTTCATTACCGTGCGGCCGAACGGTTTGAGCGCATAATCATGACGGTTCGGCGTGCGTTTGAAGCTGCCCGGTTCTCCGACGAACGGTCTTGCGATAATCCGGCCGACCATGTACTTCGGATCAAGCGTCAGTTCTCTGGCCGTTTCACAGATGCTGTACAGTTCGTCAAGCGGAACGACATCTTCGTGAGCCGCAATCTGCAGCACGGAATCTGCTGATGTATAAACGATCAGCGCACCCGTTTCCATATGTTCTTTTCCGAGCTCGTCCAGAATCGCCGTGCCTGAAGCCGGCTTATTGCCGATGATTTTCCGTCCTGAACGCCGCTCAAGTTCCTGAAGAAGTTCATCCGGAAATCCTTCCGGGAACACTTTAAATGGTTTTTCAATGTAGAGGCCCATAATCTCCCAGTGCCCCGTCATCGTATCTTTCCCGTTTGACGCCTCCTGCATTTTTCCGTAGTACGCAAGAGGGTGCTCCGTTTTTTCCACGCCCTTAATGTCTCCGATCAGTCCGAGACCGAGCTGCGCCATATGGGGCATATGTAAGCCGTTCATGTGCTCTGCGATGTGTCCGAGCGTATTTGCGCCTATATCATTAAAATCGGCGGCGTCCGGCGCTTCACCGATTCCGACAGAATCCATTACGATCAAAAATACCCGGTTATATTTGTATTCAGACATCATAAAAACCTCCTTTTCTTCCATCTGTCCATTGTAGCTTACAGAGGTCAGACAACTCAAGTATAAACCGTTTACATTCTTGTTGACAATGCCGATTCAAATAATTAGAACCTTCTCTGTATTCCGGCAAAAAAAGCCGCGGCCCCTCTGGCAGCGGCTCCTAAGCGCGCGGATGATACTGTTTGTACACGTCCTTCAGCCTTGTTTTCGTCACATGCGTATAAATTTGCGTCGTGGAAATATCGGCATGTCCGAGCATCTCCTGCACGGCGCGCAGATCCGCCCCGTTTTCGAGCAGGTGCGTTGCAAAAGAGTGCCGAAGCGTGTGCGGTGTCAGCTCTTTTTTAATCCCCGCTTCAAGGGCGATTTTTTTCAGGTTTTTCCAAAAACCTTGACGGCTGATCTGCCTGCCGTGATGATTCAGAAAAAGCGCTTCGGTTACGTTTTTCTTTAATAATTTCCCTCTGGCTTTTTCAATGTATGCTTCTATCGCATGAGAAGCGGCTTCACCAATCGGCACAATCCGCTCTTTCCGCCCTTTTCCGAAGCAGCGGACAAATCCCATCGTCAAATGGACGTCGGATAATTTCAGCTCGATCATCTCGCTGACCCTGATGCCGGTCGCGTACAGCAGTTCAAGCATGGCTTTATCCCTGAGACCGAACGGGCTGTCAAGCTTAGGCGTGTCCAATAACCGCTCAACTTCGTGAAGCGCCAATACTTTCGGAAGCGTCCGCTCTGTTTTTTGTGTTTCAATATGTACCGAAGGATCTTTATCCGCGGCTTTTTCCCTTAACAGAAATTGATGAAAAGACCGGATTGACGCCAAATGCCTCGCAGACGTCTTGCCGGATTTCCCGGAGTCCTTTATATGCTTTAAATATTGAATAATATGAAGACGGGTCACATCATTCCATGAAGTGATCTGAAGGCTTTCAGTTAAGAAGAGAGAATAACTTTTCAGATCACGCTCATAGGACATCATCGTATTTTGGGACAGCCCTCTTTCAACCCTCACATAATGGATGAAATCCTTAATTTGATCCTTCACTCTTGATCTACTCCCCGTTTTGGTAAAAAAAGATCAATCGGCCGAACCAGCCGTCTTTCTCCTCATGTTCCGTTTTGGCCACTTTGACGGCGGAGCCTTCCGGTTTATCGTACCGATGATAGTTTTCATACTCTGAATTCACCCATATCATAGCATAATAGAACAGCGCGGTAAAACCTGTGAACAGAATAAACACTTTGATCGTATCCGCGGCTGTTTTTAGGAATCTGCCCATCTTTCGATCGACCCTTTCTTTTGGCGGCTGTAGTACACCTTATGCCAATTTCAAAGGCTTTTATACATAAAAACAGCAAAAAACCCTTTCCTGGCAGAAAAGGTTCGTAGGCTTTTACTCTGTTTCATCCCCGCGGCAGCGGTGGCAGATTCCGTGAAAAGTCAATCTATGATCTTTAATTTTAAATTTCCAATCACGTTCAATCACTTCTTCAACGTCTTCAAGCAGATCTTCTTCAATTTCATCGACGGCTCCGCACTCCATGCACACCAAATGGTGATGAAAGTGAGCCGCGCCTTCTTTGCGAAGGTCGTAGCGGGATACGCCGTCCCCGAAGTTAATTTTATCAACGACTTTTAGCTCTGTTAATAATTCTAATGTACGGTATACTGTAGCGAGACCAATTTCAGGAGATTTCTCTTTTACGAGGAGGTATACATCTTCTGCGCTTAAATGGTCTTCTTCGTTTTCAAGCAGCACTCTTACCGTTGCTTCCCGCTGTGGCGTAAGCTTGTAGCTTGACGAGTGCAGCTGCTTTTTAATTCGATCAATACGGTTTTCCATGTCTTTCCCTCCTACGCCGCATTCCATGACTCATTATAACAAAATACGCGCAGAGTTCCAACTATAATTATTATAAACTGATAAATAAAAGTATTATTTTGTGATAATCATTCTAAAATATGCGTGATGACAGCTTTTCCATAAACAGCGGAGACACGTACGCCTCGAGCAGCGAGGCGATGACCGAGAAGAAAACGATGAGAATCAGCACGAAGGCGTAGCGTCCGAACCATTGGATCGGCGCGTCATGAAGGCTGCGTTTGACAAACAGCTGCCGGATCAGTTTCAGTGAAAAAGCGATGGAGCATGTCCCCATGATAAGATATGCGGGAATGAGAACGATGTTTTGCGGCAGAACCGAAATAAATGACAGGAAAAACCCGTTCATCCCCATTTGATTCACTAAAAAACCGACCGTGAAGCCGACGACGATTCCTTTCAAAAACACCATAATGAAAATAACCGGGAGACCGATCACGGAAATACCGAGAATCCACATCAGCCCCAAATATTTCACATCATGAAAGACGGCCTGCCAAAACATTTCTGAAGCGCCGGCATGTTTTCCGTCAGACAGCTGTCCGAAAAACTTGCTTAAATAGTAATACAGATCTTCTTTCTGCGTGATGGTCATGCTGTTGACGATGATCGCCCCGAAAATGACCCCCATCAAAAACAAGACGAACACAAATATATAAAGTGACAGATGATCCTTTACATGGCGAAAAAACAGTTCTTTGTACGATTGTTTTCTCATACCGCTTTCCTCCCGCTAATCTATTGACTTGATTTAGTAGATTGTATGAAAGAAAAGAGAAAACATGACAGAGAAATCATAGAAAGGCGCGAGATTCGGGCATAAAAAAAAGAACCCCCGTCATCACTCCGGTGATCATAGGGGTTCCTTTTTTTATGCTTTATTCTTTCAAGCCTGTCTTTTTTGGTTTTCGTCACTCTTTCATGGGTGCTGAAAGACGGCGCCGTCCCCCTTGACAGGACTGCGTCACGCATCCCGTTTCTTTTGAGATGCTCCCGCATTTTTTTCGTTTTGCTCTTCGCCATGTGCCAATCGCTCCTTTTTCCCTTTTCTTTATCATAACAAAAAAATCCAGATGTGTTCATGAATACGGCTCATGTTTCGACCGGTAAGCGCGCAGAGACGTTTTCGCAGATGAATAGCTCCCCATTGCGGCGTATCCGTAAAAAAATCCCATAAAAATCCCCGCATACACGTGTTCATGGTGACCGAAAACGATAGACACAACATTTCCGACAGCAAGGGCAATCGTGGGAACGAATATGCCCGGAACCCGGCAGAACACTTTGATCAGCTGTGTGACGCATAAGACGACCGGCACGCCGATCACAGCATCCCAAATATTTGTATGGATCAGCGGAAAATAATCCACATCGACACCTCTTTATTCCGTCTTTTGCTATCGTTAGCCTGCCTAAGAATTCCGCTTCCTATTCATGATAAAAAAACAGCACCGGCACATGTCCGGTACTGTAAGAGTTGTTTATTTTCCTGCCGCGGCCCGTTCTACGGCTGCTGATACGGCCTGATGCACGTCCGCATCCAAAGGCTGAGGCACGAGATCGCCGTGTTTTGTGCAAGAGGCGATGGCTTCTGCGGCCGCCACAAGCATTTCATGGTCGATTTTCTTGCTTTTGGCGTTCAGCGCGCCGCGGAAAATCCCCGGGAAGCCGAGAACATTATTGACCGAACGGCCGTCAGCTGCATAAGCGGCTCCGGCTTGTAATGCCTCTTCCGGTTCAATCTCCGGCTTCGGATTAGATAAGGCCAGAATGACATGTCCTTTTCTGACATCCTCTTTTTTAATGAGACCCGGAACTCCTGTGGTGCTGATCACAATGTCACACGTGTCCATTAATTCTTTGATGCTTCCAAGCGGCTGACCTCCGTACTGAGCGAGGCGGTTCATTGCGTCTTCTGACTTGTCCGTTCCGCAGACCGCTTTGACTCCGTATGCCATAAACATGCGGCAGATGGCGACGCCTGCCGCGCCGAGACCGATCTGACCGACCTTCGCTTCTTTTAAATCAAGACCGGCGCTTTTACAAGCGGAAATGGCGGCGGCGAGCGTGACGACCGCCGTGCCGTGCTGGTCATCGTGCATAACCGGAATGTCCAGTTCTTCTTTCAGGCGGTCTTCAATGTCAAAGCAGTGAGGCGAACCGATATCTTCAAGCAGAATTCCGCTGAACCCCGGAGAAATATGTTTTACCGTGCGAATGATTTCTTCCGGATCAGAGGTATCGAGCAAAATCGGAATTCCGCTGATACCCGCCAGCTGGTCAAAAAGCGCGGCTTTCCCTTCCATTACGGGCATTCCGGCGACAGAGCCGATATTGCCGAGGCCGAGAATCGCCGTGCCGTCGGTGACAATGGCGACAGAATTGCTGATTGTCGTATAGATGGACGCTTTTTCAGGCTCGTTTTCAATCAGTCTGCACACATCGGCGACGCCCGGCGTATAAACACGGCCAAGCTCAGCCAATGTCCGGATCGGCATTTTGCTTTTCATCTGAATTTTGCCGCCTTCATGAGCAGAGAGCACTTCATCTGAGACTGTATGAAGCCGGATGCCTTCACCGAGAGCTTCAATGGCTTGAATGATTTCCTGCAGCTGCTCTTCATTTTCAGCCTGCACCGTAATGTTGCGCATTGTGTAGTTCGGGCCGACTTTAACGGTTTCAACTTCCCCGATATCTCCGCCCATCACTCCGATGGCGGTTGCCACTTTTCCGAGATTTCCGGGAACAGTCGGCGTTTCAATCATTAACGTCCGAATCATATGCTTTGTAATCATGAAATGAACCTCCTAACCCAATTTTTGAGATTGCAAGGATTTTTCTTTCGTGTACCAAATGAATTTCCCCGTGTATCCGTACAATATTGCCAGTCCGATAGATACAAAACTGAGCCACATGAACGGCAGATAAGAAAACGTGGACACGCCGAGAATGCCGGCCATATAGATTCCGTTGTCAGACCACGGCACCATCCCTGAAGTAAGCGTGCCGCCCACCTCTGCGTTCCGGGATAAAACTCTTCTGTCAAGTTTCAGTTTATCATAACTGTTCTCCATGATTTTCGGCGTCAGGATCAATGACACGTACATCGCACAGCCGAAAATGTTTCCTAAAAGGGCGACGATCAATGTCGAAAGCGTTACATTTCCCGGTGTGGTCAGCTTTTTCTCAAAAGTTGAGACAATCACTTTTAATACGCCGAGCTTCTCAAGAATTCCTCCAAAACCGAGACCGAACAGGATAACGGCTAACGTATCCAGCATACCGGTAATGCCTCCGCGGTTTAACAGGCCGTTTAAAAATTCGACGTCCGTTTTAATAGAAAAACCATTATAAGCAGTCGCGATGGCACTGGCAAAATTCATTCCCTGAAAGACGGAAGCCCAGATTGCGCCAAGCAAAGCACCGATGATAATAACGGGCATAGACGGCTTTTTCAAAATCAGAAGGACAACGACGACAACAGCCGGAATGAGCATCCATATATGAATGTCAAACGTTTTCTGCAGTGAAGATTTTAAAAATTCCACTTTGTCGAGATCAATATTTTTTCCGCCGTATATAAATCCCGTTACGGTAAATAGAATGGCCGTAATAATATAGGACGGAATTGACAGATACATCATCGCTCTGACGTGTGACAGCACATCCACCTTAGAAAGCGTGGAGGCAAGCACCGTACTGTCAGACAGCGGTGAAAGCTTGTCTCCGAAGTAAGCGCCGGACAAAACGGCTCCCGCTACGATCGGAAGCGGTATACCCATTCCCTCTCCGATGGCAATCATGGCGATTCCCGCGGTTCCCACGGTTCCCCACGACGTTCCGGTCGCAACGGACATAACGGAACAAATAACCAGTGTAGCCAGAAGGAAAACATGAGGATTAATAAACTCTAAACCATAATAAATTAACGTCGGCACAACGCCGCCGGCAATCCATGTCCCGATGAGCGCACCGACCGAAACAAGAATCAACACCGCTTCAAGACCGTTTGATATCCCGGTGACAATCGAATCCTGCAAGTCTTTATATGAATATCCCAGCCTGACTCCGAGAATAATAGCGAAAAACCAGGATATTAATAGAGCTAGCTGGATCGGCAAGTCTAAAAACACTGTGAACGATAAGACAAGTGCTAAAAACCCGAATAATAAGATAATTATTTCCAATAAATTTGGCAATCTGACCTCTTTCACAAGAAAATCCCCCTAGAAGAAAAAAGCTAAAACGCTTTCATCAAATGATATAACAAATTATACTATACTGCCTCATCCCTTTGTATGGCAACCGCCTATTCACTAAAAAACGTGAAAAGGCGGCTGTTGTTGCTTTAAAATTTATTTTTCTAATAGATCTTTTCCGGCAATTCCCGGTTTTGTCATTTCATACGGATTCAAAATGATATCCAATTCTTCTTCTGTCAGCACATCATTTTGAAGGCAAAGATCTCTTACAGATTGCCCCGTCATGATGGCTTCACGGGCAATTCGCGCAGCCGCTTCATACCCGAGGTGCGGATTGACCGCTGTAATGACGCCGACGCTTTTTTCCACGTATTGCTTGAGACGTTTTTCGTTGGCTTCAATTCCCGCCAGACAATGATCGGTAAATGACCGGAACCCGTTATTCATGATGCTGATGGATTGAAGCAGGTTAAATACGAGTACCGGCTCCATTACGTTAAGCTCCAGCTGGCCCGCTTCTGAAGCGAGGCAGATCGTATTGTCATTCCCGATGACCTGGAAGGCGATTTGGTTGATCAGCTCTGCCATTACAGGGTTGACTTTCCCAGGCATAATGGATGATCCCGGCTGACGGGCGGGCAGTGAAATTTCCGCAAGTCCCGCGCGCGGACCTGAAGCCATTAAGCGCAGATCGTTGGCGATTTTAGACATGTTCATCATGCATACTTTCAACGCGGCTGAAACTTCCGTATACGCATCAGTGTTTTGAGTGGCGTCAACCAAATGGCCGGCGCCGACAAGCGGCAGTCCGCTGATGTCAGCCAGGTGCTTCACAACCTGTTCTATGTAGCGCGGATCGGCGTTAAGTCCCGTACCTACGGCCGTTGCCCCCATGTTTACTTCATACAGATGCTGGCGGGATTGTTTAATTCGCTTTATGTCACGCTCAAGCACGCGGCTGTATGCTTCAAATTCCTGTCCGAGACGGATCGGCACAGCGTCCTGAAGGTGTGTGCGCCCCATTTTAATGACAGAATCAAATTGTTTCGCTTTATCTTTAAAGACACTGAGCATATGCGCCATCGTATCAAGGAGCTTATCCAAAAGTTTCAAGGTTGAAATATGGATTGCTGTCGGGAACACGTCGTTCGTCGATTGTGACATGTTGACGTGTGTGTTCGGGCTGAGGTGAATGTATTCACCTTTTTTATGCCCCATGATTTCAAGAGCTCTGTTGCCGATTACTTCGTTGGCATTCATGTTCATGGACGTTCCGGCTCCCCCTTGGATCGGATCGACGATAAATTGGTCATGCCATTTTCCCTCAAGAATTTCATCTGCGGCCTGTACAATCGCATTTCCGATTCCTTCATACAGCCGTTTTACATCCATGTTGGCAAGCGCCGCCGCTTTTTTGACGATGGCGAGCGCATTAATCATTTCTTCGTGGATGCGGTAGCCGGTAATCGGAAAGTTTTCTTTCGCGCGCAGCGTTTGTATTCCGTAATACACATCAGCTTCAATTTGTTTTTCTCCGAGGAAATCTTTTTCCTGACGATATTCTTTTTGCGCGTTTGTCATGCTAAAACCCTACTTTCTCTTTGTGGTAGTCATGTTTTTACAGTACAACGTCGTCTGCGATCGGTGTCTCCATAATGTTTTTGACTTCAGCCAAGTTGTGAGACTGGCCGAGCGCCCACATTAATTTCGGCACGATGGCTTCCGTGTTCATATTTCTGGAGCGGATAATGAGATCTTGATTGACTCTTCGGCCGACTTCATAGACGCTCATGTCCTCTCCTTCTTCAAGACATTGTGTCGTAATGACGACGACAATGCCGCTTTCAATCATTTCATTGACTTTGGCGAGAATGTCTCTTCCTTCAAACGGCACGCCGCCGCTGCCGTAGCTTTCAATGACGATTCCTTTGTACATGCCCTTTAATGCGTCAAACATTTCCGGTTTCAGCCCCGGGTGGAGCTTGAGCAGGCACACGTCCGTGCAAAGTGAAGTATTGACCGTAAAAGCATCGTCTTTTGGCATGTGCACTTGTTTGTTGTATTCAATTCCGTTTTCGGTAATAAACGCGATATACGGATAGTTAATGCTCTCAAATGCATCATAGCTTTTCGTTCTTAATTTAATGGCGCGTGTGCCTTGAATGACTCTGCCGTCAAATACGACGTATACGCCGCCCACCCCTTCACATGCGAAGCGGATCGCGTCCGTGATATTTTTTTTGGCATCGGTTTTTTGAAATGTAATCGGGATTTGCGAACCCGTAATGACGATCGGTTTATCAGCATGCTGAAGCATATAAGACAGTGCCGCTGATGTATAAGCCATTGTGTCTGTTCCGTGCGTAATGACGAACCCGTCATATGCGTCATACTTTTCTTTGACAGCATTTGCGATTTCGGCCCAGTATTCAGGCTGCATATTTGTGCTGTCGATGTTCATTAACGAATGGGTTTCCATCGTGTAATCGTTATCAAGTTTTGATACGTAGGTTAACAATTCGTCTGCTTTCACCCCGGGTGCAAGCCCGTTTTCTCCTTCGACTGAGGCGATTGTTCCTCCGGTTGTTAACAGCAATAATTTTTTCATACCCTGCACCTCTTCATCCATTTCTCAAGATGTGTTAAGCATTCGCTTTTCGCATACTTTTAATCAAATTATAGACAGACGAATGAAATTAATCAAGTGATTATTATTCAATTCGCGTACACTTTTGCATATCGATATGATATAATTTGCTCAAGTGAAAAGGAGCGGTTTTGAATATGAATTTAGATCGTTTAACTGAACTGAGAAAAAAGAAAAATTGGTCTCTTCAATATACGGCTGACCGTCTCGGCATCGCCAAAAGCACGTACGCCGGGTATGAATCAGGATACCGGCGTCCGTCATTCGAGGCGCTGGGCACGCTTGCCGATCTGTTTGACACGACGTGCGACGATTTACTCGGGCGCACTGAAAAAAAGGCGGAGCCGTTTGCCCAGACCATCGAATTAACAAACGCCGCACAAGGCCTCGGCACACTGACCGTTGACGGACAGCCGCTTAATCAGGATGAAATCATCGAATTGATTGCGTTTGTCCGCACGAAAAAGAAGGTGCAGGAGGAGCTCCGCTAAAAACCGGCTTTTACGGCTTGATTCTGCCGTACGTCCCTCCGCCCCCGGCCTCAAGGACGAGCTGCCCGGTGCGCGCTTTATGAATGACAGCCGCTATTTTAGGCTGGACGACACGCGCCAATTCCTCTTCTTGCGCCTGATGAAGAATCGCCATCTCCGTCCCGAAAGCCCGCTTCAGTTTTTCTAACGTTTTCGGCCCGACCCCGGGAATGAACTGCAGCGGAATTTGATGAATATACGGCGGCCGCGGCATGCGGCTTTTTTTCGGTCCGCTCAGTTCCTCCAGCCGTTCACTGACCCCTTTTGTCATTGTTTTCCCCCCGCACTCCGGACAGGCGGAAGCTCCTTTTTCAACCGGGCTGCCGCAACGGTCGCAAGCCGTCCGGTAATACTTCCCGAGCTTCGGGTTCAGCCCGTAATTCGCCGTGATTTTTCTTCCGTCCTTCCCTTTTAAAGCCAGCGAAAATTCCGTGAAATTCGCTTCTTTAAGAAGCATTTCATTATATTCTCTGCCGATTTTTCCTAAGGAATGCGCATCAGAATTTGTTAAAAATGTATACGGATCAAGTTCTGTTACCCGCGAAGCCATGTCGGTGTCGCAGCTTAACCCGAGTTCCGCCGCATCAATGAGCGCCGGGTCGAAAACTTCTGTCAAAGAAGATATGACCCCTTTTCCGTACAGGCTTTTATGCGGGGTGAACATATGGGCGGGAATAAACAGCCCGCCCAATTCCTTTGTTTTCCTTTGAAGATTCAAACCGGTTTCATAAATGCGCTGGGAACTGAGATGGATATTTTTAAGCCTTTTTGCGAGCCACTCAGAAAACATCTTCATTTCGGCAAGAGCCGGCATAAAGACGAGAACGTGAATCGGCCCGCGGCATGTGTGATCATAGATTTCAAGCTCACTGCCCAACAGAAGCGTCGTATTCCGATACCGGATGCCGCCTTCTTTCAGCTCACGGTATCCGCCTTCATCAATTCCGCGCTCGATTTCTTCTATGACTTCCGGGGAATGGCAGTCGATGATGCCCAATAGTTCAATTCCCTTCCCCTCACTGGCTTCTTCTAAAATCCGGTGCAGCGTCAACGTTTTGGCCCCGGTGATTTTGACCGGTTTTCCCGTATAGGTGCGGCCGATATGAATATGCAGATCCGCATAGATGGTTTTCATCATTTTTCCTTCAGCGCTTCTTTCAGCTGGAGATACTGAATCGCGTACGCCGTTTTTGCGTCATACACCCTGCGGGATTCAATCAGCTTCACGGCCTCTTCAAGCGTGACCTGCATGACTTCGACAAATTCATCCTCATCCAGCTCTCGTTTTTCTTCCAGCGGCGAAAGCCCTTCCGCAAGAAAGAGATGCACGATTTCATCAGCAAACCCGGGTGATGTGTAAAAAGCGGTGATTTTCGTCAAGGTTTCCGCCGTATATCCCGTTTCTTCCTCGAGCTCTCTTAACGCCGTATGTTCCGGCTCTTCCCCCTTTTCAAGCTTCCCGGCCGGAATTTCAACGATTGTCCGTTCCAGCGGCTTTCTGAACTGGTTCACCAAAATGATTTTTCCTTCCTCAGTCACCGCAAGTACGGCCACCGCTCCCGGATGTTTGACGATTTCCCGCTTGCTTGTTTTTCCGTTCGGGAGCTCTACATCCTCTAAGTAAAGATCTATGACTTTCCCGTCATACAGCTTTTTTTTCGCAAGTGTTTTTTCTTCTAAATGTTTCATCATGTCATCTCCCGTTCTGTCTCTCTATTATGCCTCATATATTTTATCATACATGCATGAGAGGGAGGTGCTTTTCGATTGAAGGTGTACCGGAAGGATAAGAGTATCGTATTGGTCGGAAAGGCGTGGGAAGTGCGGGCTAAACTGAAAGAATACGGACGGACATTCCGCTATGTCGGAGATTGGATCACCAGGCCTTAACAGTTGAAAACTTCGCGCCTTTATATTACGGTCAATAAAAGACTATTAAAAGGAGCGAAACGATGAGAAAACGCACACTGGGACATTCTGATTTAGAAATAAGCGAAATCGGGCTCGGCTGTATGTCGCTGGGCACGGATAAAGCTAAAGCGCTGTCTATTTTGGATGAAGCGATCGAGCTTGGAATCAATTATTTAGATACCGCTGATCTTTATGATTTCGGCAGAAATGAGGAAATTGTCGGGGAAGCCGTCAAAAACCGCAGGCACGACATCATTTTAGCCACGAAAGCCGGAAACCGCTGGAATGATGATAAAGACGGCTGGCATTGGGACGCTTCCAAAGGATACATAAAAGAAGCGGTCAAAAACAGCCTGCGCCGGCTGAAAACGGACTATATCGACCTTTATCAGCTGCATGGCGGCACGATGGAAGACCATATTGACGAAACGATCGAAGCTTTTGAGGACTTAAAACAGGAAGGTGTCATCCGGTATTACGGCATTTCCTCGATTCGTCCGAATGTTATTAAAGAATATGTGAAAAAATCAAATATCACCAGCGTTATGATGCAATACAGCCTGCTGGACCGGCGTCCCGAGGAGTGGCTTCCCCTTTTAGAGGAGAACGGAATCAGCGTAGTCGCAAGAGGGCCTGTCGCTAAAGGGCTTCTTACGGAAAAACCGCTTGATCAAGCGGCCGCAAGCGTAAAAGAGAACGGCTATTTAACATATTCTTTTGCAGAACTGGCAGAAACCAAAAAAGCGATCAGCGCTGCCGCACCTGACTTGAGCATGACGGAGCTTTCTCTTCAATACTTACTGTCACAGCCGGCCGTCGCTTCTGTCATCACCGGAGCCAGCTCACTTGAGCAGCTGAGAGAAAACTGTTCGGCTGCAGAGGCCCGGCGTTTAAGCAGCCGGGAAATCAAAGCCTTGCAATACCATACAAAACGGGACGTATACGAAGCCCATCGTTCTTAAACAATAAAACCGGCACCTTTTCAGATGCCGGTTTATTTATATTTATGCCAATCGAGACTGCTTTCATTCAGCAGCTCTTCAAAGCTTTTATGTTTTTCTTTTTCTTTTCGTTTTCTGATTTGTTCCGCCTTTTGCTGCGCCTGTTTTTTCTCGTCTTCTTCCTTCAGCTCACTTTTCATTTGCAAAAGCCTGGCCTTCAGATCTTCCTCCAGATCGTCTTTTAAGCTGTGTTTTTCTTTAGGCAGCTGCTTTTTCATCATTACGCCCCCCGTATCTGAATATGGTGAGGCAAGTGTACCACGGAGCGCCGGAGGCCGGCAACGTTCACGGTCCTGAAAAGCCGGAGGAAGGATTTTTCATATTAAAGGAGGGCACCTGTGTGAAAAAATGGCTGGCGGTGTTCGGTTCGGCTTGCGCAGTCTTTTTGGCTGCCGGATTCGCTTTTACGAATCTGATTATGTTTATGAAGAAAAAGACGGATGAAGAAATCATGAAAAAAGAAACGGCGGACGGGCATGATAGATTTGATTCCTTTCAGGCCATGGAAAAAGAAGATGCCGTCATCCTGTCGCGCCACGGGTATGAGATCAAAGGCTTTTACGTCGCCCCGCATCATACGGCAAACACCATGATTATTTGTCACGGCGTTACCGTAAATTCGTTCAATTCATTGAAATACATGGGTTTATTTTTAGATTTAGGCTGGAATGTGCTCGTATATGACCACCGCGGGCACGGAAAAAGCGGCGGCAGAACGACGAGCTACGGCTATTTTGAAAAAGATGATTTGGAAGAAGCCGTGAATTGGGTGAGACACAAAACCGGAGACGTCGGTCAAATCGGCATCCACGGGGAATCGATGGGAGCGGTGACGGCCTTATTATACGCGGGCGGGCATCAGGATGAAAACGGCGCTGATTTTTATATTGCGGACTGTCCGTTCGCAAGCTTTCGCGATCAGCTCGCCTACAGGCTGAAGCGGGAGTTCCGGCTGCCTCCGTGGCCGCTTCTGCCTTTGGCTGATTTCTTTTTGCGGATGAGAGAAGGATACCGTATCCGTGATGTATCTCCTTTATCGGTTATCAGCCGAATCCGGCAGCCCGTGCTGTTTATTCACAGTAAGGAAGATGATTATATACCTTCCGCTTCTTCCGAATTGCTGCACCGCAGAAAACGCGGCCCTAAGATGCTCTATCTGGCCGAATCGGGCGGGCATGCCATGTCGTACACCAAAAATCCGGAGAGCTACCGTAAAGCCGTTCAAACCTTTTTAGATACCATGACGCAAACGTAAAAAAGCGAAAGAACGTATGCTGGTTCTTTCGCTTTCCCGTCATAAAACGTCGGTAATCCCGTCCATATTTTCTCCGATCCAGTCAATGGCGAGGTCGATTGTCGTAAACTCCTGCGCTTTGAAGGTCATCTCATCCTGAAGCAGCCAGACATCCTTCTGAACGGATTCAGCGCCTCCAATAGACCAGTGCAGCAGACTGTACGGGTGGTTGTTGTTCAGAAAGGATACCCACGTTTTATGCTGTGCCGTCTGTTTAATGGCTTTCAGCTTTTGATTCACTTTCCGTTTCTCCCTGCTTTACTAATATGCTCATTCTCGGGCTCAGCATCTCTGCCGGGCTTTTTAAGACGAGCGTTTTTGCCTTTTCATTGTAATCGATTGTCATTTCCTCGTCAAAAAACACTTTTTGTGAGGTCTGGATGTAAAGCGGAAGTCCGTTGGTTTCAATGGCTTCGCATTGTCCCGTTAATTCGTCCGCCAGCCAGATGGCCGGCACACCGCTCACCGCGCACCCGCAGCCTTCTGCGTCATAGCGGAGCTGCGCTTTTTTCCCCGGGTTGGCGTCCATCGCCTGCTGAAGTGTGTGTTTCGCCGCATCCGTCACATGTATTTGCATAGATGATCCTCCGTTTTTCATTTTCGCCATTGTAGCATACCGAGCCGCTGTATGCATTGTTTCTGCTTTCTTTACAGCAGCCCGCTCTCCCAGTCCTTTGCCTCTTGTTCAGCCGCCTTGATCCAGTCATTTTTCCCTTCACTATACTTTGCCATATCGTATGGGTATGTCTCAGCGAGGTGCCGTTTCAGTTCCATGTATTGAGCCGCTTTTTCAGGCTTTGCGGTGAGGTAATCCCGGAACAGCAGATGACGCTTCACGTCCGGATGGCCTGTTTCGTATATGTGAACGTGGTGTGTGCGCTTGCTGCCGCCTTTTTGAAAGAAACGCCGGCCCTCTATCCCGTTTTCCCCTTTCGCCTCATAGCCGAGTGCTTCCAGCTGCGGACTGAATCGGTCAGCGTCCGAAATATCTTTGACCTCCGCCAGTATATCGATGACGGGTTTGCCGGCCATGCCCGGGATGGAGGTGCTGCCGATGTGGCTGACAGAATGAAGTGCTGAGCCGAAGATTCGGATCAAGTCCGCCTTCTCTCTTTCAAACATTTCTTTCCATTCCGGCTTGTACGGAACAACTTCCGCTTTCCTCTTCGGATAAAGATGAAAAAACGAGAGGGTCAGCCCTTCCGCCGTCTCTATCTGTCCGGCTTCTGTGAACCCGGTTTTTACATAGAGAGAGACTGCCGGAACGTTTTGGCTGGCGGTAGCCGCCTCTATTTTTTGGGCGTCCCGGTTCTCGTCTATCACAAATTGAATAAGCGCCCGTCCGATTCCTTTCCGAAAGCCTGAAGGGTGCACCGTCAGCCTGCATATGACAAGGTCATATCCCTTTTTTTCATACGAAATGACGCCTGCAAGCTGATCTTTTTCCTTGAAACCGGCAAACGTCTCCCGTGACCGCTGTATATCATCGGGTGTTTCATGCAGGGCGGGAATGCCGAAAAAGCCGATCAGCTCGGCTTCTTTTTGATAAGAGCAGCGCTGAACCGCCGCAATTTCCCGCGCGGTCTGTTCTTGTGTATGCTGTAAAAATGTAATCAATCTTCCGCCCCTTTTGACGCAAACATCCGCTGTGACTCCGTCTTCGTAATGCGGACCGCGTACGCTTCATACCAGGCGGTTTTTCCTTTTTGTTTTGCCGCCTGGTGGTCAGTATGATCTTTCCACCTTTTAATCGCCTCCAGGCTGTCCCAGTAGGAAACCGTGATGCCGCAGCCGTTTTCCTCCCGAACGCTTTCCGCGCCTAAAAAGCCCGGCTGTCCGCCTGCCAAATTCATCATGCGCTCTGCCGTATGTTCATATTCCTCATCATATTTTCCCTTTATTGATGAAAAAATGACCGCATAATAGGGCGGTTTGGGCGTGTCAGCTAAAAAACCCATATTCATCCCCCTCATATGTATTTCACAAACAGAATCCGGTCTTCTCCCGGACCGTCATAATTCGCAAAAACAGGGATTCCGTTTACGGTTTTGGTTCCTTTTTCAACTTCAAAGCCTAATTTTGTATGATAAGCGATTGATACTTTATTGACAGGCGCCGTCACGCAATTGACTTTTGTGCAGCCCCTTTTCTTCACGGTCTCCATAAATCGGTCGTAGAGCTGTTTTCCAATTTGCATTTTTCTGAAATCCGGATGCACACCCGAAAAATGAATGTAGGCTGTCTCAGGGTCTGATTGTGACTGAAAACCGATTAAAAAACCGGTCATTCCCTCCGGCCCGTACGTGATAAAGCTTGTGTCCTGAAAATGTTCAAAAAACAAGCGCGGCAGTTTGTCTTTCATCTGCCTGCCGCCCCACCATTCATTCAAAACAGACGTAACCATTTCATAGTCTTCAGAGGTAATTGTTCGAATATCCATTATCGATTGACTCTCCTTTTCGTCCGGCAAAATGAATGTCAGCTCTTCTCATTGGAATATAAAAAATTATATGTGGGTTGTTTGCAATTGTAAATGATTTCTTTTCAAGCAAACGAATCAGCACGTCTTCCAGCCGGGGAATGATTTACCAGTATAAACGTGATCATTGTTCGGGTACAATGAAAAACAGAACAAACGTTCCCGGAGGTTTTTTTATGGCTGATATTCTTCTTGTAGATATGCAATCGTTTTATGCGTCTGTGGAAAAAGCGGAAGCGCCTCATTTCAAAAGCCGGCCCGTGATTGTCTCGGGAGATCCCGAAAGACGCAGCGGCGTCGTGCTTGCGGCTTGTCCGCTCGCCAAACGATACGGCGTAAAAAATGCCGAACGGCTGTGGGAAGCGCAGGCCAAATGTCCCGACGCCGTTATTGTCCGTCCGCGGATGCAGCGGTATATTGATGTATCCGTCATGATTACCGAACTGTTTGAACGGTATACCGATCTTGTAGAACCCTACTCCATCGATGAGCAGTTTCTCGACGTGACCGGAAGCAGGCGGCTGTTCGGTGATCCTTTTACAATTGCCGAAAGCATTCAGCAAGCGATTATGCGTGAATTCGGAATTTATGCCCGTGTCGGCATCGGGCCGAATAAGGCGCTCGCGAAAATGGCTTGCGACCATTTTGCCAAAAAAAACGCATCCGGCATCCACAGATTGGATATGTCAAATATCAGGCAGGATCTGTGGCCGCTGCCGGTCGGAAAATTATTCGGCATCGGAAAACGGATGGAGCATCATTTAAGACGGATGGGCATCAGCACAATCGGCGGGCTTGCCGGGCACCCAGCCGAACTGCTGAAAAAACGCTGGGGCATTAACGGCGAATTGCTTCAGCGGACAGCCCGCGGCATCGATCCCTCTCCGGTCACCGTCAACACGCACAGCCGGCAAAAAGCGATCGGCCATAACATGACCCTCCCGAGAGACTACAGCCGCTTTGAGGATATTAAAGTCGTGCTGCTGGAGTTAAGCGAAGAAGTGGCCCGCCGCGCCCGTTTCAAACAATACATCGGCCATACGGTTTCGGTCAGCATCAGAGGCGCTGATTTTGAATTCCCTTCAGGTTTTCACAGACAGAGAAAGCTGATCTCTCCGACTAATTTCGGAATGGATATTTTTAAAGCGGCGGTCAAGCTCTTCAAAGAGCATTGGAACGGTGAGCCCGTCCGCAGCGCCGGCGTCTCCCTTTCCCAGCTGGAGCCTTGTGATTATGTTCAGCTGAGCCTGTTCGATGCCCAGGAAAAAAAGATCAGTCTCGGCAAAGTATTGGATGATATTCATGAGCGGTACGGCCCTGCGTCACTCCTCCATGCCGCTTCACTGACAGAGGCCGGCCAAGCCTTTCACCGGGCTGAAAAAATCGGCGGGCATTACAAATAATTTGAGGTGATATACATGAATCCGAACAAATTAACACCCGGGTATAATGTCATGTGGGAATCAAGCCGGATGATGCTGCCCGAACATCGGGAGCAGCTGCTTGCAAAAAAACGAAAAGAACGGGAATTCCGGCCTCCGGAACTGAGCGAAGAGCAACTGAACGACATGAACCGCATCATTGCGGCGTCGATTGAAGAAGACAGGGCCATCTCGGTCACCTACGCTTCAGCACACGGTCCCCGCCGCTTTTGGGGATGGGTAAAACAAGTGAGGCATGACGAAAAGCGTTTAAAAATCATAAACGATGAAGATGCGTTAACGCTGCCGTTTCATCGTATTCTCTCAGCTGAATTGGAATAAAAATCCTACCCCGGCCTGACAGAAAATATGATAGAAGAGTGGGAGGATCACATGATATTTAGTAGAATAAAGATGAATGACAAGAATAGGAGAATATACGATGGATCAATTTATAGAAAAAATGCTGGGACAAGCCCTCCGCCAGTATGGACGGAATGTGTCGACAGATCCGCTGAGCCCCTATGAAAAACAGAGTTTAAAAAAAGCTTTAGAAGAAAGAAGGAATGAAGAACCCGATGAGGATCTTCATGCCCATGTAGAAGATATTATCTACGATTACGTCACCAATCAGGGGCAGTTTTCCTGACACGGACGTTTATGCACCGGGCGATAAGGGAAACGTCCGAGAGTAAACCCTTAAAGATTGCGTGGTGCAGGATATGCCTATCGGGCCTTATTTCAGGATCGGTTATGCCGTTCTTCTGTTATTTCTCATCATTTATCTCGGAACATTAATAGACTTTTTGTTCCAGCCTGTGGTGATTACGGTTAAAACCTTATTTCCGCCTATTGTATTATCGGGCGTCCTCTACTATTTGTGCCGCCCGCTCGTCAGACTGCTGCATGCGAAATTAAAGCTGCCCGAAGGAATCGCGATTTTAGCGATTTATGCGGGAACAGCCGGCCTTTTTGTCCTCTTCCTTTATACGGCGGGCCCTGCCGTTCAAAAACAGTTTACAGCCTTCACAGATCATATTCCGGAGCTTTCCGCAAAAGCTGAAAATTGGATCGGGCATCTTCAGGACAGCAAATGGTTCTCCCGGCTTCAGCATGGGGATTCCTTTAAAAAATTAGCAGACAAAGCCGCAAATTATTCCGGTTCAATCGCTGATTCTCTCAGCAGCCTGGCCGGTACGGCTGCCAATGCCGCCATCACCGCCGCCATTATTCCGTTTGCGCTGTATTACATGTTAAAAGAAGGAAACAAAGCCCCCCGGCGTCTGCTGCGGCTTCTTCCGGAAAAACATCAAAAAGAAGGAAAACAAATCCTTCAGGACATGGATGAAGCTCTCAGTTCATACATACAAGGACAGCTGCTCGTCAGTTTTTGTGTCGGCGTACTCGTCACAATCGGCTATTTTATAATCGGGCTCGATTATCCGCTCGTTCTGGGCGCGTTCGCCATGGTGACAAACCTGATTCCGTTTATCGGGCCTTGGATCGGCACATTTCCCGGAGTCATTGTCGGATTGTTCGATTCACCGACCGAGGCGGTGCTGGTGATTACGGTCGTCGTCATTGTCCAGCAGCTTGAAAGCCAGCTGATTTCCCCGCAAATTATGGGACGGAAGCTGGACATTCACCCGCTGACCATTATTTTTCTTCTGCTTGCCGCCGGCAAATTCTCAGGAATTGCCGGGATGCTGCTGGCCATTCCGGGATATGCGGCCGCAAAAGTGGTCATAAGCCACATGCAGAAACTATTCATTCTCAGAAAAAAACAAGGCTAGGAGAGAAATGATTCATCCCCCATGTCTTCACATCGGTCAAAATGAAAAAACGGCGGGCTGAAGAAGCCCGCCGCACACGGAGGTAAAAAAGATGAACATCGGTGATGTCATTTTTCAATTGATTTCATTTATTGCAGCCGCGGTTTTCCTGTTTGCCGTGATATACGTATTCAGAAGCTTGAAGCAGCGCCGCATACAATTGGACAGAATCGAAAAGAAACTCGACGCGCTGCGCGAAGAAAAAAACGAAAAGTTATAGTTCATTCAGAAGCAGGAGCAACGAGCTCCACTTTTATCCGATCCGGATCCTCCGTGTATACGGCGTAATGCGTGCTTCCGCCTGCATATGGATGGCGGTCCCTGTAAAGCACGGGGCATCCTCTGGCAAGCAGCTTTTCTGTCATCTCGTCAACCTGCTCTCTTGATGCAGCATGAAAAGCCAGATGGTTCAGCCCGACCCGGCATCTGTGGTACTCCGGTGTTAAAAAACGCTCCTCTGTCTGTACAAGCACAACATAAAATCCTGCGTTTTTCCAGCTGATGCCGGAGTCCCAATTTTGAAATTCCCTATAACCGAGCTCACCTAAAAACCATCCCCAAAACCGGGCGGAGGCTTTCAAGTCAGATACATACAACTCAATATGATGTATCATAATATCCGCTTCCTCCTCACATCACACCCGCCTTACCAGCACCTCTTCAACTTTATGGCCGTCACCTTTTCTCAAAATCAAATCCGATCTGAATTTTGTCGGCAGGATATTTTCATACAGATTCGGCCGGTTGACGCTCTCCCAAATGGAGGCGGCCATGGTATCCGCTTCTGCATCAGACAAATCCTTAAATTTATGAAAATAAGAAGCCGGATCCTGAAAAGCGGTTTCTCTTAAGAGGCGGAAACGTTCCAAATACCACGTGAAAATCCGGCTTTCTTCGGCATCCACATAGATCGAAAAATCAAAGAAATCGGATACAAAAATCCGCGGATCTTCCCTGTCGTCCTCTAATGTCGGCGACTGCAGGACATTGATTCCTTCGATAATAACGATATCCGCACCTTCGACAACCTCGACGGCGCCCTCTTCCCTGTCATAGGTAAGATGGGAATATACGGGCGCCTCCACTCTCTCTTTCCCTGACTTTATATCGTTCAGAAATTCAAGCAGCGCTTTCACGTCGTAGCTTTCCGGGAATCCCTTTCTGGACAGAAGGTTTTTCCTTTTTAATTCCACTGTCGGATACAAAAAACCGTCGGTTGTCACCAGGCTCACCTTCGGCCTGTCCGGCAGACGGGAAAGAAGCTTTTGCAAAATTCTCGCCGTCGTGCTTTTGCCGACGGCGACGCTGCCCGCGATTCCGATGATAAACGGGATTTTCGCTGAATGCGGATGCTTCAGAAACACATTGACATGCTGATTCCGTCTTGCGGCAGACGTGACATGAAGATGGAGCAGGCGCACAAGCGGAATGTAAATCGTTTCTACTTCTTCCACCGACAGGTAGTCATTCAGCCCCTCTACGGCCTTGGCTTCTTCCTCTGAAACGGCAATGGAAAGATGGCCGCCGAATCCGGCCCACGACTCGCGGCTGTGCTGCGTATACAATGTATGTAAATTCAATTCTTTACTTTTCACAATTCACACCAATCTCTCTGTATGGCTTTCCGATAAAAAACAAACGCTTACAAAGATTGTAACGGAAAACCGCTTCACTGTCTGCCCATTTTTTTCAAAAATGAGGAACCGATCCGGCTGTACTCTTCCATTTCCTCCTCCGGAACCATGCTTCCGCCGGTGCTCCACACAAGGTGCACGGCATTTTCCATCTCAAGCCCCCGCTCTTTTATATAACGGTTTCCGGCTTCGGTCTGAACGACCTTGACGGCTCCGGCCAGTCCGGCGAGTGCAGAGGGTTCAAGGCTCTTATTCTCGGCCGCCCTTAATTGATAAAGCAGCGAAAAAAGCGTGCCGTCATCGGCGGTATAACAGCCGCTGAGTATAGGTTCCATCAGAGGGCCGGCCAGTCCGGACGGCCTTCCCACCGCGAGTCCGTCGGCGGCCGTTTGATTATCAAGACCGATATCCTGCACGCTGATTCCGTCATGCAAGCCGGAAAACAGTCCTAACAGCATACACGGTGAATGCGTCGGCTCACCGAAAAAAATATGGACATGCTCGCCATAGATCAGCTTTAGCGCAAGCGCGACGCCGCCCGGGCCTCCTCCGACCCCGCACGGCAAATAAACGAAAAGCGGTTCATCTGCATCAGGCTTTATGTTCATTTGATCGAGCTGCTTTTTCACACGGCTTCCCGCAACGGCATACCCCAAAAACAGATCCCGGGAATGCTCATCATCAATAAAATAACAATAAGGGTCCTGCTTCGCCTGCATGCGCCCCTCTTTGACAGCCAGACTGTAGTCTGCTTCATATTCGATGACGCGAACCCCCTTTTCCCGGAGCAGCTCCTTTTTCCACTGCTTTGCGTCACTGGACATATGAACGGTCACACAAAAGCCGAGCTTCGCGCCGATTATGCCGATACTCAGACCTAAATTGCCCGTAGAACCGACGGCTATAGAGTATTTTGAGAAAAAAGCGGTAAACCGTTCTTCAGTCAATATACTGTAATCGTCGTCTGCTGAGAGCATTCCCGCTTTTACCGCGAGATCTTCGGCATGCTTCAGCACTTCGTAAATCCCGCCGCGCGCTTTAATGGAACCGGAAATCGGAAGTTCGTCGTCGCATTTCAAAAGCAAACGCCCAGGGAAAGCCTGAGCGGCGCTGTGTTCCAGACGCTTTTTCATTTCATTGATTAAGACAAGCGGAGACTCAATGAGGCCTCCCGCCGCTTCCGTCTCCGGAAAAGCCGACGCGATATAAGGCGCAAACCGGCGCAGCCTTTCTTCCGCTTCGGCAATCTCCTTTTTCCATTCAGCACCATGCTTTACTGGATCATCGGTTTTATGCGGGTTGATCCAAAATACTTCACGCGCCTCCGCCATTTGCCTGACGAAAGGATCTGCCATCAATGCCTTGTGTATATCACGGTCGGACATTCCTTTTTCCCCCTTGTTACTTTTTCTTTAATGCGCGGCCGGCCAGTTTTTCTGTAAACGATGGGAAAAGCTGATACAGCTTCGTCCCGAGGCTCATCCATCGCGGAAGATTCATTTCCCGTTTATCCGTCAGAATCACGGATGTAATGCGCTCTGCCACATGGTCGGCATCAAGCATCCATCTGCCGACGCTTTTCACATAACCGCCCTCTTTATCTGCAATTGTAAAGAAGTCTGTTTTGATCGGACCGGGATTAACCGTTGTCACGGCTACACCCGTACCGGCCAGCTCAAGCCGCAGCGCGTTGGAATACCCTAACACGGCGTGTTTCGTTGCGGAATAAAGGCTTGATTTCGGCGTCGCCAATTTGCCGGCCTGTGAGGCGATATTGATAATATGGCCGCTTTTCGCATGAAGCATCACAGGAAGACAGGCCTTCGTACAGGCGATTAATCCGAAGACGTTGACTTCAAACATTGCCTTCATATCATCCAAAGATGAATCAGCGGCCGTTTCAAAAATGCCGAAGCCGGCGTTGTTGATTAATACGTCTACATGACCGATCAAACGCCTTACGTTTTCAGCCTCTTCTGCATGCCGGACGTCAAACGGGATGACATCACACTGTCCGCCGCGCGCGGTAATCGTCTTTTTCACTTCCTGCAAGCGGTCCTCCCGCCTGGCGGATAAAAAAACATGAGCCCCTTCTGCCGTGCAGGAATATGCAAGCCGTTCTCCGAGTCCGCCGGATGCTCCGGTGATCCAAATCCGCTTATCCGTTAATCTGCCCATTTCCTTCACCCCTTCACAGCTTTAAACTTCAGAGTGTTCCCCGACTGAAAGGATACAACCTTCCCTTCGGCGGCCAGCACGTCAAGATGGCCGATCGTTTCTGACATCGTTAAAAACAATTCATTTTCATAAACAGCCGGAAACAGCCGCCGGCATACCTGGAAAGCCGTCAGCGTTTCCTCTGACAACAGGCGCAGCACATATTCCGACCGGTTTCTCTGTTTTTCAAGCCGCCTGTCAAAAGCAGGCTTTACGTCTGTCAGCAGATCGCCGTGTCCCGGATATAAAAAGGACGGGTTTACGTCATACAGCCGCTTCATTGAGTTCAAGTAGTCGAGCATCGGGGCCGCGCGCACGCCCCCCTTTTCCGGAGCTTCCAGAATCGGATTGGTGGAGCTGTTGGACAAAAGCAGATCGCCGCTGAACATTTCACCGCTTTTTTCATGGTAGAGCGCAATGTGAGAAGCGGCATGACCCGGGATTTCGAGCACCGTCCAGCCGTTAAGCCCGTCAATTTTTCCGCCTTCCCTCACTGTTTTCGTTAACGGACGGTTTGCAGAAAATAAGTATGACAGCTTAACTGTTTTATGTATGTCTTCAGGCATCAGGGGAACGTCCATTTCAGTCATAAGCGACAGAAAAAAGTCCTCCTGCCGGGCGATATACGACTGATCCTGAGTAATGTACCTGTCATTCAGCGGATGCCCGATCACTTCCGTATCCTCAGAAAAAAGGTGCAGCAGACCTGAATGATCTGCGTGATGATGAGTGAGCACCACCTGTTCTATATCCGCCGCAGAAACCCCGTGTTCCTTAAGCTGCAATGAGAGCGATTCAGCCGCTTCCTTTGTATTCGGGCCGCAATCAATAAGGGTTAAGGCTTCATCTTTTACTAAATAAACGATAACGTCGCCGACTGCAAACGGAGTCGGCACACGTATCGGGATGATCTTTCTCGCTGCCATGTTTACGCTCCTTCGTTCTTTTCATTCCTGAATAATCATATTTTAGCGTTTTCTTTTCACTGTGTCATTATTGCCGCATATCGGAAAAAAAGATTGACATCCCGCTATTGCGCATAGCATAATGAACAACAAACTAGAAAACACGGAACGCGATGACGAGGAACTAGTATATAAACAACGGCAGCAGAGAGCAATGTCCCCGGCTGAAAGACATTGCGGCCCTCTTGTTTACAGAACCTGCCCTCAGAGCGGTTAGGAAAACCTAAACGTATCCCCTCGTTACGGGATTTGAGCTGAGCACGGCTGATTCGTGCTAATGTAAGGTGGTACCGCGAAACCTTTTCGTCCTTTTTGACGGGAAGGTTTTTTTGTGTTTTGAAAAGAAGGAGGATTTATATGAAGAAAATCGGTTTTATCGGGGCCGGATCAATGGCGGAAGCAATGGTGAACGGACTGCTGCAAAGCGGAATGACAGCCCCCGGACATATATATATGACAAACCGGTCAAATGACAGCCGGCTGAAAGAGCTCCAAAAAACGTACGGAGTGAAACCGTGCCGGGATAAAGAAGAATTTTTCAGCAATACCGACATTATCGTTCTCGCCTTTAAACCGAAAGATGCGGCAGAAAGCATTGAGAACATTCGCGAATACGTGAAAGATCAGCTTGTGATTTCTGTCATCGCAGGGCTGACGATTCACACGATTCAGCAATATTTCGGCAGAAAGCTCACCATCATCCGGGCGATGCCGAATACATCCGCGGCCATTCAGCAATCGGCGACCGGTTTTTCCGCAAGCTCCGAGGCGAGTGAAGCTGAAATCCGGACGGCAAAAGAGCTTCTGGAAACAATCGGAGAAGCGACGCGCTTTGAAGAAAAACACCTTGACGCCGTCACAGCCATTGCCGGAAGCGGTCCCGCCTATGTGTACCGGTATGTCGAAGCAATGGAAAAGGCCGCCCTTCAAGCCGGCCTGCCGGAAGAAACGGCAAAAGAGCTGATTTTACAAACCATGGCCGGGGCGACGGAAATGCTCAGAACAAGCAGCAAACGGCCTGAACGCCTGCGCAAGGAAATCACAAGCCCGGGCGGCACGACTGAAGCAGGCCTTCGCGCATTAGAAGAGCGCCGCTTTGAAGAAGCCATCATGCACTGCATCGCAGAAACCGCAGCCCGGAGCGCCGAAATTAAAGAACAATTCGCAAGCTCCGTTCTGCAAAAGACGGACCAGTGATAAAGCATGGGGCTTCCCATGCTTTTTTCATTCTGTTTAACTGCCGTATAAGCGGCTGATTCTCTCTTTTACTTCAGGAAGATGGAATGTGGCTTCGTGCATGTTCACCTCTTCCTCAACCGCTTTTGTCAGCTCTCTTTTGATCCGTGCGGTCACATTGGTTTTCAGCGCAACCAGTGAGGCTCTCGGTTTATCCGCCAGCAGCCGGGCTAATTCGCGGCCTCTTTGAAGGGCGTCTTTTTTCGGCAGCACTTCAAACGGAACTCCCCGTTTTTCCAGAGCGGCGCCGCTGAAATTCGCGGCCGTAAACAGCATTTCTTCCCCGAGGACAATTCCCAGTTTTTCAGGCACAATATACGTCGCGCCCATTCCCGGTGTAAATCCGTACTTCATATAATTACAAGAATAAAAACTCTCTCTGCTTAAAATCACGAAATCCGAGCTCAGACCGATCGTAAAGCCGGCTCCGATCGCATGCCCCTGCATGACGGAAATCACGGGAATCCTGCAATCCAATAAAAGACTGTGAAGCTTTAAATCTGTAAATTGGAGCTTTCCGCTCTGAATGGTCAAAAGCCCCTCCTGCGTTCCTCCCGTGCAGAAATAATTTCCGTAACCCGTCAGAAGGACGGTTTTATAGGACGGATGGGCATTGATGTCCTGGAATACCCGGTGCAGCTCTCTGACAAACTCTTCTGACAGCCCGTTTTTCCCGGCCGTATCCTGCATTGTGACCTGCACAATGCCCGGTTCTGTTTCCTGTACATCAATCATTGGATTCATGTTTATTCTCCGTTTCTTTAAAAATACTCAAGCCTTGCCGGCTCTGAGTGTTTCTGATATTAAGTCGTCCATTCATACTTTCTGTGAAACTCTTTTATTTCAGTCAGCACCAATCGTGTTTTTCCTTGATGCGCATTCGGGATGTCTGCTGCGGGCGCGGCATTTCTTGTGCCGAATTTTACGATGCCGCTGTCTTGGAGCAGCCGGTCATAATCAGCCATCGATAAACGGACGCGTTCATCCAAATGCCGGCTGATCTGAAATTGATTCTGCCGCGTACGGCTTTGCGGCATAACGACACCGCTGTAAAATTCAGAGCAGCAGCCCGAACCGTATGAAAAACAGCCGACGCGTTTCGGCGTTTCAAAAGAGCCGTTATCAATCGTGCTGGCAAGAGATAAAAATACGGTGGCCCCCATGATGTTGCCGACGCGCTGACAGTATTGAATCCCAGGCAGCACGCGTTGCTGAAAATCCGCTTCAATGTCTTGCGGCTTAGCCTTTGCCAATTTTCTCATCATCGTCCGATGCGCTCCTTTTACCATTCCGCCAAACGGAGTATGAAAAGAAAGGTATTGAAATGTATTCTTATAATCCGCCCCGCTCACACGCTTTCCGTATTCCTGAAATGATTTTTCACAGCAGTCCAAATAAGACATGAGCGACAGATCAGCATCCCCCGCTTCACTATCCGGAATCGGACGGCAGGTATCCATGACTTCATACCCGTAATACCCGCTTGCGCCTTGATCAAGCAAAAAGACATGAGGGGTGCTGCTGACTAAAAGCGCCACAGCTCCGGCCCCCGCACTCGGTTCGGCATAGGACCATTCCTCCGTCAACGCGTCACCGCCATCAGCAACTAAAAAGCGGGAAATATCCGTTCCGATGATGAGCGCTTTCGCTCCCGGCGATGTTTGCGATAAGATGAAATTCACACCCATTTGAAACCCGGCCGTTAAAGAATAGCAAGCCTGTTTCACCTCAAATAACCGGCAATTCCGCTTCAGCTGCAAATAATCATGGACGTATGTACTGATGGATTTGCCAAAATCAATCCCGGATTCCGTACAGATGATGACCATTTCAATCTGATTCCGTTCCTCTTCTGACAGAGAGTCGATAATCGGTTTTGCGGCATTTACGGCGAACGTAATCGGATCTTCAAACGGAAGCGCCACCACTTTTTCTTTCATCAGCAGGTTCTCAAACCTTTTTTTATCCAAGTTCCGATGTTCCGCAAGCTCCATGACGTCTACATACGCGGTTCCGCCAAACACATTCATTGCTTCGATTCCTACATTCATTTCTCCAAGCCCCCAGAGTAAAGAGGCTTCCTGCGGAAGCCTCTTTTATTTTTCCGTTCAAAATTCAACAAGCAGCCTGTCAACGCCGTGAAATACAGGGCTCGGAACCAGATTCGGCTCTTGATCCTTAGTAAAACGCCATGCGGGCATCTGTTCAAAAAAGTGGGAAAGCGCGATTTTCGCTTCAAGCCGGGCCAGCGGCGCTCCTAAACAATAATGGCTGCCCTGACCGAATGACAGATGCTGATTCGGCTTTCGTCCCAAGTCAATCTGATCGGGATTTTCAAACTTCTTTTCATCTCTGTTTGCCGATCCAATCCACGCATACACTTTTTCTCCGGCCGGAATCGTTTTTCCGCCAATCTCGCTCTCAACCGCGGTGTAGCGGGTTACCCGCTGAATGGAAGGTCTGAGGCGGATGACTTCCTCAATAAAGTCAGGAAGGAGCGCCTTATTTTCAAGCAGCCGGGGCAGAATGTGCGGGAACTCCTTGAGACTGAGAAATGAGTTTCCGATCACATTTTCCGTCGTTACGTGCCCCGCGACAATCAACAAGCCGCAAAAACCGATTAATTGCTTGTCTGACAGCGGCTCTCCGTCTAAATCAGCTGAAATTAAATGGCTGATTAAATCATTTTGCGGCTGTTTTCTCCGCTGTAAAATAAACTGCATGAAGTATCCGATCATCTGCTTTTGCACTTCATTCATTTTCTTTTCATCTTTTACATTCTGGCTTTGGTCGACCCAGCTTTTAAAGATATCTCTGTCTTTCGGAGGAAATCCTAGAAGCTCTGCGATCACGATAATCGGAAGCGGAAATGCGTAATCTTCAATAATGTCCATCCTGCCTTTTGAACGGACGGCCTGAAGCAGGTCATCAGCGATAGCGGCTATACGCGGTGCAAGAGTCTCAACCGATTTCGGCATGAATGGCTGATTGACCAATTTTCTGAAGACGGTGTGTTCAGGCGGGTCCATTTTCAAAAGGCTGTCTTTGTTAATATGCCGAATCATTTTTTCCTGTTTGTCCGCACTTAAGTATTTATGATCGGAAGAAAAATGACTGTAGTCAGAAATCACCCGTTTCACTTCATCATAGGTGAAGATTTCCCAGCAATCTTCCTTTTCATTGTAATGAACGGGAGAGGTTTCTCTCATCGTTTGGTACCACTTGTACGGCTGCTGCTGTCTGATTTTTGTTAAACTGGTCATTTTCATTCCTCCAAGATGTGATCAAGATTTGAAATGACCCGCCGAAGCTTACGAGTAAACCCGGCGGGCGGATATGTGAATTTACGGTCTTGTTTTGGCGGGCTGCTTCAGCATCTCACCATGCACATTCAGTATCTTTTCCTGCAGCTGCAGGAAGCTGTGTTCTGTCATTCCGTCTGCCGAATATAAAACGCCGCAAAATTCAGAAATCGTTTCGGCTGCGCTGTCTTCAGCCAATAACGTCATATGGTTGGATACCGCCACATCCATGATGGCGATGTTTGTCATATGCTCTTCCCACTGGCTCCAGTAGTTGACGAAATCAGCAGATAAAATATCGGCCCTGATTGTAAAATACGGATCAAGCTCACCCAAGAAAATACCGTTTTTATTTCGGAAATAATAGCATGTCACCCCGTTCGGATCCGGAAGCGGCAGGAGTTCGTAATCAGTGATTTCGTAAGCGTCCTGAACATTTATATTCTGCCTGATCAGATTTTTCACCAACGCGTCCGTCTTCGTTAACCCCCGCTGTTTGGCTTTTGCGATTAATTGCTCTAAAAATATGTCTTCATGAAGATCGGCATTCAGTTCATCACGATGAATCAAGGTTTCAGATATGCGTTCCGGATGTTGATAGATCGGTGCAAATAAAGCCATGTTCACCGTCTGCAGCATCATATTTTTATCAAATAATTCATCAGAAATGTTTATTTCCCGCGCACCCGCCGCGTCAAAGGAGTCGAGCATGACGATTGACTCAACGGTTTCTCCAGCCAGCTGCAATTGCCGGGTGACTTCATAAGCGAGCATGCCCCCTAATGAATAGCCGCCTACATCGTAAGGACCCCGGGGCTGCACGGTACGTATGAGCTTAACGTAATATTCGGCCATGTTTTTAATGCCGCGGATCGGTTCCCGGTCTGTCATCCACCCTCTTGCCTGAATTCCGTAAAAAGGACGCCCGGTCCGTTCGGCAACGGGCTGGTACAGCTCCACTGCCCCCAGCGCGGAATGAAACCAGAAAATCGGTCTTCCCTTTCCACCCGGGTTAAGACAGATCAGCTCGGGCGGTTCTTGATCATCTGCCTCTTCTGATATATCGTTTTGTTTCGTATGTTCCCCATGTACTTCCTCAGTGTCTTTTTGGACAGAACCGGTCAGATACCCGGCTAATGTTGCGATTGTCGGATATTCATAGACCAGATTTGCCGTAATAGACGCTTGATAGGCTTTATTAATGGACTGAACCCATTCCACACCGATAATAGAATCCAGCCCCATATCAATGAATGCCTCATGCTCATCAATATCTTCCGGCTTCAGAAACAGGATGTCCGCAAGGCTTTCTTTGAGCTCTTTGCGCAAAGTGCCGTCAGAGATGCCGGCAAGGGGAGTTTCTGCTTCCGGGATTTGCGGACGTACCGCTGTTTCCTCCGCTTCAGCATACTCGGGTTTCTTTATTTGCCCCGCTATATATTCCGCAAGCTCCTTAAGCGTCGGGTGTTCATACACCTTATTGGCAGTAATCTCAGTGTGGTGCGTTTTATTTACTGTTTGTATCCATTCAACCCCGATAATGGAGTCAAGCCCCATGTCGATGAAAGGCTCATCAGCATCAATATCTTCCGGTGACAAAAATAAAATATCTGCCAGGCTTATCCTCAATTCTTCAAGCAATGTTCTATTGTCTTCGAAAACGGCTTTTTCTGGCTGCCGGACAGAAACAGTACCATCCAAAGGCTGTAACACGATCGGTTTTTGCAATATCTCCGGTTCAAACGCTCTCATTTCGATCTCAGTTAAAGGAGTCAGAGAAATCAGCCCTTCATGTTCAGGCTGGGGCGAAGACGGGAGAACGGTTTGCGTTTCAGACTTTTTCATGGCTTGACCTGGTAAAGAACTGTTTACATCAGCCGCCCAATACCTTTCTTTTAAAAACGGGTAGGCAGGAAGCGGCGTTTTATAATATTGCCCTCCGTCAAAAAGCCGTGTAAAAGGAAGATCATACCCTCTGCAAAAAAGGTCAGCGATATGTGCCAGGCTTTCTCTGTACTGTGCGGGCGAAGCCGCCGAGCGGCACTGTTCAATGCATTCCATTCCGAATGTTTTCATTCCGGCTTCTTCTGCCGGCTTCTGATCCTTCAAATTGGACACAAACACACCCGGAAGCTCTCTTTTTACAAGCCACTCCGATAATACCCGCTTCAGTTCGTCCGCACTGCTTACGATACAGGCAAACCGGTGATGTAAATGCTTTCTGCCGAGCAGGAGCGTATAACTTATATTTCCCAGATCGCTGTCTTTGTTCTTGCTGAGTGAATCCAGCAGGCGTTCTGCCTGAATTTCCAGCTGACGCTCCGTCCGCGCAGATAAAGGAATGAGGCAGGCCGGTTTTGCCGGTGACCGGCGCACGGTTTGCGGCGCCTCTTCAATCACAAGATGGGCATTTGTTCCGCTGAATCCGAATGAACTGATGGCGGCTCTGCGCGGTGCATCCGGATTCCGTTCCCATGGTATCAACTTTTCATTCACAAAAAACGGGCTGTCCGCAAATTGAATATGCTGATTGGCTTGATGAAAATGCAGGGAAGCCGGAATCTGCCGGTGCTTCAGCGAAAGCAGGATTTTAAACAGTCCGGCCATCCCCGCGGCCGCAGCGGCATGTCCGAGATTGGTTTTTACAGAGCCGATGGCGCAATATCCTTTTTTATCCGTATAGCGGCGGAAAGCGCGCGTTAAGGCGCCGAATTCGATCGGGTCGCCCAGTGCAGTGCCCGTTCCGTGAGCTTCCACCATTTGAATGGTTTCCGGATCAATGTGAAAAGTGTCATAGACATGCCGTTCCAATCGTTCTTGAGAAAGCGCGCTTGGAGCGGTGATTCCGTTTGTAGCGCCGTCCTGATTCATTGCAGAGCCTTTTATGACGCCGTACACATGATCTCCGTCACTAACGGCGTCGCTAAGACGTTTCAGCACCACCGCTCCCACGCCTTCCCCCGGAACGAACCCGTCCGCGCTTTGATCAAACGTATGGCAGCGTCCGGTCGGTGACAGCATATTCGCCTTATTTGACGACTGATAAAAAGCGGGAGTGGATTGAATGAAAACCCCGCCCGCCACCGCCATTTCCGTTTCTTTCGTCCAGAGCCCCTGACATGCCAAATGAATGGCTGTCAGCGAACTGGAACATGCCGTATCAACAGTGATCGCCGGACCTTGTAAATTAAGGTGATAGGCGATCCTTGCCGGAGTGACGGAATTATGATTGCCCCAAAAAGCCTGCGCGGGCCCCTGCTGTTTAAAAATGGCCTGGTAATCTCCGCCGCAGGAGCCGGCATACACGCCGCATTCCCGGCCTCTTACCGAGTCTCCCGCATATCCCGCATCTTCAAGCGCTTTCCATGATTCTTCCAAAAACAGCCGCTGCTGCGGGTCCATATAGGTCGCTTCACGTCCCGATATATGAAAGAAAACGGGGTCAAAACATTCAATGTCCTCTATAAAACTGCCATACTGGCATTGGCTGTCAGAGACATCCCATCTGTCTGCTTTTTTAATCAGATCCCGTCCGGCGGCTAAGTGTTCCCAAAACTCTTGGAGATTCTCCGATTCAGCAAACCGCCCGCTCATCCCGATAATCGCGATCGGTTCTTTTTCAGGTAACACAGCTGCTGATTTTACTGTATCGGCCGGATCCTTTTGTTCGGGGGGGTACGTCATTTGATACGGCTCAGAAACGCTGATGACGATTTTTCCGATATTTCCGCGGTCATCCAGACAGTGATACGCTTCTTTTATGTCTTCAAAGGAAAAGATTTTTGAGATGACAGGCTGAATGACTCCCTCTTCCGCCAGCCGCTGCAGTTCCAATTGATAATCCTTGACCTGATCCGGATTTTGAAGGGACAGCTTCCGCAAATCCACGCTGTGAAACGATTGATTGTTATGAAGGACGGACAAGTCGACTGATTTAGCGGATTTCAGCGCAGTCATGGCAATTTCGATATATCTTCCGCCCGGCGCCAGGCAATTCATTCCTTTTTGCATGGCATCACCGGCCAGGGTATTAATGACAACATCCACCCCACGGCCGCCGGTCATTCGCATGATTTCCGTTTCAAAATCTTCTTCTAAATAGCAAATGGTATTGTGGACCCCGAGCGAATGCAAATACTCAATTTTTTTCTGTGATCCGGCCGTGGCATATATTTCCGCACCGATATGCCGGGCCATTTGCACCGCGATCAGCCCCGTTCCTCCCGTCGCGGTCTGAATTAATATTTTTTCGCCTTTTTTAAGTCCGGCTTTCCGGAAGGCGTCTATCATTGTCACCGCCACGGTGGGAAGAGCGCATGCTTCTTCAAAGGTCAGCCGGGCCGGTTTATGATAGACTTGATGTTCTTTACATGTGATGAGATTCGCCTGAGATCCAAATTCCTCTCCCATGCCGACAATCACTTCATCACCTGGAATGACGGATGTTACATGCCTCCCTGTCTTGATCACGACGCCGCTTGCTTCAAATCCCGGAGTGAACGGATAAGGCGGCATCGTCGGGTACAGCCCTCTGACACAAAGCAAGTCTCCGAAGTTTAAAGAAAAGGCGCGGACGGCTATTTGAACTTCGTCATCTTTTGTCTCGGGCACTTCACTGCGGGCAATCGTCAGATCTTCAATGCCGCCCGGACGGTCAATCACAACCCGGAACATTCCCGAGTCATCGGACTTTGCGAAAGAAGGCGGCATACGTTCTTGTTTCGGTTTCTGATAACCGTTTTCCTTTCTTTCCGTCTGCAGAGGTTTTTCAGCAGGCCGTTCTTCCTGAAGCGCCGGGCGGATTTTCGCTCTTTCGGTCTCCAGAGATGAGGCTATGATGGTTTCGTATTCTTCCGAGATATAACCGGTCAGCAGTTTCACATGATAGTAATCAAATAAAATCGTTGTCTGCAGTGTAAGATTCAAACGCTTATTAATCTCGTTAATCACATTGACGGCCAAAATGGAATCAATGCCGTATTCAGAGAAATTCAGTTCTTCCTGAATATCCTCTTCTTTCATTTTTAATACATCGGCAATACTTGTTTTGATGACTGAGCGGACATGGGAAACGACCGATTCCCCATCAGCCTTAACAGCTTGATGCTCCTCTGGCGCGCGGCTGCGGGAAACAGGCTGTGCGGGCTTTCGGAAAACTTCGGCCGGGGCGGCGTATGGCTTTCTGCCGTCTCTGATCCCTTGCATCCGGACGAGTCCGTCACTCTCAGCTGCGATAATCTGCTGACCTAAATCATGAGCCGTTTCAGCAGGGAAACAAACCGCTCTGTATCCTTCCGAATGCAGCACACGCTCCCACGATTTTGGATATAAGCCGGGACTTCCCGGAATCCGAAGCTCAGCATCCTCATAGGACCACCAGCCGTCAAGCAGCCCGAAGGTTAAATGGGTAAAAACAGAACGATCGCTGATTTCGTTTATCAGAATCATTCCGTTGTATTTCAGAAGCGCTTTCAGACGGCGCAGTGTCAAACCGATATTTTTTGTGGCGTGAAGCACATTGGCGGCGATGACAATATCGTAAACACCCGTTTTGATATTTTGTGATTCGCAAGGCTCCTCCGCATTAAACAAGGCTGTTGTCAAATACGGCACATCAGGTCCGTATTCCTGTTCGGCATGCATTAAAAAAGCTTTAGAAACGTCCGTATAACAATATTCCGCAATCTGTTTTGCAAATGGTTGCAGTTTTGTAAACAGCATGGCGCTCGTTCCGCCCGTCCCGGCCCCTACTTCTATCAGCCTGATGCGGGCATCGGGGTGTTCTGTAAGATAGGCTTTCAGGTAAGCGGCCGCGGCATCTGCTAACACTTCATTAAAATAATCCGCGACAGGATTATGCTTATAAACACCTTCAACGAGCCGCATTGACGAATCGGGAAATACGATATCCGTAGCCGGACGTTCCCCTTTTAAAATGGAAGGCATCGCTTTTATCGTCGCCTCAGCCAATTCAGCTTGCGCAAGCTCCCCATTGGGAAGCAGGCGTTTATGGGCATTCCACTCATTCCAGACTGTGCGGCTGTCCGGACGCTGATCCGTGAGGAGGGTGATCGTGTATCCGTCATACGCGATATATCCGTTTTCTTTTAATAGATTCAGGCTTTCTTCCAGCCATCTGCCGTATGTGCCGATCACGCCGGCGCTCCGCATGGATGCTGCAGGTGTAGTGACAGGCTCGCTGAAAAACCCGATTGACTGTAATTGGTAAAAGAGCAGTTTGCAAAGAAGGCTGTTCATATGCGCAACTCCATTTCTTGTTTTAAAGTCTCAAGCCGTTCATTCCGATCCGGATTTTGCCGCTTGACGCTTTCCATAAATGAAGGCTTCGGGCCGGATATAACCGATATTGCATCTTGATCCGTCAGTGCGGCTAAGCCGTGCGGAGCAGCTTTGATGAATGCCGCTTGACTGAACGGTTCTGATAGTAAGACTTCCAGCGCCTCCATTGCTTCATCGGGTTCAATAGAACCGATCCCTGACGCCTCCATCCGTTTTCTGTAAGACGGGTCTGATACAACGCCCAGACTGCCCCAATATCCCCAATTCATGACTTTCACTTCACAATCAAGCAAGGAAGCGATATGGCGGGCAAAGGCGTCTTGAAATGTACACCCTGCCGCATAGTTGCTTTGCCCGGCATTTTTTGTGAAAGAATTAACGGATGAGAAAAACAGCACAAAATCAAGCGGTTCTCCCTTAAAAGCTTCGATCATTCGGACGCTCGTATTTGCCTTAGCTGAAAAAGCGTTTCTGAAAGAAGCTTCATCCATATTCGCCATACTTTTGTCGGCAAGCGTTATCGCGGAATGGATGACTCCCGTTATATTGCCGTATTGCTCTCTTACGGAACGGACGGCAGCCTTAAGCGCTGCGGCATCTTGAGCATCAGCCTGTATATAATGCGGCGCGGGGCCTGATAGCGCCAGCCTGTCTATTTTGCTCTGAATCTCCTGATCCTTCGGCCGCCTGCCGATCCATATTATCCGTGCCTTGTAACGGGTGATCATGTATTTGCTCCATGCTTCTCCGATGCCGCCCGCTCCGCCGATGACAGCATAAACGCCGCCTTCTCTGTACGACATACGCGGAGCGGAACTTGTCAGCACCCGGACTGTTTTTTGCTTGTGCCAAGCTCCGTTACGGTACGCGGCAGCATTTCCGTCCGGATCTGGAGGGAGGCGCCAGATGTCTTTCATTTCAGACGAATCACTGTCTTCTTCTGCATCAATCAGCCTGATATCCCAGTTCGGATATTCTTTTGCCAATGAACCGATCAAACCGTGTACACCTGCATGCTCAGGCTGCGGCAGATCACCCGGATACACGGACTGTGTCTGCCGGGTGACCGCCGTAAAGCTGATGTTTCGATTTCCATACCCGAGTGACAGCAGCGCTTTGATGAAACGGAAACATTGAATCACCCCATTCTCCTGCTCATCAAGCATTTCCTGACTGACGGATGCGGGTGCGAAACGATCCGGCGCAATCCATAAGAAATGGCGGATATCTTGATACCCGGCTGTCAATTTACGTAATGTTTGCTCGCTTGAATGATCCGGCGTCTCCGCCAGATGGGCGCGGGGCCACATTTTTGCCGCAGCCTTTATGGTATTTCCCGGCTTTCCGATGATCAGCAATTGTTCCTGATCAACCGCTCGATTTTCTTCCAGAGAAAAGAAAGTTTTGTCCCAAACAGGGGCAAGCAGCGCCGTCTGAACTTCCTGCCGTTTGCTTTCGGTTTGGTTTGTCTGCCGGACCGCCCGACAGACAAATCCTGTCAATCTCATACAAACAGCGCCGTTTTCATCACATAAATCAATATCCAGCGTCAGCGCTCCGTTATCTGACCGATCGCTCTGTTTGCGGACAAGCGCCCACATCGTTTTCTGAGTCGGCTGAAATATTTCTGCCTGCCTCAGGGAAAACGGCAGCATCGGAGTGTCTCCGGCAGTATCTGAACCGGCACCCAGTGACGCCTGAAACGCGGCATCTAGAAGACTCGGGTGGATGACAAACTGATCGGCGGTACTGTCTGCCGATTCCGGCAGCGACAGCCGGGCTGCAGCGCCCCTCTCTCCGATCATCAGCTGATCAATTCCTTGATGGCTCGGCCCGTATATCATACCCGCATGCCGGAAAGCCTGATAAACCTCATCAGACGTCATAACCGATTGGCCGCAGCCGGACAGCCAGCCCTCTAAGTGAACTGACGGAACCTCTGCTATCTCTCCTGATACCGCGGTGCCTTTACTGTATAAAATCCGTTCTCCCCCGGGTTCTTCCGATAGGCTGTAAATCGTAAATTCAATGTCTTCATTTTCCTTAAGGATAAGGCTGATATGGACTTCTACATCCGTCCCCTTATGAACGACAGGCCTCATCCATATGAGATCTTTCAAATACAGTCCTTTACGTCCGTCCGGCACAGCGCATGCGGCACGCTCAACGGCCGCCCTGGCCATTTCGATCACGGCGGCTCCCGGGAGCACCTTCTCCCCATTGACTGTGTGATCAGTGAAAAAGAATTCCCGTCCGGTAAAAACGGATGTGAATTTCAGCTCCCACAGATCGGATGTGTTTTCATGAAGCAGCGGATGGATCACCGTTTTGCCGTCATCCCTTTTTGAAACCGCCTCGGCTTCATCTTGAATCCAGCATCTGACCTTTGCAAACGGATAGGCGGGAAGGCTGATTCTCCGGGGTTTTCGTCCCGAATATAACAAGTTCCAGTCCACATCGACTCCCTGCACCCACATGTTCAGCAAATGACCGTACTTTCTCTTTTTCAGCCATTTGACCATGGCTTCCTGCAAATCTTCATCAGATTCAAACACAGCCACTGTCTCATGATTTCGCTTCGCCCGCCCCCTGTAAAGATGCGGTGCATTTTCATTTTCCAAGTACGATCTGAGCTTGTCCTCCAGCTCCTTAAGGGAGTCCGCAATGAGAGCCAGCCGCTCATCCATCGCTTCCCGCCCCGCTTGTAAAGTATATGCGACATCAAATAAGTCCGGCTGATCCGTATGCTTCTTTTGAAGAAAAGCAAGAAGGCGCTCCGCATATTCTGTCAGACGCTCCCCGTTTTTCGCAGACAGCAGAATGACAGCCGGCTCTTGGCTGCTGATTGCTTGTTTGACAGGAGCCTCATATTCTTCAATAATGATATGCGCGTTAGAACCGCCCGCACCAAAGCTGCTGATCCCCGCCCTGAGCGGCTGTTCTTCTCCGTCTGCGGCAATCCGTTTCCAATCTGTTAATTCCCGGCAGACGGAAAACGGCCCTTCGTCAAATTGGATATTCGGATTTAAAACATCCGCATGCAAAGATGGGGCGATTTGTTTGTGCTTCATCTGCAGCAGCACTTTTGTGACAGCGGCGATGCCTGCTGCCGATTCCCCATGTCCGATATTTGATTTGACAGACCCGATGAGACATGTTTCAGGAACATCACCGAATGCATCGGTTAAAGCCCGGATTTCAATCGGATCGCCTAATTTTGTCCCTGTCCCGTGCGCTTCCACATAGCTGATCTGGCCCGGAGATACCCCCGCCTCCTGTAAAGCTTGAGAAATAACTTCGCTCTGCGCCTTGGGGTTCGGTACGGTGTAACCGCTCGCTCTTCCGCCGTGATTAATGGCAGCTCCCTTAATGACGCCGTAAATCCGATCTCCGTCTTGTACGGCGTCTTCTAAACGTTTAAGAAGCAGCACCCCGACCCCTTCTGCCGGAATATAGCCGTCACCCCCGGCGCCGAAACTCCCGCAGTGTCCTTTAGATGAGATGAACTGCCCCTGGCTCAGCATGAAGTACTTGTTAGGATGAACGGTGAGATTCACTCCGCCGGCAAGCGCCGCGCGAATCCGATGATCCCGCAGATCCCGGCACGCCATGTACAATGAAGTCAGAGAACCCGAACACATCGTATCGACCGAAATGCTCGGCCCTTGAAAATCACAAAAATAGGAGACACGGTTAGCAATGGATGAAATCCCGCCGGGGAGCCCGATATGCCGTCCTTTCACTCCCGCTTCAGCCGCGAATAGCGGGTATTCCTGATACATGACACCGGCATACACACCTACCTGACGGCCCAATTCAGGTGATGTCCTCGTATATCCCGCATCCTCCATCGCCATCCACGCATGCATTAAAAACAGCCGTTCCTGAGGATCAAGGTGTTCCGCTTCACGGGGGGAAATCTTAAAGAACTCAGGATCAAAATCGGCGATCCCGTCAATGAATCCGCCCCATTTGCTGTAGATCGCTCCCGGCGCCGTACGGTCCTCGGAAAAGTAATGTTCCCATTTCCAGCGGTCTTTCGGAATTTCGGTAATACAATCCTTTCCTTGTTTGAGATTTTCCCAAAACGCATTGATATCATCGGCCTGCGGATACTTGCCGGAAATTCCGACAATGGCAATATCCAGCGGGTTTCCTTTCGTTTTCTGACGGCTTTGATTCCCGGATGGGGCAAAAGACGCATTTTCAAGCCGATTTGGCTGAAGCACTTCTTTCACAGACGCGTTTTTCAATTCCGCCAGCTGTTCTCCGGTATGGCTGAGGACTGCGGCGTCAAATGAGAGGAACCCGTCTTTTTTATGTTTGATTGTATTCACCACATAGACGGTATCAGACATGACAGGTCCGTAAAGCGTCAGCCTCTCAATCATGAGCGGGACGTGAATCCGCTTTTTCAGCTGCAATTCTTCTTCACCGAGCGACATATAACAAGAATTCAATATAAGCGGGTCAAATGCAAAGTGATGCAGATCGCCTTTTTCTTTTTTTCCTGATAAGTCCAGCTGCAATAAAAAGGAGCTCTCACTCATTTTGTATCCCGCCGTTACCGTTTTCAGCATCGGGCCTATCGTGAAGCCGGCAACCGAATCGTACAGACGGGAAATGACATCCGGCGCCACCTTTTGTGCATGCGACTTCATTTGTTCAACGTCATATGATTTTTTTACGGATGCCTCTGTATATCTGATTATTTCTCCTTCGGCACACGTCTTCCGGCTTTCTTTACCGGAGACAGAGCAGCTTGCGGTAAAGCGTTCGGCACTCTTTTCTGCCGCAAATGAAATGTCAACATGTGCGGCCTCTCCCGGCTCCAGCGTGACGGGCCCGCCCGTAAAACGGATATCTTTCAGCTCGGCGGGATACGTGTCGGAATGAGACGTTCCGGATGCATCAAGCACCAGACACGGATACACTACACCCATCAGTGCCGGTTTGCCGAAAACCAGATGATCCTGAAGGAATGCTTCATGTTCATAGAAAGTAAATGTCTGACTGCCTGATTGCGTTTCAGAGACCGGTGCTGCATTCGCAACAAGGCCGGAAGATTCATCTGTCCCTTTTGTTTTTATGTCTTCAAGCAGCTCGGATATGCTGCTGCATTCAAATAAAAGAGTCGGATTCAGACGCAGATCAAACGCCTCTTCGATGTCTTTAATAATGGCCAGAAGCTGTGACGATTCAAGACCTAATTCAAAAAACACGGTGTGCGCATCATTTCTTGTGACAGGACGGCCTACGTATGTTGAGAAAATGCGGTATAAGGTTTCCTCCATCTGCTGAACGCCTGGTATCAGCTGCCGGTCTGTCCGCACCTTTTTGGCTGTCAGGCCGAGCAGTGAAGCAATATGCGCACCGCTGGGGTTGTAAAAGTCAATATCCATTTTCACCATTTCAGACGGCGTGCCGGACTTTTTCGAAATCACCGCGTAACAGCGCTCCGTAACCGTCTCAGCGGCAATAAACGAATCATAATAAATCGGTAAAAACAAACCGGCGCCTGCAGCTGTCTGCAATACGCCGGAGGCCATGGCGGCACCGTCCATCAGCGCGGGATGAAAGAGAGTGCCGGGGAGATTTTCCTGGCATGAATCAGACTGCCGAATATCAAGGAAACATTCCTCTTCATTTGCATAGATCTCTCCCTCCGGCTTCATCAGCCCGTCATGCGTCAGTCCGCGGCTTCTCGCGTCTTCGTAAACCGTATGCAAAGAGACTGATGGAAGTGCGGCTTGTTGTTTTTTCTCCTCTGCGTCAAGGCGCCTATCTGATGAGAAGACTCCTTCATGCACCTCCGCTGATAAGAAAACCGTCCCGGAATCCGCCCCGCAAATCGAGGCAGTCCAGAACTCCTTTTCTTTACTGAATATGACACTCACATCAAGCCGCTCTGACCGCTTCACTGATAAAGGATGATAAATGGTCACCCGTTTCAGACAGATGGAACGGAATGAAAGATCAAGGCTTTGCTTTGCCAGCTGATACAGCATATCAATATAGGCCAGACCGGGCATGACAGATTCGCCGTGAACAAGATGGTTTTTCATAATGGGATGTTCTGCCGTCAGGCGCAGATTCACTGTTTTTTTCATGGTTAGTCCCCTTTTAAAAACGTCACGTTGTCACCTGCCAAAACGAGTCTGCAGGTGCAGTGCTTGTCTCTGCTTTTTTCTCATATTTCTTTAAAAGATCCGCAATGTCTGTTTTTTCATTACTTGTTTTTTCTGCTTCATTCTCCGTGCTGTTCCAGCCGCCCAAAAGGGGGTAGTGTTTTTTTCTGAATTCCGGCGGCTGAGGCGCCCGGTGATGTTCCCGCTGCCTTTCACCTCTGTATTCTTCAACGAGGATATGAGCATTTGTCCCGCCGTCAGGAAATGAACTCTGAGCTGCGACGCGGGGTTTCTTCTCTGAATGCCAATCAACGGGTTCACGATTAAAATGAATACGCGACGCTTCAAAGTCATAATGTTCAAATGGCTCACGCGCTGATAAGAAAGGCGGAATCCGCTTATGATAGACGCTCAGCACACATCGGATGAAGCCCGCAAGACCTGAAGACAGAAGCAAATGCCCTACATTCGGTTTCACCGATCCGATCCGGCAGGGCAGAAGCGTTTTCCGGTTCAGCTGATAGACATCTGAGAGCGCCTTGATTTCCACCGAATCAACGATTGGGGAACCGCCTCCGTTCACTTCTATATATCCAATGTCTTCGGGCGACTTTTCCGCCATGTCAAGCGCAGTTTGAATGGCGTCTCTCTGCGCTCTTATATTCGGTGAACCGGGACCGAGCGTCCGGCCGTCATTGTTTACCGAGACGGCTTTTATGACGCCGTAAATACGGTCTCCGTCCCGCACCGCATCGCTCAATCGTTTGATAAAAACCGCCCCCGCTCCTTCTCCGAGCACTTCTCCCGCTGATTCACGGTCAAATATATGAAACACGCCGTTCTCATTTAAAATATGGCGTGCTCCGAATAACCGGTGCGCGGACGGAGATAAGAGCAGACTCACCGAACCGACTAAGGCCGCGTCAATCCTTCCGGCCAAAAGGGCGTCTTTTGCAAAGGACAGCCCGATCAGCCCTGAGGAACATGCTGTATCCACGACAAGGCTCGGCCCTGTGACATTCAAAAATCGTGAAATGTTGGCCGCCAAATAGTTTTGCCCCGCCCCCAAAATCGGGTTAGGCGCCTGCAGGATATGTTCCATACCGGCTGAAGGCTGCGCCCTGCCGCCGATGTACACGCCGACTTTCCGGCCCGATAAATCCTTTTGGCCGTACCCGGCATCATAAACGGAATGAACCGCTTCTTCTAATATGATCCGCGCCTGCGGGTCCATAACTGCCGCGTCTTTTTCAGAGATGCCGAAAAAGCCCGCATCAAACATGTCGATATCATCAATCCACCCCGCATAATCCTTTGCATTTGCTGTTGCATGCCAGCGCGATGCGGGGACAGGCCGAATGGCGGTGTTTCCTTTCATCAGCAGCTCCCAAAAAGCATCCGTTCCGCCCGCCCCCGGAAAACGGCAGGACATGCCGACAACGGCAATATCGTCTTCGGTATCCGCTTTCGGCTTCATGAATGTTCTCTCTTCAGAGGCGGCGGTTACATCAGGCTGGACGTCCCCGTCTTGAACGAAACCATTTTCTTTTGTCACAAAATCGGCTTCATGATGCGCTGCGAAATAGTCAACCATTTCTGTAATCGTTTGATATTGAAGCATTAAGGACGGTGTTAACTTTATGCTGATCCGTTTTTGCAATGATTGAACCAATTCCGCAAAGAGTATTGAGTCAATTCCGTATTCATCAAACGGCATATCATCTTTTATCTGCTCATCCGTCATTTTCAGTTCTTCGCTGAAAACGGTGCGCACCCATTGACGAATCATATCCTTCACCTTTTGGTCACCGGCAGTGCTTTTTTTCATGTGAGCTTCAGTTTTCTTCACCTTCAGAAGATCACCAAAATCAGCCTTACTGTCTTCGGGAACACAAGGAATTCCGCAGCTTTGTCCGTTTAAAATGATGTAATCTAAAAACTTCAGTCCGTCTTCGGCAGACAGCCTGGAAAGTCCTGATTTTTGATAAGCAGGTGTTTCCGGCAGGCCTTCAGCCATGCCGGTTTCTTTCCAGACGGGCCATTGAACGGCTTTAACAAACACGTTTCCTTTACCTGCCTGATGATTTGCAAAAGAGTCCATAAATGAATTAGCCATCGCGTAGTCACTTTGCCCCGCAGCAAGCGAAGGGATCAGACCCGAAACGGATGAGAACAAAATAAAAAACGACAGCGGCTCATTCCGAACGGCTTCATAGAGATCGCAAAGCCCAGTTACTTTCGGTGTGCAAACGCTTTCGATCTCAGTTTCGGTTTTGTTATAAAAAGCGGGGTGTTCTCCCATTGCACCCGCGCAATGAAAAACACCGGTAATCGGTCCCATCGTGCCGCGGATGCTGTCCGTCATGTTCCGGAGCCCCTTTTGATCCGTAAGAGAAACGCTGTAATAACGGATCTCCGCACCCCGCTCGGCTAACCTCTGCATCCGCTCGGCTTTTTCCGGGAGAATGCCGTCCTTTTTCATGTCTGCCCACTCCGAGGAATCGGGAAGCGGCTCCCGCCCCATGATGACCAGTTTTCTGCACCCGCGTGAAACGGCATGCTCCGCCGCAATTGCGCCGATCCCGCGCGATCCGCCCGTTATTAACAGCACATCATCAGACGAATAGGAAAGCTCAGGCGCCACAGACACATTCGTACCCGGCTTCAGAAACGGCACATAACGGCGATTCAGCCTGTAGCAGCATTCACTGCCGCTTTTGGCCCGCGGCTGTAAAAATTCAGTCTCAATCTGTCTGCTTAATTCTTCTGTATGCTCAATCTCACAATCGCTATCTATCGTAAAAGAATGAATGTTGGCATACTCAGCGCCCATCATCCGGTACAGCCCCGCCGTTTTCGCCCCTTGCATCAGAGGTTTACTTTCCTTGAAAGGCTGGAGGCGGTGTGTCACTTGGCTGAACACAGCGCCCCTATGACGGAATGATTCAAGAGCCTGCTGTAAAAAGGCAAGCTTTCCGTGTTCTATCTCTTCCCGCCGTTCATATTCCGCGTCATATGCGGTTATGTCGACGACCCCGAGTATCTGTTTGTTTTGAAGAGACTCCCGCACTCTGCCGTAAAGGTTTCGCCCCGATGCGGCGGCGTAATAATCGGCGCCGTCTTTTGCCTGATGGATGAAGCAAATCGTTTCAATATGGCTGTTTCCTTTAAAAAGAGCATCGGCCAATCGGCTTGTCTTATCAGTTGCAAGTATCATTACTGTTCCTGATAATGCTTCAGATTCCGCCGGATCTTGCTGCTTCCAGTCTTTTTGAAGAATAATCTTTTGGTTTTCCGCCGGTTCGTCTGTCTGTTTCCGGATATCCGCGGGCACAGGCACCCAATACCGCTCCTTCGCGAACGGATATACAGGAAGGCTGACCCGTTTCGGCTTCTCTCCTTCGTATAACAGGCTCCAGTCAACGGCGGCTCCTTTTGCCCACTCAGTGAGCAATCTGGAATATTGCTTGTTTTTCAGCAGCCCGGCCATTCCTGCTGATGAAATATCATCTTGAGCACGTCCGCGGAAACATCCTTCAATTTCTGTTTTCCGTTCAAGCACATCCTTCAGTTTCGCTTGCAGGCCGCAAACGGATGTAACGATCAATGCCAGCCGTTCAGGCATCGCTTCTCTGCCTGTTTGAAGCGTGTAGGCCAGGTCTTTAAGGTTGACTTCTTTTTCCCGTAAAAAGCGGTCATACCGTTTGACATATTCTAATAGGCGTTCTTCATTTTTTGCCGAAAGCAGAAACAGAACCGGCTCGTCTTCCCGTATATTTACCGATTTCTTTTCAGCCTGCGGCGGCAGATATTCTTCTATGACAAAATGGGCATTGCTCCCGCTGGCGCCAAAAGAACTTAAACCCGCTCTTCTCGGCAGGTCAGAATGTGACGGCCGTTTCCATTCTTCCAGCCGGTCCGCCACATAAAACGGCGTGTCCGGAAACGGAATATGGGGATTCAGCGTGTCCGTGTGCAATGACGGAAAGATTTCTCCATGCTTCAGCTGCAAAAGCACCTTTGTTAATCCGGCGATTCCGGCCGCTCCTTCTAAATGGCCGATATTTGATTTAGCAGAGCCAATGGCGCAAAACCGCTTCTTGTTTGTCCATTTGCGGAATGCGCGGCTCAGCCCTTCAATTTCAATCGGATCACCCAGAGAGGTGCCTGTTCCGTGGGCTTCAATATAGCTCAGTGTCTCCGGATCAATGCCGGCACTCTGAAAAGAATCTGTAATGACTTCCGCCTGTGATGCCGGATCAGGCACGGTCAAACCGGATGTTTTTCCGACATGGTTTAAAGCGGAGCCTTTTATGACGCCATATATCGGACAGCCCATTCTTTCCGCTTCTTGAACGGTTGTCAGTAACACCGCGCCGACGCCTTCTCCCGGCACATAACCGTCACCGCCGTCGGCGAAGCTTTTGCAGACGCCTTCTGAAGACAGAAATCCGGCATTCGCCAAAAACGCATATTTATGCGGGTGTGTGACCGCATTCACACCCCCGGCAAGGGCGAATTCGCACTCCCCCCTTTTAATGCTTTCACATGCCAAATGTATGGATGTGAGCGAAGAAGAGCACATCGTATCAACAGCCATTGACGGCCCTGTAAAGTTCAGGCAGTGAGACACGATATTCGGAACAGAGGCAGGCGTCACGCCCATAGACAGCGGTGTGCCCCGCTGTGTGATTTCAGCGCCGAACAGCTCATAATGGCTCCAAAACACACCTGCGAATACTCCGACGCGTTTTCTCTTTTGTGAAGATGGCCCGCGCGCCGTTCTGTCCTGATAAAAACCGGCATCTTCACAAGCTTCCCAAGCCGTCTCTAAAAACAGCCGCGCCTGCGGGTCCATCATTTCAGCCTGGCGCGGAGTCAGATTGAAAAACAGCGGATCAAAGCTGTCTATGCGATCTAAAAATCCTCCGTAACGGTAGAACTGATCTGCTTCATATGAGAAAGGATAACCTTTCCATCTGTCCTTCGGCATTGTTGTGATGCAGTCTTTTCCTGAGCGCAGATTTTGGTAAAATTCATCGATGCTTCCCGCCTGCGGGTATCTTCCAGCCAATCCGATTACCGCAATATCGTGCTCTTCTGTGTGTCTCTCTTGTTTTCGGCTCCTTCTCTTGACAGCTGCATGGGATAATGAAGAGCGGTTCTTGTCTGCCACCTGATCCAATCGGCCCATGCTTTCAGTTACAGCCGGCTCCTTCCCGTATAAAATAACAGATTGCAGCTTGCCGAGTCGCAGCATATATTCAAGTGAAGCCATCCCTTCCCCAGTCGGAAGCGGGCTGGTGCCGGTTGCATCATTCATGATCTCTTTCATCAAGCTGTCAACCTGCATGCCGCCATCTTCCCAAAGCGGCCAGTTGATCGTCATAGAAGCCCCGGTCCGTTCGCCTTTTTCCGCTTTGCAATCGCGATATTTCATATATTCATCCATAAAAGCGTTCGCTGCGGCATAATCTGTCTGGCCCGCATTTCCGGCCAACGCCGAGAATGAGGAAAATACGGCGAAAAATTCAAGCGGTTCATGCCGTGAAGCTTCGTCCGCATGAATCAGGCCGCTGATTTTCGGCAGAAACACCTGCTTCAAGTCAGAACTGTCTTTTTGGATGATAAATTGATCTTTTAAAACACCGGCGCAATGAAAAATGCCCGTCAGCCGGCCGAAGGTTTCTGTAATCTGAGCAAATGCCCGCTCTGTTTCGGCTTTATTGCCGATGTCCGCTTGAACGTAAAGAACTTCTGCGCCCAATGCTTTCAGTCTGCTGATCTTCTCAGACTGTTCCGGCGAACGGCCGATGAGTGCGAGCTTCACCTTTTCTTTTTCTGCAAGGTGACGGGCAAGCAGAAATCCAAGACCGCCGAGACCTCCTGTAATGACATATACGCCGTTTTGTTTCCAAGGAGACTGTGTCTGCCCGTCCAGTTTCTCAATACGTTCGAACAATCTGATCTGCCGCATATTGTCTTTATACCGAATGTCTGTGCAGCCTGCATAAGAGCAGTCTGCTTCTGTTCTAATGATTGCGGCCGTCTCACTTGGCAATCTCTCATTCTTGTCACAGAAGGTGATCACCTGAGTGCGAAGAGCCGGATTTTCCAGATGTGCCGTTTTCAGCATAGCCCCGAGAGCGGAAGACAATGCCGCTCCATTCTCAACGGCGCATACAAGCTGAATCAATGTATGTTCTTTCGGATGGTCTGTCAGTTCCCGTTTGAGCATACGAAATATGCGCTCGGCATCTGCTTCAAACTGCTCATCTGCAGCCTCATGCTCCCTTTTCAGTTCTATCACTTCCGCTTCCGGGCAATGTGCGCCGAGTTCACCGGTGAGACGGGGTCCTGCATCGGCAGCGATAATGAGATGACGGGTGTGTTTTTGCCCGTTCTGCACCGCCGTTTCCAGCGGATGATCTTTCCAGGCGGGTTCAAAAAACAGAACCTCATCAGCGATGTCAGCATCTGATGTATGCTGTTCTTCGGCCGAATCTTTCAGCACACAGCCCGCTTCATTGATAAGGTAATCCGCAAGGCGGCGGACTGATGAATATTCAAAAAGCAGTGTCGGATAAAACTGCTGCTGAAAAGTCTGCTCTAATATCTTTACAAGCTTCAGCAAATGCGCCGAGTCAAGCCCCATATCATAAAAGCCTTTCCTCACATCAATATCCTGTGCCGGACGATTGATCAGCCTGGCGATTTCCGACTTTATGTAAGTCACCATGTTTTGTTCCGGCGTTTGCTGTTCAGACACGTCTTCTGCGGCCACAGGACTTTCGGGCTCACCACGGCCGCTTCTATTCTGCTGAGGCGGCTTCTCTTTGTCTATCAGATGGGTAATCATATTCGCTTGTCTGACCCTTTTTACTGTCAGTTTCTCACATTCGGCCAATACGTTCCCTGCCCTGTCGTAAATCGTGAAGTCGGCCGAATAAACATCAGGTTCGCTGTCTGATGCGCCGCTTTCAGTGCGGCTGTTTTTCGCAGAATAAGTGTAAATCGTTTTCGGAAACGGCTGATACATGCAAAAACGATTGATCATAAAAGGAATATAAGGTGTGTCATTTTGCTTTTGGGCCGACAATGCAAAGGAAGAGCCGGCAAGGGTGGACGCATCTAAAAAAGCCGGATGCGCCTTAAATTTCTCCCGGAATCCTTCAGCCAAATCACTCAGAGTGAGCTCCATTAATTCTTCTTTATCCTGAAGCTGATAAACGGCCCCTTCATTTTTCATAAACTCGCCATGTTCAATATGGCTTCTTCTTGCAATTCCGTAAATGTCATGCATGTCCCATTTTCGGCTTGCGTTTTTCATGAATGCTTCAATATTCAGTTCTTTTGCCCGGGGCGTGTCTTTTTGCAAATAAAGCTGGCATTCCATATTCTCATCCCGGTTTCCGCCAAGCGGTGTGCCATTTTTTGCTTTTTCGCTAGTGATCTCAACTTTCCAGCTGTCACGCGCCGGCGTAAAGGTCACATACAGGTGTTTATCAAACTCTTCAGATGTTACAACAGGCTGCTTAAAAATAATCTGTCTTAATTCTATAGGCCGTTCACCGAGATACCCGGCGGCGAGCCGATACAGCATATCTATTAAAGTCACGCCCGGGAGGACGCGGATTTGATGAACGCGATGATCCCGGACGATATAATTCGTATGGCTGATTTTCTGCAGGAACGTTTTGACTTGATCGGTGGCAACTGCCAATCTATCACACCTCGCTTATTTCAAACATTGCTTCTGTGCCCGCCTCATTTTCTTCTGCTTCGGGCAACTGTGCTTTTTCAGGCCAATACCGCTGTTTTCGGTATACTGTCTGGCCGGCTTTCGGTTCCATGGTCGCTTTTCGCTCTTTCGGAATTCCTTCGTTGCTGACAATGATATGGGCGTTATTCCCGCCCAAACCGAACGCGCTGACCCCGGCCCTGAGTATCTCTTTTTTTCCGTCCCACCGCTTCAGCTCAAGCACAGGATAAAGCGGTGAATCATTAAATTGAAAGCGGGGGTTCGGTTTATGGCAATGCAAAGTCGGCGGCAGTTCTTCATTGGCAATCGCCAGCAAAACTTTGATGATTCCCGCCGCGCCCGCCGCACTCAGCAAGTGGCCGATATTGCTTTTGACGCTTCCTACACCGCAAAATTGTTTTTCATCGGAATAAGCAGACAAGACATTGGTTAATCCCTTTAATTCAATCGGGTCGCCGATCAATGTACCGGTTCCGTGCGTCTCTACGTATGTCATGGTGTCCGGCTCGATTTCCGCTGATTGAACCGCCTGCTCAATCAAGTCCTGCTGCGCCCGGGGATTCGGCGTCGTCACGCCCATTGTGCTGCCGTCATTATTAATCGCAGAGCCGTCAATAACGCCGTATATTTTATCTTCGTCTTCTATCGCTTTTTCGAGCGGCTTCAGCATCAGCACACCGCAGCCCTCTCCTATTCCTGTTCCGTCCGCATCGGCATCGAAAGATTTTGAACGGCCGTTTGGCGATAAGATTCTCGCCGCGCTCATTGTGAGAAAAGGTTTTTCATCAAGCAAAATGTCAACCCCGCCCGCAAAGGCCGCTTCCGCTTCTCCATTTTGAATAGCCTGCACGGCCAAATGAATTGCCGTTAGCGAACTGGAGCAGGCCGTATCTACGACCAGGTTGGGCCCTGTAAAGTTATAAATGTGCGCCATATGTGCGGTAATAAAATTTTGCCCCGCGCCAATAATCGCGTCTTTTTGCAGATATTGAAATTTCTGATGAAACGCACCTGCCCTTGCACCGGCAAAAACGCCGATACGGCGGCCCCAGAGATCCTCTTTTTGATAACCGGCATCGGCCAAAGCTTCCGCGCTCACTTCGAGCCACTGCCTTTGCAGCGGGTCTATCATCGGTGCCAGCGTTTCTGAAATATTAAAATACTCCGGGTCAAATTGATCAATATCGTGAATAAAACCGCCCCATTTACTGATGCTTTTTCCTTCTTGATATTCACCCGGCTGATAGTGTTCCCCGGTGTCCCATCTGTCCGGCGGAACTTCAGTGACGGCATCCGTTCCGCTGCGGAGATTCTTCCAAAATTCTTTTATATCCCCCGCTTTCGGAAAATGACAGGCCATGCCGATGATCGCAACCTTTCCCCGTTTCTCAGGCTTATCTGCCGTTTTTTTGCTCCGTTTCGGCGTCTTCTGCAAAGGAACCTTCTCCGCGGAAACTGCTGCATCTGCCGAAAAAGCTTCCGGACAATGTGCGGCTAAATAATCCGCGAGCTGTTCTATGGTAGGGTGTTCCAGAAGGACAGTCGGATCAATTGAAACGGACGGCAGTTTTTGATCAATCTTTGTCAGTACTTGCGCCAGAAAGATTGAATCCATTCCGTATTCCTGAAAAGGCACATCGATATCCATATGCGTTTCATCGATACTCAGCTCTTTTGCCAAAAGCGACTTCAGCCAAGATTGAATATCAATCCGGTTATGTTCCCGTTTTTTTGTTTCAGGAGGTTTGGAAGCTGCTTTCATTCCTTTATGGGCGGCTGGCTTGGCGTTTTCCAGCGCTTTGATGTCCCAATCATGTTTCACTTGTGCCGGCAGCACGACAGCTCCGGGTCTTTCTCTTAAAATGTAATCAAGCATCTTGAGACCTTCCGCGTCAGAGTGCCGCAGCAATCCCGTTTGCTCATAAATCCCGCTTTTTATATCCTTGCTCATGCCCGTCTCATCCCATGCCGGCCATTGTATGCTGATGATGTCGCTCTCATTGTTTTCTGCAAAATAGTCCATGTAAGAATTAGCCATCGCATAATCACTCTGTCCCGCCGCAAGAATCGGGACGGCTGCCGAGACAGATGAAAACAGGACGAAAAATGCCGGCGCATCATCCTTTACACTCTCATACAGACTGTGAAGGCCGTCTGCTTTCGGGGCGAGCACCCGCGCAATACTGTCTTTGGATTTGCGGAGAAAAGCAGGGTTTTCACGGTCCGCAATTCCCGCGCAATGCAGAATGCCTCCGACAGGTCCGAGCGTTGAGGTTACCTCTTTTATAAGCCGTCCGACTGCCTGCTTATCCGTCAGATCAACTGCTGAGACGCACACTTCTACGCCTTGTGATTCCAGCTGCCGGATAAGCTGTATTTTTTCCGAAACGACAGGGTCTGTCTGCTCAATATCCCACTCGGTTTTCGGCGGCAGCTCCTTTCTGCCTGTCAAAAGCAGCTTCTTCACACCGTATGCGGAAACGAAATGCTTGGCGCATAAAGCGCCGAGTCCGCGCGTTCCTCCGGTTATCATCAGGACGGCGTCTTTTGGAAACGCAGTCCGGTCTGTTTGCACGGCTTCTGGTTCAATCTGATCAGTCTGCCGAAGAACATAGCTGAAGCGCATGCCGTCCCTGCAGCAAACAGCAGATTCCGTTAAGTCTGATTCAATTTCTTGTTTAATAAAAGCGGCTGTCTGCTCCAGCGGCTCTTCAGGATCAATATCGGCGTGACAGGTGAGAATATGGCTGTATTCATGCCGCAGCATGCGATAAAGCCCCGCTTTTTCAATACCATGCATAGCGGCCGCCTTATTTTTGAAGGATTCAAGCCCTTTTGTAAGATAAAGCATTTTTATGTTTTCTTGTCCGCGGCCGTATTCAATCAGCTGCTGCAGCGATGCCACCCAGCTGATGTCCTGCCGCTTTTGTCGGGAGCCGCAGCCGGTGAAGTCAATAAACCCCGAATAGATGGCCGCATTCGGATCCTGTAAGAAAGAGATGAGCTGATTTTCCTGCACAATGTCAGCATCATTCAGCTGTTTTTTCACCTCGGCGGCAAGGTCTTTTGTATCCTCGGAGACGATGAGCGCTATTTTGCTGTTGAACGGCTCGGATGAAGACACTGCCTCGCACGGTTCCCATGTTTTTTGCAATACTACTGTTTTTTGATTCGAAAGCGGCAGCTGCTCCCGTTTCGGCACCCAATAGCGGTCGGCTCTGAACGGATAGGAGGGCAGGCTGATGCGGCGCGGCTTACTGTCCGTATACAGCTGCTCCCAATCTGTGTCAAATCCGTTTGCCCAGAGCCGCAGCACTTTCCTGTATTTCTTTTTCTCAAGCCAGGCGCTGACGAGGTCAGCAGCGTCTTCATCGTCTGAGAACATGGAGATCGTGTTATTCTCGCGTTTTTTACGGCCGCTGATGATATCTTCGCTGTTTTTTCCCAATAGAAACGCGTTCAGTTTTTCAGTCAGTTCCTCTGCGGAGCCTGCAATGATTCCCAGCCTCGCTTCCATCGCATCCCGTCCGGTCTGCAGTGTGTATGCGGCATCTGCAAGATCGATATGGCGGGATGATCCGTTTTGGATAAAATCGCGAAGGAGACGCGCTCTTTCTTTCAGCCGCTCTTCATTTTTAGCCGACAAAACAAAAAGAGATGACGCTTTCTCACGGGTTTCCTGCTGTTCCGTCTCACTTCTGCCCATGTATTCTTCAATAACGATATGCGCATTGACGCCTCCGAAACCGAATGAGCTTACACCCGCCCGGCGGGGCAGGACCCGGCCGTTTTCATCACGCAGCGCTTCCCACTCCTTTGTTTCTGTCACAATGTAAAACGGGCTGTCCTTCAATTTGATATGGGGATTGATGTTCTCGCAATGCAGACTTTTGGCGAGCGTCCGATGTTTCAGCTGCATCAATACTTTGATAACGCCCGCAATACCTGCCGCGAGCTCCAAATGTCCGATATTTGTCTTCACTGAGCCTATCCCGCAATATCCGCCCGGAGCCCCGTCTGTTTGGAAAGCTTTTTTCAATGCATTGATCTCAATCGGATCTCCGAGTGCCGTTCCTGTTCCGTGCGCTTCTATATAAGTGATCGTTGACGGGTGAATACCGGCTTTTTGATAAGCGCTTTTCAGCACATCCGTCTGAGCCTGCGGATTCGGCGCGGTAAGCGACGCTGAGCGTCCGCCGTGATTTTCCGCTGTACCGCGGATGAGGCCGTAGATGTGATCCCTGTCATGCTCTGCCTCTGAAAGCTTTTTCAAGACAATCATGCCGGCACCTTCTCCTCTGACATAACCGTCAGCCTGATCGGAAAATGTTTTGCAGCGCCCGTCTTCACTGAGCATGCCTGCTTTTTGAAAACCGATATGCCCTTCAGGCGTGACGATCGTGTTGACGCCCCCTGCGACCGCCATATCACAATCTCCCGTTTCAATGGCTTTTACCGCGCGGTGAATGGCGACTAAAGAGCTTGAACAAGCGGTTTCTACCGGCTCGCTCGGCCCGTGAATATCAAGAAAATAACTCATCCGGTTCGGCCCGACGGACGGCACGATTCCGGTCATCGTATACCCCTCGACAGGAAGACCCGCCTTATTGATTAAGGTTTGATATCCGCTTCCCAATGTGCCGGTGAAAATACCGGTTTTTGTTCCGGCAATCCGTTTTGCTGAGTACCCCGCGTCTTCAATGGCTTTCCACACATACATCATTAATAGACGCTGCTGAGGATCCATCATTTCAGCTTCTTTCGGAGATATCCCGAAAAACAGCGGGTCAAACCCGGCGATTCCATCTATAAAACCGCCCCATTTAATTGACGTTTTATTTGCATCCGCTGCCGGATCGCCGTAATATTCGCGCCAATCCCAGCGATCTCGGGGAATTTCTGTGATGCAATGCTCCCCTTTTTGTAAACGTGTCCAGAATTCATCTATGTCTTTCGCCTGCGGAAAAATACCGCTGATTCCGATAATGGCTATCGGTTCGGTTTTTTCTTCTGATTTTCCTTTTACGGATACGGGCGTTTCCCGCTTGACATGAACGGCCGCCGGAGCTTCAGCTTTTCTTATTCCGGCTTTTGGAGCGGTTTTTAAACTCTCTCTTTCTAAGCCGCTGAACGCTTCTTTCCATTCAGATATCAAATGACCGCTCAGTTTGCGCAATGTCGGAAATTCAAAGAAGATAGTCGGGCTGAGCTCAAGCTGATAAGTCCGATTTAATAGATTTGTAAATTCAGTGAAGATGATCGAATCAAATCCGTATTCCGTCAGTTCGCTGTCAGCCTCAATATCTTTCATGCTTACCTTTAAAAGATCTGATACATGCCGCTTTAGTTTCTCTTGAACCTGATCTTTCAGATCTCTTGCATCTGCCACTGCCGGAGCTTGTCCGGCGGCGCTTTGTTCTTCCCCCAGATCGAAAATATGGCTGCGGATCCGTTTTTCGTCGCCCTCTGCCACCATGACCTGGTGTTCTCCGGAGGCAAAAGCCGCGTAAAGCGCCTGGATGCCTGAGGCTGATCGCATAGCTTTCATTCCGGTCTGTTCGTACATCAGCCGTTCGGTCTCTTTGTCCACGCGCATACCTCCTTCTTCCCAAAGCGGCCAGTTGACAGACAGGGTCTGCCCGCTCCGCTCGTTGTCCCGCACGAGACGGTTCCGGCGGGCTGCATAAACATCCATAAATGCGTTGGCTGCCGCATAACCGGCCTGCCCCGGATTTCCCATGCCTCCCGCCAAGGAAGAAAACAGAATAAAAAAGTCCAGCCGCACATCTTTCGCTGCTTCATCAAGATTGATAAGCCCTTTCACTTTCGGCGCCATGACGGTCTTCCGTTCGTTTTCTGTCTGGTTCAGAATGTAGTTGTCAGCAATTACGCCTGCGCCGTGAATGATCCCGTCGAGTGTTCCGTGCTCCTCCTGTATGCCGCGGACGAGGGCGATGACCGCCGCTCTGTCTGTCACGTCAACCGGTTGATACAATACGCGGGCGCCCGACGCTTCCAAGCGCCGTAAGCGGGCGGAGCGCTCTTCATCAAGCGCTTCTGCCCTTCCCGTTAATACGAGGACAGCGTTTTTGACGCGGGAGGCTATTTCTTCAGCGAAAATCAGTCCGATGCCGCCCGCTCCCCCGGTGAGGAGGTAGACCCCTTCGTCTTTCCACGGAACGGCGCCGCTTTGAGAGGCCGGCAGATGACGCCAGTCTCTGACGAGACGTTTGCCGTCTTCATAACGGATTTCCGCTTGTTCAGGATGCGCCCGGTTTTCTTTCAGCTTGGCAAGAAGCGCTGATGCTGACTCGTCCGGATCGGCTTGGATGACTTGGCCGTACAGCTTCGGATGTTCAAGGTGAGCCGTTTTCAGGAAAGCGGCCAGCCCCGCCAATACATTGTCTTCCCCCCTGTCGGGGACAAGAAGCTGGATCAGCGTTTTTTTCTTCTGTTTTTCTTTGATAAGACGCTTGACGATCGCTGACAGCTCCGCCGCGCAGGCGTCATAACGGTCTTCAATCGGACCTTCGCCGTCAGCCGCACATACGGCGCCGCTTATGTCCTCAGCGTTCATTCCGCCATACAGCGTCACGTATCTGAAAGACTCTTCTTGTCCGCCGCCTTCACCCGGCGGTGATTCCTGCCACTTTGGCTGAAGCAAGAGCGGTTTTTCCTCCGTTTCCTCTTCCAGAAAACGGGCGGTGAGCCCCGTCAATCGGACACATACCGCACCGTTTTCGTCACACAGCTCAATATGATAGGCGCCGTCCTTTGAGGAAAGCACCGCCCACATCGTCTCCCGGCACGCAGAAAACACCTGCATATCCTGCAGGGCAAACGGCAGAAACGGCCGTCCGGACGCGGAACCGTCTGAGAGCACGAGACCGATAGAAGCCTGAAGGGCGGCGTCCAGCATGCTCGGATGCAGGGTGAACGGCTCCTTTTCCTCGCGGGCGGACGGCGGAAGAGTGAGCTTCGCGAGCACTTCTCCGCTTCCGGCATAGACGGCGTCAAGCGCCTGATGCGACGGTCCGTAGGTGATGCCGAGGCTGTCGAACGCTTCATAGCACTCAGCCTTTGACAAGTGACTGCCGCCGCAGCGCGCCTGAACCGCTTCCACATCGAGTACAGGAGCACGCTCCGTCTCTTCGAGCACGGCCTTTCCCTGGAAAAAGACAAGCGGCTCTTCCCCTTCGGCATACGCCTCAAAAGCGATGTCTCCGTTTTCTTCCGGCTGAAGTCTTACATGAAGCGTCACTCCCTCAGAAAGCGCCGTCACCGGCCGGAGCCAAACGATCTGTTTGAGCCGGACACCCGCTTTCCCGCCCGGCAAGTCTTCAGCGGCAAGTGTAACGGCGGCCCGGGCCATTTCTAAAGCAGCCGCGCCCGGAAGCACCGGTTTTCCATTGACGATATGATCGGCAAAAAACGGTTCATGCCCAGAAAAAACAGAAGTAAAGCGCTGGGCGGTAAAGGTCGATGTATTCGTATGGAGCAACGGGTGAAGCTTTTCACGTTCAGCTGAATTCCGGCTTTCAAGCTCTCTCTGAAGACGATCGGACGCCCAATACGTCTGCCTGGCAAACGGGTAGCCCGGCAGATTGCCGATTCGCGGCAAAGGTCCGCCATAAAGCAAGTCCCCTTCGATTTCATAACCTTGACAATAAAAATCTGCCAGCACGCATAACAGCTCCTGATATTTTCTATGGTCAGAATATGAGGCGCTGCACTTGCCGAGCACTTCTATTATGTGCTCCTGAATATGCTGACGGCCTGCAAAGTGCTGCGGTACTTTTCCCGAAAACACATAAGGATGATGTTCATTAAGCTTTGCCTGCTTCCATACATACACTGCGTCATCAGCATCTTGCACTACGATGGCGGCGCGATGGTTAAAGTGATGCCGTCCTTTTAACAACGTATAGCTGAGCTGGGCCAGATCATTTTCTTTCAGTCCGCCATTTTCCGCCCAAGTGATCATATCTTCGATTTTTTCGTGAAGAGCCTCCTCTGTTTTTGCAGACAAAGTAAGTAAATATGCAGGGGCATCACGATGAGGTGAAGCGCTGCGCTTATAGCTTTCCATAACGACATGGGCGTTTGTTCCGCTCATCCCGAATGCGCTGACTGCCCCCATTCGGTTTTTACCCGGCAGAGAAGGCCACGGTTTACCCGTTTTATTCACATAAAAAGGACTCTTCTCCCAGTTGATATAGCGGTTTTCCCCGCTGCAATGCAGACTGGCGGGAATCATTTCACGGGAGAACGCCTGTAAAAGACTGATCAAACTGACAATGCCTGATGCGGCAAACGTGTGGCCGATATTGGTTTTAATTGATGTGAGCGCGCAAAATGCTTCTTCGTTTGTATAGGCAGAAAATGCGTCATAAAGCGCGTTAATTTCCACCGGATCACCGAGTTTTGTACCTGTGCCGTGTGTGACGATATATTCGATATCTTCAGGATTGATACGGCCCCGGTCATAAACGGAAGTAAGCAGCCGGGTCTGCGCGACGCCGCTCGGAGCGGTAATTCCGTTTGTTTTCCCATCATAATTGATGCCGCTCGCCCGAATCACCCCGTAAATCGGATCACCATCCGCTTCCGCCTCTCTCAGCGGCTTCAGAACAACCGCCGCGGCCGCTTCCCCCGGAACCATGCCGTCAGCCCTTTTATCAAACGCGAAGCATTTCCCGTTTTCCGACAGCATTCCGGCTTTATCTATCGTTTCAAAAAAGTCCGGGGTATTCATGATATTCACCCCGGCCGCAACAGCTGTGGTGCACTCTTTATTCTGCAGGCTTAATACCGCCTGATGGACAGAAACGAGTCCCGAAGAACATGCTGTATTTATCGCCATCACAGGACCTGATAAATTCAAGTGATAAGCCAGCCGCGCCGCCAAAATACCGTTATGATGAGACGTGACATTGCCTTTGTCCCGTGTTAAAAGGTGATAATCTCCTTCTTCCGCCCCTACAAACATACCGATCGTCTGCTGCCTGATGTGACTGGCGCCGTAGCCGGCGTCCTCAAGGGCCCTCCACGCTTCCTGAAGAAGCAGCCGCTGTTTCGGATCCATCGTTTCAGCTTCCCTCGGCGATATTTCAAAAAATAAAGGGTCGAATTCGTCCGCCCCCGGTACAGCGCCGAGTTTCCATTTTGAACTCGTGAAGCCTTTTTTTGCGACCGGTGCGACAACGTCCTTTTCCTGAAACAGAATGTCCCACAGCTCGTCCGCTGTGCGCGCCTGAGGAAATCGGCCGCTCATGCCGATAATGGCAATGGAATCAGCTGCCTGACTGCCCTCGGTTCCGGCGTTCAGCTTATTTCTTCCCCTCTGCTTCTTTCGCTTTTCCGTTCCTGCCTTTTCAAAGACAGATTGCTCTGCGGATTCAGGTTTCTTTTCTTCATAGACATGCTCCATGACGGACTTGTGTTCCGTCAGAAAATAGCGGACGACCTTCTCCAGTGTGGAATGTCCGAAAAACAGGGCCGGTGTCACTTCAATTCCGTAATGAGCGGACAAAGAAGAGGCGAATTCCGCCAAACTGATAGAATCAAACCCGAAATCAGCCAGATTGTCAGCGTCCGTCAGTCTGTTCTTGTCTATTTTCAAAAGCCTCGCCGCCAATTCTTTCACATCCCAGCTTACGCATTCTTCCAGTGTAAAGCCTTTCATTTCACTCCGCCTTCCTGAAAACGGGACGTTCCTGTTTACAGAACCCGAAATCGGCCGTTCGCCTTGATCTATCTGCAGGAAGCGTTTGGCCCTCGACGGAAAACCGGCCAGGACGAGATACTGGCTGGACGGCTGGACTAACAATGTTTCAAAAGCGTCGAGTCCTTCCTCTGTGTATAAATAACGCTGTCCGCTTGATTTTAAATACATATCGGTGCTTTCCGCCGTGCCGACATGCATCCCCCCTTCTTTCCAAAGCGGCCAATTGATTGCAAGTGACTTGCCGCTTCTGAGTCCGAGGCTCACAAGTTTTTCCCGATGACGGACAAAAGCCATTTGGAAGCGGTTCCCCATCGCGTAGTCACAAGAACCGAAGTCTCCTAAAATCGCTGAAGAAGAAGAGAAACAACAGAAGAAGTCAAGCGGCTCCCGTGACAGAACCTGATCTAACACCGCGGTGCCGTCCGCTTTTGGCGATAAGACTTGCTGAAAGGTTTGCAGATCTTTCTCCAGAATGCTTTCAGTGCCTTGAAGACCTGCAGCGTGAATGACACCGTGAATCGGCCCGCATCCTTTCTCTTTCGCTTCTTGCAAACCTTTCTCCATCTGAGCCTGATCTGCGGCATCCGCCTGCACGTAAAACACCTTGGCGCCTGATTCTTCCAATCTCTTTATCTTGTTCAGCACCGGGCCGCCTGCCGCTGATCTCCCCGTCAAAATGAGCGTAACCGGTCCTTTTTCAGCGAAATATCCGGCAAATAACAAGCCTAATCCCCCGCATCCGCCGGTAATCAAGTACGTTTTCCCGCTTTTTATCACACGCTTCTCAACAGAGGCAATATCCGTCTGCTTCATTTCCATGACGTGACGGATTTCCCCACTGTACATGACACTGCGGAACGACTCGCTGTGAAGTTCTTCACATACGTTATGGATCAGTTTTTCTAACGGTCCTTTTTGTCCAAAATAAACCGCGGCCGTATCCGTCTCCGGCAAGATCAGTTTCAGCGACCGTTCCAGCCCGATCCATGACTCGGCGTAACTGATATCGGTATCGGTCCCGCACTGAGCGGAAAGAAGGATTCGCCTCGGTTTAAAACGCAAAGAAGCAGCTGCGCGGATCACATAATACAGAATGGAATAGTCTTTCACGGCCTTTTCATCTTCAAGCGGCCATCCATACAAAATGGCATCCGCTTTGCCTGCAGCCGTTTCAATATGCCGAAACGTTTCTTGATATGCTTGTCCGTCAGTGATTTTAATTTGATAATGCGTGTTTGAAAGCTTTTGAGTTTCCTCACCCTGTGAAATAAAAAACACGCCGGCTCCCGGATAAAGGGATCGTAAAGACTGATAAGCATGCTTTCTGGCAGCTTCTCCCGTAAGAAAACAGATGACCGTTTTCAGCTCTTCATGAATGGATTTCTTCAAAGGCTGCCGAGTCCACATTTCTTCAAATATCATCATCTCGGATTGTTCCTCTTGCCCGTGATCCTGCTGAGACGGGTGTCTCATTCTTATCCCTTTGATTTCTGCGCAGACAGTGCCGGTTTCGTCACAAAATTGAATGTCACAGCCGGTTTGATTCTTTTTATTAATATACATCCACATGCCGGATGAGCACGGACGCATGACGCGCAGTTCTTCAACCGCTTCAGGCACGATATGGACTGACGGCTCCGTTTTTGCCAGGACATGAAAAGCTGCGTCAACAAATTCCGGCGGCAGATGATATCCCGGATTACGGCCGCTTTCATCTGTAAGAGCAAGCTTCGCCCAAACCGCATTTTCTCCCGCATAAAGCTTTTCAACGGTGCGGAACTCCTTACTGATCGTTACACCTGATGTGCCTGGTGTTTCATAATCGAATGACAGCGGGCGGCAGTCTTTTTGTAAGGAGGCAATATCCAGCACGCGGGATGGCTGTATGTTCCCTTGTCCGATGATTCCATAATGATGCAGCTTCTCTTCGTCACTGTATATTTCATAATAAATGCCTTCCTCGTCTTCAGACAGAAGGGAGAGATTGACGCCCGCACCGTGATGTCCGCCGGTAATCGGGTCAGTCCATGCCGCCGTTCGGATCCATATCTCTTTTTCTTCAGAGCTGTCTGCCGCATGATGATAAGCCGCAAGCGCCATTTCTAAATAAACGGCTGCCGACAGAACCCGCTCCCCTCTCACATTCTGGAAAACGTGTTCCCGGCCTGTAAAAGAAGTATGATAGCTTTGCTCCGCCAAGGTTGACGTATTTTCATGCAGGAAAGGATGCACATATTCAGTTGTTCCTGTTTTTGGTTCTTCCCGCTTCATCCAGTAGCTTTCTTTTGCAAATGGATAAGACGGCAGACTGATACGATGCGGCAGCACGCCTTTATATAAAGATAGCCAATCGACGGGCGTCCCGTGAACCCAGGCATTCAAAAGACTGTTAAATTGACGTTTTTCCGTCCAATCACTGACTGTGCCTTCCGTCTCCGTGACAGCACTATCACCCCGTCCTGTAAACACCCCGCTTACAGAACCAACATTATTCAGAAAAGCAGTCAGCTTCTGTTCCAATTCAGAAACAGAGTCCGCTGCCATCGCCAGCCGTTCTTCCATCGGGACCCTGCCGACTTGAAGGGTAAATGCCGCGTCAAGCAGGTTCGCATCTGTAATTGTTCCGTTTCCGGCGGTATCCGCCAGCAACAGAGCCCGCTCGCGCAAGCGGTCTTTATCTTTTGCCGATAAAACAAAAAGCGCCGGACGGCCGGTGTCTGCCGAACTCATTTCAGCCGGTTCATACTCTTCTATCAGCAGGTGGGCATTTGCACCGCCCGCTCCGAAAGAAGATGTACCCGCGATTCTCGGATATTCCCGTGTTACTCCTTCAGATTCTATGACCGGCCGTCTCCATTCCGCCGTTTTCTGCTGCACGATAAAAGGAGAAGTTTCAAAATCAATTTCCGGGTTCAGCTGCTTTGAATGCAGCGACGGCACCAGATATCCGTGTTTCATCTGAAGAAGAATTTTGGTGACCGCAGCAATGCCCGCCGCACTTTCCAGGTGTCCGATATTGGATTTAACAGAACCGATGGAACAAAATTGCTTTGCATCCGTATAGCGTCGGAAAGCCTTGGTTAACCCTGCGATTTCAATCGGATCTCCCAAGGAAGTGCCGGTGCCGTGGGCTTCCAGATAGCTGATTGCTCTCGGATCAATCCCTGCCCGCTCCATCGCCTCTGCGATCACTTCCCCTTGTGCATTCGGATTCGGAACGGTGAACCCGTTCGTTTTGCCGCCGGCGTTCAGAGCGCTCCCTTTAATGACACCGTATATATGATCATGATCTTCAACAGCCTTATTCAACGGCTTTAACACGATACAGCCGACGCCCTCTCCGTCAACAAACCCGTCAGCCTTATCACCGAACGCTTTGCACGCGTTTGACGGTGACAGCATTCTCATAGAAGAAAGCCCGATATAATGAACCGGATCTGTAATCAGGTTTACGCCGCCGGCAATCGCGCATTCAGATGCACCTGTTCTGATGCTTTCTGCGGCGAGATGAATGGCGGTTAAGGATGAGGAGCATGCGGTATCGACCGCGATGCTCGGACCGTGAAAATCAAACACATAGGATACGCGGTTCGGGATAAAGTGGTAGTGGGCCCCTGTCGGATAGTTGCCGTTCATGACACCCGCAAAGACACCAACCTTTTTACCGGCGCATAGTGAATCAGGGGTATATCCGGCATCCTCAAGGGCCGCATAAGCGGTTTCCAGAAACAGTCTCTCCTGCGGGTCCATGCGCTCCGCTTCTTTCGGGGAGATTTTAAAAAACAGCGGATCAAATTTATCAATATCTGATAAAAAGCCGCCCCACTTCGTATACATCCGGCCTTCCTTACCTTTTGTCTCATCATAGTAGTCCCGCCAATCCCAGCGGTCTTTCGGAATTTCGGTGATTCCGTGTTCACCGGTCTTTAACCGTTCCCAGAACTCATTAACATTTTCAGCTCCGGGATACCGTCCGGCAAGACCGACAATTGCCACTTCAAGGTGTTTTGACGGCGGTTCGGAAGCGGGCGGTGCTTTTTCAGACAAAGATGCCGCTTGGCGCTTCGTCAATCCGGCGCTTTTTTTGCGGCTTTGCTTTTTCTGTAATGTGTGCGGCGCCTTTTCGGCTTCTTTATTTGTCTTGAAAATCCCGGCCATATCATCCTGTCTTGAGCTGACGAGATATTCCGCTAATCCGCCGATTGTCGGATACTCGAAGAACAAAGTGCTGCTGAGATCAGGTATGTCTTCCCGCACGCGGTTGGTCAGCTGTACGATTAAGATGGAATCGATTCCGTATTCTTCAAGGGGCGTATGGGCTTGAACGTCCTCAATCGGCATCTTTAAGATGGCGCTGACGATCTGTTTCAGGTAGTCTGTGCTTTTTTCAAGCAAAGAGCCGGATGATGCCGCTTCAGTATGACGGACTTCTTCAGAAAATCGCGCATGCAGTTCGCGCTCCTTCGTTTCAGCCAAGTATGCGGCAAGCTCTTCTATCGTCCGGTATTCAAAAAACAGCGTGCTGCTGATATCAGGGACAAGATCCCGCAGCTCATTCGTCAGCTGAACGATCAGAATAGAGTCAATGCCGTATTCATCCAGAGGAGCCAGCGGATTTATCTCTTCTGCCGGCATTTTTAATACTTTTGCCGCAGCCCTTATCAGAAAAGCCGCTGTCTTTTCCGAAAGCCCCTCTCCCGCTTGTTTGATGGGGAGCTGACGATCAGAGGATGTTTGCGGTACGTTTGATTGGCGCTTTTGCGCGGTGTAAGCTTTCCTGCTCTGCCTGATGACTCCGTTGCTTTTCGCCGTGATAATCTGCTGGGTGTGCAGACGTTCGTTTTCAGCCGGAAATTGAATGGAATGAAAGCCTTCAGCCATTAAAACGGATTTCCATGTTTCCGGATAAAGACCGGGGCACCCCGGAATCCGCAGCGCCTCGTCTTCGTACAGCCACCAGCCCTCTAATAAGCCGAATGTAACATGTGTAAACGGCGTATGCCCGCCCAGTTCATTAACGAGCAGCAAACCGTCCTTTTTCAATACGGCTTTTGCCGTCCGTAAGGTTTTCCGGATGTTTTTGGTGGCATGCAGCACGTTTGCGGCAATAGCGATATCGTAGGTTCTCAGATGTAATCCCTGGCCCGCCGCAGGCTGCTCCACATTAAACAGCTGATACGTCAAATACGGATTGTCCGCGCCGTATTCCTTTTCGGCATGCATTAAAAAAGCTTTTGACAAGTCGGTATAACAGTATTCCTGAATATGGTTTTGATAGGGGCGGAGCTTTTTAAACAGTGTGCTGCTCGTTCCGCCGGTGCCCGCTCCGATCTCCAGCAGACGGATGTTTGCCTCAGGATTGTTTTTAATTACATTTTCCACATAAATACACGCTTCATTTGCCAGCACATCGTTGTAATAATCAGCGAGAATGTTATGCTTATAGATTCCTTCAACAAGCTCCATTGAGGAATCGGGAAACATCACGTCAGTGGCTTTTATTTTGCCTGTTAAAATGTCAGGCAAAGCTTGAATGACGGTATCCGCCAGCAGAGCCTGCGCTTTCATATCCGGATCTTTCAGCCATTCGTTTTTCTTCTTATGCCACTCTTCCCAAACCGCGGCCGTTTCATCGCTTTTAAAATCGCTGTCTAAAAGACGGATGCTTTCTTCCAGCCAGCGCTCATATAAAGGCAGACAGGAAGCCGCCGGCGCTTCGCCGGTCAGACCCATTGAACGCAGCGTCACCCGCAGCACTTGCAGCAAAAGCCGATTCAATTCTTTCATTTGATTGCTTATTTCTGTTCTTAAGGATAACTGTGTACGGTCTTTTTGTTTGTCTCCCTTACCCAAAACCTTATCCTCCTAAGAAAATTAAATTTGCTCCGTCATTTTGACAGGCAATCAGATAGTCACAAATTCATGAGGGTTCATTCCCTCGATCGGAATCGGCTTGGTCAGCTTCATCAGCCCCATACGGGAGATCGGCTGCGTCAGCAGAGTTTCCAGCGCCTGCATCCCTTCCGCACGGCTGATCAGCCCGAGACCGATTGCACTCAGTCTGTCAAACTCTTCAGAAATGTGATTGTCAGCCCGCTCCCAATAACCCCAGTTCATCACTTTGACCCGGCATGACAGCCGTCCGGAAAGCTCATGGGCAAATGCGTCTTTAAATGCGCACCCCGCCGCATAATGACTTTGGTTCGGATTCTTAATATATGAAATAACCGAAGAGAAAAAGAGAATAAAGTCCAAAGACTCTTTCGCAAATACTTCGGCAATGTTGACGGAAATATCCACTTTCGCCGCAAGGCCGGCGTGAAACTGTGATTCTTCCATATCTTTTACGCTTTCATTCGCAAATACCATCGCTGAATGAACGACGCCGCTGATGGTGCCGTATGTGTTTTTAATCTGTTCATAGGCGCGCTGAAGCGATGGAAGATCAGAAGCATCTGCGGCTATATATTCGGGAGCCGGGCCTGATGACCGGTACCGGTCTATTTTTTGGTGTATCCGGCTGTCCAGCGGCCTCCTCCCGATCCAGACGACTCGGGCTTTATACGTCGTCACCATATAATCTGTCCAAACCTCGCCGATGCCTCCCGCACCGCCGATGATGACATATACGCCTCCATAGCGGTAAGGAACACTTTCAGACGGCCCGCTTTGGACCGGAAGCAATTGAGGCCGGTACCATTCCTGATGTCTGCGCACCCACGCTTTACCCGTACGGTCGCGGGGCAGGCTGAATATGTCTTCTGCGGGGAAATCCCCCCCGTCTTCAAGATCGGCCAGACGGATGTGCCAGCTCGGATGTTCTTTAGCGAGAGACCCGACGAAACCGTGCACACTGGAATGAGCGGGACGCACCTCATCATATTGGGTGATAGGCTGTGCTTGGTGCGTAATCACCGTCATCCCTAGCTGCTCTTTTCCATACCCGAGACCGATAAGAGCTTTGGCCGCTCTGAAAATTTGCAGCACCCCGCTTTTTTGATCATGGCTGTCAGAATCAGCCGGCTGAGGGGCAAACCAGATCATATGCTGAATCTCACCGAGACGGCGGAGCCGATCAGATATCACTTCAACGGAAGCACTTTGGCCGATATCAAATCGCACAGCTTTAGGAAACAATCGTAAAACCGCGTCCGCCTGCCCGTCTGTACCGCCTATGATGACAGCTTTTGCTTCAGAAATGTGGAAGCCGGTTTGGTTGTCTATCGGTTCCGCGTCCCATACCTGCATTAGTTTGACGGCTCCGGTAAGGTTACCCGTCAGATCGTATTGCTTATTATCGGTTACGGCCGGCGCACTTTCGGCCATCCGGGCAGAAAATCCTTTTATCCTTACACACACATTGCCGCGTTCATCACATATATCAATGTCCATTCTTCGTACGGCCGGTGTTTCATGCGTCACAAATACGGCCGCCCACATGTTTGGACCGCACGTATAAAAAACGGTCAGTTCATGCAATTCAAAAGGCATTAACGGCTGCTCAGGATAACCCGCTTGATCTTCATTCATAACGCCGATGGCCGCCTGAAAAGCAGAATCAATCAGACTCGGATGGAGCACAAACTGTTCAGCCTCATCAGAAACGGAAGCAGGGAGCACCAATTTAGCCAAGGCTTCTTTCTCCCCGCAATAAATGTGATCAATTCCTTGATGTGAAGGTCCGTATACAATTTCCGCCTTTGCAAACGCCGCATAGCAGTCTTCTTTTGACAGCACTTTTTTGCGGCATCGCGCTTTCAGCTGTTCAATATGCAAAACCGGCGCCTCAGACAGCGGCTCAATCACAGCACTGCCTTCACAATAAATGTCTGGATCATTTTCATTGCTGTACACTCGAAATGAAACATTGCCGTTATCCTCCAAAGAAAGCCCTGTCGTCATACGCAGCGGCTCTTTTTTATGAACGGCCTGGCGTATCCAGCTGATATACCGCAGCGAAATGCCGGTTTTAGCCGTGTATTCAGCGGCTAACGGCGCGGCAGCCAGTTCAGCCGCGGCTCTCGCCATTTCAAGATAAGCCGCCCCGGGGAGAACACACTTGTTTCGGACGATATGATCGGCTAAGAAGAATTCATCTCCGTTCAGTATCGTACTGAATTTTTGTTCTAGCAAATCTGATGTATTGCGGTGAAGCAGCGGGTGAAGCCTGCTTTCTGTATTTACGGAAGTGACGGGATGATCGGGCTCCGGTATCCAATATCGTTCCTTTGCAAACGGATACGTCGGCAGACTCATCCTGCGCGGTTTCTCCTCCTGATACAGCCGCGTCCAGTCTATGTCAAATCCTTTTGACCACAGCTCCGCAAGTTTTTTGTAAGTGCCGCTGTCCATCCATTTTCGGATCAGCTCCTCCGTATCCTGATCATCATTCAGGAAACCCCTGATTTCCGTTCCGCTATCAGACCGCCCTTGAAAGCAGCCGTCAATCTGCCGTTTTTGTTCTGTAAATTCAGTTAATTTCCTGATCAGGTCCGCTTGATCGTTCACTAAAAAAACAAGCCGTTCTTCCATTGCCAGCCGTCCCGTTTGCAGCGTATACGCCAGTGACCGCAGGGAAAAAGGTTCATCAGGCTGCTTATCTAAGCCGGACTGACCGAAAAGACCGGAAAGAATATTCTTATATTTCTCATCGTTTGTCAGACATTCTGCTAAAGTCCGGACGGAAGTATGCTGTATGAGATCAGTCATGTCTATTGCCAGCCCGTATTGATCCGTCATCAGCTCAGCAAACTGTGTCAGCTGCATGACATCCAAGCCGAATTCCTTCCAATCCTGTTCACCATCTACCGAGCCGGACTCTACATGCAGAACTTCCGCCAGAACACTGCGCAGCGCATTTTCCAGCTGATTTTGCATTGTATCTATTTTGTCATGAAGCGGCCCGCTTCCTTCAGGCGCTTCATCTTTGAGAAACATCAGCAGGCGGGCAGCGTATTCTTTCAGCCGCTCCGGATTTTTCGCTGACAGAGGCACGATATACGGTCTCTCTTGATTCTCCGTAATGCCGGGGCTTTTGGGCCTGTACTCTTCTAAAATGAGATGAACGTTTGACCCCGTCGCCCCGAATGAACTGATGCCTGCGCGTCTCGGACAGGCATGTTCAATGCCGTTCTCTGTATACGCCGGCTTTTTCCATGACTCGGTTTTTTGCTGCACGTAAAATGGCGAGTCCTCTAAACGGAGATACGGATTCATCGTCTTTGAGTGCAAAGAAGGGACAAGCGTTTTGTGAAACAGCTGCAAAACCGTTTTATGAAGCCCGCTGATCCCGGCGGCTGATTCCGCATGTCCGATATTCGATTTAACGGAACCGATCGCACAAAATTGCCGATCCTCCGTAAACGTGCGGTAAGCTTTAACAAGACCTTGTATTTCAATCGGATCTCCTAAAGAAGTTCCGGTTCCGTGCGCTTCCACATAAGAAATCGTCCGGGGATCGATCCCCGTCTTTTCAAGACATTCAGCTATCATATCCCCCTGCGCCACGGGGCTCGGCACGGTAATCCCGCTGACGGTCCCCACGTGATTGACGGCGCTGCCTTTTATCACCGCATAAATATGATCTTTATCTTCTTCGGCCTTGTGAAGCGGCTTCAGCAGCACGGCACCGATGCCGTCAGCTGAGACATAGCCTGTGCCTCCTTCGCCGAACGTGCGGCACAGCCCGTCACTCGAATGCATATCCATCAAGCCGTATGTGATATATTTTGTCGGGTGCAATGATAAATTGACGCCTCCGGCAAGAGCTGCTTCACATTCACCGCGTCTCAGACTTTCCGCCGCCATATGGACGGCCGTCAGAGATGACGAACACACCGTGTCAACCGCCATGCTCGGCCCGTGAAAATTGCAAAAATATGAAACCCGGTTTGCGATCGGCGCATAGTTCAAGGGATAAGGAAAGACCAGCCCTTTGGCCGCAGCTTCAGCGCCGGCGAGAGAATAATCCATATGCATCACCCCGGCAAACACACCGACGTTCATTCTCTTATTCGGCCCTATCGGCTGAACGATTGTTTCCGGGGTGTAGCCCGCATCCTCAATCGTTTCCCAGCATGTTTCTAAAAACAATCGTTCTTGCGGATCTTTAGCTTCTGCCTCCCGCGGAGAAATCCGGAAAAATTTCGCGTCAAAACAATCCGGATCGTCTATAAAACCGCCCCATTTGGAAATCGGCTTGCCGGACGGCGATCGCAAATGCTCATATGTCCTCGTATCCCAGCGGGAACGAGGCACTTCCGTTACGCTGTTTTCTCCATTTTTTAAATTTGTCCAAAATTCACGAAGATTTTTGGCGCCGGGGTACCGTCCCGCCATCCCGACAATCGCAATATCTCCATTCTGCGTTCCGGCTGACGCCGATTTTTTCACGAGGTTTTGGGTCGTCCTCTTTTTTTCCCGGTGCAAAGGCTCAGCACTTGAATGCCCGCTTTGAGCATGGCCGAAACCGGCTCCGTAATGTTCGCACAAATATCCCGCCAATTCCGCGATTGTCGTGTATTCAAATAACAGTGTCGGCAGAAGCTGCGTTCCGATTTTTTGTTCAATTTCCTTTACCATGTCCAACAGCCCCGGAGAATCCAGGCCCATTTCATAGTAGCCGATATCCGGGTCAATCTCTTTCACAGGTTTGTTCAATCGGGCGGCAAGCAATTCTTTTAAATAAAGGATGCACTGTTCAATAAGGCCGGCGGAAGCCTCCGCATGGCGGGGCTCAGAAGGCGCCGGTTCCGCTTGCGGAGCCGGGACGGCATTCCGCCCGTCAGGTTCTTTCTTTTGCCGTTTCTGATTGATCAGTTCCGGGTCCCTCACCAGTTTATTGGCGAAGTTTTTCAGTTCGCCGACTTTTCTGCCTTCCTCATTGAAAAACTCCATTGTCACGTAAACGAGATCTTTCTTACGGGTGACGGATTCTTTTTTTATCTTAGTGATACATGTTGTCTGCAGCAATTCGGCGCAATAAAACGATTCATAAAACAGCGGCAGAAATAATTGCCCCTCCTCCCTCGTCAAAGGAGCGAGATATACATTGGAGCCGATGCTGCTCGCATCTATCAATGCGGGATGAAACATCGCCTCTTCTGCATGTTCCAGCTGATCCTTTTGCACCGACAGATCAATATAAATCTCTTTTTCAGTTTGGTAGACGCTTCCGCAGCCTTTCATCATTCCTGAATGAACCAGTTCTTGATCCCTGCATTCCGCGTAAATGTCCTCAAGCGGTATTTCTGCCGCCGTTTGTTTTACGGCATCCATCCGGACGCTCTCTTGGAAGCCGGCGGGCTTGACGGAATGCATTTGCGCCGCGGCATATACCTTTGTCTCTGCTGCTTCGTCACCTTGTTTTTGCCCTTTCACCTCCACCTTCCACTGCCCTTCGCCGTTCTCTGTACAATCAACGGAAAGCAGGATTGATTCTCCCTGTTCAGGAGCTAAAGGGTGAAAAATCGATAAGTGCCTGAGTTCAAGGCCGGCATAAAAAAAACCGTTTTCTCTGAAAGTCTGATAGATCAGGTCAATATAAGCCAGACCCGGCAGCAGTTCCTTTCCATAGGCTTTATGATGTTTCAGAACGGGATGCTGATTGTTAATAAGAAGCTGCTCTTGCATATGAACTTCCTCCATATCGACGTTCAATTTTCAGCGCAATCAGTAAGTCTTCATTTGTTTCCAAAACGTATTCGGACGGGATTTATGTGCGTTTTCATGCAGGCTTTCGGCTTTGTCCGGACGAATGGGCCGGCGCTTTAATTCCTGTCTCGGCAAAGGCTTTCTGACCGGGGTATACGCCTCTTGCTCCCAGGCTTCCACTATGACATGGGCATTCGTCCCTCCGTCAGCGAAACTGCTGACGGCGGCAATCCGCGGTGAATCCGTCCATTCACGCAGAGCGTGCGAAAAATAAAACGGCGAGGCGGACAAATCGTAATGTGTCATCGGCTCTTTGCCGGAAAGGAAAGGCACACGCATTCGGCGCGAGAGCATAAGCACTGTTTTAATGAATCCGGCAATCCCTTCAGCGCATAACGGGTGTCCGATATTCGGCTTCATCGACCCCAATTCGCAAGGCGAGCTGTTTTGCATACGGTACACCGCTTCAATCGCCCTCAGTTCCAAAAGATCCGTTACTTCAGAGCCTGAACCGTTTGCTTCAATGTAGCTGATATCCTCCGCTTTTCTGCCGCTTTTGGCAAGCGCATTGGCCATCACTTCTTTCTGCGCCTGTATATTCGGTGTGGCAGGCCCCGCGGTTCTGCCGTCATTGTTTACGGAAATGCCTTTAATGACCGCATGAATCCGGTCCCCGTCTTTTACAGCCTGGGCCGCTGTTTTTAAATACACCATTCCGACGCCTTCTCCCAATACGATGCCGCCCGTGCGGCGGTCAAAAATATGAAACGCAGGCTCTTCGCTTAACAGATTGCGAAGTTCGAACATCCGGTGGGTTTGACCGGATTCCAGCAGACTGACTCCCCCGACCACCGCTGAGTCGATTTCACCGCAAGAAAGCGCCTGTATCGCCATATTCATACCGACAAGCGCTGAAGAACAGGCCGTATCCAAAACGAGACTCGGCCCCTTCAAATCAAAGAACTGAGAAAGATTGGCCGCTAAGTAATTCGGGCCCGCGGCGACTATCGGATTTTTTGCATGTTTCAGATGGTTTGCGTCAGGCATACTGCCGCCGCGTCCTCCTAAATAGACACCGGCTGACCTGCCTTTCATTTCTTGTAAAGAGTAACCGCTGTCTCTGAACAGATGAAGCGCCTCTTCTAATATAAGAAAGGACTGGATATCCATTGCCCTGATGTCTTCTTCGGGAATAAGGAAAAACTCCGGGTCAAAATGCGTTACATTTTTTAAAAGGCCCGCATAATCCGCCTTCTCCGTTTTCCAGCGTTCTTTCGGCACCCTTTGAATGGCCGACGTTCCTTCAGACAGCAGCTTCCAATAAGCTTCAATTGATTCAGCTCCCGGAAAACGGCAGGACATTCCGACAACAGCGATGTCTTGAGCCGCTCTAGCGCCAGAAGGCTGAAAGACAGCGGCTGCAGTTTGTTTAGGAACGTCCGGGATTTTAGGCTGAACCGGTTTTGAAACGGCAGCTTTGATTTCCGGATATGCTGTTTCAAGCCATCCGGCCAGCGCAGCAACCGTAGGGTATTCATACAGCACCGCCGGGTCAAGGTCAGCTTTGATCCTCTTTCCGATCGCTCTGGACACTTGGGCAAGCATGATGGAATCGGCTCCGTAATCTTGAAACGGTGTATCAGATTCGAATCTTGACGGCTCCAGTCTTAATTCCCGGCAGCAAATGCCCGTCAGCCACTCCTCAACGCTTTCTGTATCGGCCTGTTCCTGCTGCTTTGTTTCAGTAAGGCCGGATGAAAGCAGCAGACGGTCAGGCTCCCATTTTTCCGGGTGAATGACGGCCGGCATAATAACAGATCCGCAATCGCCTGCCATGATGGCATCAAACAGGCTCAGCCCTTCTCTGTCAGTGATGCTCTTTAAACCGCTTTTCAGATAGGCCCGGCTTTTTGATTCGCCCATACCCGTTTCTTTCCAGCTCGGCCATTGAATGCTCAGCACCGGGAAACCTTTTGCGGCCGCAAAATAATCCATATAGGCGTTAGCCATGGCATAATCGCTTTGTCCCGCTCCTAATTCCGGCATCACGCCGGACACTGAAGAAAACAGCGCAAAAAACCGGAGAGGCTCCTTGTGCAGCGCTTGATACAACAGGTCCAGTCCGTCTGTTTTAGGCTCAACCACGGGCATCATCTGTTCTCTTGTTTTACGGATAAAGGCCGGATGATCGAGATCTACGGCTCCCGCTGCGTGTATCACGCCTCCTATCGGCCCCATTTGATCTTTCACCCGGCTGACGGCCTGCTCATATTCAGGGCCGGAAGATACAGACAGCACTTCCGTTCGGACACCTTTTTGTTCGAACTCTCTGATTCTTCTCACTTTTTCAGAAAACGGGGAATTCCGTTTGATATGATCATCCCACTCCGCTTTCGGCGGCATGGTTTCTTTTCCTGTAAGCACGAGTTTCGTGACTCCGTATCGTTCGGCAAAATGCCGGGCGAATAAATATCCGAGTCCCCGGGTCCCTCCGGTGATCCAGAGCACATGGTCTTTCGGAAATGAAAATTCTTTTTCTGCTAAGCTGTTTGTTTCTTTTAACCGCGCGTGATAGCGCACACCGTTTCTGTAACACACTTCGATGTCTTCAGAATCGCGAAAAAACTCCTCTGCGATCTGGTTTGCCAGCTCAGGATCTTCGGCAGTCCGTTCTGCATCCATATGCCGCGAGCGGATATCCTTATACTCACTTTGGAGCATCCGGTACAATCCGGCCTTTTTTGCACCTGAGAAATTTATCGTTTCATTTGCAAAAAGTTCAAGCCCCTTTGTCACACAAAGCAGCTGAAGCTTTCGGCCGCGGTTTCTGTTGTCAATGAGAGACTGCAGATGATGAATCCAGCCGTCATCATGATTGATTTCCGTTCCGCATCCGGTCACATCAATCAGACCGCCAAACCGGGACGCGTCCCCAGATATTTCCGATGACGCAGCGTCAATGATTTCAGACTCGGGGAAATAACGGCACAGCTCAACGGCCAAATTTCCTGTCTGGTGATCGGCGGCTATTCCGATGACGCCCCGCACTTCCTTAACCGAAACACTGCTGCTTTCTGCCCAGCTTTTCTGTAAAAAGCGGGTTTCACGCAATGTTTCAGAATGTGTTTCAGCATCACGAACATTGTCCGGCGCTGCATCGACCGGCCAATACCGGTCCTTTATAAATGGATAACCGGGAAGGCTGATGCGGTGCGGCAGGCTGCCATTATAAAGCTCTGACCAATCAATCTTCAGCCCTTTTACCCAAAGTTCCAGAAGCTTCGCGAATTTTTTTCGTTTCATCCATTTACGGACGGCGTCCTGCATATCTTCATCCTTAAAAACGGCTAGAATGTCTTTATACTGTTTGCTTTTTCCGAGAAAACAGCCGTCTGTCCCGCCATCAATAAAACGCTGCAGTTTTTCCGCTAACTGCTCTGTCGACGTCACGATAAACGCCGCACGTTCTTCCATCGCTTCTCTTCCGGTTTGAAGGGTGTAAGCCGCATCCCGGAGACTGCGGTCTGTGACGTCTTTTTTTCTGATCGCTTGAAGAAGCTGCTGCGCCCGCTGCTTCAGGCTGGCCTCCTGTTTGGCGGATAATAAAATGACTGCGGGATCTTCATCTGTGAATGGCTCAGAAATCTCTCTATCAGGTTCAATATATTCTTCTATCAATATGTGGGCATTTGCCCCGCCCGCACCAAAAGAAGAGATGCCCGCGATTCTCGGAATCTCTTTCTGCGCTCCGTTTTCCTCAATGACCGGCCGTTTCCAGTCTGCCAATTCACGCTGCACCAAAAACGGCGTCCGGTCGAATACAATATTCGGATTCAATTTCCGGCAATGTAAAGAGGGGGCCAGCTTGCGTTTTTGAAACTGGAGCAGCAGTTTCGTTACACCGGCAATGCCTGCCGCGGCTTCCAAATGCCCGATATTGGATTTAACTGAGCTGATGGCGCAAAAACCTTTATCTGACGTTTTCGTTTGAAATGCGCGGGTCAAACCGTCAATCTCGATCGGATCTCCGAGTTCAGTGCCCGTGCCGTGGGCTTCGATACAGCTGATCATCCGCGGATGTATTCCTGATTTTTCAAGCGCGCCGGAAATCACGTCAGCCTGGGCGCTCGGACTCGGCACTGTATACCCGTTTGTTCTGCCTCCGTGATTGATATGAGTGCCGCGAATCACACCGTAAATATGGTCCTTATCAGCCATCGCTTTTGACAGCGGCTTTAACAGCACGGCCCCGACGCCTTCCCCGGGAACAAATCCGTCCCCGCCTTCACCGAAACTTTTGCACGTTCCGTCTTTTGAAAGCATTCGATAGGCGCTGAGCTCCGCATAAGCCGAAGAATGCGTATACACATTCACACCGCCGGCAATCGCCATGTCGCATTCGCCGCGAAGGATGTTTTCACACGCTTCATGGATTGCAGTCAGCGAAGACGAGCACATCGTGTCGACCGGCATGCTCGGCCCTTTCAGATTAAGAAAATAGGAAACTCTGTTGGCCGCTGAACTGAACGACGTTTTCGGCTGCAGGGTCCCGCCGTTTTTCCAGTACATTCCGTACCCGTTTTTCGTAATGCCCGCAAAAACGCCGACCCGGCCGTTATACAGATTCTCAAGCTGTTCCTTCGTATAACCGGCATCCTCCAGCACCTGCCAGCACATTTCAATAAAGAGACGCTCCTGCGGGTCCATATTCAAAGCATCACGGGGTGAAATTTGAAAAAACAGCGGATCAAAGAAAGCGGCATCTTTCAGAAACCCGCCCCGCTTACTGTAACTTTTCCCTTCTTTCACGGCCTCTTCGGGATCAGGGTTGTAGTACTTGTCCTTTTCCCAGCGCTCTTCGGGAATTTCCGTCACACAGTCTTTTCCGGCTGCTAAGTTATCCCAGTACGCTTCAAGTGTTTCAGCTTGCGGATAACGTCCGCTGACTCCGATAATCGCAATCCCTTCTTTTGTCTGGTTCTCATTGGAAAAAGAAGGCCGTTTCTTTCGCTTGATAAACGACGGAAGCACCGGAAAATCTTCATTTGCCAAAACCTGTTCTGATATGCCTGAACGGTGCTCATCATCATTTGTCCACTTTCGGCATTCTTTTGGATAATCCGTGACAAAGTGAGCAGCCAGGGAGCCCAGTGTCTTATATTCGTAAAAAACCGTTTTGGAAAGGTCACCGAAAAGCAGAGACAATTCGCGGTTCAATTTCGTCACAGTGACTGAGTCGATTCCGTAAGTTTCCAGCGGCTCTTCAGTATCTATGTTGGAAACAGCAATTTTTGTAGTCAGGGCAAAAAGCGTTTTGAGCTGAAGAAGCGTTTGTTCATACAAACGTTCACTGCGGTGTTCGGCATTGGTTTTTCCGGGAGCGCCCGTCTTGATGACAGGCTGCAGCTTCAACCCCGACAGGGAAGCCCATATTTTTCCTTCTTCGTCACATAAATCAATATAAAAGCTCCCCGCCTTCTCTTGTATCTCGGCCCATACCTTGTCAGGACAAGGTTCATAAAACAAAAGCTCGTCCAATGAAACCGGGGCGAGCGTTTTATATTCTTTGCCGCCAAGCAACGCGCATGCCTCTGTCACACTTTGCATCACACAGGGAGGGAAGCCGAATCGGGCGGATTCTTTTTGGTCTGTCAATGGAATTGATATGTCTGCCAGCATCCGCCCTGCTGAGGCGTAAATACGCTCAATTCCTTTCATGTGCTCACTGTATTGAACGGTATCGTTCTGAGTGATGGCTTCAATTTGCTGCTGATCCATCAGGGAACCGCTGTTTTCCTTCAAGCGGCTGATATCCAGCATGCCAGGCGCAGCATCAACTGGCTGAATCGTCCCTTGGCTGTACACATCATAATGACTTAAATCGGCAGAAAATGGATTATAAACCTCAAACCTTTTGGCTTCACCCTCTGCGGGTATCAGCCTGATTTCGATATGGAACGGCTCAGCCTCAGTCAGAATGGGCTTTGACCACACGATATGCGTCAGCCGGACAGCCTCAGTCTCCTTTACTGTCAAAGCAGCCGCAGCTCTCGCCATTTCCAAAAGAAGTTCTCCGGGCATAAGCTTTTTACGCTGTAAAGAAACATCAGCGAGAAAAAATTCCCGGCCGCTGAAAGCTGCCGAGAATCCCAGTCCCGTTTCATCGGAAATATGCTGCTGAGCAAGCGGATGAAGGGAATCCGCTTGGCGAAGTCCCATCCGCATATCATAATCGCGCAAAATGCCGATCGCATCCTGTTTTGTCATTTTTTTATTTTTGACGTCAGAAAAAACCCGGTGCAGAAACTCTTTCATATGGTTTCCTCCATTACGCTAATCCCTGTAAAAACCGATCGTTCTTTTTACAGCGGCTTCTATGCTTATTTCGTTTCTCTCCAATTCATCAAGCAGGTGTTCATAAGTCTTAAGCGGGGACATATCAGTCTCATAAGTCTCCCGGTGCCTTATATGCTGCGCACTGTGCGGTATCCAGCAATGTGTTTTCGTAAAAGGATAGACGGGCAGGCTGACTTTTTTTGGCCTTTCGTCCGGATATAATTTATTCCAGTCGACATGCAAGCCTTGCACCCATAATTTTGCAAGCATTGCATACTTTCCTGCTTCAATCCATTGATCTATGGTCCCGCTCATTTCTGCATTGTCCGTCATCTCTGTAAACAGCTGTTTCATCGCTTTGTTCCGGCCTGTAAAGAAATTCTGCCCCGCCTCCTTGCCGCTGAGGAAATCATTCAGCGCGTTCGTAAGCTCTTCTTTTGTTTCAGCAATGACGGCAAGGCGCTCTTCCATTTCATCCCGGCCAAGCTGAAGCGTATAAGCGATATCCGCAAGAGCTCCGTCAGCTGAATGTGTCTTTTCCAAATATCTGCGCAGCTGTTCCGCACGTTCCTTCAGCTGTTCCGCCGTCTTTGCCGAGAGAATGAATAAGGACGGCTGAAGTTCACCGGCAGTCCATTGTTTCTCTTCAACAGGAGAAACATATTCTTCGAGCACGACATGAGCGTTGACACCGCCAAATCCGAACGAGCTGACACCCGCTCTCCGCGGCAGTTCATTTCCGCTATCATCAGTCGCCGCTTTCCACGGCTGAGTGTCGCGGACGAAATAAAACGGGCTGCCGTCGAGGCTGATATACGGATTAACGGTTTCACAATGCAGACTTTTAACAAGCGTTTTGTGCTGCATCTGCAAAATAATTTTTAAAAGCCCGGCCATGCCGGCGGCAAGCTCTGTGTGGCCGATATTCGTTTTGACGGAACCGAGGCCGCAATGAGGCTGATCGGGTGCCGTTACTCCGGCTTTCTGATAAAGCGCTGCAAAAGCCGCTTTGAGTCCGTTGATTTCTATCGGATCTCCGAGCGCCGTTCCCGTGCCGTGGGCTTCAATATAACTCACTGTACGGGGGTCGATGTTCGCTTGCTGATACGCTTTTATCATGACTTCTGTCTGTGCTTTCGGATTCGGCGATGTAAGGGAAGCCGCCCGTCCGCCATGATTTTCCGCCGTTCCGCGAATAACGGCATAAATACGGTCGCCGTCACGTTCCGCATCGGATAATGTTTTCAAAACAATCATACCGGCACCTTCAGCTCTGACATACCCGTCCGCTTGATCGGAAAATGTTTTGCAGCGCCCGTCTTCACTGAGCATTCCCGCTTTATTAAAGCTGATATGCATATCCGGCGACACAATAGCATTGACGCCTCCTGCAATCGCGATGCCGCAGTCTCCGGCCTGAATTGCCCTGACCGCACGGTGAACAGCGACCAATGAGCTTGAACAGGCGGTTTCAATCGGTTCGCTCGGCCCATGTATATTCAGAAAATAGCTCATGCGGTTCGGACCGATTGACGGAACCGTTCCGGCGGCGGAAGAACCCTCAATCTCTATATGGAACTTTGAAGCTTCCTGAGCGTAACCGCTGTTTGTCGTGCCTGCAAAAATGCCTGTATTTGTACCTGACAGGCTTTTGGCAGAGCAGCCGGCATCTTCAATCGCTTTCCATACATGCATCATTAAAAGTCTTTGCTGAGGATCCATCATTTCGGCTTCATGCGGAGAAATACCGAAAAATAACGGATCAAATTGAGCGGTTTCATCAATGAAGCCGCCCCACTTTACATTGCTCGCATTTTTATCTTTCTGCGGATCTCCGTAATACTGTCTCCAGTCCCAGCGCTCCGGCGGTATTTCAGAAATGCAGTCCTTTTCTCCGGCTAAATTCTCCCAAAACATTTCCGGATTTTCAGCCATTGGAAATGCACAGCTGATTCCGATTATCGCCACGGGCTCAGGTGCAGCTGCGGTTTTTGTTTTAGGAAGGCGGGACTGAATCGAGAATGGCTCCGTCTTCATTTTTTTACGCACAACCGGTTTCTCCGTTTCTGTTTCTGCCTGTGAGCCGAATGTATCCGGATGTTCCGTCAGCAAGTATTGGGCAAAACTAAAGACTGTCGGGTATTCAAAAAACACGGCCGGTGTCAGTTCAAGCCCATACGTTTTATTTAGTTCATTTGCAAACTGCGTGAATGAAACCGAATCAAAGCCATAATCTCTCATCTCTGATTCAGCATCTATCTCGTCTTCTTTCACCTTCAGAATGCCTGATATCATATGTTTGAGTTCCGCTTGTACTTTATTCGGCATATGGACGGGCGTCTTCCTTGACACATGAATGCTACGGGACGGTTCCGGCGTTTCAGGCATCAGGTTTTTTCGAATCCGTTTTTCGTCGCCCTCTGCCACCATGACCTGGTGTTCTCCGGAGGCAAAAGCGGCGTAAAGCGCCTGGATGCCTGAGGCTGATCGCATGGCTTTCATTCCGGTCTGTTCATACATCAGCCGTTCGGTCTCTTTGTCCACACGCATACCGCCCTCTTCCCAAAGCGGCCAGTTGACAGACAGGGTCTGCCCGCTCCGCTCGTTGTCCCGCACGAGACGGTTCCGGCGGGCTGCATAAACATCCATAAATGCGTTGGCTGCCGCATAACCGGACTGCCCCGGATTTCCCATGCCTCCCGCCAAGGAAGAAAACAGAATGAAAAAGTCCAGCCGCACATCTTTCGCTGCTTCATCAAGATTGATAAGCCCTTTCACTTTCGGCGCCATGACGGCCTTCCGTTCGTTTTCTGTCTGGTTCAGAATGTAGTTGTCAGCGATCACGCCTGCGCCGTGAATGATCCCGTCGAGTGTTCCGTGCTCCTCCTGTATGCCGCGGACGAGGGCGATGACCGCCGCTCTGTCTGTCACGTCAACCGGTTGATAAAATACGCGGGCGCCCGACGCTTCCAAGTGCCGTAAGCGGGCGGAGCGCTCTTCATCAAGCACTTCTGCCCTCCCCGTTAATACGAGGACGGCATTTTTGACGCGGGAGGCTATTTCTTCAGCGAAAATCAGTCCGATGCCGCCCGCTCCCCCGGTGAGGAGGTAGACCCCTTCGTCTTTCCACGGAACGGCGCCGCTTTGAGAGGCCGGCAGATGACGCCAGTTTCTGACGAGACGTTTGCCGTCTTCATAACGGATTTCCGCTTGTTCAGGATGCGCCCGGTTTTCTTTCAGCTTGGCAAGAAGCGATGATGCTGACTCGTCCGGATCGGCTTGGATGACTTGGCCGTACAGCTTCGGATGTTCAAGGTGAGCCGTTTTCAGGAAAGCGGCCAGCCCCGCCAATACATTGTCTTCCCCCCTGTCGGGGACAAGAAGCTGGATCAGCGTTTTTTCCTTCTGTTTTTCTTTGATAAGACGCGTGACGATCGCTGACAGCTCCGCCGCGCAGGCGTCATAACGGTCTTCAATCGGACCTTCGCCGTCAGCCGCACATACGGCGCCGCTTATGTCCTCAGCATTCATTCCGCCATACAGCGTCACGTATCTGAAAGACTCTTCTTGTCCGCCGCCTTCACCCGGCGGTGATTCCTGCCACTTTGGCTGAAGCAAGAGCGGTTTTTCCTCCGTTTCCTCTTCCAGAAAACGGGCGGTGAGCCCCGTCAATCGGACACATACCGCGCCGTTTTCGTCACACAGCTCAATATGGTAGGCGCCGTCCGCTGAGGAAAGCGCCGCCCACATCGTCTCCCGGCACGCAGAAAACACCTGCATATCCTGGAGGGCAAACGGCAGAAACGGCCGTCCGGACGCGGAACCGTCTGAAAGCACGAGACCGATAGAAGCCTGAAGAGCGGCGTCCAGCATGCTTGGATGCAGGATGAACGGCTCCTTTTCCTCGCGGGCGGACGGCGGGAGAATGAGCTTTGCGAGCACTTCTCCGCTTCCGGCATAGACGGCGTCAAGCGCCTGATGAGACGGTCCGTAGGTGATGCCGAGGCTGTCGAACGCTTCATAGCACTCAGCCTTTGACAAGTGACGGCCGCCGCAGCGCGCCTGAACCGCTTCCACATCGAGAACAGGAGCACGCTCCGTCTCTTCGAGCACGGCCTTTCCCTGGAAAAAGACAAGCGGCTCTTCTCCTTCGGCATACGCTTCAAAAGCGATGTCTCCGTTTTCTTCCGGCTGAAGTCTTACATGAAGCGTCACTCCTTCAGAAAGCGCCGTCACCGGCCGGAGCCAAACGATCTGTTTGATCCGGACACCCGTTTTCCCGCCCGGCAGGTCTTCAGCGGCAAGTGTAACGGCGGCCCGGGCCATTTCTAAAGCAGCTGCGCCCGGAAGCACCAGTTTTCCATTGACGATATGATCGGCAAAAAACGGTTCATGCCCAGAAAAAACAGAAGTAAAGCGCTGGGCGGTAAAAGTCGATGTATTCGCGTGAAGCAGCGGGTGAAGTCTGGCTGCTTTCTCACTTTCCGCTGAGCCTGTTTTGTCAAGTGACACATCAGCTTTTGTCACCCAATATCGGTCTTTGGCAAAAGGGTAGGCCGGGAGACTGATGTGGCCCGGGTTGCGCTGATAAAGAGCTGACCAATCGACGTCAAGTCCTTTAACCCAAAGGTCAAGCAGCTTTCCGTATTTCCCTTTTTTCAGCCAGGCATTTATGGTAAGCGCCATATCTTCATCAGAAGTGAGCGAAGCCGCCAATGAATGATGTTTGGCTGTCCTGCCCCGCCAGATATGAGCATGTTCGATATTATGATCGTTTGAGAAACTCATAAGCTTCATTTTCAGTTCTTCTATCGACTCGGCCGTAAATGCAAGCCGCTCAGCCATCGGTTCTCTTCCCGCCTGAAGCGTGTAAGCGATCTTGGCCAAATCCCCGTCAGAACGTTTTTTTCTTATGACATCATCCAGAAGCTGGCGGGCGCGCTCTGTCAATTGCTGCTCATTTCGCGCTGATAAAATGATAACAGCCGGTTTTTGCGGAGAAACGAGCACGTTTTCCATTGGTTTCAGGCTCTCAGACGGCACATATTCCTGAATGATGACATGTGCGTTTGAACCTCCTGCTCCAAACGAGGAAATGCCGGCAATTCTCGGATATTCCTTCATTTCACCCGTGATATTCAAGACAGGTCGTTTCCATTCCGTTTCTGTTTGCTGTACGAAAAACGGAGTGTGCTCAAACTCAATATTCGGATTCAATTCCGCCGCATGCAATGAAGGGGCAATCCTCTTATGTTTCAATTGCAGAAGCAGTTTGGTGATTCCCGCAATCCCGGCAGCGCTTTCTAAATGTCCGATATTTGATTTAATGGAACCGATGGAACAAAACTGCCTGTCTTCTGTTGTCAGGCGAAAAGCTTTCGTTAACCCGTCGATTTCAATCGGATCACCGAGCGCAGTGCCCGTTCCGTGAGCTTCCAAGTAACTGACCGTTCTCGGGTGAATGTCTGTTCGTTTCAACGTCTCTGCGATCAGATCAAACTGCGCTTTCGGATTCGGCACCATATAAGCGTTTGTCCTGCCTGCTGCGTTCAGCATGCTTCCTTTAATAACGCCGTAAATATGATCGCCGTCTTTCTCCGCTTGAGCAAGCGGCTTTAACACAATCGCCCCTACTCCTTCACCGTCAACAAAACCGTCCGCACTGTCTCCGAAAGATTTGCATTTATCACCGGGAGACAGCATTGAAAAAGCGGACAGCCGCTCATAGTGGGCCGGATCAACGATAAGATTGACTCCGCCGGCAATCGCTGTTTCACTCATTCCGCTCCGCAGGCTTTCTGCGGCGAGATGGACAGCTGTTAAAGAAGAAGAGCATGCTGTATCCACAGCCATACTCGGCCCTTGGAAATTGAACAAAAACGATACTCTGTTTGCGATAGACCAGTCGCTGGGAACTGTCGGGTAATTGCTGTTCATCACACCGACAAAGACTCCGATTTTCCGGCTGTCACAAAGCGTAGCCGGGGTGTACCCCGCATCTTCAATGCTTGAATAAGCAGTCTGCAGAAACAACCTTTCCTGCGGATCCATCCTTTCAGCTTCCGCGGGAGATATACGGAAAAACAGCGGATCAAATTTATCAATGTCATCGAGAAAACCGCCCCATTTTGAATAAATGGACCCCCATTTTCCGCGTTCCTCGTTATAAAACGTTTTCCAGTCCCAGCGATCTTTCGGCACTTCAGTAATAGAATGCCTGCCGGCTTTTACATTTTCCCACAGCTCATCAACGTGATCGGCGCCCGGATACCGGCCTGACAGACCGATGACAGCGATATCCTGGATATAGGGATCTCCGTTCGTCCTGCTGTCTTCCTCGTTTTGAGGAATTTTGTTTTGTTTTACATTCAGGTTATCTGTGTGATCAGACAGCTGCTCCTCACGCACACCCATCGCTTTCATAAATGCTCCCCGCTGAGAAAGAAGCAGGTAATCCGCAATTTCTTCTATCGTCTGATATTCAAAAAAGAGGGTGCTGGTCATTTGGTCAAACACGTTACGAAAAGCATTCGTGAGCCTGACGACCAGAATAGAATCCAAACCGTATGCGGTTAAGGAAACCGACGGATCCATTCTCCCGCTCGGAATCTTCAGCGTTTTTCCTATTAATTCCGTCAGATATGCGATGCCCCGTTCTCTTACGTTTGGAATCGGCGCGGCGCTTTCTGCGGGAGCCTGCACCCGTCCGGCGTTTTCGGGATGAGCCCGTCCATTCCCGAATTGCCGCTCGAGCGCTTCTTTACGGGAAGACAGAAAGTAATCAGCAAGCTCATCAATGGTTTGATATTCAAAAAACAAAGTGCTGCTGACAGAACCGAAGACGTCTTTTAACGCGTTGGTCAGTCTGACGACCAGTATGGAATCCAATCCGTATGCGGTTAAAGGTTCATGGGATAAAAGACGATGCGCCGGCACTTTAAGCGCTTCACCGATGACCTTCTTCATCAGTTCAACGCTTTTTTCTCTCAGGCTGAAATGCAAAGTATCATCCGAAAGACCATCTGCGTCATACGGACGGCGCTCCGGCTTCTCTTCTGACGCCTGCGGGAGGGCAAGCCTGACCGTTCCGTCACTTTCAGCCGCTATAATCTGCTGGCCTAAGTCGTGTGCGGCTTCAGCCGGAAACAGAGGATGGACGAACCCTTCAAGCGAAAGCGCTTCCGCCCAGCCGGCCGGCTCAACCCCCGGACAGCCCGGAATCCGTAAATCATGATCCTCATACAGCCACCAGCCTTCAAGAAGGCCGAACGTCACATGGTTGAATATGGTGCGGCTGTTGATCTCATTTAAAAACAGCTGGCCGTTTTTTTGCAGCATTGCTTTCGCATGGCGCAGCGCAGAGCGGATATTTTTTGTCGCATGAAGCACATTGGTCGCGATCACTGCGTCATACGTGCCGATGTCCTGCGCTTCTGTTGATACCGGCTGCTCAGCGTTGAATATTTTATAAGTGACATAAGGATATTCCGGACCGAATATGTCTTCTGCATGTAAAAGAAATGCTTTAGAAATATCCGTGAAACAATATTCGGCAATATGCGCTTCATACGGTTTCAATTTTCTCATGACCGCGGCGCTCGTCCCGCCCGTTCCGGCTCCGATTTCTAAAATGCGGATTTTCGCCTGCGGGTCTTTTTCCAGACGTTCCCGCAAAACTGCAATCAATGTGTCAGCAAGCTTGTCATTGAAAAAATCAGAAATGATATTATTGCGGTAAATGCCTTCCACAAGACGGAAGGAGGAGTCAGGGAACATCACTTCCGTTGCCGGAAGCTTACCGGTTAAAATGTCTGGAAGCACACGCAATGTCTCTTCTGCCAATCTGACATGCGCCCTCATGTCTTTCTGGCGCAGCCAAGTCTCTTTTTTCCGCTCCCATTCCTCCCACACCTGCCCTAGATCCGTTTTTTCCGGAGCAAGCGCTAATTCAGTCAGGAGGACAAAGCTCTCTTTCAGCCATCTGCTGTATTGTTCCGTTATGCCGGCAGCCGATTGAAATAACGGCAAAGCCTGATCAAGACCGGCTCCCATCTCATAAAGGGTTGATACTAGCATTTTTTCAATAAGGGATTCCAACTCTCTCATGCAGCTCATGACACTTGATGCTTTTAACCGCTCAGCTTCGTCATTGTGCGTGATGTTAACCGCTAATTGTCCGAGTGCGGAAGGAATCTTTTCCGGATAAACCGTTACTTGTTCTTTCAGATCGTCTTTCATAAAAACCGGATCTGTCGTTTTGATCAGCGCCAGCTGGTCATGAGGTCCGGAAAGCAGGGTTTCCAGCGTTTTCATCGCTTCGGGCGCCTCAATAGAAGCGATTCCGTCCCGCTCCATCCGTTTCCGGTATTGTTCTGAGGCCACGACGCCGACACTTCCCCAAAAGCCCCAATTGACAACTTTTACAGCATACGGCGCTTTCTGTGAGATCCGCTTAGCAAAAGCGTCTTTAAACGTGCACCCGGCGGCATAATTGCTCTGTCCCGGCGCTTTTTGAAACGACATCATCGAAGAGAAAAACAGCAAGAAATCCAGGGGTTCCCCTTCAGCTACCCGGGCAATCTGCAAGCTGACATCGGTTTTTGCAGAAAGTGAAGCGCGGAATTGATCCTCTTCCATATTGGCAAAACTTCGGTCTGATAACACGATGGCGGAATGAATGATTCCGCGGACCTTTCCATTTTCCTTCACAATGGTGTCATACGCCCGTTTGAGAGAGTCATAATCCGCAGCATCCGCGCTGAAATATTGCGGTGCGGGACCTAAAGCCGCAAGTCTTTTCAGCCTTCTTTCAATCTGTGTATCTTTTTTCCTTCTCCCGATCCAGACAATTTTCGCCTGATAGGTCTGAATCATATATTCAGTCCATACTTCTCCTATTCCGCCTGCCCCGCCGATAATCACATAAACCCCGCCGTGCCGGTATAATGAAGGCTCATCTGCCTGAGGCCGGCAGACGGCCAATTGCTGGCGGTGCCACTGACCTGCACGAAAGACCCACGGGTTTCCCTCGGAGTCCGCCGGTAAAGAGAAGACATCGGGAAGATGCCGGTATCCCCTTTGAGATTCCAAATCAAGAAGCCGGATGCTCCAATTGCTGTATTCTTTTGCGAGCGACCCCGCTAATCCGTGTATGCTTGCATGACTGGGATTGACCTCATCATGTTCATGAATCGGCTGTGCTTGAAACGTGCAGATTGTCAATGATAGTTGTGCCGTATCAAAATTCAGAAGCAGAAGCGCTTTTATCAGCCGGAAAAGCTGCATGACCCCGTGCTCCTGTCCGTCGGCCGTATCCGCATCATAAACGGATGGAACGGGATGATCCGGCGCCGCCCATATCATGTGTTGAAAAGAGCCTTGCGTTTTCAGTGTTTCAGCCATTTGTTCCGCGCTGTCCAAAGAAGTGATGTCCGGAAAACGGACATCGGAATACATCTCTTTCAAAGCCTGCTGAAAATCCGGCCCGGCCCCGATGACGATTATTTTTTCTTCACGCATGAAAGGCATGCCGGTTTCCGGAATGGTGACGGTGTTCCAAACCGGTGTCATAAGCAATTCCGTTTCACGGCTTTTCTTCGGCGTGACGCCGGCTTTTTGGTTAAACCCGGCGCTTTCCTGCACCTCTTTTATGATAAAATCTTTCACTGCCGCCAACAGCACGCCGCGCTCATCACAAATATGCAGATCAAATTGGTGAACGGAGGCCGCTTTTACCTCCGCATGCACAAATACGGTTTTCGCTAACGGTTCAAGCAGCAGTATTTCTCCGAAGGAAAACGGTACGATAAGCGCAGGCTCTTTTTGAAATTGCAGCACATGCGCCATTGCGGTTTGAACAGCGCCATCCATTAAGGACGGATGTAGGATGTACTGTTTAAAATCGGCTTCCAAGTATGACGGGAGCGTTAATTTGGCCAGTGCTTTCCTTTCTGTATAAGAGAATTCGCGGATGACCTGAAAACTGTCCTTTTGCACGATTCCCGCCTCAGAGAAAGAGTGATAGATGTCTTTCGGCTCCGTTCTCTGCGCAAATGGCGCCGGGAGCTGAAAGGCCGGGGCCTCAAAAGACGCTCCTTTTTCTTTACAAATCACTTCTCCTTGCGAAAAGAGGGTGCCGTCCGCTCCTTTTTCTTTAATGACATAGCTTATACGCTCTTTTTCTGCTTCAAACTCTATCATGACGGATCTTGGGTCTGTCCCTGTCACAATCGGCTCCATGTACCACACACTTTGAAGAGAGACGGCCGGGCGTTCTCCCCACAATGCCGCGCCGTATGCCGCCATTTCCAGATGACAGACTCCGGGAAGCACATATTTTTCGTTCACTAAATGATCTTTAAAGAAATATTCATCCTTGGAAAATATCTTTTGAAACGTTCCTTTCCGGACGGATGAAACATTCTCATCAAGCAGAGGATGAAGCGCTTCACGCCTTTTGATATTTTGGGGCTTTTTTGTATACCGCTTTTTTTGATCGGTCAGCCAGGACGTTTCCTTTAAAAACGGATACGTAGGAAGCGGAACTTTCTGATACGGCGTTTCCGGCTTTTTGCAACCTTGAAGGCCTTTCACCCACAGCGCGGCAAATTTCTCAGGATCTGAAACGGACTGGCCTGAAACGTCCGGCCGCCCGGGTGAGGCTTTTCCGAAGTACATATGCCTGCCGTCGCTGTGACCGCTCACAAATCCGTCCAATCGCTGTTTCAGCTCAGAAAGGGATGATGCAATGACAGCAAGCCGGAAGGAGAAGGGCTCTCTGCCTGACAATAAGGTGGCAGCGATATTTTCCAGACTGTATCCGCCGGCAGAAGGCGAGTTTTCCAATCGGGCAAGAAAGATGCTCAATTTCCCGGCATATTCTTTCAGCTGTTGTTCGGAATGTGCGCTTAATACGACGGCATGAGGTTTTTGCTCAGTATTCCCGTCCGCTTGCCGTTTTGGCTGATAAGCACCTACAATCAGATGGGCATTAGAGCCTCCTGCTCCGAATGAACTGATTGCGGCGATTCTCGGTTTATCTCCTTCAGCCGGCCACGGCCGGTTGTTTCGGACGACATAAAATGGCGAATCAGAAAAAGAAATCTTGCGGTTCAGTTCCTCGGAGTGCAGACTGGCGGGAAGCGTTTCATGTTTCATGCTTAAAAGCACCTTGATTAAACCGGCGATCCCTGCAGCCGCTTCCAAATGTCCGATATTGGATTTCACCGAGCCGATTCCGCAGTCATTTTTCTCATCGGTCTGTTTATCAAATGCCATAGACAGGCCGCGTATCTCAATCGGATCGCCGAGCGCCGTGCCGGTTCCGTGAGCTTCAATGTAGCTGATATCCGCCGGACTTACCGCGGCTCTGTTTAGAGCGGATAAAATCAGGTCCCGGTGCGCTTCCGGATTCGGCACCGTATACCCGGTCGTTTTGCCGCCGTGATTAGTGGCGGACCCCTTAATGACACCGTAGATGTGGTCTTTGTCCGCAATCGCTTTTTTCAATGGTTTTAACAAAACGGCTCCCGCGCCTTCGCCGGGCACGTAACCGTCTCCGCCTTCACCGAAACTGCGGCATTTTCCTTCAGAAGACAGAAAATGCGATTGGCTTAAAAACATGTATTTTTGCGGATGTAAGCTGAGGTTGACGCCTCCGGCCAGCGCCATTTCACAGTCGCCCGACATAATGGCCTGACAAGCTTGATGGACGGCGACAAGCGATGAAGAACACGCCGTATCAACAGCAATGCTCGGGCCATGGAGATCAAGGAAATAAGAAACCCTGTTCGGAATGCCCCAATATAAGGAGCCGGGGCCTTTGTACTGATCTTTGAGGAAACCTTCTTCGTGTGCAATTAATGAATATTCATTCCAGGTCACTCCGGCGAATACCCCGATTTGATCCGTCGGCCTCGCCGCCGGGTTCCCGTAACCGGCATCCTCCATCGCTTCCCAGCAGCACGTGACATACAATTTTTGCTGAGGGTCCATTAAATCAGCTTCCCACGGGGAAACAGAAAAAAACAGCGGGTCAAATTGATCCGGATGATCAATAAAACCTCCCCATTTACTGTATGACGCGTATTCTGCCGTTTTCTCTTCCGAGTAATAAGAGCTGTCCCATCTGTCCTCTGGGATTTCGGAGACACAATCTTTATTTTCCATTAAATTGTCCCAAAAATCATGCTGGTTTTCCGCTTTCGGAAACATCCCGCTCATTCCGATAACCGCAATATCAGAGCTCCCGTCCGTTGCCGGTTCAGGCACCTTTTCAGCCGCCTGTACAGGAAGCAATTCTTCTTCCTGCCGGCTTCCCGTATCAGGCTCCGTTTCTGTGAATTCAAGAACGCTTTCGGGATTTCGTTTCTGCGCACTTAAAAACTCACTCAATTTCTCAATGTTCGGATATTCAAAAAGCAGCGTTTCAGAAAGGCCGGTAAATTCTTTATGCAATATGGTCATGATTTCTTCACTGATGAGAGACGTCACGCCAAGAGTGAAAAAAGCGGTTTTATCTTCCGCTTCGGTCACCTCGGCACCCAGCTTTTGCGCTATTACCGTTCTTAAAAATTCGTTAATACATTTCATGAGGATACCATCCCTTGTACAAAAGAATTTTTCTGTGCTTTAACAAGTTAATCCGCCGTCTATGGCCATTGTCTGTCCGGTCATAAAGGACGATTCAGGAGAAAGCAGGAAACGAACGAGTCCGGTCATATCGTCTGTTTCGCCTAAACGTCCCATCGGCGTCCTTCTGATAATCTGCGATTTTTGTTTTTCCGGCATATTTTTCGTCATATCGGTGTCCACAAAACCGGGCGCAAGTGAATTGACACGGATTCCTTTCGACCCGAGCTCCCTGGCCAGGCTTCGCGTCAAGCCGTCAAGAGCCGCTTTGGATGCGCTGTAGACTGAAGTGCCTTTAAATCCTCTTGAGCCGATAATGGAGCTTATGTTAACGATTGATCCGGAATTTTGTTTCAGCATGACACGGGAAACGTTTCGGGTCAGCTTGATGACTGAACCGATATTCAGATTGAGTATGCGGTCAATGTCTTCATCATTGGTCAGGGGCAGCAGCTGATCAAGGTTCAAACCGGCGTTATTGACCAAGCCGTCTATTCTGGAAAACTTGCGGTATACTTGAAGAACAAACTGTTTCATGGCGGCATCATCCGCCGCATCCGCCGCTTCCCAATAAAAGCGGCCGCGGTACTTTTCACTGTCTCTCAATGTGTTAATAAAATCAGATTCACTGCGGCTGAAAGCGGCTACTTTGTAATCCTCATCCAAAAGCGTCTGTACAATCGCTTTTCCCAGCCCCCGGCTTCCTCCGCTGACGACCGCTACTTTTCCGTTATTCATATTTGCCTCCTGTTTTACACGTTTCTTATTTTTTTAAATCGATCATTAGACAGTTTTCGATCTGTAACAGAGATGATCTGCGGTATCTGATATGGCTGCAGCTTCTGTTTGCAATGAGCTACGGCCCGCTTTCTGAAAGATTTGATATCTTCTTCTTTTTCGAGCACGGCCTCTGCCGCAACAATCTCGCCTGTAATCGGATTTTTTCTGCCCGTTATGAGAACATCCCGGACATTCGGTATCTCCAGAAAGACGCTTTCCACCTCTGCCGGAAACACTTTCTCTCCGCCCACATTAATGATTTCACTCTTTCTTCCGAGAATTCTTATATATTCGCCGTCTGTTTCCACCTGGTCACCGGTGTCATACCAGCCGTCTTCATCGAAAGGTGACGGTGCGTTTAAATAGCCGAGCATCGCCGACTCAGAACGGACCCAAAGCGTGCCTCCGGTAATTTTGGTCTCTGTTCCGGCGCCGCCTACTTTCATCCAAGTGGATTGGCTGTCTTTTGATTTCGTTGAGAATATCCCCAGTTCAGTTAATCCGTATGTTTGTTTCAGCCGTACATCCGGAAACATCCGGTGGATGCCGCGCAGCGTTGATTGCGGCATCGGCTCTGTGCCGTAAGTGATCAGCCGGAGTGAAGAGAGGTTATAGCCGGCATCCGCCTTGGACATCAGCAGCATGTTTAAAAAGGTCGGGGTGGCGGGGAGCACTTGGACAGCATGTTTGTCGACCGCCTGATAAACGGACTCCGGCGTTCTGCTGACTGATGTGACGATCGTTCCCCCGTTAAACAGAATCGCAAACAGCGTATTAATGCCGCCGATATGATCTAATTTCAGAAAAATGAGCGTACGCAGCGGTTTTCTCTTCGCCGTTTTATATTTTTCAAGCAGCCGGCCGGCGCTTAACACGGATGCTTTGCTTTTGCCGGAGGTTCCCGATGTGAAAATAATAATGCCTGATTCCCCTCTCTCGCGCAGGTCATCAAGCAGAGGGTGAGAGGCGCTTTCAGAACCTTCACGAAGCGTCCAGCTGTCATTTTCATTTATTTCAATGATTTGATTCACTTTCGCGTCTTCAAACATATCGAGGTGCTTTTCCCTTGATTCATTGCTGAGAGGGACAACGATATTTCGGTTTAACAAAAGCGCCATCAGCAAAAAAATGGCGTTCGGGGAATAATCCCCGATAAGCGCCACACATTCTCCTTCACGTATTCCGTTTTGTTTAAGTTCTTTCTGAAAAAAGCTGATTCGTGTCAGCAAATCATCATACGTAAAAGTCTGCCCTTTAAAAATGAGAAACTCACTGTCTTGCGTTTCCCTAAGCTTATCAGTCACCCAGCTGATATCTCCCCTGCTTTCTGTTTTCATGATTGAGCACTGTCCATATATTTTTGATAAATATCACAAATGCTGCCGACGGTTGTAATGCTGGAAATCGTTTCTCCTTGGGAAAAAGGATCTACTCCGGTTTCCATCTCCATCTGTGCGACTAATTGAGCGATATCCAGTGATGAGAAGCCCAGATCCTCTATGACTCTCACATCATCTCCCGCTTCGACGGCCCGATATGACTGCTGTTCTTGAATGTCCTGAATGATTTGAGCGATGATCTGCTTCATTTCCTTGGTTTGTTCCATTTGCTTTCAGCTCCATTCTTCATTTTATAAACTTCTGATGACCCGTTTATAATCCGGAATATGATCTTGTGAAGAGGTCGGCACCGCCAGCAGCTTATCCACCTTGGAAATGGCCAGCAATGTATGATTTCTTTTCATATAGACTTCAATCTGATAGCTGATTTTCGCCACTGAGATCATACTGAGGGACTCACCGTGAAAGTCGGGATCGCATTCTTCAATGTGTCCCGTCATATAAATATCAAGCTCTTCATCTGCAAAACAATTTCCGTAATAATACGTCTCTCTTTCAAGCAAAAATAAATGCCGCGCGATTGAAACCGGAAAACCCGGCTTCGACCGGCGCGTCATCCATTCAAATTCCGCCGCATCCATTATCTTGCTGAATTTCGCAAACACCATGGCATGCCCAGGCGCAGCATCCTGATCAACAGGAACCCGATATAAAACGGGGTCTGCTGTTTTGAGATTGCCCGGCTTCATACCGAAGGCGTCCGTTCTGATTTTCTTTGACCGCATCAGCGCGTAAGGCGGCTTGGCTAGCTTAGAAAGTTCCGCAATGCACTCAGCCTTAGGCGCTGAGACTTTGCGGGTCGAACCTTCTGTTTGTGTGACGTCGACGACAATTAAACTATTGGCTTTCATTGAAGGAAACCGTCCCCGGTCCCACTCGCTTTTATCAGAGCTGACCGCTCCTTTCGGCCCGAACAAATAATCAGATTCTAATATGGTTTCTCCAAAGCGGGAGATATCGACTCCGACGGAAACCTCGTCCCATAATCGGTACTGATCAAGAGGCTGATCTGAAGGAACTTTGAGATGTGTCATAAAATAAGCCGGATACAAAATCAGCCCTTGGTGATCGGCCATCTGATCAGGCCGGAATCCCGTTCCGGCCGTTAAATGGTGACTGTGTGCGTTGCCGAATAACAGCAGCAGCGCGTACTCATTCAAATTCCCTAACCCGACATGGCTCATCGTTAATTCATGATTTTCAATCAGCATGGTCTGTCCTCCGCAGAAAAAATGTAATGGCTGGTCATACTCAGCCTGTAATCGATACCAGCCTTTGCGCAAGAAGGCCGGCTGTTTCTTCCATGAGCTGTTTGCCGATCAGATCGACATGCCTGTTTCTCCAATTTTCAAGCGGGGTTCCTTTCACCCACTGATTAAACGCGCCGAGTGCAGGGCCGCAATGAATTTGGTAATCTATTTTACTTTCGCTTTTTCCTTCCAGAGCGAGCCTTGTCGTATGAGAAAAATACCATTTAAATACCATCGCCATTTTGTGTTTCGGATTCTGTTCGGCTTTGGCGATCTGTTCAGGAGATTTATCACGTTTCAGCTGCTCATACACTTCTTCAAAACCGCGCTGGAAATACTTTTCTTCAATTAATGTTTTCGTTTTTTCATCTATTTCATCTAAAGAATTGTATTGTCTGTACAAGTCAAAGAGTTTATTGGCTCTTGCCGGGAAAAACAGTCCTTTTTTCAGCACCTGCACCCTTGCTCCCGCTTCAAACATATCTCCCGCGGGAGCGTATGACGTATCCTGCACGTTCGCTTCCTGAAGCAGATCTTTCACTGAATCACTTGTCCCGGCTTCGACCGTGCATTGATTAATAGAACCGGTTCCGATAAATTCGGCGCCGAGCAGAAACGCCGCAGCAGCCGCTTCCGGAGTGCCGATGCCGCCGGCTGCGCCGATTCTTACTTTTTTCGCATAACCGTGCTTCTCCATCATGCGGTCTCTGAGTCTGATCATGGCAGGCATTAATGTATACGGAACCCCTTGGTCGGTATGCCCTCCTGAATCCGCTTCAACGCAAATGTCATCAGCCATCGGAATTTCTTTTGCAAGCGCCGCTTCCCCGGCTGTCAGCCGATTATCAGACACAAGTCTTTCCAGCACATGAGCCGGAGCCGGATTCAGAAAGGCCTCAGCGACTTCAGGCCGGGATACTTTCGCGATGATTCTGTTTTGAACTGACACCGATCCGTCATGATTCCTGCTTAATCCCTTTGCCCTGTATATAACGAGAGCGGGGGTTATGCCCATAAATGCCGATGCTTCAATAAGATGAATGCCGTTTTTTAAATATAAATCTATCATTCTGACTTCCTTGTCAGGTGACATCATATGATGAAGAAGATTCATTCCGAATGTTTCCCCTTGCCGCAATGCAGACCGGATGGTTCCGATGGCCTGTCCGATCCGTTCGATACTCAATCCGCCCGTTCCGAAAAAGCCCAGCATTCCCGCTTTTGCCGCTTTAATGACCATCTGTTCCGAAGCAATTCCCCTGTACATGGAGCCCGTCATGTAAGCATATTGGATGTTATAATCTTTTTTAAAATCTTCGTTCCCTAATCTCATTCCCGCCGTTTTTTGCGGATCAGCTGCCGATGCTTTGACATCAGCAGTATCAGACTCTTCTTTCGGCATAGGTAATGGGGCGGCATCTTTTTTAATCTGCCGCGTCAGTTTTGTCAGCACTTCCCCGGGCCCGACTTCTGCAATTTCATTATTTTCAAGTCCCATCAGACGGCGTATCGTGTCCGTCCACTTTACCTGATTGGTCATTTGCAAAGTCAGATTTGTTTTGATTTCATCATTCTTATAAGGTGCGGCATGAAGATTTGAGATCACCGGAAAACGAAGAGGCAAAAACGCCGTTCTTTCTAAATAATCTGCAAACTCTTTTTCAGCATCTTTCATATAGCGGGAATGGAAAGCGCCGCTCACATTTAAAGGAAGGTACATTCTCACGCCGGCTTTTTCAAAGACGGGGCCCGCTTTTTCAATGTCTTGTTTCGTTCCGGCGATCACAATTTGCGAAGGTGAATTGTGGTTAGCGATATCAATGCCGGTCAGATGATAATCGGATAGAACCTCTTTTACTTGTTCAGCCGTAAACCCCAAAACCGCCGCCATGCTTCCGGGAGCTGCCTTGCTCATGAGCTCTCCTCTTTTTTTTACAAGCTGCAAACCGGTCTCAAAATCAAAGCAGCCGGCCGCAAATAACGCATTATATTCTCCTAAACTGTGCCCTGCGGCGTAATCAGGCTCTCTCCCCGACTCTTTCATTTTCTTTAAATAACTGAGTGCACTCACCGTATATAACGCCGGCTGGGTAAATTGCGTTTTCCCCAGCTGGTGATTCGGATCCTCCAGACACAATTCTTCTATAGAGTAGCCTAATATGTCATCAGCCTGACGTGTCAGATCTTGAAATTCATCAAACAGTCCGGCTCCCATCCCTTTAAATTGAGAACCCTGCCCCGGGAACACAAACGTAAGCATCTTATCCTCATCCTTTCCGCATCGCCAATTTTGTACATCACATGTGGTTCTCCATACAAAAACGTCTCTTATTTCATATATTGACTGGTGTAAACACCGGCATAAAAATAAAAACACAAACGCGTTTGCGATTCAGCACAGGTTTAAAAATCGCAAACGCATTGTGTTTTCCTTTTCTAACATAATTTATATTAAAACATATTGCTTGTTTACTGAATGTTTCTCATGACAAGCTGCAGTGCCAATATGCCCGAAAACAGCCATGACGGCACACTTCTCCCTTATCATGTATATGTAGATATATACACTACAATCATTTTTATAATCCCTACTTCCTCTTCAACGTGCCGAAACAGCGATTGAAATTTAATAGGTGCTTTACATCAATTTAATAAATTTAACAAATAGTTGCTATTTAAAGAGAATAATATCAATTTATAGATAATAATGTCAAGGCTTTATTTCGTTATTTTCTGACATTTATTCCACAGTTTTATATTCGGTGGGCAGTCGGCATAATTGTTTCGGGATAAATGTCAGATAATTCCCTGAACCCTTTTCATGTCAAAGAAAATTTCATCGCTTCTCTGTCAATTGGGTCTATACTTATTTTTCATTTTCATATATTATGTAAAAAAAAGACGAATTAGAAAAATTTTTAATCACTTTAAATACTATCCATTAAATACTTTCTTTGTATAATAATTTCTTATTATTCTAAGGAGGATCCAGTCATGAAATGGTACGCACTTTTTGTAGAGTCCGGAAAAGAAGAAGCAGTGCAAAAATTTCTGCGTCTGCAGTTTGATGAGCAGGCTCTCTACTCAATCATACCCAAGAAAAAAGTCACAGAACGAAAAGCCGGAATCAAATACGAGGCACTCAAAAAGATGTTTCCGGGATATGTTCTGTTTAAAACGAAGATGACAGAGCGGACATTTCATAAAATCAAAGAACTCCCCATTTCATGCAGAATCGTGAATAACGGCGCATATTATTCCAAAGAGCGTAAAACCTATTTCACGACAATTAAGGATGAAGAAATCCTCCCTATTATCAGGCTGATCGGAGAAGGAGACACTGTAGATTATTCAAAAGTCTATATTGAAAATTCAAAAGTAACCGTTGCCTCAGGGCCTCTTAAAGGAATGGAAGGCATTATTAAAAAGATCGATAAAAGAAAAAGACGCGCCAAAATCTGCCTGTCTTTTATGGGACTGGACAAAATGGTCAACGTCGGAATTGAAGTGCTCTCCAAACCCTAGCATTTCAAAAAAAGCATCAACAGCATGTGCCGTTGATGCCCTTTTTATATAAACAGACGAAAGCCCGACACCAAAATAACTCCGCTCACCACCGTCACGGTCAGACTTTTTGTTTTCAAGGCATAGTTGACCTGAAGCCGTGCTGCGCCCATGAGGCAAAAATCACATTTAGGGGAAGATAAATCCAGAGCGGTGAATTGACGGTTGAGCTTCATGACGAAAAGCAAGTGCTGACTTCGGGCGATGCCGCACAGTTATTTTAATTCCTCGGATGAATCGGTGACATATTTTATGCTGGTCTATTATCCTGAACCGGCTTAAACGCACATCAGGCTTCTTCAGACAGAAGCCTGACGGACCGGACAGAAGGTGTCTGCGTCTCCTTTGCATGAGCTGTCAAAAGGCCGAGCTGCCTGGAGACATACCGGTCGAACCGTTTGATGAGCACATCACAATCATTCACCAAAAGCTGCGGCAAGATGCTGATCCCCAGATTGTTCCGCACCATTGCAATAATCGCTTCATCCCCTCTGATTTGATAAGCGACCCGCGGCGTAATCTTTTCTTCCTTCAGCACTTTCAGCACATCAAAATGTGTCTCCGGATAAGGCACGATACATTTGACGGACTCCATGACATGTAACGGAACCGTTTCACATTGCGCCAATTCATGCTGCGGGCTCATCACCGCTACAATCGGGTCTTCGGCCAACGGGTAAAAATACCACTTCTCGCTGTGGGATGTCCCGATCGCCGCATCAATCCGGTCATCTTTCAGCCATTCTTCCAGTTCAGTAGAATTTCCTTCAAACAAATGCACCTTAATGGAAGGATACAGCTCATGAAATTCCCTCAAAATTTTCGGCAGCCATTTTACGGCCACGCTCGTAACAGTTCCGAGCCGGACTTCCCCTCTTTCTAACCCATTAATATTATCAACGGTTTCAGACAGTTTTTCATAGTTTTTTTGAATTTCCTTCATAATATGTAACACTTTCAAGCCATTTGCGGTGGGCCTCACTCCATGCCGCTGTCTGATCAAAAGCGGAAAACCGTACTCTTCCTCTAATTTACTGATCATTTGGCTGATGTTCGGCTGTGTGTAATTCAATATGGCAGCGGCTTGGGTCAGGCTGCCGCTTTCAACCGTTTTAATAAAGGCTAAATGCTTCTTTAAATCCAACCGGCTTCATCTCCCAGATATCATTCTTTATTATCCAATGCATTAGTTATATTTAGTTTACTTATATATCAATCAAAAATAAAATGGCAATGTCTCCATCATTATACTTGATAACAAACAGAAGGTGAGCGTTTCAGCATGAGTTTTCTCATTCAGTTTTTTATCGGCGGCACCGTTATGGTGGCCGCCGCGTATTTAAGCAAGTCGAAATACTTATTTTTATCAGGCGTTATCACATTGCTGCCGATCATGACGCTACTGAATATTCACTTGCAGCTGAAAAACATGAGCCCCGACGATTTCAGAGCCGCTCAAAAAAACGGAATATTCGGTGCCTTCGGCGCAGTGATCTTCGTCAGCAGTATTTTCATCCTGACAAACTGGTTCAAAGGTGGCCACGCAGTCATCGGTGCGTTTCTCATCTATATTTGCTATATGATCAGCTGTAAATGCCTGTTATGAAGATACGGCATCGCTGTGTATAAAAAAATGCCTTTCCAGAACAATAATAACAATGCGCTCAGTCGTGAGCAGTTTATATGACTGAATGATCATGAATTGTTATAATTAATGTCTACAAACATTCCGGGAGGCGAAATAAATGGCCAGAAAATTATTTACCCCATGGACCGTTAAAGATGTAACGATCAAAAACCGTATTGTTATGGCACCGATGTGCATGTATTCCTCACATGAGAAGGACGGAAAACTGCAGCCTTTTCATATGGCGCACTATATATCGCGTGCAATCGGTCAGGTCGGTCTGATTATCGTTGAAGCGACAGCCGTTAATCCGCAGGGACGTATTACCGATCAAGATTTGGGCATTTGGAGCGACGATCATCTCGAAGGCTTTGCCAAACTGACAGAACAAGTGAAAGCGCAAGGGTCTAAAATCGGCATTCAGCTCGCGCACGCGGGACGTAAAGCAGAGCTTGAGGGAGACATTTACGCTCCGTCAGCTATTCCGTTCGACGAGCAGTCCAAAACACCGGCTGAAATGACGACAGAACAAATTAAAGAAACCATTCAGGAATTCAAACAGGCAGCGGCGCGCGCGAAAGAAGCCGGCTTTGACATTATTGAACTTCATGCGGCACACGGCTACTTAATGCACGAATTTTTGTCCCCTCTGTCCAATCACCGTACAGACGAATACGGAGGCTCACATGAAAATCGCTACCGCTTCTTAGGCGAGACCATTGAAGCCGTCAAGGAAGTCTGGGACGGCCCGTTATTTGTCCGTATTTCTGCATCGGATTATACAGACAAAGGGCTGGACATTGCGGATCATATCGGTTTTGCGAAGTGGATGAAAGAACAGGGAGTCGACCTCATTGATTGCAGCTCAGGCGCACTCGTTCAAGCTGATATTAACGTCTTCCCAGGCTACCAAGTGAGCTTCGCGGAGAAAATCCGTGAACAGGCCGAAATCGCAACAGGCGCCGTCGGTTTGATAACGACGGGAACAATGGCGGAAGAAATTCTGCAAAACAACCGCGCTGACCTTATTTTTGTCGCGAGAGAACTTCTGCGCGATCCGCACTTTGCAAGGAGTGCAGCGAAGCAGCTGAATACTGAAATACCGTCACCGGTTCAATACGACAGAGCATGGTGATGAAGTGACAGCCGGAGTTTTTCGATCCGGCTGTCTCTTTTTTTATTTTTTGAGAAACGATTGCCGAAGCTTCTCCGTCTTCCCTATAGAACCAATTAGAGGGGATGACTCCAATGAAAGCAGCATGGATGGAAAGGACATATCTGATTGACGGGTGTCCGTTTTATACGAAACACCGTAAAGGCGCCGGCGAAGTGACGATCGTCTTTGAAGCCGGCTACGGCACTTCTTCTGAAACATGGACATCATTACTCGCTGACATAGATGAAGAATTTGGGGTTTTCACATATGACAGAGCCGGAATCGGCAAAAGCGGACAAAGCCGAAACAAGAGAACGGCGGACCACATGGTACAGGAATTAAACACTCTTCTTCTGAAGGCCGGCGTCAAGCCTCCTTATCTTGTCGTCTCGCATTCATACGGCGCGATTATCAGCAGACTTTGGGCGAGCCGGAACCGCCGGGATATTCTCGGGATGGTGATGCTTGATCCGGTTTCTGAGGATCAGGAGACGAAAGTGCTTCCGCTTCTTCCCGAAGAAATGAAAGCTGCCTATTTGAAACAGTTCGTATTGGAAGGATCACACGCGGAATTTTTGACGAGCCTTCGTCAGATCAAGCATCAGCAGATTCATTTCGGCGATATGCCGCTGTTGATTTTATCATCGGGAGAGCGGGATGAGCACTTAAAGCACGCTCATGAACAATGGGTGAAACTGCACAGAAGCATGCTTGATGTCTCTTATCAAAGCGGATGGATTCAGGCCAAAAACAGTTCTCATGCCATTCACCACGATGAACCGCACATCGTCCACCTTGCCATTTATGATGTTTGGTGCGCGGTGCGCCAGCAAATGAATGCTCCTGCCTATCAGGCGGTAAACTGATAAAACAAAAGCCATTGTGCAACGGCACAATGGCTTTTGTTATCGTGATCTATTTTGTCTCACGATGCAACGTATACTTTTTCAACCGGGGGGAATACTTTTTCATTTCTAACCGGTCCGGATTCGTCCGTTTGTTCTTCGTCGTAATATAATTTCTGTCCCCTGTCTCTGTACAGGCCAATGTAACATTTACACGCATCATTTTCACCCCTTATACAAATCGTAATTATTACGTTTTATTATATCTCACCAGAAAAAAATGTCAAGCGTTCATTTTTTAAGACCGCTCCACAGTGACCTCCATGAAGTCAAATCCGATCTTACTGTTTTCAAATACCGCTTTCGCCTCATGTTCGAGACGCTCTATCGGCGATTCACCCTGATACCTTGCGCTGATATGAGTTAAGATCAGCTGTTTGGCGCCTGCTTTTTTTGCCGTTTGCGCAGCCTGTTCTGTCGTCGCGTGATAATAATTATGTGCGAGCTTTGCATCTTCCTTGGCAAACGTCGCTTCATGAACAAGCACATCCGCATTGCGCGCCAGCTCCGTTACCCGCTCTGATGCCCTCGTATCCCCGGAAAAAGCGACGATTCTCCCTTTTTTCGGGGGTTCCAAAAAATCCCGCCCGTTAATGATTCTGCCATCGTCAAGTGTGACCGTTTCGCCTTTTTTGATTTTCTGATAGACGGGTCCGGGCGGGATATTCATTTCTTTTAATCTGCCGGCCTGCAATGCGCCGGGAATATCCTTTTCCTGAACCCGGTAGCCGAACGCTTCCACGCCGTGAATGACGGATGCTGCGGTAACAATGAATTGCTCATCTTCAAAAACCGTCCCCTCTTCGATTTCATGTACGGTAAGAGGATACGTCAGATGAGTCGCCGTCACGTTCAGGCTTGTTTCGATAAAGGCTTTAATACCTTTTGGCCCGTAAATCGTCAGCTCTTCTTCACCGCCCTGAAATGAACGGCTCCCCAACAGACCCGGAAGACCGTAAACATGGTCGCCGTGAAGGTGGGTGATGAAAATCTTCTCAATTTTCCTCGGTTTGATTGTTGTATGTAATATCTGATGCTGAGTGGCTTCTCCGCAATCAAACAGCCATACGGAACGCCTTTCTTCAAGAAGCTTCAGCGCGACGGACGTTACGTTTCTCGTCTTTGCCGGCATGCCGGCCCCCGTCCCTAAAAATAATAATTCCACAATGCTTCCTCCTAGATCTTTGTACTACTAAGGATACAGGATCAGGCTGAAAATGTGAATTCACCCGGGCCTTCTCCGGCCTGATTAATTTTTTTCCGCAAACCGCAAAAAACAGGCTGAAATGTTTGCTTTCAACGAATTTTAGATTTAAAATGAAGGAAATATGCGGGGTTTTAAACCATGCTTCAGATAAAGTGAGGTACTCTAAGTGAAAACAAACGACAAACCAAAAGCAGTAATTGTAATATTTGGTGCCACAGGGGATTTGGCAAAACGAAAACTTTACCCATCCATTCACCGTTTATATAAAAATGGTCAAATTGGTGAAGAGTTTGCAGTTGTAGGTGTTGGAAGAAGACCTTGGTCAAACGAGGACCTCCGGGAAACCGTTAAAACGTCTGTTTCTTCTGCCGGGCAAAAAGACATAGACGATTTCACATCTCATTTTTATTACCATCCGTTTGATGTAACGAATCCGGGTTCCTATCAGGAGCTGAATGTCCTGCTTGATCAGCTTGAACATACATATGAAATCCCGAACAACAGAATGTTTTACTTGGCGATGGCTCCTGAGTTTTTCGGCACTATCGCAAAATCACTTAAAAACGAAGGTGTCACAGCGACAAATGGCTGGTCCCGTCTCGTCATTGAAAAACCATTCGGCCATGACCTGCCGAGTGCGAAAGAGCTTAACAAAGAAATACGCGAAGCTTTCACGGAAGATCAAATTTACCGGATCGACCATTACTTAGGCAAACAAATGGTTCAAAATATCGAAGTCATCCGGTTTGCGAATGCGCTGTTTGAGCCGCTGTGGAATAACCGCTACATCTCAAACATCCAGATTACGTCAAGTGAGGATCTCGGCGTTGAGGATCGCGCGAGATATTACGAGAAATCAGGCGCACTCCGTGACATGGTTCAAAACCACATTTTACAAATGGTCGCTCTCTTGGCGATGGAACCGCCGATTAAACTGAACACGGAAGAAATCCGCAGCGAAAAAGTGAAGGTGCTGAGAGCCCTCCGCCCTGTCGCTCCAAACGAAGTAAGTGACTTCTTCGTCCGCGGACAATACCAAGCGGGAACGATTGACGGAAACGCTGTACCGAGCTATACAGATGAGCAAAATGTAGCACCGGATTCCAATACGGAAACATTCGTGTCCGGAAAGCTGTTAATCGATAACTTCCGCTGGGCCGGCGTTCCGTTTTATATCCGCACAGGGAAACGGATGAAAGAAAAATCAACGAAAATCGTCGTTCAATTTAAAGACATTCCGATGAACCTTTATTACGGCAATGAAACGAATGTAAATCCGAACCTGCTTGTCATCCATATTCAGCCGGATGAAGGCATCACACTATATCTGAACGCTAAAAAATTAGGCGGAGCCGCACATGCTCAGCCGATTAAGCTGGACTACTGCAGCAACTGCAGTGATGAAATGAACACACCGGAAGCCTATGAAAAATTAATCCATGACTGTCTGCTCGGTGATGCGACAAACTTTGCCCATTGGGACGAAGTGGCGCTTTCATGGAATTTCGTCGATGCGATTTCCGAAACGTGGGCAGCCGACAAAACCCTTTCTCCGAATTATGAAGCCGGGTCAATGGGACCGAAAGCTTCGGACGATCTTCTTGAAAAAGACGGTCTCCACTGGTGGAATATATAAGAAAACATCAAAAAACCGCGGCGCCGTTCATGACGGCCCGCGGTTTTTAATATCAGAAAAGCCCCCGCAGTTATTGCGGGGGCTTCTTCATTACTTCATCCATTCAGTATGGAAGATGCCTTCTTTATCTGTGCGTTCATACGTATGCGCGCCGAAGTAATCACGCTGCGCTTGAATCAAGTTTGCAGGAAGCACTGCCGTACGGTAGCTGTCGTAATACGCAAGTGCGCTTGAGAACGAAGGTACCGGCACGCCTTGGGCTACGGCAAGTGAAATCACTTGGCGAAGGGCGCCTTGGTAGCTTTCTGCAATGTTTTTGAAGTAGCTGTCTAACAGCAGGTTGTCAAGCTCCGGTTCACGGTCATATGCGTCTTTGATCTTTTGCAGGAACGCCGCGCGGATGATACAGCCGCCGCGGAAGATCATCGCGATTTCACCGTATTTCAGATCCCAGTTATATTCTTCAGACGCGGCTTTCATTTGGGCGAAGCCTTGTGCGTAAGAACAGATTTTACTCATGAAGAGCGCTTTTCTGACCGCTTCGATCAGCTCTTCTTTATTTTCAGTGACCGGCTTAACGTCTGGCCCGGACAGAAGGCTGCTTGCTTTCACACGCTCTTCTTTCATTGCGGAAATGAAACGCGCAAAAACAGATTCAGTGATAATCGGAAGCGGCACGCCTAAGTCAAGAGCACTTTGGCTTGTCCATTTACCCGTTCCTTTTTGGCCTGCTTTATCAAGGATGACGTCAACAAGCGGTTTGCCCGTTTCTTCATCTTTTTTAGTGAAAATGTCAGCCGTGATTTCGATCAGATAGCTGTCAAGCTCTCCTTTGTTCCACTCAGCGAATACTTCGTGAAGCTCTTCGGCAGACAATCCGAGCACCTGTTTCAAAATGAAATATGACTCAGAGATCAGCTGCATGTCACCGTATTCGATACCGTTGTGCACCATTTTTACATAGTGCCCCGCTCCGTCCGGGCCGATGTATGTCGTACAAGCTTCTCCGTCCACTTTAGCAGAAATGGCTTCTAGAATCGGTTTCACGAGTTCGTGCGCTTCCTTTTGGCCGCCCGGCATAATAGAAGGCCCTTTCAGCGCTCCCTCTTCACCGCCTGATACACCCGTTCCGATAAAGTGAATGCCGCTTTCGGCAAGCTCTTTGTTCCGGCGCTGTGTATCTTTATAGTATGTATTTCCGCCGTCAATCAAAATATCGTCTTTTTCCAGATGAGGAAGAAGAGATTGAATCGTCGCATCCGTTGCAGTTCCCGCTTTAACCATTAATAAAATTTTACGGGGTGTTTCAAGAGACTGGACAAACTCCTCAATGCTGTATGTACCGACAACATTTTTGCCTTTTGCCTCTTCTAAAAACTCTTCCGTTTTGCTGCTTGATCTGTTGTATACAGACACAGAAAATCCCCGGCTTTCGATGTTAAGAGCCAGATTTTTACCCATTACCGCAAGACCGATAACTCCGATTTGTTGTTTTGACATATTCTAACGTCCCTTCTTCAAACGTTTAACCATTTTAAAATTTAAATTAAAATAAAATGATATTTATACTAAAGAAATTATCATACATAACCCCTTTTTTCAAGTTATTCACCTTTTCTTTTCATCCTGGAAAAAGTCTCTGTTAAAGCTCGTTCCCCTTGTTTTACTTTCTTCTTTTTTTATAACGGCGCCTTTTCTGATCAGGTTTTGGCCGTACTTTTCATTCAGCTCGTTCATCATCTGAAAAATTGGCTCATCCTTTGCGTCCTCCTTGAATGAAAACAGATCAAGCTGTTTATACGCCTGCTGTTTTTCAACCAGTTCCGTTCCGGTGATGCCGAGAAGCCTTACCGGGTTTTGGTTCCAGTGCTTGTCAAACAGTTCCATCGCCGCTTCCATGATGTCTTTTTTCTGATCAGCCGGATTGCTGAGGGTCATGCTTCTTGTGACTGTTTTCCAATCCGCATACCGAATCATGATGAACAGCCGGCAGGCCATGACCTCCTTGCGCTGGAGCCGTTCGCTCACAGACAGCGCGAGCCGTTCAAACACGCCCGTTAATTCATCCCAGTCAGCCGAATCATGCGACAGGGTGGATGAGTTGCCGACGCTTTTAAATTCATAAATCCGCTCGGGATTGACTTCTGCAGGATGGATGCCGTTCGCTTTATCCTTCAGCCTCGGGCCGTTTATGCCGAGAAGCGTTTTCAGCGCATGTTCATCTCCTTTTGCCAAATCACCGATCGTTTTGATGCCGAGCGTTTTTATTTTTTCCGCAGTTTTCGTTCCTATACCGTGCATCTCTTCAATCGGAAGAGGCCATAAGACGTCCGGCAGCTCTCTTTTTCTTAAAATGGTGATGCCGAGCGGTTTTTTCATGTCAGACGCCATTTTAGCGAGAAATTTATTCGGGGCGATGCCGATGCTTGACGGGAGCAAAAGCTCTTTTTGCAGTCTCGCCTGAATGTCTTCGGCTGTCTCATACGCCCTGTGTCTGTGCGGTGTGTCCGTAATATCCATGTATCCTTCATCAATAGAAACAGGCTCGACTAAATCCGTATACTCCCTCAGAATGCTGAACATTTCTTTTGATGAACTCCGGTAGCGGTCAAAATTCGGAGGCACGACGATGAGTTCCGGACAGAGGCGTTTTGCCCGCCACACCGGCATGGTGGTCTTTACGCCCCGCGCTCTCGCTTCGTAGCTGCAGGTGACGATGATTCCTTTCCGTTCCTTCACGTTTCCGGCAACGGCGATAGGTTTTCCTCTTAAAGACGGATCATACGCCATTTCTACGGAGGCATAAAAACTGTTCATATCGATATGAAATATAATTCTCCCTTTTCCGGCCACTCCCGGCGCCTCCTTTCCTTTCATAGACAACCTTATATATATGTAGTAAAATAAGAGCTGAATGGATGTGATAAAATGATTCTTGAGTCAATGAATGACTTTTTATTTTTAGTCGATTTTTTCACAATTATTCTTCCCGCTCTGACCGCGATCGGCATCGCTTTTCTTTTGCGTGAGCGCCGCGCAGGCGAGCATTGGAGAACGAAACGAATAGATGAACATCAAGCAGTCGTTCAGCTGAACCGAACAGACTTTCTTATTATTATATATCATCGCATTACAACTTGGATACGTAAAGTCATCCGCATGAATTCACCGGCGAATGATGATGAAGATGTCAGCTTCCTCCTTTTATAACGGCAAGTGAAGATAAAAAGGAGGAGACATAATTGTCTAAAACATATCAAAAATGGATCGCATTCGGATTGTTTTTTATCGTACTGTGCACAGGCCGCTCGGCTTTTGCGGCGACATCTCAGACTCAGACGGGAGGCCTCGGGAATATCGGTTTTTTCCACGATTACCTGATCGAGCCGTTTTCGGCACTTTTAAAAGGTGTGGCGGGCCTGTTCCACGGTGAGTACGGACTGTCGATTATTCTGGTGACGATTATCGTCCGGATCGTTGTATTGCCTTTGTTTGTGAACCAATTTAAGAAACAGCGGGTGTTCCAGGAAAAAATGGCTGTGATCAAACCGCAGGTCGACAGCATCCAGGCTAAAATAAAACAAACGAAAGATGCGGAAAAACAAAAAGAACTGCAAATGGAAATGATGAAGCTTTACCGTGAGCACAATCTGAATCCGATGGCAATGGGATGTCTTCCGATGCTGGTGCAATTCCCGATTTTGATCGGTTTTTATTACGCCATCCGCTCAACGCCGGAAATCGCTTCACACTCATTTCTGTGGTTCAGCTTAGGGCATTCTGATATTCTTGTATCACTGTGCGCGGGGGCCGTGTATTTCTTACAGGCTTATATTTCCCAAAAATTAAACGAGAAATATTCACCGGCTGCTCAAAATCCGGCCGCGATGCAGTCAGCAAAAATCATGGTCTTTATTTTCCCTGTCATGATGACCATTTTTTCACTTAACGTACCGGCTGCGCTGCCGCTTTACTGGTTTACAAGCGGACTGTTTTTGACAGTGCAGAATGTACTTTTACAGCAGACGCATCATAAAAAGAAACAAGCTGCGGCTCAGGCGGAGCCCGCCAAATCATAATACTGAAACCCTGCCCGAAACCTATCCGGCAGGGTTTTTTTCTTGTATCTGCAAGGCTTTAAGCCAATTATCATGAAGAATGAAAAAAGCACCCAAATTGGGTGCTTCGTTTTTAGTTGGCCGCTGTTTCGATAATGGCAACGACCATTTCCGCCGTTTTGACGAGCTCTTCAATCGGCATTTTTTCATTTTTCGTATGGATTTGTTCATAGCCTACTGACAGGTTGACTGTCGGAATGCCGTGGCCGGCAATGACGTTTGCGTCACTTCCGCCGCCGCTTGTCTGAAGTTCGCTCGGCCGGCCGATTTTTGCCGCCGCTTTTTTCGCGACTTCCACAACCTGATCGCCGTCCTGATATTTGAAACCCGGATACATGACCGCGATGTCCACTTCCGCGCGGCCTCCCATCTCAGCTGCAGCAGATTCGAAAGCTTCTTTCATTTTCTGCACTTGCGCTTCCATTTTTTCAGGCACTAATGAACGCGCTTCAGCCAGAATATCAACCTGGTCGCAGACGATATTGGTTTGCGTGCCGCCTTCGAAACGTCCGATATTAGCCGTTGTTTCTTTATCAATACGGCCGAGCGGCATTTTAGAGATAGCTTTTGACGCGATTGTAATCGCGGAGATGCCTTTTTCCGGTTCTACTCCCGCATGAGCCGTTTTACCGAAAATGGTTGCTCTCACTTTCGCTTGTGTCGGCGCGGCTACAATAATGTTGCCGACTTTTCCGTCTGAATCAAGCGCAAAACCGTATTTCGCGGTAATGTCTGAACGATCCATTGCTTTTGCCCCGACTAATCCCGATTCTTCTCCGGCCGTGATAATGAATTCAATGGTGCCGTGCTCGATGTTTTGTTCTTTCAGCACTTTAATGGCTTCAAACATTGCAGCAAGACCCGTCTTATCATCAGCGCCGAGAATCGTCGTGCCGTCGGATTTTACATAGCCGTCTTCCACAATCGGCTTAACGCCTTTGCCGGGGACAACCGTGTCCATGTGCGATGTGAAATAAATCGTATCCGCATCTTTTGTGCCCTTTAACGTACAGATTAAGTTGCCGGCGCCATGCCCCGTCACTTCTTTTGTATCATCTTCTTTTACGCTCAATCCTAAATCAGTGAATTTTTGTTTGAGCACCTTGCTGATTTCCGCTTCATGTTTTGTCTCTGAATCAATTTGAACGAGTTCAAGAAATTCTTCAAGCAGACGTTTTTCGTTTACCATTTTCAGTTCCCTCCGTTTAAAGCGGTATATTACCGTGCTTTTTTTTCGGTCTTTCCTCTTCCTTATGCGCAAGCATGTCAAATGCCTGAATCAATTTTTTCCTCGAGTCTTCCGGCCGGATGATATCATCCACCATTCCGCAGGCCGCCGCTTTATACGGACCGGCGTTTTCCTTTTCGTAAATGGCTTTTTTTTCGCGCTTCGTTTTCTCCGGGTCGTCAGAAGCCTGTATGTCTCTGCTGTATAAAATCGACGCCGCGCCTTCCGCTCCCATCACGGCGATTTCCGCATTGGGCCAGGCGAATACAAGATCTGCCCCGAGCCCTTTCGAATTCATGGCGACATAGGCGCCTCCGTAGGCTTTTCTGATGATGAGCGTCACTTTCGGCACCGTCGCTTCGGCAAAAGCATACAGCAATTTTGCTCCGTGACGGATGATCCCCGCATGCTCCTGCTGAAGGCCCGGAAGAAATCCAGGAACATCAGCGATCGTCAATAACGGAATATGAAACGCGTCGCAAAAACGGATGAATCTCGACGCTTTGTCAGCGGCATCAATCGTGAGGCTTCCCGCCAAGTGTTTCGGCTGATTTGCGACAACACCGACTGTACGCCGTCCGAGTTTCAGAAAACCGACAGCAATGTTTTTGGCAAAATACGGCTGAATGTCAAAAAACGTTCCGTCATCCGCCAGCTCTTTTATTACCTGTAACACATCGTAAGGTTTCGAACTGTCCGCGGGAACGAGGGTATTTAATAACGGTCTGGCGTCTTCCTTTTTAACGGGCAATGCCGTCTGTCCGCCGTGCGGGAGATAAGAAAGCAGGGTTTTCACAGCGGAAAGAGCCTCTTTTTCCGTTCGTGCGGAATAGTGGGCATTTCCGCTTATCACATTATGTATTCCCGCACCGCCTAAACTTGCCGCGTCAATCTGTTCACCCGTAACCTGTTCAATGACTTTCGGGCCTGTAATAAACATGTGCGACGTATGTTCCGCCATAATCACAAAATCCGTCAATGCGGGTGAATAAACAGCACCGCCGGCACACGGCCCAAGGATGACAGAAATTTGCGGAATCACTCCCGAGTAAAGGACGTTGCGCCTAAAGATATGACCGTATCCATTTAATGATACCACACCCTCTTGAATTCTCGCACCACCTGAGTCGTTCAGCCCGATGATCGGAGTTTTATTTTTCGCCGCCAGATCCATTACCGCCGCGATTTTTTCCGCATGTGTCTCGCCGAGCGTCCCGCCGAGTACGGTAAAGTCATGGGCAAACAAATACACGGGCCGTCCGTCAATTGTGCCGTATCCGGTAACGACTCCGTCTCCCGGAGCATTTCGGGACCCGGGCATGCGGCTTTTGGCAAACGGCTGCAGCTCTGAAAAACTGTCTTCGTCCAATAAATAGTCAATTCTTTCTCTTGCCGTCAGCTTGCCTTTTTTGTGCTGTTTTTCATTTTTTTCCGCACCGCCGCCATTTGTTAAAAAGGAACGTCTTTCGTTTAAGTGTCTGATATGATCACTCATGCTCATCTTGAGTTTCTCCTTTTTCAATTGTTTCACAAAGCTCAATCAGGACCCCGTTCGCCTCTTTTGGAGAGAGAAATGCGATCTTCTTCCCGCCCGCTCCTTTTTGCGGTTCATGATGGATCAAAGTCATGCGGCATGCTTCAAGCTCCTTGATCGTTTCCTTCATATCGGCGCAGCGGAATGCCAAATGATGCAGCCCTTCGCCTCTTTTCTGTAAAAAAGAGCTGACGGGAGACGCGTCCGACAGCGGCTCAATCAGCTCAAGCTTTGTGCCTCCCGCTTCTAAAAAAGCAACTCTCACATTTTGGCCGCTTACCAGCTCGTCTCCCATATACGTAAGCCCGAGCATCCGTTCGTAAAATCCTCTCGCAGCTTCTATAGAGCTGACGGCAATGCCGACATGATCAAGTTTTTTCATAGCGCGGCCACCTGCTTTCCGCCATAGGATATGGCTTGTTCATACAAGCAAAACACGTTAAAATGATAGACAGTAATCTTAAGGAGTGAAACAATGTCTCAAAAATTTATGAAAAGCGCCGTCATCGTCATTTTGGGCGTATTTATACTTTCAACCCTCCTCTCAGGCATTATGATGTATTTGCGGTAAAAAAGCAGGCGCCTCATTGCAAGGGGGTTTCCTGCTTTTTTATGAGGGCTTTCCGCTCTATTGCAATGTCCTCGAATGAGCGGTTTTCTTTTGTAATCAATACTTTCGTTCCGGGAGGAATAATCCGGAAAATACGGATGACATCCCGGTTTTTCATACGGATGCAGCCGTTTGATACAAACCCCCCGATCAGCTCTTCTCTGTTTGTTCCGTGAATGCCGTATATCCTGCCGTCGGTTCCTTTCGCGTCAAAACCGATCCAGCGGACGCCGAGCGGGTTTTCCGGCGCGCCTCCCTTTACATTTTTCTTCCGGTAATACGGATTGACGGCTTTGACCGTTACCGTAAATTCTCCTTCAGGCGTCAAATCATCCGTTTTTCCCGTCGCCACCTGATAAATGCCTTCTATTCGGTTATCCTTCACAACAGCAAGCGCATTTGTGGCTTTATTGACGATAATATAAGGGTCACCCGGCAAAGGATTCGCGCCAAGCGGTCAAAGCGGAGACAGCAGCAGGGCGGCTGACAATAAAAAAAATCGCATGGGCTCCCCTCCTTTTTTCATTAGAATGACCAATGAAAGGTGGACTCATGCGATTGATCCATATGTTTTTTACAGCTTGATGCCTTTGAAATAACTTTTAATCACGAGATATTGTTCCATCTCACCGAGGAGGTGGAACAAAGCCGCCCGAGCTTCAAACTCCTCGCGCGTTGCCGGGAGCGGCATTTCTTCAAATTCCGTTCTCATTTCTGCAAGTCTTTTTAAAAATTTATGAGCAGTATTGCCGGGATGAATGGCTTCCCTTAATTCATGGATGAAATGGGCGATTATTTTGCCCTGCTCCACCGTTATTGAAATAGAGGTAATCTTCGGCAGCAGCCGTTCAATGATTTCAAATTGTTTCTGTCTCATCTTAAAATAATGATAGTAGAGATTTTCATGGCGCAAAATATGATTCTGCACGTCCCGATAGGCGAGGTTTTTCGCCTCTTGAATCATCTGATGCGTCTCCGGTATTTCCTTCCCCGACCAATCTTGCTCACCAGTTAACAAATACCGTTCGATTTCGGCGAAGATGACGGAAAAGTTGTCCTCGATTTTTTTCCGGTACGCCGCGAGTTTTCTGTCGAGGCTCGGCATATACAGATTCATTAACAGCGCGACGCCGATACCTACGGTAATCAGCTGGAACTCATTCCAGATAAACGCCATCGTAATGCCGCCGGACATATATAAATGAAGAATGATTACTGAGCTGGTGACGATCCCTTCGTTTATTCTTAAAACGACTGTAGTCGGAATGAACAGCACCAGCAATATTCCGATCGCAAACGGGTAATAGCCGATCAGCCCGAAAAAGACATATGAGAAGACGATTGCCAATAAACAGGCGGCAAATCGGGCCCACGAGGCCTGAAGCGACCGCTTTTGCGTAATCTGGATGCACAATATGGTGATGATTCCTGCGGATGCGAAGTTTTGCAGATGCAACAGCTGGGCTAAATAAATGGCCAGCGCCGTTCCAAGTGCGGTCTTTAGTGTCCGGTAACCGATTTTAAACATTGCTTGCTCCATTCTGTTTGTTTCTTTCTCAAAAAAAAGAAGAAGAGCACCCTTCTTCTTTTCTTCCAGTTATATTTTATAATATTTTTTCTAAAAAGTCCTGTGCTCTTTTTGACTTCGGAGAAAGAAAAAATTCTTCCGGCTGCCCGTCTTCCACGATCGTCCCTTCATCCATAAATAATACACGGCCTGCGACTTCTTTGGCAAATCCCATTTCGTGCGTTACGATCACCATCGTCATGCCCGTCTGCGCAAGCTCTTTCATCACCTCAAGAACTTCTTTGACCATTTCCGGGTCAAGAGCCGAGGTCGGTTCATCAAACAGCATGATGTCAGGATTCATGGCAAGCGCACGCGCGATGGCGACCCGCTGCTTCTGTCCGCCTGACAAACGGTTCGGATAGTCGTTCCGTTTGTCAAGCAGTCCGACTTTTTCAAGGAGAGCGCACGCCTTTTCCTCCGCCTCCTTTTTAGACTCTTTCTTCACGCTGACCGGCGCGTATGTGATATTTTCAAGCACCGTTTTATGAGGAAACAAATGAAAATGCTGAAATACCATGCCGATATTTTCCCGCACTTTCAGTTTATTCGTTTTAGAGGCGGTAATTTCGTTTTCTTTAATGGCAATCGTTCCGCCGCTCGGGGTTTCCAGCAGATTTAAGCAGCGCAGAAACGTTGATTTGCCGGAACCGGAAGGGCCGATGACAGCGACGACTTCCCCTTCTTCGATCTGTGTTGAAATGTTTTTCAGTACTTCATGTTTCCCGAATGATTTTGACAGATTGTCGACCTTAATCATTGGCTTTCAGCTTCCTTTCTACGCCTTTTCCGATGAATGCTAAGATCAAAACGAGCACGTAATAGATTAAGCCCGCCACGATAAGAGGTTCTAAATAGTTGTATGTTGCGGCGCCAGACTGGTAGGCCCGTCTCATAATGTCGCCAAGACCGATAACTGTGACGATCGCCGATTCTTTCGTTAAGGTGATTAATTCGTTAATAATAGCCGGAGAAATGTTTTTAAACGCCTGCGGCAGCAGCAGATCTTTCATCATTTTTCCGTACGGCACGCCGAGAGCGACGGCAGCCTCTTTTTGTCCTTTGTCAATTGCGTTGATTCCCGCTCTGATAATTTCAGAGACGTAAGCGGCTGAATTGAGCGATAATGCGGTGACCGCCGCCCAAAATTGATCGATCTGAAAGCCGAGGAGCTGCGGCATACCGAAATAGATGATCATCAGCTGCAGCACGAGCGGCGTGCCGCGGAATATCGAAGTATAAAAATCCGCAATCCATTTCAGCGGACTGATCGTGCTGATTTTAAATAAGCTGAGCACGATGCCTAATACAAGACCGATGAGCGCTGAAACGAGCACGATTTTCAATGTGACCGCAAGGCCTTCCAATATAAAAGGAATTTGGGGGATTGTCGCTGAGAAATCCAAATTCATACGTGTGATCTCCTTTGTCTTTATTCAAGATAAAAAGCTCAACGAAAAGTTGAGCTTTCTTTTATTTCTCGTTGGTGAACCATTTTTTCTTCAGTTTTTCGATTTCTCCGTTTTTCTCCATTTCTTTCAGCGCTTTGTTGAACTTCGCTGTCAGATCACTGTCTTTGCGGAACGCAATCGCGGAACCCGATTCGTCTGATTTCGCATCTGCTGACGCAAAGCCCTGCAGATCATGATTTGAACTGAAATAGCCTTGTGCTACGATGTCTTCGATAATCGCGGCATCAAAACGCCCGGATTTGATCTCTTCGGTTAAGTCTGAGATCCGGTTGCGGTCTTCGAGCTGAAAACCGTATTTCGAAGCGAGCTTCTTGCCTTTTTCTTCTTGAATGGAGCCAAGCTGAACACCGACGGTTTTGCCTTTCAGATCACTCAGGGATTTAATGCTGCTTCCCTTTTTCGTAACGATCATATTGTTAGCAGTATAATAAATATCAGAAAAATCAACTTGCTTTTTCCGTTCCGGCGTAGGTGTCATTCCAGATAAAATCATATCTACCTGCTTGGACTTCAAAGCTGTAATCAGGCTGTTGAAGTCCATGTCCCGCACCTCAACGTCATAGCCGGTCTTTTTGCCCAGAGCTTTTGCCAGATCAACGTCAAACCCGGTGATCTGATCGCCGTCTTTATATTCAAATGGTTTATAGTCAGCCGATGTACCCATAATCAGCTTGTTCTTTCCGCCTTCTGAGCCTGAATTGCCTGATCCGCAGGCGGACAGCGCAAAGGTGATACATGCAGCAGCTAATACCAACAGCCATTTCTTCATGATTCATTTCCCCCATATCTACTGATCTCTTAAATTTGAATATTTATTCGTTAACTTGTATTTTAAACACTTTTTAATTGTGATGCAATACTATTTTTGAAAAATATATTTTCCTTTCTGTGTTTATTATAGTCATTGTTTTTCAGATTAGTGACAGCTGAACGCCGATGTATAAATATTTATATTTATACAGATTCCATATAAAAAAAACCCGCAAGCGCTTGGCTCCGGGGTTTTTCTTTCACTTATACTTCTTCACAATATTCTTCAAATGCTTCCTGCAGTTTTGTGACGACGGCCATCGGCTCATGGCCTTCAATTTCATGGCGTTCCACCATTTTCATGATTTTACCGTCTTTTAAAATGGCAAATGACGGAGAGGACGGCGGATAGCCTTCAAAGTATTCTCTCGCTTTGGCTGTCGCTTCTTTATCCTGTCCGGCAAATACCGTCACAAGCTGATCCGGGCGTTTATCGTAATGTACGGAATGGTACGCGGCAGGCCGTGCAATACCGCCTGCGCATCCGCACACAGAGTTGACCATGACGAGTGTCGTTCCTTTTTTCGAAAGCGCTTCGTCCACTTCCTCAGCGGTTTTCAGCTCTGTATACCCGGCGGCCGTGATTTCCTGGCGGGCTTGACGCACGACATCATTCATAAATAAATTAAAATCCATATTCAACTGGGACCTCTCCTTTTTGATCATCTCTTCTTATGATAGCAAGGAACCTCCCTATCGGCAAATGACACCGCTCATATCCAATTGTTTTTTGTCCCTTTTATGTTCCCGATGTAAGTTTATGACCCTTTAAAAACGGGAAACTTGGTAAGGATATTGTCTGAAATAAAGGAGCAGTCATATGAGCCAACGGAAAGCAGTTTTAATTTATAACGGAAACGCCGGTCAAAAGCAGATTGATAAAACGCTCGGCACGGTCGTCCCCATTTTGGCCCAGTCAGCTGACGAACTTTTGATTAAACCGACCAAACATCAGGATGATGCCCGTCAGTATTGTGAAAATCTCGACAGTTCAGTTGACCATTTATATATTTTAGGCGGGGACGGCACTGTGCATCAATGCATCAACAGCATCAGCAAGCTTGATCACAGACCCGCTGTCGGCATTTTGCCGGGAGGAACGTGCAACGATTTCTCCCGGGCGCTCGGCATCCCGCAAAACCTTCAAAAGGCCGCTGAAGCGCTCGCGGGCGGACATAAACGGATGATTGACGTCTGTAAAACGGATGACGGCTATTTTCTGAACTTCTTGGGCATCGGACTGATCACCGAAGCATCAAGCCATATCAATGAAACTGAAAAAGCATGGCTTGGTAAAATCAGCTACTTCACGAGCGCCTTGCGGACGATGACAAGCGCGAACCCGTTTCCTGTCAAATTGACGATTGACGGCGAGGTGAAAGAAGACGAAGCCGTAATGGTGCTTGTCATGAACGGGCATTATATCGGGACAAACAGAGTTCCCCTGCCTGATGCCAGCCTCCGGGACGGCTTAGCCGATGTGTTAATCTGCCGCAACACAAGCCTTGCCGCGCTGCGGGAGCTGATGACGATGGAGCAGGGTTCATTTGATGATTTCAAAGGGGAGCTGTCCTATATTCAGGCCTCCAGAATTGAAATCGAAACCGGACGTGAAATGGACGCGGATACAGATGGCGAGGTATACGGAACAACACCTTGTACGATCGAAGTGAAAAAACATCATCTCACTATGCTTGTTCCCGAGGATTCACAATGAAAATAAAAAAGCTCCTTTTGCCGCCCGGGCAAAAGGAGTTTTTTTAATAGACGGAAGTATGTTCATCAATGTTTTCTAAGATCTCTTTGACGCGTCCGAGGAATCGGCCGCACACGAGCCCGTCGAGCACCCTGTGATCTAAAGACAGGCAAAGATTAACCATATCACGAACGGCGATCATCCCGTTATTCATGACAACCGGACGTTTGACGATAGATTCTACCTGAAGAATCGCCGCCTGGGGATGGTTGATAATGCCCATAGATTGAACTGAGCCGAAAGATCCCGTGTTATTGACGGTAAATGTGCCGCCCTGCATATCTTCCGCGGTAAGTTTTCCGTTTCTCACTTTTTTCGCAAGGTCCGTTATTTCTCTGGCTATGCCTTTAATCGTTTTTTCATCAGCATGCTTAATAACCGGAACAAACAGCGAATCTTCCGTGGCAACGGCAATGGAGATGTTGATGTCTTTCTTTTGGACGATTTTGTCTCCCGCCCACATGCTGTTCATCTGCGGGAACTCCTTGAGAGCCTGCGCCGCCGCTTTTACAAAGAAAGCGAAAAACGTTAAATTAAAGCCTTCTTTCTGTTTAAATGAGTCTTTAATGCTGTTTCTGTACGCCGTCATGTTCGTGACGTCGACTTCCATCATCGTCCAGGCATGTGGAATTTCTGTTTTGCTTTTATGCATATTGGCGGCGATGGCTTTTCTGACGCCTGTAACCGGAATTTCAATATCACCGGCTGACAGAGCTGGTGCCGGTGCTTGTTTTTGCTGTTGTTTCGGCGCTTGTTGCGTTGTTTGAACGGCAGCCGGCGCCGGTGCTTCCGACTTCTGCTGCATTCCCGAATCAATGATCTTTTGAATGTCTTTTCGCGTAATTCTTCCGCCTGCACCCGTTCCTTCAACTTCTTCAAGCTGAATGCCGTGTTCTCCCGCTAATCTGAGCACGGCCGGCGAATAACGCGCTTTATTTGACTGATCTTTACCTTGACGGTTTGCATCGGTGTCTGAAGGGGTATTCTGCTCTTCTTCCCGCTTCGGCGCCTCTTCGGTTTCCGTTTCTTCTGTTTCAATTTTGCAGATGATCTCGCCGACTGCAAGAGTCTGGCCTTCTTCTCCTACAAGTTCTGTAATCGTACCGGTAAAAGAAGACGGCACCTCCGCATTCACTTTATCCGTCATGACCTCCGCAATGGGGTCATATTTATTCACTTGATCACCGGGGGATACCAGCCACTTGCTGATCGTCCCTTCCGTCACGCTCTCTCCGAGCTGAGGCATAGCCATTTGTTCAATCGCCATGTCAAAAACCTCCTTACGTCTTTAAAACTCCGCTAATTCTCTCATCGCGGCTTCTGCTTTGTCAGGATTCATCATGAAGTATTTTTCCATTGCCGGCGCATAAGGCATTGCCGGAACATCAGGACCTGCAAGCCGCTTGATCGGCGCGTCTAAATCAAATAAGCAGTTTTCAGAAATAATGGCGGCGACTTCGCTCATAATGCCGCCTTCTTTCGTATCTTCTGTGATCAGCAATACTTTTCCCGTTTTAGACGCGGCTTCAATGATGGCTTCTTTATCTAACGGATAAACCGTACGCAAGTCTAATACGTGTGCGGAAATTCCGTCTTTTTCAAGACGCTCGGCAGCCTGCAGAGCAAAATGGACGCATAATCCGTACGTAATGACAGTAATGTCGCTGCCTTCGCGTTTTACATCCGCCTTTCCGATCGGAAGGACGTAATCATCCGCAGGGACTTCGCCTTTAATCAGACGGTACGCCCTCTTATGTTCGAAAAACAGCACCGGATCTTCGTCACGGACTGCAGCTTTCAACAGCCCTTTTGCGTCATAAGGAGTTGAAGGCATGACAATTTTAAGGCCCGGCTGGTTGGCAAAAATGGCCTCCACAGATTGGGAATGATACAACGCGCCGTGCACGCCGCCGCCGTAAGGCGCTCTGATGACCATCGGACAGCTCCAATCATTGTTTGAACGGTAGCGTATTTTTGCCGCTTCTGAAATGATTTGGTTGACCGCAGGCAGAATGAAATCAGCAAACTGCATCTCGGCAATCGGGCGCATGCCGTACATCGCGGCGCCGATCCCGACACCGGCAATCGCTGATTCAGCAAGCGGCGTATCCATCACCCGCTCTTCTCCGAACTGTTCATAGAGACCTGCCGTGGCTTTAAACACGCCGCCTTTTCTCCCGACGTCTTCCCCGAGAACAAACACGCGCGGATCTCTTTCCATTTCTTCTTTCATTGCTGCATTAATACTGTCAATATAAGACATTACAGACATAAGTATTCCTCCCTACTTCGCATAAACGTGATCAAGCGTTGATTCAGGAGATGCGTATGGCGCTTTCTCCGCTTCGTCTGTCGCTTCGTTTACGATAGCCATGATGTCATCCAGCATGGTCTTTTCTTCTTCTTCACCTAGAAGCCCGGCTTCTTGCAAGTATGCTTTGTATAAAAGAAGCGGATCTTGTTTCTTTGCTTCTTCTACTTCTTCGCGTTCTCTGTAGCTGCTGTCGTCGTCATCACTGGAATGCGGCGTCAAACGGTAGGAAACCGTTTCTATTAATGTAGGGCCTTCGCCTTTAGACGCCCGTTCGCGCGCTTCTTTTACGACCCGGTAAACTTCCAGCAGGTCGTTTCCGTCAACAGTGACTCCCGGCATGCCGTAGCCTGCCGCCCGGTCGGATATTTTCTCGCACGCCACCTGTTTGTCATACGGGACAGAAATGGCATACTTATTGTTTTCACACATGAAAATGACCGGCAGTTTATACACGGCGGCAAAGTTTGCCCCTTCGTGAAAATCCCCCTGGTTGGAAGATCCTTCTCCAAAGGTAACAAAAGAGACGATATCCTTTTTATCCATGCGTCCCGCAAGCGCGATTCCGACTGCATGAGGAACCTGCGTCGTAACAGGGGATGAGCCCGTTACGATTCTGTTTTCCTTTTGCCCGAAGTGGCCCGGCATCTGCCTTCCGCCAGAGTTCGGGTCAGCTGCTTTCGCAAAACCCGACATCATCAAATCCTTTGCAGTCATACCGAATGCAAGCACAACCCCTATATCTCTGTAGTACGGAAGCACATAGTCGGTATCACGGTTTAAGGCATAGGCCGCGCCTACTTGTGCCGCTTCCTGTCCTTGACATGAAACAACGAACGGAATTTTGCCCGAGCGGTTTAAGAGCCACATTCTTTCGTCGATTTTTCTGGCTAACAGCATAGTTCTATACATTTCAACGGCTTCTTCGTCAGAGAGCCCTAATGCTTGATGGCGGTTTGTAGTCATTCAAACCCCTCCTTCTTTCCTTTTAAAAATGAATCGCGTTTCCGTCTGCGGCTAACGCAGCTTCTCCAATCGCTTCTGACAGCGACGGATGCGGATGTATGGACTGGCCGATTTCCCAAGGCGTCGCGTCGAGCACCTTGGCAAGCCCCGCTTCAGAGATCATATCGGTGACGTGCGGGCCGATCATATGAACACCGAGAATATCATCTGTATTCCGATCGGCGACGATTTTGACAAAGCCGTCGCTTTCTCCGTATACAAGAGCCTTTCCGATCGCCATGAACGGAAACTTCCCGATCTTCAGTTCATGCCCTTTTCGAAGAGCTTCCTCTTCTGTCAGACCGACGCTCGCCGCTTCCGGATTTGAATAAATACATCTCGGCACAAGAGCGGCATCAAGTGGAGCCGGATTAAGACCCGCCATATGCTCAACGGCAATGATGCCCTCACGGGAGGCCACATGCGCAAGCTGCAGCCCGCCGACAACATCACCGATCGCATAAATGTGCGATTCCTTCGTCTGCCCAGCTTCGTTCACGATGATAGAACCGTTTTCCGCTTCAATATCCGTGTTTTCAAGCCCGATCCCTTCAATGTTCGGCTGGCGGCCGATGGAAACAAGCATTTGTTCCGCGTGATACGTTTCTTTTTTTCCATTCTTTTCAGCGGCAATTGAAACGCCGTCCGCTTTTTCCAATGTATCCGGAAGCACTTTCGCACCCGTCACGATCTTAATTCCTTTTTTCGTTAACAGTTTTTCCATCTCGCTTGAAATATCACGGTCTTCCGTCGGCAAAATGCGGTCCGCATATTCAATCACAGTGGTATTGACGCCGAAATCGTTCAGCATGGATGCCCATTCAATTCCGATGACACCGCCGCCGACGATCATCATGGATTGGGGCAGACGTTCAAGCTCAAGCGCTTCATCTGATGTCAGAATATAAGTACCGTCTGCTTCTAAACCCGGCAGCATTTTCGGCCTTGAACCGGTTGCGATAATCAATTGTTTCGGTATCAGCATGTCGTTTTCTTCACCATTTGCGTATTCGACGGAAACCGTACCGGGAAGAGGTGAGAAGATGGAAGGGCCGAGCATACGTCCGTACCCGTTGAATACATCAATCTTCCCCTTTTTCATCAAGTGGGCGACACCGCCGGCCAGCCGGTCAACGATTCCCTGCTTTCGTTTTTGCACGCTGTCAAAGCGGAGGGAGACACCTTCCGTTTCAATGCCGAATGCTGCCGCTTCCTTTGCGGTTCGGTACACTTCCGCGCTTCTTAACAGCGCCTTACTCGGGATACATCCTTTATGCAGGCATGTTCCGCCGAGCTTTTCTTTTTCTACAACGGCCGTTTTTAAGCCGAGCTGGGCCGCTCTGATGGCGGCTACATAACCGCCCGTGCCGCCACCCAGAATGACCACATCATACTCAGTCGCCATTTGTTTTCACTCCTTCGCCGATCTGATATTGCTTTGACTGCTCCTCACCGGCTAAAACCCGAAGCGCGCCTTGCGCGAGAGATTGCAGTTCATTTTCTCCCGGGTACACCAGTACATCCGAAATCCAATCTATGTACGATCTGATGGCGGATACGAAACTTTTCCCGTACGCCAAGCCGCCCGTCAGGACGATAATGTCTACTTTTCCTTTTAAAACGGCGCTTGCCGCCCCGATTTCTTTTGCTACTTGATAAGCCATTGCGTCATAAATGAGACGCGCGTTTTCATCTCCGGCCTGAATGCGTTTTTCCACCTTCACCGCGTCCGTTGTTCCCAGGTAGCCGGAGAGTCCGCCCGTGCCGACAAGTTTTTTCATCATATCGGCTTTTGAATACTTGCCGGAAAAACACATTTCCACCAAATCACCCGCCGGAACGGTTCCCGCGCGCTCCGGGCTGAAGGGTCCTTCTCCGTGAAGCCCGTTGTTGACATCCGTCACCCGTCCGCAATCATGGACACCGACTGTGGTGCCGCCGCCCATATGAGTGACGATCATCTTCATCTGTTCATACCGTTTGCCGAGGGACGCCGCCGCCTGACGGGCAACAGCTTTTTGGTTCAAAGCATGGAAAATGCTTTTCCGCTTGATTTCAGGCATTCCTGATACTTTAGCGAGCGGAGTCATCTCATCCACCACGACCGGATCGACGATATACGCGGGGATATTTAATCCGTCAGCTATTTCCCTGGCAATAATTCCGCCCAGATTAGATGCATGCTGGCCGTTGTAGCCGTTTTTCAAATCAGTGATCATGGCGTCATTCACTTCATATGTGCCGCCCTCAATCGGTCTGAGCAGGCCGCCTCTGGCACAAACGGCATCGAACTTTGAAATGTTGATGCCCTGTTCGTGCAAAGACTCAAGAATGCTTATTTTTCGAAATTCGTATTGGTCGATGATGGTGTTAAATGTTTTCAGCTCTTCTTCGGGATGCCGCAGCGTCTTTTCAAAGATACAGCGTTCATTGTGAAAGACACCGATTTTCGTTGATGTTGAGCCTGGATTCAGAATGAGAATGCGTTTTTCCTTTTCGAACATTTTCATACCTCCAGATCAAATTCCTATCGTCTGCTTAATATACTTTGGCCGTTTTGCAGAAACTGGCTTCTTGAACGGCGCATGCGCTCAATTCGTTCCTCAGCCAGACGGTCAGCCGCTAAGTATGTCGGAATGCCGTCACGCGCGGAAATATCGAGCACCCGCTCAATGTTTGCATAGATGCCTTCAACCTTTTTCAAAGCCCGCTCAGCATTGTAGCCGTAAAGCTCATCGGCCACATTGATGACGCCGCCTGCATTGATGACATAATCCGGAGCGTACACGATTCCCATTTCATGAATGGTATCGCCGTGACGTGTTTCTTTCAGCTGGTTATTGGCCGCTCCCGCAATGACTTTCGCCTTCAGCTGTTTAATCGTGTCATCGTTAATGACGGCGCCGAGAGCACATGGGGCATAAATATCGCACGCCTGTGAGTAAATGTCGTCGGGATCAACTGCGCGGGCGCCGAAGTCCTCAACGGCACGTTTAACAGATTCTTTATTGATATCCGTTACGATTAAAGAAGCACCTTCTTCGTGAAGGTGGCGGCATAGATTGTAAGCCACATTTCCCACGCCTTGCACGGCAATTGTTTTACCTTCCAGTGAATCAGTGCCAAACGCCGCTTTCGCTGCGGCTTTCATCCCTTTGTAGACGCCGTATGCCGTAACCGGGGACGGATTTCCTGATGAACCGAATGCCGGAGAAATTCCGGTTACATAGTCTGTTTCATCATGAATGATGTCCATATCTTCAACGGTTGTGCCGACGTCTTCCGCCGTAATATACCTTCCGTTTAAGCCTTGGATGTAGCGCCCGAACGCGCGGAACATTTCTTCATTTTTATCTTTGCGCGGGTCTCCGATAATAACGGTTTTCCCGCCGCCTAAGTTTAAACCGGCAGCCGCATTTTTATAAGTCATGCCTTTTGCGAGTCTTAGTGCATCTTCAATCGCCGCTTCTTCACTGTCATATGTCCACATTCTTGTTCCGCCGAGTGCTGGGCCGAGCGTCGTATCATGAATCGCGATGATCGCTTTTAATCCGGATTGTTCATCTTGGCAGAATACCAATTGTTCGTAATCATAAGTCTCCATATATTTAAAAATTTCCATAGGTTCGTTCCTCCTACTGTTCTTGTGATGCGCAAATCGCAAGCGCAATTGAATACAGTTTATTTTCTGCGGTATCCGCTCTGCTCGTTAATGCGATCGGCGCTTTTGCACCGGCGATGACGGCAGCAACATTTGCTTTCGCAAAATAAATCATTGACTTATAAAGCATATTTCCGGCCTCGATTGAAGGAACCAAGAGAATATCCGCCTGGCCCGCTACGCTTCCGGAAATCCCTTTTTGCAGCGCAGCCGCTTGGGATACGGCATTATCCAAAGCTAGCGGTCCGTCCGCAATGCAGCCGGTAATCTGCCCTCTGTTGCACATCTGGACGATCGCAGCCGCGTTCAGGGTCGCCTCCATTTTCGGATTAACCGTTTCAATAGCGGCAAGGACTGCTGCTTTCGGCATAGGATTCCCTACTGAATGTGCGACATGAACCGCATTTTGCAGAATATGCCCGAGCTCTTCAAGAGACGGGGCAATGTTCAGCGCTGAATCAGTCACATACATCAGCCGGTCATAGTCCGGCACCTCAAAAACGGCTACATGTGACAACACCCTTTTTGAACGAAGCCCTTCATGGCGGTTTAAAACCGATTTCAGAAGAGTTGAGCTCGGGAGATTCCCTTTCATTAAAACGTCCGCCTCTTGTTCACGCACTGCGCGCACTGCTTTTGCCGCAGATTCTTCGGGTGAATCGGCGTGGATGATTTCAGCATTGAACTTCGGCTCATTTGCCAGAAGCTCTTTCAGCTTTCCGCTGTCACCCGTCAGTAAAAATCGTGCCGACAAGTGTTCTGCCGCCATTTTGACGGCCTGGATCACTTCTTTATCTGCTGCGTGGGCCACTGCAATGGTTTTTGCGTTTTTTGCCGCGGCTTTTTCAACTAGGTCTCTCAGCTTCATTTTGTACCACCTTCCTTGTGCGAATCCGCTTTTAACAATGCAAGTTCCGTGCCAAATATGCGGGAGGGTTTATTCCGGCTTTTTTCAAGAAAACATGCAGCTGTTTGCGCTTTCTCTGCAATTTATTGCATGCCGTCATTTGCAAGGCCGTACTTGTCCATTTTGTAGTACAGGTTCCGAATGCTGACACCAAGCGCTTTTGCCGTTTTGGTTCGGTTGAATTTATGCTTTTCAAGCGTTTTTTGAATGACGTGCGCTTCAAATTTTTCAACAGCCTGAGACAGCTTTTCCCCTTCCACATCCGGAAAATCACTTTGGGTGCCGTTTTTTTCATTCAGCTCTGATTCAAAAACAGGCAGATGCTGCTGTTCGATCCGTTCCATGTGCGGCTCTAAAAATATCATTGCCCGTCCGAGAACATTTTCAAGCTCCCGGACGTTTCCCGGCCAGCTGTAGGCTGATAAAGCTCGCAGCGCGTTCGGCGTGAGCCCCTTTACATTGCGGCCGTAATCCTGATTGATTTTTTCAATGAGCCGAATGCTCAGCGCTTCAATATCTTCTTTGCGCTGCCGAAGCGGCGGGATTGAGATCGGATAGCGGTTAATCCGGTAATACAGGTCTTCACGGAACGCGCCTTCCGCCATGGCCTTTTCGATATTGACGTTTGTCGCTGCGATAATTCTGACATTGACAGAAATCGCTTTAGCGCCGCCGACTCTGATAATTTCTTTTTCCTGCAGAACTCTGAGCAGCTTTGCCTGGGTGCTTTGGGTCAGCTCTCCAATTTCATCTAAGAAAATGCTGCCGTTATTCGCTTCCTCAAAAAGTCCTTTTTTGCCTCCGCGCCTCGCGCCCGTAAACGCGCCTTCCTCATAGCCGAAAAGCTCGGATTCTAGCAGGGATTCAGACAGGGCCGCACAATTGACCCGAATGAACTTATTGTATTTTCGGTCGCTTTCATTATGGATGGCGTGGGCGAAAAGTTCTTTTCCTGTGCCGGATTCTCCCCGCAACAGAATCGTCGCCGGCGTTTTCGCCCCGAGCTTCGCCTGTTCAAGGGCGACCAGCATTTGTTCACTCGTGCCGATAATGTCATCAAACGTGTATTTCGCTTCAAGCGTGCGGATGATCTGGCGCGCCCGATTCAGCTCAGCAGTCAGCGTTTTAATTTCTGACACATCGTGAATGACGCCGACGCTGCCTTTTAAAATACCGTCCACAATAACGGGGGCAACATTTACGATGACATCCTTTTTATTGGGGCCGACCTTCATCCTCACACCCCGCACGGGCCGCCTTGTCCCCAATACTTTCAGATGCATGCTTTCCCCTTCTGAGATATCGGTGGAAGCGGGTTTTCCGATGACTTCGCTTTCTGACAGCCCGGTCATTTTTGTATACGCTTTGTTGATTAACATTCCGATGCCGTTTTCATCAACGACAGAAATGGCCTCGTCTGATGATTGTATAATCGCTTCAAGCATGGTGCGGATTTGTTTTAAGTTCGTGACCTCTTCCGCCAGTTCAACTGCGTCGGTGATGTCTTTAAACACGCATAACGCGCCGAGAAGTTTTCCGCCTTCATCAATGATCGGCAGTCTTGTCGTGACAATCTGCAGGTGCTTTCCGAGAAGCTGCTTCTGGTTATATTCCGGCTCTCTCGTTTCCAGAATCCGCGGCAGCTTTGTGTTCGGCACTACATCTTTAATTTGGCGGCCGATGACATCCTCCCGTTTTTGGCCGACCATTTTTTCTGCCATCTGATTAAATAAAATGATCGTTTCGTTGACGTCTATAAAAATCATGCCGTCGTGCGTTGAATTAAAAATCCGGTCATGCTTATACGTCTGCGACTTCAGCATTTGGATAAGCTGCTGTTTTTCCTCCATCAGCTGAAACACCATGTACGCCAATTTTCCCGGCATGACGATGGTTTGTTCTTTTTTTTCTTGGAGCAGCTCATCCATGACCGCTTTATCGCCTGTTGTATGGATGATAATATCTATATCTTCAGTTATGTAGGGTTTCCAATCTGATGAGGTTGCAATTCCATATTTCCGGGCTTCTTGCAGCCCTTGCGCCTCCGGATCTTGATCAACCACCGCAATAATCCGGATCAGCTTTGTTTTCATCAAAATCTGTAGGAGCGCCGTGCCTCCTTTACCAGCACCTATAATCAGCACCTTCTGCATCCCGATACCCCTTTATATGAAAAAATTTGCACACCTGTATTTCCCGTTGCAATAATTTGCACAACCCCTATGTTACCACGTTTTGATCTCTTGACAAAATATTTTTTCGATTGGACAATAAAGGAAAACATATCGTAAAGGGGTTTTCTGAATATGAGCCGGCTTGTTGCGCTTTTGATTCTGGTCCTCCCCGGCGCTGTCGCGGCGCTCGGCATTAAGCTGATGAGAGATGCATTGTTCGGGCATGCGTTTTCCCCGTTTCCGTCCCTTTTTCTTCAGGGGGCGGCCGGATTGGCGTTTTTTTTGTTCGGCCTTTATGTTCTGGCCGGGTTTATTCTGTACAGAGATCGGAAACGCAATCAAGTCAGCCCGCGGTTCAGGAAAAAAAAGCTGTAAAAAAGCCCTTGCAAAAAAAGGGCTTTTTCAGTCGTCCGGCAGTATTGTTTTGGCAATGGATTGATCCAGTTCTTCATAGTCATCGTAAGCGATCGTTTCATATAATTCTTTTCTCGTCTGCATATCCGAAAGCCCCTCTTTTTGCGAGCCTTCTTCTTTCAGAAGGCGGAAAATACGCTCAAAAGCCTTGGCCGCCGTTCTGAGTGACGTGACCGGGTAAATGACCATCTGACAGCCCATATCGGAAAATTCATCAGCACTGTAATACGGCGTTTTTCCGAATTCAGTCATGTTTGCGAGAATCGGCACACTGATTTGTTTGGAAAACGCTCTGAATTCACTTTCGGATTGGAGCGCTTCCGGAAAAACAGCGTCAGCACCCGCTTTTATATAATCGGACGCCCTTTTTAATGCCCCCTCCAGTCCTTCCTGCTGTCTGGCGTCTGTTCTCGCAACAACAAGAAGAGTCGGCGCGGCCCGCTTGACCGCTTGGATTTTTTGCGTCATTTCTTCAATCGGCACGAGCTGCTTCCCATTCAGATGTCCGCATTTTTTCGGCAGGCGTTGATCCTCCATCTGGACGGCGGCCGCGCGCGCTTCATACATTTCTTTCGCCGTCCGGGCGGCATTCAGCACTCCTCCGAAACCCGTGTCAATATCGACAAGGACGGGCAGATCAGACGAGCGGACCAGATCTTTAACCCGTTCAGCCATTTCCGCCGACGTGATGATCCCTAAATCGGGCAGCCCTCTGCTCGCCGTGTAAGCCGCGCCTGATAAATAAAGAGCCGAAAACCCCGTTTTCTTGGCGATAAGAGCGGCCATCGCATCATGGGCGCCGGGGATCTGCAGTAGATCCGGCGCTGTCATCAGCGTACGGAACCGCTCTGCAAGCTCCTCTTGAGACGACTGCTCGCTGACGATCCACGTCATGTTTGTCACCCTCCTATTTTATACGAGAAATAAGTCCATAAATTCACTAACGCTGAGCTTCTGCATTCGGCCTCTATGTTCGCAGGCCTCTTCGATTTTTCGCTGCTGCTTCAACGAAAAATGAGTGCTGATGTTTGCTGAAAACTTGGCAAGAATTTTCGGAACGGCTTCTTTTCTGCGGAACCGGTGCCCGAGCGGGTATTCACATTCAATCCGTCCCGTAGCCGTGCCGTCTGTAAAATGCACCTGTACGGCATTTGATATGGATCGCTTATTCGGGTCTAAGTAATCTTTTGAGTACGCTTTGTGTTCCGTCACCTCCATTTTGCTCCGCAATGTATCAATTCGCGGGTCAGACGCCGTTTCCTCTTCATAATGATCCGCCGTGATATCTCCGAAAAGCAGCCCGATTGCCGTAATGTACTGGAGGCAGTGATCCCGGTCAGCCGGATTGTGAAGCGGCCCTTTTTTATCGATAATCCGGATTGCCGACTCATGCGTCATAATCGTGATCCTGTCAATGTCTTCGATGCGGTCTTTCACCTCCGGATGAAGCCGGACCGCGCATTCCGCTGCTGTCTGCGCATGGAATTCAGCCGGGTAGGATACTTTAAACAGAACATTCTCCATCACATAGGACCCAAGCGGGCGGGCAAGCTTTATTTCCTGCCGGTTAAACAATACGTCTTGAAATCCCCACCCAGATGCGGTCAGAGCCGTCGGGTACCCCATTTCACCTTTGTGCGCCATAAGGGCCAAATATACCCCTCTGCTCGTCGCATCGCCGGCCGCCCATGATTTGCGTGATCCGGTATTCGGCGCATGACGGTACGTTCTGAGGCTTGAATTATCAATCCAGGCATGAGATACGGCGTTATTGATTTCCTCTTTTGAGCCGCCCAGCATTTGCGCGCAAACAGCCGCAGTCGCCACTTTCACAAACAGCACATGGTCAAGCCCCACTCTGTTTAAGCTGTTTTCCAAAGCGAGAATCCCTTGAATTTCGTGCGCTTTGATCATTGCGCAAAGCACATCGCGCACGATAAGCGGTTCTTTCCCTTCTGAAATCCGCACTCTGGATATATAATCCGCACAAGCCAATATGCCTCCGAGATTGTCAGACGGATGACCCCATTCCGCCGCAAGCCACGTATCATTATAATCAAGCCACCTGTTGATACAGCCGATATTAAAAGCAGCCGTGACCGGGTCTAAAACAAAAGGCGTGCCCGGGACTCTGCTGCCGTTGGGCACGGAGGTTCCCGGGACAATCGGGCCGAGCAGCTTTGTACATTCGGGATAGCTGAGCGCCAAAATTCCGCAGCCTATCGTATCAAGAAGCACATGTCCTGCCGTAGCGAAAGCTTCTGAACTGTCAATCTCCTGATGGAGCACGTAGTCCGAAATCTCTTCGATTACAGCGTCCATTCGGCGGGGTTCTGTCATGTTTTCATCTTCCTTTCTCATCTGTTTATAGGCGCGCTCCGGTATAGCGGACACGCGGGCGGAAAAGCCGGTTTCGGCTGTGCTGTTCAATGACGTGGGCACACAGGCCGACCGTGCGTGCGCTGAAGAATATAGGCGTGTACAGCGGTATCGGGATGCCGAGCATGTAATAGACCGGCGCTGCGTAGTAATCTAAATTCGGATAAAGGCCTTTTTTCTCCCTCATGACGGTTTCGCCGGCTTCACACATATGATAAAGACGGAAATCACCTGAAAGATCAGACAGCTTTTTTAACGCTTCTTTCATCATGAGCGCCCTCGGGTCCATTTTTTTCATGTAGACACGGTGGCCGAAGCCCATGATTTTTTCTTTGTTTGCGAGTTTTCGAGTTAATAATTGTGTAAACCCATCTGTATCCTTCGCTTCTTCAAGCATGTACATAACCGCTTCGTTCGCGCCGCCGTGAAGGTTTCCTTTAAGCGAGGCGACGGCTCCGGTCAGCGCGCCGTAAATATCCGATTGCGTCGAAGCAATGACACGGGCCGTAAACGTTGAATTCGGCAATTCATGCTCACTGTATAAAAGAAGCGACCTGTCGAAGATTTCTTCTTCCAAAGATGACGGCGTTTTTCCGGTAATCATATATAAAAAGTTTGCGCTGTATGATAAGGTTCCGACCGGCGCCAAAGGCTCCAGCCCGTTGATGACTCGATAGCTGTTGACCGTCAGATTCGGCATTTTGCCTATCAGTCCGCGTACACGGTGCTGATTTACGGAAGATGAACGGTCATCGATGTCCTTGTCAAAGCCTCCAAGCGCGGACAAACCCGTCCTCAGTCCGTCCATCGGGTGAGTATGTTCGGGCAGCAGACGGCATATGTGCAAGATTTCCTCGGGAAGGTGTCCGCCGCGCCGAACGTCTTCTTCAAGCGCCGCCTTCTCTTTCGCATCAGGAAGTCTGTCTTCCAATAAGAGATGAACAATGTCCATATAGCCGGCCGTTTTAGAAAGCTCAATCAGATCGTGGCCTTTGATTAAAATACTGCCCTGCTGTGTATCCAGGAAAGAAATCCCCGTTTCCACCGCAATGACGCCATCTAAACCGGGAGAATAAGATTCCATGGTTTCGCTCCTTTGCGCACTTTTTATTGAAGAAGATACTTAGAAATAATCAGCCTTTGAATCTCATTGGTTCCTTCATAAATTTGCGTGACTTTCGCATCCCGAAATAAACGCTCCGCGGGATACTCTTTCATATAGCCGTAACCGCCGTGAATCTGCACAGCCTCCACCGCCGCTTTCATCGCCGCATCGGACGCAAATTGCTTCGCCATAGATGCTTCTTTTCCGCACGGAAGCCCTCGCTGATACAGATCAGCAGCATGATAGACCAATAATTTGGCAGCTTCCGCATTCGTCGCCATGTCAGATAATTTAAATGAAACGGCCTGATTCGAAGCGATGGGTCTGCCGAACTGGCTGCGGGTTTTGGCGTACTCCACCGAGCAGCCGAGCGCCGCTTCGATAATCCCGAGCGCCTGAGCCGCTATGCCGATCCGTCCGACTTCAAGGTTTTTCATGGCGATTGAAAAGCCTTCGCCCTCTTCGCCGAGCCGGTTTTCAATCGGAATTTCCGCTTGGTCAAACTGCAAATCGACAGTATTGGAACCTAACAATCCGAGCTTTTTTTCTTTTTTTCCGATAGAAAAACCGGGTGTGTTTTTTTCAACGATAAACGCTGAAATCCCCTTTCTCCCCTTACCCGGATCGGTTATGGCGAATGTCAGATACAAATCTGCCGCTCCGCCGTTAGTAATAAAGATTTTTGAACCGTTCAGAATATATGAACCGCCTTTTTGTACGGCTCTTGTTTTCAGGCTTCCCGCATCAGATCCGGATTGAGGCTCAGTAAGCGCAAATGCCCCAATATATTCGCCCGCTGCCAGCTTCGGAATATACGCTTGTTTTTGGGCTTCTGTCCCGAAATGCAAAATCGGGATTGTCCCTACCGATGTGTGGACGGACAAAATGACGCCGACGGCCGCGCTGACTTTTGATATTTCATGAATCGCTAAAATGTAAGATGTTGTATCAGCACCCGCCCCGCCGTAAGTTTCCGGGACGGGAATGCCCATCAATCCCGCTTCGCCCATTTTTTTAATCAGCCGCTCCGGAAATTCATCTGTTGATTCCATGAGCTCAACCACCGGCGCGATTTCCTTGCGGGCAAAATCACGCACCATTTTTCTCATCATGATGTGCTCTTCTGTAAAATGCATAGCTGCCGTCTCCCCTCATGATCTTTACGTCATCTGCCGTACTCATAAAAACCGCGCCCGCTTTTTTTGCCGAGCCAGCCGGCGCTGACATATTTTCTGAGCAGAGGGCATGGGCGGTATTTCGGATCTCCGAGCCCCGCATAGAGAACCTCCATAATGGAAAGGCACGTATCCAGCCCGATGAAGTCAGCTAATGTTAAAGGACCCATCGGGTGCCGCATGCCGAGCTTCATCACCGCATCAATCGCTTCCTTTGAAGCTGCTCCTTCGTAAAGGCAATAAACGGCTTCGTTAATCATCGGCATTAATATGCGATTAGATATAAAGCCCGGGAAGTCATTGACTTCGACAGGGGTTTTATTCATCCGGACGGCAAGCTGCTTTACTGTTTCCGCCGTTTCTTCCGATGTGGCGAGTCCTCTGATGACTTCGACAAGCTCCATGACAGGAACCGGATTCATAAAATGCATGCCGATTACTTTTTCAGGCCTTTTTGTGGCCGCGGCAAGCTCTGTAATGGGAAGAGAAGACGTATTGCTTGCCAATACGGCATGAGGGGGACAGATTTTATCTAGTGTGTCAAACAATTCTGCTTTTGCTTTTTTGTTTTCGGCAATGGCTTCAATTATAAAATCAGCATCTTCCGCTTCTCTGAGTTCTGCCGGGGAAATACGGCTGAAAACGGCATCTGTCTCCTGCTGTGACTTCCGTCCTTTTGCCTGCTCTTTCTCCAGGTTTGTCTTTATGCGATGAAGACCTTTTGTTACCGTTTCCGGCTCCCAATCGTATAACTTGACGGCAAACCCGGCTTCTGCAGCCGTCTGCGCGATGCCTGCTCCCATCTGACCCGCACCTGCGACCATGATTGTTTTCATCTTCATCCGGCGCTCCCTCCTTTGATCAGTACACCTCAAGCAGGACGGCATCTCCTTGAGCCGCTCCGCTGCATATAGCAGCTACGCCTAAACCCCCTCCGCGACGCTTTAATTCGTATATTAAACTCATGATGATTCTCGCTCCGCTTGCGCCGATCGGGTGGCCGAACGCGATTGCCCCTCCGTTCACATTCACTTTTTCCCGGCTGAACCCGGCTATTTTTTCACTCACCAGCACGACGGACGCAAATGCTTCATTTACTTCAAACAAATCAATATCGTCAACGGACAGTCCGGTTTTTGTCAAGAGCCGGCTGATGGCCTCTCCCGGCGCGCTTGCCAGCTCGGACGCTTCCAGTCCGACTGACGCAAAGCCAAGTATCGCTGCGAGCGGCCTGACATGCTGCTTTGCGGCTTTTTCCTCTGACATCAGCACAAATGCTCCGGCCCCGTCATTTACACCGGGAGCGTTTCCGGCTGTAACCGTTCCGTCGGCTGTAAAAATTGGCTTGAGCGCTGCAAGCTGCTCAAGGCTCGTATCAGGGCGCAGCCCCTCATCCGCTTCAACGGTATGCTGTTTGCCCTTTTTGCCGGTCCAGGTGACGGGAACAATTTCTTCATGCAATTTGCCCGCTTCAGCCGCCTCTGCCGCGCGTTTCTGGCTCAAAAGAGCGTAATGATCCTGTTCATCCCGGGAAATGCCGTACTTTTTGGCCGCAGTGCTTCCGTGGACAGCCATATGGACCTGGTCGAACGCACAGGTCAGCCCGTCATGAACCATTAAATCCTGAAACACCCCGTCCCCCATCCTCACACCCCAGCGGCCGGCCGGAATGGCGTACGGAATGTTGCTCATGCTTTCCATTCCGCCTGCAATCAGCACGTCCGCATCTTTCGCCCGAATCATTTGATCACAGATGGTAACGGCCCTGAGCCCTGATGCACAGACCTTATTAATGGTTTCAGCCGGAACGGACCACGGAAGCCCGGCATATCTTGCAGCCTGCCGTGCCGGAATCTGCCCGGCACCCGCCTGGACGACCATTCCCATCACCGCTCCTTCCGCTTCGCTTTCACTGATAGCGGCGCGCTTGATTGCTTCTTTTATGGCAATGCCGCCAAGCTCGGCTGCCTTTACCTCTTTTAATGCGCCGCCGAATTTTCCGAACGGCGTTCTTGCCGCACTGACGATAACCGTTTTTCCCACAATTTTGCCTCACTTTCAATAAGATAAAAGATAACGCTTACACAAAACGCCCTGTTACAATATATGAACCGGCTGACCGAGTTATGAGTGCACCGCCTTTTTCCCGCCCATAAAAAAAGAAGACTGTCTGAACAGTCTTCTCAGCTGCGGCATTCTTCTTTTATAGAAACAGCCAGCTTTGGATAATCGGTAAAAATTGCGTCTGCTCCCGCTTTCATCAGCTGCTTCATATCCTCAGGACGATTGACGGTGAACGGACGGAGCGCCGCTTGGTGTTTTGCAAGATGTTTGATCACTTCAGCGCTGACCGCCGGCGTACCGAGCTTCGGATGATAACCCGAAGCGGGAATGGCTGCAAGATACCGTTCAGGCCGGTACAGTACATCCATTGTCAGCACCGCCCGTTCAATTTCAGGTGCCAGGGCGTGGCAAACCGCGAGACTCTCATGATTAAATGAAGAAAAAATAACGCGCTTTTCCAGTCCGTAATATCTGACTTTTTTAATCACTTCTTCTTCCATTCCTTCGTAACGGAATACACTGTTTTTCAGCTCAATGTTTATCAGAAAATCAGCACGTTCCGCAAAACGCAGCACATCTGACAAAAGCGGAATCCTGACTCCTTTAAAAGAATCTTTCCATTTTCCGGCGGCATCGGCGGTTCTGATTTTGTCATACGCCGTATCTTTCACAAATCCTTTCAAAGACGTTGTGCGGTCGAGGGTTTCATCGTGAATGACCACGATCCGGCCGTCTTTTGTCATCTGTACATCAAGTTCGATTCCGTCAGCCCCGTCCTCAATCGCTTTTTTGAATGCGGGCATCGTATTTTCAGGGCAGTCGCCCGACGCCCCCCGGTGGGCAAAAATATTCGTCATATGTGTCACCTCAGGTGTTTGTCATCGGTTTTCTCTATTATAATCGTTATGCACATAAGGAGGGCGCTATTTACACATATTTTATAATTACCGGCCGCTGTAATAGGTTTCGATTCCGTTTACAACGGCGTCTGCGGCGTGCTCTTGGCCGTTATCGCTTTTCAGCTTGTCCGCATCTTGAGGATTTGTGATAAAACCTAATTCAGCAAGCACACTCGGCATCTTTGAATATGTAATGACATAAAAAGGAGCTTCTTTTACGCCTCTGTCCCTCATCCCTAAAGACGTGACAAGCTGCTGCTGGATGTCGGAAGCAAGCCTTTCGCTGTCTGCTCCTTCATATGTCGAATTAAAATACGTTTCCGTGCCCGATGCCGTTGAGACGGCTGAATTCGTATGGAGGCTGACGAATAAATCGGATTGGCTGGCGCTTGCTTTCGCCACCCGCTCGTCCAAACGTAAAAAAGTATCGTCAGTCCTTGAAGCTACAGGTTTTGCGCCTTCTGTCTCCAATTTAGCAATCACCTTGTTTGACACCGCTAAATTGATGTTTTTCTCAAGCAGTCCATTTCCCCCGGCCCCGCTGTCTTCTCCGCCATGTCCGGCATCGATATAAATGGTTTTCCCTTGCAAAGGTTCAGCTGCATAAGCAGACGGCGCAAGCAGAAGCAGAGCGGCACCGAAGGCAGCAGCGCTTTTTGTCAGTAAACCCACGTTTTTTCCTCCCCGTTTTCACATATCTGTTTCTTTTTTCAGTTCCTCAAGCCGTAATTGTCCGTTGCTCTCTTTTTTATAGGTGATTTGCACCGCCGTATGTTCAGGCAGAGACTGACATTCAAACCGCTTAGCGAACGGCACCTTCACCTCTTGCCTTTCTCCGTCAATTTCGACCGCGATCGTATCGTTTCCGGCCGCTTTTATAAATGTTCCTTCCTGTGTAAATGACGGCGCCGCATCAGCCTCCGCGGTATACTCGCAGCCTGATAACAGCCATGCGGTGAAGATCAGAAGTATGACAGACTTCACACAGATCACCTCACGTTTTCTCATTCGGCTTTATCTTTGAACAGAATGGCCGATTTGTAAAGGGAGCCTTCATTCCTCCAGCGCTTTTCCATATTTGGAATGAAGGCTATCTGACCTGCTGTTTACCTGAACTTAGAAAGAAAACAAGCTGATCAGTCTATGAAAAAGGTTCTGTCTGAAGGCCGAATATGCAGAATTTAACGGAAACGGACGACTTTCTGTTCATTTTGAAAAAATATCAGATCGGCAAAAAAAAGAGAGCCGCGTCATGCGCTCTCCCGAATAGAAACATTCATATTTATTTTGAGCTTTTCATAAAATGAACGGGACAACTTAAAAGAGCAGCGTATTGGCGGCAATGATGAGAATAATCACTCCGCTCAGCACCGTGCTGAACTGTCCGACGTGAAAAGAACCGATGCGCAATGATGCGGCTTTTTTTCCAAGCGAGCAGCCGATCCATATCGTCAAAAAGCTTCCGACCGCCGCAGTAATGGAAATGGCAGCGGGAGAAAGCCCGATCAAACCCGCGCTTAATCCGTTGGTCAGCGCATTTGCGGATACGGCCACCCCGAGAACCATGGATTCCAATATACCGATTTCTCCCGAACCGTCGGCATCCGCTGCCTCCGGATTTTGCAGCAGACCGGCAAAACGGCCTTTTTTTCCTGACGCGCCAACACGCGCTGTTTTTCTCGGCACAGCCAGCAGAATGATGCGGATACCGATGACAGATAAAATAAACGCCGCCAGCAATACAGGAAGAAAGCCCGGTAAAACGGCTGAAATCCATTTGCCGAAATAAATTCCGATATAACTGAATACAAAACAGATAAAAGCGATCATCATATTCGACGCATGCGATATTTTGATTTTTCTGATGCCGTATGACATCCCCACTCCTAAATTATCAATGCTCGAGGACACTGCCAAACCTAAAATCAATAACCAAGCCATGTTCGTTTCTCTCCATTCTTTGATGTCTTTTCAACATGTTGTGCCGTTGAATCTACACTATCCTATTCAGCAGCACAGAAAAGGTACCTTTTCTGCAAAAATTATTGATTAATGATCATCATTCCGGCGGAAACGAGGTGACACCCTTGACAGAAAATAAAAATAAAACACTGGGGCCCCTTTTAAAATCACTGCTTGATAAGCACTCGCTCTCCATGAGAAAACTCGGCGCCTTAACAAACATTGATACGGCCACCATCTCCCGGATTATAAACGGCAAGCAGAAGGCCAATTTAAAGCATCTTCAGGAATTTTCAAAACATCTCCGCACCCCGCTGGAGGAATTGCTTGAGGCGTCAGGCATAGACATCGGCCATGAAAAAGAAGCTGCGCCGCAAGACCCGATGCACGCGATTCAGGATATGCTGAATATGGCCGAGATGTTTGATCAGCCTTTTTCCCGGGAGCAAATTGAGCGCGAACTGACCAGATATGAACAATATGCCAAAACCCAGCAGGGCCATCGCCTGATTTGCGATGAGTTTCAAAAGAAAATGGACAATGAAGAAAGCGTCGGCCCTTTTATTGATCATTTGAAAAACATGCATCATCAGTATATGGATGAATCAACACCGGCTGAAGACCGCGCGATTCTCGGGAGCGCGCTTCTGTATTATATTTTAGCGACCGACGTCATTCCGGATTACATGTTTCCGATCGGCTACCTGGATGACGCCATCGCCGTTCAAATCGCTTTGAACCGGCTGAAAAAAAAATAAAGGCGCTTAAAAAAGCGCCCTTTTTGTGTTGAAAAATATGAAACACCGCATTACGGTTTTGTCAAAACAGAGACAGCTGTCATATGATACATCAACCTAACAAAAAGGAGGGTGTCTTCTATGGACAGCAACACAGTTGTGGCAGTGTGCGCTCTGTTAAGTGTTGTGATTCAGATCGGAACGATATTCGCCGCAGGAAAGTGGAAAAAAGAATAAATAAAAACAAATTGACGGTTTTTTCGCACAGGCGTATGCTTATAAATAACCTTGTAAAAGATAAGAAAGAAGATATGTATATGAAAAAAATCATTCTCCTCTTCGCCGCCGCTGTCATATTCAGCTCGATCGGCCATCAAATTTCAGGAGGATATAAAGATCCTGAAAAGGAACGGAGAAAACCGTTTCATTCGTTTAAATGGTTCAGCCGGTCATAACCTCAGGAAGAAGAACAAGCAAAATAATTGCACACAATTAAAACATAAGCTAGAATACGGACGAGTTAAACTCCTAAGGAAGAAGGCGAAATGATGAAGCAAACTTATAAACCGCTGTTTGAACCTTTTACGTTCGAAAGCGGCGTCACCATACCAAACCGTATTTCAGTCGCGCCGATGACACACTATTCATCAAATGATGACGGAACGATTTCCGACCGTGAATTAAGCTACATTACTCCCCGTTCAAAAGAAATGGGCATGGTCATTACGGCATGTGCAAACGTAACGCCGGACGGCAAAGCGTTTCCAGGCCAGCCCGGCATCTATGATGATTCTCACATTCCCGGCTTGAAAAAACTCGCTCAGGCGATCCAGTCTCAAGGAGCGAAAGCCGTTGTGCAGATTCACCACGGAGGATTAGAATGCCCTCCTGAACTCGTGCCAAACAACGACGTCGTCAGTCCGAGCGGCTCAGAAGAAGACGGGAGACAAACGTCCCGGGCTCTCACCGAACAAGAAATTGAGCACATCGTGAAAGCATTCGGCGAAGCGACACGCAGAGCGATTGAAGCCGGCTTTGACGGTGTTGAAATTCACGGGGCAAACGGGTACCTGATTCACCAATTTTATTCACCGAAAACAAACCGGCGCACAGACCGCTGGGGCGGAAGCGATGAAAAGCGCCTTGCGTTCCCGCTTGCAGTCGTTGACGCTGTCAAACGAGCAATTGATACACACGCTGAAAATCCATTCGTTCTCGGCTACCGCCTGTCACCGGAAGAGCCGGAAACACCGGGGCTTACAATGAAAGAAACATTCATGCTCGCCGACGCGCTTGCAGAAGAGAACTTGGATTATCTGCATATTTCACTGATGGATGTCAATTCCAAAGCCCGCCGCGGAGCGGATACTTCACGGACCCGGATGGATTTATTAAACGAACGCGTCGGCCATAAAGTGCCGCTGATGGCCGTCGGTTCCATCTATACCGCGGAGGAAGCGCTTGCTGTATTAGAAAGCGGAATTCCGCTGGTGGCTCTGGGACGTGTCATTTTGATTAACCCCGAATGGGCGGTGCTGGTCAAAGAAGGCCGCGAACAGGAAATCGAAAAAGCCATTCAAGCATCTGAAATTGAGAAATACCGACTTCCTGAACCGTTATGGGAAATGATCCAGAATACAGGCGGCTGGGTGCCGTTTGAAAAGTAGACTAAAAAAACTGCCGGATGTCCGGCAGTTTTTTTGATTCACAAGTTTTTACCGCTTTGTTTACTCCTATTTCTTACACACAGCGTACATATAGTAAATAGATTAATAGAAAGGAGACCGTATATGATGGCTGGTTTTCCTATTACGATTAACAGTCTTTCCGGAAACGGGGTTGTCAATGTCGGCGGTGCGTTTTCGATAAGTCCTTTAACCGTATCAAAAACCGTCTACGGCTCAGGTGGGGGAAATACAGGGATGGTCCTGCAAATGAATCAATCCAGTACCTCTCAATCTTCAAGCTCTCAATACTCTGATCAAAATGTAACGAAAACACTATGACATCTCCATTCCCCTCCCTTTCCGGCTGGCAGCAGCCGGATTCTTTTTGCCGTTTTGTTTAATCTTATTCCATATTACAGCGTACATATAGTTAGTAGACTGTGAGAGAAAGGAGAAAAAATAGAATGAGCGGTTGCCCGATTACGATAAACAACGTATCAGGAAACGGAGTTGTCAATGTTGGCGGCGCCATATCCATCAGTCCGCTGACTGCATCAAAAACCGTTTTCGGTGCCGGAGGGGGAAATATCGGCATTGTCATTCAAAACAATGCTGTGAGCCACACCAAAATGTTTGAACATCAATTTTCAGATCAGAATATTGTAAAGTCAATTTAAGGGCTGCCATGCAGCCCTTTCAGCATAAATAAAGCAGGCGCACTGATTTCCTGAAACCTTGATCTTTAAACATCAGCGATCACCTTCCCTTGTTTTGAATGATTTCAGTTCAAGGTGAATAGAATGCAGATTGAAAGCATGAGTACTGAAACTCATTAAGGAAAGAAGGAATCGTGATGAAAAAACTTTGCCGGGAAGTTTGGATTGAAGTTGACCTTGATGCGATAAAAAAGAACGTACGGGCGATCCGCCGCCATATTCCGAATACGTCTAAAATTATGGCCGTCGTAAAAGCGAACGCTTATGGCCACGGCTCTGTGGAAGTAGCGCGGCAGGCACTGGAAAGCGGGGCGAGCGAGCTCGCTGTCGCAAGTGTCGAAGAGGGAATTGTGTTACGGAGAGCGGGAATTACGGCACCTATTCTTGTGCTCGGCTTCACAGCTCTCAGCTGTGTGAAAAAATCTGCCGTTTGGAACATAACATTATCAGCGTTTCAGGTCAGCTGGATCAAAAAAGCGAATCGGATATTGGAAAAAGAAGCAGATTCGAAACGGCTGTCCATTCATATCAATGTGGATACCGGAATGGGCCGGCTGGGTGTGCGTACGGAAGAAGATCTTTTAGCAGTGGTGAAAGCGCTCAAGTCGAGTACATACCTGTCATGGGATGGCATCTTTACACATTTTTCAACAGCGGATGAACCGGACACTGAGCTGACGATGCTGCAGCACGAAAAGTTTATCAGCTTTCTCAGCTTTTTAAAAAATCAAGACATTACGCTGCCTACCGTGCATATGTGCAATACAGCCGCCGCTATCGCATTCCCGGAATTCAGCGCCGACATGATCCGTTTAGGTATTGGTTTATATGGTTTATATCCGTCCGCCTCGATAAAGGAACTGAACCTCGTGGATCTCACACCCGCACTAAGTTTAAAGGCGCGTATCGCTTATGTGAAAGCCATGGTGACAGATCCCCGGACCGTCAGTTATGGTGCCACATATATCGCCGAACCGGGTGAAATCATCGCGACGATTCCGATCGGCTATGCTGACGGTTACTCCCGCGCCCTGTCCAACCGCGGGTTTATTCTGCACCGCGGCAGACGGGTGCCGGTGGCGGGGAGAGTGACAATGGATATGATCATGGTCAGTTTAGGTGAGAATGAGGGCAAACAAGGAGAAGAAGTCGTCATCTACGGTAAACAACAAGGAGCCGAGATTTCCGTTGATGAAATTGCCGAAATGCTCGGTACGATCAGCTACGAAGTCTTATCTGTATTAAGCCGCCGCGTCCCCCGCTTTTATTTCAGAGACGGCAAAATCATTAAAATATCAGCTCCGGTATTATACGTGTAGACGGCATAGATCCCGCATTTATGTATAGAACAAGTAAAGGCGTGAGTGATTTCCATTGTTTTCGTCAGCAAAATTTCAAAACGCCTTCTCTTCCGCGTTCATGCACGGAATAGAAGGCGCGAAAAAGACATCTAGCCAAAAGCTTGCGTTACGAAGCTTTATGCTCCAATCTCAGCTTGTCAGCAACCATCGCGATGAATTCCGAGTTGGTTGGTTTTGCTTTTGTCATGCTTACCGTATATCCGAACAGTGAAGAAATGGAATCAATATTTCCCCTGCTCCATGCGACTTCAATGGCGTGGCGGATGGCCCGTTCTACACGGCTTGCGGTCGTGTTGAATTTTTTGGCAATGTCGGGATAAAGGACTTTTGTGATGCTGCCGAGGAGTTCAATGTCGTTATACACCATGGAAATGGCTTCACGCAAATAAAGATAGCCTTTGATATGGGCAGGCACACCGATCTCATGGATAATGCTTGTAATGCTGGCATCGAGATTTTTCCGCTTTGGCTCCGGCTGGCTGCGGATAATGCTGCTTTGCGCGGACGGCGCACGGTGTGTGACACTGCTGACATTTCCGCTTACCTGGCGGATATGGCCGACAAGGTTTTCCATATCAAACGGCTTCAGGATGAAATAGGACGCGCCTAAATCGACGGCTTTTTTCGTAACGTCTTCCTGACCGAATGCCGTCAGCATGATGACGTTCGGCTGCTTCTCGAGCTCTGATTCCCGCAGACGCTCCAAAACCGCAAGTCCGTCCAGATGCGGCATGATAATGTCTAAAACGAGCACATCGGGATTCTTATCTTTAAACAACGAAAGACATTCCTGTCCGTTATAAGCAACGCCGATCACTTCCATATCATCCTGTCCCTCTATATATTCACTCAACAGGCTTACAAGCTCTCGATTATCATCAGCAACACAAACTTTAATTTTCTCCACGTTTCTTCCTCCCCCAATGTATTAACAGGACGCAACCCATTTGACTGCTATATGTTACATTCGACAAAACCACTACTTCCCCTTTTAAAAAATCCATATTTACCAATAATAGTGGTATATCTTTGTTTTTCTAGCATTTTCTAGGTTTTTCGACTAAAAATTAAGTTTGACAAATCAGGAAACGTGAATTTGTCGAAAAATCTTCATGTCTTATTTTACATGAATCCCGGAAAGAAGTGAAGAACGCATCACATAAAAAAACTGCCGGATCATCCGGCAGTCAGCTTGCTTTATCTTTCCCGTAAACATCAACACCCGCTTCAGACAGCATCCATTCGATATGAACGCCGTAGCCGCTTGTCGGATCATTGACAAATACGTGGGTTACGGCTCCGACGACCTTTCCGTTCTGGATGATCGGGCTTCCGCTCATCCCCTGAACGATTCCGCCGGTTCTTTTCAGCAGTTTCGGGTCTGTCACTTTCAACACCATTCCCTTTGTCGCTGGGAATTTTTGCGGCGTGGTGCTGACGATTTCAATATCAAATTTCTCTACTTTATCGTTTTCAATAACCGTCAGCATTTGCGCCGGTCCTTTTTTTACTTCATTTGACAAAGCAATCGGAAGCGCTTTGTCGGAAATGTTGTTTTTAATCGGCTGATGCAGTGTCCCGAAAATGCCGAACGGGCTGTTGCGGTTAATATCGCCGATCGTTTTCCGTTCTGACGAAAACCTTGCCAGTTTTTCGCCGGGATTGCCGCCTTTTCCTTTTTCAATCGATGTTACAGTTGAACGGACGATTTCTCCGTCTTCTACAACAATCGGTTTTTTTGTATCCATATCAGAGATGACGTGGCCCAATGCGCCGTATTTTTTTGTTTTCGGTTCAAAAAATGTCATGGTGCCGATGCCGGCTGCCGAATCGCGGATATAAAGGCCGATTCGATATTTCCCCTCGGCTTCGTCCTTTGTCGGAATCAGCTTTGTTTTGATTTTTTGCTTATCGCGTTTCACCAATAAATCCAAAGATTCACCGGTTTTGCCCGCTTTTTGAATAAACGGAGCGATGTCGCTCATTTTTTCAATTTTATGTCCGTTCATTTTAATAATGATGTCGCCAGATTCAATTCCCGCTTGTTCTCCCGGAGACTTTTTCCCATCCTTTGTCATCACCTGGTGAAAACCGACGACCAAAACACCGACTGAATGCAGTTTTACACCGATGGACTGTCCGCCCGGAATGACCTTCAATTCTGGAAGGACACGCACTTTTGTTTTTTTAATGGGAAACCCGGCAAGATCATATACTACTTCTGACCGGCCTTGTGTTTGCCCTGTTATGTTTGCATGGCCGTGCTCTTCTTTCAGCGTAAAGGCTTCTGATAATTCGCCCTTTTCAGCGCTTATTGATGCATTGACCGGAACGGCCTGTGTCTGGTTTTCAAAGACGCTCATTTCTGACGGTATCAGTAAATATTCTTTAAATGGCTTAAAAAAGCCTACACTTAGTAAAGAAACAAGGAGAATTACACCTATTGCTTTCCTCATGTTATCGTGCATTCATTCCTTCACTCTCCTCGCTCCTATCCCACACCACTTTCTTTTTCTGCTACATCTATACTTTTGCCTTCCTGCGCTTGATTTATAACCGGCATACGAAGAAAAACATTGGATACACTGTTAGAGAAATGGAACAAAAAAATAAGCTGCCTGTATCAGCAGCTTATCCTGTCGTTTTTACCTGTCCGGCCTGTTTTAGAAGCTCTTGTGCATGCCGTTTTGTCAGATCGGTCACTTCAACGCCCGCAATCATGCGGCCGATTTCCGCTACCTTGTCCTGTTTGGAAAGCGGCGTGACATGCGTTGTCGTCCGGCCGTCTTTGAATTCTTTTGCGATCAGAAGGTGTGTATCCGCCATGGCGGCAACCTGCGGCAGGTGTGTAATGCAGAGCACCTGTGAACCGGTCGATACTTTATGGATTTTTTCCGCGATGGCTTGGGCAACCCGCCCGCTTACACCGGTGTCCACTTCGTCAAAGATGATGGAGGTGACATCCTGCTGGGAAGAAAAAATACTCTTCATCGCCAGCATCACCCTTGAAAGCTCGCCTCCGGAAGCGACCTTTGACAGCGGTTTTAAAGGCTCACCGGTGTTTGTTGAAATTAAAAACTTCACAAGGTCAATCCCCTTTTGGGTAAGCTGCACAGGCTGCCCGTTAACAACCGGTGCTTCACTGGCTGACGGATCGGTTTTCACGAGAAATTCCGTATCAAACGTTGATTTGCCCATATACAGACTTTTTAATTCCTGATGAATCGCTTCCGCCAGTTTTTTAGCCCAAGCTTTTCTGATTTTTGATAAATTGGCGGCTTCTACGGCCACATCTTTGCCGACCGACTCCAATTCCTTCTTCAGCGCTTCAAGGTGGCTGTCGCGGTTCTCGATTTGATCGATTTCCTCTTCTATTTTGGAGCCGTATTCCAAAATGTCTTCTACCGTCGCTCCGTATTTGCGCTTCAGCTGTTTGATCTCATTTAAACGGGTTTCAATAAAATTCAGCCGTTCCGGGTCATATTCCAGATCATCTAACAGATTGCGCATCTGAAAGGTTGCATCCTCCAGCAGATAATAGGAACTTGACACACTTTCTGACAGCTTTTGCAGCGGTTCATTGATATCCGAAATATCTTCAAGCTGGGCAGAGGCCATTCCGACCCAGTCAAGCCCCCCCTGCTCGCTGCGGAGCGCATTATAGGCGTTTTGCAATGATTCATAAATTTTTTCAAAGTTGGATATCTGCTTCCGCTCTTCCTGAAGAAGTTCGTCTTCATTCAATTCAAGCTTCGCCGACTCGATTTCTTCAAGCTGAAATTGAATCAGGTCTAACCGATGCGCCATTTCCTGCTCGCTTTCTGACAGCTTCTTCACTTTTTTGAGCAGCTTCATATAACGCTCATAGCCTTCATGGTAAGCCTGAAGCGCGGATTCGGCCTCAGCGCCCGCAAACCTGTCCAAAAGCTCCAAGTGTTTATCGTCCTCCATTAACAGCTGGTTATCATGCTGTCCGTGAATATCTAATAAAAGTCTGCCGATTTCCCTTAAAGCCGCAATCGTCACTAATTTTCCGTTGACACGGCAGACGCTTTTTCCTCCGGCATTGATGTCCCTTCTCATGACAATCATGTCATCAGATGCGTCTATTCCCTGCTCACGGCATACATCAAAAACGGGATGACCGCTGTCCAAAAGAAACAGTCCTTCAAGCTCGGCCTTTGTTTCACCGTAACGGACAAATTCAGACGAGCCGCGGCCGCCGACTAATAGGGAAACGGCGTCTATAATAATTGACTTGCCGGCCCCTGTTTCTCCCGTCAGGACGGTGAGCCCCCGTTCAAACGAAATCGTCAGTTCCTCTATAATGGCAAAGTTTTTTATTGATAGTTCAGCTAACAAACAGCATTCCACCTTTTATCTGATAATTACGCTACAGCAGCTCCAAAAGACGGCTTTGAACGCCTTCCGTATCTTCAGGCGTCCTGCAGATGATTAAGATCGTGTCATCTCCGCAGATCGTGCCCATGATTTCTTCCCATTCGAGATTATCCATCAGAGCGCCGATTGCCTGAGCATTCCCCGGCATCGTTTTTAATACGATCATATGGCTTGCTGAGTCAATTTTTACGAACGCATCCATTAATGAACGCTTCAGTTTTGACAGCGGATTGAACCGCTGATCCGCCGGCAGGCTGTATTTGTAGGAGCCGTTGTTCGTCGGCACCTTTACGAGATGCAGCTCTTTAATGTCTCTGGAGACAGTCGCCTGGGTTACCTTATATCCTTCTTCTCTCAGCATGTCAACTAAGTCATCCTGCGTTTCAATCTCATGGCTTGTAATAAGCTCTCTGATTTTTATATGCCTTTGGCCTTTTGTCATGTAAGCACCTCTGTTTTCAAGCTGTTCTTGTCATTATGTTAACCGCTTCTTGATAAAAAGTACATGATGGCAGAAAAAAGGAATAATAGCCCCCTATTATTCCGGTACATCTGTCTTTTTGGCTTTTAATGTTTCATGTGCTTCGCGGACGGTACGGAGAATGTCTTCTTCCGGCAGTTCAGCGCCGTTTCCGTCTTCTCCGCCCCATTCCAAATGAAGCAGAAACTCAATATTGCCGTCTCCCCCTGTAATCGGTGAGAAGGACAGTCCTTTCACTGTATATCCTTCAGAAGCGGCAAATTGATTCATGCGGCGGAGAACGTCAGTATGAACGCCGGGATCTCTGACAATGCCTTTTTTTCCGACGGATTCCCGTCCGGCTTCAAATTGCGGCTTTACCAGTGCAATACAATCGCTCCCCGGTACAAGCAGCGTTTTTAAAACCGGCAGAATGAGGCGGAGTGAGATGAAAGAAACATCGATTGTCGCAAATTCCGGCAAACCCTCTGTGAAATCGGAAGGCTCGGAATAGCGGAAATTCGTCCGTTCCATGACGACGACCCTCTCGTCCTGTCTGAGCTTCCAAGCAAGCTGATTATAGCCGACATCCACTGCGTAGGACCGCTCGGCTCCGTTTTGGAGGGCGCAATCCGTGAATCCCCCTGTAGACGAGCCGATGTCAATCATCGTTTTGCCTTTTACCGAGACAGGAAACACTTCCAAGGCTTTTTCAAGCTTTAATCCGCCTCTGCTGACGTATTTAAGAGGGTTTCCTTTTACCGTTAACGGAAGATCCCGGGCGATTTTTTCACCCGGTTTGTCCAATCGGTTTTCATTTGAGTATACGATGCCCGCCATAATGGCGCGTTTCGCTTTTTCCCGCGTTTCCGCAAGGCCTTTTTCTACAAGAAGTACATCTAATCGTTCTTTTTTTGCTGTCATGATCCAATTCCTTTATGTGTCTTCGGGGGCATCAGCAGTTTTATCCGGTTCATAACCTCAGCCTTCGTGAGACCGATTTCTTCAAGCAGGGCGGTTACGCTGCCGTGCTCAATAAACCGGTCTGGGATGCCCATTCTGTCAATCGGTGTATGATACATGCCGAGGTCATGAGCGAATTCGAGAATCGTGCTGCCGAATCCGCCTTCAAGCACGGCTTCTTCTATCGTTAAAATCGGCAGACCTTCATTAAGAATGGCCTTCATCATTTGTTGATCAATCGGTTTTATGAACCGCGCATTCACGACACGCACAGACAGGCCTTCTTTTTGCAGTTCTTCAGCCGCTTCCAGCGCCATTTCAATGGTCGTACCGAATGTTAAAATGACCGCGTCTTTTCCGGGACGGAGCACTTCCCATGTTCCGATCGGAATGGTTTTCAGCTCTTTATCCATCTTTACGCCGAGTCCGTTTCCGCGCGGGAAGCGCATCGCAATCGGACCTTCCTCGTAGGAAAGGGCTGTATTGACCATATGGCGGCCTTCATTTTCATCCTTCGGCATCATTAAAACGAGGTTCGGTATATGCCGCAAAAAGGCGATGTCAAAAACGCCTTGATGCGTCTCCCCGTCAGCGCCGACCAAACCGGCGCGGTCAATGCCGATAAATACATTCGCGTTTTGACGGCAGATGTCATGGACGACCTGATCGTACGCCCGCTGCAAAAAGGTCGAATAAATCGCAAGAAACGGCTTCATGCCTTGGAGCGCCATTCCAGCCGCCATTGTCGCCGCATGCTGTTCTGCGATTCCGACATCAAACATGCGTTCAGGGAATTCTTTCGCAAACCCTTCCAGTTTGGAGCCGACCGGCATGGCCGGTGTAATGGCGACAATTCTGTCATCCTCACGCGCCAGCTCCTGCACGGTGCCGCTGACAAGTCCGCTCCATGAAGGCGCCGCGGCTTTCGGCTTGACGAAATCACCCGTATTGATTTTGTACGGCCCCGTTCCGTGCCATGTGCCGATTGTGTCGGTCTCAGCCGGTTTATAGCCTTTGCCCTTTTTCGTAATGACATGTAAAAGGACAGGGCCTTTCGTTTTTTTGGCGTATTGCAGGTTTTCAAACAGTTCGTGGTAAGAATGACCGTCAACCGGGCCTAAATACGTAAAGCCCAGCTCTTCAAAAAACATGCCTGACACAAGCATATATTTCAAACTGTCTTTTATCCGTTCCGCTGTGGCGGCCAATTTTCCGCCGACGGCCGGGATGCGCTTAAATAAATATTCAAGCTCGTCTTTTACCCATTGATATTTGCCGGCCGTGCGAAGCCGTCCCAGCATAGAATGAATCGCCCCGACGTTCGGCGCAATGCTCATCTCATTATCATTCAGGATGACGATCATGTCTTTTTTCTCATCACCGATATGGTTCAGCGCTTCAAGCGCCATTCCTCCGGTTAAAGCGCCGTCTCCGATAATCGGGATGATATATTCTTTCGATCCTTTAATATCACGGGCGGCAGCCATTCCCATCGCGCCTGAGAGCGAGGTTGAGCTGTGGCCTGTTTCCCATACGTCATGTTCGCTTTCGCTGCGTTTCGGGAAACCGCAAAGCCCTTTATATTGGCGCAAGGTCTCAAACTCCTTGCCGCGTCCGGTTAACAGTTTATGAACATAGGACTGATGTCCGACATCCCATAAAAATTTATCTTTCGGACTGTCAAATTCTTTGTGAAGCGCAATTGTCAGCTCGACAACCCCGAGGTTCGGCCCGATATGGCCGCCAGAAGCAGACAGCGATGTGATGAGGAAATTGCGGATCTCCTCACTCAGCTCTTCCAGCTGTTCAATTGACATCTTTTTAAGAAATGACGGGTCCTGTATTGATAAAAGATCCAAAGCGGATCAACTCACTTTCAGCATGAATTTCTGCAAATTAAACAGTGTCTTTTTGAAAAAAGAAAAAGACTCCCTTTGTATTTTCATCGAAACTGCTTACATTTTACCATAGGAGCAGCAGCCCCTTCAAATCAGGACCGTTTTTAATGATCTCTCGCCGCGATTAAATCACAGAGGTCATGCAGCAATTCTTTCTGAAGGGAAAGGCCGCTGATGATCTGTTTCGCCTCGCTGATATGATACGCAAGCTTTTCTTTCGCGCCTTCAAGCGTTAAAAGCGACGGATACGTTGACTTTTCATTCGTCGTGTCTGAGCCGACCGGTTTGCCGATCTTCTCCTCATGACCTTCAATATCAAGGATGTCGTCTCTGATTTGAAACCCGATGCCGATATGGCTGCTGAACAAACGGAGCTTTTCTACTTCATCCTCCGGCGCATCTGCCAAAATGGCGCCCGCCGTCACGGAAAAACCGAGGAGCTTGGCCGTTTTCCGCTCGTGGATGGATTCCAGCTCCTCAAGCGTTATCCGCTTTTGTTCCGCTTCCATGTCGGCAGCCTGCCCGCCGACCATTCCTTCCGTTCCCGCCGCACTGATCAGCTCATCGACGAGACGGAGCCGTTTTTCTGCTGAAACCGCCTCAGACACGTGGGATGTGATCAATTTAAAGCTTTCTGTCAGAAGCCCGTCTCCGGCCAATACGGCTGCCGCTTCTCCGAAGACTTTATGGTTTGTGGGCTTTCCCCGGCGCAGATCATCATCGTCCATGCAAGGCAGATCATCATGGATTAAAGAATACGTATGAATCATTTCGACAGCGCATCCGACCGGAATCCCGTCCTTTTCATCTTTTCCGTAAGCATTCAGAACGGCTAAGACGACGAGGGGGCGCAGCCTCTTACCGCCCGCTTCCAAAGAATACAGCATAGATTTTTTGAGGGTTTCCGGCATCGCAAGCCGTTCTGTATACAAAGAAAGCTGCTGTTCAATCAGTTGTTTGCGCGATGCTAAAAATGCGTCCAGTTTATTTGTCACCTTCGTCTTCCTCCTGAACGCTGAAAGGTGCAAGTTCTCCGTTATCTTTTAAAATAAAGTCCATTTGCTTTTCGACATGCTGAAGCTTTTCATGGCACATTTTTGAAAGGGCCATCCCTTCCTGAAAATAATTAATCGCCTGCTCCAGCGGCACGTCTCCTTCTTCAAGCTTTGCCACAATGCCTTCAAGGCCTTTCATCGCCTCTTCAAATGTCAGCTCTTCACTTTTTTTGGTTTCTGTCATTTTCGTTCGCCTCTCTTTTGCAATACTTCACACGTCAGAACGCCGTCTGTCATCTTTACTTCTAGCGTATCATTTTGTTCCACTTGATCAACGCTTTTGATCAGCTCTTTGTCTTTATAGGCCAGACTGTATCCTCTCTCCATCACCTGAAGGGGACTTAATGCATTCAGTTTACCAAGAACCGTCTGAAACTGCGAATGAAGCTGCTTCAGCTGGACATTCATGCTTCGGGCGAGCTGATTTGAGCGCTCCTCGTACCGTTTTTTCGCCTGTTTCAGCTGGGTTTCAGGGTGGAGCGCCGTTAATCTGTACGTATTTCGCTCCAGCTGCCTTTGTTTCATGTCCGTAAGCCCTGTGAGCTGTGATTGGAACTGCTGATACAAAAGGTCAAACTGCTGTTCCTTTTGGGTGTACAATCGTTTCGGAAAACGGAACGCGTAGGATGACTGGAGCGATTGAATCCGTTCTTTTTTCTTGCTGATATGCTGCTGCATCGCTCTTGTCAGGCGGACTTCCGCCGTTTTTGTCCGTTCCATTAAGTCCGTCGTGTGGGGGACGGCGATTTCTGCCGCTCCTGTCGGCGTTGCCGCCCGGATATCCGCGACGAAATCACTGATTGTAAAATCTGTTTCATGTCCGACGGCTGATATAATCGGAATGGCGGAAGCAAAAATCGCCCGGGCCACGATTTCTTCGTTAAATGCCCACAATTCTTCGATCGAGCCCCCTCCCCTTCCGACGATCAGGACGTCACACATTTTTTGTGCATTGGCTTCTTCAATGCGCTTCACAATCGATCTGCTGGCATTTTCACCTTGAACGAGCGCGGGAAGCACAATGACTTTCACAAGGGGGTATCTTCTTTTGAGTGTGGTAATAACGTCTCTGACGGCTGCTCCCGTCGGTGACGTGACGACCCCGATCGTGGCCGGAAAAGCGGGGATGGCCTGCTTATGCCGGTCATCGAACAACCCTTCGCCGGCAAGTTTTTTCTTTAATTCTTCATATGCTAAGTAGAGCGCCCCCACACCGTCCGGCTGCATTTCTTTCGCGTACAGCTGATAGCTTCCGCTCGGTTCATAGACGGAGATGCCGCCTCTTACGATGACCTTCATCCCGTCTTCGGGCTTAAACGCAAGCCTCGAACTTTGCCTCTGAAACATGACGGCCTGCATGCGGGCATGCTCATCTTTTAATGTAAAATAAATGTGGCCTCTCGTATGGATTTTAACATTGGAGAGCTCACCCTTAATCCAAATGTCTTCAAGATGAGGGTCCACATCGAATTTTCGTTTAATGTATTTGGTCAGCGCGGAAACCGTGACATATGCCGCTTCACTCACATCCTGCACTCCTTTCATAAAGGCTTTTTGCCCTAAACTAAGAAAACCCGCTCTGGCTGAAAGGAGCCTTAAGAAGCGGGTATCGTGCTCATTGTCACACTTTTTGTGACTGTCTCCGGTTATCTATGATAACGTACGTCTGGCAGATTTAACAGTATTATGCGCAAGCATTGTGATGGTCATCGGACCTACTCCGCCCGGCACCGGCGTAATGAAAGATGCTTTTTCTTTCGCTTCATCAAACTGAACGTCTCCGCAGAGTTTTCCGTTTTCGAGACGGTTGACGCCGACATCAATGACAATGGCGCCCTCTTTGATTTGATCGGCTTTGATGAAGTTCGCTTTACCGACCGCTACCACAAGAATATCTGCTTTTTTCGTATGCTCAGACATATTTTTCGTGCGGGAATGGCAATATGTGACGGTCGCGTTTTCGTTCAGCAGCAGCTGGCCGACCGGTTTACCGACAATATTGCTTCGTCCGACTACAACAACTTCTTTGCCGGAAAGATCTACGTTCGTCTTTTTCAATAACTCGACAATTCCGTGCGGCGTGCATGGAAGAAATGTATCTTCGCCAAGCAGCATTTTCCCGACGTTGAGAGGGTGGAAACCGTCAACATCCTTATCAGGGGAGATCCGCTCGATTACGGCTTTTTCAGAAATATGATCCGGGAGCGGCAGCTGGACGAGAATGCCGTGGAATTCCGGATTTTGATTATACTGATCAATCACTGTTAAAAGCTCCGCCTCGGTTAAGCTTGAGTCAAAGCGGTCAAGCTTAAATTTCATTCCCATTGTTTCAGCGGCTTTTTTCTTGCCTGTCACATATGAAACAGAAGCGGGATCGTCTCCGATTAAAATGACCGCCAAGCCAGGCACTACGCCTTGTGCTTTCAGCTCTTCTACTTCTTTTGCCAATTGTTCGCGTTTTTCTTTAGCCGTTTCTTTTCCGTCGATGATTGTTGCAGTCATTTTCTTTCCTCCTATGATTCGATATCAGTTTTAATGTTAGAAAGAACCCCGTTTACGAATTTTGCAGCTTTATCGTCGCCGAACCGTTTTGCCAGCTCGATCGCTTCGTTTAATGACACGTTAGCAGGAATGTCGTCAGAATAAACCATTTCATACACCGCCAGACGCAGGATCGCGCGGTCTACGTTTGCAATCCGGTCAAGCTTCCAATTGACGAGATGGCCGGAAATCATTTCATCAAGCTGAACCTGATGTTCGATCACTCCGTACACCAGCTGTTCAAAGAAGGCATCTGTTTTTTCACCATCAAGCGCGTGCTCAATGGCATCGTTCGGTGCAATATCGCTGACATCAATCTGAAAAAGTGCCTGCAAAGCTTTTTCTCTAGCTGTTCTTCTTTTCATTTTCTTTCTCCTTCAGATCCGCTTTATCCGCTTGTCGTTAAGCTTAAAGAGATCATAACATATTTTTTTCTCAATCGCATGTCGAAATTTAGGTTTTTTCACCCTAATGCCGAATATTTTCACAAACTGTATTAATTTCATTCGGATTTCACAGCATGAAGAAACTCGGCTGCCGTTTGTAAGCCGGCTTTCTTCATGCCTGAAATGACGGGAAACGTATAAAAAACCAAAGGGCTGCCCATCCCCTTGGTTTTTATACGCTCATTACATTTCTTCGTCGATTTCGACTTCTTGGGCTTTCGTGTCAAATTGAATGCCGACGATATGAATATTGATTTCATTAATGGTCAGAGACGTCATGTTTAATAAGGTTTGGCGGATATTCTCCTGAACGCTTGCCGCCACTTTCGGGATCGAGATCCCGAATTGAACGACGCAATAGACGTCTATGGTAATCCCGTCATCGGCTAAATCGACCTTTACGCCTTTGCCGTGATTGATTTTGCCGAAGCGTTCTACGACGCCCGTGGCGAAATTGCCGCGCATTTCAGCAACTCCTTCAACTTCGGAAGCGGCGATGCCGGCAATGACTTCAATGACCTCAGGAGCAATTTCAACCTTGCCTAAATGAGCCTCATCATGATCCATTTTAAGCACACTGTTGTCTTCCATTCAATTCACCTCCCGCAAAAATTATGAGCCCATTACATCATATGTTTCTAAAAACTTTGTATTAAACTCTCCGCTGACAAATGTTTCGTGTTCAAGCAGTTTCAAATGGAACGGGATCGTCGTTTCAATACCTTCAATCACGAATTCGCTCAGCGCGCGTTTCATCCGTGCGACTGCCTCATCACGCGTTGTTCCGTATGTGATGACTTTAGCAATCATACTGTCATAGTACGGCGGGATCGAGTAGCCGGGATATGCGGCTGAATCCACGCGTACACCGAGTCCGCCCGGCGGCAGGTACATGTTAATTTTACCGGGTGAAGGCATGAAGTTTTTCGCAGGATTTTCAGCGTTGATGCGGCATTCAATCGCCCAGCCGTTAAATTCAACGTCTTCCTGTCTGAGCGAAAGCTCCTGTCCGGATGCCACTTTGATCTGTTCTTTGATCAGATCCGTTCCCGTCACCATTTCTGTGACAGGGTGCTCTACTTGAATACGCGTGTTCATTTCCATGAAGTAGTAGCGCTGTTCTCTGTAGTCATAAATGAATTCTACTGTGCCGGCTCCCGTGTAACCGACGGCCTTCGCTGCTTTTACCGCTGCTTCACCCATCTGCTCCCTGATTTCAGAATCAAGCGCAGGTGACGGTGACTCTTCAAGAAGTTTTTGCAGACGTCTTTGGATAGAACAGTCACGCTCTCCGAGATGGATCGTGTTTCCGTAATTATCCGCAAGCACCTGAATTTCAACATGGCGGAAATCTTCTATGTACTTCTCGATGTACACACCCGGATTTCCGAATGCCGTAGCGGCTTCCTGCTGGGTAATCTCAATGCCTTTGATCAGTTCTTCTTCTGTGCGTGCGACCCGGATGCCTTTTCCGCCTCCGCCCGCAGTGGCTTTTATAATGACAGGATACCCAATTTCACCTGCAAGCGAAACCGCTTCTTCCGTATTTTTTATGATTCCTTTTGAACCGGGCACAATCGGCACGCCCGCCAGCTGCATCGTGTCGCGCGCGATATCTTTTGTTCCCATTTTTGAAATGGCGTCAGCCGTAGGGCCGACAAACGTTACGTTTAATTCCTCGCACAGCTCGGCAAAGTCGGCGTTTTCAGCTAAAAACCCGTATCCCGGATGAATCGCATCCGTGCCGGTCAGCTTTGCGACGCTGACGATGTTCGTTACATTTAAATAGCTCTCTTTCGATGTTTTCGGCCCGATACAAAAAGCCTCATCGGCCATTTGGACATGCAGGGCGTCTTTATCTGCCTCAGAATAAACGGCTACAGTTTCAATGCCCATCTCTTTGCAGGCCCGGATGATTCTGACGGCGATTTCTCCTCGGTTGGCGATCAATAGCTTTTTAATCATAATAGCAGGTCTCCTTACTCAGCTTTTACAAGAAATAGAGGTTGTCCGTATTCGACCAGCTGGCCGTTTTCAACTAACACTTCAACGATTTCTCCTTTTACTTCGGCTTCAATCTCGTTAAAGAGTTTCATTGCTTCTACGATACAAACAACTGTATTTTCGCTCACTTTTGAACCTTGGTTTACGTAAGGGCCGGCTTCCGGCGATGAAGAAGCATAAAACGTTCCGACCATCGGAGACGTAATTTTGTGCAGGTTTTCGTCTTGTTTCGGCGCTTCCTGAGCAGGAGCGGCTTCACGCGCTTCCGGTTTTGCAGCCTGCGGAGCAGGTGCGTAAGCGGCGGGAACGGCTTGGGCTTGTCCCGTTACATTCACTGCCGGCGCTTCATTTTTTTTCAGTTTGAGGCTTACGCCTTCAATTTCGTAAACAAATTCGTCGATGGAAGATTCATCGATTCTTTTTATCAGTTCATGAATTTCGTTGATTTTTAACATCAGTTTCCACTCCTATGTATAAAAAATAGAAATTTATGGGTTGCTACTAAAAGTACATACTATGTTTATCTTACAGGAGCGCTTGTGTAAATTCAACACTGATCTAAAATGACATCAGAAAAGCCCGCAGCGGGTGCGGGCTTTTCAGGTCTCTTACTTTGTCGGTTCAAACGTGACGGCGACGTCTTTCATCGTCTTGATTTCTTTTTCCACCAGGTCAATGATAGCGGAAGCTTTTGCGTTTGAATGTTTGTCAGACATGACAGTAATGTTGATTTTGTCTCCTTCAGCATCCACGAGCGCATCTTTGTAGCCTTGTGTTTTAATCAGCGTTTCCAGCTGTTTTTCCGTCCCCTCAGCATTGCTCAGCGCCGTCATTTTATCGTAGGCTTCGCTTTTTTCCTTTGCGGTCGCATCATCGCTTGAAACAATGCTGTTTAACTGTTCCCTCTCTTTGCTTCTCGCGTCTTCAAGTTCCATACGGTATGCGGTAAATAAGTTTTCATCAGCTGTTTCTGTGGCGACCGATCCGTCTTTGTCCGATGCTTCGGCTGATGTTTCTTTATCCTCTTTTGTGCCTTTAGAATCTTTCGTTCCTTTTGTTCCGTCTTCTTTTTCCGTACCGCTTCCGCTCTTATCTTTCGTTTCAGGAGCCGGCGTTTTTTCAGTGGCGACTTCTCCGCTGCTTTTTTCGCTTTTCATCTGCACGGCATTTTTGCTTTCCGGCGACATAATATAATAAACACTTAATACCACGACGAGACTGAGCATTGTTAAAAGCCAAACCGTTTGTTTTTTCAGCATGATTTATGAATCCTCCTTGATTTTTTTAGGGGCAACCGCTACACGGTAGCTCGGAACATCAAGCACCCTTGTGACGGCATCAATGATGGTTTTTTTTATTTGAACGTTGTCCACTCCCTGAGCGACAACGAGTACACCGCGGATATCGGGCTTTTTCGTCTGGACGACGACCGGGGTTTCCTGGTCCCCGTTTCGAATCATGACAATTTGTTCTTCAGAGGTTTGATCGGTTACGCTTCTTTTGCCGCCTTCTTTATCGGTTTCTTCAGTGGTGGTGTCTTTTTTCGTTTTGTTTTTCTCAAACACTTTCAAAGATGTTGCGTCTACGTTTACGACAATTGAGACATCCTCCACGCCGATAATCGTTTCAAGGATTTCTTTCAGCTGGTTTTCATAGTTTCTTTCGTAATCATCAATTGTGGTTTTGGCGCTGCTGTCTTTCGATGCCTTAAAAACGGGTGCGCTTTTTTGCCCGCTTTTGTCTTCCGTTCGGCCGGACATGACGGTCTGCGCCGTTTGGTCCTTCCCGGTTTTCTCCGGTGAAGAGAACAGCTGGCTGACCAGCATAAAAGATACCCCGAGCACAAACACGAACAGAAAGTAATGATATTTTGTCAGTTTTGGTTTTTCTCCGTCTTTCGCCTGTCCGATCATCAGCTGTTTTTTGAGTATGGTCCATAGTCCGTTTTTATTCATGGCCGTTTTTCTCCCCGCCTTCCATATAAACCGTAATTTTCTCACTGCCGATTTCCCATATATCCGCAAGTTTTTCTTTGATGTCTGCGGCCTCTTTTTTGTCGGCTGCGCCTTCCGGTTCGTATTTGCGGTCTGTGCGGATGTCGATCGGTGCGACGGTTTGCACGGTTTTTTCAGAAGATGGGGCCATATACACGCTGATCGTTTTTACATCTTCTTCTGAACGAACCTGTTCTTCCGCTGCAAGGCGGATGTCGTCTATTTTGTATTCGTCATGACTGAACATCTCCTCCGCTTTCTTTTTTAGTTGGACAGCCATTTCTTCTAAAACATATGCGCGGTTTGATGCTTGTATTTCTTTTTTTTCTGATTTGATTTGATTTTTTATATCAGCGGATTGAGATTGCTCTTGTTTTGTCAAATAATCGAAGATGATTTCCGGGTCTGTTTTGAAAAGTTTGAATATCGGGTTGAGCATGACAATGATTAACAGCAGGCTGACAACCATCTTTGCGTATTTTTGCATACTGGAGCTGGGCAGCAGCATGTCGATGACGATGGCGAATAAGATAAATAAAATAATGCTTGTCAGCCATTCTGTTAAAAAGCTCATATCCAATGGGCCTCCTTTATTTCATCATCATGGTGAGGTTGCCTGCTGTAATAATGACTGTGATGCTGAGGAAAAACATGAGAGAGACAATGGCGAGCGCCGCGAAAATATACAGTACGCTTCTGCTGATGACACCGAGACACGTAATGACGGGCCCGCCTCCGAGCGGCTGCAAAATAGCGGCCGCGAGCTTATAAATAAAAGCGAGCGAGAGCACTTTGATCGCCGGAAACGCGGAGATGCAGATCAAAATTCCGACTCCGAGGATTCCCACAGTGTTTTTTAATAGGAGCGAGGCGCTGATGACCGTATCCGTCGCATCCGTAAACATCCGGCCGAGCACGGGAATAAAATTGCCTGTTATAAATTTTGCAGTCCTGAGCGTAATCCCGTCCGTCACGGCAGCCGAAGCCCCCTGTACGGAGATGACGCCGAGAAACACGGTGAGGAATACGGCAAGCGCGCCGATCGCGATATTTCTGAGCAGATTGGCAAGCTGCGTGACTTTATATTGATCCGTCATCGTGCTGACGATACTTAAAATCGCTGACAGGAAGATAAGCGGCATGACGATGTTTTGAATGAGAAGGCCGCTCGTATTCATCAGAAATAAAATAACGGGGTGAAAAAAAGCTGCGGAGACGGCTCCCCCGGAAGACGCCAAAAGCGCAAGTAAAAGCGGGATGAGCGCGAGAATGAAGCTTGTCATCGTCTGGATCGCTTCACTGGCATAATTAACGGCAACATGAAAGCTGTTTAAAGCGAGAATAATCAGCACCATGTAGACGATTGCATAAGCCACTTTGCTGACGGTGCTCTGCTGGAACGCATTTTGCAGGAGCTGCAGAATGACACAAAAAATGGTAAGAAGAATCAAAGTTCCCAGAAGCTTTCCGTTTGCGAGCACTTCATGAAACAAGTATGAAAATAAAGCCTTCAGCCATGCCTCCGGTGAGAACGTTTTTTCACCGTTAATAAAGTCGATGATGCTTCCCTTTTGGCTTTCAGGCAGAAGACCGCCGTATTCTGTCATGATGTCGTCCCAAAACTTTCCGATGCCTTCTGTTTTCAGCGCTTCGGCCTGCTTTTTCGCCACTTCATCAGCGGATTCTTGGTGAACTGCGGTTTCCTGCGACGCACCGTCTGTTCCGGCAGCTTGTACACATTCAGTCTGAAAAAATAAGAGGATGAACAAAAAAGCTCCCGCCCACCGAAAGCGCTTCATTTTTTGTGCCCCCCTTTCCATTTTATTTATGATCATGAAGGAATAAGTCCGAGAATCGTTTCAATAATGACGGTGAGTATCGGCACGGCCATTACCAGTATCAAAATTTTTCCGGCCAGCTCTATTTTCGAAGCAATCGCTCCCTGGCCCGCATCCTTTGTAAGCTGCGCTCCGAATTCAGCGATGTAGGCGATGCCGATAATTTTTAAAATGGTTTCCACATAGACCATATTGACATTTGCATTGACGGCTATTTTTTCTATCATTCTGATAATGTCGTAAATCTGGTCGATGAGATAAAGAAAGATCACGCAGCCGCTGAAGACGACAATCATAAACGCGAAAGTCGGTTTCTGTTCTTTTACGATCAGGGAGAGAAATGTGGCGATCAGGCCTAAACCTACAATTTGAACAATCTCAATCTGTAAGCCCCCCTATCCTTGGAATAGAAACACAGCTTTGATCTTTTTGAACAGGTCATCGACAATCGTCGCCACCATAAATAAAATATAGATAAAGCCAAGCAGCGTCACCCACTGGGCGTATTCTTTTTTTCCCATTTGATCAAGTATGGTGTGCAGAAACGCAACCACGATACCGACTCCGGCGATTTGAAAAATGACATTTACGTCGACTCCCATTTTATGTTTGCTCCCCTCATGTTTACATCAATAGAAGAATGAGTAACAGTCCGGCTAAAAATCCTAAGCTTTTCACCATTTTTTCATTTTTCGCCTGCGCCCGTCCGGCATCCGCTTCCGCCGCTTCCAAATGTGTAAGCGCAAGCTTGATATGTTTCTGCTGAGAAACACGGTCATGGAGCCCGAGCGTCTCTCCGAATTGCTTCAGCACATCATATTCGCTTTTTTTCATCGCCATGGAAGGCCAGTTATGTTTCAAGCTCTGTTCCCAAGCCGTTTTGGCGGAATCACTTCCCTGCTCAAGCCTTCTGCTGAAAGCTTGAAACAGTAACGATACAGGTTTGGAAAGCTGTGCGGCAATTTGTCCCGAGGCGGTATGCAGCGGTGTATGCCCGAACATGATTTCCGCTTCAAGCGATTGGAGCGCCGCGCGCAGCTGGCGGATCTGCCTCGGCCTTTCAATATACATTTTGGCGATCTCAAATCCCGTCCAAGTCGTCGCTGTCAGAATAAACACGGCACCCAAAAGCTTCAGCATGTCATCACGCTTTCAGCATGCGGAACAGGTTCCCCGTCCTTTCCGTACATCCTGCTGATCGTTCCCGGACCGCGGCGCCTTGACAGTTCAACATACCGGTCAAACACGTTTTCCTCCCAAAGCATTTTCAGCGACGGCCTCTTTACCAAGTCTTTCATATTCCACCCGTGCGCAGATACGATAACGGATACGCCCGCATGGAGCGCCTCCAGCAGCGCTTGTGAGTCTTCCATTCTCCCGATTTCATCCACAATTATGACATCAGGACTCATAGAGCGAATCATCATCATCAGCCCTTCCGCCTTCGGACAAGCATCAAGGACATCGATTCTGCGGCCGAAACTGTGCTGGGGAATGCCCCGCAGGCAGCCGGCAATTTCCGACCGTTCATCTACGATACCTGTCTTTTTCGCCGGGATGCGTTTTGATCCGGTGCTGGAAAGCCGGGCCAAATCACGAAGCAAGGTCGTTTTCCCCGTTTGCGGAGGCCCGATGATCAGCGTGTTCAGCCAGTTTTCTTTCCATAAGAAAGGAATGAGCGGTTCTGCGATCCCCAGCTTCTCCCGGGCGATTCGGATATTAAAAGAAGTAATATCCCGGAGTCCTTTGACGGCTCCGTTTTCGACGATGACTCTTCCGGCCAGCCCCACACGGTGGCCTCCTCTGATTGTGATGTATCCTTTTTTCAGCTCTTCTTCCAGCGTGTACATACTGTAATTGCTGAGCCGGCTGAGGATCAGCTGTGCGTCGCCGGCCGTGCACACATATGACAAATACAAAGGTTGTCCTTTTCGGATCAGTTCAACCGGCCTGTCGACGCGGATTCTGATTTCTTCTGTATCCCGCCTCGCTTCTTCGGGCACGGCGGAGATGGCATCTCTCAATAATTCAGGGAGAACCTCTGTAATTTCATTCAATAGAGTCTCCTCCTTTTTTACCGATTGGCTTCTTTAAAATGTATGATCCGGGACAGACTTTATGACACCCCGGCCCTCTATTTATGCACACCGGCTAAAATCAGCACCACTCCCGCAAAAATCAATATTAATTTTGCATATGAGAGCTGTCCGGCAATCTGATAAATGCCGATCGTCATCGTGATGATAAAGATCAGCGGGCCGACGATTGCCAAAATACTATTCACCACAACCGCTTTTCTGATGTCGTTTGTCAAAAGCATGATAATAGCGGCCGATAATTCAATGAGCGAGGACAAAACTCGTAAACCGGCCATCGTTAAAACAGTAGAATTGATTGAACCAAACAAAAATTTCATTGCAATCCCCCAACTTCAAGCATTTTGTTACACTATATGCTCTAGCTGACGGAAGTAGTCTCACTATTTTCATATAGAAGAAAGATTCTGAGGCAGAACGCAAAAAAAGCCTGCCCCGTAAAAGGAGCAGACTCCGAAAGTCTTTGACTACGCTCTTGACACGTAAGAGCCGTCTGATGTATTTACAACTAGCGTATCGCCTTCGTTCACGAAGAACGGTACGTTTACGACAAGACCTGTTTCCGTTTTGGCAGGTTTTGTGCCGCCTGACGCCGTGTCGCCTTTAATTCCCGGCTCAGTTTCAACAACTTTCAGTTCAACTGTGTTCGGCAGTTCAATACCGAGCGTTTCAGACTGATACATCATGATGTGCACAGACATATTTTCCAGAAGATATTTTAATTCTTCTTCGATTTGGTTTTCGTTCAATTCAAGCTGTTCATATGAGCTTGTATCCATGAACACGTGCTGATCGCCGTTGGCATAAAGATACTGCATCGTTTTTGTTTCGATTTGCGCTTTCGCGACTTTTTCACCTGCACGGAATGTTTTCTCCTGAATAGCGCCCGTGCGCAGGTTACGCAATTTAGAACGGACAAATGCCGCTCCTTTTCCCGGCTTTACGTGCTGGAAGTCAACGACGCGCCAAATGCCGCCGTCTACTTCAATCGTTAGTCCTGTACGAAAATCGTTAACTGAAATCATGTTTGATGTCCTCCTATATTCCGATCACAAAATAATTAATTCTTTTGGGGAATGCGTAATTGTCCGGTTGCCGTCCTCAGTGATGATGATATCATCTTCGATTCTTGCGCCCCCAACATCCGGTATGTATATGCCCGGCTCGACCGTTACCGCCATGCCCGGCTCAAGAACGGCCGATGACCTGAAAGACAGCCCCGGTGATTCATGGACTTCCATTCCGAACCCGTGTCCTGTCGAATGGCCGAAATACTGTCCGTAGCCTTTTGCGGTGATGTGATCCCTCGTCAGGGCGTCCGCTTCTTTTCCCGTCATGCCGGGTTTAATATGCAGGACACCAAGCGCTTGGGCATCGTATACGACCTGATAAATCTCTTTCAGTTTATCACTTGGCTCTCCGACCGCGACGGTGCGTGTGATATCAGAACAATAGCCTTTATAATAAGCGCCGAAATCGAGCGTGACCAAGTCTCCCTTTTCAATCAATTTGCCGCTTGCCACTCCGTGGGGAAGGCTGGATCTGACTCCCGAGGCGACGATCATATCAAAGGAAGAGCCGTCTGCTCCTTGACGTCTCATATAAAATTCAAGCTCGTTTGCAACTGAAATCTCTGAGATGCCTGGTTTGATAAACGTCAGAATATGTTCAAACGCATCATCCGCAATCTTCGCAGCTTCCTCTAATATCTTAATCTCTTCACTTGACTTAATCAAGCGCAACTTTTCAACGGAATCCGCGACGGGAACCATCTCCGCTTCCTGCAGCACAGCTTGGTAGGATGCATATGTTCCGTACGTCATGCTGTTTTGCTCGAAGCCGAGTTTTTTAATGCCGTACTCAAGAATCGTATCCGCAGCCGTTTGGATTAAGCTTCCGCCGTGCTCGATAATGTCAAAACCCTTCACTTGCGTCTTCGCCTGCTCGGTGTAACGGAAATCCGTGATAAATGCCGCACGTTCTTTCGATATGACCGCAAGGCCTGACGAACCCGTAAATCCCGTCATATACTGCAGATTGGCGGAGCTTGTCACCAATATTCCGTCTATATCCAGCTGACCGAAAAGATTTCGCAATTTCTCAAGTTTCATTCCCTTTCTCCTCCTCGCCGATTCTTGACTGCCGCCTGACAACGCGGGAGCATCCCCGCTCGGTTTTCAGCATAAAAAATGTTCACTTCTCGTGAACATTTTACCATACCGGACAGGGATTATACACTTATTCACTTGTTGCCAAGCGCCCTTGCAAGCTTGTCTGACGTAAGTTCATTGTAGTTGAAGGAAATTGAGTAGCCGACAAACAAACCGTACAGAATGTAAAGGCAAAGCGTCGTCACGATTGTATCTGATTTCAATTCAGTGACGGATTTCACATCTTCGAAAATCGGATTGAATAAGAAAAAAACCGCACACCATAAAATGATGCCGTACACCATTCCCGGCCACATGGTTTTAAAACGCTTCAGGCACACGAAATAAATGAACGCTCCGGCAATTGAAATCAACCCGATGACAACGATGCTGACCATCGTGCCGACCCATTGTTTTTTCCATTCTCCGATCATAAACGGCTGGAGAATCATGTTGGGGCTGATCTCTGAAAAATGAAAGACATACCCGAGATAGCCGATCAAACTCCAAAATACACCGCCGGCAAATCCGATACCGCAAATTCTGCCGGTAAATGAAACAGGCTGCTGATCATCATCCTGCTTCTTTTTTTCTTCCTGTTCTGAATGTTTTTCGCTTGTCATCATGGCACCTCCAGTCATAGACTGCCCCAAAATTGAAAAGTCATAAAAAGCTGCGCCATATTTTCATTCAATGAGTAAATTCTAAAAAAACGGGGTATACTGCATGTAGAAAAAGCATTGATTTTCCGGCTGTCTAACTAGAGGTTTACCGCAGTTTCCTGTACAATAGAGTGAAAGGAAATGGTTAGTAAATCCTAAGAAAACAGGCAGGTTGATAAACAATGTCCAAACAAAAAACGCCCCCTGCATACGGCGGGCAGGCTGTCGTTGAAGGAGTCATGTTCGGCGGCAGAAAAAATTATGTTACCGCCATCCGCAGGAATGACGGAAGCATTGATTTTTTCAAGCTTCCGAGAGTGCCGAACGCCAAGCTTTCGGCTTTAAAAAAGATTCCTTTTTTGCGGGGAATCGTCGCCATCATTGAGGCGAGCGCCAACGGCACAAAGCATTTAAACTTTTCCAGCGAACGTTACGGGCTTGATCCTCAAGATGACGCCAAGCTGGAGCAGGAAGATAAGAAAGGTTCGGGCTTATCGATGTTTTTCAGCCTGGCGGTGATCGGCGTTCTGTCGTTTTTGTTCAGTAAATTCGTTTTCACGCTCGTCCCGGTCTTCTTAGCGGAGCTTGTAAGGCCCGTATTTTCCTCAGACGCCGCGCAGATCGGAATCGAAAGTCTGTTTAAGCTGATTCTGCTTCTCGGCTACATTTATTTTTTATCAATGACGCCGTTAATTAAAAGAGTGTTTCAATATCATGGAGCCGAACATAAGGTCATAAACTGTTATGAACAGAATTTGCCAATTACAATAGAAAATGTTCAGAAACAGTCACGGCTTCATTACCGTTGCGGTTCAAGCTTTATTTTATTTACGATCATTGTCGGCATGTTCGTCTATTTACTCGTTCCGACAGATCCGCTTTGGGTGCGGATTTTAGACAGGATTGCGCTTATACCTGTCGTTCTCGGCATCTCCTTTGAAGTGCTCCAGCTGACGAACAGAGTGCGGAATATCCCCGTTTTGAAAGTGCTCGGTTATCCCGGCCTGTGGCTGCAGCTTTTAACGACAAAGGAACCGGCGGATGACCAGGTCGAGGTTGCCATAGAAAGCTTTAACGAGCTTCTCAGACTGGAAGACATTTCAGAACAGAGCGAAAAGCCGTCTCACAACGTAATCTGAACCGTTACCGTTATTATTTTGGAGGTGGGCAGTTATGAATCATCGTGTACAACCTTTTTTTGCTGTATTAATAGCGCTTGGCGCATTCGGTTTCATTTATGCGGCGGTAACCAACCCCGGGCAGATGATTTCAAGAGCGATCACCGTTATTATCGCAGGCATCATTATTTATTTTATCGTGAGGACGGTCCTGAACCGCCGCACCGGCCGTGACGGAACCGCTTTCAGAAAAGCGGCCAGACAATCGCGGCTCCGAATGAAGGAGCAAAAAGCGAAGCACCGCGCCGGACACAGAGGCCGGGTCAGCCATTTGCGGAGCGTGCCGAGCAGCAGCAGACCGAAGCCGATGATTCTTAAGAAAAAAAGCCAGACCCAGCTTACCGTCATAGAAGGTAAAAAGAATAAAAAGAAAAACAGAGCGCTTTTTTAATAGCTCCATTGCTTCAAAAATTGCTCTGTTCTGCTTTTTCCTAGCTCAATGAGAGCTAGTTTTTTTTGCGGTGTGAGATGAAACTCCGTCGCCATCACATGTTCCACCGGAATAAAAATAATATTCTGTTCGTACTTTGTCGCGATATGCCTGGCATCATGAGCGTCTTTCATCGTTTCAAACAAAGCCCCGAACAGCTCAAAAGCGTTGCGGATTGATTTTTTCGGGCGCTCTTTTTCGTTGGGCGAAAGCGAAATTCCGATAACCGGCCGTTTGCGTTCTTTTGAATACAGCCAAATCGGGAAATTGCTTAACACGCCGCCGTCAACGACCGTCGAGGTGCCTTTTTCGGTCTTCAGTTTTATCGGTTCAAAAAAATAAGGAATACTGCAGCTCATTCTGACGGCTCTGGCAACCGGGAACATCTCCGGATTTAATCCGTAGCGGGGAAGATCGTCAGGAAGCACGATCATCGTTCCGTTCGTCAGATCTGAAGCGATGAGACGGAGCGAGCCTTTTTTCAAATCGCCGAACGCGATGATGCCCTTCGCTTTTAATTTATCCGCAATCCATTTTTCCAGCATATCGCCTCTGTATAGTCCGAGGCGCCAATATATCGACACCCACCGCAGGATTTTCAGCGGGAGGAATGAGTATCTCTGATCAAGCAATTGCCTTCCGTCCACCTCATCTATGATGGAATGAACCTCTCTGCTCGTATAGCCCGCAGCGATAAATGCGGCAATAATTGCGCCGGCGCTTGTTCCGGCGAGCCTTTCAAAGCGAAAGCCCTTTTCTTCCAGCGCTTCATAAGCGCCGGCAAGCGCCACCCCTTTTATCCCCCCGCCCGAAAATACGCCGTCAATCTGCATAGCGCGCCCTCTCCCTTCCATCTCAAGGTGTATTATTATTTTAAGAAACGGCTGGGCGAAATAGACCAAAGAATGAAGACATTAAAAAAAGGGCGCCCCATTTCGGGCTGCCCTTTATTCACCGGGATTTTCGGTTTTTTTCTGTACGGATTTCAATTCTTTTTTCCGGCTTTCGTCATCTTCAAAATACTGAACGAGGTCGCCGATGCGGTCAATGCTGTTCCAGCTCAGATGATGTTCGATTCCTTCAACATCATTGTAAATCTTCTCTTCATCAACACCAATGATTCTTAAAAACTGCTCAAGCAATTCGTGTCTGTATACGAGCCGTTTGCCGATCTTTTTGCCTTTTGACGTCAATACGAGCCCGCGATATTTTTCATAAATCAAATACTCGTCTTTATCTAGTTTTTGAACCATTTTCGTTACAGAGGAGGGGTGGACTGCCAAAGCTTCCGCAATATCAGAAACCCGTGCATATCCTTTTTCTTCTATCAGCATATAAATCTGTTCAATATAATCTTCCATACTTGGTGTTGTCATAAGTAACCCTCCCAAAAAGCACCTTAACTTTATAAACCATTACAAGTTTACACTAACGGTCATGAAAAAACAAGGATGCTTCCGGTCTGTCAAGCCTTATCAGCGCTTATAATTCCATTCATCAGACGCGTATTTCGTCTCAGCCAGCTCATTGACAAATGCAAGCTCCTCAGACGTGAGTGTGTAAGGCTCAAGATGAATGTTCAGCCCTTCCTCAAAACCGGCTTTAAAAGCGATTCTGGCCTCATCCATCGTTACCCGTTTCGGCGCTAAGGCGTTGATGGCTACCGCTTTGTTTTTGAAATTCCGCTGCATGCGCTCACGGACTCTGTCGCTCGGATATAAAAACAGATCAAACAGCTTATCCTCATCAATGTCAAGCAGGATGGAACCGTGCTGAAGAATGACGCCTTTTTGGCGTGTCTGTGCGCTTCCGGCAACTTTCCGTCCTTCGACGACCAGTTCATACCACGAAGGCGCATCAAAGCAGACGGACGAGCGCGGATTTTTCAAGCTTTCTTTTTCTTTCTCCGTTCGCGGAATCGCAAAGCAGGCATCAAGTCCAAGGTTTCTGAATCCCTGCAGAATACCTTCTGAAATCACCCGGTACGCCTCTGTCACCGTGGCCGGCATTTCCGGGTGATCCTCTGAAACGATTACGCTGTATGTCAATTCTTTATCATGCAGAACACCCCGTCCGCCTGTCGGTCTTCTGACAAACCCGAGGCCGTGTTTATGTACTGCGTCAAAGTTAATTTCCTTCTTAATATTTTGAAAATACCCGACAGACAAAGTTGCCGGATTCCAGCCGTAAAAACGGATCACCGGAGGAATTTTTTTTTGGCTGTGCCAATATAAAAGCGCTTCATCCAGCGCCATGTTAAATGCCGGGCTTTCATTCCCTGAGTCAATAAACCGCCATGTTTCTTTTTCCATACACTGAACCCTTCTTTATCGTTTTAATAAAATCAGTTTAACAAACTGCATTGAAAATGAAAAATATTTCGTTTCATTAAGGATGACAATCGCTTCATGCTTTACTATAATAGTATTTGTCCCAAAACGTCCGGTAAGCCTTGTTTTCAGGAAGCAGGGTTTTATTTTATAAGCTAAAGGAGTAGAATCGCATTGTCTAATATGATTGCTTTAATTATTGTTGCGGCGTTTATCGTTTATATGATCGTGTCGTATTTTTACCAGCAGCGTTTAATGAAAACACTTACGGAAGAGGAATTCCGCGCGGGCTACAGAAAAGCGCAGCTGATTGACGTCCGTGAACCGAATGAATTTGAAGGCGGCCATATTCTCGGCGCGCGCAACATTCCGCTGTCACAGCTGAAACAGCGCAAAAGTGAAATCCGTCCTGATAAACCCGTTTATCTGTACTGCCAAAACAATGTCCGCAGCGGACGCGCGGCACAGACGCTCCGCAAACACGGCTGTAAAGACATTTACAACCTGAAAGGCGGATTTAAAAAATGGGGCGGAAAAATTAAAGCAAAAAACTAATCATAAAAAAGAGCTGTCCGTTTTATACGGAAGCTCTTTTTTTACACCGTGTCAGCGGCTGACGCGAGGTGTATGTTCGTACTTTAAAACCGGCTTTCTTGCCGCCTTGGTTTCATCCATTCTTTTGACAACTGTTGTATGCGGCGCCTCCTGAACGATTTCAGGCGATTCCTCCGCTTCCCGCGCAATTTGAACCATGGCATCTATAAACGCATCAAGCGTTTCCTTTGATTCCGTTTCCGTCGGTTCGATCATGATGCTTTCTTCAACATTGAGAGGAAAATACACAGTCGGCGGATGATAGCCGAAATCCAAAAGCCGTTTGGCAATATCAAGCGTTCGTACGCCAAGCTTTTTCTGCCTTCTTCCCGATAACACAAATTCATGCTTGCAATGACGGTCATACGGGAGATCATAATAAGGCGCGAGTCTTCTCATCATATAATTTGCATTTAAAACCGCGTTTTCGGTCACGGCTTTTAAGCCGTCAGGCCCCATGGAACGGATATACGTGTAGGCTCTGACATTAATGCCGAAGTTGCCGTAATAAGGTTTTACGCGCCCGATCGACTGCGGCCGGTCATAGTCAAAAGTCAAACGGCCCTCTTTTTTCGTGAGAACGGGTTTCGGCAGATACGGAATGAATTCTTTTTTCACTCCGACCGGCCCTGAGCCAGGTCCTCCCCCGCCGTGCGGCCCGGTAAATGTTTTATGCAGATTAAGGTGAACGACGTCAAATCCCATATCTCCCGGTCTTGCTTTACTTAAAACGGCATTTAAATTCGCTCCGTCATAATAAAGCTTTCCGCCGGCCTGATGGACGATTTCAGCCATTTCCGTAATGTTTTCCTCAAATAACCCGAGGGTGTTCGGATTCGTCAGCATCAGCGCCGCTGTTTCTTCATTTACCGCTCTTTTCAAATCTTCAATGTCAACCAGCCCGTGCTCATTTGACTTGACGGTAATCGTTTCAAAACCGGCGACCGTGGCGGATGCCGGATTCGTGCCGTGGGCTGAATCAGGGACAATCACCTTCGTCCGTCCGAAGTCTCCCCGCGCTTCGTGATAGGCGCGGATCATCATCAGGCCGGTCCATTCGCCGTGAGCGCCCGCCGCAGGCTGCAGCGTCACCTCGTCCATGCCCGTAATCTCCTCCAAGTGTCCGCTTAAATCGTATAAAAGCTCAAGCGCCCCCTGAACAGTATCCTCGTCCTGAAGCGGATGAATCGCGGAAAAACCTGCGATCCGGGCGATTTTTTCATTTAATTTCGGATTGTATTTCATCGTACAGGAGCCGAGCGGATAAAAGCCTGAATCAACTCCGTGGTTTCTCCTAGAAAGAGCGGTATAATGCCGCATAATATCAAGCTCTGATACTTCCGGCAGCTTTGCGTCTTCATCGCGGATATAGCCACCGGGAAGAAGGCTTTCAAGCTCTGTTTCCGGCACATCAAGCTCCGGAAGGCTGTAACCGACACGCCCTTCGCGGGACATTTCAAAAATAAGCGCCTGATCTTGATTATTCATGTTGATCCCCCAATCCCGCAATAAGCGAATCGATCTCTTCTTTTGTTCTCAGCTCTGTGACGGCAATGAGCATATGCTGATTCAGTTCCGGATACGCAAGGCCTAAGTCATATCCGCCGATGATGCCGTCTTGCAGGAGCCGCCGGTTTGCTTCCTTGACGGGAAGATTCAGCCTGACGGCAAATTCATTAAATATCGGGCCATCAAATGCTACGTGTAAGCCGGCTTTTTCCGCTTGGCGTCTCGCGTAATCAGCTTTCAATATATTTTGGCGGGCCATGTCTTTGACGCCGTTTTTTCCGAGCGCCGTCATCGCGACTGAAGCCGCTAAAGCATTCAGCGCCTGATTTGAACAAATGTTAGACGTGGCTTTGTCTCTTCTGATATGCTGCTCGCGCGCCTGAAGAGTGAGAACAAAACCTCTTCGCCCGTTTTCATCCTCCGTTTGGCCGACAAGCCGGCCCGGCACCTTTCTCATCAGTTTTTTCGTTACTGCAAAATAGCCGCAGTGCGGGCCGCCGAACGCCGCAGGTATGCCGAAAGGCTGCGCGTCCCCGACGACGATATCAGCTCCGTATGCCCCGGGCGGTCTCAAAATACCGAGCGCGAGCGGGTTTGAAGAAACAATCAGCTGGCTGTTTCCTTTATGTGCAAGCGGCTCAATGTCCTTTAACGGCTCGATTTGTCCGAAGAAGTTCGGATATTGGACGATCACGGCGGCCGTTTCATCACAAATGGCATGTTCCAATGCTTCAAGATCTGTGACGCCGTTTTTCGCAGGCACCTCTACAACCTCAATATATTGGCCCTTTGCGTATGTTTTCAAAACATCCCGCGATTCCGGATGAACGGCTGCGGAAATGACGATTTTTTTCTTTTTCGTATGGCCCGACGCAAGCATCGCCGCTTCCGCCAGCGCCGTTCCCCCGTCGTACATAGAGGAGTTTGCGATATCCATTCCCGTTAATTCACAGATCATCGTTTGAAATTCAAAAATCGCCTGCAGCTCTCCTTGTGAGATTTCAGGCTGGTAAGGTGTATATGCCGTGTAAAACTCTGATCGGGATATCACATGATCGACGATAACCGGCTGGTAGTGATCGTACACTCCTGCGCCCAGAAAAGATGCATATGTAACAGCGTCTTTATTTTTCGCCGCAAGCTTCGTCAGCTCTCTCGTCAGCTCAGTTTCTGACTTTGCTTGTTTAATGCGGTAGTCTTTTTGAAACCGTACATTTTCCGGAATATCGGCAAACAGTTCATCAATTGTTTCTGCGCCGATGGCTTTCAGCATTTCTTTTTTATCCTGTTCTGTCGCGGGCAAATATCGATGCTTCATATGACTCTCCTTTTTCAGCTCTGTTTTGGACGTTTATAAAACGGTGTGCGGACAATCTTCGCTTTTACCGTTTTTTTACGGATTTCCACTTCTACTTCCGTTCCGACTTCACTGAATTCCGTTTTGATTAAGGCAAGGCCGATATTTTTCTTTAAAGTCGGAGATTGCGTGCCTGTCGTGACTTCACCGATCGGAACACCGTCTTTTTTCACGGCGTACCCGTGTCTCGGAATCCCTTTTTCAATCATCTCAAGTCCGACCAGCTTTCGCGGGGCTCCTTTTTCTTTCTGTTCGCGCAATACTGATTTCCCAAAAAAATCGGAATCTTTCTTGTGTTTCACGGCAAATCCGATTCCGGCTTCAATCGGTGTAATATCTTTCGTCAATTCCTGACCGTATAAAGCAAGCTTCGCTTCAAATCTCAGCGTATCACGGGCGCCGAGGCCGCACGGAACGAGGCCTTCATGCTCTCCCGCTGCAAGTATCTCCTTAAATAGATGAACCGCATCTTCATTGCGGCAATATAACTCAAATCCGTCTTCACCGGTATAGCCTGTTCTTGAAAGCAGGACTTGACGTCCGGCAACGTCCGCCTCGTCAATAAATGTAAACGGCTTTAAGGAGGACAAATCACATTCAGTCAGCTTCGTAAGAACCGACTGAGCATTCGGCCCCTGAACAGCAAGCAGTGAAATCCCGTCAGACTGATTCGTCAGCGTGACATCGCCTTCCGTATGTTCCGTCAGCCAAGCGATGTCTTTTTCAATATTAGACGCGTTAATCACGAGCAGATAGCAGCTCTCGCTTTTCTGATAGATCAGCAAGTCATCGACCGTACCGCCGTCAGGATAACACATGGCGGTATAGAGCGCGTTTCCCGGCTTTAAATCGGCAACGTCATTTGTCATCATTTTTTGGAGAAAAGACAGGGCGTCTTTACCGGATACTTCGACTTCCCCCATATGGGACACATCAAACAGGCCCGCTTTTGTGCGGACGGCTTCATGCTCCTCTTTAATAGAAGAAAATTGAACCGGCAGCTCCCATCCTCCAAAATCAATTGTTTTTCCGCCGTATTCTTTATACACGTCATAAAGCGGTGTTCGTTTCAGCATCATCTTCCCCCTTCAGTCATTGGCGCATTGTAAAAACATATAAAAAAGGACAGAGAAACACCTCATGAAAATGAAGGTTTCTCTGTCCCGGCACCTGAAAGTTTACTTTATGAACATATCATAAAGACGTCCCCTTTGGTGGCCTGCTTCTTCTAAACGCAGACACTCTCCAGAGTTGCGTCGAGCAAGAGTTCTTTTGCCTGAGAGATTCACTCGCAGTTTGCTCCTTCGGCGCCCGGACGCCCATCTTTCGTCCGAGTCTCTCCCCTTGCTGTCATCCGCTCATATTTACCAATTTTATGGACATACTAAAGCAATATCTTTTAGTGAAATCATTACTTATATCCTACCACCCTCACTTACGTCCGGCAACAAAAATTATGATAAATCAGTTTTTTAAAAGAAAGGCGGTTTTGTTACATATGACAGCAGAGATCATATTTGATGCAAACTGGCCGGGAGAGTTTTCTGAGCGGCTGAAAACGGACGGTCCCTGGTCAAATTGGGAGATGTACAAACTGTCGGCTGAAGTCCAGCAGACCCTTGCCATTCCTGAATTTGAAGGTTTGAGGGCTCCTTTATACCTTCCCGATTTCACTCCGCTTCCCCATCAGCTTGAAGTCGCGCAGAAAGTCGTTGAAAAAATGAACGGCAAGGCAATTTTGGCTGATGAAGTGGGGCTCGGAAAAACGGTGGAAGCGGGCCTGATTTTAAAAGAATATATGATTCGCGGGCTGGCCAAAAAAATCCTGATTCTTGTGCCGGCATCACTCGTTTCCCAGTGGGTGAAAGAGCTTCAGGAGAAGTTTTTAATACCCGCTGTTGAACAGAAAAAAAGCTATGTGTGGGAACAGTGCGATATCGTCGTTTCTTCTATTGATACGGCCAAACGCTCGCCTCACAAAGACATTGTGCTTTCTATTCCGTATGATCTCGTCATTATTGACGAGGCGCACAAGCTCAAAAACAGCAAAACGAAAAATTATGAATTTGCGAGAAGTCTTGTGAAGAAATACTGCCTGCTTCTGACGGCGACACCGATTCAAAACCGAATCGAAGAAATCTTCAATTTAGTGTCACTGTTAAAACCCGGCCATTTAGGAAACGAAAGCGGATTTCAAGAAACCTTCAATCGGAAGGACGGGATTGACGCTCATGAGCATTTGAAAGAGCTCGTCAATAAGGTGATGATCCGCAACACGCGGAGCGACACCGGCCTTACATGGACGAAGCGCCATGTGGAAACAGTGCCGATCACCTTTTCACCGACGGAACAGGCGCTTTACGATGACATCGTCGCACTGAAAAACGGCACGGAAAAGCCCGCAAGCGCATTTTCCATTATGACGCTGCAAAGAGAGTGCTGTTCAAGCAGGGAAGCCGTGTATATGACGCTCAAAAAAATGCTTGACCAAAAAGACAAACAAGCGCCCGCATTCGATGATCAGACAATCGCTAATTTAATGGACCGCATTAATCAAGTCACGCAAAACTCAAAAGCGATTCAAGTTGTTGACTTGATCCAAAAGATTAATGATAAAGTCATTATTTTCACTGAATACAGGGCGACACAGATTTACCTGCAATGGTTCCTTCAGCAGAACGGCATAAGCTCCGTTCCGTTCAGAGGCGGATTTAAACGCGGAAAAAAAGACTGGATGAAGGACCTCTTCCGCAGCAAAGTGCAAGTGCTGATCGCTACAGAAGCCGGAGGCGAAGGGATCAACCTGCAATTCTGCAACCATATAATCAATTATGACCTCCCGTGGAACCCGATGCGGCTTGAACAAAGAATCGGAAGGATTCACAGACTCGGTCAGGAAAGAGATGTCCATATCTACAATATGGCGACAAAACATACGGTGGAAGAGCATATCTTAAAACTTCTGTATGACAAAATTCATTTATTTGAAAATGTCGTCGGAGAATTAGATGACATCTTAACAAAAATCAAAGTGAGCAATTTCGAAGACCATTTGCATGATATTTTATGCCATTCGCTGACAGAGGAAGAAATGAGAATCAAAATGGACAATCTCACCTCTTTTCTGTCGTACGGTACGGGAAAGCCCGCCAGAAAAAAAGGATCTTAATCTAAAAGGAGGAAGCGCGACATGAGACAGCAGGAGGTTCACGAATTTTTACTGCGCTTTTTTGAAGCGAACCACTGTCCGATTACAGAACACGGGCCGGGTTTTATGACGGTTCAGTTGACGGTCGAGATGGACAAACAAATTATGAACCGCCCGTTTTATTGGCATTGGCGTGAAAAAACGGGCGGCGAACCGAACCCGATGAAGATTACGTTCATCACTGATAAAGAAACGGCTCCGGAGGATATGGACGGCGAATTTATTTACTTTGGAGCCCCGCGCCTCTTTCAAATCTTTCAAGCAGTTAAACAAAATGGGAGATTTACAAGAATATATGAGAAAATTGTATCAGCCGGAGCCAGAGTTCCGCTTCAGCCCTGGCTTGGATTAAATGTAGTGATTTCATACCAATCCGACATGAAAAAAGACAGACTTTTGTCTTTAGGCCTGCATCTTGTTTCTGGAACCATTATAGAAGGGTTTCAGCAGAAGCTTGCACCGCTTCCGCTGACCTCGCAAATATCAGACTATTGCTTTACCATATCGCCGATGATTAAGCCGGAAAGCGGGATTAAAAGGATGGAGCATTACTTAAAAGACGCTGCCGCCAAAGAGCCGTCAGCCTGGGCTGACAGCGCGATCGCCAGATGGAAAAAGGACCTCAGGCTGCTCGATCAGTTTTATGAGCAGACAGAGGAAAAACCTGAGGAATACCATTTGGAAAAACAAGCGCTGAAAGCCTTATATCAGCCGAAAATTCACATTCAGATCGAAAACGGCGGTTTATTTTTCCTGCAAAGTAATTTTTCTGGGTAAGCGTTATCCATTCGACACCTTTCCCGTTTTTTCTGGAAATTCTATATTATAATAAAAGTATATAGAAAAAATTTCTGGCGTTTCGCATGCGATGAATCACTTCCAGACATGTAAAGAAAAGGTCATGGGCGGATTGGCTGAAATACATAAACAAGTATTTTAGGAGGAGAAAATGCATGAAAAATGCAAAAATGGAATTTTCGCAATTAGATAAGGAATGGGTTGAGCTGATATTAGAAGCCCAAAAAGCAAATATCAGCCTAGAAGAAATACGCAAATACCTGCTTTCGAATAAAAAGTCTTCTCAACATGTCCAGGCAGCCAGAAGTCATACCGTAAATCCTTTCTGAATGTGCTATAATATCACAAGGAAGGTGATGACATTGATTGGCCAGCGTATTAAACAATACCGAAAAGAAAAAGGCTACTCACTATCAGAACTAGCTGAAAAAGCTGGGGTAGCGAAGTCTTATTTAAGCTCAATAGAACGAAATTTACAGACGAACCCCTCCATTCAATTTCTCGAAAAAGTCTCCGCTGTTCTGGACGTCTCGGTTCATACTTTACTTGATGAAAAACATGAAACCGAATACGATGGTCAATTAGATAGTGAATGGGAGAAATTAGTTCGCGATGCAATGACATCCGGGGTATCAAAAAAACAATTTCGTGAATTTTTAGATTATCAAAAATGGAGAAAAGCGCAAAAAGAGGAGTAGTGCCGCCATATGTGCACAACTCCTCTTTTAACTGTCCGACTTTCGGATTAGTTTTTATCCTCACTGTGAGCCTTTTCATTTTCCTTGACGTAACCGTCTTTATCCGTATGATCTTTCGTAATGGTCAAACCGTTCCATTGCGTTGCTTCAAAAGAGAATTGAAGAGAAATCGCATTGCCTTGGAACTTGTTTTGCACACTTAATCCGTCCGCAGTTTTAGCGGTGTCATTTTTAAATTTGATTTCCATTCTCACCTGATCATAATCAGCGGGCGTTTTCGGAACTCCGTCGTACTCAGGAGCTGTTTTGCCGTTAATGGTTGCTACATTGACTTTTCCGCTCTCACTCAAGAATTTCGGATCAATGTGCTTGCTGATCGCTTCGGCAGCTGCTTTATCCTGTTTTGTTGACATTAAGTATAAGTCTTTCAGGCTGGCCGCCTTCAAAATGATATTTTTAGGATAGCCGTTGCCCCCTTCTTTACCGACTGTCAGAACCGTAATTTCAAACTGGCTGAGGAAATCCTCCGCAGATTCATTTCCTTTCTTTGCTCCTTTAAAGTCAGTAAAATTCAAAGCCATCAGCACTTCTTTAATGGCAAGTGAACCGTTGTTTCTGAATTCGAAATCTTTCGTCAATTTATCACCTGGTTTTAAGTTTGACAAATTGACATTGGCTGATTGTTCTTTAGCCGATAAATCAAGTGTTCCTGATGCAAATGTAGCGTCTGTCGACTTCACATCATTAAATGCGGCCCATGTGCCTCCTCCTACTAATGCTAAACCGAGTGCGGCTGAGGCAATGCCCAAGCTTAATTTCTTTTTCATACCCATGTTTGTACTCTCCCCTTACTTTTTAGTTTTGTTATCAAATCCTGTCGCCAGGTTGCAACCGTATTCATGTAGAGATGGTTCCCTTTTTCGCATGTTCTTCCAGCGCTTTCGTTTTCCGCTCAATATCGCGGAGGGCGCTGACAATGACTGTTATGGAGTAAATCAAAAGCATGACGCCGGGAACGATTAACAGAATCGCCGTTCCGATCGGCTGGCTGGCCAAATGGATGACATATCCGGCATACGGGAGCTGATATCCCGTATACTGGGCAGCCACTTTTTCAGCTTGAACGGGTGCGGCATCCGGGACGGCATTATGATCCCCTTTTGTCTCAAACAGCAGGTTCCCGTCCTTTTTTGTGATCCCGATTATTCTGTGTGTGACGGCTGTTCCGTCATTTTGCGTAAAGGTGATCACATCCCCTTTTTCTAAGTCATTCACGTCAGAAATTTTCTTTACCGCTATGAGCGAACCCGTCTTAAATTCCGGGTCCATTGAACCAGACAGCACGGATTTCAGCGTGTAGCCGAAGATGGCCGGCTCACCCCCGGAAGCCCGGGTCGAAATCACCGTTAACGTCAGCACAATAATCAAGCTGAAGATGACGGCATACAAAATATTACTGATCAGTTTCAGCGTTTTTTTCATGTTCTTCCCCGCTTTCTTTTACCGGCTCTGCCGGCTCTTTCTCCGTTTTATTTAGATCGGAAACGGTCGCCTGTTCCCGGCATTTGACGAGTTTCATCGGTTTTGACCACTCAAATTTTTCTTCGTCCGCCGGATACCCTTCAGGCTTGTAAACCTTGAATGCGTATATGCCCGGCTTCAAAGACCGCTTTGACTCAATTTTATAAATCGTTTTGCTTTTTTTATCAGTAATAAGCCCTTTATCCACAACATTGCCGTTTCGTAAAGGCTGCTGCTGAAAAGCGATTTTATGGAGCTCCCATTTCCAGTCAGAAACAGTCCGCTCTTTTCCCTTATTCTCCAGCTCGGCATAGAGCTGAAGCGGCGCACACACGGTGCCTGACGTATCAGTTTGATTTGTTATATGTAAATCACTTTGATCCCAGCGTTCGTCATAACGGCAATCGTCATCCGTATATTGAAAATCTCCGCACGTTTGAACCGGGAGACTGAAGCTTTTCACATCATTGAAGGAGGAACTTGTATCACCTGTGAACTGAGCACATATCGTCACTGACAGGCAAAAAATGAACGAAAGCCGTAAAAATAGCATCTTCCGCCATCTCACCTTGCCCTTTTTTTCCATTCGCAACAATCGGAACATGCCTTACCCCCTGTAAAACTGTTAATAAATATGACAAACGTTCTCTTTAAAGAACTGTATGAACAAAGTATAATCAAGGATTATCGTCTTGAAAAATGTCAAAATCGGTCAAATTGTTCGTTTTTAAGAATGGTATCTTTCAAAAACATCGTTTTGCTTCAAATTACACACCTTTTTGGAATTTTTTCTAATAAAACGTGAGAAAATAACGAGGTGCTTAGAACAAAATGGAAAGTATATACAGCGAAAGGACGAAGAATGATGATCAAACAAAGTCTGATTTGCCTTTCTCTTCTTGTTTTCGGGGTTTCAGGAACAGCTCATGCGGAAACGGTGCCTTATTATGCTGTTCACCATCAATCAAAATGGGAAAAGTTAGCAGAAAAAGAAGCTAAAAAAAGATATCCGCTCGCCCAAACGTTATTTATTCAAAAGGTGTGGGATCGGAAAAGAACGGACGAAGCAGTCAAGCAATACCACTTGACATTGCGGGATGGCGCAAAAGAATTTGGCGTGTTTGTTACGATTTCTTTTAATCCCTACAGCCAAAAGGTAAATAAAATTGCCGTCATTGAGGAATACCAATAAGGCCCTCCTGTATCAGGAGGACCTTTCGTGTGATTCAACTTTATTTTTTCCGCTGCATCCACAGCTTAAAACTGTACGGCAATATTCCGAACCAGTGCTGAGAAGCCGGTACTTTCTTTTCTTTCCGCACTTCTTTTCGCTCTTTCCGTTCCTGTTTCGGCGTATCGAAATATTTAACGAATTGCTCAGTCATATATTTTACATAATCATTTGTTTTCACGGCTCTCACCTCATAGTGCTGTCTTTACTATGAAGTGTTGTCCCGCCGCCTCTTTTTTATACTTCCGTCCATTGAATCAGCTGTTTCTTCTTCTGATCGAACAAAAGGTGAGCCTCCCGTCTCGTACCTGTCGTGGTTTCCGTCTGAATTGTAACCTGAACCGTTTCCCGGCGATCACTCCCGGAGATGTGAAAAGAAACGGTGCCATACGGAAAACGCTGTGTACCAGTTCGGGCCTTTTTTCCCTGTGCCATATGGCGGCTTGACAGCAGCGCGCCGTTTTGGAGCAGGTTCTCTCCGATCCAGTACTCCCCTGCCTCTTTTGCAAATGTTTTTCGGGTGATGAAATCAGATGAAGTATAGCTGATGACAAGTAAAACTGCGGCAGAAACAAACAGAACCGCGGGATATATAAAACCGTCAGATTTGGACATTTAATCACCTTTCAAAGAGCTGTAAACCGGAATGACCGCCTGATTCTTTTTACCTGCAACGCTTGAGATCTCTAATAAGATCAGGCCGTTTTTCACATCAGCCGTTAATGATGCCGCGTTTTGCAGGATCGGCACGTGGCCTTTTCCGTTTACTCTTTTCCTTATCATCTTATGATAAATTTCAAAACTCACTTCTTCGCCTCCTGTTTTCCGGCATGCTAACGCCCGTCCGCCGTCCGCCGGCTTCACAGTCTCAGCCTGTTTACATTCGTTCATGATCTGCTGAACGGCAATTTGATGCTCCCGGCTGTCTAATCCGCCGTTATCGGCCCGGTTTGATAAAAACAGATGTAAAATCGGGCCCAGGGTTCCTGATAGGAAAAGACAGACTGCTAAGGAGAACAAAACATTAAGAAGCGTAAAGCCAGTCTGTTTTGAGAATACTGAGGCACATTTCTTTTTCACCGCGGTCAGCCGCACACACTTTGTAATACTCACCATCCTCCTTCCACTTCACACCGGGAGACGGCGGCTTTTTTCCGGTCATCATATAAGTGCTGATATGTTTCTGAAGAAGCTGGTACGCTTCCTGGCGATCTTCTATTTTCAGACCATCTGTCAGCATGTCCGTCCAGACCGGAATGATAGACGTCATAAGGAACAGCCAAATGGCCATTGCTGATAGTGTTTCAATAGTAGAGAACCCCTTATTTCCGTTTAGCATGGACATTTCCGCTCCCTAAGTAAACTGTTATCTCATAGGTGAACCCGGCGCTCTTCAATTGAATCTTTCCTCCCGAATTCGGATGGCCTTTTTCGTTAAATTCAAGGCTCTCCGGTAAAGTTACAAGTGTAATATGAAGCGAATCAAAAGAACGCTCGACAATCCTTCCGCCTGACTGCAGTTTGTATTTATGCTCTTTTGGAAGAAAAGTGATTTTTGTTCTTTTATGTTCTGCGATAGCCGTTTCCTGAGCAAGCTGAATATCTTTTTGGAGCTGTTCTGTTTTTTGCCGCACGGCAAGGTGGGTGCAGACCGGCGGAACCGTCGTGAACAAAACCGTCAGCAGGACGGACGCCAGGCTTAACACAATCAGGCTTTCAAGAAGGGTAAACCCATTTTCTGTCCGCCTGTTATTGTTCAACTGTAACTTCTCCGCCACTAATTAAGATCTGTTTACCATTCGGGCAGGCTGTATTCTTTTTGATATACCCCTCTGATTGTAAATCGTTCATATCCGGCATTTTACCTTCATGATCGATTTCGTACGCCGTCACTTGGGCTTTCACCATATTCTGCAGTCCTTCACAGCCTTTATGCTGAATGCTTTGATTATGTTTTGTAACGTTAGGAATGGTGATTAAAAGCAGAATGGAAACGATAAATAAAACGATCAGCATTTCAATTAAAGTAAATCCATCTTGATTTTTCAGACGAAGCACTCCCTTACATTTGGTTCATCATCTGGTACATCGGCATCAGCATTGACATGTAGACAATTAAAATCATACCGGCCACAACACCGTAAATGACAGGCTGGAGAATGCCGGTATACTTCGCCGCGTTTTGTTCAAGACGCTCCATCATAAACTGGCTGTACGTATAAAGTTCGCGGTGAAGCAGGCCGTTTGCCTGTCCGTGGCTGACTGCAGCCGCAAGATCTTTTTCATAACACGGATGCCCGGAAAGAGCGGATTCTATGGTTTCTCCGGCTTTCAGACGTGTAATGAGCATCTCTGCTTCTTCACGATAAAAAGGCAGAAAAGATTGTTCTTTAAAAGCTGTTAAGCTGTCATAGATAGAAAGGCCGGATTTCAGAAGACTGCTGAGCTGTAAAGAGAAAAAGTAGCTGTTAAAAAGAACGGCCGCTTTTCCTAATAGTGGTATTTTCACAACAATCAGCATTTTATCTTGCGGGGATTTTTTCTTACATAAGAACCAAACGTACAAAAACAAGCAGAAAGCGGCGGACAGCGCCAGTGCGCAGGCTTCATGAAAATGCCGAAAAAACGCAAAGATGAAAGCAGTCGCACCGGATGTATTCATATTCATTGATTGATAAATCCCAGAAAACTGCGGAATAATTAAACTTTGCAGGATATAAAACATGACACAGACGGAAGATATTAAAAACATCGGATACCGGAGCATTTTTTTGATTTGATTCGTCTGTATGAGCTTTCTCTGTAACAAGTCGCCGCTTTGTTTCATCGCTCCCGGCAATTCCCCGTGTTTCTCAGCGAAATAGCAGATAGAGACGGCTTCTTTGTGAAAAGACAGTGCCTCAAGCACTTGGTAAAACGCATCACCTTCCCTCAGCCGGCGGATTCCGTCCGTCAGCTCTGCAAGCTGACGTTTATGCAGCTGGAGTTTCAGCAGTCTTAGCCCTTCAATCAGACTGTATCCTTTTTCCGTCATTTCACCGAGCCTTTTCAAAAAAGCCGCTTGATCCTTCAACGGCCAGGTTCGTTTAATCCGCTTCATGATACACCCACCGATCGTAATTGTCGGTCGTGACATAGCCGAGCGCGATTCCTTTTCTGATCAGCCTGCGGAGCGTCTGATATTGAAAATTGGCGTGCTCTCCCTTTGCTTCCTGAAAGCATTGGGTGAGGTTTTTCCCGTAGAGCAGTTCATAAATGCCCGCACGGCGTGTCTGCCTGTACATCCGGCAGTACACGGAACAGTTTTCCTCTTTGCAGAACGGACATGTTAAATCAACCAGACGCTGAGCGGCAATAGCAATGACGGTTTGTTCAATTTCTGTCATGTTCACGCCAAACTCCAGCAGCCTGTATATGGCGCCCTTAGCATCTCTTGTATGCAGGCTTGAAAGAACGAGGTGTCCCGTCATGGCCGCGCGGACTGCGATTTCAGCCGTCTCGGCATCCCTGATTTCCCCTAAGATGATCATATCGGGATCATGTCTTAAAATCGCTTTTAAACCGGCGGAATATGTGACTCCGGCTTTTTCATTCACCTGAACTTGCAACACATCCTCATCTCTTGTTTCTACGGGGTCTTCAAGCGTGACAATACGCCGGTTGAAATGCCTTTTTGCATAGTTGACAAGCGAGTAAAGAGTGGTCGTTTTTCCAGATCCGGTGGGGCCGGTAAACAGAAGCAGGCCGTGCGAATGCTTCAGAAAGGACAATAATGCGGCGCCCGCCCCCCGAAATAAGGACAATTTATCCAGAGGGGGAATCTGCCGCTTAGGCAAAAGCCTGATGACAAGACTTTCATCATTCATTGTCGGCAAGGTTGACATTCTCAAATGAACGGTTTCCGTCGGAAGCGGCAAAGACAATGACCCGTTTTGCGGCTTCCGTCTTTCTCCTATATCCATGGCCGATAAAAACTTGAAATGAGAAATAAGCCTTACGCATTCCTCTTTTTTTAAGACTCTTTTTTTCACAAGAGCATGGCCGATGCGAAAATGAATGAAAGCATCCTTTTCTCTCGGTACAATGTGTATATCTGAAGCCCTTGCCGTATATGCCTCGTTTATGATGTTCCTGCTGTATGTTTCAATATTTTTCACAAGACTTCCCTCCTTCCGCACGTATTGTAAATCAGATACACAAAATCCGGCAAAGGAGAGATTATGCGTTTTACACTGTGTAAAACGTAAAAAAATAAAAAATAAGCCCCCTGACTTTGATTTACCGAATGAAATCGGGAACCATTCGGCCATTTTCAGCCAGCCATCAAAAAAAGCAGGCGTTTGCCTGCTCTTCTTAGCGTTTCTTTTCTTTCCGCAAATATTTTTTTTGATGCTCCCTCAAAATGTCCCCTGTCCAGCCTTTCTGCCGCAGATAAATATAAATCAGCAGGGTTGATACAATAATGAGCACGATGGAACAAATATACGCATATTTCCAATGAAGCTCCGGCATGTTATCAAAGTTCATCCCCCAGAGAGCTCCAAGCGCCGTCATCGGTGTAAAGAGAGTTGTAAAGATCGTCAAGGCTTTCACAATTTCATTTCCTCTTTGGGAGGTAATGACTTCCTCGGCGTGCAGCAGATTGCTCAATTCCTGATCAAACTCATTGATATATGTAATTCCTCTTTCCATCTTTTGATGAGCTCTGAGGTAATCTTTCTGCCTGTCATTTTTCGGGAGAAAAGCTTCTTTTAAAGCCATTTCCACTTTTTTAGCCCCCAGTGTAAGGCCTTTCCAAATGAACAGCTCATGGCGCAGTTTATGCACATTTTCCAAGATTCCTTTGCTGTTGTCATCATGAATCTGCCATTTCAGCGTCCGCTGCTTGACTTCAAATTCATCCAGTCCGATCAGATATGAATTCATCAGCTCTCCCAGCAGAACAAAAAAGCCTTCAATCGGATTTTCACAGGTTTGAATCTGCTGTGTGGCATGCTTTTCTTTTACACCGCGCAGCAGCGAAAAATCAAAATTAATTGTAAAAAAGAATTCTCTCGTAATATAAAAGTGAAATACGGTATGGTTTTTTTCATCATCTAATCCTTGATGATAGATTAAAGAACCGAAAACCGCTTCATTATTCTGATCATTTGTATCTGAGCGCAGAAAGTTTATATGATTTTCATGTTCAAACCACTTTTCGCATTGCGGCCAGTGATTGTGATGGATCATTTTTTTCGCTTCCGTTTTTTCATGCGGACCGAGCTGGTACCACAGCCAGTCCGCTCCCGAATGTACCTTCATCTCTTGTCATCCTCCAGTATCGCTTTCTTGTTTTATTACCGTAAATGAAGCAGGCTAAACCAGGTTCGATGTTTGAGCAGCTTTCTACAGTGGTATTATTCCGAAAAAAGGGAGGTGCAAGCCTTCCTTCGCGGAAGGCGTTACATTGTATATCGTCAAACTATCTGCCATCGTACTATTTATTTTATTAACGGCGTGTTTTGTCGCCATAGAGTTTTCAATCGTTAAAGCAAGGCGCTCCCGCATTAATCAGCTCATTGAGGAAGATGTAAAAGGAGCAAAAGCAGCCAAGCATGTCATTACACACCTCGATGAATATTTATCGGCGTGCCAATTGGGCATCACCGTCACCGCTTTGGGAATCGGCTGGCTGGGTGAACCGACAGTCAAAGCAATGCTTCAGCCGTTATTTTTAAAGACCGGAGTTCACGAAGCGGTTGCCCAAGTACTGTCATTGATCATCGCCTTTCTGCTGGTTACATATGTGAATGTCGTTATCGGCGAACTCGCCCCGAAAAGTTTTGCTATCCAAAAAGCCGAGCGGATTACACTTTTGTCTGCCAGACCGATGATTTTGTTTTATAAGTTAATGTTTCCGTTCATCTGGCTGCTCAATCATTCCGCCCGCCTGATTACAGCCATGTTCGGCTTGAAGCCTGCTTCCGAACATGAAATGGCTTATACGGAAGAGGAATTGCGGGTGCTCCTTGCCGAAAGCTATCGAAGCGGCATGATCAAAAAAAGCGAGCTCCATTACGTAAATAACATTTTTACATTTGATAAGCGCACTGCCAAAGAAATTATGGTGCCCCGGAATGAAATGGTGAGCCTGCCGTTAGACAGCGGATCGGGACATATGCTCCGGGACATTATTAAAACAAATAAATATACCCGGTATCCCGTAGTAAAAGAAGATAAAGATCATGTAGTCGGCATCATCAATATAAAAGAAGTTTTATTCAGATTCCTGTCAGAAGGAGCGGCGTTTACAAAACACGAACTCAGCCCTTACATCCAGCCGGCGATCCATGTGATTGAGACGATTCCGATTTATCAATTATTCGTTAAAATGCAACGGGAACACGCCCATATGGCCATTCTCATTGATGAGTACGGCGGAACCGCGGGATTAGTAACGGCGGAAGATATCATTGAAGAGATCGTCGGCGAAATCCGCGACGAATTTGATACGGACGAAACACCTTCCGTTCAAAAGCTTGGGAAGAACCGCTATCTCCTGAACGCCAAATTGCTGATCAGTGACGCCAATGATGTACTCGGAACAGAGATTACGGCTGATCAAGTCGATACACTCGGGGGCTGGTTTCTTACTCAGCATATTGACGCGAAGCCCGGGAGCACCATTGATTTTGAAGGCTACACATTTACGGTAAAAGAAATCGACAGCCATCATATCATTACGATTGAAGCTGACAAAGCTGAATAGCTGAGGGAGAAATCCCTCCCGGCCATTCAGCTTTTTATCATCTTAATGATTCTTTTACGATAAATCCGTTTTTTTCCAGCGCTTTCGCCAGACTCTGCTCCGTTTTCACCTGAGAAAAATCGATGCCGAGCTTCACGACGGTCTGCGCGATTTCCGGCCTGATGCCTGAGATTGTCGTTTCTATGCCAATAAGTTTTGTGCTGTCAATCACTTTAAAAATCTGATAAGCGACCATCGTATCCACAATCGGCACACCTGATATATCTAAAAATAAATAAGAAAGACGGAGTGAAGAACATTGATCAAGCACCGATTCCAAAATCATTTTTGCCCGGTAGGTGTCAATTTCGCCGACGAGCGGCAAAATTCCAATACCGTCGGCAATCGGCATAATCGGCGCGCTTAGTTCGTTAATCATTTCTTTTTGGGCGTTTAATTGTGTAACCGTCACTTTATAATATTCCTCTGTAAATACTTCAATCATATGGTCAATTGCTTTGTTCAGCTTCTCTCCCCAATGGAATACCGCATTCGCCCCAGGCTTCTCAGACATCGTTTCACAGCATGTCTGTATGCGGTTCCAGACCAATCTCCGGAATTCTTTAAAGCTCGTGACGCTTTCATAGACCGGTACTTCATGGACGGCCCGGTCCCTTGCGAACTGAAGCGCCCATTTTGTCAGCTCCTCTTCCCCGCCGTCTTTTTCCGATAGAATGCCGGCAACGATTTCAATTAACAGACGGTGCTGCATTTCCGCTTTCTGATCATCTGAAGGCCGCCCCGATTTTGGTATGAGCAGCCATTGGCGTGTGATTTCACCTGATTCTTCAATTAAGGTTCGAGATAATGTTTCATTCAAATGTTTCACAGGTCTCCTCCATTCAAATTCCTTTGTATGTATAAATCGGCGCCTGACGCACATACTGTAATTACATCCGATGGGCTATAGCCAAGCGGTAAGGCAATGGACTTTGACTCCGTGATCGTTGGTTCGAATCCAGCTAGCCCAGTCCCGCAACCGCAAAAAACGAAGATTAGCTGATAAATTTGATCAGCGGATCTTCGTTTTTCTCTTATGATACAGATTGATGTACCGTTTTTTTCTTCGTCAGCTTCATCAGTTCTCCTGGATTGTATCCGATAACGAGCTTATTGCGATCGATCAGAATCGGACGCCGCAGCAGTTTCGGCTTCTCAGTCAAAAGCTTCAGCACTTCATTTACAGTCATTTCTTCAATGTTCAGGTTGAGGTTTTTAAATATTTGGCTTCTCGTCGCCAATATTTCATCAATTCCTTCGGTCGTTAATGATAAGATCTGCTTCAATTCATCAATTGTCGGTGTCTCCCTGAATAGATGGCGCTCTTGAAAGTCAACATTGTGGGCTTTTAACCAATGTTTCGTTTTTCGGCATGATGTGCAGCTCGGGTATGAATAAAAAATAAGTTCTTTCATTTTTAAAAATTCCTCCCTCGGATAATCCGTCTCTTTGTTAACATAAGTACCCTGAACTTTTTTTCATTAAACATATTTCAAAAAGATTTTTCGGATCTTTTTCAGAGAGCGGCATAAGATATAAAACACAGGGAAAGACATAAATTCCACAATAAATATAATCATGAAAATGTTTACATTTTGAGTGCCGATCTATTATAATAAACTTCAGATAGATTCTCGGGAGGGGATAAGGAATGAATCGCATGTTCCGGGTGTTAGGATTTTGGACGGGGATATTTGCAGTCATGTTTTTTTTAGGGGGCATGAAAGACGCTTCTCTTTTGTTTTTTGGACAGACGATCTTTTTCGTATTTCTTTCTTATTTGAATCTGACTGAGCGGATGTATATTTATATTTTCGGAGCTTACTTAACCGTATTTTTCGCCGGATTTACATATTACTCTATTTTTATTATGACACCGGGCGGCGGAACCCACTGACCGAAAAAGACAGACCATTATGGTCTGTCTTTTTTCATTTACAGTGAAAAACCATTGATAAACGGGTTTCGCTCCTGCTCTGTCTGGATATCCGTTTCCGGCCCGTGCCCGCTTAATACAAGTGTATGTCCGGGAAGCGTGAGCAGTTTTTGATGAATGGAATCAAGCAATACGTCCTGACTTCCGCCGTGTAAATCAGTTCGGCCGATGCCTCCCTGAAAAAGCACATCACCTGAAATCACCAGATCCGCATCCTTCACATAATAAGAAACGCTTCCCGGTGAATGTCCCGGCGTAAACAATGTCTCCAAATGGAAAGGTCCGATGTCCAATATGCCGTCGCCTTCAATCAGCCGTTCGGCGGGCCGTGCCGTTACGGCGATGCCCCGCAATATGCCTGATCCGTTTAAGGAAGAGTCCTCCAGCCACTTTTCTTCATTTTTGTGAAGATATACGGGAACATCCCATCTGTCTCTTACTTCATCAAGCGCGCCGATATGGTCAAAATGAGCGTGCGTCAGTAAGATGGCGAGCGGCTTCAGATTGTTTTCTTTTATGTAATTGTTGATTTTGTCCGCTTCCCCGCCCGGATCAAAAATAAGACAGGACTGATCCTCACTGACAAGAAAATACGCGTTTGCCTGAATCGGACCGGCCGGCATTCGTCTCCATTTCACTTTCATCACCTCTTTATGTATATGCCCTTATTATGAAGGTTTTCTGCGGAAGATTCAATGAATGCGTCCGGGAAAACGCTATCGACAAACAAAATGAAAACGGTTAAAATGAAATGGAAAGATTTTCAGGTTCCAATGACAAAGGAGGAGCATGATGTTACTTGTTGTAATCTTCGGCCTTGTCGCATTATTAGCTGTATTAGGAGTCCTGCGGGCTGTCAGACAGAGAAATATCCTGGGATTTTTGTTAGCCGCCGCCACGCTGGGCGTGTTTGGCTGGTTTACCGTAATGACCGTTGTAACCAGCGGCTATCCGACTGCACATTAAAAGCCTGTATCCAATGGATACAGGCTTATTTTTTATTGCTGCAAATGTTTGCTGACACTTTTGATTTTGCTCTCCAGCGTCGTTTCTTTATCACGTCTGTCATCAATGCGGATATTTGTCGCCACTCTGTGCAGCCCTTTTTGGAACGGGGCTTCGTGAATGTCCTGAATGACTGCGAATAAGTCGCTCAGCTCACCTTCAATCAACGTGTTCATCGGCGTGAGCTGAAATTTGATTTTGCCGGCAGCTTTGTAACCCTCCAAAATGTTTTGCACATCCGCTACATACTCACTGACGCTCGGTGTTTTTGTTCCGATCGGAATGATTGTCACATCTGCAATTGCCATTTGGTTCAAACTCCTTTTTCATTTGTTATGATTGGTTCTGTCATGCCTGTTTTCAGTGAAATCAGACGGTCATACGTAAAGCCGTATAAAGCGTATTCCCCGTTCGGAGAGATCTGAATCGGCTCCATTTCCGTGTTTTTGAGCACCGTCCGCTCCCGTTCGTCTCCTAAGTCAAAGCTGATCAGATTGTAAGAGCGGCCTTCAGGCTTGAATATGTAAAACCGCTTATGTGTCTGATCGTAATCATATTCCATCGGCGCAAAGCTCTCATACTTTTCTTGGAGAGGAAAGCGGTGTGTCACGGATGCCGGCTTTTGGAAAAGGAACTCGCCGTCTCCGTCCGATTGATCCGTTTGTCTGACGGCAATCGTCATGCCCGGGCGGGAATCAGCCCAGATGACGTGATGAAGCACTCTTTTTTCTTTTTTTGTCTGCAAGTCATAAGAATATAAAGGACCCTCTTCCTCCGTTTTTCCTTGCTTGATATATTGGAATTCATCAGTGGAGGTCCAATGGACAAAAGGGGCCTGAACGGGACTCTTTTTTAAAATGCCGTTGTTCATATCGGCCGTATAGGCTGTGAAGTCCCATGTTTCAGTAAAAACGGTAATCATCATTTGATACGGGTCATACGGATTCCAAGCCGTCTCCAGCTCATAAGAGTTAAAGGCTTTGTGATAAAGTCTTTTCCCCTGCTTGTTCATAAGCACAAGCTCAGTCTGACCTTTGCTTGTCACCTGTACGAGAATCAGCTGTTTTTTCCGGCTGATCTTTACATTGACAATATTGCCCTTTGTTTCATAGAGCCGTTCGGATTTTCCGCTGAAAAGATCATATTTCATCAGCTGATGATGTGCTGTATACAGGATCGTTCTGTTATCCAGCCATCCTTCCGTTTTCTCCGCTTCTTTTTTACTGAGCGGAACGATTTTCTGTTCTGCCGATTTTGCCGAAACGCCTGTGTCTTGCTGCTGATGAGATGGTTCACAAGCCGCTAAACACAGAACGAATGCGGACAGCAGAACACAAACCAAGTATCTCACCAGCCTTCCCCCCATTCTTTTCTATTGTCCCATATTTGTTTATGTAAACAAATGAGAAATTTCACAGATGTCTCAAAAAACAAGCGACCTCCACAAAATACCTTCCGTCGCTTGATAAATATCAGCAAACTGATGAAAAGGCAAAGGGTTTTTTCCCTTCCCGAGCTCAATGGTATAGCCCTCTTTTCCATACTGCTGTATAAACCAATCCCTAAAACCGGCATGGCTGTCAATGGTTTTAACGCCTTGATAGCGGTTTCCGCTTATCGCTTCAAACTCCCGAATCATCCGGGATGATTGCTCCGGTTCACATCCTTCGTATCCCCAATAAATCTCTTCTCCCTGCGTATGAAGCGCGATCAGCCTGTCAGGCGGCTGTTCCGTTATCAGCCGGTGCATCGCCTGCGCCTCCGGTTCAGTGAGCGGCGCCGTCCCCGGAAAATCACGGTATGAAGGGGCTTTCGGTTTGCGCCTCTGTTCAATATCCCAATTGGATGGGAAATGTTTATTTAAATCCACACCGTTTATATTCGCCTTCCATTCGCGGAAATCGGGGCGGTGCTCATTTAATTGTTTAAGAAATTCATTTTTTTCTGATAAATCTTCACATCCGTAAAGTACGAGATCAACCCCGTCGGGATTTACGAGCGGAACGAATGACAATGATGTCCGGCTGAATATATCAAGCGCAGAGTGCCCGAAAACGGTTTTATTTTCGCATAATGCCGCGCAATATTCTTTACACCATTTAAGCGCGACCGAGGTGGTGATCCATTCATTGGCATGAAATGAGGCGTTTACATGGACTTTTCTTTCAGCCGTATCCGCACCTATTTTCAGCTCATAAAGCGGCTTTCCCAATACGGAACTGCCGATTTTACGGTACGTGACAAACGGAAAGACATCTGTTATTTTCTCAATTTCTTCATAAACCGATTGGGAGCCGTACACCTTTTCTTCCTTCACCCATTGATCAGCGGAAAGAATCTTTTCACAGCGCCGGATGTATCGCGAAAGCCCGCTCAGCGTCTCAAGCGGGGGACCCTCTGACTGCCCGCTCACGGCAAAGCCGGGACAAAATAATTCATCGCTTTCCGCCGTTTTATCAGCGGCTTTCAACAGTTTTTCATCAATTGAAAGCACCTTTGCAATATCTGTCATATGCTGTTTCAATTCAGGTTTGACACGAATTCCCGCCATGTTCATCCCCCTTTTTTAAAAACTATATGACAGGGGAGATAAAAAAAGAAAGCCGCCCGCGATATGGGCAGGCAGACTTTCTTCAACAGTTTTGATGTTTGAGCCATTCATTTTTGGCAATCCACGCCCCGCCGATGACTCCGGCGTCATTTCCAAGTGCCGCAATCGAAATATCGGCCGCTTCCGCAGAACGCGGGAACGCGGTGATTTTGAAAGTCTCTTCCACTTTTGACCGCAGGATTTCACCCGCTTTAGAGACCCCTCCGCCGAGCACGATTTTCGTCGGGTTCATGGCGCTTGCCAGATTTCCGAGCACGAGGCCTAAATGTTTTGCGACATAATCGACGACTTCAAGCGCTGTCTTATCCTGCTGTTTAGCCGCTTCGAACACGTCACGTGCCGTCAGATCATCCACTTGTAAGAGCGAAGAGTCGGAAACCGCCGCAAGCTTTTCTTTCGCGATGCGGACGATGCCTGTTGCGGACGCAATCGTTTCGATGCAGCCGGATTTTCCGCAGTTGCACGGAGCTCCTCCTTCCGGAATACTGCAAATATGACCGATTTCCCCGCCGGCCCCGTTTTTACCGTGAACGATTTCTCCGTTGACGATGATGCCTCCGCCGACTCCGGTTCCGAGCGTCACTAAAATGACATCTTTGGCCCCGTCACCTGCACCCTTCCACATTTCTCCGAGCGCCGCGATATTGGCATCGTTTTCAATGACGGCCGAAATACCCGTTTCCGCCTCGAGATGGTCTTTCAGCGGATAGTTTTTCCACCCCATATTTGTCGTCTCATAGACCATTCCCGTCGCCATTTCCACGGGTCCGGGCGCTCCCATTCCGATCCATTTTACGATCCGTTTCGGCTTGTTCAGTTCTTCCAGCTTCTGATCAAGCGCTTTGGCGATCGTGACCGTAATTGTGTTTCCTGATTTATCGGTAGGAACTTCCCATTTATGCTGAATTTCACCGTACATGTTGATGAAGGCCAGCTTGATGGTTGTCCCGCCAAGATCAATCCCCGCAAACCATGTATCTTCCATAATAATCTCCCTTTTCTTATTAAAATCCTGCTTTGTTATCTGCCTTTGATCCGCTCCGATTCTCTCTGAAGAACTCCGGCGGCTTTTTGCCATAATTCTCTTTCAATCACGTTTGACAAGTACATTTCCTTTAATTCATCTTTCATAAAGTCAATTTCGGCTTGTCTGTCACCGAAATAAACGATATGTCCGAATGACTTAAACAGCTGCTGCACGTCATAAAATGAATTCATCTGCTTCACCATTTCTATTCTTCTTAATATAAGCGTATTTCATCACTGATCCGGGCGTCAAGCAAAAAACGATTGGAGAAAATATCCTTGTGTCATTTTCATAAATTGTATATTCATAATTGTAAAAAAACACTCATTTATGCGTTTTTCTGTTACAATACTTTCGTGCCCAAAAGCACAAAAGGATTAAAGTTTGATGGGGTGTTGTTTTGAAACAAGAAAAAAGGCTGACGTTCATCTCAGCCATCAGTTTATTTGTCTTGATGTTAGCAGTCATTATGTCCTGCCTGTTTTTCTTTCATACAGAGCCGCATATGCCGCTGTTCTTTTGCGTCATTATTCTGTCTCTGGCAGGTTTGTGGCTCGGTTTCTCGTGGGACAGTCTTGAAAAAGGAATTGTCAGCGGATTGAAAAACGGTGTGCAGCCGATTATCGTGCTGGCTTTGATCGGTGTGCTGATCGGCGCCTGGATGTACAGCGGCGCCATTCCCACCGTCACCGTTTACGCTTTGTCAATTATACAGCCGAGTCAGCTGCTTTTGACCGCATTATTTTCCTGCATGATCATCAGCACGCTTGTCGGCTCAAGTCTGACAACTGTCAGTACAATCGGCGTCGCGCTGTTAGGGGTAGCAAGCGCGGCGGGAGTTCCGCTCGAATGGACGGCGGGAGCAGTCATTTGCGGGGCTTGTTTCGGTGATAAAATGTCACCGATGTCCGACACGACGAATTTTGCCGCCGGAATCGGCGAAATTCCGATTTTTAAGCATATTCGCCATATGATGGGCACTACCGTTCCGGCACTGCTGATCACGATTGTTCTTTTTTATATTCTCGGTTCATCGGTTTCAATAAATGCCGCTTCAACGCAAAATATTGAGGCGGTCATTTCCGGAATGAAAGAGGCCGTGCACGTTACGCCTTGGTCGCTTCTTTCACCTCTGTTGGTGATCATTTTAGCTGTGAGACGGGTTTCCGTGATTCCGGTGCTTACCGCCGGTATTATTTCCGCAGGGCTTCTGACTGCTGTTTTTATTCCTGACAGCAGCATTCAAGGATTTATATCCGCCCTGCAAAGCGGGACAGCGTTTAAAACCGGCGACCAGGCTGTGGCCAGCATTATCAACAGAGGCGGGCTCCAATCGATGATGGGTTCAGTCTCTCTGATCATGATCGCCTTTGCGCTCGGCGGCCTGATGGAAAAAACGGGCCTGATCGCGGCGCTGCTTCAAGGATTGATAAAAGGCGTGCATACGAAAGGACGTCTTATCATGGCGACCGTCTTCTCAAGTATAGGCGTAAACCTTGCGACAGGTGAGCAGTATTTATCGATCTTAATTCCGGGTCAATCTTATAAACCATTATATGACAAGCTCAGCATTAAGCGGATTCACCTTGCCCGGTCGCTTGAGGACGGCGGAACATTGATCAACCCGCTGATTCCCTGGGGAGTAAGCGGCGCTTTTATGGCAAGCGCATTAGGGGTTTCCGTCATCGACTACCTGCCGTTTACCTTTTTTCTGTACATTTCTCCTATGATCTCAATTCTGCTCGGTTTCTTGAAAAAAAGCTGACAATACGAGAAAACCTGCCGTTTTTTACCGGCAGGTTTTCTTATGCAAAAAATCCCGCTGAAAAACGGGATTTGTTTAAAATGCCTGCTGAATGAATTTGTTTCTGATAAACGGTATTTTTAAAAAGAAATGAATGAATGACCGTCTGATCCCCGGCTGGCTGAGCACGCTGTTCATCAGACGGTAGCGGTTTTGGTAAACGGCTAAAACAGATACGGCGCATAATGAGTAGATCAACAATTTTTTCATCTTATCCCTCCTGCCCCTATCGTTTGTCAAACAGCGAGAATTATTCCGGTGCAAGAAGTTTTTTATGCGATTAAGCGATGGTTTCAGATTCAGTCACGATCATATCGACCGGAATATCGTGGGGCATGCGGGGAATGCGGTCTGTCAGCTGGCAGTCAAAGAGAAGCGACACAGTACGGCCTTTATAACCGGAGAGGTACCGATCATAATATCCTCCGCCGTATCCGATTCTGAAGCCTTCCCGGTCAAAAGCCACGCCGGGCACAATCACAAGGTCAATGTCATTTTGGGCGGCTTTTTCCGTCAGGCTCTCGATCGGTTCACTGAGGCCCGCATATACGGTTTCCAGCTGATCATACGCAGAAAATGTACGGAACTCCATCGCTCCCGTCTGCGGAAAGCATTTTGGGATACAGACTTGTTTTTTCTCTTTCCAGGCCTGTTCAATAATCGGCCGTGTCGGAATTTCCAGGCGTGTCGAGATGGTAACGGCGATCACGCGGGCCTGTTTCCATTCTTTTAAAGAAAACAGCGTTTCACGCATGCTGCGGCATTTTTTCTCCCATTCACTTTCTGACATGTCAGAAAGCTTTGCTTTTATATCGGTTCTGATTTGTGCTTTCACGTTTCTCAAACCTCCCTGAAAGACAAAAAAGCCAGAACTTTATTGAAAGCTCCAGCTTTTTCCGCTGTTTTAAACAGCTTATTTTGTTTCACGGTGTAACGTAGATTTTTTATCACGTGGGCAATATTTTTTAAATTCAACGCGGTCCGGATTGTTGCGTTTGTTCTTTTTAGAAATATAGTTACGCTCACCACATTCAGTGCAAGCCAAAGTAATATTAACGCGCATTATTTTCCCTCCAAACTAAATATCATTTACTTATTCAGACTTATATATAATACCACTATAATGGACGGAATGCTAGAGTGATTTACATGAAATGTTGTTTAAGTGCAGAAAACATCAGTTTACGCTTCTGATCCTCTGAATGAGCTTGCGTCAGATGAAGGGAAAATATGACGAAACAGGACAAAAAAGGGCTTTCTGATGCGAAATCTATAGAGAAATAACCGTTTGCTCCCCGAATAAAAAAGATTTCCCGACAAAATTCCGTTTTTTTCTCTATTTCCTTTAGAATGGCGGCGTTTTATGGTATAAAAAAGAAGGGCAAATTAATAATAGAAGGTGATGAAACGTGGAAATTGCTATTATTGCGTTGTTTATCGTCAGTATAGCGCTTATTGCATTCTCATATTCTCAAAGAGATCCGATGAAAGATGTGGAACAGGAGCTTGAAACGCTTCAGCTTTCCGCCATGCAGGAAATTTACAAGCTGAAAAAGAAAATGACGGTGCTTGAAGAAGAATTGCTGGAAACCAACCTCGTGATCCGCAAAGCCAAAAGCAGCGGCATTAATCAAAAAATCGCCAAACAAATCATTTCAAAATATAACAACGGAATGTCTGCGGAAGCCATCGCAAAAGCGGAGCACGTGTCTGTCGAGGACGTCAATACCATTATTAAAGATAATGAGAAGGTGCTCGTATGACAAAACGGGGCATTCAGGCTTTTGCAGCAGGCATGATTTTAGCGACGGCCGTCCTCGCCGCTGTCTTCTACTTGACTGACCATGACCAGGCAGCCGCCGTTAAAACCGAAAAAACAGCATTGACAGAAAAAGAAGTAAACAGCTACCTCGACGATCAGCAAAAAGTCTCCGTCAACCGGGATGACTATCAAAAACTGCTTGATTCTAAAGAAAAATCGTTAAACAACGACCAAAACACAGACGCCAAAAAGAAAAAAGTAACATACAAACTGACGATTAAAGACGGAATGAGCACTGCTGATGTGTCATCCATTCTTGAAAAAGAAGGGATTATTCCTTCAGCGAAGGACTTTAATGATTACGTCATTGACGCAGGCTACCATAAAGAAATCCGCGCCGGCCATTTCAAAGTCGACTCAGATATGAGCTTTAAAAAAATCGTCAAAACATTAACCCGCTAAAAAAGCTTGCAGGCATCGTCCATTCAGATGGATACGGCCGGCAGGCTTTTTTAATAGACAGTATAAAACGGACCCGGTCAATGGCCGGGCCCGTTTTTTTCATCCGAATTTTCCGGTGATATAATCATGTGTTTTTTGATGATCCGGCTGAGAAAATATTTTGCCCGTATCCCCCCACTCTACCAGTTCGCCCATATAGAAAAACGCGGTTTGATCAGAGACCCTCGCAGCCTGCTGCATGTTGTGCGTCACAATGACGATTGTATACTTTTCTTTCAATGTCAAAATCAGCTCTTCTATTTTCCGCGTGGATACGGGGTCGAGAGCGGACGTCGGTTCATCCATCAGAAGGACGTCCGGTTTGGTGGCGAGCGCCCTTGCGATGCACAGCCGCTGCTGCTGACCGCCTGACAGTGAAAGCGCCTGCTGGTGAAGGCGATCCTTCACTTCATCCCAGAGCGCTGCTGCCTTTAAAGATTCCTCGGCGATTTCAAGCAGTTTCTTTTTATTTTTTTCGCCGTGGATTCTCGGTCCGTACACGACATTCTCAAATATTGACTGCGGAAACGGATTGCCTTTTTGAAACACCATACCGATCTGTTTTCTTAATTCTGCCGCATCCGTCTTTTCTTTCAGCAGATTGCGCCCGTTATAGATCATGTCGCCTGTCACTTTGACATTCGGGGTCATTTGCAGCATTAAGTTTAATGTTTTAATAAAAGTGGATTTCCCGCAGCCGGACGGACCGATGATCGCAGTTACCTTCCGCTCCTCAAAACCGATCGTAATGTCTTTTAAAGCCTGATGGGCTCCGTACCATACGTTCATGCCGTGAATATCAAATAAATTATGTGTGTGCACCGCTTCCTTCACAAGGCTCACAGTCCTTCCCCCTATCCGAACTTTCCGTTAATGTAGTCATCTGTCTTTTGCGCTTTAGGACTCGTAAAAATTTGTTCTGTCTGCCCGTATTCCACCACTTCCCCGTTTAAAAAGAAAGCCGTTCGGTCTGACACCCTAAGCGCCTGCTGCATATTATGCGTAACGATAATAATCGAATAATCTTTTTTCAGTTCTGTCAAAAGCGTCTCGATTCTGGCGTTTGAAATAGGGTCCAGAGCTGAAGCAGGTTCATCTAAAAGAAGTACGGCAGGTTTCATCGCAAGCGTACGGGCGATGCAAAGGCGCTGCTGCTGGCCGCCTGATAACGACAGAGCCGATGAATGAAGCCGGTCTTTGACTTCATCCCAAAGCGCAGCCTTCGTTAAGCTTTCTTCGACCGCATCATCCAAAACGGCTTTCCTGCGTTCACCCGCATACTTCAGCGCATGTGTGATGTTATTGTAAATGGATTTCGGAAACGGATTCGGTTTTTGAAACACCATACCGATCTCCCGTCTGAGAGACACGATATTAATCGCTTCCCCCAAAATATTCAGCCCTTCATAAAGAATCTCTCCCTCGCTTCTTGCCGAAGGAATGGCATCGTTCATTCTGTTAATCTGTCTCAAAAATGTTGATTTCCCGCAGCCGGACGGACCGATCAGAGCCGTCACCGCATGTTTTTCAATATCCATGTTTACATCTTTAACCGCTTGTTTTTCACCGTAATGAATTGATAGATGCTTCACTTCCAAAATCGAAGACTCCGGCGAACGCTTTGTCTGTTCCGCTTGTTCCCTGATGATGTAATCAATCATGTTTTCGCCTCTTTCCGATTAATTTGCCGTAAGCTTTTTATAAATGACAGACCCGAGCCATCTTGCACAAAGGTTAAACAAGAGCACCGAAATCACCAGCACCGCCGAGCCGCCGTTTGCAATCGCTTCGGCGTCAGGGATGATTCCCTGCGTATTGACACTCCATATATGAACCGCCAGCGTCTCAGCCGGCCTGAAAATGTTGAAAGGAGATGATTCAGAAAACGGGTTTAAATCGGTAAAATTCAGCCGCGGCGTTGTCAGTCCCGCTGTAAATAACAATGCGGCCGCTTCTCCGAATACTCTTCCTGATGCGAGAATGGCTCCGGTTAAAATCGAAGGAATCGCACTCGGAATCAGCACCGTTTTGACGGTATGCCATCTCGATACGCCTAAAGCGAGAGAAGCTTCTTTCAGCTCCTTAGGAACTGCAGTGAGCGCGCCTTCTGTCACCCGGACCATAACGGGAAGGTTAAAGACCGTTAATGCGAGCGCGCCTCCGATAATCGTGTAGCCCCATCCGGTCAGGTTTACAAACATCAGCATGCCGAACATCCCGATGACAATGGACGGAAGCGAAGACAGCACCTCAATACACGTTCTGATAAAATCGGTGATTTTATTTTGGGGCGCATATTCAGCCATAAAGACGCCGCCCCCCACACCAAGCGGTATCGTGATCAGCATGGTGATAAACAGAATGTAAAAGGAGTTAAAAAGCTGATCCCGTATTCCGCCGCCTGACGCAATAGCGCTCGATTTTGACGTAAGAAAATGCAAGGAGATTTCAGAGACGCCGTGAATAAGAATGTACAAAAACAATCCTGCCAAAATCGCCGCGATTACAGCAGCGCATAACCCGAATACACCGGTGGCCAATTTATCCGTTATTTTCCGGTTCATTACACTTTCCTCCTAGATGACAAGTAGCGTATGAGCAATATAAACAGAAACGACATGATAAGAAGAACAAGCCCCATAGACCATAACGTATTATTTTCAATACTGCCGTATGTGGTATGGCCCATGTTTAACGTGATAATCGTCGTTAATGTTCCCGCCGTATCAAGCAGGCTTTCCGGCAGAAGCTTTGTATTTCCGATAACCATCTGTACGGCGAGTGCTTCTCCGAATGCTCTTGCCATCCCGAGCACGACAGCGGTCAGCAATGTCGGAAACGCCGCCGGGATAAGCACCTTTCTGATTGTCTGCCACCTCGTCGCACCAAGCGCGTATGAACCGTCGCGAAGATGTTTCGGAAGTGACGCAAGCGCATCAGCGGAAATCGATGTAACAGTCGGCAGAATCATTACCGAGAGTACGATCGTCCCCGCCAGAAGGCTGTGACCCGTTCCGCTTGATTTAAAAGAGCCGATAAACGGAACCAATACTGTAAGACCTATGAATCCATAAACGACGGACGGAATGCCGACAAGCAGCTCAATTACCGGCTGCAGCACCTTTTTCCCCCAAGTCGGCGCAATTTCCGTCATAAACACGGCACCCGCAATACCGAGGGGCGCTGCGATCAGAGCCGACAGAACCGTGACCGCAAATGATCCGAAAATAAAAGGCAGCGCGCCGAACTCAGGTTTTGCCTGGGTTGGATTCCAATTCAGACTTGTTAAGAACTCAATCGGGCTTACACCATTTACAAAAAAAGATTGCAGCCCCTTTATGCCGAGAAAAATTGTGATCGCCGCTGATGCCGCAATGATAATCGCGGCACACACAGACACAATCACCCTTCCGCGGACTTCATCCAATTGCCTGTTTTGTTTTGAGCTTATTAAGCGTTCGCTTACAGACTCTTTTTCTCTGTGATTTATCATTTGTTTACACTCCTATAAAGAAGAAGAGGCGGGGAGCCCGCCCTCCCCTCAGCTTTGCTTGCCGTTTGCGTCACGTGTGACTTTCATATCAGAGATCGGAATGTAGCCCTGATCTTTTACGATACTTTTCTGTACTTCATCGCTGTTCATATAGTCAAGAAACGTTTTTGTAAGGCCTGACGCTTCACCTTTCGTATAAGAGTGCTCGTAAGCCCAAATCGGATACTCGCCTGTGACGACGTTTTTCTCTTCCGGTTTGATGCCTCCGATCGATAAAGGCGTTACTTTGTCATCGTTTATATAAGAGAATGCCAGATAACCGATAGCTCCCGGCGTTTCCGCAATGATTTTTTTGACTGTATTGGAGGAATCCTCTGTAATGCCCTCAGCAGGATCTGCTCCGTCAAGCGCGTATTTGACGAACGTAGCGCGTGTTCCTGATGAATCAGGACGGTTCACAAGTGTAATTTTTTGATCTTTACCGCCAAGCTCTTTCCAGTTTTTAATTTTTCCTGTAAAGACGTCTGTCAGCTGTTTTTTGGTTATATCCTTTACGCCCGCACCGGGGTTGACCGCAGCCGCCATCGCCACTACCGCTACTCGGTGGTCTTTTAGGGCTTTTGCATCAATGCCTTCCTTTTCTTCAGCAAAGACATCTGAGTTGCCGATTTGCACTGCCCCTTCAGACACTTGCGAAAGACCTGTTCCTGAACCTCCCGCTTGCACCTGCACATCAGCATCCGGATGTTTTTCCATAAACTTTTCTGCCGCTGCCAGTACTAACGGCTGCATGGCTGATGAACCAGAAATGGTTAAAGAACCTGATGCTTTTTTATCCTCACTTGCAGATTGACTGTCTGTCTTGCCGCTTTCCTTTGCATTTCCGCATGCTGCAGCAACAATCATAACAGCAGCCATCAGAAGCATAAGCATCCATTTGTTTTTTTTCATTTCCTGAATTCCCCCTGCATTTAATGTGTAATTTGTCCTACAGGTCTAGAGTAAAGGGTTCTTGTAAAATGCGTATAAATCAAGTGTTAAGGTTTTGTAAATCCGGATGTTTTTTTGTATAAAAAAAACGCTCACAAGTTGTGAGCGTTTTTCTGTTAGTGATTTGTATTGCCGTTTTCAGCGTCTTCCTGAATTTTATCTTCGTTTTTCTGCTTCGTATTATTATCTTCTTGTTTCTTTTTCAGCTCAAAGTATTTGTCCAGAGCTGCTCTTCCTATATCATTCGTAATCGAATATCGATCGCTGTAATCAATATAGGCCCAAGGAACGACTACAGAAATAGCCACTTCCGGATTATCCGCAGGTGCATAAGCGACAAGAGTCGTATTATACGTTCCTTCACCCGTCTCTGATTTGTCCGGACCGTCATAGAAAGATTGCGCCGTACCCGTTTTACCGGCAGGACTGTATGTCGCCGTCGCAAAATCAGTTGCGGCTGTCCCTTTTGTCATGACGCGTCTGAAACCTGCCTGCACTTCTTTAATATCTGCATTATTCATATCAATCTTGTTCAGTACTTGGGGCTGAACAGACTCTACAACGGCTCCGATTCCTTTTTTCGAATCAGGCTGCCTGACCTCTTTTACAAGCTGAGGCTTCAAACGATAGCCTCCATTGGCGATTGTAGATACATACTGCGCCATTTGCAGCGGTGTAAACGTATCATACTGTCCGATGGCAAAGTCTAACAGAAGACCGGAAATTCGCTGTGACCCTTGGTACCCGGTCGCTTCATTCGGGAGATCAATTCCCGTCTTAACTCCGAGTCCGAACTGATTGAAGTAGTATCTGAAAGTATCGAATGCCTTCATATCAAGCGGCAGGGACTGGCCTTTTTTGTACTCCCCTTTACCGACAGCAATCGCCGTTTTGAACATGAACACGTTTGATGATTCCTGAAGCGCTTTTTCGATATCTACGGGACCTAAATTCGTCCATGATTTTTTCGGGTTTTTACTTCCCTTGAAATACATAGGTTCATCCTGAAAAACGGTGTTCAAATTGATCGCGCCCGTCTGCAGTCCGGTCAACACCGTCGCTCCTTTGACCGCCGATCCCATTGCATAGGAGGAAGTCATTGCGCCGAGGGCATAATCATTAATTTTGTACTTTCCATGGTCATTCGTAATCTGTTTGCCGGCCATCGTCAGCACTTCTCCGTTTTTCGGGTTCATCATGACGACGAAGGCCCGATCAAGAAGCTTCGTGCTCGGTCTCGCTTTTGCCGATTTTAAATTTTTCTCAATGATTTTTTCAACGGATTTCTGCAGGTCCATATCAATGGATAAAACAAGGTCTTTGCCGGCCTGTCCTTTTGAAATCACTTTGCTGCCCGTGACATTTCCGGATGAGTCGGTTAAGTTCTGCACTTTCTCTTTTTGACCCTGCAGCAGGCTTTCATATTGATATTCTAAATAGCTTTTTCCGACCCTGTCATTCCGGCTGTAGCCGAGTGACAGATAGTGATCCAGCAGGTTGGACGGAAGACCTTCGTTCGAACTGGATACACTGCCGAGCAATGTCCGGATCAGGCTTTTATAAGGATAAGACCGTTCCCAGTCAGACGTCACGTCAACTCCCGGCAGTTCATCTAAATGTTCGCTGACGACGGCCATTTCTTTTGCCGACACGCCTTCATTTTTGATGTATTGAGGCGTCAGGGAGTAGCCTGAATCCATCTGCCTTTTAATCGCAAGGATCTGCATGTCTTTTGAAGTGAGTTCATTCAGCTGTTTGTCTGTGATGCGTTTCAGCTGAAGCTGATATAAATCATCGTCAGACAGTTTTTTGTCTTCAGCTTTTTGCTTTTCTTCGGCCGTAATCAGTTTTTTCGCTTCATCAGGCCTCGTTAACATCCAATAGTCTTTTTTATCCCGCTCAGTCACCTTTTTGGTGCTTACCTTAATCATACCCGACAGTTTTTTTGCGATTTTTAAACGCTGCGCCTGGGTGGTTGAGGCTGAACGTGTATATGTAATCGCATTTAATGCTTTATTCGTTACGATGGGATTTAGGTTCCGGTCGTATATTTTCCCTCTCGGAACCGCCGTGCTGACATCAGACTCCTCCTGCTTATTAGCGGCGTTTTTATAATCATCACCCTGAACGATCTGCTTGATGCCAAGCTCGACGATAATCCAAGTGAAAATAAGAAACGCGGCCAAAAACAAAAAATTAAGCCGGATCGGCAGTGATTTTTTCTTTTCTTTGTTTACAGCTATTTTCTTTTTATTTCTCCTCATGACATCACCTTTTCTTATTTACAGAAAGAAATGACACCTTCTGTTCAGGTGCCATTTTTCATTCTAAAGGTTTTTTCGATATTTTTCTACAGATAACCCTTTTATCTTTCTCCTTTTATAAAATTCGGTTCCGCCGCCTGTTTTTGTCGGTCTTCTTCTACTGTTTCATCAGAAGTTTCCGTATCCAGTTTGATGTCTTTTATAAAGTAATAAATCAGCGGATGGCCGGCTCCGAGCAGCACGAGCGCCGCCGGTATTCCCACTTTTTCCTTGAATAATGTAACGATTACAAGGAAACAAAGGATGGAAACGATCCGGCCCGCATTTAAAAATAACTCCCTGAGCACAATGTATTCAATTCTGGCTTTTCTGGCAAGCCGCGCCCGGCCTATCACATCATATGTAAGCGAGACATACGGCACGAGCAGAACTGGATAGCCGATCGCAATAAACACTCCGTACAAAAGGAGCGTCGTGAAGCTCATTTTAAAAATGATGAGAAACAGGGCGCCGTACAAGATCAATCCGCCGATAAGAATCGCCTTTTTTCGCGCTCTTTTTTTGATGAGCCTTGATGCAAAATAATAGGCAAAAAAAGAAACCGCGGAATTGACGAGGCCGAATGTTCCGAGCGCCAGCTCACTGTTTGTCGCAATGAATACAAATACGCTGATTAAAAAAACAAAAATCCCTTCTCTCAAGCCTTGAAAAAAGTGCGCGTTGGTAATCCGGCGCCAATTCAGATTCGTGTGGCGCTCACCAAAAACTTTTTTCAGCATAAACCGGCCTTTCGACTCCCTCCGCTTCAGAAAAAAGCTCATGACCACGGCAAGGGCAAATAAGCCGAGCGACAGGCTGAAAATGATTGTATAACCCGTATTATTTTCAAGTCTTGAAATGACATATCCGGCCACAATCGGACCGATCATGCCCGCCGATGAAGACAAAATGCCTAAAAACCCGTTAAAAAAATCTCTCGTTTCCGGTTCCGTGATTTCGAAAGTCAGCACATTAAAAGCCAGCCAGTAAAAGCCGTATCCAACTCCGAGCACGGCCCCTATCAAAACGAGACGGGAAGCCGCAGTTTCTCCGGCAAGCAGCACACTTAAATAAAAAGCGGCCAAAAAGATAACGCCGAACCTGAGAATAAACACCCTGTCAATTTTTTTAGCCAGCCGGCCAGCCAGCAGAAAGGTAATCGGCTGCATCGTTACGACCGACAAATTGTATATGGCCAAATCAATAAATTTTCCCGACTGCTTCCACAAATACACGTTGACAAATGTATTTGACAGCGCGATGCCCAATGAGTAAAGACCGCCAATCGTCAATAACAGCAGCAGCCCTTTATTTATTTCGATGTCGCCGATAATTTTTTTTATTTTGCTCATCATTGACTCCCCTTTACTACACATTAGTTTGTCTCACTCAAACTGAGATATGTAAAAGGAATCAAAGTCAATAAAAAAACAAGGTCTCCCGCGGGAGACCTTGTTTGATCGAACTATTTATTTTGCTTCGCTGTAAAGACGGGCAACTTCATCCCAGTTCACAACATTCCAGAAAGCTGAAATGTAATCAGGACGGCGGTTTTGGTAGTTCAGGTAGTAAGCGTGCTCCCAAACATCAAGACCGAGAACAGGTGTTTTACCCTCTGAAAGCGGTGAATCTTGGTTTGGCGTGCTTGTAATTTCAAGTTTGCCGTTGTTTACAACGAGCCAAGCCCAGCCTGAACCGAAACGGCCTGCAGCTGCTGCCGCGAATTTTTCTTTGAATTGATCGAAGCTTCCGAACGTGCTTTTGATCTCTTCAGCAAGCTCACCAGTCGGTTCGCCTCCGCCGTTCGGAGATAAAAGAGTCCAGAATAAAGAGTGGTTTGCATGTCCGCCGCCATTGTTGCGGACTGCCGTGCGGATGTCCTCCGGCACTGCGTTCAAATCAGCAACAAGCTCATCTACAGATTTCTCTGCAAGCGCTGATCCTTCGATCGCTTTGTTGAGGTTTGTCACGTATGTGTTATGGTGCTTCGTATGGTGAATCGTCATTGTTTCCTTATCGATATGCGGTTCTAAAGCATCATAAGCATAAGGCAATTCTGGAAGTTTGTAAGCCATAATTTTTTCCTCCTTTAAATATATGTACTGAAATGCCGCTTAACGCGAACTTTTCTAATCTCAATGTAACAAAAGAAAGCGTGGTAATCAATGAAAAAGCTCACAATCCGGCGATTCCAGCAGACATATTACACTTTATCCGTTCACGGCCGAAATTAAACCTTTCTAAAGCACCGTCCATAAGAAATATCCGATCATAAAGAGCTGAATGACGCCTTTTGCCGCGACGCTTGTTAAAAAGCCGATTAACGAGCCGAGCCCCACTTTTGCCGCGGCCTTGATATCCTTTTGATGAACAAACACCTCAGCGCAGAGAGCACCGATAAACGGGCCTAATATAATGCCCGCCACGGGAATAACGAAGGGCCCGATCAATAATCCGATCGTGCTTCCCCAGATTGCCGCCCTGCTTCCTCCGTACCTTTTAACGCCAAGTAAATTTGACACATAGTCAGCTGCGAATAAAACGGCCGCAAATACCGCCTCAATGAGCCAAAACAGGTAAGAATAAGGACTGAAGGAAAACAAAAATCCGTAGAGAAGAAAACCGGCCACAATAAAAATAACGCTTGGAATCACCGGGTATACAAGTCCGATAAAAGCAATGACGAAGACCGCAATGATAATCAGCCAATACAAAACACTCATGACAAAAACACCCTCCTTTGTTTTGCGGGCGATCACAGCTTCCCGCTTTATCTTATTATGTATGATTCCTTATCACCGCTTTAAATACTCTCACTTGTGTTCATCCCCTGTGAACGATACAATAAGCAACATATACCAGTTTAGGCTAGGAAGTGAAGATGTTGAACATATTTACGGCTTTATTGAAAAGTACATACTCTCCGGCGGATATTGCAAAAACACGGTTTCAGGGGATAGGAAAAGCGATCCTTTATGTATTTTTGCTGTCTGTCCTTTTTACGCTGCCAAGCGCTTATTACCTTTGCTCCGGCACCGTAAACTCAATGAACGGTTTCAAAACCGTGTTAAAGAAAGATTTCCCTGATTTCAGCATTTCAAACGGAGAATTGCAGACGAAAGCGTCCGCCTCTAAGGAAACGGAAGCTAACGGCTTTGTCATCGTGTTTGATCCGACAGATGCTTACGGCGCGAAACAAATAGCGGCGAAACAAAACGCGATCGGCATTTTAAAAAATAAAATGGTGCTTGCTGTAGACGGACAGGCGACAGAAATGAATTATTCGCTGATGCCTGCTGATATCACAAAAAAAGAAATCATATCAGCATTAAACCAAAATAAAACAATGATCGTCACCGTCCTGTCCGTTTTGCTGTTCATCATGACAGCGGCCGGAAAATTCATTGAAGTATCATTTCTCGCCGTCATCGGCCTGATATTGAAAAATGCGCAAAGAAAGACATTGAATTACCAGCAGCTCTGGAAGCTTTCGGCTTATTCCATTACACTTTCGACCATATTCTTTACGATCATGCGCGCGCTTGTTATTACAGTGCCGAGTGAATTTTTAGTGAATTGGTTTGTAAACTTTATCATCCTTTTCCTCGTCTTAAAAGAGATACCGCCAAGAAAAACAGCTGTGTAACAAAGACTGCCCCCGGCGGTCTTCTTTTTTGTCATGAACAAAATGGGACAAGCATACAATGAAGTAAAAATGTATGCGGGAGGCGGTTGGAATGAAGCGGCTTACTTTTGTATTCGGCAGTTTATTTGTGATATTCATTATCTTTTACGATCTTAAAATCGGCACGATCCCTTCTCAAGACCTTCCAGCATACGCAGCGGCGGCACAGCCAGCAAAACAGGAAGCTTCATACAGAACGGTTACGGTCAAAAAAGGCGATACGGTGATGTCGATAGTCGGCGCACATAAAGCTCCTGATGATATTGCACAAGATTTTGAAGCGCTGAATCCGAATGTAAAAGCAAACGCCATTCGGGCAGGCACCGCTTATAAATTCCCCGTCTACCGCAATTAAACGTTAATTTCTTGTCAGTTCGGCAAATACACTGTTACAATATAACATGTAAATAGAAGTTGCCTGACATGTAAAAGGCTCAGCCTGCAAAAGCGGTAACTACAATTAAGGAGCGATTGACAAGTGAGTGAAATCACACATCGTACAAAAACGCGTCCCGTCAAAGTGGGACCTTTAACAATAGGCGGAAATAACGAAGTCGTTATTCAGAGTATGACGACGACCAAGACACACGACGTAGAAGCAACAGTTGCGGAAATCAACCGTTTAGCCGAAGCCGGCTGCCAAATTGTCCGGGTAGCATGTCCGGACGAACGCGCCGCTAACGCGATTGCCGACATCAAAAAACAAATTTCCATCCCTCTCGTTGTCGATATTCATTTTGACTACAAGCTTGCATTAAAAGCAATTGAGGGCGGCGCCGACAAAATCAGAATCAACCCGGGTAACATCGGCCGGCGCGAAAAAGTGGAAGCCGTCGTAAAAGCGGCGAAAGAAAAAGGAATTCCGATCCGGATCGGCGTAAACGCGGGTTCTTTGGAAAAACGCATTTTAGAAAAATACGGCTATCCGACTGCTGACGGAATGGTTGAGAGTGCGCTTCATCATATCAAAATCCTGGAAGACCTTGACTTTCACGACATCATCGTCAGCATGAAAGCGTCTGACGTCAATCTCGCCATAGAAGCATACGAAAAAGCGTCAAAAGCATTTGATTATCCGCTCCACCTCGGAATTACAGAATCGGGCACGCTGTTTGCCGGAACGGTAAAAAGCGCGGCCGGACTCGGAGCGATTTTAAGCAAAGGAATCGGAAACACGCTCCGGATCTCTCTGAGCGCCGACCCGGTTGAAGAAGTAAAAGTAGCCAGAGAACTGCTGAAATCATTCGGTCTCGCTTCAAACGCGGCTACGCTTATTTCATGCCCGACATGCGGACGGATCGAAATTGATCTCATCAGCATCGCAAATGAAGTGGAAGAATACATTTCTAAAGTCAAAGCGCCGATTAAAGTAGCGGTTCTCGGATGTGCCGTTAACGGACCGGGCGAAGCAAGAGAAGCCGATATCGGGATTGCCGGCGCGCGCGGCGAAGGACTTCTTTTCCGCAAAGGCCAAATCGTCCGCAAAGTCCCTGAAGAAACCATGGTCGAAGAGCTGAAAAAAGAAATCGACAAGCTGGCAGAAGAACACTACGCAAAGCTTGAAGCGGAAAAAGCAAAAGCAGAACAAGAAACACAAAAAGCTTGACGGATATTCCGCCAAGCTTTTTTTTGCGTTGTGTTAAAAAAACGGTGTAATGAAGATGCCGAGCACAAGAGAAACAATACCGATTCCCATCGCCCATCCGCCTAAAGCGCCTGCTCCTCTTCTTCTGGCGATATAGCCGACGATAATGCCGCATGCCCCTAATAAAACAGGGAGCACAAACAGGGAAATGATAGAAATAGCCAATGCTGCATACCCTATCCCCCGGCCTTCACTTACTCCGTCCCGATTATCATCACGGTCTGCTGCCCGGTCAGAAGCACGATATGGCTCTGAGATTTCGGCCGCTGTTTCTTCTGAATAAACATCACGCGTGATATCGGTTCCTTCCGATCCATGATCCACATAGTAGTCGTTGCCTTTTCGATTTTCGTAATCGTATGCCACCTTCAATTCCCCCTTTTTCTTTTATGAAAGGAGCTTTTTTAGTTTCCGCGTTTTTTACGGATTCATGTTTGCTAAACTTTTCTGGTATTGTTAATTGTTTATGTTACACTTGAAGGGATGAATTTATAGGAGTGTGGACATGTTACGGTTAGGTATAGATATTGACGGCACAGTTACGGCACAGGATACATTTGTCCCTTATTTAAACCGCTCATTTCATCTTTCCATTACCTTGGATGATATGACTGATTATGATCTGACGAAGCTTTTGAACATTACAGACGAGGAATTTTGGGAATGGATGAACGTTCATGAAGCAGCCATATATAAAGAAGCGAAACTCGCGGAATTTGCCAAGCAGGCACTGGACGGACTGAAAGAAGAGCACCGTCTGATCTACATTACGGCAAGACGCGGCCACTTAGAAGATGTTACGCTGGACTGGTTTGCAAACCGGGACATTCATTACGATCACATTGAGCTTGTCGGAGGCCATCACAAAGTGGAAGCCGTCAAAAAACACGGCATTGATTTATTTTTCGAAGATCACCACGGCAATGCGACAATGATCGCAAAAGAAGCAGGCATTCCGGTTATCCTTTTTAACTCCCCATATAATCAGCTCCCCATCGATTCCAATATTATCAGGGTGCAGAATTGGCTTGAAGCCGTCGCCTGGATTAATAAAAACAAACACAGCTTCCAGCATGTCAAAAGCTGAAAAAAACCTCCTGTATAAGCAGGAGGTTTTTTATCGGCACGCCGGACAGGTGCCGTAAATTTCAAACTTATGGCCGCTGATTTCATACCCTTCCAAATCATCGTGCAGCTTATCCATCGGACAGGACTCAATTTCCTTCGTTTTCCCGCAGGTTAAACAGATAAAATGGTGATGATGATGGGTATAAGAGCATGTAAAACGGAACAGTTTTTCTCCGGATAGCTCCGTCGTTTCCAAAATGCCGAGTTCTTCATATAACGAAAGATTTCTGTATATGGTATCAAAGCTCAGACCCGGATAGTTGTCATTTAATGCGGCAAGCACGTTTTTGGCGGTCAGATATTTATCAGAATCAGCAAAAAGCTGCAGCATGTCTTCTCTCTTACTCGTATATTTATACCCTTTTTCTTTCAGCAGGTTCAACGCTTCTTGTACGTTCATGAGGACCTCCCCTTTACAACACGGTATCGCTCCAAAAAGAAAATGGCAGCTGTCTGAACAGCAGGCCATTTTCTTATGATGTATCAAATTATACCTATAAAATGATGAAAAGTAAATGAAAGCCTAGTGAATCGCGGTTTTGAACTTACCGCCCCTCGTTTCATGGGTATTCATGATCGTAATAAAGGCGTTTTTATCAATTTCAAACACAATGGATTTCAATTTAGTCACTTCAAGCCTTGTCACGACCGCGTAAATGACTTCTTTGGTTTCATCCGTATATCCGCCTTTACCCTGAAGTTTGGTGGTTCCCCGTCCAAGCCGGTGCAATATAGCATCTGAGATCTCAGCATATTGCTCTGCAACAATAATGACCGCTTTTGTTTCATCAAGCCCCTGGATGACGGCGTCAATCGTTTTCATGGCAATATAATAAGTCATGAAAGAATACATTGCCTGCTCCGGACCGAACACAAAACCGGCCCAAATGAAAATAAACACATTGATGAGCATAACGAATTCCCCGACTGAAAAGGGCAGCTTTTTCGTGAGAAGGATACCGAGGATTTCAGTACCGTCCATCGAGCCTCCGTTTCGGATGACAAGGCCTACCCCGAAACCGAGCAAAAGCCCGCCGAATACCGTCGCCAAAATAGGCTGGGTCGTAATGGCCTCCACATGGTGCAATGAGGATTCAATCAGCGCTAAACCGACGATTCCGATAACAGTAGAGATGAGAAATGTTTTTCCGATATATTTATATCCGAAAATCATAAATGGAATGTTGAGTAACACAACGAATAAGGCAAAATTGAGGAGGGGATTGGACATAAAGAGGTGGTCTAAAATTAATGAAACACCGATAATGCCTCCGTCGATAAAATTATTAGGGACCAGAAACAATTCAATACTTACGGCGGCTGAACCCGCCCCGATCAGAATCATAATGACCCTGAAGATAAAGTGTAAAAATGATTCTCTTTTATGCTGTTTATTTGGGGTCATAAAATCTCCTTTCCTATAATAACTATTTTAAACAGTAAGCAACTTTATTTTACCATTAAAAGCTGTAACATTTTAATGATCTGCTCAATACATTATGTCTAAAGAGGTGAAAGTATCGATGATTTTAATACAAAGAATTATTTTGCAGCGGCTCAATCAAGTCACTGCGGACGATCTGCTGAAATATTCCAAGCAATACGGAATCAGCATTACAAGAAGTCAAGCGGCTGAGGTAGCGGCTCTGATGCACGGAAAAAACATTAATATTTTTGATGAACAGGAGCGGCTGCGCCTGCTGAAAAAAGTGGAAACGATAACCTCAAAAGAAACGGCGCGGAAAGTTGACGAACTTTTCAATCAATTCTCAGGGTAAGAAAGGAGGGACACCCGCCCCTCCTTTCTTTCTTATTGAGCTGATATTTTTTCAAGAAGCTCCTTATCAAACTGCTTTTCTTTCAGCATTTCGATTTCAAAACGGTACGGCGGCTTCTTATTTTTCTTGTCTTCGCCTACATACGGTGTTTCGAGGATTTTCGGAATATCGGCAAGCTGCTCGTGATGAACGATGTACTGCAGAGCGTCAAAACCGATCTCTCCGAACCCGATATTTTCATGGCGGTCTTTCCGGGCGCCTTTAATATTTTTACTGTCGTTCACATGAAGGACTTTTATCCGATCGATGCCGACGATTTTATCAAACTCGTTAAGAACACCGTCAAAATCATTAGCGACATCATACCCGGCGTCATGGGTGTGGCAAGTGTCAAAGCAGACGGATAGATGTTCATTATGCGTGACTCCCGCAATGATCTCGGCCAGCTCTTCAAAGCTTCTTCCGCATTCTGATCCTTTGCCCGCCATTGTCTCCAGCGCAATCTGCACGTTTTGATCGGGAACAATCACTTCGTTTAAACCTTCAATGATTTTTTTGATGCCCGTCTCAGCCCCGGCTCCGACATGCGCTCCTGGATGAAGCACGATCTGTTTCGCGCCGATCGCTGCCGTTCTTTCAATTTCAGAACGCAGAAAATCAACGCCCAGCTCAAACGTTGCCGGATTTGTCGTATTTCCGATGTTAATGATGTACGGCGCATGCACGACAATCTCGTCGATGCCGTTTTCCTTCATATGGGCGCGGCCCGCTTCGATATTCAAGTCTTCAATTTTTTTGCGGCGCGTGTTTTGGGGAGCGCCCGTATAGATCATAAATGTATTCGCCCCGTACGAAACAGCTTCCTTGCTTGCGGCAAGGAGCATATGTTTTCCGCTCATTGAGACGTGTGAACCTATTTTCAGCAACCCGATTCCCCCTACTTTCCTCTGTTAGATTGGTTTCTTCTCTGCTTCTTTTTAATTTTTTCCATTTCGTAGCTCATTTTCTTTTTATAGCCCGGCTTTACTTTTTTCGGCTTTTTCACGAGGCGTTTCGCAATTTGGTCAGCCTCATTTGTCGTCTTTTTGCGATTTTTACGGCGGTGGCGGTCATCGCCTTTCTTCCATTCGCCGTTTACAAGCTCCGCATAGTCAAACACAATGCCCATCTTTTCGAGTCTTACGAGCGCATCTTCGTCAGAAAGCTCATAAATGGTCAGTGCTTGGCCTGATGAACCGGCGCGTGCAGTTCTCCCGACGCGGTGAACATAAAAATCCAGATCGTCCGGAAGCTCGTAGTTGATGACGTGGCTTACGCCTTTAATGTCAATTCCTCTAGCCGCAAGGTCTGTCGCAATGACATAAGTGAACTCCAGATCATTAATCTGCTTCATTACCTTTTTGCGCTCACGCGGCGTTAATCCCCCATGCAGAAGACCGACCCTCATTCCTTTTTCAGTCAGGTATTTCGCAATATGGTCAGCCGTGTTTTTCGTATTTGCAAACACAATGCCCAGATAAGGATTCAGATGAGACATCATATCAAAAAGCAGTTTGTCTTTATCACGCTGTTTAGAAGGAACCAACACATGTTCAATCTTTTCGGCTGTGATTCTTTTCGGCTCAACATGCGCATACTTCGGATTTTCCATATACTTTTTCAAAAACGGCTTCAGCTTTTCCGGAATCGTAGCTGAGAACACAAGCATCTGCAGTTCTTCCGGCATACGCGATCCGATATAATCAACGTCTTCTAAAAAGCCCATATCAAGCATCAGATCAGCTTCGTCAATGACGAGAGACTGCGCTTTATAGACGTTCAATGCCTGCGCCTTAATCAGATCCGCGATCCGGCCCGGCGTTCCGACGACGAGATGAGGCTGTGTTTTCAGCTTATCAATTGATTTTTGCTTGTCCGTCCCGCCGATGAAGCATTTTGTCCGGATCGGCTCATCTTCCGCACCCTGTGTGATTTTGAGCGCTTCCTGATGAATCTGATTGGCAAGTTCTCTCGTCGGCGCCGTGATAACGGCCTGTACCGTATCAGAACCCGGATCAATCCGATTCAGAATAGGCAATAAATAGGCGTGGGTTTTCCCCGTCCCCGTCTGGGACTGCCCGATCACGCTTTCGTTTTTCAGTACGGCAGGTATCAGACGCTTTTGAATATCTGTCGGTTCATAAAAACCAAGGCGGTGAACTGCATCTATAATAAACGGTTTTAAGTTGTATCCATCAAATTTAGTTTCTTTCATTTTTCCCAGCTCCTTAAAGCGGCACATTCTGTGTCCATCATCACATTATAACCGATTTTACTTAAAAACACCATGTCTTGGGGGAATCCTGTTTTCGAGACAGAAAAGCAAATGCCCCCTCCGATGCATATTGTAATAGCAGAGAGACAGAAAGGAGGTACAAGTATGTTTCCACAGCAGCCGATGAGAAATATGGCGCAGCAGGGCCGGCCGTTTATGAATCCGCGTATGATGATGGGAGGAAGACCGTCATTGCCGGGACGGCAGCTGATGCAGCAGGGACGGCAGTTTTTCCCTCAGCAGCAGATGGCCGGAGCGGGCCTGAGAAACGCAGGCACGGGCGGCGGAGGGGGCTTAAAAGGGATGCTTTCCCGTTTTTTACCCGGTTCAGGAGGAGGAAGCGCTGCCGCGTCGGCACCGGCGGCGGCCAGCGGAGGAGCAGGTGCAGGACTGCAGGGAATACAGAACCTGGCAAGTCCGGCATCCCTGTCGAGCATGCTCGGCAACGTTCAGAAGGTGCTCGGCGTGGCGCAGCAGGTTACGCCGATGATCCAGCAGTACGGTCCTTTAGTACGGAGTCTGCCCGCCATGATGAAGCTTTACAGCCAATTAAGCAGCAGTGATAACGAGAATGAATCTGACGAGACGAAAGAAACAGACGAACAGGACAAAAAGGATGAAGCTGAAAAAACAGATGAAACAGAAGATGAAAACAAATCAGACGCCTCATCCAAAACATCAAAGAAGACGTCTGAAAAAGCATCCGCTTCAAAAGAAAAAGACGCCGCACAGGCAGACTCAGCGGAACAGCCGCGTCCAAAAAGAACATCGGGCAGATCAAAGCCGAAATTATATATTTAACATTCTTTGATATCTCACGAAAGATTAGCTATAATGAGATCAGAAGAATGCAAGATTTGAGCCGTTTAACTACGGCTTTTTATATTGCCTCTACACTCACTTTTGATAGGAGGACATCTACATTGGACGTTATCAAAATATCGCCGCGCGGCTACTGTTACGGCGTTGTTGATGCCATGGTCATAGCCAAAAACGCGTCACTCGATAAAACACTGCCAAGACCTATATATATACTGGGAATGATTGTTCATAATAAGCATGTCACAGATGCGTTTGAGGAAGACGGCATTTACACGCTTGACGGCACAAACCGTCTGGAGATTTTAAAGCAGGTGGAAAAAGGAACCGTTATTTTCACGGCTCACGGGGTATCTCCCGAAGTAAGAAAAGCCGCTGAGGAAAAAGGGCTTGTTACGATTGACGCCACATGCCCGGACGTCACGAAAACACATGACTTAATCCGAAAAGTAAAAGCTGAAGGCTATCACGTCATATACATCGGTAAAAAAGGCCACCCCGAGCCTGAGGGAGCCGTCGGCGTCGCTCCTGAAATCGTTCATCTCGTTGAAACAGAGGAAGACGTGAGAAACCTCGATATTCAGGCTGAGAAATTAATCGTTACAAACCAAACGACCATGTCCCAGTGGGACGTCCATGATATTATGGAATCAGTTCAAGAAAAGTACCCGCACGTGGAATATCATCAGGAAATCTGCCTGGCTACACAGGTTCGTCAAGAAGCTGTCTCAGAGCAGGCAAAGAAAGCGGACTTAACCATTGTTGTCGGTGATCCGAAAAGCAATAACTCCAACAGACTGGCGCAAGTGTCAGAAGAAATCGCCGGAACAAAAGCCTACCGAATCGGAGACATCAGTGAACTGAAGCTCGAATGGCTGAAAGACGTCAATACCGTCGCCGTTACCGCAGGCGCATCAACACCGACACCGATTACAAAGGAAGTCATCCGCTTTTTAGAGCAGTTTGACCACAACGATGAATCGACATGGCAGCTTGAACACAGTGTGCCGCTTAAAAAAATCCTTCCGAAAGTAAAAATAAAAAACTGAGGCCCGGGGCCTCAGTTTTTTTTATAAGAAAGTAAATGGGTTTGTATCTGTTTCGGAAGCGAAAATGCGCACATCATAGTTTTTCTCTCCGGCCATTGCCGTAAGCTTCTCAGCCGTGCCTTTTCTCATGATCTTTTCAGCATAATGCCCCGGGTCTACGACGTTTAATCCCATCATCATCGCATCATGCGCTACATGGAAATAAAGATCGCCCGTCACGTAAACATCTGCACCCTTCCGCTTTGCCTGATAAATATATTTATTTCCGTCCCCGCCAAGAACCGCGACTTTTTTCACCTTGCTGTTTCGCTCTCCGACCATCCGGACTCCGTTAACGTCAAACTTTTCTTTCACAAACAGCGCAAACTCTTCAAGCGTCATGTCTTGCTGAAGTTTTCCGATGCGGCCGAGTCCTTTTTCAAGCGGAGACTGCTCCACCGGATAAATATCATATGCCACCTCTTCATACGGATGGCTTTTTTTCAGCGCTTTTATGACGGTTCTCTCCATACTTGCCGGAAAAACGGTCTCAAGTCTCACTTCATGGACGAGCTCCAGTTCTCCCGTCTGTCCGATAAACGGTTCTGCCCCGTCCAGCGGCTTAAAGCTGCCGATTCCCTCAGAGGAGAACGCGCAATGGCTGTAATTGCCGATATGTCCCGCTCCGGCGTTGCCAAGTGCAGTTCTTACAGCTTCTTCATAGTCTTTCGGAACATATACGGCAAGTTTTTTCAGCGGGTCCGAATATGTCGGGACGAGCACTTCTGTGTCTGTCAGGCCGAGAGCTTCGGCAAGCAGATCGTTCACACCGCCGTCCGCTACATCAAGATTCGTATGAGCGGCATATACAGCAATATCATGCTTTATACATTTCTCAATCAGTCTTCCGCCAGGCTGATCAGTGGTGATCTGTTTAAGCGGCCGAAAAATCGGCGGGTGGTGGGCGATAATTAAGTCAACTTTTTTCTCAATGGCTTCATCTACCGTTTTTTCCAGAACATCCAGTGTCACCATGACATTTTTCACCGGCTTATTCAATGTACCGATCTGCAGACCGATTTTATCTCCTTCCACCGCAAAAGCCTTCGGTGAAAATTGTTCAAACAGCTGGATGATTTCCTGTCCGTTCACATGTTTAGGCATGTCCGATTACCTCCTTCAGCAGAGAAATCCGCTCTTTCAATTCAGCTAATTTTTCATGATTTTCATGCTTTGCGCTGCGGCTGATCTGTTCATAAATTTGTTCAGTATGCTTAAGTTCCTGGCTCCATTTCCGAAGAAACACTTCATTCCTCTCTTTTAATAAAAACGGACCCGCAAGCATTCCGGCAGCCATCGGCAAGTCCCGATACGGCGCATCACGGTCGCCAGTTTCCGCAACGAGGATTTCATAACACTTTCCGTCTTCCTCGAGAATCACTTCATCAAGCAGTTCATAGCCTTCCTGATACAGCCACTCTCTTATATGAACGGCATGAATATTCGGCTGCAGAATCAGCCGTTCACGCCCCGTCAATTTCGTTTTTCCGGACTCCAAAATATGAGCGATCAGCGCTCCGCCCATGCCAGCGATTGTAATGGCGCCGGCTTCTCCTTTTTCAAGGACGCTCAGCCCGTCACCTTTCCTTACGGAGATAAGAGTGCTTAAGTCCAGTTTTTCCACCTGCTGTTTGGCGGATAGAAACGGTCCGTCTGTAATTTCACCGGCGATTGCCCGGCTTGCCAAATGATTCAAAACGGCATAGCAAGGAAGATACGCGTGGTCTGACCCGATATCAGCAACCAGGGCACCCGGAGGGATATATTCCGCCACAGACTGCAATCTTTTAGATAACTTCATTTCATTCACAATATCACAACTTTTCTCAGGTTCTTTTTCCTTTACTATCATATAAAAAAACCGCCCGGAATCCAAGCGGCGGATAGAGTTTTTCATATGTCTTTTATATAGGGACCGGTAAAGCTTTATTTAATGTCAGAAACCCATTTTGCCATGTCATCCAGCTTTTCGGCCGGCACAAGGCCCGCGGGCATCCCGTTGCCGCCTTTTTCAATTTTTGTTTTAATCTCAGCGACATCTTTTCTTTTGCCGACGCCTTTTAAGTTCGGCCCTGACACACCTTCATAGTTTTCCCCGTGACATGTGATGCAGTTCGCTTTATAAATCTCTTCAGGTGAAGCGTTTGCAGTTTCCTTCTCGGCATTTTTGCTTTCACCGCCGCTTGCGATCTGATGCGCATCTCCATTGCCTTTTACAGCTAAAAAGAAAGTCAGCCCTATTCCCAGCACTGCAATGAGCAAAAAAGGAATCAGCGGATTCCACTTCATATCTCCATCCCCCTTTTTCATTCTCCCCCTATGTAAACACTTCTAATTCTAACTTATTTTTACAAAAAGTAAATGGTCTTGCTCAGCAATTTCATTGATTTCACAATTTATACAAAAAGCAAAATAACTGTTTTGTTTATCACAAAATTATCTTTATTCTATTGTATAATGAATTGTATACGCTTACAATAAAGAATATAAATAAACTTATCTCATTTTCCCCCTTTCAGGACATGCCGCATTTTTTCCGAACTCATTTGCAAAACATATGCTTATCCAGTAAAATAAAGGTATATTATCCATATATCTTATACATAAAAAAGAACGGATCAAAAAGACCCGTTCCATTCTATTCGAGAAAATCCTTCAGACGTTTGCTTCTGCTCGGATGTCTCAATTTGCGAAGCGCTTTTGCTTCAATTTGGCGAATACGCTCTCTCGTTACTCCAAACACTTTGCCGACTTCTTCCAAAGTTCTTGTGCGCCCGTCATCCAGACCGAAACGGAGACGCAGCACGTTTTCTTCACGATCTGTCAACGTATCCAGCACATCTTCCAGCTGTTCTTTTAAAAGCTCATATGCCGCATGATCCGACGGAGATGTCGCTTCCTGGTCTTCGATGAAGTCACCGAGATGTGAATCGTCTTCTTCACCGATCGGCGTTTCTAAAGAAACAGGCTCTTGAGCAATTTTTAATATTTCACGGACTTTTTCAGGCGTCAGATCCATGTCTTCAGCAATCTCTTCCGGTGTCGGCTCTCTGCCAAGATCCTGAAGAAGCTGACGCTGCACCCGGATTAATTTGTTGATGGTTTCCACCATGTGAACCGGGATACGGATTGTTCTCGCCTGGTCAGCGATGGCGCGTGTAATCGCCTGTCTGATCCACCAAGTCGCATACGTACTGAATTTATATCCTTTACGGTAGTCAAACTTCTCGACTGCTTTCATGAGACCCATGTTTCCTTCTTGGATCAAGTCTAAGAAAAGCATGCCGCGGCCGACATACCGTTTAGCAATGCTGACAACTAAACGAAGGTTTGCTTCAGCCAGTCTGCGTTTAGATTCCTCGTCACCCTCTTCAATTTTTTGAGCGTAGGTGATTTCTTCTTTAGCAGAAAGAAGATTTACCCGTCCGATTTCCTTAAGGTACATGCGGACTGGATCATTGATCTTTACACCAGGCGGTACGCTGAGGTCATTAAGGTCAAATTCTTCTTCGGCTTTGGCAAGCTGTTGAATATTAGGATCTTCCGTTTCTTCATTTTCACTAATTAATTCAACACCTTGTTCTCCTAAAAATTCATAATACTCATCCATTTGGTCTGATTCAATTTCAAAGCTGGACATGCGTTCAGCAATTTCTTCATATGTTAAAACGCCACGTTTTTTTCCAGTTTCAGTAAGCTGCTCTTTTACCTGGTCTAATGTAAGTTCTGTTTCTGTTTCGTGGGTTTGTTTATCAGCCATTATGGATCCCTCCTTCCAAAGCTTGCAACGAATTCTAAAAGCGGTATGTTTCTTATCCGCCCCGGAAGCCTTCTCTCTTTTTCAGCATGCAGGGCTGCGGATAATAAATGACAATTCATGATGAGGTTAAGCGATCTATTTGCTCCTCCGCAAGGAATCATTGCCAATCAGAACGCAAGCCTCTTTTTGGTGTTACTTTAATGATCGGTTCAATGCAACAATTTCTTGAGCCAGAGACGCAGCTTTCACGAAGTCTTTCTGCCTCTCCGCATCCGCTCTTTCTGCTTCTTTTTCCTTTATCATTGACCATTTTCGGTGATCCAACACTTTTTTTACGTAATCGGATAACTCGGCCTCTGAGAGCTCCTCGTTTACTTGGAGCATCCCTATATCTGAAAGCAGCTGGCTGATTTCCTCATCCTGCATTCTCGCCATAAGATGCTGCGGCGTCATGTCAGCGCCCTCTTCATAAACAGCGTACAGGTATGCTGCCAGCGCACGATGTCCGTCAATGTTAAATTCAAAGCCGACACGCTCAATCACTTTCTTTATGACGTTTCGGTCTCTCAGCATATGAGCGAGCAGAAGTCTTTCCGCGTTCTCATAGGCGGGACGGAGACGGCGCCGTTTCGCTTTTGTCGTCACCCGGGCCCGTCTTGTCTGCGGTTCGGCGTTTTTGTCGCCGGGGGCGTTTTGTCTGGCGTAGATGGAAAGCTGTTCCGTCAAAGATTCTACCGAAAGAGAAAATTCCGAGGCGAGCTGCTTCACATACATTTCCTGCTCAAGCGACCCGGAAAGAGCGCTGATTTCTTTCAGCACCTCTTTCATGTAAGCGAGCCGGTCTCCTTCGTCAGATAAGTTTTTCCCTTTGCGGAAATACTGCATTTTAAAAGCCATGACCGTAACGCTTGCATCAATGATTTCGGTCCGGAATTTTTCTCCGCCCCGGGTTCTGATATAATCATCAGGATCAAGCCCGTCAGGCAGCATGCTTACTCTTACCTTACAATCGGCTTTCTGGAGCAGGCCGGCCGCTTTCAGCGTAGCTTCGTACCCGGCTTTATCCGAATCGTAGCAGAGAATGACCTCCTGAACATTTCTCCTGAGGATTTTCACATGCTCTTCGGTGAGCGACGTCCCCATTGTGGCGATACTTTCTTTTACGCCTGAGCTGACGGCGGATATGACGTCAGCGAAGCCTTCAAACAGAACGGCTCTCTCCTCTTTCCTGATCGGCAGGCGCGCCTTATGAAAGTTATACAGCAGCTTAGATTTATGAAACAGCGGCGTTTCCGGGCTGTTCATATATTTCGGCTGCTGGCTTCCGAGCGCCCTTCCTGAAAAAGCCGCCACGGCTCCGTGGTGATCATGAATGGGAAACATAATTCTGTTTCTGAAACGGTCAAAATACCCGCTGCCGTCTTCCCTTCTGATCAGCAGACCCGCTTTTTCCATCAGTTCTTCCTCAAAACCGCGCTTTTTCAAGAATTTCGTCATGAAATCCCAGGAATCCAGCGCGTAGCCGATTTCAAACTCATCTATGAGCTCTTTCGTAAAACCCCTTGATAAAAGGTAATCTAACGCTTCCTGGCCTTCCTTTGTATTTATTAGCAAATGATGGTAAAATTTCTTCAGAAGCTCGTGGGCTTCCGCCATCTTCTGCTCTCCGGAAGATTCAGGCCTGGATGCAGAGTGAATCGTTATATCATCAGGGAAATCAATCTGATATTTATCCGCAAGGTGAGAAACAGCTTCCGTAAATGAATAGCCTTCCATCTGCCGTAAGAAAGAGAAAACGTTCCCGCCCGCACCGCATCCGAAGCAATGAAAGATCTGCTTATCGCTGGAGACGGAAAACGAGGGCGTGTTTTCCCCGTGAAACGGACAGAGCCCAAAGTAGTTGCGGCCTTGCTTTTTCAATTGGACATAATCACCTATGACTTCAACAATGTCTGCTGACTGCTGCACCTGATTAACTACTTCATCTGGTATGCGGTTTCCCATCTTATAACACTCCGTCGTACATTATTCGATGCTTTGATTTGAAATCCCTTCATCATTCGACAGGATTTTTTTAAGCAGGGTAACAAATCGATTCCGATCTTCTTTATTTAATTTTTTAGGTCCTTTGGAATGAATGCCGCTTCTTCTCATTTTGCCTGACATATGACGGCTCATCAGAGCGAAGTCAATCGTGTCTTCAGTATAAGAACGGCCCCTTTCCGATAAGACGGCAATATTTCTGTTCAGCAAAAGAGAGGCTAAACCGATATCCTGCGTGACTACGACGTCTCCCGATCTCACATGGTTTGCGATATATAAATCTGCCGCTTCTTTATGAGGATCAACGTATACCCAGTTCTCGTCTTTGCTTCTGGAAAGCTGGTAGTGTTCAAATGATGCGACGAAAATAACCCGAACGCTGTATTGCGATGCAATGAGCATTATTTCCTCTTTTACGGGGCATGCGTCTGCATCGACAAAAATCGTCTTTTCTTTTTCATTTAGAAGACTAATTCTCCATCCCTCCATCAATCTCCTGCATAAAAACAAGCGAAATCGCATATGCTCCATGACTGCGGATCTATTTTGAGCTTTGTCGAAAAATTTCCGGGAGTTATTCTTGACATCTTACCCATAATAGTTTATTCGTATCACACGAAGCTTAAACCTAAAAATAAACATTTTATCACAATTTTTTATTATAATACAAACTTCGCGAAGATGCCATCCTTTTTGTTTATTCCCTATTTGCATACCCAAAAACCCAGGATAAAGCGTCCTGAGTTATCGGCCCTTTGTTTTGAGATGATGAATGATGTTCGCTGTTTCCTCGACCGCTTTATTCGAAACGTCAACGACTTGGCAGCCGATCCGGTCCACGATTTTCTCAAAATACTCCAGCTCTTCTTTAATTCTGTTGATATTGGCGTAAATGGCTTTGTCATTTAAGCCGAGAGATTTTAACCGTTCTTTTCGTATATGGTTCAGTTTATCAGGGCTGATTTTTAAGCCGATGCATTTTTTCGGATCAACGCTGAACAGTTCTTCCGGCGGATCGACCTCAGGAACGATCGGCACATTGGCCACTTTCAGACGCTTATGGGCAAGATATTGTGATAATGGGGTTTTAGACGTTCTGGATACTCCGAGCAGGATGATATCGGCTTTTAAAATGCCTCTTGGATCTCTGCCATCGTCATATTTGACGGCAAACTCAATCGCCTCGACCTTTTTGAAATAATCTTCATCAAGCTGACGGACGCGGCCCGGTTCATATTTGGCGGTCAGACCGTAAGCCGATTCCATTTTATCGATGAGCGGACCGATAATATCGTAATACAGCACATTCGCTTTTTCCGCTTGTTCAACCAGGTATTTGCGCATTTCAGGAACAACGAGCGTAAAACAAATAATGCCGCCGTCCGCTTTGGCGAGAGACACGACTTCATTAATGGTGCCGATATCTTCCACATAAGGTATTCTTCTGATATGCGTATCATCGGCTGAGCCGTTAAACTGGCTGAGCGAGGCTTTTACAACGAGTTCGGCGGTTTCTCCGACTGAGTCTGATACTACATAAATGATGCGATTGTCCATGTTATCCCCCCGTTAGTTTTCAAGCTTATATGATTTCATTTTCTGATAAACTGACAAGTATCTTAGTCATATTCGTTTTGGTAAACCGGCCGATGACCTCAAAGCCTTTATCCGTATCTTTAATAACGGGCAGGGCATCGATCTGTTTTTCAATTAAATACTTGGCGATGTCCATCACATAATCGTCACGCCGGCAGACGGCGATATTCGGCATTCTTGTCATGATAATATGAACCGGTATTGAGGCAAGTTCCTGCTGGCCGATGCTCGCCCGCAGCAAATCTTTGCGTGACAGCACACCGACTAAGACAGCATCACGATCTACGACAAATAACGTGCCGACATCTTCTAAAAACATGGTGCAGATGGCATCGTATACCGAGACATTCTCATTGATGACAACAGGGATCGATTGAAAATCTTTCACTTGCAGCTTTTTCAGTTTATCCGCAAGCAGCTGATTTCCCGTTTTCCCCGTATAAAAATAACCGACCCGCGGACGGGCCTCTAAGAAGCCTGACATGGTGAGTATGGCCAAGTCCGGCCGCAGCGTGGCCCTCGTTAAATTGAGCTGTTCTGCGATATGCTCTCCGGTAATCGGGCCGTTTTCCTTTACAATCTGTAAAATTTGTTCTTGCCGTTTATTTAATTCGATCGTACTCACCACCTTTATGGAAGGGTTTCTTTATCTATGTTTTCATTCTGTGATGTTTATGTAAAAGGGGAAAAGACGATTGCCGATCACACAGCAACCGTCTTTTTCTTTATTTTACAATAAGATGATTCATATTAGCAAAAGACTTGATCACATCTGCAAGAGCGGTCATTTGCGCTAAACGGTTGGTTTTTAATGTTTCATCGTCCGCATTTACCATCGTGTGATTAAAGTAGTCTTCGATCGGCTCCTTTAATCCGCTGAGCACGGCAAGCGCCTGTTCATAGTTTTTGGAGGCAAAGCTTTCCCCGACACTGTCTTTTGTTTTTTGATAAGCGTCAAACAGCTTTTTCTCCTGTTCATTTTCAAACAGATCCGGCTTGACATCGCGGCTCTCGCCTTTTTTGCTGATGGAGATGACCCGGCCGAGTGATTCAGCCGTTTCTTTAAAGCCGGGTGTGCCAAGGTGCTTCTCAAGCACTCTTGCCTTATGAACGGCTGCATACGGCTCAAGCTCTGTGCTGTCCAGAACGGCTTCAATAACGTCATGACGGATGTCTTCAGCGTTTAAGACGTATTTCAGACGCTGTGTAAAGAAATCGAGGAGCTCATTTTCTTTTTCCGTTTCTGTCAATGACAGCAGCTCTTTAAACGAAATGCTCCAATTGCGGTCGATCAGAATGGAAACGATGCCGCTTGCCTGACGGCGCAATCCGTACGGATCCTGAGAACCTGTCGGAATTACGTCAATGCTGAAGAAGGAAGCAATCGTGTCCAGTTTATCAGCTAAAGCCACGACCGCGCCGGTAAAGGTTGAAGGCACTTCTCCCCCGGCCGCTCTCGGCATATAGTGCTCATTGACAGCGGCAGCGACGGCATCATCTTCACCGAGCATGCGCGCATATTTTTCTCCCATTACGCCTTGAAGCTCAGGGAACTCATAGATCATATGTGTAACCAGGTCAAATTTAGAAATTTCTGCGGCGCGCTTCACAAGTTTTTGCGTCTGTTCATCCGCTTTCAGGCGGACGGCAAGTTTGCCCGCAATGGCGGCCACTCTTCTTACTTTATCTCCAAGGGAGCCGAGCTCTTCATGGAAAACGATATTTTCCAGTTTCTTCACGTTTTCATCAATGTTCAGCTTTTGGTCTTCTTTGTAGAAGAACGCAGCATCTGAAAGCCTTGCTCTCAGCACTTTCTCGTTTCCGCGGGCAACATTTTCAATTGCATGGCTGTTCCCGTTTCTTACCGTAATAAAATGAGGCAGCAGATTTCCGTTTTCATCTTTTACCGGGAAGTAGCGCTGATGCTCTTTCATTGTTGTTACAAGCACTTCTTCAGGGATAGAAAGAAATTCGGATTCAAAAGATCCGTAAAGCGCTGTCGGGTATTCCACCAGATGGTTGACTTCGTTCAGCAGGTCCTCATCGATCGGAATATTCCATTTCTTCTCGGCCGCAAGCGCGTCCAGCTGGCTTTGGATCATTTGTTTGCGTTCTTTCGGGTCAGCAATGACGCTTTGTTCTTTCAGCAGCTTTTCGTATGATGCCGGTGCATCAACAGATACTTCTTGGCCGAGAAAGCGGTGTCCCTGCGTGTGCCGGCCCGTCTCGACATTTGTGATTTCAAACGGGATGACGTCTTTCCCAAAGAGAGCGGCAATCCATTTGATCGGACGGATATAGCGCAGATCCTGCGTGCCCCAGCGCATGTTTTTCGGAAAATGCATTCCGGCAATCAAATTTTCCAGCTGCGGTAAAAGTGTCTTCGTCTCTTGTCCCGCCTGGAATTTTTGAACGAAGACATATTCCGTGCCGTTTACATCTTTTATATACAGGTCATCCACTTCGGCGCCTTGGCCTTTTGAAAATCCGATAGCGGCTTTTGTCCAGTTTCCGTCAGCATCCTGAGCGATTTTTTTCGCCGGGCCTTTTGCTTCTTCCTGAATATCAGCCTGTTTTTCTGCTACGTCTTTTATATATACTGCCAGACGTCTCGGCGTATTAAAAAGTTTCACTTCGCCGTGGGCGATATTTTTTTCAGCCAGCCAGCCGGTCAGCTTTTCACCGAGCTGCACCATGCTGTCATGTAAAAACCGCGCCGGCATTTCCTCGAGTCCGATCTCTAAAAGCAAGTCTTGTTTACTCATGGGAAGAGCCCTCCTCTTTAAGCATTGGGAACCCTAATTTTTCCCGTTCTTCATAATACGTTTTTGCCACTTTTCTCGCTAAGTTGCGGACACGGCCGATATAACCCGTCCGCTCTGTCACCGAGATCGCGCCTTTTGCATCGAGCAGATTAAATGTGTGAGAGCATTTCAGCACATAATCATAGGCCGGATGCACGAGCCCGTTATCCATTTGTCTGATCGCTTCTTTTTCATAGGTGCTGAACAAATGGAAAAGCATATCCACGTCAGATGTTTCAAAAGTATAAACGGAATGCTCATATTCAGCCATCATAAATAAATCTTTCACAGTAAATCCTGACGTCCATTCAAGATCAAAGACGTTTTCTTTATCCTGAATATATGACGCGAGACGTTCAATACCATATGTGATCTCAACGGATACCGGTTTACATTCAATTCCGCCCACCTGCTGGAAGTATGTAAACTGAGTAATTTCCATCCCGTCAAGCCATACTTCCCAGCCGAGACCTGCACAGCCTAAAGACGGGTTTTCCCAGTTGTCTTCTACGAAACGGATATCATGTTCAAGCGGGTCAATGCCGAGCGCACGCAATGAATCAAGGTAAAGCTCTTGAATGTTATCAGGCGACGGCTTGATAATGACTTGGAATTGGTGATGCTGATAGAGCCTGTTCGGGTTTTCACCGTACCGTCCGTCCGCAGGCCGTCTGGACGGCTCAACGTAAGCCACTCTCCACGGTTCCGGCCCGATGCTTCGTAAAAATGTATACGGGCTCATTGTGCCTGCGCCTTTCTCCACATCATACGACTGCATGAGCACACAGCCTTCATTCGACCAGTGCTTCTGCAAGGTTAAAATCATATCTTGAATGTTCATTTCAAGCACCTCCACTTTCTCCATTCTTTTACAAGTGCGGCGGCAACCAAAAAACTCCCGTCTCTATGCTTGCCGGCCGCAAACATAGGGACGAGAGTTCTCCCGCGGTTCCACCCTAGTTGCTGAGGATGTGAATCACTCAGCCTCTTTTTAAAGGGTTGCTCGAGAATGCCTTTCGTTGCGCGCTCATCCTTAGCTTACACTGCCCTAAGGTCGCTTGTATGAGTTGGACGCAAGTACTTCTTTCTGTCACTGCAACATATTTTATAATAAATGATCATATAAAAAGATGGGCAGAATGTCAACTTTTGTTTTCATCCAAAAGGTTCTTCATGCTTTCCATCTGATCTAAAAACCGTTTTGACTTTAAATAAAGTCCTGAATATTCCTCGTAATACAGATCAATGACCCGTTTAATTTCGTTTTTGGTTTCCTGTTTTAACGAGACGCTGCCGAGCCTTCCGATATCAAAGTAATAAAAAAGCCTTAGCAGCCTTGCCGTTTGCGGCGAAATCGGAACTCTGTACGGATCCTTTTCAAAGCAGCGGTGGCAGATAAACCCGTTATCTCTTATCGAAAAATGAAACGTCCCTTCCCCGCTTTTGCAGTGGACACAATGATTCAGCTCCGGATACAGCCCCATGACGCCGAGCATTTTCATCTGCACGATGAAGGTGATCACGTCCGGGTCAGTCCCGTCATTCAGCCTCTTAAAGGATTCGAGAATCAATTCGAATAAATAGGGGTTCGGTTTCTTCTCTTCCGTTCCTTTGTCAGTGAGTTCAGCGATAAAAGCGGCATACGCCGTCAAAAATAAATCTTCTCTGATCGTTCTCATGCTGAGAATCATTTCACCCTGCTGGAGCGTGCCGAGTCCGGATGTTCTTTGCATTAAAAATGACCCGTACAAAAACGGCTGGCTGACTGCTGACAGCCGGCTGGCTGACTTCCTGGCGCCCCTTGCCATGACGCCGATTTTGCCGTGTTCCCTCGTCAGCAATGTCACGATTTTATTCGTCTCCCCGTAGTCATTCGTACGGAGCACGATTCCTTCACATTTAGTCAGCATTTCCGCACCTTCCAACAACGGGAGGGGCCAAGAGGTTTACAAAATTGGAAAATCAATTCGGGCTAGCTCATCTTCCGGTTCTTCGGGTCTTTCCAGGTTCTCTTTTTCCAGTTCTTTAAAAAGAAGGTACGTATCAACACTTCCTGTTTGAGAAAATACGTTCCAGGTAAAATTCAACACAAAAAACCCACCTTTCATCATTAAACTAGCTTTGCAATCCAAATTCTTACCCTTATCTTGACCTGATGTCCTCCTTTTCATGTTAAACAAATTTTGCTAACGAATCCCTGCTTCTGTGAGGTAATCTCACACCTCAGGCATGCGCCTTAGATGAATTAATATTCATCCTCTTTAAAGCCGAAATCACGCAGCTGAGACATTTTATTCCGCCAGTCCTTCTGCACCTTCACCCATAATTCCAGGTAAACGCGTGAGCCCAAAAGAGCTTCAATATCAGCCCGCGCTCTTTTGCCGACTTCTTTCAGAAGCGCTCCTTTTTTGCCGATGACAATGCCTTTTTGAGAATCCCGCTCGACCACAATGGTGGCGGCGACATGGACGGAGCCGTTTTCCTGCCCTTTAATGGACTCGATGGCGACAGCGATGCTGTGCGGCACTTCTTCCCTTGTCAGATGGAGCACCTTTTCCCTGATCAGTTCAGAAATAATGAACCGCTCGGGATGGTCAGTCACCTGATCGCTCGGATAGAACTGAGGCCCTTCCGGTAAATACGCTTCAATCTGCGCGAGAAGGGTTTCGACGTTGTTCCCTTCCAAAGCTGAGATCGGCACGATTTCCTTAAACGGATAGCGCGTACGGTACTCATCAATTAACAGAAGCAGCTGGTCAGGGTGGATCTTATCAATTTTGTTTACGATCAGAAAGACCGGCGTGGACGTCTGTCCGAGCTTTTCAATGATAAACTCGTCGCCTTTTCCGTACCCTTCTTCGGCGTTAATCATAAATAACACCAAGTCAACTTCTTTCAGCGTATTCTGCGCCACTTTCATCATAAAGTCGCCAAGCTTGTGCTTTGGTTTGTGAATGCCCGGTGTATCAATAAAAATGGTCTGCGACGTGCCGGTTGTCAGCACTCCTTGGACTTTATTTCTTGTCGTCTGGGGTTTGTCGCTCATGATGGCGATCTTTTGACCGATGACCCTGTTTAAAAAGGTAGACTTTCCTACGTTCGGTCTTCCGATGATAGATACAAATCCTGATTTAAAGCTTTCGTTCGTCATGTAAATCCTCCGATGAAAATGCGCCCGGCAATAATTCTTCCGCAGTCATTTCTTTTATTTGTCCTTGTAAGTTGGTCAGAATAACAAGCATATCCTTTGAGCACAGCTCGGAAATTACTTGCCTGCAGGCTCCGCACGGCGAAACCGGTCCCGGAGTATCCGCAGCCACGGCGAGCATCGCAAATTCCGTATCCCCCTCGGAAACAGCTTTGAATATCGCCGTGCGTTCAGCACAGTTGCACATGCTGTATGCCGCATTTTCAATGTTGCAGCCTCTGTACACTTTTCCGTCTTTGGTAAGAAGAGCGGCTCCCACTCTGAAATTTGAATACGGCACATACGCTGTGTCCCGCGCTTTTAATGCTTCTGCAATCAATTCTTGTCTGTTCATGTGTACTTAATTCCTCTCTTACCTTTATCCTGTATGATACCGCTGTCACTTTTATTTTACATAATTATGATTGGTTTTTCACGCCCATTTTTGGCAATGTAAAATAATTGTAAGAATCTTCTGCTAACATATCTTCGGCAAGAAGATGAGTAAACCAATGATACACGATATTACGGCAAAGACGCAAACGGCTCCGGCGGCCGCGTCCTTTGCCGCTTTTGCGAGCGGGTGATACTGATCGGTAACTAAATCCACAACATGCTCTATCGCCGTATTTAAAAGCTCCAAAGCAAGCATCCCTCCGATCAGCATCAAAACAACGGCCCATTCGGCTGTGCTCAGCCCGGTGAGAAAACCGCAAACGATAACGGCGCAGGCCGCGGTAATATGAAATTGAAAATTCCGCTCTGACCGCGCCGTTTTCCAGATTCCCCTCCATGCATGGACAAAGCTCTTCAGGAACCTGCTCCACTCGTTTTTATGATCTCGTGAGTCCATACTCATCCAGCAAATCCTTTTGCTTTGAAAACATTTCTTCCTCTTCTTCTTTTGTCATGTGATCATAGCCAAGCAAATGCAAAAAGCCGTGGACGGCCAGAAAACCGAGCTCTCTCATAAATGAATGGCCGTACTCTTCCGCCTGCTCTTTCGTTCTGTCAGCGCTGATGATAATATCTCCTAAAACAGGCGGCATGTCGGCGCCTACGATTTCAACCTCGTCTTCGCCTTCTTCTTCAAGCGCAAACGAAATGACGTCAGTCGGAGTGTCTTTTCCCCGGTAGTCTCTGTTGATTTCTCTGATTTCCTCATTTGTCACAATCGTGACCGATACTTCAGCCTGATCCTGAACGCCTTCTTTTTCCGCCGCGAATTGGAGCAGCTTCTCCACTTCTTGGAGCGCATCAGCTGAGACGCTGTTCGTTTCATCAATAATATCTATGAGTAAACCCATTTATTTCACCTTCTTCGTAGCCTCCGGATATTCAATCCGGGAGTGGAAAATTCCTTTTAAAGTCGCACATAGTGTTTTTGCGATCGTATCCAGTTCTCGGAACGTGAGATCACATTCTGAGAATTGTCCGTCCTGAAGCTTGTCGGATATAATTCCCCGCACCAGTTTTTCGATCCGCTCGGGATTGGGGTTATGCATGGAACGGACGGCGGCTTCAACGCTGTCGGCCACTGAGATAATAGCCGCTTCTTTCGATTGCGGCTTCGGCCCCGGGTAGCGGAACTCTTTCTCTGTAATCTGGTCGCCCTTTTCTTTCGCTTTATAATAAAAGAATTTCAAAAGGGACGTTCCGTGATGCTGCTCCGCGATATCCACAAGCTCTTTCGGAAACTTATAGCTTCTGAGCATATTCGCACCGTCTGTCGTATGTGCGATAATGATATTTTTGCTGAGCTGCGGAGACAGCTTGTCATGCGGATTATCCATATTCATCTGATTTTCAATAAAATATTGCGGACGTTTCGTTTTGCCGAGATCGTGATAATACGCTCCGACCCGTGCTAAAAGACCGTTTGCCCCTACGGCTTCACAAGCCGCTTCCGATAGATTTGCCACCATGACGCTGTGATGATATGTACCGGGTGTTTCCGTTAAAATCTTTCGAAGCAGGGGATGATTCGGATTAGACAGTTCAATCAGTCTCATCGTTGAAAGAATGCCGAATCCCGTCTCAAAAAACGGCATCAGACCGATAATCAAAACGGATGAAGCAAGTCCCGAGACGACCCCCATCAGCATCAGCGTTCCGATTTCAACCGGTGACAGCGCCGTATTTTGTATTAATAAAAGCGACAGCACGATAATCATATTAATAAATGAGACGAACAGTCCCGTCTGCAATATTTTTGATCTCGCATTATGTTTTCCCAAAAACAGAATGCCTGAAATGCTGCTGATTAAATAGTAAATGCCGATGACGTAATTAAATGTTCCCGTCACACCCTGATTAAACATCATACTGCCGCAGATCGCCAGAATGATGCTTCCTAAAATGGCGAGCCTTTCATTGAGCAGCAGCCTGATTAAAATCGCGCCGGCGGCGATCGGCACAAGATAGCCGATATTGGTGTATTCAATCTTCTGAAAGAGACTGACGACTTCCATAATGACGAGAATAAGCGTTGTAATGATAGAAAACAGCAAAAGAGATTTATTTTTCAGCTTAAGCTCCTGCTGCTGTTTCTCAAAATAGTAGACAAGCGTGGCGATAAACAGACCGATCATCAGAAGCAGACCGCTGATCGGTTTTAACAGGTTGGAATTATTCAAAAGACCCGTCAGTTCAAGCTTCCTGTATACTTCCCGGTCGATCAGATCATTCTCTTCCACGAGAACCTGTCCCTGTTTGATCTGTACCGGCTGGACGCTGTCTGACGCTTCCTGGCGTTTCTCATCGGTCGCTTTCGGATCAAATACGTAATTCGGGATGACCGCGTATTTTCCGATTTCAGTCGCAGCCGCTAAATATTTTGACGGCACAGAAGCGCTTTTCAGCTCTTTTGCGACCTTATCCTTCGCTTCAGCAAGCTTTTCAGAAGGAATTTCACTGCTCATCACCGTATTCACCGCGGTAATGACGGAATCCCTCACAAATGAGAAATCTTCATTGTTTGCATGGAGAAGCGATTTAATGGCATCTTCCGAGACGGATTCATTGACATCCTGTGTCAGCTTGTTTTTCACCGATTTTACCAGTGATTTTTCCGAAGGTGACTTTTTGTCTTTTTCCGCATCTTTTTTCACTTCGCCGATGCTGTCAAAAATGGAAGTGATCAGGTCAAGCCGGTTGTCGGTATAGCCTTTTTTCAGAGTGTATTGGTCTTCCACCGCATCTTCGGCCGCCTGCTTTTTCGATTCCGTCGCCTGCTGATCTTCCACTGTGGCGGGCGCGTAAATCGTCTTATCACTGACTGCAAACAAATCCAAATTAAGTGATTCAGGTTTTACATGAATAAAGAGCAAACCAAACATGATCGCTGAAAGCAGCAGGTACAGCAGCACATGGGCTGAGCGGGCATGTCTGAAACTGCGGAACCGTTCCCGGGCGCTTTTGCCCTTTCCCTTCTTTTTCAAAACAAGAACCTCCTCCCTGAAACATCAGGAACACATCATATAAAAATGACCCGATAACGGGAGATCGGGTCATTTTTGCATTACTTTTGCTTATCATAAGCTTCAATAATTTTTGCAACAAGCGGATGCCTGACCACATCTGTCTGGTCAAGTTCAATCACGGAGATGCCGTTTACGTCCTTCAGCATGTCCTTCGCTACTGCAAGTCCCGATGTGACGCCTTTCGGCAGGTCAATTTGGCTTACGTCGCCCGTAATGATCATTTTAGAGCCAAAACCCAATCTCGTCAAAAACATTTTCATTTGAGCGGGAGTGGTATTCTGGGCTTCATCAAGAATCACATACGCGTCGTCAAGCGTCCGCCCTCTCATATAGGCAAGCGGGGCGATTTCGATAACCCCTCTTTCCATAAGACGCTCCGTATGGTCGCTTCCGAGCACATCATGGAGCGCGTCATACAGCGGGCGCAGATAAGGATCTACTTTTTCCTTTAAATCTCCGGGCAGAAAGCCGAGGCTCTCGCCGGCTTCCACAGCGGGTCTTGTTAAAATGATTTTTTTAATGTGGCCGTTTTTTAAAGCGTGCACCGCTTTTACGACCGCCAAATAAGTTTTGCCGGTTCCCGCCGGCCCGATGCCGAACACCATGTCGTTTTTCTTCATCGCCGCCACATATTCTCTTTGGCCGATGGTTTTGACACGGATCGGTTTGCCTTTAGCCGTTTTCGTTATTTCCTCTTCATACATGCTTTCAAAATAGTCCAGTTCATCTTTTTTTGCCATTTTCACGGCATACAGCACATCACGTTCCGAAATCTCGATCCCCTTGCGAATTAAAGTAAGGAGCGAGCCCAATAATCTGTCAGCGATCTCAAATGTTTCATCATTCCCGGAAACGTAAATGGTTTCACCGCGTGTGATGAGGCTAATGCCCAGATCCTTCTCCATTAAATGTAAAAAAGCATCTTGGCTGCCGAACAAAGAAAGTGCTTCGTCCGGGCTTTTCAGTTTGTGATTAATCGCAAGTAAATGTTCTGCCATTCTTTAGTCTCCCTGAACAATAGGTGTGGTTTGAACGATATCTTCTATAACTTGGTAGAGAATAATCAACTTTACTTTACCATTCTCAACGGATTGGTGCAAAACTTTTTCACTTTCCACCTCTCCGCTGCCGTTTAATCGCTTTTCTACATCTTGTCTTCCCATTTTGATACCGGCCTGAACCGCTTCGCCTTTCGTATAAGTCCGCACGGATGTTTCACTTTCTCTTGTCTGTTCTTGAACGTAAGAAACCGGAAGCTTCATCCCCAGAAATTGAAACGGATGCTTTTCTTCCTCTGTTTTCGGATGTTTCAGCGGCTTCTCATTAAATTCAAAGCCCCAAAAAGGCACGCCCCATGATCCGAAAGACAGCTTGTGCTTCGTCCTTACTTTACCCGTATATAGCGTAAATGATGTTTCAAGAGGCACGGTTACTTCTGACTTGTACCATGTTTCTCCGTAAATTTCCGCTTTTGAGGCAACTTTCCGGTCTTCATTTCCGATCAGTCCTGAGACGAGGAGCTGTCCTTTGTCAACATGATCGTTCACAAAAGCCATCGGCTGCCCCTTTTGCACGAACATCCTTTTGATGACCGCCTTCTTTTTGGCAACGATATGGCGGGGGCTCACGTACTTTTCTTTTGTCGGTTCGTTTTTTTCGACCACTTTCATATGAAGGGCTGTCCCGTTCAATTCCACACCGACCCACGTAATATTATCGATACCGTTTGTTAATGATTTTTGAATTTTCTCCGGCGTCATCATTAAAAATTGCAAACGGCCTTTTTTTACACCGATTTCTTCAAGGTGCTTTACCATCTGATGCTCGGTCTCTGGCTTGGCCCCTTTAATATCAATTTCCCAAATCATGTTGGACAAAAGAAACAATATAACAAAAAATATCACAAATCCCGCAGTGAAACCCAGATTTAATTTTGATTTGAGAAGCAGAAAGGGAAGACCCTTTCTTTTTGTAAAGCTTGCTTTGCATTCATGTTTTCTGATGACTCTTCTGAAAGCATGTACATCTTGAAGCTGAATCATCAGCAGAACACAGTCTTGCTTTTTTTTCACCGCAAAGATGGCGATTCCGTTTCTCGTGCATTCATTCAGCAGCCGTTCAATTCCTTTTCCTTTGACTTCCATTTGGACTTTACCCGAAAAAAATGACAGCCATTTGTTTTTCACATTATTTCCCCCCGGCTTTATGAATCGACATATCGTACGTGATCTATCGTGCCTTCCAAAAGGATTTCCTCAGGAAGGATTGCCTTAATGACCAAGTTTTTTCCTGATATGATACACTGCCCCTGCTTGAGCATCAGCCTGACTTCTTCTTCGCTGAACAGCAGGAGGCCTCTGTGATTCTCTATGTAGATATGAAGTCTGCCGACCATCGTAATACGAGGCAGATCCATCATAACGTCCGGGGGAATTTCCAATGCTCTTGTCAGCCATGCCTTTACACGATTCTTTCTTTGCCCCATAAAAAAAGAACCCCCTTTCATCTCATATGTATGATTTGAAAAGGGGTTCTAACACTTTATTTTTTACCGATGTTCCGCATGGTCCGGTGCGGTTTTTTTGCACGGGGCGGCCCCAAAACCTCACTGAATATAATGCCTTGGACCGCAGTTTCTTTATTTATTTTGAGGGCTGATTTCTTCAGAGACGCGTTTCGTGCGCGTGGGGATGTCAGCTTATGTTCAAGCCCGTTAAACATCTGCTCCGTCTCCGAAAGGCGCTGTTCAGCTTCCCTTCTTTTTTGCTCAAAAGGGTTCTCTTCTGAAACGGCAGGCAATTCTTCCGCTTCCGGCTTATGCTCTTTCTGCGGCTGTTTTTGATCCTGCTTTTTTGCCTGATTTCCGGGACGTGTACCCGGCGGACATTTTTCATCTTTGTTTTTCTTGCCGAATATTGCCGATATAATGCCGATGACGGCGGCAATGACGAGCGGATTTGTCAGAATCTCGTGCATATAGCGGCTCCCTCCTTAATAGAGAGGTTATTGTTGGTCTTCATCTTGCTGGTCATTCGTCAGCTTGCCGATAGAATCCCTCATGTCCGTATCCGCGTCGATATTTTTTATGTTCATATAGTCCATGACGCCGATGTTTCCTTCACGCAACGCTTCTGCCATCGCAAGCGGCACTTCGGCTTCTGCTTCCACGACTTTCGCACGCATTTCTTCTACGCGAGCGCGCATTTCCTGCTCTTGGGCGACCGCCATGGCGCGGCGCTCTTCCGCTTTGGCCTGCGCAATGTTTTTGTCTGCTTCTGCCTGATCCGTCTGAAGAATCGCTCCGATGTTTTTGCCGATATCAACGTCGGCGATGTCAATCGAAAGAATTTCAAATGCAGTGCCTGAATCCAGCCCTTTGCCAAGTACGGTCTGCGAAATCATATCAGGGTTTTCAAGTACTTTTTTATGATTGTGTGAAGAACCGATTGTCGAGACAATCCCTTCTCCGACACGGGCGACAACCGTCTCTTCTCCCGCTCCTCCGACAAGGCGCTCAATATTGGCTCTTACCGTGATTCTGGCTTTTGCTTTTACTTCAATTCCGTCCATGGCGACACCCGCGATAAACGGTGTTTCAATGACCTTCGGATTGACGCTCATCTGTACGGCTTCCAATACATCACGCCCGGCCAGGTCAATGGCTGCGCAGCGTTCAAATGTCAGCTCAATATTGGCGCGCTGTGCCGCAATCAGGGCATTGACCACCCTGTCGACATTACCTCCGGCCAGATAATGGCTTTCGAGCTGATTTGTTGTTGCGGATAGGCCGGCTTTGTGCGCTTTAATTAACGGATTGACAACGCGGCTTGGTATGACGCGCCGCAGCCTCATCCCGACCAAAGTGAAAATGCTGATTCTGACTCCTGCCGCAAGCGCCGAAATCCATAGCATCACCGGTACAAAGGTGAAGAATATGGCTAACACAATAATGGCAGCAGCAACTAATGCTAAAATCGCCAAACTTGACAGTTCCATCTAATTCCTCCTCAAGGTTATCATCTATATTTCTCTCACGACAATGCGTGAGCCTTCCGCTTTCACTACTTTCACCTGTCTGTCTTTTTCAGTGAATGATCCTTCCGAGACGACATCCAGACGTTCATCATCAATAATGACGGTGCCTGACGGTCTGAGGGCTGTAGCGGTAACGCCGACTTTTCCCAACAGCTCCGTCCGGTTCTGATTTGAAACATAACCGCTCTCCGTGCTTGTTGAATCAGTTAATATTAATTTTTTAAAGAATTTCATTCGTTTCCCCAACACCCTTGTTAATATGATAAAGGCTGTAATAGACACAGCAATGGCGATCAAGAGAGAAACCGCCATTACGGTAAAGCTACCCGCAGCGAGAAAGAGGCTCGCGATGACGCCTGCAATACCGATAAGACCGATTATGCCTCCGGGCAGGAATATCTCTAAAAGGATAAAAACGAAGCCCGCGCAAAATAAGAATACGCTGTCATAGCCGGCGAATCCGGCAGCGATATGCCCGGTGAAAAACAGCAGCATGGCCGTCAGTCCGACGGCACCCGGTATCCCGAGGCCCGGCGAGAACAATTCAATGGTCAAACCAAGCAAAGCAAGCGTTAATAAGACGGGGACAACAAACGGATTTGTCAGCCATCGGCCCAGTTTGCCGACGAAACCTTCTTCTGCATGGTGAACATCCGCTTTGTCAAAACCGAGCTTTGTATATAGAGCATCAAGGTTTGAAACCGTGCCCTCCGAATATCCGACTTCCTTGGCTTTTTCAGCTGTCAGTGTCAGCAGTTTTCCCTTTGGGGCGCCCGCTTCCTTTGCATTAATGGCGGGATCTGCCATGGCCAGGGCGTATTTCGGATTTCGGTTGTTTTTAACCGCTGCGTCCTCCATTTCTGCATGCCACAGTGATTGGGCCTTTTTGTCCGCCGCGTTTCCTTTTCCGTCGATGATGGCTGCGGCACCCATTTTTCCGCCCGGCGCCATGTAGATTTCATCTGCCTGAAGCGCTATATACGCTCCGGCAGAAAGCGCCCGTTTATTAACGTAAGCGGTAACAGGCACATCCGCGCGGCCGATGATATCCGCAATATCCAAGGCTGATTGAACGGCGCCTCCCGGTGTATTGATGTCAAGAATAATGTGTGACGCGCCGGACTCCTTCGCTTCTTTGAAAGAACGCGATAAAAACGAGGCGAGCCCCTGTTCGACATTTTTCTCAACCGGGATGACATAAACCGATGGGTGATCAGCTTTCACGTTCAATTGAACCCCTAATAAAGATAATACAAATAAGCCCAATAGAGCAACAGCAATTCCGGTTTTTTTTCGGAACAAGGCAAATATACCCTCCTTCCCGTTTCGTTCTTCTTTATATACGTAACAAATGTACTTTAGTTTCATTTTTTTATGTATAAAAAAAGACATCTCTCAAGGAAAGATGTCTTTTTTCTTGTCAATTAAGATAATTGACTGCTGACGAGTCTGTTAATTACGCTGCCGTCAGCTTTACCTTTTACTTTAGGCATAATAGCACTCATCACTTTGCCCATGTCCGCTTTGGAGCTCGCACCGACTTCAGCGATGGTTTCATTTACGATTGTCTGCAGCTCTTCTTCAGAAAGCTGCTTCGGTAAATAAACTTCTAAAATGTCCAGCTCTTTTTGAACTTTATCTACTAAATCTAAACGATTAGCGTTTGAAAATTCATGGAGGGAGTCTTTACGTTGCTTAAGTTCACGAGATAGGACAGTAAGTTCCTCATCCTCGGTCAAACTGTCTTTCTTAAGCTTAATTGCTTCGTTTTGAAGTGAAGCTTTCACCATTCGAACGACAGTCAGTTTGTCTTTCTCACGGCTTTTCATATACAGCTTCATATCTTGGTTAAGTCGCTCAAGAAGACTCATAAATCCACCCTCTTTTAGAATTTGCGTTTTCTAGCAGCTTCTGACTTTTTCTTGCGCTTTACGCTAGGTTTTTCATAAAATTCGCGCTTTCTTGCTTCTTGCAAAGTACCTGTCTTTGATACACTGCGTTTGAAGCGACGAAGAGCATCTTCAAGCGATTCGTTTTTTCTAACGACCGTTTTTGACATTCTCTTTCCCTCCCTCCGAATACACCAATCGACTACCTTTAAAAAGATACATATATAAACATGTACTTTGACATTATAATATAAGCCATCAGTCAGGTCAACTAAGCGAGCTCACTTTTCCGTCATGAATAAGGCTGCTTGTCTATATAATGATGGAAAGGGGTGTTTCGTTTGATGATACTGATTCTCTTTACCGCACTTATCCTGGTTTTTTTACTCGGAATGAGCCTGCTCAGGCAGGGGCTGATCGCATTAACGTATTCAAAAATTGAGAAAAGCCTGCTCTTATTTACCGACCACCCTTTGAAAGCTTTTCTCATAAGCATCGTGTTCACTGGTTTTCTTCAGAGCAGCTCAGCCTTCATGGTCATTGTCATCGGCTTTGTCAGCGCAGGCGCTTTATCTTTTAAACGGACCATTCCGATGATTCTCGGCACGAATGTCGGCTCCACGTTTACGACGGAGTTTTTAGCCATAAAGATGGATGTGCTCATTTGGGTGCTTTTTATCGGAGGCCTTGTGTTTATCCTCCTCCGTAAATATCCGTTCAGGCAGATCGGCATAAGCTTCCTCGGTCTCGGCATCATCTTTTTTTGCATCACATGCTTCAGCCGGCTCGCCGTTCCGCTGACAGAAATGAAGGCGGGGGCGGAGGTTTTGCGACATGTGAATGATTCGAGCTGGTCCGCTCTTTTTATCGGTATGATATTGACGGCAATCATTCATTCAAGCTCCGTCTGCATCGGCATTTTGATGAGTTTTATGAACGAAGGGGTGATCGGCATTGAACAAGCGGTCAGCGTCGTTCTGGGATCTAATATCGGGACATGCGTCACGGCCGTCATGGCTGCTGTTTCAGGCGGTTATGCCGCCAGACAGACCGCCGGTGCTCACGTTGTGTTTAATATTCTCGGCGTGCTGCTCGTATTTCCCTTCCTGTCCGCATCAGCAGGTTTTACGGAGCGCCTGTCTGATGATCCCGCGCAGATGATTGCGCATTTCAGCCTGTTATTTAACGTAGTCACCGCCCTATTGTTTCTGCCGTTCACACATTTGTTTTACCGGCTGATTGACAGGCTGATTCCTCCGAAACCGTAAAAAAACCGATGCGGGAAGGCACCGGTTTTTTTACATATGTTATGAAGACATGCGCATGTTTCGGGTCATTTCATCCTCAACGACGCGGACGAATTGTCCTTCATTGTACGGATAGCCCGCTTTTTGAATTTTGACTTTGACAAGTTTGCCGATTAGATCTTCCGTGCCTTTGAAGACGACTTTCATGTAATTGTCCGTATAGCCGACGAACATGCCGTCTTCATCAGACTCTTTAAACGTCTCTTCAGGAATGATTTCCAGAACCTCTCCTTCATAATCGGAGGCGTATTCTTTTGCAAGCTGGTCAGACAGCGCGATCAGCTTATGCACCCGTTCGTTTTTCACGTTCTCGTCAACCTGGTCTTCCATTCTGGCCGCAGGTGTTCCGGTGCGTTTGCTGTAAGGGAATACGTGAAGCTCTGAAAACTTATGTTCTTTAATGAACCGGTATGTTTCCATAAATTCTTCTTCCGTTTCACCCGGGAAACCGACGATGACATCAGATGTGACGGCTAGACCCGGCAGCGCTTCTTTCAGCTTATTTAAACGGTCCGCGAAAAATTCCATCGTATATTTGCGTCTCATCCGTTTCAGAACGGTGTTTGATCCTGACTGAATCGGGATATGAAGGTGACGGACGATTTTATCAGACGCATCCAGCACTTCAATTACTTCATCAGTGATTTGGCTTGCTTCAATAGATGAAATTCTGATCCGCTTCAATCCTTCTACACGTGTATCAAGCTCGCGGAGAAGCTTGGCGAAATTATAATCTTTCATATCTTCGCCGTAGCCGCCCGTATGAATCCCCGTCAGGACGATTTCTTTATAGCCGGCATCCACCAGCTGCTGCGCCTGTTTAATGACTTCTTCCGGATCGCGGGAACGAAGCAGGCCGCGCGCCCAAGGGATAATGCAGAACGTACAGAAGTTGTTGCAGCCCTCTTGGATTTTTAACGACGCTCTTGTGCGGTCAGTAAAAGCGGGAACATCCAGCTCTTCAAACACGCGTGCTTTCATAATATTGCCGACGCCGTTGATCGGCTGGCGCTCTTCCCTGTACTGCTCAATGTAACCGAGCATTTTTTCACGATCCTGCGTGCCGACGACGATGTCAACACCCGGGATGGCCATTATTTCTGCCGGAGAGGTTTGCGCATAGCACCCTGTTACGCAGATGACGCCGTCAGGATTTTGGCGGATCGCCCGTCTGATGACTTGACGGCTTTTTTTATCTCCCGTGTTTGTTACCGTACATGTATTAATGACATATACATCTGCTGTCTGTTCGAATTCTTTTCGTTCATAACCCGCATCTTTAAACAGCTGCCAGATTGCTTCTGTTTCATAATGGTTGACCTTGCAGCCAAGGGTATGAAAAGCAACAGTTGCCATTACTGATCACCTCTTAATAACTCTGTATGATAGGAAACTGCGCTTAACGCGTAAAGAGGCGCAGTTTCAGTCCGTAAAATTCTCGGTCCGAGGCCGCATAAGACGGCGCCTTTTTCTGAAAGCTGATGAACTTCAGACTCAGTCAGACCGCCTTCAGGGCCGAATACGATTAAAAGAGACGAACCTTGCGGAAGGCTTTTGAGCTCCGCGGCGAAAGCGCCCGTTTCTCCCTGCTTTGATGACTCCTCGTATGCAACGACACATTTATCGACATTCTCCGCCATTTCAAGCAGCTGCCGGAACGTATGAACGGTTTTCACTTCGGGAATTTCATTGCGGTACGATTGCTCCGCCGCTTCCTTCGCGATTTTCGCCCATCTCTCCCGTTTTTTCTTTGCCTTTTTGTCGTCTAGCTTAACAACGGATCTGGCGCCTTGAAAAGGGATGAACATACTTGCCCCCAGCTCGGTCCCTTTTTGGATAATCCATTCAAGCTTATCACCTTTCGGAAGGCCGCTTGCGATCCTGATCTTCAAAGGCAGTTCACGGTTTTCACCCGTCCACTCAGCAATGCTGCATGATATATGATCTTTAGAAACCTCTTTAAGCAGGCAAAACGCTTCATGGCCGTCTTTCGAACAGCAGATAATCCGGTCTCCCGCACTCATTCTCATGACGTTCGCTATATGGTGGATGTCTTCCCCCGTGATTTGAAAATCAGGAGTTTCGTCCATCTCCTGCTTCGTGAGCTCGATAAAATATCGTTGCATACGCTGTGACACCTACTAACTGTTATTTTTTCGCGATGATGCTGACCCAATCTTCCATAGACAGAATTTCTATGATAGTAAAGCCGGCTTTTTCCAACGCTTCTTTTACTTCCTGTTTTTTCTGGCCGATAATGCCTGAAGTGATAAAATGGCCTCCGTCTTTGAGCAGGTCGTACGCCTGTGATGTAAAGCGGAGAATCACTTCTGCCAAAATATTTGCGACAATGACATCATGTTCGCCCGTGATGCCGTCTAACAAATTGTTCTGCTTCACTTCGGCCGTATCACTCACTTTGTTCAATTTCACATTCAGACGCGCGCTTTCAACAGCGACCGGATCAAGGTCATACGCATGAACCGATTCGGCCTCAAGCATGGCGGCCGCGATGCTTAAAATTCCTGAACCGGTGCCGACATCAATGATACGGTCGCCTTTTTGAACGATACGTTCAAGCGCCTGAATGCACAGAACTGTTGTCGGATGCGTTCCGGTACCGAATGCCATACCCGGGTCCATTTCGATAATCAGTTCATCTGTATGAACAGGTGTGTACGTTTCCCATGTGGGAACGATCGTGAACTTTTCAGAAATTTTCACAGGATGATAATACTTTTTCCAAGCTGTTGCCCATTCTTCTTCATTCACTTCAGAAATGGTGATTTTGTTTCTGCCCAAATCAATGTCGTACAAAAGCAGATTATTAATCGTCTCTTTAATGCCGTCCACCGTTTCGCCGAGGAAACTGTTGATCGGCAGATACGCTTTGACAATGACACCCTCATCGGGGTAATCATTGGGGTCGAGCTGGTAGATTTCCCCGTAAACATTCTCACGCTCTTTCATTAAATCAAGCGGATCTTCGATGACAACCCCGCTCGCACCAGCTTCATGCAAAATATTTGAGATGGGTTCGACCGCTTCATGTGTTGTGTGAATGCTGATTTCGGACCATTTCAAAACTACCAACTCCTATCCAATCATTACTCGCCTTTAAATGCGCGTTTTACTTTGTCAAAGAAACTCATTTCTTGTTCATCCGGCAGGTTTCCGCTGACTTCAGCGAACTCGCGGATGATGTCTTTTTGTTTGTCTGTCAGATTCGTCGGTGTGACGACGCGGACGACAATGTGCTGGTCGCCTTGTCCGTAGCCCCGGACGTTCTGAACGCCTTTGCCTCTTAATCTGAATTTCGTGCCTGTTTGTGTGCCGGCAGGTATTTTCAATTTCACTTTTCCGTGAAGCGTCGGCACTTCCACTTCGTCTCCGAGTGCCGCTTGGGCAAACGTTAACGGCATTTCGCAATAAATATCGTCTCCGTCGCGCTCAAAGAACTCGTGGGCGCGCACATGGAATACGACAAACAGATCTCCCGCAGGCCCTCCGTTCACGCCCGGTTCACCTTGGCCCGGAACGCGCAGCTGCTGTCCGTCATCCACACCGGCAGGAATCGTGACATTGATTTTTTTCCGTTTTTTCACTTTGCCCGTGCCGCCGCAGTCAGAACACTTGTTTTTGATGATTTTTCCTGTTCCTTCACAGTGGTGGCAGACTCTTCGGTTAACCACTTTGCCAAACGGCGTGTTCTGTTCGACGTTCAGCTGGCCTGAACCTCCGCAGTGCGAGCACGTATCCGGCTTTGTTCCCGGCTTCGCGCCAGACCCTTTACATGTTTCGCAATTCTCTTCGCGCGGAATTTCAATGATCGTTTCTTTTCCGAAAGCCGCGTCTTCAAATGACAGGGTCATTGTATACTGCAGATCCGCGCCTTGCCGCGGCGCATTCGGGTCACGGCGTCTCGTGCCGCCTCCGAAGATGCTTGAGAAGATGTCATCGAAACCGAAGCCGCCGAAGTCTCCGCCGCCTCCGAAACCGCCGCCGAATCCCTGGTTAGGGTCTGTATGGCCGAATTGGTCATATTGAGCGCGTTTTTGGTCGTCTGAGAGCGCTTCGTACGCTTCTTTTACCTCTTTGAATTTTTCATCTGCTCCGGATTCTTTATTGATATCAGGATGATATTTTTTTGAAAGCTTCCGATAGGCTTTTTTGATTTCATCCTTTGAAGCGCTCTTACTTACCCCAAGCACTTCATAGTAATCACGCTTACTCATCTCGCTTCACTCTCCCGAATTTCTCACATAAATTAGATTGTATCATTTTGAATTATGTTTTTTCAATTCCTTTTATCCCGGGCAAGAAAAAAAGTCAAAGCCAAGAGATGCCTGACTTTGACTTTCTGTCTGTTGAATCAGAATATGCTGTGTGTTCTTCCGCCTATAGCCTATGCGGGAAAGAACTTATTTTTTCGTTTCGTCGTCTTTTACTTCTTCGTATTCCGCATCGACAACGTTGTCGTCCGCTTTTTTGCCTTCAGCGTTTGCTCCGCCTTCAGCCTGCTGCGCTTTCGCCGCTTCTTCGTAAAGCTTCATAGAAAGCTCTTGAACGATTGTTTGAAGTTCATCTTTTTTCGCTTTGATGTCTTCAATTTCGTTTTTCTCGATAGCGGCTTTCAGCGCGTCTTTCGCGTCGTTTGCTTTTTTCACTTGCTCTTCGTCCACTTTGCCTTCCAGATCTTTTAATGTTTTTTCCGTTTGGAACACAAGCTGGTCAGCTTCGTTGCGGACTTCGATTTCTTCTTTTCTCTTCGCATCAGCGTCAGCGTTTTCTTCCGCTTCTTTTACCATGCGTTCGATCTCATCATCAGAAAGACCTGAAGAAGATTTGATTGTAATATTTTGTTCTTTTCCTGTGCCTAAGTCTTTCGCTCTTACGTTTACGATACCGTTTTTGTCAATATCGAAAGAAACTTCGATTTGCGGTACGCCGCGCGGTGCAGGCGGGATATCAGTAAGCTGGAAGCGGCCGAGCGTTTTGTTGTCGGCAGACATCGGGCGCTCACCTTGAAGAACATGGATATCAACAGCTGTTTGGTTGTCAGCAGCGGTTGAGAATACTTGAGACTTGCTCGTCGGAATTGTCGTGTTGCGGTCGATCAGTTTCGTGAACACGCCGCCCATTGTTTCAATACCGAGAGAAAGCGGTGTAACGTCAAGAAGAACAACGTCTTTTACGTCTCCAGTGATGACGCCGCCTTGAATCGCTGCACCCAGCGCTACAACTTCATCAGGGTTTACGCCTTTATGCGCTTCTTTACCCGTTTCTTTTTTGATTGCTTCCTGTACGGCAGGAATACGTGTTGATCCGCCGACAAGGATAACTTTATCGATTTCGCTTGCAGAAAGATCCGCATCTTGAAGAGCCTGACGGACAGGAGCCATTGTGCGCTCAACAAGGTGAGCGGAAAGCTCTTCGAATTTAGCGCGGGTCAGTGTCAGCTCAAGGTGAAGAGGACCTGCTTCTCCCGCCGTGATAAACGGTAAAGAAATTTGTGTGGATGATACGCCGGAAAGATCTTTTTTCGCTTTTTCAGCCGCATCTTTTAAACGCTGAAGCGCCATTTTGTCTTTTGAAAGATCAATGCCGTTTTCTTTTTTGAATTCTGCTACGAGATGATCGATGATGACTTGGTCAAAGTCGTCCCCGCCAAGACGGTTGTCACCGGCAGTTGAACGGACTTCAAACACGCCGTCGCCAAGTTCAAGAACAGATACGTCAAACGTACCGCCGCCAAGGTCGTAAACAAGAATTGTTTGGTCTTCATCCGTTTTATCAAGTCCGTATGCAAGCGCTGCTGCAGTCGGCTCGTTGATAATACGCTCTACTTCAAGACCGGCGATTTTACCGGCATCTTTTGTCGCTTGGCGCTCAGCATCGTTGAAGTATGCAGGAACCGTGATAACGGCTTTTGAAACTGTTTCGCCGAGGTAGCTTTCAGCATATGCTTTCAGATGCTGAAGGATAATAGCTGACACTTCTTGAGGCGTGTAGTCTTTTCCTTCAATTTCCACTTTATAGTCAGTACCCATATGGCGTTTAACAGACATGATTGTGTTAGGATTTGTGATTGATTGGCGTTTCGCCACTTCCCCTACTTGGCGCTCGCCGTTTTTAAATGCAACGACTGACGGAGTCGTACGGTTTCCTTCAGCGTTGGCGATGACTGTAGGCTCTCCGCCTTCAAGCACTGCCACACATGAGTTTGTCGTACCCAAGTCAATTCCGATTACTTTACTCACTTTGAATTACCTCCTGCTATGTAGTTATTGATTCACTTTTACCATTGAAGGACGGATGACGCGATCCTTCAGTTTGTAGCCTTTTTGCAGTTCTTCGATAACAATATTGCTGCCGAAGTTTTCATCTTCCACCTGCATGACGGCTTGGTGAAGGTTCGGATCAAATTCCTGACCGACAGCTTCGATGGCTTCTACGCCTTCTTTTTCAAGTGCGTCCATCAGCTGGCGGCGGACCATTTCCATACCTTGCAGCAAGCTTTTTGTCTGCTCGCTTTCAGCTTCTACCTGTAGCGCCCGTTCAAAGTTGTCGAGAGCCGGAAGGATTTCCGTTACGACGTTTTGAGAACGGTATTTCTGAGCAGCTTCCATTTCAAGGCGGCTGCGTCGTTTATAGTTTTCAAAGTCTGCTTGAACACGCAAAAGCTTGTTTTCTTTTTCATCAAGCAAACCCTGCAATTCATCAATTTGGTGCTGAAGGGCTTCTTCCTGACCTGCCGTTTCTTCATGCTGCTCTTGTGAAGCGGCTTGTTCTGCCTGTTCTGTCACTTCTTCTTGTTCTGCTGCTTCAACCTGTTCTGCGGTTTGTTTTTCTTCTGACATTGTGTTCACCTCCCTCAAATGCTGTAAAAAGATGACTGAAAATGATTGCCAAAATTCCCTTATTCATCATACAAACTTGTGAATGCTTTTGACAAGTCCGAAGTCACGTGCTGCAGCAGGCTGACGACTCTTGAATAATTCATGCGCGTCGGCCCGATAATCGCGATTGATCCGATCTGTTTCGTATCAACTGTATAGGTGGCCGTGATTAAACTGCAGTTTTCCATTTCTTCGTAGTCGTTTTCTTTCCCGATTTTGATTGAAATCCCGGCTTTTGATGACTGAAACAGCTTCAGAACATCCTGCTCTTTTTCAATTAAAGATAAGAGCGAGCGGACCCTTTCAATATCATGGAACTCCGGCTGATTCAGCATGTTGATCTTTCCGCCGAAAAACAATTTCTCGACGTGGGCCGCCGGATGGAATGTGGAGCGGAGCGATTCAAGTATGCTGTCATAGTTGGCGATATGCTGCCTTAAATATGTGACAACCTCTTTGAAAATGCGCTCATTCAGTTCGTCCATCGGCACGCCCGCTAATCGATCGTTTAATATATTGACCAGTTTTTCAATATCGGCCAAATCCACTTTAGCCGGGAAATTGATGGTGCGGTTTTCGACATGCCCCGTGTTCGTGACGAGGATGGCGACCGCCTTATCCGGCTGGATCGGAACGATTTGAATCTGTTTAAGATAGTTCTCGCTCAGCGTCGGCCCGAGGACAATCGATGTGTAGTTTGTCAGATCGGACAGGATTTGCGCTGATTTTTGGACTGTTTTTTCCAGCTCGAAGATTTTTTCTTTAAATATCGAGTGAATTAAATCCAGATCGGTTTTTGTCAGCTTGACGGGTGACAGCAAATGATCGACATAATACCTGTACCCTTTTTCCGACGGAATCCGTCCTGAGGATGAATGGGTTTTTTCAATAAAGCCCAATTCCTCCAAGTCAGCCATCTCGTTTCTGATCGTTGCAGAGCTGAATGTAATCTCGTCTTTTTTTGAAAGAGTTCTTGATCCTACAGGCTGCGCTGATTGTATAAAATCATTAATGATCACTTGCAGGATCAACAGCTGACGATTTGTTAACATCATCATCACCCCTGTTAGCACTCAAGGTCAGCGAGTGCTAATTCTATATCAAAAGTAACAAACCAAAAGAAAAATGTCAATTATAACTCACCCAAAAAAGCACCAAAAACCTCATTTCCTAATAATTTGCCCTCATGCGTTAATGCAACCGATTCTTCCGCGTCACAGATCAGGCCTTTTTCGGTTAAATCTTTGAGAACATCGGGAAACAGTTCGTCGACCGAGCGTCCGAATTTATCGAGAAAAGCTTGCTTTTGTACGCCGGACATTTTTCTGAGACCGAGGAACATTTCTTCTTCAATCTGCTCCTCACGTGTCACCTTGTGCGTGTCACGGTAAGGCAGCGCCTTTTCTTCGATGAGCTGCATGTAATGTTTCACAGGCCCGGCGTTGACGGTGCGCGTCCCGCTGATATATCCGTGAGCGCCTGCGCCAAAACCGAAATACTCTTCATTGCTCCAATACGTCAGATTATGCTGCGACTCGTATCCGGGCTTTGCAAAGTTACTGATCTCGTATTGACGGATGCCCGCTTCACTCATCTGCCTCATGACCGTTTCATACATCTCGGCCTCTTGTTCTTGCGCCGGGAGATGCAGGCGGCCTTTTTGCATTAAATTATAAAACACCGTTTTCGGCTCTACGATCAGCGAGTAAACGGAATAGTGCTCCGCATCAAGAGATAAAGCCGTTTTGACGGAATTGTCAAGATCGGCCAGCGTCTGCCCCGGCAGGCCGAACATCAAATCGAGACTGATGTTTTCGAAGCCGAGAGCCCTCGCACGTTCAAAGGAAGTGAATACGTCCTTTTGTTTATGCACTCTGCCGATTTTTTGTAAAAGCTCATCTTCAAAGGTTTGAACACCGAAGCTCAGCCGGTTGACACCGGCATTTTTCATAATTTTTAATTTTTCCGGGGACAAATCATCCGGATTCGCTTCCGCGGCAAATTCTATGAGTCCGTCAGAAGGCTTCAGCACGCGGTGAATGGAATCCATCAATTTTTCCAGCTGGACGGGTGAAAGCGATGTCGGCGTGCCTCCCCCGATAAAAATCGTACGGAGATCAGGCCGTCCCGTCCGTTCTATTGTATTTATCATTTCCTTTTCGAGTGAGTTTAAGTACTCATCGACAGGCTGGCTTTGAATAAAATATTTATTGAAATCGCAATAGTGGCAGATATGCTCACAAAACGGAATATGAATATAAGCTGATTTCATTTTGAAACACCTTCTTCTTTACAGAAAGAAGCCGCAGCGCGGGACTGCGGCGGCTTCCGTTATTTTTTCGGGCTGTCATCCATTTTAAGAACGGCCATAAACGCTTCCTGCGGCACTTCTACTGAGCCGACCTGCTTCATCCGGCGTTTTCCTTCTTTTTGTTTTTCAAGAAGCTTCCGTTTCCGCGAGATGTCTCCGCCGTAACATTTAGCCAATACGTTTTTACGCATCGCTTTAATGGTAGAGCGGGCCACGATTTTCTGGCCGATCGCTGCTTGAATCGGTACTTCAAAGTGCTGGCGCGGAATAAGCTCTTTCAGTTTTTCCACAATTACTTTTCCGCGTTCGTACGCGTAATCGCGATGCACGATAAATGAAAGGGCGTCGATTTTTTCTCCGTTCAGCATAATGTCCATCTTGACAAGTTTGGACGGTTTGTAGCCGATCAGCTCGTAATCAAAGGACGCGTAGCCTTTTGTGCTTGATTTCAGCTGATCAAAAAACTCATAGACGATTTCCGCTAATGGCATGTCATAGACAATGCTGACACGATTTGCGTCTAAATATTGCATGTCGATAAAATTGCCGCGTTTTCCTTGGCAAAGCTCCATCACCGCACCGACATAATCGTTCGGCACCATCATTGTCGCTTTTACATACGGCTCCTCGATTCTTTCGATCTTTTGTGGGTCAGGCATGTTGGACGGGTTGTCGACAACAACCTTTTCGCCGTCTGTCATATACACATCATAGATAACACTCGGTGCCGTTGTGATCAGGTCGATTTTAAACTCACGCTCAATCCGCTCCTGGATGATTTCCATGTGAAGCATACCTAAAAATCCGCAGCGGAAACCGAATCCGAGCGCTTGGGATGTCTCTGCTTCATATTGAAGCGATGAGTCATTCAGTTCAAGTTTCTCAAGAGCTTCCCTTAAATCGTTGTATTTGGCCGTATCGATCGGATACAAACCGCAATACACCATCGGGTTCAGCTTGCGATATCCAGGCAATGCTTCGGCAGCCTGATTGGCCGCGCTTGTTATCGTGTCACCGACGCGTGTGTCACCGACATTTTTAATCGCAGCAGTTAAAAAGCCTACATCGCCGACAGTCAGTTCATCTGTCGGAGTTGCTTTCGGCGTGAACACACCGACTTCTGTCACTTCAAACTCTTTTCCGGTTGCCATCATTTTAATTTTCTGGCCCGGTTTGACCGTTCCTTCTACGACTCTGATATACGCGACGACTCCGCGGTACGCGTCATAAAGCGAGTCAAAGATGAGCGCTTTCAGCGGAGCTTCCGGGTCTCCCGCGGGAGCCGGCACTTTTTCTACGATCTGTTCTAAAATGTCTTCGATGCCGATGCCCGCTTTCGCTGAAGCGAGGACGGCGTCTGAAGCGTCAAGGCCGATAACGTCCTCAACCTCTTGACGCACACGTTCTGGCTCTGCGCTCGGAAGATCGATTTTATTAATGACAGGAAGAATCTCAAGATCATTATCAAGCGCCAGATAGACGTTCGCCAATGTCTGCGCTTCTATTCCCTGAGCCGCATCAACAACGAGAATCGCGCCTTCACAGGCAGCCAGGCTTCGCGATACTTCATATGTAAAGTCGACGTGTCCGGGCGTGTCGATGAGATGGAATATATATTCTTCTCCGTCTTTTGCTTTATATTTCAGCTGAACGGAATTTAATTTGATGGTAATTCCCCGTTCGCGTTCAAGGTCCATTGAATCAAGCAATTGTTCTTTCATTTCCCGCTGGGTGATCGCCGATGTTTTTTCTAAAATCCGATCCGCCAAGGTCGATTTGCCGTGGTCTATGTGGGCGATGATGGAGAAATTCCGGATTCTTGACTGCCTCTCTAAACGCTTTTCTTTATCTGTCACAATCTATCACTCCTACTATTAAACGCAAAATACACTAGCTTAGATTATATCAATAGGATTGTAAACATTCAATTAAAACAAGAAAGAGAAAAGCTTCCTTTAAGGAATCATCCGCTTTTCTCTTCATCAATGCTAACGGTTCAGTTTCGAAACCCACTCATACATCGCCTGCGCCGAGTCCGTCACGGTATTTGAAAGGGTTTCCCCGGCTTTTGAAAACAAGTTGAAGGTTTCCGCCTGTTCCAGCTGTTTTTGTTTTTCTTCCAGATCTTTCGCCGTAACGGTTTGCCCCAAAATGGAAGCTTCTTTTTCCTGTCCTTCTCCGCCGCCGAGCGTGAACGCTCCTTTTAAGGAGGGATCTTTGTATCCTTTCATATCAAGCATTCCGCTGTTTGCCTGCTGCATGCCGAACAATACGCCGAAAAACATGACAATGGCGATCAGCAGGCATTTGCCGGTAAAACGGATCATTCGAATCACCTGATTTCTATTGTTTTTTCTTCTCTCCTGATTGCGAACTGACCTTTTCTGCATCCCAGTACAGTTCGCTGAACACATCGGCCACGGCATCTGATGCGCGCCTCAGTTCTTCAAGATTGTTATCCACGCCCCCGAATTCCAGCAGAAGCGACCGGTCGTTTAAATCCTGGTTGTACACTCCATTATCTCCCGGAGAGCCTTTAGATAAAACACCGACGCTTAAGCCGGGGTATTTTTTCTCCATGAGCTTATGAAGTTCACTTGCGAGTTTATAGTTTTCTTCAAAATTAGCGCTTTTTTTGCCGACGACGATGGCGACTCTGGCATAGCTTCTTCCTTTGATGTCGGCTGTCGTATTTTTCTTGCGGCGGGAATCCCGGTGAATGTCTATGGTATATTGCAGGTTTTTATTTTTGGTGAGCGCGCTTTTTACGACCGGCCTTGATTCGTCATAGCTTCGCGCATAATTTAAGCCGTCTTTGTTCAGGCGGGCCTGAATGTCGGTTTTATCTACGGTCGCTCCTACACCTTGCGCTTCAAGCGCTTTTCCGAACATATCTCCGACAAGCGTGACATTGGCCTTCGAATGGCGGGCGTTATCCGGATTTGTTTCCCCCTTTAACAGAGGAAGGTAGGATTCGGTATTATGAGTGTGGTAAATAAAGACGACTTTTTTGCTGCCTGTTGAATGTTTCGGCGGCGCCGTTTCTTCTTTTTTCGTTTTGTTTTCGATTTCTGCCAGGTTCACTTCTTTTTCTTTTTCCATCACTTTTGACGGCGGCGGAGATTCAGCCGGCATATTCGTATAATCCGTCCCCTGCCCCGCCAGAAGGATCTCCGTATCATATTGGGCAAATCCCGGCAGCTCACGTCCCAAGAAACTCCGCGGGTCTTCCATATTAATGCTTGTCGCCAGTTTTAAGGAAAGCCGGGACAGCTGAAAAGAGTCTTTTTCAGGAAGCTCTGAGGCGAAATAATGATTTTCCATGCCGAGGAGGTGTGCAAACGCGTCACCCGGAAGTTCTCCGGCAATTCCGTGAAGAGAATCCGAAGAAAGCCTCAGTTCAGGGCGAAGCGATGTGAGCACACCCGATAATACGAAAATAACGATAAGGCTTGTCATAAACAAAAACATGCCCTTGAGCGCATTTCCACCGTTTACTGCAACGACAATTTGACGGTTTCTGCGTTTTTTTCTCATGATTTGAATCCCTCCAGCGCTTGTCTAGTAATTACTCTATGAACAAGCTAGAGGAGGTAGAACCACTTTAATGATTATAAGAACCTTTGTTATCTTGTGACACTTTTTCATGAAGGGCGGTGTTTAACCCGTTTGCAAGTACGTTCGCCATATCATCAATAAAGGTGTCAATCTCCTTCGGCGTGACCATCAGATTATGGCCGAGCGGAGAAAGCACTTCGTGAATCAGCTGGCGCTTTTCGTTTTCGTCCAGCGTGCCGACAATACCGAGAAAGGATTGGCGTTCTTTTTCTCCGGGAAGGTCTTCGTCTGTCAGCACCTTCTTTTTGCCGAAGTTCATTCCGGCGGGCACCAGAGATCTTGACGGGCTGTCATCTTTCATCTCTCTGCCGAAATGTTTTAATATATAATCCACCGTATCGCTTGCGATCGTAACCGCATCAACGACAGTCGGTACCCCGATTGCGATGACGGGAATGCCGAGCGTTTCCTTGCTTAATTCTTTTCTCTTATTGCCGACGCCTGATCCCGGGTGAATGCCCGTATCAGAAAATTGGATGGTCGTGTTCACCCTTTCAACGGCTCTTGCCGCAAGAGCGTCTACCGCGATCACAAAATCCGGCTTTGATTCTTTGATGACACCTTGAATAATATCGCTCGTTTCAATTCCCGTTAATCCCATCACACCGGGAGCAAGCGCGCTGACCGGCCTGTACCCTTCCTGCACATTTTCAGGCTGAAGCCTGAACAGATGCCTTGTCACAAGTAGGTTTTCGGTCACGAGAGGGCCGAGCGCATCCGGCGTCACATTCCAGTTGCCCAGACCGACGATCAAACAGCTTGCATCCTTTGGAATCTTTAATGCAGACAAATAGGCGGAAAATTCCTCGGCAAACACTTCCGTTACTTTTTCCTGCATGTCAGAGTCGTGTTCCCGAACCCCTTGAGCTTCGATCGTGACATAGCGTCCCTGCTTTTTCCCCGATAGCTCGGCGCCTTCTTTGGTAATATCGACGGTTCTGACTTTAATGCCGCCCTTGTCGCGTTCTTTTTCAATAAACCCGTTTATTTCTTTTTTCTGACCGGCTTGTCCGTCTTTTACCGCCTGTTTCGTTTCTACCGCTAAATCCGTCCGTATCAGAAATTGATTGACATCCAGTTCGTTGTTTTTCACGGGGAAGACCTCCTTCAATCATCGTGGTACATAGTGTGGCCATTTACAAAACGAATCATGCGAATTTACCCATCAACGAAAAATACTTTACATTTATATTGCAATCTAAAGTTCTGTTTGATAGAATACAATTTGTTCTATTGTGAAGAAGATTTAACCTTAAGACACTGTGCTACAGGTTGTATCTTAGGAGGTGAAACACATGCCAAACATTAAATCAGCGATTAAACGTACAAAAACAAACAACGAACGCCGCGCTCATAACGCGACAATCAAATCTGCTATGCGTACTGCAATCAAACAAGTTGAAGCTTCTGTTGCTAACAACGAAGCGGATAAAGCGAAAACTGCTCTTTCTGAAGCAGCGAAACGCATTGATAAAGCAGTGAAAACAGGTCTTGTACACAAAAATGCCGCAGCTCGATACAAATCTAGACTTGCGAAACAAGTGAACGGACTTTCTGCATAATACAAAAACGATCCCTTTAACGGGGATCGTTTTTTTCATTCAGTCCGGAGAAGCTCAAGGAGAAAGAGCTCCAGCAAGAGCTGCTTGTCCTTTTTCCCCGTTTTCATTTCATAATCCATCACTGCGAGTCTTTCTATAATACGCCGCAGCTCTTCTTCAGAAAAAAGCCTCGCCTGATCCATCGCCAGCTTTACCCGGAAGGGGTGCACCTTTAAGTTGGAAGCGATTTGCTTTTGGCCGTATCCTTGTCCTGCAAAATACTTCGTCTGCATAATCAGACGGAATTGGTTGGCGATCAGCGCCATAATTTTGATCGGTTCTTCGTTTTGTTTTAAAAGATCATAAAATATTTGAAGACTTTCCGTCCGTTTTCGGTTCACGATTTTGTTGATCAGCTCAAAAATATTCTGCTCCAAACTTCTTGCGACGAGCTCCCGGACATCTTCAAGTGTGATCTCATGTCTGTCACCGGTGTAGGCGGAGAGTTTTTGTATTTCCTGATATATGGAAGACAGATGGCCGTTTGCAAGCAGAACCAAATGCTCGGCAGCTTCTGTATCGATCATTTTATTTTCGGATTTCGCCAGATTAATCGTAAAATCAGTCGTCTCCTTTGCATTCAGCTCCTTAGCTTCAATCATAAGGGCTTTTTGCTTCAGCGCTTTCGTCAGCTTTTTCCGTTCGTCCAGCTTCTCATACGGAGCCACAATCACAAAGACCGTGTAAGGTGCAGGCTCCTTCAGATAAGTCTCCAGAGCGGCTGTATTATGCTCTATTTTTTCTTTCTTTTTTTCCCCTGTTAAAAAAGACGGATTTTTTACGATGACCAGCCGCTTCTCTCCCATAAACGGAAACGTTTCCGCATCGGTTACGGCCTGGTCAAGCGGATCTTCTTCAAGATCAAAAACAGACAGGTTAAAATCCTTTGTCTCCTCATCAACGACAGCTTGTCTGATCCGGCTGACAGTCTCTTGGAGCAGATACGTTTCTTTTCCGTATAAGCAATAAACGGAGCGGACATCCCCTTTTTTCAGGGCTTTCCAAACATCAAATACCATGATCGTATGACTTCCTCTCTTTCTTGATCCCCTTCTATCCTAAATTGAGTTCGGCAAATAGTAAAGAGGAAGCTTTAAGGACAGCTTCCTCATTTATAATAAACGCCTGATTCACATGCTCCCGGGTCTGCTTGTAAAAAGGCGATAATCACAAGAACAGAAAACGTTACCATCACTTCTAGATTTTTCAAAACAATTCCAGTATACTTAGGGAAGTCAGGAGGGATGAAATTGAATGATTTTGAAAAAAACGTTCAAAGCAAACGAAATGATGCTGTTGACTCAGCTGTCGGTTTTGTCGTGTCCTTCGGATTTTTCGCCTTTTTGTTCGTGATGGCAACAGCCATCCATCTTATCGGCTCTTAGCCGCATTCCGGGCTGCTGTCAATCGGCAGTCTTTTTTACTTCTTGCGCCCTGGTTTCTTCTATATCATATGGAGGGAAGACGGAAAACGTTCCGGCGCCTTTTTTAAATCTGTATTGAATCGTTCCGCTGACATCGGTGCGAAGCACATTGACAGAGTACACCTTCAAACGATCCAGCACTTCTTCATGCGGATGATGGTATCGATTCTCTTTTCCTGCTGAAATCAGCGCTGCTTCCGGCTGAAGCTGTTTCAAAAAGGCTTCACTCGTAGAGCTTTTGCTGCCGTGATGACCCGCCTTCAATATATCAGCCTTCAGTTTCGGATACGTTTTCAGCACTTCCGTTTCGCCGTCCGATTCTAAATCTCCCGTCAAAAGCCAGCTCACTCCGCCTAAAACCGTCCAAAGCACCAGTGACGAATCATTTTTACTCCTTCCGTCAGACGACTCCGGAGACAGCACCTGAAACTGAAGATCACCGGCTGTAATGGTGTCGCCCCGCTTTGCTTCGGCAACGGGAATGTTGTTTTCTTTCGCCATATTTAATATGTTCTGATCTTTCGGTTCTTTTACGAATCCCACGGGGACAATTAACCGTTTGACTCTATGATTTTTGATTAACACTCCGGCTTCTCCGATGTGATCTTGATCCGCATGGGTTAAAATCAGCGCATCCAGCTTTTTCACCCCTTTTCCGTTTAAAAACGGAATCAAAACCTTCTCGCCGATAGAATACGGGTGGCGTTTTTCTTTCCATGATTCTCCGGGATAAGAAATCACTCCCCCTGTATCAACCATTACGGTCCCTTTGCGGTGCGGCGCGCTTATAAACAGTGAGTCTCCCTGCCCGATATCAAGCATATCCGCTTCTCCCCATGGACTGAAATACGGACGGCATATTAAATAAGCCAAAACCGCGCAGAAAAAAAGAGCCGATTTCCTGAGTTTTAAAAAACCTCCCTTTTCCAAAGCCGCAAAAAGCGTAAAAACTGAAACCGCAAGCAGAAGAAGGGAAACAAAATCAGGCTTTGACACAATCATAGTAAATAAATCAACGGATGCCGCATATGTAATGAAATCATGCACAGGCTTCATCACAAGGTCGAACATATCAAACAAACATTCTCCCATCTGCCTTGAAAGTAAAAGAAGAAGGAAACCGATAACAGAAACCGGAATGACAAATAACGTATAAAATGGCACCAACACCATATTCATCAGAAAACTGACAAGTGAAATCTGCTGAAAATGATAGAGAAGAAACGGAAGTGAGCTGAGCTCCGCAATGAATGAAGCCATCGCAAGCCCGGCAAGTCTGCTTTTCCCCGCTTTCTTTAAAATGGAGGATGACAGAATTAAAGAGGCGCTTACCGCAAAGGAAAGCTGGAAGCCCGCCTGCCAAAGGAAGTAAGGATTAAACATCAGGAGCAGCAGATAAGACAGGGACAATGCAGCAGAGGAATGAATGCCGCGTTTAACAAGAGTTCCGGCGATATAAAATCCCAGCATGAGGGATGCGCGCAATACGGATGGGGCGGCACCGCTCAGCAGCGTATACACCGGCAAAAACAGCAGCAGCAAAATTCCCGCTTTTTCTCTTGTCAGCCCGATTCTGATCAGAGCATAAAATAATCCCGCCGTAATAAGACCGACATGCATTCCGGAAATCGCCATTAAATGAACGACTCCCAAATTTTGATATGCACTCAGTATATCGTCCTCTATAGAAAATTTTTCACCTAAGGTCAGCGCTTCAACAATTCCGGCGGAAGATTCAGGCACGTGATTCCGAATGATCGAAATCAAATTTTTTCTGATGTTCAGCAGTTTAAACAGCGGCTGTTTGGATTTTTCACACTGCTGAATGGAAGTCACGGAAAATAACCAGTGAATCTGCTGAGAGTGAAGATATTCCTTATAATCAAAACCTCCGGGAACCGTCGCATGTGCAGGCTGTTCCAGAGAGCCTGTAAACGTGCAGCGCATCCCCGGTTCAAGCTGTTCAATAAGTCTTTTTTCCTCAAGAGAACGGATTTTGTACGAAGCCGCCCATTTTTCCTTGTCATGTGTACGGATAACGGCTGACATTTTCGCTCCGTCAACCTTCGGAATATTAGTGATGACGGCCTGTTCAGTATAACTGCCGGCCTGATACCGCGTTACATTCGCAGCGTCACAAACCGTATAAAGAAAGAAATAAACACAAAAAGAAACGAGGCAGACGATAACCGGAGCATGGTGCTTTGTTTTTACAATAATAAAGAGAAGATACAGAAGAAAAAGGAGCAGAACCCAGAAGACATGAGCGGCGGCAATTCCCGCAGTTGCAGAAACCGCCGCCAGAGGCAGAAGAAGGTATTTATATTTCATTTATACGTAACTGGTAAACAGCTCATTGGCCTGTTCATGAATTTTTTTCAGTTCATCTGCCTTAACCCCCGCATCAGATAATTGCTGAATCAGACCTGCTACAAAAGACAATTTTTCGCGGTTTTTCAGATCGATGATCATTTCATCAAGTTCGACCTGCTCCACCTTGACTCCGGCTTGGCTGAACAGCTCTTTTGCATAAGGCTGTGTTTTGTAATCTTCGGCATAATAAACCGTTTTGATGCCTGCCTGGATAATTGATTTGCAGCATTGAATACAAGGATAATGCGTCACATAAATTTCGGCGCCCTCCGTCGGAACACCGAACTTAGAACATTGCAGAATCGCATTCATCTCTGCATGTATGGTCCGCTGGCAATGATTATCTATTAAAAGGCATCCTTCATCAGCGCAATGGACGCCGCCGGCGATTGAGCCGTTGTATCCGCCGGCAATCATCCGCTTATCTCTGACTACGGTTGCCCCGACTGACAGTCTCGGACATGTGCTTCTCAGCGCCAGCAAATGGCTTTGCGCCATAAAATATTGATTCCATGAGATTCGTTCCACAAGTGTTCCCTCCAAAAAGTCTTGTTGCTTTTCTAAGTTTACATAGATTTAAGCAGAACCGTCAATTCACTTTACCGTAATGGAAGTTTTTATCCGCTCAAATGACTTTTCTCCAAAGCCTGATACATTCATCAAATCTTCAGCAGTCTGAAACCGTCCTTTTTCTTCTCGGTAGGCGATAATCGCTTCCGCTTTTTTCTGCCCCACCCCGGAAATCGCCTGAAGTTCGTCCAGAGATGCCGTATTGATATTGACAGCTGCATTCTCCTTTTCACCCGCTGCTGTTTTCGGGCGATTCTCCTCTTCGCCTTCACTCGGAATATAAACAATCGTCCCGTCCTGCAGCTGCTCTGCTAAATTAACGTTCAATTCATCCGCCTTTTTCTTCAGGCCGCCGGCTTTTTCAATGGCTTGAGTCACTCTGTCTCCCGCTTTCATTTCATACACGCCGGGATTTCGGACCGCGCCTTTCAAATCAATCATAATCTTGTCGTCTGCGGTGTCTTTTTTGTCCGCGACGGATGCTGAGGCTGTTTGGCCGAGCACGGACTGCTGTTTGACCGGCTCTTCCTTTTCAGAACGAAACAGCCAAATGCAGATAAAAACCGCCCCTGCTACAAGACAAGCGCCCAGAATTTTCAGGTTCCGCCGCAGCCGCTCCGTCATCATCGCTTTCGTCATATTGCATTGCCTCCCCGCATAAGGTTTAGAGGATTAAGGGAAAAAGGAGGGGAATTCATTGAAAATAGGCTTTATCGGCACCGGAAACATGGGAACGATCCTGATTGAATCGTTTATCGAATCAAACGCTGCCGATCCCTCACATATCACCATCACAAACAGAACAATCGAAAAAGCATTAAAACTAAAAGAACGTTTCAGCGGCATCCATGTCACCGAGGATCAGGAAAAGCTCGTACAGGAAAATGAAATAATATTCATTTGTGTAAAACCGCTGGATATATATCCTTTGCTGAAGAAACTCACACCGCATTTACGGAAAGATCACATCTTAATCTCCATTACCAGTCCCGTTCAGACGGATCAGATTGAACATACGGTTCCGTGTCAGACGGCCCGCGTCATTCCGAGCATTACGAACCGCGCCTTGGCCGGCGTCTCGCTTGTTACGTTCGGCAAAAGCTGCAGCGAGTCTGCAAAAGCGGATATTCAAACGCTGTTCACTCATATTTCAAAACCTGTGGAAATCAGCAGCGGCATTACAAGAGCGGCGTCAGACATTGTCAGCTGCGGGCCCGCTTTTATGAGTTATCTCGTTCAGCGCTTTATTGACGCGGCAGTGGAAGAAACGGACATCACCAAAGAAGAAGCCGTGATAATGTCGACGGAAATGCTTGTCGGTCTCGGAAAGCTTCTGGAAACAGGGCATTACACACTTCCCGCCTTGCAGGAAAAAGTATGCGTAAAAGGCGGCGTCACCGGGGAAGGACTGAAGGCTCTCGAAAGCGGTGTTCAGGATATGTTCAACCGTGTCTTTCAGCGTACACATGACAAATACGATGAAGATATATCGTTAGTGAAGAAGCAATTTCACGTGTAACTGAGTATGCCATAAAGTGCTTTATCTCGCCAATCGCAAAAAATGCATTTTAAAAACCATCGTTCCGTTTAAACGATGGTTTTTGGTTTGCCTGCCGTGAAGAAAAGACGTTCAGACTCTGTTGAAGGAGGCCGGTCTGTAAAATCAGCCGTCACCTTCTTCAGTTCAAATCCGGTCTCTGCAAGCATTTGTTCATATTCTTCAATGTAAAATGTTTTTTGCTCATGCGTCTCGTCATAGCGGTCATAAGATTGTCCGTTCCATACGAAAAAGGACATATCATGGATGACAGAAAGCTCTTCATCGCCGGCAAAGCTTTGCCAGATATAGCTGATCTGCTCATCCTGATCCGCATGGGTGCTGTCCGGAAAAAGCTCCGTCATTTTATATGGGGAATGGACGTCAAACAGAAGCAGGCCGTCCTCCTTCAAAACTTGAAAAACACTTTTGAAGGTGCTTAAGACATCATTTTTCGTTTTTAAGTAATTTAGGGAATCACAGCAGATGACTACAGCATCAAACTGTTCTTCAAAACCGGAAAGCTCTCTCATATCCTGCTGGAGAAAAAGAATCGGCTTTCCCGTTTTTTTCTGCTGGGCACAGCTCAGCATATCTTCACTCAAATCAATCCCCGTGACTTCGCAGCCTTTTTCAGCAAGCCTGATGGATATTTCTCCGGTTCCGCAGGCAAGATCAAGCACCCTTCCCTTTTCCGGAAGAGACGCTTCGATCCAGCCCGCCCATTCATCATACGGCGCATGTGACATTAACTCGTCATATACGCCGGCGAAGCCTTGGTAAATCATGAGTTCAAGCCGAGCTCAAGCTCTGCGAGCGGCGCGTCGCCCCATAGCTTTTCAAGGTTGTAGTAGCTTCTTTCATCTTTATGGAAAACGTGGACAATGACGTCGCCGAGATCAACTAAAATCCAGCGGGCCTCATCAAACCCTTCCATCTTTTTCACATCAATGCCGTTTTCTTCTGCCTGATCTTTAATTTCACGCGCAATTGCCTGAACCTGCTTATCAGAATTCCCGTGGCAGATTAAAAAGTAATCCGCTATAAGTGAGATTCCTTCCATGTCCAGCGCTAAAATATCTTCTGCACGTTTATCGTCGCATGCTTTTGCCGCGATTTTTAATACGGAAGCTTGATTCATTCTTCAAATTCCTCCTGTCAATTTTAAAGACACCAGCCAATTATAGGTTGCAAACGTCTCCGGAAAGACCGGCTGGTTTTTTTTCATCAGAAATATCATTGTATTTTTCATCGCTTGTATGAGCGCTTCGTTCAGATCTGTTTCCGCCAGACGGCGCACCTCTTCCACTCCGGGAAAATGGCGGCCGGGTTCAATGTAATCCGCAACATAAATGACTTTGTCTAAAAGGGTCATTCCGGGACGCCCTGACGTGTGATAGCGGATTGCATCCAAGATCTCAGGATCAGTGATCCCCGCTTCTTTCTCAGCCAAATACGCTCCCACAGGGGCATGCCACAGCTCGGCATTGTAATCCAAGAGCTCAGCCGGCATTTTTTCCCGCACGATGATCTGCTTCATTTCTTCTTTCGGCCGGAATTTCGCATAATCATGAAATATAGCAGCCATTTCCGCTTTTTTCGGGTCTGCTCCGAACCGGCCTGCGAGAATAACCGCCGTATCTGTCACGCCGATTGTGTGGATGTAGCGATGCTCGGTCAGCTGTTCTTTGACGCAGGCAAGTGCTTCCTCACGATTCATATAAATCATTCTCCTCTATATACTGCCTCACTTTATCCGGCATTAAGTATTGCGTCGGCTTTTTTGCTTTGAGACGTTCTCTCAGCATCGTTGACGAAACGTCAAATTCCGGAACGTCGGCAAAAAGCAGCGGGTACGGGGTCTCAATATGATACCCCGGGCGCCGCACTCCGATAAATTGAATGAGCGTGAGCAGTTCGTCCAGTTTGTACCATTTCGGCAGATATTCAATCATATCCGCCCCGATAATAAAGAAAAGCTTGTCGTTCGGGTGCCGCTCCTTCAGTAAACGGACAGTATCATAGGTATAAGAAGGGCCTTTCCGGTCCATTTCCGCAAGCTCAAGCTTAAAGCCGGAATTCGAGCTGATGGCAAGCTTCAGCATCTCCACCCGGTGCCGGCTGTCTGTAAAGTCTTCATTCTGCTTGTGCGGAGGGATTTTATTGGGCATAAACCAAATCTCATCGAGCTCCGCCTGATGAAGGACTTCATTAGCCATCAGAAGATGTCCGTTGTGCGGAGGGTCAAATGTGCCCCCGAATATTCCGATTTTCTTCATGTCAACCACCTTACGGAAGCTCGATTTGTTTATTTTCCTTTGATTCCTTATACAATACGATCGTATTTCCGATCGTCTGCACCAATTGTGAGCGGCTGCCTTTCACAAGGGCTTCTGCGACATCATTTTTATCGTCTTCGCAGTTTTGAAGCACGCTGACTTTAATCAGCTCTCTTGCTTCTAAAGCCTCGGCAATCTGTTTCACCATGTTTTCGTTGACTCCGCCTTTTCCCACTTGAAAAATAGGCGTTAAATGATGCGCTTTTGAACGCAAAAACCGTTTTTGTTTTCCTGTTAACATTGTGTTCCTCCTAGTTTTCCTTCAACAATTGCTCTCATTAAGCCGCTGTCAGGCTCTTGTTCCGTCCACAGCTTGAAAGACAGTGCGGCCTGTTCCACAAACATGCCGACACCGTCAAGGGTTGTTAAACCTCTTTTTTCAGCTTCTTTTAAGAACGCCGTTTGAATCGGGTTGTATACGATATCACAAACGATGGCGCCCGTTTTGGCCCGTTCCAATGAGAGCGGCACGGCATCCGTTTTCGGATACATGCCGACAGATGTTGTATGAATAATGACGTCATATTGTTCAAGCTGATTTTCAGCTTCTTTTAAAGTAAGGACGCGTTTCTGCTGAAAAGAGGGAGCAGCCGCAATCAGACTTTCTGCTTTTTCCGGCGTGCGGTTGCAAACGTCAAATTGTTTCGGCTCTCTGCGGACGATCGTCGTAAAAATCGCTCTTGCCGCTCCTCCCGCCCCAATCATAAGGATGGAGAGCTCTGATATCGGTTTGTCCAATACTTTGACTAAGGATTTATAAAACCCATCTCCGTCAGTATTATACCCGATGAGCCTGTCTCCCTCTCTTTTGACGGTATTTACGGCCCCGAGTACTTTCGCGCTTTCATGTATTTCATCCAGATGCTCCATGATCGCGACTTTATGCGGGACTGTGACGTTCACTCCGCAGATGCCAAGCGCCTTGATTCCGTTAACGGCGTCCTTGAGATGATGAGGTTCCACCTGAAACGCAAAATACTGCCCGTTGATGTTCTTATCTTGCAAAGCCGCGTTATGAATATCGGGTGACATTGAATGCCCGATCGGATTTCCGATTACTCCGTACAATTGTTTCATGCTCCCTCTCCCCTTCTCTCTATATTAATGAACGGCGGACAAATACGTGTACGCCTTTCGGAGCGTATGCCGATATTTTTTTATCTGCTTGCTGCACCGTGACCCAGCCGAGACCGGAAAAAACGATATCCGTCTTTCCTTCTTTAATCGAAAACGTATGGGGTGTAAGCTCCGGAAATTCATCCAAATGATCTTTTCCGGGCGGGGTAAGCAGTTCTCCCGCATGCTTTTCGTATAAGGCATCAGCATTTTCAAGCTTTGTTCTGTGAATCATCAATTCATTCGGCATATAGCAGACAAACGCCGTTTTATCGCCTGATACATAGTCAAACCGGGCAAGCCCGCCGAAATAAAGCGTTTGTTTTTCATTCAGCTGAAAAGTGCGCGGCTTCAGTTCTTTTTTCGGTGTCAGCACCTTTAAGTCACGCTTGTCCACGTAATGCGCCATCTGGTGATGGTTAATGATTCCCGGCGTATCATAAAGCGCAGATCCGTCATCAAGCGGGATTTCAATCGCATCAAGCGTCGTGCCCGGAAATTGAGAGGTAGTAATAATATTCTCTTCCCCTGAGACCTCTTTAATAATCCGGTTGATAAATGTGGATTTGCCGACATTGGTACAGCCCACCACATACACATCGCGGCCTTCGCGGTAATGTTCAATGGCGTCAATGACTTCTTTCATCCCTTGTCCGCGGGAAGCGCTGATTAAAAAGACATCAAGGGGTTTTAAGCCGTATTCTTTCGCTTCGCGTTTCATCCATTGAACGAGCCGTTCCCGTTTTACGGATTTCGGCAGGATATCGGCCTTATTACCGACAAGAATGATCGGATTACCGCCGACAAAGCGGTTCAGCCCGTTTATCCAGCTTCCGTTAAAATCAAAAATATCAACGACTTTGACAATAAGAGAGTCAGTATCGCCGATTGTGTGCAAGATATTTAAAAAGTCATCATCCGTTAATGAAACATCTTGAATTTCATTGTAATTTTTCAGTCTGAAGCAGCGCTGGCAGATGACATTCTCCTTTGTGAGAGATGCCTTTGGCGCGTATCCGAGACCTTGTTTATCCTCGGTTTGGATCGTTACTCCGCAGCCGATGCAAACAACCTTTTCCATTTCTAATCCTCCCACTGAATATGGCCTTTACGTTTCAAAGAACTCAATATTCTCCGTTCAATCCGGCGGTTAAAGCGCGTCATGACTCCGTCAGAGGAAGCGACAGGCACGACGAGGATCGTATGATACCCGTTTCTGTTTCCGCCGAGAACATCAGTAAGCAGCTGATCGCCGATGACCACACAGTCTTCTTTTTTCAGATCCATGCTGCTGACGGCTCTTTTAAAGGCGCGCCCCATCGGTTTTCTTGCCTTATAAATAAACGGTATGCCAAGCGGCTCCGAGAATAATTTCACTCTTCGTTCATTATTATTGGAGACGATCGTGACTTTAATGCCGTGCTCCTTCATTTCTTCAAACCACTCGATTAATCGAGGTGTCGCACTCGGTCTGTCCCACTCCACAAGCGTGTTGTCAAGGTCTGTAATAATCCCTTTCACATTGCGTTCTTTGAGCTTTTCCGGTGTGATATGAAATATATTTTTCACAAATTCGTCAGGTAAAAAAAACTTTTTTAACAAAACCCGCACCCTTCCTTTTCTTTCTATCATCTATATGTCGAAACCTGTCAGATTTAAAAACAAAGTCGGACACAGTAAAAAAATTTCGACAAAAATTGGGTTTCTTCACCAGTTGTGGATAAAATTACACACATTATCCACTCTTATTACATCCGGATTTATCCAGATTATAAACAAGATACTAACAAGTTATCCACGTACGAGTGTGGATAACAGAACGATTGTTCTTATTTGTATTTCATGGTAGATTAAAGATAACCTCACCATGATTGAAACGCAACCTTCCATCATATGCTTGCGTCTGATGATTGATTACAATTGTAAGGAGGTGCCACTCCCATTAATTGGGTCCCCGGCATGAGAAAGCTTTCTGATGAATTACTAATAGAATCTTATTTCAAAGCCAATGAAATGAATTTGAGCCGTGAATTTATCGAGTTAATTGAAAACGAAATCAAAAGAAGATCGCTCGGACACATTATTTCCGTTTCTTCTTAAACAGAAAAAAGTTCCCGGGCGAATTTCCTTTTTTTACTCAGATGACTGATATTATATCACTTCGGTTATGCGCATTACTACCACTTTCAACAAAAAACACCCCTAAAATAGAGGTGTTTAAGAGGACGGCTGCTATATATTGAACCAATACAGACCGCCCAGGACGAGAATGACGACGAGCAGCACAACAAAAAATGCGTACCAGTACCCCGCATTCACCCGAGGAGGCGGGCATACAGGATGTTGCGGAGGGAAACCGCGGTTCATAGCAATCGCCTCCAAAAAGATGTTTTTTCTACAGCCTATGAAGCAGAAGCAAAACGGTTTAGGCAGCTGACGGCGTCAGCGTTCCAAAACCCGCCCATTTTTTATGCCTTCAATTAAGATTCTGGCGCCTTTTGGCGTCATATGATTTCCGGAAGGATCTATCAGTCCGGATTGGATCAGCGCCCGGTCTGTATCTTTGCCGCCGTCCGCGCGTATAAAGTGTTTCCAGTTATCCACCAGCGGCACTTTTAACTCAGCTGCAACCTGCCTCGTAACGCTGTTATAGGAATTATGCCATTTTCTCGCACCGCCTTTTTCTTTAAAGGCTGAGGCTTTATATCTCGAATAGTAATAGAGATGATTCGTTCCGTTTCCTTCTATAACCGGGATGCACGTCATTAAAATCGGCTTTATGCCGTGATTTCTGCTTTCGTTTATGAAATAAGTCAGGTTTTCTTTAAACCGTTTCTTTGATACCCGCGGCTGATCGCCCGTCAAAATGCCCGCATCATTTGTTCCGAACATGATAAATAAATATTGGGGCTTACGCTCCAGCACGTCGCTTTGAAAGCGCAGGCGCGCATCCTCAGTCGTCTGGCCGCCTATTCCCGCATTTATAACCGTAAGACGGCCGCGTTCCGCTGTCTTTAATATGTTTACCCACTGCTGCGCCTTCGGATAATCACGATAATCCCAGTTGGAACCGCGCGTATTGCTGTCGCCGAATGCGACAACACTTTTTTCTTTGCCCGCGGCGCATCCTGATAACAGACAGATTATCGTAATAAAAAGAACAGCAAACTTCATTTTCTCTCCCCCCCAAACCTTACCTCCTATGGTACACATCTCTTTGGCGGCTTTCAACGCGGCGCTCTCTTTACTGGATATGAAAAGGACCGGAATCCTGTCCGATCAAATCCGAAACCTTAACAAACGTGTAGCCCTGCTTTTTCAGCTTGGGAATGATTTCTTTCAAAGCCTCAACCGTCTGGCGCCGGTTTCCTCCGCCATCATGCAGAAGAACGATATCTCCATCTCTGGCATGTGAAACAACGTGCCTGACGATTTTTCCTTTCCCGGGCCTTTTCCAGTCCCTCGGATCTTGGTTCCATGACCACATGATGATATGATAGCCCTCTTTTAAGATGCTTTTGAAAGCCGTATGATTCAGCGACCCTCCCGGCGGGCGGAATAACTTGTCCCCTTCCGGCTGCAGCGATGTGATATGATGCGCTGAGCTGTGAAGCTCTTGTAAAATGTCTTTGCGTTTCAGTCGGTGAAAATAAACATGGTTCATCGTATGGTTGCCGATTTCATGCCCTTCTTCAACGATGCGTTTTGCCGTTATGGGGTATTTGTCTATACGGCTCCCGACACAAAAAAAGGTTGCTTTAACATTGTGCTGTTTCAGCACGTCTAACACAGCCTCCGTATAGACAGGATGGGGGCCGTCATCGAAGGTTAAAGATAGTTTCTTTTTTTCAGACCTTATATCCCAGTACACGTTTCCCGTTTTCTCCATGTCACTTCTTTTTAAAGATTTCGCATCGGCGGACACGGCAGTGAGACTCGTGAGGACGCATATCATGATGATCAGATGAAAGCATCTCAACGTTTACACCTCCAGTAAACACTACTGTTAACGTGTCCCCTTTTATAAAAAATCATTCTCTGCATCAAATGATGCACATCACCCGCTTCCCGCTTGTTTTTGTCCAAACCCGGGTGCCAGCCGTTTCTCATCAAACGGCAAATGCTGATAAATCAAATACGCTTATCGGACAGCTTATTTTAATAGAAGGAGATAGATTTGTGCTGTATACTATTTGAAAAAGAGGTGAACGTGCAGATGATAAAAAAGGGATTCAGTCTTGCCGTCATCATTGCTGTCGTGATGATCGGCTTTATGCAAAAAGACGTCTGGCTCAGCATGATTCGCGCGGGCGGCATGTACGCCGTGCTTATGAGTATCCTTCTGGTCGCAGCTGACGTATTTTTTCCGATCGTTCCATTCGCCATTATCGCGGCCTTAAACGGAGCGGTTTTCGGGATTGTAAACGGGGTGTGGATTACATTGTCAGGCGCGATGCTCGGAACAATGGCATTGTTTTTTCTCGTCCGGTACGGATTCAGAGACTGGGCCAGAAAAAAGCTGCTGGCTTACCCGGCAGCGGCCCAATATGAAGATTCATTTCATCAGCACGCGTTTACGGCGGTGCTTTTCGGGCGGCTGATTCCGATTATACCGTCGCTTGCCATGAATACCGTCTGCGGGTTGAGTAATATCCGATGGCCGATCTTTTTTTCTGCGTCGGTGCTCGGCAAAATTCCGAACATTGTGATCGTGACCGTCGCAGGCGCTTCATTTACAAGCAACAAACTGCTGTCTTTCGGGATTTACGGAATGTATATGCTCGTCTTAATGGCGGTCATTTATAAGAAGTTTCCCGGCCTTTTAAAAACAACGAAAAAATGAAGCGCGTACCGCCCCCTATTCCGGCGGTACGGCTCCTCTCATTCTGAACCGACCACTACCATATTTTTCTTTCTGTAAAATGACAAAGCCGCTCTGAAAAACTGCCTCACGTATTGATGCAGTTTCGTTCCGCAACCCCTTCCCCTCTGCTGCTCAGTCATATAGTAAAGGTGCACATAACCGATTTTTTGGCTGCGGTAAAATTTGATGGAAGCTTCAAGCTGTCCGATCGGCTGCCCGGTATGAAAAAGCAGCATAAAACCGTCGGGAAAGCATTTGATTTGGGATGACAGCAACCTGAGATATTCATCCTTATTAAAATGATCCGCCGTGCCAAAGCTGACGAAAAACGAATCCTCACGAAACGAAACGGCCGTCTCTTTATGTTTGTTTAAATTGATCCGCTTGAAATACATCAGGAGTCCTCCTTTTTGCGGCCGCAAATAAGAACGAGCATAAAACGGCTGCCAACGCCAGCATAACAGCAGCGCCTGCGATGACGATGCCGCGGACGGAAGAACTGACAGAAGCCGCTCCGAAAACCGCCGTTACTACTATAATGAAGACGGCTTCGACTAATGAATAAAAGCTCCCCACTCTCCCCATGATGTCCACCGGAACATTCTTTTGATAAAACGTCAGAAAGCCTGTATTGGCAAACGCCAGAAAAAAAGCGAGAAGGAAAAATCCGAAAGCAGCCGTCCAAAAAACGTCAGAAAACGCATAAATCATATATCCGGCCGCTGTGAATAAAGAGCCCATTCCCATCAATAAAGAAGCCGGCATTTTTTTATTAATGAATACATTGACAAGCGCCCCCGCAATAATGCCTGCCCCTGAGACACTGACGAGAAAACCGTAATCGGCATCAGTCAGCTGAAGAACCTCTTTTGCAAAAGCGGCTTCAAGCGAATCAAGCGCTGATGGCATAACAGTCATGACCAGACTGAATAAAAAATAAATGATCATGACGTTACGCGCTGTTCGGCTGAAGCGATAGACGAGCTTCCAATCTTCTTTGTATATTGCCAAAGAAAGCTTCTGTGCGGGAGAATGTACGTGAGGCCCATTTTCAAGGTTCGGCAGCATCATCGTAATGAAACCGGACAGCACTAAAGCCGCCGCATTCACCCAAATCGCAAAAATCGGCGTGCCGGCGATAAAAAGCAGCCCGGCCGCAGCCGGCCCGAGGAGAAAAGCCCCTGATTCCGACAAAGCCCTTAGTGAATTGAATCGTTTTCTCCTTTCAGCCGGGATAAGCATCGTCACATACGCCATGGAACACGGACGAAACATCGCATTGGCCATTTGAATCAAAAATACGATACAATAAACGGAAAATAAAGACCGTGCAGTAAACATCAGCGGCAGAACGGCAATGAATGCAGCCCGGATGAAATCAAGCGACATCATCATATTCCGTTTGTTGCACCGGTCGATGATGCTCCCCGCCCACCCATTTGTCATCAAAACAGCCGCAGGCCTGATTAAATAAAGGATGGAAACCGCAAAAGCAGACCCCGTTTCTTTTAAGACAATAAGATTAAGAGACAAAAAATAGATCCATTCACCAATATTTGCTATCCCGATTCCGGTTAACAGAAGCATCGGGTACCGCCAAGACTTCAGGTTTTTCATCTTATCCCTCCCTTAGAAATAAAAAACGCCCTCAAGACAATAAAGTCTTGAGGACGGGAAACAGCCCGCTATGCCACCTCAATTCGGTTTGGTGCCGGCCTTGCCGGGTACAAAGCTTACTCGGTAACAGGAGTATCCGCCGCATCATCCTCGTGTTGCATGATTCCGATGCGAAGCTAAGAGGTTTGTTTCAACACATCCATTCATACTCCTTCACAGCTCCCGGAGCTCTCTGTCATGAATGATATCTGTCTACTCGTCTCTTCAGCGCTTTTCGTTTATATTGTTTTCACCCTTACTTTTTTTAACAATATACAGGCTCAATCAGCAAAAATCAAGAGGCTGTAAGAAATAAAACCCGATTTTGATTAATTTCCCTGTACAGACACAAACAGCCCTACCGACACATACAGTTACATATAGGCGATTGCCTACATAACTTTGTGGAGGTGAGGATGGTGACAGGTGTTTTTGCAGCGCTCGGGTTTATTGTGAAAGAACTTGTGTTTTTAGTATCATACGTGAAAAATAATGCCTTTCCACAACCGCTCTCAAATAATGAGGAGAAAAAATACTTAGACCTTATGGCTGAAGGAGATGAACACGCCCGCAACATGCTGATCGAACATAATCTTCGTTTAGTCGCCCATATTGTGAAAAAATTCGAAAACACGGGAGAGGACGCAGAAGATCTGATCTCCATCGGTACAATCGGGCTGATTAAAGGAATTGAAAGCTACTCAGCCGGAAAAGGCACGAAGCTTGCCACATATGCCGCACGATGTATTGAAAATGAGATTTTAATGCACCTGCGCGCATTGAAAAAAACAAAAAAAGACGTCTCCCTTCATGATCCGATCGGCCAGGATAAAGAAGGGAATGAAATAAGCCTGATCGATGTCCTCAAGTCGGAAAGCGAAGATGTGATTGACACTATTCAGCTCAACATGGAACTTGAAAAGGTCAAAAAATATATCGACATTTTAGACGACCGCGAAAAAGAAGTCATCGTCGGCCGCTTCGGGCTTGATTTAAAAAAAGAAAAAACGCAGCGCGAGATCGCAAAGGAGCTCGGCATTTCAAGGAGTTACGTGTCGCGGATTGAAAAACGCGCATTGATGAAGATGTTTCATGAGTTTTACCGGGCGGAGAAGGAGAAGCGGAAGAAGAAGGGAAAGTGAGCGAAAAGCCGGATCTGACATCCCGGCTTTTTCTATTTTATCTTTTTCAATCATGACTATAAACAGAATATGCGTAGCGCTCAGTATGAAGGGATAAATATACAAACTGCTTGATCGCTTCAAGGCCTGTGATCATTTCATTTGTGATACGGCCATTTTCAAAATCAATTTTGTAGGTTTGCGAGGTCTCTATAACTTCGCTGTCATCTTCAATATCATCAAATTCAATTTCTGAGGAAAGGGGCATGATAAGATCATTCCTATAACGTTCCTCCATTTATTGATTGAATGAACCATAATAAAAACCGCTCCTAAAGAGCGGTTTTAACATATAGGAAGTAATCATTCTAAGAAGAAATCGAAAGGGATTTATTTACTGCTTTTTGAGCATGGATTAAAGTCGTATCAAATAATGGCACTTTTGAATCCTCTGCCTTTACTAATAGGCCAATTTCAGTGCATCCAAGAATGATTCCTTCTGCTCCTTTATCCACCAAATTATTTATGATCTTCTTATAAATGTTTTTGGAAGACTGTTTAATTTCACCCAGACATAGTTCTTGATAAATAATATTATTTATTAATTCTCTTTCATCATCATCAGGAACAATGACATTAATCGCATGAGACGCAATACGTGATTTATAAAAATCTTGTTCCATCGTATATTTAGTACCTAGCAATCCTACTGAGCGAATGTCTTGTCTAATAATTTGTTCTGCAGTTGCATCGGCAATATGCAAAATAGGTATAGTGATCATTTCTTGGATATATCCAAGAACTTTATGCATAGTATTTGTACATATTACAATAAAATCTGCACCTGCTTTTTCTAATGATCTTGCAACTTGACCTAAAGCTTCACCTGCTTTATCCCAAGCTCCTATGGATTGATAATGTTCAATTTCCTTAAAATCAACACTGTATAAAAGGCATTTTGCCGAGTGAAGCCCTCCTAACTTCTTTTTTATTTCTTCATTGATAATTCGATAATACTCAGCTGAAGATTCCCAACTCATTCCGCCAATAAGACCAATAGTTTTCATAACCCACCTCGGATGAAATTTTCAAAATATTATAGTTATTCTATAGCATAGATTAGGTCTTTACAATTATTTATTTTTTCAGGATTATTATCATTAAATTTTATCGAGAATAAAAAATGATTGTCCGCCTTTTAAGGAGAAAACCATCAAATTCTCACCCATTTTCAGTTCTTCATCTTCTCCAGAGCGCAACCGTTTAGGAATAATAATCAAATCAGCAGGTATTATTAATTTGTCATTTTCATTAAGCCTTATTTCAATAGATGAAACGGAAATCACTTCAGCCGGCATAATATCCACCGGTGACTCACATTCAATAAAGTAAGAATATAGAAAAAGAGATATGACAGTTATGAAAATATCATTTTTCTCATTCGTTACTGCATTTTGGTATCAAATGACTTGACTTATAAGTCCTTAACTTGCGTCCTCTCTCAAACGATTCAACGCCGGGCGCTCTAAAAAGCTCCTCAGAAAATCCTTCACAGGCATACTTCATTCCCTGCTTTCTTTATGCAGACCTCGATCTGGCTGAAAGAAAAACTAGTTACTGATTAGTAACTAGTTTTTATCTTAAAAGATTCAAATATTAGGTTTCAGATTTTCTGGTTTAACCATCTCATCAAATTGTTCTTCCGTTAAAATGTAAGTTGCACGCAGTCTTTTTAGCATTAACCCTTCCTTATGAACAAACTTGGAATTTTCGAATAATTTTCATACCCGATAAGGTTCTAATTCTCTAAGTTTTCGTATCAATATTCTCTGTGTAATCCATGGGATTAACCTTTTAAGTTCATTAAACCTAACTGTTTTATTAGACAAAGCTTACAGATCGAATTTCATGGCGCCTATCGATTTTACAATTTCCGGATCTTGGTGCGACCCGAAAAGACTTTCTCCTTTATCAAGTGTGGAAATTTTTTCAATATCCTCTAAACTTAACTCAAAATCAAAAATGTCAAAGTTTTCGACAATCCGTTCTTTGCGCACCGATTTTGGAATCGTAACGACTTCACGCTGAACAAGCCAACGCAGCACGACCTGGGCGACGGATTTATTGTGTTTTTCCGCAATGGAAGTCAACACGCCGTTGCTGAACATGTTATTGCGTCCTTCAGCGAACGGTGCCCATGACTCGTGTTGAACTCCCTGCTCTTTCATAAAAGCAGCACTTTCTTTTTGCTGGCAGAATGGATGCGTTTCGACTTGATTGACGGCTGGCACGATTTCATTATGCATGATCAGATCCATTAGACGGTCGGGATGGAAGTTGCTGACTCCGATTGCCCTGATTTTTCCTTCGCGATACAGATCCTCCATCGCGCGCCAAGCGCCGTAGTAATCGCCGTATGGTTGGTGAATAAGGTATAAATCAAGATAATCCAGCTGCAGCTTACTCAATGATTTGGAAAAGGCTATCTTGGCGCTTTCATAGCCGGCATCCTGAATCCAGAGCTTGGTCGTAATGAATAGCTCCTCACGCGGTACGCCGCTCCGCTTGATTGCACGTCCGACTGCCTCCTCATTTAGGTAGCCGGAAGCAGTGTCAATCAAGCGATAACCGGCCATCAGTGCTTCATATACCGCGTTTTCACATTCTTGAGCATCGGGGACTTGGTATACACCGAAGCCGATAATTGGCATTTTCACTCCATTGTTTAATGTTACGGTTTGCATTGTAATTCCTCCTATTGTTCAAATGTAGAAACGACAAACGGCACGCATCCCGAAAATCGGGCACTGCAGAATGAATTCCGCTGCGGCTGGTTTGCGTTATAATAAGCTTATTACCTTCGTGTAACACGAAGGCAAGCACTTTTTTAAAAAGTTTTTAAAGGAGGGTTACCCATGCATACAGTCAAAGAAGCAGCGATGATAACCGGACTCACCGAGCATGCGGTGCGCTTTTACACAGATAAAGGCCTGGTGCCGAGCGTACAGCGCAATAAAAACAATATTCGTTTGTTCGACGAAGAATCAATCAACTGGCTGTTTGGTGTCAAATGCCTCAGGCAATCCGGGATGCCGATTGAAGTCATTAAAACGTACGTGAATCTCTGTCTTGAAGGAGATTCGACCATTCCACAACGGTACACACTCATGATGGAGCATAAAGAAGATGCGCTCGCCCAGCTCGAAGAAGCCAAACAGCACATTGCCCATTTGGAACAAAAAACCGCCCTATATCAGGCCATTTTAGAGCACCGCTCTTTTGATACAACCAATCCCGCCAACTGGGAAAAAATACAGCATATGCATAGTGACGTATTTTACTCGCCCACTGTCCGCTAGATGTGAAAGATATTTATGAGCACATCAATGGCTCTTAAACTCCTAAATTGGAATCCATATTGAGTATGCTAAGTTTGATGACATATTATGAGGGATTAAATTTGTTTATACGGCTATAGGGCTGCAAGTCCTTAAATTTTTTCTTAAGATTACTTTCCATTAATCGGAAACTTATAGAAGTCGCATCTGTATGTGACTTCTTGTTCGATGTTGTTTTCAAGTGTGGCATAGGTAATGTTAACTTCAGCAATTACTTCTTTTGTGCTTAAGTTAACTGTGCTAGTTGATGGAACAGACTTTTGATTCTTAGTTAGCGCATCTCTTAAAATCGTTGGCGTGTCTTGAACCATTCGAATAAAAGTTGAAGCTTGAGTAGGATTCATAATCCCGCCGGAAGCAGTTTACAGAGAATATAAAGAGCACCCCGTAGGATGCTAAATCTTATTTTTTAACATTTTGTCTAAAAAAACTTCCTTGAAAATAATTTAAGTTTGCAGAGTAGTATCTGAAACTTGATTCCGAAATAAACAATATTACAAGTTGTATAATTAACATCGGCGGGTAAGAAAAACAGCCATACTTATACAGTGTTGCTATCACTGTAAACAAAACGGCTAAAAAATGACTTACGAATACAGTACCCAAGGCATGAATTTTTGATAGCAGGTATCTATACCTTTCAACGATTCTTTTATCTTCTTCTAAATAATCGTTCTTATTGTTATCTTTCCAATTGTCAGGTATCGGAAAATTTTCAACCCGCTTAATTGCATTATCAAAAATCCGATTTTTATTAAATATCCAATTCGCTACAAAGTATAAATGATGAATTATATAGCCCACTACCATGCCAAATATACTCAGAGAAATGAAAACCCCTATTAATTTCCCGTGCTCAGAAAACTTTATATGAGCTGATATATAGTCAGCTTCAGTAAGTGCAAAATAGGCTCCTATCCAGAAAATTAACATCCATCCTGATATGCCCCACCTTATTAAATACTTTGTTTCAAAACTCATATAATCTCCTCCCACCTTATTATCGGTGTAAGAAAAGGACAAAGTATAATTTGCAGAATTTGTCTAACAAAAAAGCACCCCTAAGGGTGCAGATGTTATTTAATCCAATCTTTAATCTCTTTAATGGTCTTATACGCCTTCGACCATGTTCCATTTTCTTCCAAGTAGTTTTCACCTTTCTCTGTCAACTCAGGTCCTAATTTGAATAATTGGGGCCTATTATCTGAATAATGAACCCCAATTATATACCCTTCGCGTTTCAAAAAGTTCACAGCATCATTAAATTGGTCTTCAGTAACTCCAATATCGTTTTCTGACAAAGGGGTATGGCCTTCAAAAATCTCTTTTAAGATTGCATACCTTAATTTATCCTTATTCATAATTTCTCCTTTCAGCCTTTAGATCTGTCTTTCTCTTTTCTCTCTTTGATTTGTTTAAATGTTTCCAAAATTGAAATCGCTTGATTTCTATATTTTCTTTCTACTGCAATTATCCAAACAATAGCAGCAATTGTACCAGCAGCGAAAGCTAAAGCTCCCCAATGTTTTTCATAAAAATTAAAGAACATAGTGAGATACGCTGCCAATAAAGGGATAAATGCAGGCACATATTTTGAATGATCATGTACAATATCTATATGAGAAAATCTTGATATCGCAAATTCTAAACATTCAATATCTAACTCATATACAAGAGATTGAAAGTCCTTGTAATGACTCTTACTTTGACCTACCTTGAGTTTTTCAAAAAAGAAAGCGAGTAGCTCCTTTTTGGAATAAGTATAAATAACATTCTCCAGTTCTTCTAAATCCTTCTTATTATTCTTTCTATTATCGTTCTTTTTGTTCTTATTCATTTTACAAATCACCCCCATTTTTAATATCGGAAATTAATTGTTATGATTAACCATTTGCAAAATTTGTCGAACGAAACTGTTGAATAAGCACGCAATACTGTTGCTGTTTTATCACCCATTCACTATGTAAAAATTTAGTGATGACGCAGGAATAATTCGCCGCGCCGACCTGCCTCCCATTTTACACCACAGATTTTTTCAGATTCAACAAACCTCAAAATGGAAATCTTGGCATAATTGGCTGGATCAACTCGTCTTTCATTTTGCGTACAGTTTCCCGTGAAATGCCAAGGTGAAGACCTATTGCGCGGTAGCTCATACCCTCCATCTTGCAATTATAAATGACTTTATGTTGCTCTCCTTTGATCTTTTCTGCCCCCAACTCAACTGCATATACTCGTTCCTCATAGTACTTAAGACGTTTAAAAAGACGTTCCTCTCTCATATCCATTTGCCGCAATTCATCCTGACTCTTTCCAAGACTCCCTTTCGGCATAGCTGCCTCTAATCCATATTTAGCAATACCCCAATTTTTCATAGGAATTGTTGAACCGTAAAGTACTCTTTGCAACCGTTGAACCTCTTTCACCATCCAGTGATAGCTATTGATTAGATTTTCAATGTCTTTTTGCTTCATGAGTAGTCCTCCTATATAATCAAATTAAAAACGGACACCAAACAAACAGCGTAAATGCTGTAAGTTCAGTGTCCGCAGGCTTTCCGTCTAGGACTATTCCAAAATTTCCACTTGGCAATCATTAAGTTTCATATTGAAATACGTTAAAGTTAAATTTTTAAAGTATTCACTCTTACCAACTATCCATGTATCGTCCAAATACACTTTGATAGCTAGCTTACTCTCAAAGCTATAGTTAACAGATTTAGCAGATGGAATGTTTGAGTCAATTATGCGGCAACTAAACTCTTCACCAAAAGGGAAACCCTCAGTTAAATCGGTTAAAAATGAATCTGATAAGTATTTATTATGGTGAAGTAATATTATGTATTCAAATGTGTGCTCGCCATAATAAAATTGATTTAATTGGCTCAACGTACTCATATAATTCGTTCCATCCCTAACAAATAAAGGATAATCCCCACTTTCCTTGCTAACCTCTTTTACCTCAGTAATCGTGTTATCAGAGAAATTTTCACTGTAAACTTTACCGGCCTGTTTCATGAAAACTTCCGGTTTAAACATATAAAACTCTTGATTAGTTTTATTTGAAAATTCATTTAATAGCTCACTTCGCGGGCCAATTGTTTTTCCTTTTGAGTAATACCACCAATCTTCTTTATCATCATCCGTTATAAAAATAATATTTGTTTGTTTTTCTTTTGCAAAATCCATAATTTGTTGCCACAGAATGTAATCCCCATATTTCTCTAATATGATTTCGCCATTGTAAAATTTAGCTCCCTTTTTAGATGCATCCTTATATCCTGGTGGAATTTCTAGCTTATATCTTTGCTCCGCCTCTTTTGATAATTCGTCAAGCCTCTTTTTTTCGTATGGCTTTCCTACTTTATCTTCAAATATATCAGTGATTTCAGCTTTAATGTGATCATTTCTAAGTAACTTTGGATGGTCTTCTTTTTCCTGTTTTATCTCAGAAATTAAAGTATTAATCGATTCTTTAACTTGATCTATTATTGAGTCAATACTTAAAGTTACATGTTTTTTTCTGTATGTAGATAACTCTTTTTTTAGACTAGTCTCTATCTCAATTGACTTTTTACTTAAAATTGATTCAATTTTTTCATAAGATGTTTGTTGATCTAGAATTACATTTGTTCTATTTAAATGAAACTCTAAAGCTATTTGATGAGGTAGCCAAAGACGCTCTTGTGATTTTTTTAATAATGAGAGCAGCTTTTTTGAAGTTTCCTTCGAATATCTATAAAGGTTTAATAAAACATTTGCATCTAAAATAACTACTGAGTTTATCCATATATCAGAGCTCTTATTATCAAAATAAAACTCTTTGAATATTGATTTCATTTAAAACCCCTCAATCCATAATATTTCTTACTACCAAAATTATAATTGATTATACAGAGATTTACTATTGGATAATTTGCACCTTAAAATCAGGCCTATTGATTCACTAGCTTTGTCCGGCGTACAAACCTTACCTAAAAGAAAATCATCTTCCACTACCATATCGTCTGGAACCATAAGGTCTAACTGTTCATCTAAATGCCATGAAGTGTCCTTATGGACCCGATAAACGACAATTCCACGGTCCTTACAGGAAACTGACTCAACATTTATTTAATCAAACAGTTACGGGAAATCTATGCACCCCCCCTTTTGTAATTAATAATGAGATTTTAATGCATCTGCTCGCATTGAAAAAAACGAAAAAAGACGTCTCCCTTCATGATCCGATCGGCCAGGATAAAGAAGGGAATGAAATAAGCCTGATCGATGTCTTCAAGTCGGAAAGCGAGGATGTGATCGACACCATTCAGCTCAACATGGAACTTGAAAAGGTCAAAAAATATATCGATATTTTAGACGACCGCGAAAAGGAAGTCATCGTCGGCCGCTTCGGGCTTGATTTAAAAAAAGAAAAAACGCAGCGCGAGATCGCAAAGGAGCTCGGCATTTCAAGGAGTTATGTGTCGCGGATTGAAAAACGCGCATTGATGAAGATGTTTCATGAGTTTTACCGGGCGTAAAAAAGGAGAAGCGGAAGAAGAAGGGAAAGTGAGCGAAAAGCCGGATCATTTTTCTGCATTTTAGGACATTCCTCTTCAAGTATAACTTCAGGATTTAAAAGTAAAACATAACAAATGAATAGAATTGGTACAATTGTTAACCTTTTCAATAATTTTTTATTGATATTTAACCCCTTCAACACAGCCCTCCCTTTTTAACAATCCATTTCATTTGGGCTCACCCCCATCCTTGAATGTATTTTCTATGAAAAATGATTTTGAACCTCATAGGAACCCTTACATGACAAGGTTTTAGTTGTTTTTCATTGTTTATCAAGATCTAAAGCAAAAGAACTTGCTATTTCTCAAATACATCCACCAAATTTTCAATGTTAATTTGCTTTTCATACATACTAATAATAAAAGTAAAACCTTATTAAAACTTTACAAGACAAGCTGAATCGACTATAGTCTAATTAGACTAAAATATTGATGTAAAGAAGTGAAAAATTAAATGATAAAGTCTTTTTTAATGTTGGGGCAGTCGAATATGGCGGGCCGTGGATTTTTGAATGAAGTAGACCCTATCTATAATGAAAAAATAAAAATGCTGCGCAATGGACAGTGGCAGATGATGACAGAGCCGATTAATTACGACCGTCCGGTTTCCGGCGTTGGCTTGGCGGCATCTTTTGCAGATGCTTGGTCGAAAGCTTATCCCGATGAAGAAATTGGCTTGATCCCGTGTGCGGAAGGCGGCAGTTCATTGAATGACTGGCATCCGGAAGGCATCCTTTTTCAGCATGCTTTGTCCGAAGCCCGCTTCGCCCTCCAATCCAGTCAAATTTGCGGAATCCTTTGGCACCAAGGTGAGAGTGACAGTTATCGTTCGCTGCATGAAACTTATTACGAGAAATTAACTCTTATCATCGAGACGCTAAGAAACGAGTTGAAACTTGATGAGGTACCGTTGATTATTGGAGGGCTTGGTGACTTTCTTGAGAAGACTGGTTTTGGACAGCACGCGACTGAATTTCGACAAGTTAATGAACAATTGCTGCGTTTTGCTAATGAACAACAGAATTGTTATTTTGTTACTGCGGCAGGTTTGACTGCGAATCCTGATGGCATTCATTTAGACGCAGTTTCACAACGCAAATTCGGTTACCGCTATTTCGAGGCTTTTTCGAAAAAGCACCATATCCTGAAACCCATTTCGGGAGAGGAGCAATCACTGAAAGTGAATGGTGACTATTCTAAAACAGAACAGATTTACCTTCATAGTATGGATTTGGCTTCGGGTAAAATCACGTACGCGGAATTTGAGGCGCGGATGGCGAAGGTGATGAAACCGTGATTCCCTTACTTATCCTTGGCTTGCTCATCCAAAACCCCGGAGCTCACGGCTATGAAATTCTGGCCTTAATGGAAAAACGTCATTACAAATACATTGTTAACTTCACGAAAGGTTCATTTTATTACAATCTGCAGCAACTTGAAGAAAAGTGTTTGATTGAACAGATTCAGCAGAAACCCTCAACCAGCGGGCGTGAAATCCGTAACTTTAACGTCACAGATTCGGGAAGGGCAGAATTTGAAAAATTAATGATCAAATACGGCACCAAATCGGAATATGTGAACCTTCAATTTTATGGGGCGTTACTCTTTGCTGATGAATTCGACAAAAGTAAATTACTGGATCTGATCCAATCACAAATCGATCAGACTAAAACTCGAATCGAGCTCCTTGATGAATACCTGTCCACCACTCAAGAAATTCCCGGCACAATCAATTACTTTCGCCGTATGAACGAAAATTCCCGTTCACATCACTTGGTTAATTTAGAGTGGTTCGAGAAATTGAAAGCAGAAATAGAGTGAACTATTGCATAATAAAAAATGCAATGTTACATATATAAGAATATTAGTTACCTACATATAAAACCTGTGTCGCAGATATCTAGTAACACCATTGATACAGGTTTTATACTCCTTCTTTAATTAAACCAGTAATAGAGTTGTCAACACTTGCCCCAAACAAGAGCAAGTGAATCTGCTGCGTGTTCTTCTTTTTCAATCCGTATGAATAACCACTTTACACCTATTCAGTATTCAAGTAAGTCATAGGACATTTCAGTGGCGTATCGGTATAAAGTGAACTAATTATTAATGTTCAACAACAGAATTTCGTCTATTGACAATAAAGAATGCACAAATCATTGCAAGAATGGCCATCGCCCACCAGAACGTTGAGATCGCCTGATCATGATCGATGATTATCAAACGAATGACAGCCGTGATGCCAATATAAATAAAGTAGCGAAGCGGGAAATGAAAGTCTGATTTGAAGTATTTGATAATCAAAGCAATGAACTCAAAATACATGAAGAATATAAGCAGTTCCCCAAGCATCTCATAATAGCTGTCCACTTTGTTGAACAGTGACTTGTATACGAATTGAACAATGTACCATGTCTCGCTGATCAGAAGTCCGCTTAAGGCTATCGCCAGGAAGAACAGACAGACATTGAGAAGCGCTTGTAACAGGTAAGGCGCCTTTTTAAAATTGTTGGAAAATCTCATCTTGTTGTCTCCTATTTCAATATTTTCGTCGTTTTGATTCGCAGCCTACATCTTTCTGTTCCAAAATCGCAGCACGATGCAGTACTTGGAATTCTTTTGTATACTGTGAAACTGCCCCTGCATGCGGGACATCATTCGCGCAATGCTTCTTTCACCGAGTCCGTTGCTTTCCGGCGTTACATCCGCAAGTTTAATCGTATTGCTGATATGAATCTCAAATATTTCTTGATCCGATACAAACGTGATGCTGATTTCTTCTTCCGGATCTGCGTATTTAAATAAGTTTGACATCACATTATCAAATACACGACCAAGCTCCTCCAAATTCACGTTAATATAGGTTTCCGGCAGCTCGCCTGAAATATGGACCCGGAAATGCTCCTGATGAAGGATAGCAATCTGATCTGATATTAGATCGTAGATCACTTCTTTCACTGCAACGGTCTCCAGGTCGGCCCCATGTTCCTTATTCAGCAGGAAATACGCAAACAGATTGTCAGACAAGTTTTTTAATTGCAGTGCTTTACCATAAGCATTGGCTACATAACGATCTTTGCTGGCACCCGCTTTGCCTCCTTCTTTTTTGGCAAACTCCAGATTCATGATCAGCGACGTCAGCGGTGTGCGCATATCGTGCGACATTTCGGTAACCAGGCTGCGGCTCTCTGCTTGCAATTCCTCGATCGCTTTAAGTTTGTCCAAGAAAGCTTTCCGCAGATCCTCAATGCTCTTTGCAATCATCGCTAATTCATCATGCCCTTTTATCGTCATCTCGTAGTCCAGCTGGCCCCCTTCAAGAATATGAATCTCTTGGTGAAGCGTTTTAAGGTAGCGAAGACTTTGGCGAATGCCCAAGAGAACAATGATTAAAAAGATGAGGGTTGCACCGAGCAAATCCAATGTAAAGGCCAGATCATAATATCGGGATGAGTAGAAACCGTCGATAATGACTCGTCCTTCACCATCGCTGAACTTGACAGGATGTGAATGATTTTGAGCATACTGAGTCAGCTTTTCTTTTCCATAATCGGATTCGGAATAAACGGAATCATATTGCAACTCCTGATCCTTGAATATGGTGAGGTTAATGTAATTTTCTTTTTTGACCCACTCGCCAAACGCTTTTCTATCCGATGTAGACAACCCATTTTCTGAAACGTACTGACTGAATTTTTGAATGTATCTCGCTGACTCCTTGTGATAATACTCATCCGAACTCAGATATCCCTCGATCAGATCATCTGTAATCTTTTGCAGCGTCAGAAAGATCACACCGCTCACAATCGCAGCAACCATGATCAGCAAAGCCAGTTTTTTGGTTAGCGTGAATTTACGATGTGCCAAATCGATATCCTCTTCCCCATTCAGTTTTTATATAAACCGGACGTGCCGGATCATCCTCAATTTTGGAGCGCAGTTTCCGAATATGCACCATCACTGTATTGTTAGAACAGTAAAAGTAAGGCTGTCCCCACACACTCTCATATATATTTTGAGCAGAAAATATTTTGTTGCGTTTGCTCATCAGCAGTTTCAGGATACGATATTCCAGATCTGACAGCTTGATTTGCTGCTCCTCTTTCCAGACCTCATTAAATTCTTCGCTCACTCTCAGTTTGCCCCCGATAAGAAATGTTTCTTCCTGTTCCTTCTTTTCCTGATAGATTGTATATCTGCGTAATTGGGCAATCACTCTAGCGTGAAGTTCCTCTTCCGAGAAGGGTTTAGTCATATAATCATCGCCGCCGGCGAGTAATCCCTCAGTTTTATCGAGTGTACTCGATCTGGCCGTCAGAAACAGAATTGGGACGTTAGAGGTTTCCCTGATGTGCTGACAGGTTTCGATTCCCGAAATGCCTGGCATCATAATATCCAAAATAACCAAATCAAGTGAGTCATTCACAAGTTGCAATGCTCGCTTTCCATCCTTGGCTCTTAGCACCTCGTAGCCTGCTCGCATAAGGGATTCCTCCAAAAGATCACCAATATCATGATCATCCTCTACGACTAATATTCGATGGGTCATGCCTCTTTCACCTCATGATTCTTGATGTTATTTCTCGTGTGACCTTACTATATATCATTCATAAGTAACACGTACGTTATAAGATACTACGTAAATCTTAACAGTTTATGAAAGCTGATGTCCGCCACAATTTTGTCACATTTTAAAAAAAATGATGAACCTTCATAAATTGTTAAGATTCTGTCTTTATATTTATCCATTGTAAGGCTCGAGTTTTTCAGATCCGCACTGCATATTGCAATGGTAAATGGGAAAGGAGTATTGATATGATTGTACAAAAAGAAGAACGCGGGCAACCAGTGAGTCTGCGGGAACGGGTTCATTTTCTGGACATCGTACGTGGGTTTGCCTTGCTTGGCATTATTATTGTCAACTATTTTCTGATCGTAGATTCAGTAAAGGGATTCGAAATGGCCTCCGGTGACCTCCTGCACAATCTGGTTTCCTGGTTTGCCGAAGGGAAATTCGTTACATTATTCTCCTTCTTGTTCGGAGTTGGGTTTATGATCTTTATGGATCGAGCCGCGCAGAAGGTAGATAGTCCCAACAAGCTGTTTGCCCGTAGGTTATCTATCCTGTTGGGATTTGGCATTTTGCACATCACATTTGTTTGGGTCGGTGACATATTGACCTTTTACGCCGTAAGCGGCTTCCTGTTACTCGCCTTCTATCAACGCACGGCCAAAACGGTGCTTAGATGGATTATCGCACTTATCGTGTTTCAATTCCTGACTCCTGTTTTCACAATGTTGTACAATGTCATCAATACTGCAGGGTCAAAAAACCCGAATTTTTCAGAGTTTACTTTGTTTAGCCACACAAGCCTTACCTACATGGAATCCATCAGCACTCGGTGGACAGATATGGTCACGATGGCGGCTGGCTCTTTCTCTATGATCTATTCCATGTTTCTCATGTTTCTGCTGGGCGTGTACTTTGTTAAGATGGAATTTTTCAAAGACATGGAAGCAAAAAAGTTCATATGGAAGCGTATCTGGATCATCAGCACAATCGCTTTTCTAATAACACAAAGCAGTATATTACTAGACATGTTTAATCTTTCTGAGAATATGCTGTGGAAGGACATTTCCTCTGTCATGGGTCAAAATGGCGGCTTAACCGGAAGTATGTTTTATATGAGCACTTTTGCAATGCTGTTTCTGTACGTTCCTCAGCTGCGAGGCCCTATGATGATCTTCACCAAAGTCGGACGGATGTCATTGACCTGTTATCTGCTTCACTCTATCATTGGAACAGTTTTGTTCCTCAGGTACGGATTCGGGCTTGCGGATCATATTCAATCCGCCGGCACGTTCATGTTCAGTCTGGCCGTGTACTTCGTGCTTATGAGCTTTAGTACATTGTGGTTGAAACGATTTAAGTACGGTCCGATGGAATTGATATGGCGCAAGCTGACGTACGGCAAAGTAAACGGAAGTCCCAAAGCGACTCCGCTGCATTCGGAAAAATCAATTCCGAAATAACCCCTTTGCACAGATTGCATGACTTCAAATTAGTTGTTGAGAAGTGGGCATTAAACGGACAGATTTGATATATATACTAGTTATTTTTATATCTATTAGGCTTCTTTGGGCTAATAAATTCACCGGAGTTTACTCAATGTGCATTGCTCATGATCGAATTTGAATCTTTTACGCATGTTCATAGGCAAAGGCGCCACATTCGACTATTTTTGCAACTTTTCGCAGGTAAAGTTTGAGAATGATTGCAAATCCCGCGTACCACACTTAATACGGCAGTGAACGATAGTAAATAAGGGTTACATGCAGCTTATTTTCCAAGAAAACAAAGAAAAAGACATCATACAAAAAGACAGGAGAAAGCTTTTGAAGTATTTTAACGCCAAATTTACCGCGGAAGAAAAAGCGGCAGAGCAGGTGGAATGTTTTACTGAACGACTGAACTCGTTATTTCAGCAACTGAAGGAGTGAGCAATCATGAAAACAAAAAAGGAACCAAAAGTTATTCTGGAACCAGCAAAGGAATCTGATCTGCCAGAATTCCAAAAAAAATTACAAGAAGCCTTTGCGATCGCCGTGATTGAAACGTTCGGTGATTGCGAAGATGGACCGATTCCATCGGACAATGATGTTCAGGAGTCTTTCGACGCTCCCGGAGCAGTCGTATATCATATTTTTCGGGATGGTGAGAAGGTAGGTGGTGCAGTAGTACGTATCAACAGCGAAACACATCATAATTCGCTAGATTTATTCTATGTATCTCCAGAACATCACAGCCAGGGGATTGGTCTTTCTGCTTGGAAAGCCATAGAAGCACAGTATCCGGATACTGTGCTTTGGGAAACCGTGACACCTTATTTTGAAAAGCGAAATATCAACTTCTATGTGAATAAGTGCGGATTCCATATCGTAGAGTTCTACAATGAACATCACTCTGATCCGCATATGCATCGCAATGGACGCGAAGATGACAAGCCCCTGCCGGATGATGATGACTTTTTCAGATTTGTAAAGATTATGAAAAAAAAGGACTAAACAATTGAACACTGCGATATGCCGCAGAAAGTTGCCGGTAACTTTTTTAAAGATATTTGTTTGGATCGAAAAAATTCTAAGTTAACCAATAATTCCCTATGTTTACAGAGTTGATTAATAAACGATACGAGGGATAAACGGATAAAGCCTTCCCCTTCTTTTTGAGGAGAAAGTATTAAAGGCGGAAAGCCCTTCTCGTTATGAGAGGGCTTTAATTCGGTCTGAAAATGAAATGGAGAATAAAAATAAACAAAGAAATAATTAATTAAGTGATGAACGATTTATACGAATTTTAGAGAAATACTCCAACGGAGAACTTAACGAAGAACAAATCACTTCTCTATTGTGGGATGCTGCCGAAAATAAATCACTTCACAACAGAGAAACTGAAAGCGGTATAAAAAAACAGCTCCGTTAAAATGGCCGGAACTGCCTTTGAATTTTGGATTTTGCAGTTATCTCCATCCGTTAGTTTGAATTCAGATAATCCAAGACACGGTCAACTCTTTCATTTACTGAGTAATCTCCTTCAATTTTTAACAACGGACAAGATAAATCTGCCATCCAATGTTCGTGTAAAGCTTTGCTTCTAACTTCCATTCCGGCATTATCATATAAAGAAGCCCACTCTAAAAATGTTTTTGATTGTTCATATTTACTGCCGCCGGCTAACACTTCGTTTCCATAACGCTGAAATTCCCTCTGCCTTAATCTCTCAAGCCGTATATCTTGCGGAATCCATAAGAAGATGACAAGGTCAAAATAACTTTTTAGATCATCGCCCCAGCCGCACACTGCGCCAGAAAGAATCCATTTCTCATTTATTGTAAAGTCTTTTTCAAGCAGCTTTCTTCTTTCAGGAATTTCTCTTTTCTTAGTGAATTTATCTGTCCAATAGTAATCATCAGTATCAAGATGCGTATGAGGCAAATGCTTTGATAATGCAACACCCAATGTTGAAGTTCCGACTCCGGAGGCTCCCAGTATGTGAATATTTTTTTTCATAGTTCCCTCTCCTTATAAAGCAACGAAACTCCCTGTCCGCTGCACAAGGTTCTTACTATTATTTTAATATAAATCCCCAAAAACCTTTACTTTGCCAAGGGAATCCAAATGCGTGTTAAAACCATACTGCTTACGAACTTCATGGTCATTTTCAAACAGAATAATTAACTTTCTCTCCGGGTTATTTTAATATCCTCTTACACTTTCTCAAAAGTCTCGATTGGCAGTGAAAACTTGGTTGTTTTCTCGTTACGATAATTGATCATGATCTCAATTTGATTATTTTTTTGTTCAAACTCAATAAGTGCATTCTCCCATTTATCTCTGATTGAAATGATACAATTTCCATTTTTCTTTTCCTTTTTCTTATAAATGTAATTCACTTTAACTCCCTTTTCATTGATCGCCAAAAGGTTTCGGAATAAGGAAGCTCCTCAAAAAAAGGATCAAAACTTCTATCAAGTTTGATCCTTTTCCCTTTTTAGTCATTTCTTTGCGAACGTTTATAGACATTCACGGTTACCAGCCAGCTCATAACAACGATTCCTGCAAAAAGAATGAGCATATTACTGTACAAATAAGCGGAATGATCAGCGTTAACAGGCAGCAGCCTTTGATCCAGCAAGCGGATCGATAATAAACCGCCTGCAATCGAAATACCCGTTCCCTCTGATAAAAAGCTCGTAAAATTAAGCAGACTCATTCCGGCGCCGGCTTCCTTTTGTTTCAAACTGCCAGACACAATTGTAGATATAACCGTTTTTGTGAAGGAGAGCCCCCCAAAAACAAAAACAATTATAACGGTCATGAGCCAAGGTGTCGCATCTATAAAAAAGGCAGCGATTAAAAAGCTGGAAGACATCAATACAATCCCGATGGTGAGCACATATAAAGAACCTTTCCGATCAACAAGCAATCCTCCAATGTAACCGAAGATGATGACGCTCATCGTCCCGGGGAACATAATCCCGCTTCCAATTGCCGCAGTACTTAAATGGTGAACATCTTTCATCATATAAGGAACCATAGACACAAATCCTGCAGCAGTGCCGAATATCAGGCCTCCGCAAAAGACGCCCATCATAAACAGGACATTTTTCCCCAGTGCAGGGTCAACAAAGGGATCTTGAGTTTTCCTAATATGTTTCACAAATATCAGGAAAGCTAGAATACTGATGGTCAGAAAAGACATTCTATATGACGTTGTAAACAGCAGAAAAAATACGATGCCTGCAGACATTAATATAATCCCCGCCATATCAAAGCGTCCGCTGATTCTTTCTTCCTTTTCAAGCAGTTTTATCAGGAATGGAACGGTGATAACTGTTGCTGTTGGAATAAGCAGCAAATATGACCAGTGAATATAATGAGCGATCATTCCGCCAATAGCTGGTCCGACACCTTCCCCCATTGCCACCAGAGACCCGATCAGACCAAATGCTTTACCCCTGTTTTCTTTCGGAATATAGCGTACGACTGCAACCATTACAAGTGCCGGGAATGCGGCAGCACCAGCCCCTTGAATAAATCGGGCCAGAATGAGTAAAGGAAAGAAAGAGTGTCCGACAAATCCAATGATTGATCCGAAGCCATTGACCATAATCCCAAACAGGAGCAGCTTTTTGATGCCCAGTTGATCCGATAACTTCCCATACAGAGCAGTTCCGATGGAAAAGGTGAGCATAAAGGCCGTGTTCACCCAGTTTGCACTCGCTGGCAGTTTATGAAAGTCGTTGGCGATATCAGGTAACGAGACGTTCAAAACCATTTCATTTAATACGCTGAAAAATGACAGAACACAAAGCCAAATGAACACTTGGTTGTGCCGTAAAGTTGATTGTGAATAAGGCGTATTCACAATTTCCCCTCCATTAATGAGGGCAGACGCAGTTTATAGGGCCATTGATACGCTTCCCTCTTTTAATTGTACCCTGTTCATTTTTTTGCACTTCATACTTAACTCCCCCTGCATTGGTTGATATACCTTATTATAAATCCTCAAGCCGATGTTTTGAATACTTTGCGACACACACTCGCTAAATGACGAAACATCAAATACTGTTATCTTTAAAATTTACAGTACCAAAAAACCGCAATTTCATTTGCTGTTGAAAAATTGGAATAAAGCATTGTATCGACCGCTCCTATGACAAAGTTATTTTTGGCATAAAAATGACAAGCTGAAACATTAATATCTTGTGTTTCAAGCATAAGACCGCATAAATGATTCTCCTTTGCCCACTCAATCGCTTTATGTAATAAAGCCGTCCCGACACCATTTTTTCTATAATCTTTTGCAACGGCAATGTCTTCAATCAGTGCGTATCCATTCCAATTAGAACGAAGCTTACTCCGGCCGACACAGTCGTTCTCTGCGTAATAAAAAAAGACAGCTTTATCCTCTTCTTCAATATAACTGACATCAATGTCTTCATCGTCATATTTTTTGACATAAGGTTCAGCAAATTTCTCCTCTGTATATGTCCAAACATTGTCCTCAAATGAAGGGATTATTCTCCCTGAAACAACGAAAGGTTCGTTTGGTTTATTGAAGTCTTTCATATTGAATCGAGTCATTTTAGTTATCATCATAATCACCTTTCTGCATTTATTGACCTTAATTTACATCTTTTGAACTGTTGATTCGTCTGCATGTCATGGATACCGGTTTAATAACTCTAAAAAACAAAAAAGATACCAACATCGATTGGTATCATCTATTCATTCGAGCCCTTACATCAACATCCTATTTCGGAGCTTCCAAACCGAATGTTGTCCATTCCTCTTTTGCCGGACCATAAATACCCGGAACAGGTAAACCTGCTTGTCTCATAAGGACAGTCATTTGTCCTCGATGATGGTTTTGATGTTGAATTAAAAACATCAAAAGTGAACCATTCGGCAATTGCTGACCAATAAAGTTGACACATTCTTGAAGTGTATCGTCAGTCCATTGCGTTTTTAACGCCTGTACAAATGCATTACTGGCTTGATGATAACTCTCAGCAATAAACCGCGCCGATGCAGGAACAGGATAATCTTCAGCCGGAGCGTGAAACGTTAAATCTGTGTTTGAGGTAATGATGTGAATGGCCGCGACAGTATGCCATGCAATACGGCCTAAAGTCCAATGTTGTGAAGTGATTTCTTGTTTAAGTGATTCATCAGTCAGATGATTCAGCAGTTTCTGTGTCGCATCGGCTTCGAACTCCCAAGATTTCAAAAAATGGTCTAAGGTTTGAAACATAAAAATCCTCCTTATCCTTTTTTGTTTTTCTATGTATCTACAGTTCAATTATAGTGCTCCGCTTAGTTAAAAAAGAACAAAACGATAGACAGACATTTTTAACAGAAAGCCCGATCTGACAACAACAGACAAAATATAAGAACATAACGGATAACTCTATCCTTCTTTTTCTTCAATCGACAAAAAAAAGATAGCTGTTCAAACAGGATTCTTCTGTCTAATATTTTCGCTTTGCAAAAGTCCATATCGTCTTAGTGATTGAACCGGAGACAAAACAGCTCCCCGTCATCATAGCCACCCAAATGAAAAATGTCGGTTCGGCACCTATTACAATAAACATAAATATCAAGGACAAAATGAAGACAATAACAACCATCATCCATACTTTTTTAAAGATGAAATACCCTAATATCCCTAACAGAAAAGAAGCTGCCGGAAGAAAAATAAGAATGATATACGCGGGACTCAACAGCGGGCTAATACAAACACCTCCCAATTTATTTAAAAACGAGGAAGTTCCTGCTTTTTGTCTGATATGAAATGATTTTTTTCATCTTGATATTATGCCGTTTCATTCATTTTATACATATTATACCAATACAATCGAGTCAAATATAGATATTTATTCATTTTTAACATATTTTAGGGAAATCAAGAGTGAATTAAAGTCTGAGGATAGCCCGCTTTTTCTTTCCCTAGTAAGTCCTGCCGCATTGGCTTTAGCCCATCATTGTTTTTGCAGCGCTAATATTCTCATAATCGTGTGCATGACGCTGCTTTCCTCATTTGATTTGATGACAAAGTGCGCCGCATCTTTTATTTCGTCAATGGCATTCTTAACCGCAAAGCTGTAGGATGCCGCTTCCATCAATTCTTTGTCATTGCGGCCGTCACCGAACGCCATTGTTTCATCAGCCGAAACCCCTAATAATCGCTGCAGTTCTTGTACTGTTGTTCCTTTATGTATTCCGATATTTGATATGTCCATCCAGGTATCCTCTGATGCTACGATATATAATTGGTGAAAAAATTCATGCAGCTTTTCTCTCGTTTCCGGACAGTTGGCGTCGGGATCATGAACCGTAATCTTGATAAAATCGTCTTTTATCTCAGTAAAATCAGTTATTCTCGTTACATGTGCATAAGAGGCATTTACATATTTCATCTCACTTTCAGACAGATTTTCTTTTACGATCGCGCCATTTTTTGTGCATGCGATAATGCTATGCCCGCAGCTGATTTTTTCTAAAGCGCCTATAATTGACAGTCCCGCTTCATTGCTGATCAAAGATTCATATACGAATTTGCCGTTCTTTTTTATACGTGTGGCACTGTCTCCTAAAATCCAAAAATCTTTCGCATCTTCTCCGAATAAAGCTTCCACCCTTTCACACTGCTTCCCGGTGCAGATGGCGAAAGCGACATGCTGTTCCTCCATTACTCGTTTTGTCTTTTCAAATAACGTTCTGTCAAAATCGCCTTGATTATTTAAAAATGTGCCGTCTAAATCCGTAATCACTAATTTAATCATCGTTCAGCACCTCCGCAGTTAAAACGTCTTTTTCAGACAAAGGGTTTTTCACATTTGAGAATGGAATCAATCGCATTTAAGACCCCTTCTTCATTGTTTGATTGCGTGATATGCGTGGCAGCCTGTTTAATGCTTTCCTGCGCATTATCCATAGCGACTCCGTATTTCACGGCAGACACCATCTCCAAATCATTGCCGCTGTCTCCGAAGGCCGCGCATTCTTCATCATTTATCCCCCATTGTTTCTGGAGAAGCTTAATCCCGCTTGCTTTATGAAGCCCCGGTATGATCAGATCTATGTCACCGTGCCCGCTTGATACAGGCGTGACGAAAGACCCGATGGCGTCTTTTAAATGCCTCAGAAGTGCGGAACAATGTTCGGCGGGAAAGCTGATGGAAAATTTCAAAATGTCATCATCGATGTTTTCAAAATGCGGCACCCTTTTTAACACATAATAATACTTACTGGCATGCAGATATTCATCTTCACTGGCATTTTCATGAATATACGCGCTTTTTTTTCCGCAGACAATGACGTTTTTCACCTCATACTGCTCTAAAGCACGGATCACTGCTTTTATAGTGTCTTCAGACATGTTACCCGCGAATAATTCTTCTCCGGCATTCACGACGAAAGCGCCATTCTCGGAAACGAAAGCGATTTCACTTTCGATCTCTGGAAAAAAGGATGTAAGCTGCGCATACTGGTTTCCGCTTGCTACGGCAAATTTAATTCCCCGCGCTTTTAATTCACGATACTGATTCATAAAACGCTCTTTGTTGTATGCCATTTCATCATCCAAAAACGTTCCGTCCATATCAACCGCTATCAGTTTGATACTCATATTGTCCTCCTTTTTTCGGCCGCTTTTGTCAGAGACCCTTAAAGAGATCATGCATAAAGCGTATGAACGAATTATATCCGCAGTTGTTTTGCGCCGTAAATCATTGGCTGACGTCTTGTTTTGAATGACACAAAAAGTGATTTGTCACATAAATATAACACTATGTTTCTTTTAAAAATGATATGTTACGATTAGATGTACATTCACCATTCTCATAAAAAGGAGAATCCCCCTGCATGTTCACACACGAAATGATTGCTTCATTTAACGAGCTTGAAACTTCTTTATACAACTACATCTCCCAAAACAGCGAGAAAGTCGTCTATATGCGAATCCGTGAATTGGCAAATGAAACCCATGTATCTACGGCTTCTATTTTACGTTTCTGCAAAAAAATAAACTGTGAAGGGTTTTCGGAGTTTAAGGTGAAGCTGAAAATGTATACGGAGGCAAATAAAAAAACGATTTTAAAGAGTCCCCATCATTCCGTTGCCGAGTTTTTTGAAAGAACAGTAAGCGGAGGGATGGAAGAAAAGCTGAAGGAAGCAGCAGCCCTTGCGGCCGATGCAGAAAGCGTCATTTTTATCGGAGTGGGAAGTTCAGGAATTCTCGCCGAATACGGAGCCAGATATTTTTCGTGCTTAGGAAAACTTTCAATGTATATTAAAGATCCTTACTTTCCGGCCCATTCCCATTTCCGTCATAACAGCATCACGATCGCATTATCGGTTTCAGGTGAAGGAGATTCTACGGTGACTCATCTGAATCAGCTGAAACAAGAAGGCAGCCGGGTCATCAGTATTACAAATCATAAACATTCAACCATTGCCAAAATGTCCGATGTGAATATTTCATATTACGTGACGGAAGAATGGGTTGAAAATGCGAATGTCACCACCCAAATCCCCGCTATGTACATACTTGAATCGATGGCTCGGGAGATATACAAATTGAGAGAATAAATTCAGGAACGAAAACACTGATACGCTGGAAATTTCGGTATTTTTGCAAAAGTGATGAGAAACCCTTCTCTGATGCAAGAGAAGGGTTTTGAGGATCACAGATGAGACACAATACAATTTGCATGGCCTGCCAGTTTATATTCTCCCAAACCGGAAGGCAGGAGAATATGATCTCCTTTTCTAAATGGATATTCATGCCCGCCTGCAATCATTATTCCATCTCCTTCGATCACGCTGACAAGAAGGAAAGGATGATGCTGGAATAGATTTGCTTCACCTTTCACAACCCACTTTTCGACTGAAAAATAAGGACATTCTATTAAAACAGCTGCCAGCAGATCATCTGTTTGTTTATAGTGAATGGTCGGCCGTTCACGGACAGATGGAACGTCTATCACGTCTATACCTTTTTCCAGATGGAGCTCGCGCATCCTGCCGTCCGCATCTTTTCTTCCGTAATCATACAATCTGTAAGTCGTATCTGAATTTTGCTGCGTCTCTAAAATAAGTGTGCCCTTTCCAATCGCGTGAACGGTGCCGCTTGGAACATAGAAGAAATCTCCCGGCTTTACCTTAACTCTGTTCAGGAGCCCGTCCCATTCTCCGCGCTCAATCATGGATATCAGTTCTTCTTTTGTTGTTGCGTTGTGGCCGAAAATGATCTCCGCCTCTTTTGCACAATCAATGATATACCAGCATTCGGTTTTTCCAAGTTCCCCGTTTTCATGCATTTTGGCAAAGTCATCATTCGGATGCACCTGGACGGAAAGGTCTTGGTCCGCGTCCAAAATTTTTGTAAGAAGAGGAAAACGGCTTCCTTCAAGGTTTCCGAATAAATCTCTGTGATGCTCCCACAATTCACCGAGCGTACATCCTTTATACATGCCGTTTCGAACTGTGCTCTGTCCATTTTGATGAGCGGCGAAGGCCCAGCACTCCCCTGTCCGCTCGGACGGAATATTATAGTGAAAATTACGCAGGGCGGCGCCTCCCCAAATTCTTTCTTTGAAAACCGGATTGAAAAATATCGGTTCAGTAGACATGATCATCCCCCGCTTTATTCGATTTCTTCCAGAAGCTCATACGCCTCTTCTTTTGTCTGCACGGCGAGCAGCCTTTCCCGATAGCTGTCATCCATCAGTTTTCGGGATAACATCTGCAATATTTTCAGATGCTGATTTCCGCCGCTTTCCTTCGGTACGGCAATCATAAAAATCAGTTTTGCATCAGAACCATCAAGGCTGTTCCAGTCAACACCCGAACGTCTTATTCCGAATGCGACACCCGGCGTTTTGACGGCTTCAGACTTTCCGTGCGGAATGGCGATATTCATACCTATCGCCGTGGTTCCCTGCTGTTCCCGGCTCAAAATGGCCTGCTTAAATCCGCTGTCAGACAGCAGCATACCTTTACGGGACATTTTCTCGATCATTTCATCGATAATGTCATCCCTCGTTTCGCCGGATAAATGCGGTTCAATCAAGTCTGTACTGATAATGTCAGTCAGTTTTTTGATTTCGGTCATCCCGGCTTTTCGGCTGTCAGCCTGAGATGGTTCCTTTGTTTCTTTTGCCGCTGCAGCTTCATTTGGTTCGGCAGACGGCAGCACCTCGCCGGGCGCGGGGGATTTCGCCATATCTTTCTTCAGTACATTAACCAACAGAGCGGTGACAAGAGAGCCTGCTGTTACAGCGATAAAAAACATCAGTACATGATCTACTGCTCCAAGTACAGCAACGATGGGGCCGCCGTGTGCCACTCTGTCCCCCACATGTCCGATCATCGCTATCACCGAGCCGGTCATAGAACCCGCCATAATACTCGGGATCACTCGAAGGGGGTCTTGGGCCGCAAATGGAATGGCTCCTTCCGTGATACCGAAAAGGCCCATCGTAAATGATGCTTTTCCCATTTCTCTTTCTGCGGCGGCGAATTTTCTTTTTCCTAAAAACGTCGCAATCCCAAGCCCTATCGGCGGTATACAAATGGAAACGGCAATCGGGCCCATAATTTCATAATTTCCTTCTCCGATCATTGCCGATCCGAAAAGAAAGGCCACCTTGTTTACGGGTCCTCCCATATCAAAGGAGATCATCGCTCCTAAAATCAATGCCAGAAGAATTGAGCTCGAACCTTTCATTCCCGCAAGCCACACCGTTAATGATGCGAAAATATGAGCGACGGGGGCGCCGATCAGAAATACAAACGCCAAACCGACGATCAGTGAGGCAAACACCGGAATAATAATGATCGGCATAATCGGCTGTATTGCTTTAGGAACTTTACATTTTTTGATTCCAAGCGCCGCATATCCCGCCAAAAATCCCGCAATGATTCCTCCAAGGAATCCTGCGCCGCTTGCACCGTCGTAAAAGCTGCCGGATGCCGCAATATATCCGCCGATCATTCCGGGGACAAGACCCGGCTTATCAGCGATGCTGAACGCGATGTACCCGGCTAAAATCGGGATCATGAATGAAAAAGAAGCACTGCCGATCTGTTCAATCGTTTTCCAAAAAGACTCGTCCGGAATGACTAAGCCCTTTGGTGTTTTTTCTCCTCCAAGCGTCAATGCAACCGCTATCAATAATCCGCCGACGACAATGAAAGGAACCATAAAAGAAACGCCGTTCATTAAATGACGGTAAATCGGGTTTTGTTTTTTGCCCTGCTGACTTGCGGATTCAGCTTTTGAAGCAGATTGATAGACCGGCACTTCACCGCTAAGCGCTTTTTGAATTAATTCTTCCGGTTTGCGGATGCCTTCCTGAACCCCGACGGCCAACAGCTTTTTTCCCGCGAATCGGTCTTTGTTCACCGAACGGTCCGCCGCGATAATGATTGCGTCTGCTTCCCGGATTTCCTCTTCGGTCAGCCTATTTTCCACCCCGATTCCGCCCTGGGTTTCCACTTTGATCTCAACGCCTAATCTGCCGGCTGCTTTTTGTAAATTTTCAGCAGCCATATACGTATGGGCAATGCCGTTCGGACATGATGTAATCGCTAACAGTTTCATATAAATCCTCCTTTGCAGTCTGAATTTCAAGATCTTGTCTCAACTTTATACTGAAATCAGCCTGTGATAAGCGCGTTTTTTTACCATAAGTTCCGGAAATAACGGCATTTTTCCCTATAAACAGAAAAAAAGCAGGGAGCCATTCCCTGCTTTTAATAGTTTAAATACGATAAAAACGTCATTACATTTTTTTCTTCCGTCAGTTTTTGAATAAATGCCGGCTGCTCGCTAAGATAGGAAAGCTCACTGAATAATTGCTTTACCTTGTTTTGATCTTCATGTTTGACGGCAAGCATAAAAACGAGCGACACCTTTTCCGTCCCCCACTCAATCGGCTCTTTTAAGGTGGCGATTGCAATGGCTGATTGTTTGATATATTTAGAGTTCGCGTGAGGGATAGCAATACCCGCCCCGATATTTGTCGCCGACATTTTTTCTCTCATTACTGCATGAATGCCATACTCTTTTTCTACATAGCCTTTTTCATACAAAGCCTGCGCCAGCTTTTCAATGACCTGATAACGGTGCTCTGTCTCTTGCTGTAAAAAAACGAGAAACGGAGTCGTGTCGTTCAGCATTTTAAACGTTTTTTGCTCCCGGCGGTGTGATGTATCAAGCTGTTGCATAAATGCGCTGAGCTTCTTTTCATCAGCAGACTCCAAAAGCGGTGATACGACAATATGAGGGATCGTTACATTTCCAAGCCCTATCGTAGAAATGACGAAATCTATATCTTTATGCTTTTTGATATACTCTGTCAGCTCCGCTTTTGCGATACAGTCTTTTACCGTAATGTGATGAAATTTGCGTTCAATTTTAGTCCGCAGCAATTGCGACATGCCAATGCCCATATGGCAGACGATGATCGTTCTTTTAGGGTTATGACTGCTTCGGCGCAGCCGTTCGATCGCTGCCTGAAAATGCAGCGTCAAATATGCCGCCTCTTCTTCAGGAATACAGAGATCAAATGTTTGATTGATGTCTTCTAAAACGTCAATGATAAGATGAAACAAATAAGGGTACATTTTTTTGATGTCGTGAAGCATGGGGTTTGAAACAGAGAGATCATAGCTCAGCCGCTTCAACACCGGATCGAGATGAATGTTCAATCCATTGATCAGTTCCTGGTCTTTATGAAAATCCAGCTTTTGCAGTTCTGAAACACGATTGATCAAATGCCTGACGACTTTGGAAAGCTCAGAATCTTCAAGATCAAGCTTCTTTTCTTGCTGCGATGGATAGCGGACTTTCCCGCCTATTATATGTAAAGTTAAATAGACGGCTTCTTCCTCAGGAAACCGTATGGCAAATACCGGCTCAAGCCGTTTTAAACAAGCCAGTGTCCATTCATATTCTTTCTTCTTTTTTACCGCGTCCAGCTGTCTTGCAGAAATGGCGACCGGCTGTTTCATTTTGATACGGCGGATCGTCAGCAATGTATGCAGCAGCAAACTTTCAAATGTTTCATCCGTAAAATAGATAGAATGGTTTTTTTGTAATAACTTGATTTCTTTTCTCACAAAGTCCGCTTCATGACTTAAAAACTTACTTTTTATAAATTGGCTTGTAAATTCCGCATTATCAATCAAATCTGAAATTCGCGCCAATGCTTTTCTTTTGTTTTTTTCGTCTCCTTCAATCTTTAAGCCGAGCCGCTGTTTAGAAACCAGCGTGAGATCAAATCGCTTCAGCCACTCTTCAACCGCACTTACATCCTTTTTAATGGAAGCTCTGTTTACAAAATGCTGTGCGGCAATTTCTTTTGCGGAAACGGGCTTTGAATTCATTAATAAATCATAAGCGATGTGAAGTATTCTTTCTTCATCGGTCTTGTGCCTGCATGTAAAGTGCTCATTATAAATTTGCCGGCTTAACCGTGACCTTTCCTGTTCAGATATATGTAAATAGACGCCTAATCCCGGTTTGCGGATCAGCTGAGCTTGAGCATGTTCATTCAGGAAATCTTCAATCGTTTTCAAATCATTCCTGATCGTTTTTTCAGAACAGCGGACCCTGTCTGCGAAATCTTGCACAACTAAGTAGTCATCAGGTTCAGATAACAACAGATACAAAATCTTTTTCTGCCTTGAATTCATGTATTTCATCTGTTTTTCTATCCTTCCTGTCCGTTTCTGCTGGAGCAATTGTGATAGGTTAAATATACTGCGCATACGAAACCGCTTTCATTTTATAGTGAAACAAAAGAGTAAAAAGTTTTGTTTTTTACCGCAGGTTCCGGAAAAATCATGTTTTATACAGAGGCTGTTCACCTTTGATTGACAGCAAAACACCAACCGTTTTTAAACGATTGGTGTCGGCAGCGAAAACCTGCTGTTACAGCCAAAATGTTTCGCCAATCGCTAATGATTTCAGGTTTTCAGGAGGTAATGCAAGCCGGTCCCACTCGCCGTGCAGTCTGCTTAATGCTTCCGGTCCTGTATCATCAGCAAGCCGGAATGCCCCGTAATGCATGGGAATGAAGCTGTCAGCCTTCAGCTCCAAAAACGCTTTCACGGCGTCTTCCGGATTGATATGTGACACTTGCATAAACCATTCCGGTTCGTATGCCCCGATCGGCAACAGGGCCGCCTTAATACGAAACCTCTCTCCGATTTCTTTAAAGCCTTCAAAATAGCCTGTATCTCCTGCAAAATAGATGGACTCGCCGTTTTCGCTTTCTATGACCCAGCCTCCCCAATGAGAGGTATCGGTATCCCAAAGCGTTCTCCGTGTCCAATGCTGGGCCGGAACAAATGATATATTGACCCCCCGCATCTCAAAACGATCCCACCAATTCATTTCATGAACGTTTTTGCGGCCTTTTTTGTTGAACAGCTTTTTCAATCCCGCAGGCACGTAAAAATCCGGGTTTCCTCTCAGTTTTTTTATACTCGGAAAATCAAGATGATCATAATGCCCGTGTGAAATGAGCACGGCATCAATGTCAGGCAGTTCGCTCAATTCATATCCCGGCTCTGTCAGCCGTTTTTGAAAACCCATCCGCCGCGCCCATACAGGGTCGGTCATTATGTTAAGCCCCTGTATTTGGATCAGAAATGAAGAATGGCCGATCCATGTTATGGCGGTTTCCGTCCGATTGACGGCAACATCACGGACATCCCTAGTGACCGCTTTCGGAATGTTCTCGCTTAAGTCTTTACTTTTCTCTCTTCGTTCTTTCATCCATTTCCACATGTCCCTGAATCCATGTTCATTCTTCACGCCATTCAAGTTTTCATATCTTTTTTTCATTATCATTCTCCCTTGACACGTGTATTCCATTAGATTCATCGGACATTTATACAATGTCTGTAAATACCGCCCCGCTTGCTTCGGCTAAATCTTGAGGCGCTACTTTCAGCTGCATTCCGATTTTCCCCGCACTGACAATCATAAACTCCAGTGTTTCAGCGGATCTATCAATAAAAGTCGGAAACCTTTTTTTCATTCCGATCGGAGAGCAGCCGCCGCGCATATAGCCGGTTACTCCCAAAAGGTCCTTCATGGCAATCATTTCTATTTTCTTCTCACCTGCCGCCTTCGCAGCCTTTTTCAGATTCAGTTCTTTTGCAACGGGAACGACAAAGACGTAATAACGATCAGTTCCTGCAGATGCCACTAAGGTTTTATAAACATATTCGGCAGAGTATCCGATTTTTTGTGAAACGGAAAGACCGTCTGCGGGCTGTCCACCTTCTGTTTTGTAACCTAATAGCTCATAGGGAATGTTTTGCTGCTCAATGATACGGACAGCATTTGTTTTCACTGTTTTTTTCGCCATGGTTTTCCTCCGTTTTCTGTATTTCTTTCTGCTTTATTTTCAACTTCGATTTTAATAAAATGACCGCTCAGTTGCGTGCTTTGTAATACTCAAGTGCAAACTGTTTAAAACGCTCAGCAGCGGGAGAAAGAGCATGGTTTTTCAGCTGGGCTAACGCTATGGTGCGTTCGCATTGGTAATCTGCCACCGGAAGAAAAACGACCGGAAAGTATGAATGCTCCGCGGTTTTCGGCAGCACTGCAGCCCCCAGACCCGCGGCGGTCAGTCCTAATATGGTTGACACTTCCTCTCCTTCAAATGCGAGATGCGGGTGTATATTCAAATCCCGGCACATCAGATCAAACATATACCTCAGCCCGTATCCCGGTTTAAAACCCACAAAATCCTCGTCCTGCATCTCTTTCATTTGAATGCTTTTATTTCCTGCAAGCGGGTGGTTCTCAGGTAGCACCGCATAAAGAGGCTCTTTCTCCAGCACTGTCCATTGTAAAAGCTCGCTGGGAAGCGGCGGGGAGCTGAGACAGATATCCGCATCTCCCGTTTCCACCATTTTGCGAAGCGTTTCATTTGCGCCTTGATAAAGCCGGAAGGTCACGTTTGGGTATAGCTTTTTAAATTCGGCAATCAGCTGAGGCATTAAGCGCAGCCCGAGCGTATGAAGAAATGATACAGATATTTCGCCGTGCTCCAGGCTCATATTCTTTTTCACTTGTTCAACGCCTTCATTTAGAGCTCGTCTCGCTTGTTTTGCTTTTATTAAGAACTGCTCTCCGTGCCTTGTCAGCCGGACGGCTTTTGTCTCTCTGTAAAATAACAGCGCGCCTAATTCTTCTTCAAGCCTGATAATCGATCGGCTTAATGCCGGCTGAGAAATCATTCTTTCTTTTGCCGCATTTGTGAAATGCTGATGAGCTGCCGCCGCAATGAAGTTGTCAATTTGATGAAGCTCCATTTTCTCCTTCTCCCCTTTCTCATAACCTACACGCATTAATTCTATAGTTATTATAAATTAGACACATTGAAATGAAAAGCGTACGATACATATATAACCAACAGTGAGAAAAGAGGGACATTCATGACGTTTATTCAGCCTCATACAAAGGCTTACAGAAAGGCCAGCTTGGCTCTGTTTATCAGCGGCTTTGTGACATTCGCCACGCTTTACACGACACAGCCGCTTATGCCTTTGTTTTCGGAAGAGTTTCATATTTCCGCTGCGGCTGCCAGCTTAACTTTATCCATCTCAACAGCCGTTTTGGCATTTTCATTATTGGCCGCCGCTTCGTTGTCTGACGGATTCGGCAGAAAAAAATTAATGGTGCTGTCGTTAACAGCTACTTCTGTTTTAGGGTTATTAACAGCGTTCAGTCCGGCTTTTCCGGCGCTTTTGGCGATGAGGGGTCTGCTCGGTATTTTCCTGGCAGGCGTTCCGGCTGTCGCTATGACATATGTAGGCGAGGAGTTTGATCCGCAGGGACTCGGGAAAATGATGGGCCTGTATATCAGCGGCACAAGCATCGGGGGAATGAGCGGCAGGCTGTTAACGGGGCTTCTGACCGATGTATTCGGCTGGCGGCCCGCGCTTGCCATCATCGGCATTCTTTCTATTGTATTAAGCTATTTGTTTTGGCGTTTTCTTCCGGCTCCGCGCCATTCGTCTGAGCGGCATGCGGGCGTAAAAGCGGCATGTAAGGAATACGGAGCGGTTCTGCACCGCAAACGGCTGCTTTTGTTAATATCTCTGGGATTTATATTAATGGGGAGTTTTGTGACATTATATAATTATATCGGCTTTCATTTAATGGCGGCTCCTTACCATTTGTCGCAGACTGTGATCGGTTTTATTTTTATTGTCTATCTCGCGGGAACGTTCAGCTCGGTCTATATGGGGAAAAAAGCAGATCTTTTCGGAAGCGCGAAAATGATTAAGATTGCGATTTTTGTTATGCTTGCCGGCGCAGCGGTGACACTTTTGCCCCAGCTTGCGCTTAAAATCGCGGGGATTGCCGTCTTTACCTTCGGCTTTTTCGGCGCGCATTCGATCGCAAGCGCCTGGGTCGGCCGCGCAGCCGGTGATCATCGCGCGCAAGCCTCTTCATTATATCTGCTTGCATACTATATCGGTTCAAGTGTGGCCGGGTCTTGCGGCGGTTTCTTTTGGACGCATTTTCATTGGATCGGTATCATTTCATTTATTTCGGTTTTGCTATTGCTGTCTTATCCGGTTTTATTTCTGGCGGAATTCAGAAAAAAGGGACATAGCCGCCTGCATGTAAATCAATAAAAACATTAAAGATTTGTGCCTTTTGTCCGATACTAAAGATAAGGCCGGCACGATACTCCCTATAACTATTCCTTTTGATTCAGTAGATTTCAAATATCGTGCCGGCTTTCTTCAATTAAAAAACATTCTTCAGTTGTCTCACTCTTCTGTTACATACCTGCCCAAACATCTTTCGCATATCTTCCTTCCGCCTGCAGCTGTTCAAGCCACTCCAAGGAAACTTTTGAATCAGTGTTATGCACCTTTTCATACGCCTGAAGCAGTACATTTTCTACGGCCGGAGCCATTTTGCTTCCGTCACCGCATATATAGAGATGGCCGCCTTGGTCAAGAAGAGCAATAATTTGTTCAGCCTCGCGAAGCAGAACATCCTGTACATATACTTTACAGTCCTGATCTAATCTGGAATACGCTCGGTGCACGGTGACAAGGCCGTTTTTCTCCGCATGGTCGAATTCATCTTTGTACAGATCGTCTTGTTCAGGATGCCGGCAGCCGAAGTATAAATGAGCTTCGCCCAGGATGTTACCGGACATTTTTTCGGCAGCGCGCGCCTGGATAAATCCCCTGAACGGCGCAATTCCTGTGCCTGCTCCGACCATAATGAGAGGCGTTTTCGGATTTTCAGGCAATGCGAAACCCGACTGCGGCGAGCGAATGAAACAGACGGCAGAATCGCCATTCTGTAATCCGGCTAAATAGTTCGAAGCCACGCCCCGGTATTCCCCACGGCCGCTCCATGCCGGAGCCGTCACAACGCCGACCGTGATACTGAGCTCCCCGCTGGCTGCCTTCGGTGAGCTTGAGATTGAATAATAGCGCGCCTTTAAGGACGGCAGAAGTTCTAAAAAGCGCTCAAACGGCAGTTCACAAGCCGGATAATCTTCCAGCAGGTCCAGCATGGTCATTCGTTTTTTCAGCACGTTTTCTTTATATGCCGTATCATCAGAATAAAGATGCTCCAATTCTTTTTGGTGCGGCGGGCACACGGTATGTGCGGCAAGTTCGCGAAGCTGGGCTCTCGTTGCCGGCTCCTGCAGCTCTACATAGGACGCCAAAAGCTCCGGCGCATTAACCGGCCGGTCCATCGGCAGATGAGGCAGCTGCCGGCCCTTGATCTTAAAGTGCTGGTTCGGATCAAGACCGAATCGGCGAATAACACGGCTGATCAGTTCCCCGCTGTTTTGCGGAAGCACCCCGAGATGATCTCCTTCCTGATACGTTTCTGTTTCGGGGAGACGCAGCTCAATATGCCGGACTGAGCGCTTGCTGCTTTCGGTATGAAGCTCTTTGTTCGTGATGACCTCCGCCTCAAATGCTTTGTACGTTTTGGCAATCGGCGTCTCGGCTGCTTCACTTACGTATTCGATTGATAACTGTGATTTGTTTGTCTGTTTTGGAGCGGCCTCTATATGAAAAGCCTTCATGATGTCCTTCCAGAATGAGTCTTCCCAGGCTTCCTGACTGTACTCAAAATCATCGGCATTGTCGCCCTCCCCGATAGAGGTCAGCCGTTTTGCCCCTTTTTCTTCAAGCACTTTGTCTATCAGGCGGGGGATCCTCTGGTAAGTGGCGGCCCAGTTGCGGTCTCCGCAGCCGAAAACGGCGTAAGAAACACCCTTTAATTCCTGATCTTCAAGGGTTTCCATCCATTTCACAAAACCCGCCGCATTATCAGGCGGCGCCCCGTTATAAGAAGCCGTAACAATAACGACCGCGCCTTTTACAGGCAGTTTCCCGGCATAATCATCGAGCGGGCCGGTTTCAGTTGAAAATCCTTTGCTTCTTCCGATATCAGCCAGCTCTTCCGCGATTCCTTCCGCAGTTCCTAAATTTGATCCGTAAAGAATGAGAAGCGGCGTTCCGTGGGACGGGATTTCTTTCGTTTCTTCTTTGTGACCGCTTCCTTCAGCTTTATGGTTTTGTACGGGCTGATGATTGGACACGTCCTTGTTTTTCACACGGATTTTAAAATCACCGGGCTTAATGGTTAGAGCTTCTTTAATCGTAAGCTCATAATCGGTATGATCAATCAGTTCAAAGTGTTTCAGGACAAGGCCGAGCACCATTGTCGCTTCCTGAAGGGCAAACTGCATCCCGATGCATGCTCGCTGTCCGTTTCCGAACGGCTTATATGCATCAGCCGGAATGGCCGCGGGATCACTGAACCTTTCCGGACGGAATAACTCGGCATCTTCTCCCCACGCGCTTTTATCCCGATGCAGCTGCGGAGTCAGAATCGTCACCGGCTGTCCCTTCGCAATCGGATATTTCCCGCCGAGAACCGTATCTTCCTTCGCGTACAGAGAAAATGCCGGGGCAGTCGGATACAGCCGCAAAGTCTCGTTTAACACCATGCGGATATATGTCAGCTGCTGAATCTGCTTATATTCAGGGGTCTCTCCCGTCAGCACCCGCTCGGCTTCCTGAACGGCTTTTTTCAATTTATCTTTATTTTTCAGCAGGCAGTATATCGCAAAAGAAAGCAGCCCGCTTGTGGTTTCATGCCCAGCGATCAAAAAGGTAATGATTTGATAACGGATATTTTCATCATCCAGCCTTTCCCCCGTTACAGGGTCTTTCGCTTCAAGCATCAATGCTAAAAGGTCAGACAGATTCTCATCCGGATTTTCCCTCCGCTCAGCGATGATCCGGTCTACAAGCGAATTCATCTCTTCAATATCCTGCTGGAACTGATGTCGCGTTTTGATCATCAGCTTGTCCTGCAGGCTGTGTCTCTGCGATTGGCGCATTGCCTCCTGCAGGGCACGAAGCATACTTGTGATAAAAGGATGCTGTGTGTCGCGGTAAAAGCTGTTAAAGCGGTAATGAAATCCGCACAGGCCGATTGTATCCAGCGTCAGGCGCGTCATATCTTCGGCAACGTCAATTTCTTCATTCGGATTTAATCTGCTCCACTTCTGCACGAGCTGCATGGCAATATCCAGCATCATTGAATGATAGCCTTTCATCGCCTTCTGGCTGAAGCTCGGCAATAAAATCCGATGCGCTTTCTGCCAGTTCTTTTCGTGAGTCCAGCTCGTAAATAGTCCGTCACCGCCAAACTCGCGGACTTTCAGCAGGGCTTTGCTGAGATTTTTGTCAAATCGCTTTTCATCACAGACTTCTGCCGCGAGCTCGCGGCCTGATACAAAGACCCCGACAGAGCTCGGAAATTCAAAACGAAAGATCGGGCCGTATTCTTCGGCAATTTTCCAAAGCGATTGTGACAGTTTTTCTTTTTCCAAGTGAGGGAGATTTTTCAGAGGCCCGTATGTTTTCGGCTGCGGTATAGCGCTTAGCTGTTTCATATCGATCTTCCTTCCTTCGGCGTATAATTAATGAGTTCTGATGGCATCCCAAGAACATTGTTCCAACTCTTTCAGAAACGGTTTAGTTATTTCGACGCTTCCCGTCCGGATAAGCTGATAGAGTTTGAGATATGCCCCGAGCAGCAGCGCCATCAGCACATTGGACGGCAGATTGCGGAGCACGCCTTCAGACTTGCCGCGCTGAAAAAAGACGTCAAGCATCTGTGTTATTTCATCAAGAAGCTTACGGCTCGTTTCATTCAGAAAGTAGGCGTCCTTATTCGTTTCAAGAAAAAACAATGCATACTCACTTTCCTTCGTAAAATCAATCAGACAATAAAACAGGTGATGAAACCCTTCTCTTACAGATATCCCCTGAAAGTCCGTTTTGACTTTTTTCATAAAACGCTGCGCACTTTCCTGATACAGTACGTTCACAAGTGTCTCTTTACTGTCAAAGTAACGGTAAATTGTGCCGGTTCCGACATCGGCCTGAGCGGCGATCATCGGAATCGTCGTGGCGTCAAATCCTCTATCTGTAAACAAAGTAAGCGACGCTTTCATAATGAGTTCAACCTTGTTTGAAGCTGTCATTTCATCCCCCTTTCTAAATGCGGAATGAATATTCATTCCGTTTGTTCAAAATATTTAAAATGTACGGTCATCTGATTACCATTGTATAAGAAAAAAACTTTTTTTAATATAAAATATATGTGAAGTAACCAAAAATAAGGAAATATGCCCAATTTCACAAAAAGAGCTGCAGTGACTTAAGCAGCTCTTTTTATTTCCCAAGAAATATTCTATTTAATGGCAGTAATAAAATGGAATGAATCTCTGCTGACAACTGAAATGTCTCTGAAATGCTGATCATAGAGCACCTCAATCACATCCTTCTCACTCATCCGCGAAGGTTTCAAAACCATATAGAAACACCCGTCAATTTGAAGAACGCGGTACACTTCTTTACATGCTGTCCGGTAATCGCTGACTGTTTCAGCAGTATGTAATGAGAAGACTTTATGAAAACTGCGGTCGCGGAACGGTATGCTTTCCGGCCTCCCCTGCTGAATGTTTCCGAGCCCGGCTTTTATAACCGAACGGTTTGCGCGCTGTGTTTTCCGTATTTTACGTTTCGATGTTTCTATGCTTTTAAGACTGCCCTTTTCAAGCTGTCCGATGATTTGTTTAAACATTGAGCCGTTTCCGGTCCCGATTTCCAGAATGCGGTCGTATTCCTGTATGTCCATCAAGATTTGCTGAATGACTGACTCTGCCGGTTCTGATGCAGCAAAGTATTTCGCGCGCATTCGTTTTAATGCTGAAGATGTATGTTGCAACATTGTATAACACCCGCTTTTCCATTCCTGTGATTTATTATTCAGAAATAATATTACCTCGTATTAGTATGAGGTACTAACTAGACGCACTTCTCTTTATGAACGTTTCGATTTATTTGAAATTTATATTTGTTTTCATAAAAAAAAGACGGAAAACGTAGGTTTTCCGCCTGCTCTAGTACCAATAATACGGTGCTATATATCTTGTCTGCCGGGAAAGCGCCGCCATTCTCTGCCGGCGGTACGGGTTGCCGTAGCCGTGTTTAAATGAATGGGGCATTGACGCATACCCGTGCCCGATGGATGGAATTCTGTTCTGACCGCCTTGCATGTTATCACCCGCTTACCAATTTTTCTTTCTTTACCATGGTATGCAGGCCGTCTGCGACGTGACAGCAACATCCTCGCTAAACCTGGTCCTTCTCCATTGTGTAATGATTCAGCAGTTCAATTCTGAACATGATGATCTCCTCCTTCTCCTCCGTTTTGGCCCTTCGTGTCCGTTAGTTCATATAAAAATGTTTCAGCTGGCGTTCTTTCGCTTCATTATAAAACTCTTCGACCTGCTGTTCTCGTTCATACTCTTCCGCACTTTTAAAACGCTTTGAAATGGTCAGTGTTAAAAAGAAAAGATTAATGGTCATTATCGCTCACCCCCTTTCAATATCCGCACAAGCGAAAATAACCCGCAGCAAAGTTCATATGCGCTGCGGGCAGACTAAATCCGCAGACAAAAGAAGACGGTGCTTCTTTCCCTGCGGGGAGCTGCGAATGTCCTGATACTCCGAAATTAACGTGCTTGACGGGCAGAGGTTAAGGAAGGACACGAACTCTTCCACAGGCTGAATCGGTTCAATTGTAGATTTTGATTGCCGTTTAACGTCGTCATGTGATTCAACCTCCCTTTGCTTTTTTCTTACTTTGTAAGTATATCCATCAGCTTCCATTTTGTAAACATTTTTTTCAAGATTTGGACGGAAAATGTGCTGGCATTCCGCTTCAATTGTCCGTGTTTTCCGGCATCTTTATTACCTCAGGAAACTCTTTTCATCCCTTGCTTTTTCTGATCTTTTTTTGAATATGCAATAAAATAAATAAGACCGACAAACACTGCCCCGCCGATGACATTCCCAATAAAAGCCGGAATGAGATTGCCAATCAGATCACCCCACGAAAAAGAACCTGCAAAAATCGCAGCCGGGATGATAAACATATTGGCTACAACGTGCTGAAAACCAATTGCGACAAACGCCATAATCGGAAACCATATACCCGCGATTTTTCCGGCTCCGTCTTCTGCGCCGAAAGAAAGCCAGACGGCCAAACAGACAAGCCAGTTACAGCCGATCGCCGAAACAATGACTTTTCCAAACGGCATATCCAATTTGCCTTGTGCGACCGCAATCGTTTTTTCCAAATACGGTCCTGTTTCGGTTAATCCGACAACATGTCCGAAAAAGTAAGCGACAAACAGTGCGCCGACAAGATTCATCAACGTCACGATCACCCAATTTTTCACTAATGCACCGGCGGATATTCTTCTGGAAAACAGCGCCATGGATACCGACATCATATTTCCCGTAATCAGCTCCGCGCCGGCAAGAACGACGAGCACCAATCCGATAGGAAACACGGACGCCCCGATTAAACTCGACAGGCTTCCCCATTCTTTCGGAAGGTCGCCGATGACACGGATATCAAGCAAATAACCGAGTGCGATAAACGCTCCTCCCAAAAATCCTAATACAATCAGTGCTGAAAGCGGTGAATGCACCTTTTTTACCCCTGATTCGACCGCAAGCTCCGCTATTTCGTCCGGTTTACGAAAAGCCATAATAACCCCTCCATTTATCATTTCAGCCCGCAGTTTCCAAAGACACCTAACAAAAAAGGCAGCATTCAACTAACCCGTCTGAAAAAACGGGGTTTGAATGCTGCCTAACTTGTATGCATACCCATACAACAATATCAAGCAGAATGAAAATATGCGGTATAGAATATGTACAGATCATGCACACATTCCATAAAAAATCGTCCTTAGGCCACTGCTGGCAGTTCATATCATATCAAATGTGACAATTTCGTGTCAATTGAATATTGTCAGCTTTTGATTTCTTCTTTATGCTCTTCAATTGAGCGGTCAAAGACAAACACCGATACGGCAATATTTTCCTCTATTTTAATATCTGAAAACAGATGCACCAGCTTTGCTCCGATGAGCTCTTCCATTCCGTCAGGCGTTTGTTTTGAATACAGCTCCTGAATTAAGCTGGTTCGCGCCGCATGAACCATTTCTCTTCCTTCAGGCGTGCGTGCGATAAACTGCTCACTTGCGCTTAGATTGCCGTAAAGTGTAGATACCGCCATGTTATCCACAAAAACGGTGTGAATTCGTTCAGGCCCCTTTCCAAATAATTCTTTGCGCAATTTCCGGATAATATCGTTAAATTCATGAATTTTTTTAGACATATTGTCCCCTCCGATTTTAGCCTATGAAAGACATTCCCGGTTCCCCTTTGTGACATTTCACTTGGTTAAAGTTTTCCTTTCGTATTGTATTATAATAAATATCACCTTATAATAAAAGCAGTGAAGATGGATTTGTAATAGGAAACGTGTTATGAGTCTATCGTTTTATACAAATAGGATTGGTCTGTTAGTAAGACTTGCTAGTGAACTATTCCGCCATGCGTATTTATACCGTTCTCCGGACAGGAGGCCGGTATCTATGTGCATGGCTTTTTTTCGAGTTTACAAGATGGAGGGGAATTGGAAGTGACAGACGTTCAGTCTATCCGTGTCAAAATTGACGGCACGGAGTATGAAGCACCAGAGGGGTCTAAGATTTTAGATATTTTAAACCAAAACGGAATTGAGATTCCGCAAATATGCCATGTACCGGAAGTGGATCCGATTCAAACATGTGACACCTGTATTGTTGAAGTAAACGGGAAATTGCAGCGCTCTTGTTCCACGGCTGCAGAAAACGGGATGTCCATCTCGCTTACGTCGGGAAGGGTAAAAGAGGCTCAGACAGAGGCCATGGACCGCCTGCTCGAGAATCACCTGCTTTACTGTACGGTATGCGATAACAACAACGGCAACTGCACACTGCATAATACAGCGGAAATGATGGGAATTGAGCATCAGAAATATCCGTATACGCCGAAAGATGATTCAAAGTGCGCGGTTGATATGTCTCACCCGTTTTACCGCTATGATCCGAACCAATGCATCGCCTGCGGCCAATGTGTGGAAGTGTGTCAAAACCTTCAGGTGAATGAGACCCTTTCAATTGATTGGGAGCGCGACCGCCCGCGGGTCATTTGGGATGAAGGCGTCGCCATTAATGAATCTTCCTGCGTCAGCTGCGGCCAGTGTGTCACTGTCTGTCCTTGTAACGCACTGATGGAAAAATCAATGCTCGGCCAAGCCGGATTTATGACAGGAATAAAAGAAGATGTCATGGAACCGATGATTGATTTAGTAAAAAATGTTGAACCCGACTATACAAGCATCTTCGCCGTGTCTGAAGTGGAAGCGGCTATGCGCGATAAACGGACGAAAAAAACAAAAACAGTCTGCACGTTCTGCGGCGTCGGATGCTCTTTTGAAGTATGGACAAAAGGCCGTGACATCCTTAAAATTCAGCCTGTTTCCGATGCTCCGGTTAACGCGATTTCCACTTGTGTGAAAGGGAAATTCGGCTGGGACTTCGTGAATTCGGAAGAACGGATTACAAAACCGCTTATCCGGAAAAACGGCGCATTTGTTGAATCGTCATGGGAAGAAGCTCTTGATCTTGTCGCTTCAAGACTCGGTTCGATCAAGGCCGAACACGGAAATGGTTCTGTCGGCTTTATTTCTTCTTCTAAAATTACGAATGAAGACAACTATGTCATCCAAAAATTAGCGCGCCAAGTATTTGAAACCAACAACGTGGATAACTGCTCACGCTACTGCCAGTCACCGGCAACGGACGGCTTATTCCGCACCGTCGGTATGGGCGGAGACGCCGGCACAATTAAAGATATCGCAAAAGCGGGCCTCGTGCTCATCGTCGGCGCCAATCCGGCGGAAGGACATCCGGTTCTGGCCACACGCGTGAAACGCGCCCATAAACTGCACGGCCAAAAACTGATTGTTGCCGATCTGCGCAGAAATGAAATGGCTGAACGGTCCGACCTCTTTATCAGCCCGAAACAAGGGACTGACCAGGTCTGGCTCATGGCAGTAACGAAATATATGATTGACCAAGGCTGGCACGATCAAGCGTTTATTGATGAAAATGTCAACTACTTTGATGATTATAAAGAAACGCTGGAAAAATACACATTGGAATATGCGGAGCGCATCACCGGACTTTCTCAGGATACGATCATCCGTATTGCCGAAATGATTCGTGATGCTGACGGCACTTGTGTTCTTTGGGGCATGGGCGTAACCCAGAATACAGGCGGCTCTGATACATCAGCGGCGATTTCCAACCTGCTGCTTGCCACAGGAAACTACCGCCGTCCGGGCGCCGGAGCCTATCCGCTGCGGGGACATAACAACGTTCAAGGCGCTTGCGATATGGGAACTCTTCCAGGCTGGCTTCCGGGGTATCAGCATATTACCGATGATGCGGCACGCGCTAAATTCGAAAAAGCTTACGGTGTTGAAATTGACGGCAAGCCGGGTCTTGATAATATCGAAATGCTCCATGCGATTGAAGAAGGAAACATGAAAGCCATGTATCTTGTCGGTGAAGATATGGCGCTCGTCGATTCAAACGCCAACCATGTTCATGACATTTTATCCAGCCTTGATTTCTTTGTTGTGCAGGATATTTTCCTTTCAAGAACGGCGCAATACGCGGATGTCATCCTGCCTGCGGTTCCATCTCTTGAAAAAGACGGAACATTTACAAACACAGAGCGGCGTGTGCAAAGATTGTATCAGGCGCTTCCGACACTCGGCGATGCAAAACCCGACTGGTGGATTATTCAGGAAGTCGCCAATCGTTTAGGCGCTGATTGGAATTACACGCATCCTAGCGACATTTTCTCAGAAATGGCGAGCCTTTCTCCGCTGTTCGGAAAAGCAAGCTACGACGTCCTTAGCGGTTGGAACAGCTTCCTGTGGGGAAGCTTTACGGGAGAAAGCACTCCGCTTCTTTATGAAGACGGCTTTAACTTCCCGGACAAAAAAGCCCGTTTTGCGCTGAGCGATTGGGTGGAGCCTGCTGTATTCCCTGAAGAATATGACCTGCATATTAACAACGGACGGATGCTTGAACATTTCCACGAAGGAAACATGACAAACAAGTCAAAAGGCATTCAGTCTAAAGTTCCGGATGTATTTGTTGAAGTATCGCCGGAGCTCGCGGCTGAACGCGGAATTTGCGACGGGACAATGATCCGGCTCGTCTCTCCTTTTGGAGCGGTTAAATTGAACGCGCTTGTGACAGACCGTGTCCGCGCAAATGAGCTTTATCTGCCGATGAACTCTACAGATAAAGATTCTGCGATTAATTTCCTGACCGGGCCTGCGTATGATTCACGGACACATACACCTGCCTATAAGCAGACAAAAGTCCGCATGGAAGTGCTCGGTTCCTGTGATACTCCGCCGCTTCCGAAAACGAATCCGCGGAACAAAAAACGTCATCCGCAAAACGGTGTGGAAGCTCAGCGAAAATGGAACCGTCCGGGCTATGTGCACTTAACTGATTAAGGAAAGGAGGAAACATTATGGCAAGCCCAATTACTGAAATTCAAAAAGAAACGAAAACAGAGGAACAGCTGAAAGCTGAAAAACTGGAAGAGCTGAAGACGCTTCTCGCAGAAAATGAAGAAGCCGTCGCGAAAACGATGTCCATCATGGCAGAGCTGAATAGCTTGGGCATTTTTGATGCCGCCGGCTATATGCTCCAGGCAAAAGAGGAGATTGCCAAAATTGCACTCGAACAGATTTCCCGGGAACCTGTCACCAATCTCCTGAATACGATGATGGCCGCGGGAGGCGCGCTGTCAAAAGCTGATCCCGAATTTATGGGCAGACTTTTAGAAAGCGCCATGGCCGGGACGGATCAGGCGCAAAGATTTTTAAAAGAGGACAGGAAAGTCAGTATGTTTGAACTGATGAAAGCCGTCGGTGATCCTGATATTAACCGCGCGCTCGGCTTCGGGCTGCAGTTTTTAAAAGGAATGGGAAAAGAATTACGCGAAACCCCGTCTGAATAAGAAACGAAAAAGCCATTGTCAAAAGACAATGGCTTTTTTTTATTCTTCGGCCTCTTCCAGCCTCTTTTTATAAATAAGTGAACGGTCAACGCAGAAATAAGCGCCCGCTAAAAATACACAATCCGTTACAAACATCAGCATTTTCTGGCCCGCAGTCAGCCCTTGTCCGGGAAGAACCGCGCCGATATAAATGAAGGTGCTGACTGCAAGCAGAATAAATGCGTAATGCTTAAAATCTTCTAGTAGTGATTTCAGTCTTTTCTTCTCCATATAAGGTCACCTGCCAGTTTTATAGTCTACCAACATTATAATACAAGCTGACAGCCGACAGAGAATGTAAATCTATCCATTCTTTATAAAAGTGAAATCAAGCGCCTGTTTCACATCCGCCGTTAAATCCTCAGTATCCTCAATACCGACTGAGATCCGCACGAGCCCGTCGGTAATGCCAAGCGCAAGCCGGCGGTCGCGCGGGATCGAAGCGTGCGTCATTCTGGACGGCACGGAGATTAAGCTTTCAACCGCTCCTAAACTTTCCGCGATCGTAAACAGGTTCAATTTTTCTAAAAACGCGTCGACGCGTTCGCTGCTGCCGACATCAAAGGAAATCATTCCGCCGAAACCGGAGCTTTGCGCTTTTGTCAGCTCATGGCCCGGATGTTTCGCTGATCCCGGATAGTAGAGCGTTTGAACGGCATCATGCGCTTCAAGCAGCTCGGCGATTTTCCCGGCGCTGTGATTGATAGCATCCATTCTGAGTCCCAGTGTTTTAATGCCTCTCATTAAGAGCCATGAATCCTGCGGTCCTAAAACGCCGCCTGTTGAGTTTTGCACGTAATGAAGCTTTTCACCGAGCTCTTTATCAGCCGTGACGACTAAGCCGCCGACGACATCGCTGTGGCCGCCGAGATATTTTGTCGCGCTGTGCAGCACGATGTCCGCCCCGAAGCTGAGCGGCTGCTGGAAATACGGCGTGTAAAACGTATTATCGACGATAAGCAATACGCCCGCTTCTTTTGCTATGTCAGACATCAGTTTGAGGTCAGTCACTTTCAATAGCGGGTTTGTCGGTGTTTCGATATAAATGGCTTTCGTATTCGGACGGATGGCTTTTTGGACTTTTTCTTTGCTGCTCGTATCGACAAAGTCCGCTTCAATGCCGAAGCGGTTCAGCACGCCTGTCATCACGCGGTAAGTGCCGCCGTATACATCATCCGTCAAAATAACATGATCGCCGCTGTCAAACAGCATCATGACGGCAGTAATCGCAGCCATGCCTGAGCCGAACGCATATCCTGCCGCACCGCCTTCAAGCTCCGCAATTAAGCTTTCAAGCGCCGTCCGCGTCGGATTGGCCGTTCTTGAATATTCATAACCCGTGTGCTCGCCCGCTTTCGGCTGCCGGTACGTGCTTACTTGATAAATCGGTACGGAAACCGCTCCTGTTTTTTCATCTCCCGTAATTCCTCCGTGCACCATCAGCGTTTTTTTCTTCATCTTACTGACCTCCTTGAAAAATGTTTTTGCTTATATATCGATCGCTGCCGTCAGGGAAAATAGTGACGATATTTGATCCGGCGGGCGCTTTTTTCGCTTCTTCAAGCGCTGCATAAAGAGCCGCCCCTGAAGAGCTTCCGATTAAGAGGCCTTCTTTCTCGGCCGCTTCTCTGACAAGCGAAAACGCCGTATCGTCTTCCACCGTGTAAATGGCGTCAAAATGGTTCTCATCCATATAATCCGGGATAAACTCCATGCCGATGCCTTCCGTTTTATGGGCATGCGGCTCTCCGCCATTCAGGATCGAGCCTTCCGGTTCAACGATCACCGTTTTGACGGCAGGATTTTTCTCTTTTAAATAAGCTGCCGTACCGGCAAAAGTGCCGCCGGAACCAGCTCCTGCGACAAAAGCGTGGATATCCCCGCCGAGCGCGTTCCATATTTCGGGCCCGATCGTTTTATAGTAAGTCAATGGATTTACTCGGTTTTTAAATTGCAGAACGGCATAAGAATTATTAATCTCTCTCTCCAGTTCAACCGCTTTTCGAATGGCTCCCTGCATGCCTTCTTCTCTCGGCGTATGCACGATGTCCGCCCCGAGAGCTTTCATAATTTGCTGCTTTTCTCTGCTGAAATGCTCCGGGACGCAAAAAACGGCGCGAAGCTGATGCTTTCTGGCGCACAGAGCGAGTCCGATCCCGGTGTTTCCGGCAGTCGCCTCAATGATAACGCCGCCCGGTTTCACCTTTCCAGTGCGAAGCGCATCTTCAATGAGCATCCCGCCCAGCCTGTCTTTAATGCTTCCGCCCGGATTCATCATCTCAAGCTTAGCATAAACCGCTGTTCCCTCCGGTATATCAAAATGCTTGAGACGGAGCAGCGGTGTATTTCCGATCAGTTCTGTAATATCTGTTATCACGTTCAAGATATGTCCTCCTCCTGGAAAAGCGGAGGAGAACGAGAATCCCCCGCTTAGTGAATTCGTTTGATGACATTCAGGACAAGCTCAGTTGAATGAACGGCAGCCTGTTCTAAAAATTTATCAAATGAAACGTCAGATTCTTTTCCGGCAATATCAGATAAAGCTCTGATGACAACAAAAGGCGTTTTGAACTGGTGGCACACCTGTGCGACAGCCGCAGCTTCCATCTCAACCGCGTACAAATCCGCAAATTTGGCGCGTACGTCTTCAACCCGCTTCGGATCATTCATAAAAGAATCACCCGTAGCGATTGTGCCTTTGGCGACTTGAATGCCGTTCAGTTCAGAAACCGCTTCCTCAGTAATGCTGATCAGCTTTTCATCAGCTTTGTATGCTGCCGGAAGACCCGGCACCTGTCCGTATTCATAGTCAAACGCCGTCACATCCACGTCATGATGGCGGACATCTGTTGAGATGACGACGTCGCCTACATTCAATGTATGATGAAAACCGCCTGCTGAGCCTGTGTTAATCACATAATCAGGTTTGAAACGGTCAAGCAGAAGCGTCGTGCTGATCGCCGCGTTGACTTTCCCGATACCTGATTTCAGCAAGATGACTTCGATGCCTTCATAGCTGCCAGTTGTAAACTCACAGTGAGCGATCATCTCTTGTTTTGCGTCTTTCAGTTTGCTTCTTAAAATCGTAACTTCCTCTTCCATTGCTCCGATGACTGCCAGTTTCATTTATACACAATCCCTTCGATTTACCGTTTAATCGCCTCCATTATCCAGACAAAGTCATTTTGCTGCGTAAACCGCGCGGCAAATCCCTCTTCTGAAAAGATGTTTTTCATTGTCGCGAGTGTCGGATAATGTTCCGTCTTTAAATCGTCCGCTAATTGATGATAGCCGTTTCGGCTTGCTTTTTGAATGGCTTCATCATAAGCTTCATGATCTTTAAAGACAGTATCGGCAAACACTATTTTATCATGCTTCTGAAGGATTGCGCCATACTGCTTTACAGCCGTTCGCTTTTCTTCATCGGTTAAATGATGAAAGGCGTACGAGCTGACGATGGTATCTATTTGAAAAGGCGGAGCGGGAAACTCCAGAAAATCTCCGTCACTGAACACGGCTTTGTCAGAAAGCTTGTCAGCCGCCAGTTTTCTCATTGACGGAGACGGTTCTACACCAAACACCTTTTTGTTCGCGGCGGCTAATTTCGCCGTTAAATTCCCCGTTCCCGGTCCGAACTCTAAAACGTTTGAACCTGAAAGTGCGACAATGCTGTCAAGAATGTTGTCATATCCTTTAAAAACAGCAGCATATTGTTTGTCAGCCCCGTGCACTGTGGCGTCATAAGTCGCTGCCCAATCTTCAAATAAAGGAATAAATTCACGGCCCATATTTTTCACTCTCCATATTTTATAATTCCTATGAGTATAGTATGGATTAATCGTGGAACAGTTCCTATCCTATCACAAAAAAGAATGGAAGGGTACTAAAATACTCTGGGATTATTGCGCAATTACGGCAGAAAGGCTTATACTTTCATTGACTCAGAAGTAAAATCAGGAGGATCTGTACTGATGAATTTTCAATTGGATTTAATCAAAGATAAAGTAGAATTTTTCGAAGCGGCATCTTTGCAGGAGCTTGAAAAGAAAATAAACGTTCAGATTGAAAACAACCAGGCGATTATGCTTCGCGTCCGTTCCGTATCCCATCAGGTGACGGCCGTTGACGGCAGAATCCTTTACAGCGCGTCGGTGCATTTTTCAGCTGACGTATGACAGAAAAAAGCAGCTGAATAATCAGCTGCTTTTTTGCGGTTATTTTAAGGTTTCTACTTTTGTCGGCTTCCAGCCTTTTTTGTCTTTCCAAGTGATGGTGACCTGATACTTTTTGCCGTTCGTTTTGTCTAAAACTTTACCCTTCGCATCTTGCGGACTTCCATTGTTTCCGAGCCACAGCACTGTCATGTGATCTTTTGACACGCCGGTTGCGTAAGAGATGGCGTCAAGCATTTCGGCCCAGTCTTCAGAGCTTGAGTCATACGTCGCCGCATGTTCTCCCGTCTGCTTTGTGCCGACCGCTTTCCATTTTGGGTTAACAATTGTTTTCTCGACATCGCTTGATGAGCCGCCCTCTGTTATTTTTGCGCCTTTAAAAGGATCGCTTGAATCAGAGTCTTTTTTGCTGCTGTCATCACTTTTCGATGAATCATCGTCTTTTTTGCTGTCAGAGTCTGAAGATGAATCAGATGTGTCCTTATCTTGTTTATCTTTTTTGTCATCGTCTGATGCCGTATCTTTTTTGCTGTCTTTTATGTCTTCATCCGATGTCTGCTTCGTCTTGCCTGATGCAGGTGTTTCCTGCTTCTGGCTCGTGTCCGCTTTTTCGCTCACGTCGCCCGACGGACTGTTGATGAAGAGGCTGACGGCAACGACGACAATAAGAATAGATACGATAGCAATTAAAATGTTAAGCACCATATTTGCTTTTCTGCGCTTATCACGGTTTTCAAAACGAGATTGTTTATTGCTCAATCATTCTGCACTCCTTTATCCCTCTTGCTCAGCATATATTTTAACATGGGCTGAGCGGTTGTTCTATGTCTGATTTATTTCATTTTCATGTACCTTTTTAACAATATCATAAAACACTGTATTTGTCAGAGCCTTATCCCCCGGCGTGTCCATGTGCAGCACCACGAGAGCGTATTTCGGCTTGTCCGCGGGAAAGTATCCCGCAAACCATTTGTGGTAAAGCGTCTGTTTTTCTTTTGTGAACATTCCCGTCTGGGCCGTTCCCGATTTGCCTGCTATCTCATACGGCAGATCCTGAAACCTTCGGCCGGTTCCTTTCGGTGAGGTGACGACTTCTCTGAGAATTTTTTGAAGCTGCTGCGCCGTATATTTGTCGATGTTTTCCCCTTTTAACGGCTGATCTTTGAATGACGCCATCGTCGTTTTGTTTTTGTATTCAATTTTGTCCGCGATTTTGACTTGTTTTTTTTCACCGCCGCGCGCGATCGCCGCCATCATATTGGCGACTTCAAGAGGCGTGACTTTCACGTTTTTTTGCCCGATCGCCGTCTGTGCGACGGCTTTTTTTACGGTTTTGTCTTTGTCATCTCCCCAAATGACCCCGCTTTTTTCATTATACAGCTGCCTGAATCCGTCTTCCCGGTACAGCTTGCCTTCCCAGCCCGCCCGCTGGGTGAGACCGAGTTTTTCTGCCATGTTTTCAATAACGGAATCATCTTTTTTGATCAATTTTTCCGCAAGACTTGTAAACGTATAATTGCAGCTTTGGGCAAAGCTTTCTCCAAAACTGAGCGTGCCTTTGTCATCCCCCGGCTCTCCGTACAGGTTGAGATTGCAGTTAAAGGATGTGCCCGGCTTCACTTCGTTTTGTTCTATTGCGGCTGCGGCGATCACCGTTTTAAATACTGATCCCGGATAAATCGGCGTCAGCATGTAATTTTGCAGTGTCTGCTGCTTTGACATGTCGGCGTCAGGCTTTGATACCATTCCGAGCACACTGCTTTTTTCAATGTCTAAAAGGACGGCTCCCCCCTTTTTTAACCCGCGGTCTTTCAATACATCTTCCATTGCTTTTTGAATATTGCGGTCGATGGAGGTTTTGACTTGCAGCGGATAAAACGCGTTTGCTTCAGCCGTATATTTGACGTCCATTCCGAATAAAGGGTTTCCCCTTCCGTCGACATGATACAAAAGTTTTGTGTCCTGATCCGCAAGTAAAAACTCATCAAACGTCCGCTCCATCCCGCTTGTCCCGATTTTTGCCGTGATCGGCAGTTCCTTCCTGCCGGGGTATTTCTTTTTCAAAAGCTCAGGGTCCTGGTTTGTCGCGCCAAACAAATGAGCGGCTATGTTTGTTTCTTTGCTGTCTTTCATATATACGCCGTAAATGCCGGGATATTTCAAAGAATTGATATTTGACACGGATTGTTTCGTCAAATGTTTTATTTTTCTGCTGTTCAGGATCACCGGTTTTTTTGCTTCCGTGAGCAGCTGCCTGAGCTCCCCCTGTTTCATTCCGAGAATGTCTGATACCCGGTCAACCGGCCAATCCTGCGTCACGAGAAAGGGAAACAGTATGACGGCAGGCTGCTTTTTTCCGGTCAGTTCTTTGCCGTTCCGATCAAGAAAAGAGCCGCGTCCGTCTGAAATAAGGACTTCTTCCGTCCGCTGCTTGACGCTCTCCTGAATCAGATTAATATTGGATTTTGAAAAAGATTCTGTGAAAAACAGCTGAATTTCAGCCAGCCTCGCAAGCAGAAAGAAAAACACGAGCAGAAAACAAATCACGGCCGCTTTCAGCCTTTTTGATACGATCATAAAAAACACCTCATCCACATTTTGGACGAGGTGTTTCATTGTTAAACGGATCTTATGAAATTTTCACAATTTTCACGAGCATTTCTCCGCCCGGCGTCTGAACTGTCACTTCTTCGTCCACTTTTCTGCCGAGCAGGCTTTTGGCGATTGGCGAGTCGTTTGAAATTTTCCCTTCAAACGGATCAGCTTCAGCGCTTCCGACAATCGTGTAAGATTCTTCTTCACCGTCCGGCAATTCGATGAATGATACGGTTTTTCCCAAACCGACTACATTTGAACCGCCGTCGTCCTCGATGATCTTCGCATTGCGGATCATGTTTTCAAGCGTCGTGATGCGCCCTTCCACAAATGCCTGTTCTTCTTTTGCGGAATCATACTCAGAGTTCTCTGACAGATCTCCGAAGCTTCTTGCGATTTTAATGCGTTCTACTACTTCTTTACGTTTAACCGTTTTCAATTGCTCTAATTCTTGTTCAAGTTTTTGTTTTCCTTCGTGAGTCATCGGAAAAACTTTTTCTTGTGCCATGTTCCTTCACTCCTTGGTGGTTGTCCCTCAACAATAACGTGTGATTATGTATGAGAGCATAAACGAAAAAATCAAGAATGAGAACACAGGGCAGTCCTCGTTCTTCTCTCCCATATAGGTACTGTTTATCTTAAACTGAATATGTGTTTTCTGCAAATGTTTCGGTTTATAAACAGGGAAAGAAGGGAACTGTCTCATTCCCTTCCAGCCTATACATAATATGGTCTGAGTTATTTATGTCTATGCTATGGTATTACAAAATTGCATTTTGTTCAAGGATCGTTTGAATCTTCGTGACCATCAGATCAATCGCGACGTGGTTTTGCCCGCCTTCCGGAATAATGATGTCCGCGTAGCGTTTCGTCGGTTCAACAAACTGATTGTGCATCGGTCTGACGACGGACACATACTGCTCAATGACAGAATCGATTGAACGGCCTCTTTCGTTAATATCTCTCATAATCCGTCTGATGATACGGAGATCCGCGTCCGTGTCAACATAAAGTTTCATATCCATGAGGTCGCGAAGCCTTTTATCTTCGAGAACGAGAATGCCTTCCAGAATAATGACATCCTTCGGCTCAACCGGAATGGTTTCCTCAGATCGCGTATGCAGTTTATAATCATAAATCGGCTTTTCTATCGGCCGGTAATTCAAAAGCTCTTGAATATGCTCGATTAAATAGTCATTATCAAATGCGAGCGGGTGATCATAGTTTGTGTTCAGCCTTTCTTCAAACGGAAGATGGCTTTGGTCTTTATAATAAAGGTCTTGCTGGATCATTAAAATCGAGTGTCCTTTAAACTGCTCATAGATGGAACGGGTGACGCTTGTTTTTCCTGATCCGGAACCTCCTGCGATGCCTATAACTACAGGACTCTTACCCATTGGTGATTACTTCCCCTTTCTCATCATGTTGCTCGGATAAATCTTTTTGTCTACTTTAAATGTAACGATTTGCAGGGGATGGCGGGCAGCATCAAGCTCGTTTCCGTCTTCGTCCCAAATAGTGCCGATTGTGAATGTGAAATTGTCGATTTCAGGACCGAAAAATTCCACTTCGTCACCTTGTTTAAAGAAATTGCGCTGCTGGAGCGTCACCATTTGAGTTTCCTCGTTATACGCGAGCACGAGACCGGCAAAATCAAATGTTGTTTTCTTTCCGTGTTCACCGAACATCTGCTCTTCATACCCGGGCGTGCCTTCAAAGAAAGCAGGCGCGGTATCCCGGTTTGCACATTTGTCCAGCTCATCCAGCCATTCTTTTTGAATGACAAAGTTTTCAGGATCAGCGCAGTATGCGTCGATGACTTTGCGATACACGCTGACAACCGTCGCAACGTAATGAATCGATTTCATCCGGCCTTCAATTTTCAGGCTGTCGATGCCCATCTCGATCATTTGCGGAATGGATTCAATCAATTTTAAATCTTTCGGGCTCATCGCAAACGGAGCGTCTTCTTCGCCATAGAGCGCGACCGCGTTTGCACCGTCTGTCTGATACAGGTCATAATCCCAGCGGCAGGACTGACAGCAGCCGCCGCGGTTGGAATCCCGGGCTGTCATGTGATTGCTCAGCACGCATCGGCCTGAATAAGCAATACACATAGCGCCGTGGATAAAGGTTTCAATTTCAATATCCACTTTTTCCTTCATTTCTTTAATTTCCAGTCCGCTCGTTTCACGGGCAAGCACCACGCGGTCAAGCCCTTCTTCTTTCCAGAACTGCACCGCTTTCCAGTTGGAAAGGGACTGCTGTGTACTGAGGTGAATTTCTACGTCCGGGGCCACTCTCCGGCATGTTTCAATAATCAGCGGATCAGCGACGATAATTCCGGCAACTTTTGCGTCTCCCAACGCTTTTAAGTATTCTTCCAGACCGTCCATATTTTCATTATGGGCGAAAATGTTTGTTGTCACATATATTTTCGCCCCGTATTTTTTGGCAAATTCTACGCCCTCTGCGATTTCTTCTATTGAGAAGTTATCCGCATTTGAGCGGAGTCCGTATTCCTGTCCTCCGATAAAAACCGCGTCCGCTCCGTAATGAACGGCAATTTTTAATTTTTCAAGGTTTCCTGCCGGAGCAAGGAGTTCAGGTTTTTTCGTAATGACGCGTTTTCCGTTTACGACTTTGGAAATGGTTTGATTTACGGCTGTCATCCGTTGCACCCTCCTTTTTAATAGACCGTTTCTTTAAAGAAGAATCCTGTGTCGATGCTTCTGTTCACAGGCTGAATGCTTTCAATCCGCTCTATCCAGCTCTCTTTTTTCTCTTTGTATGTCTCTCGGCTTTCGAAGCACAAATCGATTGCTTCTCTGTACATGCGGGTCACTTCAGTTAAGTATTCAGAAGACTTCAAAACTCCGTCGATTTTGAAAGAATCGATGCCGGCGTCCATCAGGTCCTCTAATTCATCAATCATGCACACATCGTTCGGGCTCATGATGTGCGTGCCGTTTTCATCTTCAAAAATCGGGTATTTATTGCCCCGTTCCTTGTCATGCAGAAACATCCCCGCTTCTTTTTTCTTCTGTTCGATGTCCATGACTTTACCCTGGTATTCGAAGTAATGGCCCACTAAAGAACGCTTCGATTGGAACATGCAAGTCATGCCGTGGATTTGAATTTCAATTTCCACTTCAGCGTTTTCTTTTATGTCAATGATGCTGTCCATATTTAATTCCTTAGCCAGCACTGCCCGCCGTGCGCCTTTGCGTCCCCAGTAATTGCAGGAATAGTAGTTGGTTCCCGTTGTTTCCGTGCTCCAGTGCAGTTTAAGCTCGGGAGCCGCTTCACGCGCCGCCATTAAAACGGCCGGATCACCGAAAACAGCCGCATCAACGCCGGCCTCCTGCAAAAAGGCAAGATAGCCGTTCAGCTCGTCCACTTTTTCGTTGTGAAAAATAGCATTGACGGCGGCATACACTTTCGCGCCTTCCTGATGAGCTGTCTTTACGGCTTCTTTTATATCTTCTCTTGAAAATTCACCGGCCAGTCTCAGGCCGTATCTCTGTTCTCCGACTAACAGGGCCGTTGCGCCCGCTTGAATGAGCGGAAGAATATCCTGTACAGAAGTCGGAGTCACCAAAAGTTCAGGTTTTTTCATGATCCTTCACCTCTTCTTTTTACTGATGGCGATGCCGTCTCCGACCGGCAGTATGACCGTTTGATAGTCAGGCCGGTCCATCAGCCATTGGTTATATTGATCAATTTTTTCAACAAGCTTCCGTCTTCTTTTCGGCTCAATGTCCGAGTGATTTTGTGCCACCAGCCCTTTAAACAGAACATTGTCCGTAAAAATGACTCCATCCGGCGCAAGCATCGGTTCATAGAGCTCAAAAAAGTTCGTGTACTGGCCTTTGGCCGCGTCGATAAAAATGGCATCATAAGGAGCCGTGACACGGACAGACTCAGAAAGTTCCAGCGCATCCCCGTGCATTACGTGAATCCGGTTTTCCATTTCAAAGTCTTTTATATTGTTCACAGCTTCTTCATAGCGTTTGTCGTCCCGTTCAATCGTGTAAATATTCGCATCCGGAAGCTCAAGCGCCATCCGTATGGCGGAATATCCGATTGCCGCGCCGATTTCCAAAATGTTTTTCGCCTGTTGAATCGACAGCATTTGAAGCAGCACTTCAATGCCCGCTTCTTCCATAATCGGAACATGGTGCTCTTTTGCATAGGCTTCAAGCTTTTTCACTTTATCAGGCCGAGGCTTCAGCATCGCGTTTATATACTCGTTTATTTGTTCATACCGATCATTCACGGCAAACAGCCTCCGTTCTAAAAAGGAGTGCCCCTGACGAATCCGCGGGGACACTCTCTTAAGACACTTCTTTATCCATAAGTAAACAACCCGATATATTTTATCATAAAACCTTTCAGAATGGAATAAAAGGAGAGCTTTTGCCCTCCTTTTATTCGCTGTCTTTTTTGGAAATATACTTTTCCTTCGCTTTATTATGGTCTTTTAATGTTTTGGTGAAAACGACCTCGCCGTTTGATTTTGCAAGGAAATAAAGATAATCCGTTTTGTCAGGGCGGAGAGCCGCTTCCCATGATGAATCACCGGCATTTGCAATTGGTCCCGGCGGCAGCCCCTTATGTTTATACGTATTAAACGGGGAATCAATTTTCAGGTCTTTGTAGTAGACCCGGCTTTTATGCTTACCGGCCGCATATAATACCGTCGGGTCAGTCTGCAGCGGCATTTTTTCTTCGAGCCTATTGTAAAAAACGCTGGCGATTTTGTGACGGTCGGCTTTAGCGGTGGCTTCTTCTTCAATAAGCGATGCCATCGTCAGCGCGTTATGGACGGAAAGTTTCTTTTTTTCCAGTTCAGATTTATACGTTTCGATACGGGTGTTTGTTTCCTGAACCATTGCCGTCAAAATCGTGTCAAGCGATGCATCCGGATCATTAAACGGATATGTGGCCGGATACAGATAGCCTTCGAGCGGATGCTTGAGCTTCTTGTTTGAAAGCGCGTCCGTTATCGTATCAGGAAACTGTTTTTTCAGTTTGCCGATGAATGTTTTGTCATCCAGTTTCGCCATGATCTCTTCTTTTGAATATGATGTTTCTTTTGCGATCGCATCCGCAATCTGTGTAAGCTGTTTTCCTTCAGGAACGGAGATCTGAAAGGCATATCCCGTTGATCCCGCGGTCAGTTTTTTGATAATCGCATCCGCATCCATTCCTTTATTCAGGTGGTAAAATCCCGCCTGAAACCCGGAAGCGCCTTTATACTTCACATACAGCTGAAATGCTTTTTTGCTTTTGATGACATGCTGATCCTCAAGAATTTCAGCGATTGCCGAAACGGAAGAACCGCTCGGAATATTAATATTGACTGCCGTTTTGCTGCCTTTGTCAACCGGGGACAGCAGAGATTTTCCATAGAAAAAAGCACCGCAAATGATGATAAGCAGAGCGATCACGGAGGACAGTATTATCGTCGTTTTTTTGTTTTTACGCGGAAATGAATTTTTAGTCTGATTGATATTCATACAAGTATTTTCCTCCCAACAGCTCTTATACTACATGATTCATGTGCATTCGGCAATTTATTACAAAAAAAAAGCCGAAGCGCATATGAGCTCCGGCTTTTTCCGTTCATTTTATTCTTCGTCTTCTTCCGCTAAAAACGTATTCAGCGTTTCTTCGATCATTTCCCACTCTTCATCGGTTTCAATCGGCATCAGTTCGCCGTCTTCACCGTTTTCGTTCGGTTCGAAACTTGAAGCGTGAATTTCGATTTCATCATCGTCTTGAGCATCAATCGGATAATAAAGTACGTAAGATTTGTTGAATGTGTCGTTTTCAAATGTGAACAGTACTTCGCAAAGCTGTTCGTTGCCTTGATCATCGACAATTGTAATGTGTTTTTCGCCGTGTTCCATTTCTTTTCACCTCTTAGTTTAAACTGTCCAGATATCCTTGAAGTATCATGACAGCCGCCATTTTATCAATGACTTTTTTTCGTTTTTGCCTGCTGACGTCAGCCGCGATCAGCATTTTTTCAGCCGCCATCGTCGTCAGACGCTCGTCCCATAGCACAACAGGGACATTGTACGCTGTTTCAAGCAGTTTCGCAAATGTTTGGCTGGCTTCGCCTCTCGGACCGATCGTCCCGTTCATGTTTTTCGGAAAACCGAGCACGATCTTCTCTACATTATAGTCTTTCATCAGCTCGGATAAACGGTCCAGACCGTAATCTCCTTCAGCCTCGTTTATTTTTATCGTCTCAATGCCCTGAGCGGTCCAGCCCATTTCATCGCTTAAAGCTACGCCGAGTGTTTTCGTTCCAAGATCAAGTCCCAATATTCTCATGAATGTATTTACGCCTCTTTATGCTGTTCTAGATAGGATTTTACCAATTCCTCGATTAATTCGTCACGTTCCAGTTTGCGAATTAAGTTCCGGGCGTCGCGATGCCTAGGAATGTATGCAGGATCTCCAGACAGCAAGTATCCGACAATCTGGTTGATAGGATTGTACCCCTTTTCCTGAAGCGCATCATATACCGTATTCAGCACTTCTTCGACGTTTGTTTCAGCAGAATCATCGGAGAAATTAAATTTCATCGTTTTATCAAACGAGCTCACCGTTTTGCACCTCTTTCCCAAATTCGCAGGCAAAGTTCAGCCTGAGGTCCTCATCTTATCATCATTCTACACTAGTTGAAAGGATTATAAAACGGATTTTATCCAATCTTCCGCAGATGCCAGCGCCTCTTCCAATTTTTCAGGCTGCTTTCCGCCGGCCTGCGCCATGTCCGGACGGCCTCCGCCTCCGCCTCCGCAGACTTCAGCAGCTTGTTTGACCATTTTGCCGGCATGAAGGCCTTTTTCGATCAGGTCTTTCGTCACGCCTGCTGAAAGGTTGACTTTCTCGTTTTGCACGGCGCCGAGAATAATGACCGCAGAACCGAGCTTCGCTTTCAGATCATCCACCATAGTGCGAAGGTGGTTCATGTCTTTCGCATTTACTTTTTCAGCCAGCACTTTTACGCCGCCGATGTCTTTTACTTTAGACAAAATGGCTCCGGCTTCCACATTGCCAAGTTTGCTGAGCAATGATTCATTTTCTCTTTGCGCTTCCTTCAGCTCTGCTTGAAGAGACTGAATTCGCTTCGGTACGTCTCTTACGTTTGATTTCAGCTCGTCCGCAGCGTGCTGCAGAAGGCTGAGCTGGCTGTTCATTTCCTGATAAGCGCCTTTTCCTGTTACGGCTTCGATTCTTCGCGTCCCTGCGCCGATCCCTGATTCGGATACGATTTTAAACAGGCCGATTTCTGCCGTATTCGTGACATGGCATCCGCCGCAAAGCTCAAGGCTGTAATCTCCGACTTGTACGACGCGGACGATATCGCCGTATTTCTCGCCGAACAGGGCCATCGCGCCCATTTCTTTCGCTTCATTGATCGGTTTCAAATCAATCGCTACCGGAATGCTCTCCCAGATTTTTTCGTTGACGATTCCTTCAATGCGTTCAAGTTCTTCTTTCGTCACTTGACCGAAATGAGAGAAGTCAAAACGCAGGCGATTTTCGGTAACGAGTGAACCCGCTTGGTTGACATGTGTGCCGAGAACGTCTTTCAGCGCCTGGTGCAGAAGGTGGGTTGCCGTATGGTTTTTCACCACGCCGCTTCTCATTTGATCTTCAACTTCAGCCGTCACGCTTGCGCCTTTTTGAATCGTGCCGCTATCCACCGTGCCTTCGTGTACATGCTGACCGTTCGGAGCTTTTTTCACGTCCTTAATGGTTACGACAGCCTGCTCGCTTCTCAGCACTCCTCTGTCACCGATCTGTCCGCCGCTTTCAGCATAGAAAGGCGTTTTGTCGAGAAGGATTTGGACGGTATCCCCTTCATGCGCCTCGCTGATTAATTGCCCGTCATGAAGAAGCTCGATCACCTTCGCTTCAGCTTTTACGGCACTGTAGCCGACAAATGTGCTTTCTGCGGTAATGTCGCGCAATGCGCCGCCCTGCACCTGCATGCTTCCTACATCTTGGCGCGCATTTCTCGCCCGTTCACGCTGTTTTTCCATTTCGGCTTCAAAGCCTTTATGGTCAACTTTCATTTGCTCATCTTCCGCGTATTCCTCCGTTAATTCAACCGGGAATCCGTACGTATCGTACAGTTTGAATACGTCTTTTCCGGAGATGATGCCGCTGCCTTTTTCCTTCTCTTTCTTTATCACGTCGGATAAAATGGCCAGACCTTCGTTTAATGTTTCGTGGAAGCGCTCTTCCTCCGTTTTGATGACTTTGGCTATAAACTCTTGCTTTTCTTTCACCTCCGGATAGAAAGCGTCCATAATTCCTGCAACAGTCGGTACCAGCTCGTACATAAACGGACGGCTGATCCCGATGGTTTTCGCGTATCGCACTGCCCGGCGCAAGAGGCGTCTCAGTACATACCCGCGCCCTTCATTTGACGGCAGAGCTCCGTCGCTTACCGCAAATGCGACCGTTCTGATATGATCGGCGATCACTTTAAAGGCCGTATCCTTCACTGCATCCTTTCCGTAAGCATCTCCGGAAATGCGCTCTGTTGCTTCAATAATCGGCATAAACAAATCAGTGTCAAAGTTTGTCGGGACATCCTGAATCACGGAGACCATCCGTTCAAGCCCCATGCCCGTATCAATGTTTTTCTTCGGAAGCGGTGTGTATGTGCCGTCCGGGTTGTGGTTGAACTCTGAGAATACCAGATTCCATACTTCAAGATAACGATCATTTTCGCCGCCCGGATACAATTCAGAATCTGACGGGTCATTGCCGTATTTCTCGCCGCGGTCATAGAAAATTTCCGTATTCGGTCCGCTCGGGCCTTCGCCGATATCCCAGAAGTTCCCTTCCAGACGAATGATTCTTTCTTCCGGAACGCCGATTTTTTCCGCCCATAGCGTATAAGCTTCTTCATCCTCAGGGTGAACCGTTACAGACAGCAGCTCCGGATCAAAGCCGATCCACTTTTCGCTCGTTAAAAACTCCCATGCCCACGTGATGGCTTCTTCTTTAAAATAATCACCGATGGAAAAGTTTCCGAGCATCTCAAAGAACGTGTGGTGGCGCGCCGTTTTCCCCACATTTTCAATATCATTTGTTCGGATTGATTTTTGCGCGTTTACAATTCTCGGATTCTCCGGCACAACGCGGCCGTCAAAGTATTTTTTCAGCGTCGCAACGCCGCTGTTGATCCATAATAAAGACGGATCTTCATGCGGAACCAATGAGGCGCTCGGTTCAACGGCATGGCCTTTTTCTTTAAAGAAATCTAAAAACATTTGACGCACTTCAGCAGAAGTTAAGTGTTTCATCTATATTCCTCCTTATCACTACCCGAAATTCTCTTTTGCGACAGCAAAAAAGCTCTCTCCCTATGCAAACCATGCGTTCACACAGGGACGAGAGCTGTCTCGCGGTACCACCCTGATTACAGGCCGAAAAAGGCCTGTCACCTTTCATCCCGTAACGCAGGACTGCGGCAGCCTTTAACTGCACTCAGGATTAGCTTCCGCCGATCTTCTGCTGAAGCTCCTTTCAGCGTATCGGAGCTTCTCTCTTAAACAGGGCTTCGGCGTACTCATATCCGTCACTCGAGATTCGTATGTATTCTACTCGAAATTATAGACAAGCAGAACCCGAATGTCAATGTTCCGTCCTGATCCGCAAAAAGTGTATGGCCGTCACTTTTAAAACGGCTGCCGCCGGAACAGCGAGAATCATGCCGGGAATGCCCGCGAGCTCTCCTCCGGCAAGGAGCGCCAGCATGATCACGACGGGGTGCATTCTGAGACTGCGCCCGACAATAAGCGGGCTCAAAATGTTTCCTTCTATAAATTGCAGAATAAAAATGGTGACGATTACGATGATCACAGCTTTAGCAGAAATCGCCAGCGAAAGGAGCAGCGCCGGTACAGCGCCGATAAACGGACCGAAATACGGGATGACATTCGTAATCCCGATGGCAAGACCTAAGATCAGCGGATAAGGAAGCCCGAACAGCCAAAATGAAACGCCGGCTATTAACCCGAGCAAAAAACAAACGAGAAGCTGACCGCGGATGTAATCACCGAGAGAATCGTCCACATCCCGCAGAAATTCACTCCCCCTTTTCCTCCAGGACTTCGGCGTCAAATACCAGACTGTCTTTTTCATGACGTCTATATCCTTCACCATATAGAACACGAGAAAAGGAATCGTCGCCGCGATCAGGATATAATCAAGCACGAAACGGATGCTTCTGATCGTGCTTTCAATCGTGCCGGCAAGAAACGTTTCTGTCTGCTGAATCATTTTGTCCATCCGATGGTGCATGCCGTCAGGCCAATGATCCGTGTGATTGTGCAGATGCTTCAGTATACTGTTGTAGTTTTTGGCAAGACCGGGAATGCTCTCAGACAGATCCTGCAGCTGTTCAATTAAAACAGGAACCCCTTTATAAACCCCCCAGCCGATTCCGCCGAAAAACAGGCAATAAATCAGAAGCAGGCTTAAAGTTCTAGGCATCCCTTTTCTATGAAGCCATTCAGTAATCGGAAGTAAAAGATAAGCAATAAATACTGCGATGAATATAGGAATAAAGAGAGATTTTATAACAAGCCAAATGGGAGACCATAACATATCGAGCATGCAAAAGACATACACTGTTAACAAAACGAGCAGACATACAGCCGTCCACATTAAGAGCTGCAGCGGTTTTTGAAGCATGACGTTTCACCTCTTGCTTTATCTTTTGACAGAAAGCCGGAATTATTCCCGTTTCATAAACTCCGCCTTATGACGCAGACCTCTTGACGGAAATAATTATCAGAAATTACGAAATAATCTAAATAATATTCATAAAAATCTGTATAACCATCGTAATGTGTTAAAGGATTTCAAAAACTGTCCAGTCAATATGACTCATGTTTTTTTAAGGAGGATGGCCATGATTTCATTTCAGGATGTAAATAAGCACTACGGACATTTCCACGTGCTGAAAAACATTAATCTGCACATTAAAAAAGGGGAAGTCGTCGTTATCATCGGACCTTCAGGATCGGGAAAAAGCACGCTTCTCCGCTGCATTAATCAGCTGGAAACAGTTGATGGAGGCGCCTTAACGGTAAACGGCGTCTCCATCCATGACAAGAAAACGGATATAAATCAGGTCCGCCGCAATATCGGCATGGTGTTTCAGCATTTTCATCTGTACCCGCACAAAACCGTTCTGCAAAACATCATGCTCGCACCGATCAAAGTGCTAAAGCAATCAATAGAAGAAGCAAAAGAAACGGCCTTATACTATTTGAAAAAAGTCGGTATACCGGAAAAAGCGGACGCTTATCCTTCACAGCTTTCGGGCGGCCAGCAGCAGCGTGTCGCCATCGCCAGGGGGCTTGCGATGAAGCCCGAAATTATGCTGTTTGATGAACCCACATCCGCGCTTGATCCGGAAATGATCGGGGAAGTGCTGGATGTCATGAAAACACTCGCAAAGGAAGGCATGACCATGGCAGTCGTCACACATGAAATGGGATTCGCAAAAGAAGTGGCGGACCGCATCGTGTTTATCGACGGCGGAGCCATCTTAGAAGAAGCTGCACCGGCTGAATTTTACGAAAGCCCCCGTGAAGAGAGGGCGCGTTTATTCTTAAGCCGTATTTTAAATCACTGAAAAGAAACGGAGGAGCGCTTATGTCACGCGTAACAAAATGGTTGTCATTCGGATTAATATCACTGCTGGCCGTCTTTATGCTGGCAGCCTGCGGAGGGAAAGAAACGTCCGGGGATTCAAAAGGAACGGGAAAAGACACGTTAGCCTCTATTAAAGACAGAGACAAAATCATCTTCGGCGTCAAAACCGACACGAGGTTATTCGGGCTGAAAAACCCAAGCTCCGGTGATATTGAAGGCTTCGATATTGATATCTCAAAACAGCTCGCAAAAGATATTCTGGGGGATGAGAAGAAAGCGGAATTTAAAGAAGTGACGTCAAAAACGAGAATTCCGATGCTGCAAAACGGCGATATCGATGCCATCACCGCCACGATGACGATAACGGATGAGCGGAAAAAAGAAGTTGATTTCTCGGATGTTTATTTTGAAGCCGGGCAATCCCTGCTCGTCAAAAAAGGAAGCAGCATCAAAAGCACCGAAGACCTGGGAAAAGGCTCAAAAGTATTGGCGGTAAAAGGCTCTACTTCCTCACAAAACATCAGAGAAAAAGCGCCTGACGCCTCAGTGCTGGAATTTGAAAATTACGCCGAAGCGTTCACTGCGCTTAAAGCGGGACAGGGAGATGCGCTCACAACCGATAATGCGATTTTATACGGCATGGCAGATGAAAATAAACAATATCAGCTGACAGGCGAAACCTTCACCGATGAACCTTACGGAATCGCCGTCAAAAAAGGCCAATCCGGACTCATCAAGGAAATCAACGCCTCTTTGAAAAAAATGAAAGCCGACGGCAGGTACGAAAAAATCTATAAAAAATGGATTAAAGAAGAACCGGCAAAATAGAAAGGACCGCGGGATGAGCAGCCATGCTCATCCCCGTTTTATAAGGAGTGACATAGATGAACTTTTCAATTTTAACGGAAAACTTCGATATGTATATGGACGGTTTCCTGCACACATTGCTTGCGAGCTTCGTCGCGCTGGCAGGCAGTTTTGCGCTGGGCGTTCTGATCGCAGTCATGAGAATCACGGCTTTCAAACCCCTTCAATGGATCGGCACTGCGTATGTGGAATTTATCCGGAACATCCCGCTTCTCCTCATCACATTCGTTTTTTATTTCGGACTTCCGAACGCCGGGCTGAGACTGGACGGCTTTCAGGCGGGAACGATTGCGCTTACGATTTATACGTCCGCCTTTATCGCAGAAGCCATCAGAGCCGGAATTCAGACTGTCTCCAAAGGGCAGATGGAAGCGGCCAGATCGTCAGGCTTCACCTACAGTCAGGCGATGAGATACGTCATTCTTCCTCAGGCCGTAAAAATCGTGATTCCCCCGCTCGGAAACCAATTTCTCAACCTTGTCAAAAACTCATCAATACTCGGAGTGGTGGCGGGACTCGATTTGATGTATCAGGCGGATCTCGTTTCCTCAAGCACTCTTGTCGTGTTTGATGTCTATATTTTCGTCGCGCTTTTTTATTTGGTATTAACGATCCCGCTCAGCATCGGGGTTCACTATTTGGAAAGACGTCTCGGAAAGAGTTATTAGAAAAGGAGAGTGAAAAACATGGATTTTAGCGGCGCCTATACACCTGACCATCTGCTGTTTTTATGGGACGGCTTTTTGGTCACACTTTATGTTGCGCTGATCTCCATTGTCCTGAGTTTTATTTTCGGGCTTGCCGCCGGCACTTTGCGCTATGCGAAAATTCCTATCGTTTCGGGCAGTATAGCGGCCATTGTGGAAACCATCCGCAACCTGCCGCTGTTATTAATCATTTTCTTTACGTTTTTTGCCCTTCCGGAAATCGGGATCAAACTGGAAATTACCGCGGCCGCCATTACGGCGCTTACGATTTTTGAATCGGCCATGCTGTCAGAAATCATCAGAAGCGGTTTGCAATCCGTTGACAAAGGACAGATTGAAGCGGCGCGTTCTTCAGGACTGACGTACACGCAGACTCTTTTTCTCGTCGTCATGCCGCAGGCGCTCAGGCGTATGGTTCCTCCGATTGTGAGCCAGTTTATTTCTTTATTAAAGGATACGTCACTTGCGGTCGTCATCGCTCTGCCCGAACTGATTCATAACGCGCAGATTTTAAACGGACAAAGCGCTGACGGAGGGTATTTTTTCCCGATCTTTCTGCTGGCGGCCCTGATGTATTTCGCGGTCAATTACAGCCTGTCTCTCGCGGCCAGACGGCTGGAAGCGAGACAAACGTAAAAAGGATACTTCCGGAGAAGTATCCTTTTTTCTGCTTAAAACATTTTCATGACTCGTCTTCTCATCCGTTTCATACCTTTTTTATTCAGCATATCGGACTGAGAAGCCATACGATACATAACGGCTCCAGCTCCTAAAGCCAACAGAGAGGTCATTGTTCTGCCCATCGCGCGTATCTCCTTTCAACTTTAAAAATTGATACTGCGTTCGTCTTCAGAAAACAAATCATCAAGACTGCTTAATGTACCGTCTTCCTCTACTTGATGTGTTGCAATTTTGCCTTTGGCCACCGTCAGCTCAATGAAGCAGCCCCAGCAATAGTATTGGTTTACGCCGATTTTGCCGATATCTTTACTTTTGCAGTTCGGACATACAAGCACAGACTACACCTCTTATCCGTTCAGGACGATGCCTTCTTTCCCCGCTTCAATAAGCGTATCGGCGGCGCGGCGCACTTGGCGTCTGCCAGCCAGATCTGAAAAGAAGCCGTCCGAGAGTTCATATGCTACGATTATGCCCTTGTCCAAACAAAAGTATACATCTTCCAGTAAACCGAACATTTCACCATCAGGCGATTTCACCGGCTGCATCTTAATCTGTTCAAAGGTGAAACAGCTCTTCGGCAAAGGCTGCAAATGAGCATGACCGGAAGCTACGGCTTCTTGTTCCATCTCTTTTATATCACTTGCCTCTAAAAAAAGATGGCGGTTGTGAAACAGGCGTTTCTGCTCCAGAACGAAACCGAGAAACCGGCCGTCCAGAGAGAAACATACATCCGATATCATCCCGAGACTGCGCCCGTTTTCGTCATATACTGTTCGTCCTTCAGCTGCATGGCATGTTCTCAAAGTGTGATCAACCACCTTTTGTTGAACACGTATAGGTTTTGCCAAGAAGCCGGGCAGCATACTTTGAAATGACTTCCACAGGCGAAAACCCGGCGCATGTTTATGCTCCGGGTTTTATTTACGCTTTTTCTTCCATAAAGTCAAACGGCGTGATGCCTTCCATTCCGATGTTCGCATCATGTACACTGAACGGCAGCTCTTTTTGCAGGGCGGCCAGTTCTGCATCCATCTCTTCAGTCTGCTCTGTGAGCCTGTTTTTAAGCGACGTCTGTCTGACGGTGGCATCATTGTTTTTGACGCCCCATTCAAGCGCTTCTTCTTCTCCGCAAAGAATCAGAAATTTTTTCGCTCTTGTTATGGCGGTATAAAGCAGATTTCTCCTGAGCATTCGATAGTAGCCTTTGACGACAGGCAGGACGACAATAGGGAATTCGCTTCCCTGCGACTTATGAATGGAACAGCAGTAAGCGTGGGTAAACTGGCTGAAATCCTTTTTCGTAAAGGTGATTTCGTTGCCGTCAAACGAGACGACGACCATGTCTTCTTTTTCCGTATTTTCTTTGGCATAAAAAATGGACACGATTTCGCCGATATCGCCGTTAAACACATTGTTTTCCGGCTGGTTGACAAGCTGTAATATTTTATCGCCCGTCCTGTAGACGACATCACCGAATTTCAGCTCCCGCCTTTTTTCTTTCGGCGGATTCATGATGTCTTGAAGAAGCATATTCAGCTCGTTAATTCCCGCTTTTCCCCTGTACATCGGGGCAAGCACTTGAATATCCCTGGAGGTATACCCCTTTTTTAACGCGTTCGAAACGACCTGATCCACGACTTCTTTAATCTGTGAAGAATTACAGCGGATAAATGAGCGGTCCTTTGTCGGCGCGGTCAGCCCCTTTGGAAGCAGTCCTTTTTTCATATCATGCGCAAGTTCCACAATGGATGATCCTTCAGCCTGACGGTAAATATCTGTCAGGCGCACGGTCGGCAGCACCTCAGAAGCCAAAAGGTCTCTGAGCACCTGCCCCGGTCCGACTGAAGGAAGCTGGTCTTCATCACCGACGACAATGAGCTGAATGTGCTTAGGAAGCGCCTTAAACAAATGGCTGGCGAGCCAGATATCGAGCATACTCGCTTCGTCTATAATAATCAGTTTCCCTTCAATCGGCTGATCTTCATTGTAGGTAAAGCCTTCAGCGCCATTCCAGCCGAGCAGCCTGTGAATCGTAACAGCCGGCAGACCCGTAGATTCGCTCATCCGTTTTGCGGCTCTTCCCGTCGGCGCGGCAAGCAGCAGCGGAAACGCCTCGTCTTTTTTATAATCACCGGGGTCAAGCGATACTCCGTGCAGTTCACTGTATAATTCCACGATTCCTTTAATAACGGTCGTTTTCCCCGTCCCGGGTCCTCCGGTCAATAAAAGCATCGGTGAAGACAGCGCTTTTTGAATGGCATCCTTTTGGCTTGGTGCGTATTGAACATTCATCCGTTCTTCCAGTTCACCGAGTGCAAGCAGAAATTCCGATTCAGGAAATTGATCGGCATACTCCGTCTGAGCCGCAATGTCGAGCACGCGTTTTGCGACATTTTGTTCGGCGTAAAACAAGGACGGAAAATAGCAGCGCTCTCCTTCAATGACGATATCCTTACTCTCCCCGAGGGCGATGATGCCGTCAGCCGCATCCATTTCTGTGACGCGGCCGCCTTCAGCTGACTGATTCAGGAGCGTTTGCGTATTGATAATCAGCTGCTTTGTCTCTATGTACGTATGGCCTTCTGAAAGACAGGTCGATTCAATCGTATATAAGATTGCCGCTTTGATCCGCTCCGGGTGGTTTCCTGACAGACCCATTTTTCCGCCCAGCTCGTCAGCTTTCACAAAGCCGATGCCTTCAACGTCTTTTACAAGCTGATAAGGATTTTCCTGAATTTTCTCCAGGGTTTCCGTTTCGTAGGCCTGATATATTTTCATTGATAGCTGGGGCCCGAAACCGTATTGGTTCAGAGAGATCATAATCTGCTCCAGCCCCTGATGCCGCTGCAGCTCTCCGGCAAGCTTATCCGCTTTCTTTTTCGACATTTTCGGCACATCGTAAAGCACCGACGCATCCGTCAGAATTTTATTGAGCGCGCCGTCTCCGAGCTTTTTGACGATTTCTTCCGCCGTTTTTTTTCCGATTCCTTCAAACAGATCACTTGATAAGTAGTGAATGATCCCTTCTTTTGTGGTCGGAATTTCTTTTTTAAAGTGTTCAGCCTGAAATTGCAGGCCGAACTTAGGATGCGTGGCGGTTTTTCCATAAAATGTGTAGGTCTCATCTTCTTGCAGCAGAGGGAAGTAGCCCGTTACGGATACGACCTTGTCTTCGATCGCCTCAGACGTTTCTGCAACTTTGACTTTCAGCACTGTATACAGGTTGGTGTCATTATGATAAATGACCGTATGAATGATGCCTTTTACATACGGCTGTTCTTCGATGTTCAGCTGATCCACGAGCCTTCCCTCCTTTTGTTACGACTGGGTGATAAGCTGTTTCGCATGAAGCGCAAGCATATGATCAGGCTGTATGCCGATTGCGCCTTCCAGCATCTCAAGCGCCTTTTCACGATTTTCTTTGTACGCGTAAGCGACTCCGGCATTATAAAATGCGTCCGCGTGGCTTGGGTCCTGCTCGATCACCGTCTCAAACTGCGTCAGAGCTTCATCCAGCATTTCTTCATTTGCGAGACACATTCCGAACTGGAAGCGTGCTTCCGTGTCATTTTCGTTTAATTCAACGGCACGCTGCAAATACGGCAGTGCAAGCTTCGGCCGCTCTAATTTAACGAGAACGGTCCCCAGCATATAAAACAAATCTCCGTTTTCCATTCCGGAGCGAAGCGCTTTTTCAAACATATCCTTCGCTTCGGAAAACGATTCTTTCATCACATATACGTTTCCCGCACCGTAATAAGCGGCTGCCGCCGAATTGTCCAATTCGAGCGCTCTGTTATAGAATGCAAGCGCCCGTTCGAGTTCGTTCACAGAAGAAAGCAGATTTGCGAAGTTGATATACGGCACCGGATCTTGCCCGTTTTCCTCAATCGCTTTCGTAAAAGCCTCTGCCGCTTTTTCAAAATCGCCCTCCTGCATGGCGTCAATCCCGATTTTATTATAATCCATTTTTAACTTCCTTTCGCTAAAAAACCCCAACATGCGAGTTGAGGTTTTTTACATGTGTTATACGTACCACAGTTTTGTTCCGTCTTTATAAACGTCATCTATCGTTCCGCCGCCGAGGCACTCTTCTCCGTCATAAAAAACGACGGCTTGTCCCGGCGTAACGGCGCGTACCTGCCCGTCAAAAATGACTTCCGCTTCATCATCACCCGTCATTTTCACCGTTACTTTGTGATCTTCCTGACGGTAGCGGAATTTCGCCGTGCATGTCATTTCGCCGCCGTCCATCAGACCGGGACGCGTCCAGCTGACATTTGTCGCCGTGATCTTATCGGAATACAGAAGCGGATTATGGAATCCTTGATCAACATACAGAATGTTTTTTTCAAGATCTTTACCGACGGCGAACCACGGCTCGCCGCTTCCGCCGATTCCAAGACCGTGGCGCTGTCCGATTGTATAATACATCAGACCGTCATGACGCCCTTTTACTTCTCCGTCCATTGTCATCATATCGCCCGGCTGAGCGGGGAGATATTGGCTGAGAAACGTTTTAAAGTTGCGTTCGCCGATAAAGCAGATTCCCGTGCTGTCTTTTTTCGCAGCTGTCGCAAGTTCCGCTTCTTTGGCGATTTCCCGCACGCGGCTTTTTTGCAGATCACCGATCGGGAACATGACTTTGCTGAGCTGTTCCTGATTGAGCTGATTCAGAAAATAAGTCTGGTCCTTGTTTTCATCCAGGCCGCGGAGCATGCGCACTGTACCTGCGCTTCTGTCCACGCGGGCGTAATGGCCCGTCGCAAGATAATCCGCGCCGAGTGACAGAGCATGATCCAAGAAAGCCTTAAACTTAATTTCTTTATTGCACATGACATCCGGATTGGGGGTTCTTCCGGCTTTATATTCATCAAGGAAATATTGAAATACCTTTTCCCAATATTGCTTTTCAAAATTGACGGCATAATACGGAATTCCGATCTGGTTGCAGACCCGGATGACGTCTTCATAATCTTCCGTCGCCGTGCAAAAACCGTTTTCGTCCGTATCATCCCAGTTTTTCATAAAGATTCCGATTACATCGTAGCCCTGCTCCTTCAGCAGAAGGGCCGCCACGGAAGAGTCCACGCCGCCGGACATGCCGACTACGACTCTTGTATCCTCCGGCCGTTTTTCCATTTGCATTCACTCCATTAAAAACGTAAGTCCGCCGTTTTAAGCAAGCCGTTTAACGACGGCGGCAAGCTTTTCGGCGGCTGTTTCGATTTGTTCCGCCGTATTGCCGAGGCCGAAGCTGAGACGGATTGACGAAGTCAGCCTGCCGCTCTCACTTCCGAACATGGCCGTAAGCACATGGGACGGAAGAACGGATCCCGCTGTACAAGCAGATCCGCTGGAGACGGCAATGCCTTCCATGTCAAGATTGACCAGCAGCGCTTCCACCGGCACACCGGGAAAGTAAAGGTTTAAAATATGAGGCAGGCATTTCTCGGCATCTCCGTTCACCTCCGCTGTTACGCCGGATTTTTCCAGCGTGCTCATGATAATGTTCTTAAACTCCTTATACTTCGCTGTTTTCTCTTCCCTCTCACGGTTTGAAAGGACGACCGCTTCTTTTAAGCCGGCGATGCCCGGTACATTTTCCGTCCCCGCGCGGCGCTTTCGTTCCTGCTCTCCCCCGAGAAGAATCGGTGACAGCTTCACCTCTTGATTTACATATAAAAAGCCTGTCCCTTTAGGCCCGTTAAGCTTGTGACCTGAAACAGACAGCATGTCAATTCTGCTTTTTTTCACGTCAATCGACATATAACCGAATGCCTGGACGGCATCTGTGTGAAAATAGGCCTGATGCCCGCTTAACAGCTCTCCGATTTCGTCAATCGGCTGAATGGTTCCGACTTCGTTATTGCCATACATGACGGTAACAAGGATTGTATCATCACGGAGCGCTTCTTTCACCTGATTTGCACTGATCCGTCCTGAAGGGCCGGGGATGAGGTATGTCACCTCAAAGCCGTCTTCTTCCAGCTTTTCGCAGGCGTGCAACACAGCATGATGCTCAACAGCGGTCGTAATGATATGCTTTCCTTCATTCTTCCGGGCGGCAGCCGTTCCGAAAATCGCTAAATTATCAGCCTCCGTGCCGCCGCTTGTAAAAATAATTTCCTGTTCTTTCGCACTGATTTCGCGCGCGATGTCCGCTCTCGCTTCATCGACCCATTTCCGGGATTCTCTCCCGAATGAATGAATGCTTGACGGGTTGCCGAAACTGCCGAAGAAATGGGGCTTCATCTCTTCGAGCACACGCTCATCCATCGGGGAAGTCGCGGCATGATCTAAATAAATCCGTTCCATTGTCTGTACACCTCTGGTTTAAATATAGAACATATAAGCTTCCTGCTCGCCGTCCGTGTAGCTCGCAAGGTCTTCTAACGTCGTGCTGTCCAGCACGTCTTTTACAGCGTCGCGGATGCGGATCCATAACTCCCGCTTGGCAGGCTCTTCATCCTCAAGCACTTCTACCGGGCTGATCGGCCCTTCCAGCACTCTGATAATATCTCCGGCCGTTATCTCTTCAGGCTGGCCCCCGAGCACGTAACCCCCGTAAGCGCCTCTGATGCTTTTTACGAGTCCGGCGTTTCTGAGCGGTGATACAAGCTGTTCCAAGTAATGCTCAGAAAGGCTGTTTGTTTGGGCGATGCTTTTGAGCGACGTCGGACCGTCTCCGTGCTTTTTCGCCAATTCAATCATAATGGTGAGCCCGTATCTTCCCTTTGTCGATATTTTCAATATGAACACCCCAGTCAATTCTAATTGTTAATTTATACAAGTAAATGGATATGAATAATCTGTTTAGTATCTTATAGACCAACTGTTATTATAACATAACTTATCCTAATTTTCATTGAAACACGGGGCCCGCCGCAATTCGCTTTTCTAATCGTCCGTTTTCCGTTACCCTGTATATGTAAGGAGAGATGTTCATGAAACCACTGGCGTATCGGATGCGGCCTGCCAATATTGAAGACATTATCGGCCAGGAACATTTGGTCAAAGAAGATAAAATCATCGGCAGAATGGTGCGTGCAAAGCACTTATCATCCATGATCCTGTACGGACCGCCGGGCATCGGAAAAACATCCATCGCCACAGCGATCGCAGGATCGACAAGCATCGCATTCAGGAAATTGAATGCCGTCATTCATAATAAAAAAGACATGGAGATTGTCGTACAGGAAGCGAAAATGTCAGGCCAGGTCATTTTAATCCTTGACGAAGTGCACAGGCTTGATAAGGGAAAGCAGGATTTTCTGCTGCCCTATTTAGAAAACGGCATGATTATTTTAATCGGCGCGACGACCGCCAACCCTTATCATGCCATTAACCCGGCCATCAGAAGCCGTACCCAGATATTTGAGCTTGAACCGTTAACACCCGATCTGATCAAGCAGGCATTGAAAAGAGCGCTCACAGATGAACACCGGGGACTCGGTTCTTACAGCGTTTCGGTGGACGACGACGCGATGGATCATTTCGCACAAGGGTGCGGGGGAGACGTCCGCTCCGCTTTGAACGCACTGGAGCTTGCCGTGCTCTCCACAAAGGAATCAAGCGACGGCACGGTCCGGATTACACGGGAAACGGCGGAAGAATGTCTGCAGAAAAAAAGCTATACTCATGATAAAAACGGCGATGCGCATTATGACGTCTTATCCGCCTTCCAAAAATCGATCCGAGGCTCGGACGCAAACGCCGCCCTTCATTATCTGGCCCGTCTGATCGAAGCCGGAGACCTTGAAAGCATATCAAGAAGGCTTCTCGTGATCGCCTATGAAGATATCGGCCTCGCAAGCCCGCAGGCAGGCCCCCGGGTGCTGAGCGCGATTCAGACCGCAGAACGGATCGGCTTTCCGGAAGCGAGAATTCCGCTGGCCAATGCGGTAATCGAATTATGCCTCTCGCCAAAATCAAACTCCGCCATCTCAGCCGTTGATGAGGCGCTCAAAGACATCAGAACGGGTAAAATCGGCGATGTGCCGAAACATCTAAAAGACGCCCACTATAAAGGGGCCCAAGAGCTCGGACGCGGGATCGGCTATCAATATCCTCACGATTTCGAAAACGGATGGGTCGAACAGCAATATTTGCCCGATCCGTTAAAAAACAAGCAATACTATAAACCGAAACAAACGGGGAAATTTGAAGCCGCCATAAAGCAAGTGTATGAAAAACTGATGAAGCAGAAAAAATAACCGGACAAGGACATCCTATGTGTTCTTGTCTTTTTTGATACCGGCCAAAATCTTTCGTGTAAACGGCGGATTCAAATAAAAAACAGCCTTTCCTGAAGAAGGCTGTTTTTCTTTTTATTTATCTTTAACCCGTTTAATGTCGATGTCCTTTAAGAGCTCCATGACAACATGTCCGCCCATAATCAGGCCGGCCACTGACGGAACCCAGGCGTTGGAAGACGGCGGCATTTGCGCTTTGCGGATTTTCGCTTCATCATTCCCGACTTCTTTTCTGACGTCTTCACGGATGACGATCGGGCTTTCATCAGAAAAAATGACCTGTACGCCTTTTTTAATGCCCTCTTTGCGAAGCCTTATGCGGACGACTTTGGCAATCGGATCGGTATGGGTTTTTGAAATATCAGCAATCTGAAAGCGTGTCGGGTCTGTTTTATTCGCCGCTCCCATGCTTGAAATCAGCGGAACATTCCGTTTCAGACATTCTTTCATCAGATGAATTTTATAATGAATCGTATCCGACGCGTCAATGACGTAATCAAGCGGATACTCAAAGAACTGCTCATATGTCTCTTCTGTATAAAACATTTTTAAGGCAACGACATCGCAATCCGGATTAATATCCGCGATCCGCGCTTTCATCAAGTCTGTTTTCGGCTGTCCCACCGTCGACAAGAGCGCATGCAGCTGGCGGTTTACGTTTGTAATGTCAACATCATCTTTATCGACAAGCACGATCCGCCCCACTCCGGACCTCGCCAATGCTTCGGCTGCGAATGAACCGACTCCGCCGACGCCGAGAACGGCCACCGTGCTGTTTTTTAACGTGTCCAGCCCTTCTTTTCCAATCGCTAGCTCATTTCTGGAAAACTGATGTAACAAGAACCTCACTCCACATTCTGGTTTTATAAACTCGGCTTGTCAAAAAGCCGCTGGTTTTAGCGCACAAAAAATAAAGTCCCAATTGTGCCGTTGCAGCTTTCCTTCGTTTTGAACCCGCTCTCAGCAGGTGGGTGCCCTTTTTTAAATCTTGTAAGTCCTCTTAACGAATGAAAAGAGGCATGTACGCCATTTAAAAATGCGGGCTCCCAAATCAAAAAAATGTTCGGTCAAAACTAGGTGTACAACTAACACATCAGGACTTTATTTAACTTGTCAAAATCATATCACAGCAGATTTTGATTTTCAAGAAACAAACTGCTGATCTTTACTGTTTCACTTTTCTTTTGACAGAAAGGTGAAGTTCTTCAAGCTGGGCCTCGCTCACTTCGCCGGGCGCTTCCGTAAGAAGGCAGCTTGCGCTTGCCGTTTTCGGGAAAGCGATCGTATCTCTTAAGTTTGTGCGGCCTGCAAGAAGCATAACCAAACGGTCTAAGCCGAGCGCGATTCCGCCGTGCGGAGGGGCGCCGTATTCAAAGGCTTCAAGAAGGTATCCGAATTCCTCCTCCGCTTCTTCTTTTGTAAAGCCGAGAAGCCCGAACATTTTTTCCTGAACGTCTTTTTCAAAAATACGGATTGAGCCTCCGCCGAGTTCATAGCCGTTTAAGACAAGGTCATAAGCCTGCGCTTTCATATCTTCAGGCGCCGTTTCAATCAGGTCAAGATCTTCACGGACAGGCATTGTAAACGGGTGGTGAGCCGCATAGAAACGGCCTTCTTCCTCGTCATGCTCCAGTAACGGCCAGTCCACAACCCACAGGAAGTTGAAGAGGCTTTCGTCAATCAGGCCGCGTTCTTTGCCGAGCTTTAAGCGAAGCGCGCCGAGGGATTGAGCCACAACCTCAAACTTATCAGCGCCGAACAGGAGCAGATCGCCTTCAGAAGCATCAAGCGCTTCAGCCAGTTTTGCCTGCTTCTCTTCATCAAAGAATTTCGCAATCGGGCCTTTTACGCCGTCAGCTTCAACTTTCACCCAAGCGAGACCTTTCGCGCCGTAATTTCCGGCAAAAACGCCGAGCGCATCGATATCTTTTCTGGAATAGTCGCCGGCAGCGCCTTTGACATTGATCGCTTTTACAACACCGCCGTTTGCCACGGCTGATGAGAACACCTTAAATTCAGTATCTTTCACTATGTCTGACACGTCCGTCAGCAGCATGCCGAAGCGGGTATCGGGTTTGTCGGAACCGTAGCTGTTCATCGCTTCTTCATATGTCATTCGCGGAAGCGGCAGCGGTACTTCAACACCTTTTGTTTCAAGCATGACTTTCGCCATCATCTCTTCCGCCAGAGCCATGATGTCCTCTTGACTCATAAAGGACATTTCGATATCAATCTGCGTAAATTCCGGCTGGCGGTCGGCACGCAAGTCTTCATCGCGGAAGCAGCGGGCCACTTGATAATACCGTTCAAAACCCGACACCATCAGAAGCTGTTTAAAAATCTGCGGCGATTGCGGAAGGGCGTAAAATTCTCCTTCATGCACCCGGCTCGGCACTAAGTAATCACGGGCGCCTTCGGGAGAGCTTTTTGTTAAAATCGGTGTTTCAATATCAAGAAATCCGTTTTCATCCAAGAAATGGCGGATGGATTTTGTGACTTGATGGCGCATTTGCAATGTTTGAAACATCGCGGGGCGGCGCAAATCCAAATAGCGGTGTTTTAACCGGACGTCTTCAGAAACGTCAGCCGCCTGGTCACTGATCGGAAACGGAGGCGTTTTCGCCGTACTGAGCACCGTCACCGCTTCAGCTTTGATTTCAATTTTACCGGTTTTCAGGTTGGGATTCACCGTGCCTTCTTCACGGGCAGAAACCGTGCCTTCGATATCAAGCACATATTCGTTTCTGATTGCTTCCGCTGCGGCAAGGGCTTCCTTCGATACGTCAGGGTTGAACACGACTTGCACAATACCCGAGCGGTCACGCAAATCAATGAAAATCAAGCCGCCGAGATCGCGCCGCTTCTGCACCCACCCTTTCAGTTTGACGGTTTCGCCAATCGCTTTTTCAGTTATCTCGCCACAATAATATGTTCTTCCAAACATAGCGTTCCTCTCCTTCACTGCTTTTGATCTGCCTTTAACACTTGTATCAGCTCGTCTAACACCACTTCACGCTGCTCTCCTGTTTCCGCATCTTTTACATTGATTTTATTCTGGGCAAGCTCATCTTCCCCTAAAATCGCAATAAAACGTGCGCCGAGACGGTCAGCCGTTTTGAATTGGCCCTTCATCTTTTTATTTTCATAATCGATTTCACTTGAGATGCCCGCTTCTCTCAGTTTGTACACGAGGGAAACGGAATAATCCTTCGCTTTTTCTCCGAGCGTCACGATGTAGCAGTCAATCCCCTGATTGACGGGAAGCTCTGTTTTCTCAGCGTCAATGGCTGCCAGCAGACGTTCGATGCTCATCGCAAATCCGATACCCGGCGCTTCAGGTCCGCCGATCTGTTCAACAAGCCCGTCATAGCGGCCCCCGCCGGCAAGTGTTGTAATCGCTCCGAATCCTTCGGCATTGCTCATAATTTCAAAAGCGGTATGGTTATAATAATCAAGCCCTCTGACAAGGTTCGGATCTATTTCGAACGGGATGCCGAGATCGTTTAAGTATTGTTTTACTTTCTCAAAATAAGCGGCTGATTCTTCATTTAAGTAATCAAGAATGGACGGAGCCGTTTTCATCAGTTCATGCTCTCTGTCTTTCTTGCAGTCAAGAATTCTGAGCGGGTTCGTGTGCAGACGCGACTGGCAGTCCGAGCAAAATTCTCCGATGCGCGGTTCAAAATGTTTGACGAGCGCTTCCCGATAGGATTTGCGGCTCTCCTGGTCACCAAGGCTGTTCAGCACAAGCTTGACATGTTTCAAACCGGCTTTACAGTAAATACTCATCGCAAGCGCAATGACTTCTGCATCCACGGCCGGATCTTTGGAGCCGATCGCTTCAATTCCGAATTGATAGAATTGGCGGAAACGCCCCGTCTGCGGACGTTCGTAACGGAACATCGGTCCGACATAATAAAGCTTCGTCGGCTGCACCGGGTTCGCAAATAATTTATTTTCATTGAACGCGCGGACTGCGGCAGCCGTTCCTTCCGGCCGAAGCGTCAGGCTTCTCCCTTTACGGTCTTCAAACGTGTACATTTCTTTCTGCACGATATCTGTAGACTCACCGACGCCTCTTGCGAACAATTCCGTATGTTCGAAGATCGGCGTGCGGATTTCTTTATATTGATAAGTGCGGCACGTCTCCCTCATAATTTGTTCGACGAACTGCCATCTGTCTGATTCACCCGGCAGTATGTCCTGTGTGCCTCTTGGAATGTGATATGCCATGTTACAGGCCTCCTTAATGTCTTTCTTCAAATAAAAAAACTCCCGCTCCTACTATACATGTATAGTAGGGACGAGAGTTATACCCGTGGTGCCACCCTAGTTGGAATGCCGAAGCATCCCCGCTCTGACCTTTAACGCAGGTTCACGTCCGCTGCCTAATGACTTGCTAAAGCGTTCAGCAGGGAACCTCCGGAGTGTTGTTTCGAGAAAGATGCAGTGCGGATCCGCTTTCAGCCCGGGACGGTTCCTCTCTTCTCCATGCATTCTGACCTACTCTTCTCCATTATCGGTTCAAAATCGTTATCATGACTTATGTACATCAATTTCTATTATAATAATGGGATTGCACTCCCCTGTCAAGTTTTATTCCGTCTGTTTTTCCTTGCGACCGCTTCTTTCGATAAGAGACCGAACTCCGTCGCCGTCTCTTCAAGAAAACCCGTCTTTTCTCTATCGCTCTGATCACTGAAATGCAGATTTCCTTCCGCATCGTGCAGCGCGCGTCCCATTTTTGGTTGATATTTCATGATTTGCACACCTTTTCGCTGTATTTATGACTAGTATAAACAAACCATTTTATTTTTATTTAACATTCAGCAAGGAAAATACGATATTATACAAGAATGTATTTTAGTTAGTTCAGAAAGGAGGACAGCCATGAAGAAGAGAACTCTTGCTCTTATTTTATGCGGCGTCATCATCACAGCGCTTCTTCCGTCATTCCACACCGCAATCGCCGCAGAGGGAGAAGCGGTCATCGCGACAGACAAGATCAATGTCAGAGGCGGTCCCGGCCTGAGCTATGGAATTAAGGCTGAAGTAAAAAAAGGGGAAAGATACCCGATCGCTAAAGAAGAGGGAGACTGGGTGCAGCTTCAGCTGAGCCCCGGTAAAACCGGATGGGTCGTTTCCTGGCTGATATCAAAAACAGCCGGGGGAGCAGACAATTCATCCGCAACAAGCGGAACGGTCACTTCGACCGATCCTGACCTCCGCATCAGAAAAGGCCCGGGGACATCATATGAAGTCATCGGCAAACTTCCGCAAGGTGCACATGCATCCGTGCTGGACAAGAACAGCGGATGGGTGAACATTTCTTATCAAGGCACAACCGGATGGGTTTCTTCCGAATACGTCACCGCGGACAGCGGCGGATCGGATACGAAAGCAACTTCGGCCCGAAGCGGGTCAAAAAGCGGAACGGTCGGCGTTTCTTCATTGAATGTCAGAAGTGCAGCGTCACATGATTCAGCGATTATGACTAAATTATCACGCGGAACAAAGGTTTCCATTTTAAGTGAAGACCACGGCTGGCTGAAAATTGAAGCAAACGGGCAAAAAGGCTGGGCAGCAAGCCACTACATCATAAAGGATTCTGACTCATCGGACAGCGCATCCAGCTCGGGAGACGGTTCTGCGGGCTCAGGCTCCTCGAAAAAAGCGTATATTGTTTACGGCGGCACCAACTTAAGGAGCTCGGCCTCGACTTCCGCTTCTATCGTAAAAAGAGCAGATAAAGGCGCAGCCTACCCGATTGTCGGCTCAAGCGGCAAATGGTATGAAGTCCGGCTTGAAAACGGACAAACTGCATACGTGGCAAACTGGGTCGTACAAACGTCAAAAAGCGGTGAGGTAACAGGCGAAGCACCTTCTCCCAACACGTCAGGCGGCAGCGGCTCACTTAAAAACAAAACGATTGTCGTTGATCCCGGACACGGAGGAAAAGACAGCGGAACGATCGGCTACTCCGGAAAGTTTGAAAAAAACGTAACCATTAAAACCGCTAAGCTGCTGGCCCAAAAATTGCGGGCATCCGGTGCAAACGTGTATATCACCAGACAGGATGATACTTTTATCAGCCTGCAGGCCAGGGTTTCAACCTCTCATTACCGGAATGCGGATGCCTTTATCAGCATTCACTATGACAGCTATGCCGATACGTCAACGCGGGGAAGCACGGCTTATTATTACAGTCCGTCTAAGGATCGCCAGCTTGCCTCAGACGTCCATTCTGAAGTAGTGAAGCGTTCCCCTATCCCGGATCGCGGCGTTCTGTTTGGCGATTATTACGTCCTGAGGGAAAATAAACGGCCTGCCATGCTGTATGAGCTCGGCTATCTCAGCCAACCGCAAGAAGAAACAATCATACATAGCGGCTCTTATCAGGAAAAAGTGACAGACGGAATTGAAAGCGGATTGGAACATTATTTTCAATCATAAAAAAAGCTGCCGAACGGCAGCTTTTTTATTGTTTAGAATCCATAATCAATGTAATCGGCCCGGAATTCGTCAGCTGAACATCCATCATGGCTCCGAATATTCCGGTTTCCACTTTGACTCCTTTTTCCCGAAGGAGCTCGTTCCACTTTTCATAAAGGAGCACTGCCTGATCCGGTTTAGCCGCATTCATAAAATTCGGGCGTCTCCCTTTCTTCGTTTCGCCGTAAAGCGTAAACTGGGAAACGGATAAAATCTCCCCGCCCGTATCCAAAAGCGATAAATTCATCTTGCCGCTTTCATCATCAAAAATCCGGAGATTCACGATTTTATCCGCCAAGTAAACGGCATCTTCTTCTGTATCTTCATGAGTGATGCCGACAAGCGCCATAATGCCGGGTCCGATCCGGCCGGCGACAGCGCCGTCAACCGTCACACTTGCTTCTGTTACACGCTGAACAACTAATTTCATAGCAAGCTCCTTTTAGTTCATTACCCGCCGGACTGAATAGATGTCTCTGATCTGCTTAATCCGCTCGACCACTTTATGCAGATGGTTGATGTTTTGAATAAAAATCGCCATATGAATCGTAGCGACTTTATTGCGGTCGGATTTGCCGGAGACAGAGGAGATGTTGGTTTTCGTCTCATTTACGGCTTGGAGCACCTCATTTAAAAGCCCGAGACGGTCATACCCCAAAATCTCAATCTCAACGTTATATTCTTTGCGTCTTTGAACCTGTGATTCATGCTCCCATTCAACAGGGATCAGACGTTCCTGCGCTTCATTCGTTTTGACGTTCGGACAGTCATCCCGGTGAACGGATACACCGCGGCCTTTTGTAATAAAACCGACAATATGGTCGCCAGGCACCGGGTTGCAGCATTTCGACAAGCGGACGAGAAGGTTGTCAATGCCTTTTACGCGCACACCCGCTTCCCGTTTTCTCCCTTGCGGATAATGTTTCGGCTCTGAAGTGACTTCCTGAACGATTTTTTCCTGCTCTTCCTGATCACGCAGCTTCCGTTCTTTTTCGGTGAGCCTGTTGGCCACCTGAAGAGCGGTAATGCCGTTATACCCGACCGCCGCATACATATCCTCTTCATTAGAGAAATTGAACTTGTCGGCAACTTTTTGAAGATTTTCGAGTGTTAAAACATCTTTCACTTCAAAATCAAGATTTTTAATTTCTTTCTCGACAAGCTCACGGCCTTTTTCGACGTTTTCTTCACGGCGCTGTTTCTTAAAGAATTGGCGGATTTTGTGTTTCGCCTGGGACGTCTGCGCCAGTTTGACCCAGTCTTGACTCGGACCGTATGAATGCTTGGACGTCAGAATCTCGACGATGTCGCCCGTCCGGAGCTTATGGTCAAGCGTCACCATTTTTCCGTTCACTTTCGCCCCGATTGTTTTGTTGCCGATCTCCGAGTGGATCCTGTAGGAAAAATCAATCGGCACAGAGCCTGACGGCAGTTCAATGACATCGCCTTTTGGCGTAAATACGTATACCATGTCAGAAAACAGATCGATTTTCAGCGATTCCATAAATTCTTCCGCATCGGTAGACTCGTTTTGAAATTCCAGAATTTCACGGAACCAGGACAGTTTTTTCTCAAATGTCGCTTCTTCGTTTGCAGCCTTGCCTTCTTTATATGCCCAGTGTGCAGCCACCCCGTATTCAGCGATCTCATGCATCTCAAACGTTCTGATCTGCACTTCCAGCGGATCGCCTTTAGGCCCGATTACGGTCGTATGCAGCGACTGATACATATTCGGCTTAGGCATCGCAATATAATCTTTGAATCTGCCCGGCATCGGCTTCCAGCACGTATGAATAATGCCGAGTACGGCGTAGCAGTCTTTAATGCTTCCGACAAGAATACGGACGGCGAGCAGATCATATATTTCATTGAACTGTTTATTTTGCAGCGCCATCTTGCGGTAAATGCTGTAGATGTGCTTCGGACGTCCTGAAAAGTCCGCTTTGATATTCACTTCTTCGACGCGTTTTTTCACTTCATTGACAACCTCTTCGACATAAAGTTCGCGTTCCGCGCGCTTTTTCTTCATGAGGTTGACGATTCTGTAATATTGCTGAGGATTCAAATAACGGAGAGCGGTGTCTTCCAGCTCCCATTTGATTTTAGAAATCCCGAGCCGATGGGCCAGCGGAGCGAAAATTTCCAGCGTCTCATTTGAAATTCTCCGCTGCTTTTCCTGCGGAAGATGCTTTAACGTCCGCATATTGTGAAGGCGATCCGCCAGCTTGATCAATATGACTCTGATATCCTGAGCCATAGCGACAAACATTTTTCGATGGTTTTCCGCCTGCTGCTCCTCTTGAGATTTATACTTAATTTTACCGAGCTTCGTCACGCCGTCGACAAGCATCGCCACTTCTTCAGAAAATGCTTCCTTCAGGTCGTCGAGGGTGACATCCGTGTCCTCTACCACGTCATGCAGAAATCCGCCCGCAATTGTGGAAGGGTCCATTTCCAGATCGACGAGGATCCCCGCCACCTGAATCGGATGAATGATGTACGGCTCACCTGATTTGCGGTACTGTTCGCGATGCGCGTTTTGCGCATACAGGTAAGCTTTCTCAACAAACGCAATCTGCTCCTCCGGCAGATAAGTGCGCGCTTTATCTATTACTTGCTCGGCAGTCAATACTTGTTCGTTCGCCATGGAATCACCTTTTTTAAATGTAAACTGTATTAGTTTATTATCAAGAAAAAAACGAGAGATGTAAAGGGCAGAAGTTCAAAACACCTAAAGAATCTGTCAGGATGATGAAATAATAGGAAAAAAGCACCCTGACACGAGTGCTTTTTTCCATATGCGGTTAATATTTCATTAATGTTAAAATATCGTAATCGTCAAGCTTGTCTCTGCCATCAAGGTAAGAAAGCTCGATTAAGAACGCAATACCGGCTACGACGCCGCCCAGTTCTTCGACTAGCTTAATCGTTGCTTCGATCGTGCCGCCTGTTGCAAGCAAGTCATCAGTAATCAGCACGCGCTGTCCCGGCAGAATCGCATCTTTATGAATTGTCAGTACGTCTTTTCCGTACTCCAAACCGTAATCGACTTTAATGACCTCACGCGGAAGTTTTCCTTCTTTCCGAACCGGCGCAAAGCCGACTCCGAGAGCGTATGCAACCGGACAGCCGATAATAAAGCCGCGCGCTTCAGGCCCGACAACTAAATCAATTTCTTTTTCTTTTGCATATTCAACAATCTGGTCAGTGGCGTAACGGTATACGTCGCCTTTGTCCATCAATGTCGTAATATCTTTAAATTGTACGCCTTCTTTCGGGTAATCGGGCACAATTGTTACGTATTTTTTAAGATCCATCTGTTCTATGTCCTCCTCGTACTTTCATAAGCTTCTGAACCTTGGTTCATCAGCTTATTCAGCCATTCCTTCAGCTCATGGGCTGCGGAATAATTGAGCTTCTGGTCTAATTCCATCAGCTGCTGTTTTACCTGATAGGTTTGCGAATCTGCCAGGTCGCGTTTTTTCGCGCCGCTCACGACAGACAGCACACCATCTTCTATTTTAACAAAACCGAGATCAAAAAACACCTTTGTCATGAAATTGATTGTGTCAATTGACCATCCTCTGTGTCTCGCAAGCTCTGAACCATGCTTGCCGAAGTCAAAAGCGCCCCTTTTCAAGAGAAATGCGTAAAACCACTTGAAATCATTCCGCGATGGAAATGAGGACAGGAAATGTTCTTCATGATTGATAAAAACAAAATAAATCCGTTCCGGCTTCTTTCCGTCAAGCAAATGCTGCAGGCGATCCGCTGACGGCGGCACATCCAGAAAAACGGCATATTTTCCGTCAAGCTGGAGAGCTTTCGCCTCGGATTCCGATGTGATCCCGGCAAACTCGCCCGACAGCTCTTTTTCACGGAGCTTCTGAGCGGTTTTTTCGTTAAAGCTGATGAGCACCCGTTTTTCCTTCGGCAGCGCGGTGACCGTGTCTTCCCACGTCCGCTTGCCCCTGATATCAAAAAGCTGCCATTCCGGCACCGCAGCATCTTTAATCATCAGCTGGGGCTTCTTTCTGTTGTTCCATTCATTAATGGACATTTCGCCGACAATGGAAATCGTTGATCCGGGGACAACTCCGGCTTCAAGCTCTCCTTTGTTAAAGCCGACGCAGTCAAGGACGGCGGAATCACTTTTCACCGTCATTTTCACGTGGTTTTTATTCGCTCCGATCAGGCGCACATCATCAAGCACCGCATTTTTCACCATCACATGCGGTTTAGGGTTAAGCATGCCGAACGGCGACAGCATATTCAATTCTGTAATGCTTTCAACGGTTATGTCTTCAACGCCGCAGACAAGATCAACCTCCTGAACGGGAATAAAATCCTCTTCCGTAAGGGTTTCTTCAGCCATTTGATTCAGCCTGTCCCTTAATTCCGCCACATCTTCAGCCTTCAACGTCATTCCTGCCGCCATCGGATGCCCGCCAAAATGAGGAAGAATGTCTCTGCACTGTGAAAGGCTCGTAAACAGGTTGAAGCCTCTGATGCTTCGCGCCGACCCTTTAGCGATTCCCTGCTCCTCATCTATCCCAAGCACAACAGCGGGCCGGTAAAAACGTTCAGCCAGCTTCGATGCGACAATACCGACGACTCCCGGATTCCAGCCGGCTTTTGCCACTACAATGGCAGACGGGTTTCCGCCTTGCTGCTGAACCATTTCAACAGCCTCTTCGGTCATGGTTTTCACCATTTTCTGCCGCTCTTTATTCAGCCGGTCAATATCCGAAGCCAGTTCCTCCGCTTCAAACTGATCTTCAGTCATCAGCAGGTGCACGGCGGGATCGGCCTGTTCTATTCTTCCGACGGCATTGAGCCTCGGCGCGACCTGAAATCCGATCGTTTCCTCATCAGCTTGTCCGATATCTCCGCCGGAAAGCTTAATCAGAGCTTTGAGGCCCGGCCGATTTGTCGTCCTAAGCCTTTCGATTCCGAGTGACGCAATTAATCTGTTTTCATCATGAAGAGGCACCAGATCTGCAACCGTACCGATTGCCGCCAAGTCCAGCATAGCTTCCGGCAAAGAACCCGTAAGCGCGTGGGCAAGCTTAAACGCCACACCGACGCCGGCCAATTCTTTAAACGGATAGCCGCATCCCGGCTGCTTCGGGTGGATGATCGCAAATACGTCAGGAAGCTCGGGTCCCGGCTCATGGTGGTCGGTAATAATGACGTCTAAGCCCAGCTCTTTTGCGACTTCAGCTTCATGGACGGCGGCGATTCCCGTATCCACTGTAATGATTAGCGAAAATCCCCGCTCTTTTATGGAGCGGAAAGCTTGTTCATTCGGGCCGTAGCCTTCTGTGAAACGGTCGGGAATATAAAAGTCAACGTCCGCCGACAGCTGTCTGAGTGCCGTCAGCATCACCGACGTGCTTGTAACGCCGTCTGCATCGTAATCTCCGTAAATCATAATCGGTTCCCCTTGAGAAACCGCCAGTTTTATCCGATCAACTGCTTCCCGCATTCCCTTTAATTCATACGGGTCATAAAAGTCTGCATCCTTTGTATGTAAAAACAGCCTTGCGCTTTCGGCAGTATCAAAACCTCTTTTTACAAGCAGTGATGCCACAAGAGGTGTTATGTCCAATTGTTCTGTGAGTGATTTGACTTTTTCCTGATCCGGCTGCTGGATTTCCCAGCGCATTTTTGACGCTAACATAAATTCACCCCTCAACCACCCTATTATACTAGAGCGGACTGAGGGGTTTCAAATGTTATTCTGATCCTTTTTTCTCTTCAAGCATTTCTTCCGGCGGCGCGGCTGTTTTTTGGCCGTCCGAATCAGCCGTCAATTCACCTGCGGATCTGTTTTCTTTCCGCAGCATTTTAATTTCGCGCTTCAGTTTCATCACTTGAAAGATACCGGCTGAAAACACGATCAGCGCTCCCATTAACACAGAGCCTAAAATGACTAAAATCAGCGGCCATTCAGCGGTTCCGAACAGATAATCAACCTCAACCGCCCGCACGTTAATGACAGCAAAGATGGCGACAATCAAAGTAAATAGTAAAGCGAATATAATAGTCCATTGTTTATTCATGCGTCTGCCCCCAATTGTTCATTCTTATCTTTTCCCCCATTTTCCCGGGAGTAAACCCCGGTCTCAGAAAATCCGGGCCGTTAACTGCTCGCGGATCAGCTTTTTCAGTCCGCTTCTTTCTCCCGATATAACGAGGGTGTCCCCTGCTTCAATTACGGTATCAATGCCGGGGCTCAGCTGTTTTTGCCGGTTTTTCTTTACGATCGCAATAATCTGGACGTTGTAATGTTTCTTGATCTCCAAATCTCCGATTGTACGGCTGACAGCCGGTGCATGAGATTCGGCTTTAAACCACTCAATGACGAGGTCATCAAGCGCAACTTCCACAGATTCCAGCGCTTTCGGCTTATACGTCATCCCGCCTAAAATAGCGGAAATCTGTCTCGCCTCTTCGTCGTTAAATTCAACGGATGCCAAGCATTCGTCATGATCATTCTCATCGAAGTAATAGAGCTCTTTTCTGCCGTCATCATGAAGAATAATACTGATTTTATCGTGATTTTTCGTAATGACTTCTACTTTCTGGCCGATGCCCGGAAGCTCCGACTCACGAACGTTCATAAGAACCCTCCTACATGTTTTTACAATGATGATTGATTATGTAAGCGTATGTCATTATAGCAAATGCAGGTTTTAAGTTCAATGCGGCCTGAAAAAACAGGCTGCCTTCTGCAAGACAGCCTGTTCCCATTTTACTCTTCGATTGATTTTTTCCCTTTAAATTCTTTACCTTTCCATACAAGCCACAGCTGCGCGGCGATGTAAAGAGAGGAATAAACGCCCGTCAATAAACCGACCAATAAAGCGACGGAGAAGTTTGTAATTGACGATGAGCCCAAAATGAGCAGCACGACGACAACAATCACAACGGTCAAGACCGTATTGATCGAACGTGTAAAGGTTTGCTGCAAGCTCAGATTCACGATATGTTCCAGATCGGCAAATGACTTCGGCTTACGTTTTTTCATCTGCTCACGTATCCGGTCAAATGTAACGATCGTATCATTTATCGAGTAACCGATTATGGTGAGAATTGCGGCGATAAAGGTGACATCGACCTCCAGCCTGGTAATGCTGAAAAACGCGACGATAAAGAAAGCGTCATACAGCAGGGATACAATTGCGGCGACAGCCATTCTGTACTCGAAACGGATTGACACGTAAATAATAATGCCGATTGATGCAATGGCGACGGCATATAAGGCATTACGGGCCAGTTCTTTTCCGACTGTCGGCGATACCGTGCTGACGTTCGGTTCAGATCCGTATTTGTCCTTAAAGTACGTTTTGATTTCAGCGATTTTTTCTTTAGATGGCTCTCCGACAAACCGGGCCGCGGCAACATGGTTCTCTTTACCAGAAAGCACGATGTTTTCCGGTTCCATGCCGAGAGAGTCAAAGTCTTTTTCAACCTGCTGCGCCGTCAATGCATGATTGCTCTGCACGTCAATCCGCGCGCCGCTTGCAAAATCGATTCCCAGGTTGAGCTTAAAGACCAGTAAGATGATAATTCCCGCAATGGTTACAGCGCTTGAGAAAATAAAGAAATATTTTCGCTTGCTCGTGAAATCCCATTTTTGGAATGCCGTATGCGGTTCAGTATTTTCATCCGTTTTTTGAATGTCCATAATATGTTTTTTCTTGACGCCGAACCAGCCTTTTTTCCGGTCAAGCCATCTGCTTTCCACGAGAAGGGAGAGCAGGAATCTTGAAAGGAAGACAGCTGTAATAAAGCTTGTCAGAATTGACAGAATCAGCATCGTCGCAAACCCTTTTACAGAGCTTGTCCCGAAAATAAAGAGCACGACCGCTGCGATGATCGTTGTGATGTTCGCATCGAAAATCGTCGCGAATGACCGTCTGTTCCCTGAACGGAAAGCTGAGCGGACGGATTTGCCGAGTTTCAGTTCTTCTTTTATCCGTTCATAGGTGATGATGTTGGCGTCAACCGCCATCCCGACACCCAAAATGAGCGCCGCAATACCCGGAAGCGTCAGCACCGCCTGCATCCAGTCGAACACTTGAAGCGTAATATATACGTATACAGAAAGCGTAATTACCGCTATGAGTCCAGGCAGTCTGTAATAAAGCAGCATAAATAAGAAAACAATTGCAATACCGATGATGCCGGCCTCTACCGTATCATGCAAAGCCTGCTGTCCGAATTGCGCCCCTACTGAAGTAGAGTATTTTTCGGTCAGCTTCACAGGCAGCGCGCCCGCGTTTAAAATATTGGCCAAGTCCTTCGCTTTTTGAACGGTGAATTGGCCTTCAATCGTGACATCCTTCGTGTTTAATTCCTGGCTCACATTCGGAGCGGATACATATTTCGGATGTTTTTTGCCGACTTCTTTTTTAAATGAATCGCCTTTTTGGTAATCAAGCCAGATCACAAGCTGATTATTAGGCGCCATTTTCTTGACTTTTTTCGTCACTTCTCCGAACTTATCCGCATCCTTCAGCTTAACGCTGACAATCGGTTCGTTCGTCGTCGGATCAAAGGTTTGCTTCGCGCCGTTTTCCACGAGATCAGAGCCGTTTAACAGCTCTTTATCATTCGTATCCCTGAACGAGAGCTGCGCTTCCGTTGACAGAATTTCGCGCGCCCTGTTCTGATTCGTGACGCCCGCCAGCTGTACGCGGATGCGGTTATTTCCTTCAATCTGAATGTTCGGCTCGCTTACGCCGAGAACGTTAGCCCGGCGGTTCAGCGCCTGCACCGTGCTGACGAGCACGTCTTTTGTGATTTTATCGCCTTTTTTGACGGGCTGCACATCGTACAGAACTTCAAACCCGCCGCGTAAATCCAATCCTAACGTAATATTATTGGCAGCCGGTTTTGTAAAATACCCCAGCCCTGTGCCGATCAATAATACGATCAGGAAAAACGCAATCAAGCGTCCTTTTTTCATTATGTATTTCCTCCTTAAACCTATGCCGTCAAATCATTATCTCAGCAGTTCATCTAAAGCTTCCTGACCCTCATCGCTTTCCAGCCAATTAGACGACTTAAAAGCTTCAACGGTTGCATAGTTCATAAAATCGCCAATTTTAACTGATAAAATATGACCGGCCAATTCATGCAGCGGCAGTTCCTTTTTCTGTTTCCACTTTTTATGTATTAAGTATGACCATAAACTCTCGTGCTCAACATCATCGTATCCGAGGATTTTGAACTCTTCAAGTTTACTGTACAAGAAAGGCCGCAAATGATCTTTGTACATTTCGGCGGGATGTTTCTCCACTGGGCGCTCGCTCCTTTTTCCATTTTTCTCGAAGACTTGTCATGCTCGGACGACATCGGCGCATATCTTTATTGTATATGATTCCAGGTAGTTTGAGAAGGCAGGGGTTTATAAAATGGCAAAACAGACTTTTTTAAGGGGCACTCTTATTCTCATCGCAGCCGGGATGATTACGAGAATGCTCGGCTTTGTCAACCGGGTGGTTATCGCCCGGTTTATCGGTGAAGAAGGGGTCGGTTTATACATGATGGCTGCCCCGACATTTTTCTTGGCCACCACTTTGACTCAATTCGGCCTCCCCGTTGCCATCAGCAAACTTGTCGCTGAAGCAAGCGCGCGGGGGGACCGGCAGAAAATGAAACACATTTTAGTGATGTCGCTTACCGTCACCGGGATATTAAGTCTCATCTTCACGCCGCTGTTTTTATGCTTTGCGCCGATTATGTCCGAAACGATGCTGACAGATCAGCGCACGGTTTACCCGCTTCTGGCGATTACGCCTGTCGTACCGATTATCGCGATCTCCAGCGTGCTGCGCGGTTACTTTCAGGGCAGGCAGAATATGAACCCGCTGGCGTTTTCCCAAGTGCTTGAGCAGATCGTGCGGATTTCACTTGTCGCAGTCTGCACGACGGTGTTTCTGCCGTACGGGATTGAATATGCCGCAGCCGGAGCCATGATTTCGTCTGTCATCGGGGAGCTTGCCTCTCTTATTTATTTATTCATTTGTTTTAAAGCAAATAAAACAATCAGAATCAGAAAACAATTTTTCAAGTCGATTGCAAATGGAAAAGAAACCTTCCGCCAGCTGATGAGCGTGTCGCTCCCGACAACCGGAAGCCGCTTCATCGGAAATTTATCTTGGTTTTTTGAACCTATTGTCGTCGCGCAGAGCCTTGCGATTGCAGGAGTGGCCACCGCTGCCGCCACCAGCCAGTACGGGGAGCTGACCGGATTTGCCATGACGGTTTTGACGCTGCCCAGCTTTATAACCTATTCTCTGTCAACGGCGCTTGTTCCTGCGATCAGTGAAGGGATGGAGCAAAAAAAGCTGCAAGTTGTCGAATACCGTCTGGAACAGGCGATGAGGCTGTGTCTTTTAAGCGGAGGCATTTCGGTGGTTATTTTATTCTCTTTCGCTGATGAACTGATGTCCGTCATGTACGGATCAACTAATGCGGCGGTATTTGTTAAAGTGATGGCGCCATTTTTTCTGCTTTACTATTTTCAGGGGCCACTTCAGGCGGTGCTGCAGGCTCTCAATTTAGCCGGGGCCGCCATGATGAACAGTTTTATCGGCGCCGCTGTCAAAACCGGCCTAATTTTTGTTTTGGCGACCAGGCCTTCCTTGGGCATCATGGGCGCCGCACTTGCGATTGTAACGGGGATGGTCCTTGTCACCCTGCTACATGCGGCCACCGTAAGCAAGGTGCTTCCGATCAGCATTAAAATAAAAGAATACGCGCTCTGTTTTGCCGTCATATTCATTTGCGGTTATGTCAGCCGCATCATCAAACACGCCGTTCATTTTTCAGGGTCAGAGGCTGTTAATCTCACAGGCTGGATTGCAATGACCGCGATTTTGTACATAGCGCTTCTTCTGTTATTCAGGCTGATTAAAAGGGAAGAGCTGATCCGGATTCCGGTCATCGGCAAGTTCGTGACGCGGTAAAACCCATTTATGGCTCCCCTTTTTCATCTTTAAGATCAATAAAAAAAGCGCCGTCCGTAAACGTGCAGAATGATATAACCGAAAGATCGCGATATCCTCTTTTTGCTAAATTTTTTTCGAGCCAGTGTTTATCTTTCCCGATTCTGTCCAGATGCTCGTTCTGAATGACCCCGTCAACGATAAGCGATGTTTCCATCTGCTTATCCTTATTGTTTTTCTTTTTGACGATCGACAGTTTGCCTGAAGACTCCAAAATGGCGTATGACACGTCAGAGATTCTATCGATGTTATTTTCCCTCAGCTGCATAAGAAGATCGTCAAAATTGTAGCGCTGCGATCTCATCGCCCGTTCATCAATTTTTCCCTGTTTTATAATAATGGTGGGTTTTCCGTCAAGCAGCTGCCGTATTTTTTGGCTTTTGAGCGAAATAAAAGCAAGGCTTACTTGAATAATCATTAAAACGACAATCGGCACAATTGTATGCAAAAGCTTATCTTTTACATTTTCAATTGCCAATACGGCAATCTCGGCAATCATAATGGAGACGACAAGGTCTAAAATGCTCAGTTCTCCGATTTCCCGTTTTCCCATCAGTCTGAAAATCACAAGAATGATAAAATAAAGCACAATCGTACGAAACGTAATAATGATAATATCTTCCATATCGCACCTCCAACGGTCATAGCATTTGCCATCGGCTCTGAATTATGTAAGAAACGGGCTGAACATCATGCATTTACGTCTAATTCGAACATTCAGAGAATACATTTAGAAAAAGACGGGCTCCGGCTTGTCATATATCAGGCCGCAGGGCGGAGAGGAGATAAAAATGGAAGAAACGAAACAAGTGGGAAGAGGCGTCTTGTATGGCTTAGTGGCTATCTTTGCGGTGATGCTTCTTACGAGTTTGGCGATTTCGCTTTTACTGACGGTTACCTCAATGGAAGAATCATCTTTCAGCTGGCTGATCACCGCGCTTTCCTTTCTTTCTTTATTTGCGGGCGGTTTTATATCGGGCGGCAAAGCGAAGGAAAAAGGCTGGATGATCGGAGCGTTAACCGCCGTCTGTTTTTCATTAATCATCTTGCTGTTTCAATATTTAGGGTTCGGAAAAACGTTTACATCCGGTCAGCTTTTGTTTCATCTCGGCTTTTTGGGAGTCAGCATGCTGGGCGGCATTTTCGGAGTGAATTTGAAAGGAAGCAGATCAGCGTAATAAAAAAAGAGCGGATTCTCCGCTCTTTTTTTGTATGTATGAGCTTCGCTGTTATTCAGCGGAAGCTTCTCTGATTGCGCGGCGGTCAAATGTTAAACGGGTGTTATCACCTGTTTTAATGACGACCTTGCTTTCATCAATTGAATCAACAGTGCCGTGCAATCCTCCGATTGTCACCACTGTATCCCCTTTTTTCAGTTCTTCCTGCATCTGGCGTACGGCCTTCTGCTGCTTTTGCTGCGGACGGATGAGCAGGAAATAAAGCACTGCAAACATTAAAATAATAGGAACGATTGTGCCTAAAGTACCCATCTATTTCCCTCCTTTCAAGAATGGTTTTATTTAGAAGCTTTTCGCATTTGGCTTATTATAGCCGTAACGCTCAAAGAACTCTTCTCGGAAATCACCAAGACGATCCTCCCGGATGGCTTGTCTGACCTGCTCCATTAAGTGTAACAGAAAATGAAGGTTATGGTAAGTTGTTAATCGAATTCCAAACGTTTCATTACAGCGGATCAAATGTCTGATGTAAGCGCGGGAGTAATTTTGGCATGTATGGCAGCTGCACTCTTCGTCAATCGGACGGAAATCACGCTCATATTTGGCGTTTTTCATATTCAGACGCCCTTCATTCGTAAACACCGTGCCGTTTCGGGCAATCCGGGTCGGCAGTACGCAGTCAAACATATCCACGCCGCGGATGGCGCCGTCAATTAAGGCATCCGGTGAACCCACACCCATTAAATATCTCGGCTTGTCCTTCGGTAAAAGCGGAGTTGTAAACTCAAGCACTCGGTTCATGACGTGCTTCGGCTCGCCGACAGATAATCCGCCTATGGCATAACCCGGAAAATCAAGCGAAACCAAGTCTTTTGCACTTTGTGTCCGCAGATCTTCGTATTCTCCACCCTGTACGATTCCGAACAGCCCCTGCTCATCTGAGCGCCCGTGCGCCTCCAGGCAGCGTTCCGCCCAGCGGCTGGTCCGTTCAACAGAGCGTTTCATGTAATCATACTCTGCCGGATACGGCGGACACTCATCAAACGCCATCATGATATCAGAGCCGAGGGCGTTTTGAATTTCCATCGCTTTTTCCGGAGATAAAAACAGCTTGTCTCCGTTTAAGTGATTGCGGAAATGAACGCCTTCTTCTTCTATATTACGAAACTTGCTCAATGAAAAGACCTGAAAACCGCCGGAATCCGTTAAAATCGCGCGGTCCCAGTTCATAAACTTATGAAGCCCGCCCGCTTCTTTTACAATGTCATGTCCCGGGCGGAGCCATAAATGGTACGTATTGCTTAAAATAATGCCCGCATCCATAGATTTCAGCTCGTCCGGAGACATCGTCTTTACCGTAGCAAGCGTGCCGACCGGCATAAATACAGGCGTCTCAAAGGAGCCGTGGGGCGTATGGACTCTGCCCAGTCGCGCTCCCGTTTGTTTGCATTCCTTTATAAATTCATAACGTATCGGTTGTTCAGCCACTTTGTATGAGGCCTCCTGTCATTCAAATTAGATAATCAGCATGGCGTCGCCAAAGCTGAAGAAACGATATTCCTCTTCTACCGCATGACGGTAGGCGGAAAGAACATGCTCTCTGCCGGCAAGCGCAGAAACGAGCATGATAAGCGAAGATTTCGGCAAATGAAAATTGGTGATCATGCCGTCAATCGCTTTAAATTCATATCCCGGATAAATGAAGATGGACGTCCAGCCGCTTGAAGCTGTAAATACGCCGTCATGCTCGCCGGCAATGGTTTCCAGGGTGCGCGTTGATGTCGTCCCGACCGACACAATGCGCCCTCCCGCCTTTCTGACCTCGTTTAAAGAGGCGGCGGTTTCTTCCGTCATTTCATAAAATTCCGCGTGCATGTTATGTTCTTCCACATCATCCGCACTGACCGGGCGGAATGTGCCGAGTCCCACATGAAGTGTGATAAATTCAATCCGCACACCCTTTTGCTTCAGCTCGTCCAGAATCTCTTCCGTAAAATGAAGTCCGGCCGTCGGAGCTGCGGCAGATCCGATTTCTTTTGAAAAGACGGTCTGATACCGTTCTTTATCATCAAGCTGCTCTTTAATATAAGGAGGCAGCGGCATTTCACCGAGTGATTCAAGCACTTCGTAAAAAATCCCGTCATACCGGAATTCTATTTTTCTGCCTCCGTGATCAAGCTCCTCCGTGCAGACCGCTGTCAGCCGGCCGTCGCCAAATGTCAGGACCGTTCCTTTTTTTACGCGTTTCGCCGGCTTTACGAGCGTTTCCCATGTATCATTTTCTTCCTGTTTTAATAACAGAAGCTCCACTTTCGCTCCCGTATCTTCTTTTGTGCCGAATAATCTTGCAGGCAGCACACGGGTATTGTTCAAGACGAGGCAATCCCCTTCATTAAAAAAGCTTACAATCTCTTTAAATGAACTGTCCGTCAGCCCGCCCGTCTGTTTGTCGAGCACCATCAGCCGCGATGCGTCACGCTCTTTCAGCGGCACTTGGGCAATGAGGCGTTCAGGCAGTTCAAAATCAAATAAATCGACTTTCATCATTTCACCTTAATTCTGTCTATTGTTATTTCATTCTGCCGAAAAAATTAAGCAGAATGGATAGTATCACACTGATCACAATACAAGTGACAACGGGAAAGAAAAACGTAACATTTCCCTTCTTAACGAAAATATCTCCGGGCAGCCTTCCGACAAAGTGCCAGACTGCGCCGGCAAGAAGCAAAACGGCACCGAGAACCATGAGAACCTTCGGAAAGTCAGTCACGGGCGGGCGCCTCCAATCGAAAATGTTCATACACAGCCGGAGTCACGACCCGTCCCCTCGGCGTCCTCTGGAGAAATCCGATCTGCAGCAGATACGGTTCGTACACATCCTCTATTGTATGCGGTTCTTCGCCGATTGTCGCGGAAATCGTATCAAGGCCGACGGGACCGCCGCTGAATTTTTCGATCATGCCCATCAGCAGCTTATGGTCGATATGATCGAGGCCGAGCGCATCGACTTGAAGACGTTCGAGCGCATCGTGAGCGATTTCTTCCGTGATGCGGCTGTCGCCGAGCACCTGGGCAAAATCTCTCACCCTTCTGAGCAGCCGGTTTGCAACCCGCGGTGTTCCCCTTGACCGTCTGGCGATTTCCAGAGCCGGAGCTTCTTCGATATCCACTTCAAAAACGTCAGCCGTTCTTGACACGATATCTGTCAGCTCTTCCTGCGTATAGTATTCAAGGCGCGACAGCACCCCGAACCGGTCTCTGAGCGGTGCGGTCAATAATCCGACCCTTGTCGTAGCTCCTACAAGCGTAAAAGGGGGAAGGTCGAGACGGACGGAGCGGGCGGACGGGCCTTTTCCAATGACGATATCAAGGCAGAAATCCTCCATCGCCGGGTACAGAACTTCCTCAATTGAGCGGTTCAGCCTGTGAATTTCGTCTATAAACAGCACATCCCCTGGTTCGAGCGCCGTCAAAATGGCTGCCAAATCTCCCGGTCTTTCGATGGCGGGACCTGACGTCGTCCGCATCTCCACACCCATCTCATTGGCCACGATAGACGCAAGCGTTGTTTTCCCGAGACCCGGAGGCCCGTATAAAAGAACGTGGTCCAGCGTTTCCTGCCTCATTTTCGCCGCATCGATAAACACGCGCAGATTTTCTTTCACCTTCTTTTGGCCGATATACTGGGCGAGATTCTGCGGCCTGAGGCTTTGCTCGATTATTGATTCATGGCTGTCTGCTTCACTTGAAACGAGCCGTTCATCCATGAACATCACCTTACTTTAATAATTTTTGCAATGCTTTTTTCACATATTGATCTGTTGAAAGCGCCGTTTCCTCTTTTAAGTGAGGAAGCACTTTTTTAATTTCTTTTTCGGCGTAGCCGAGAACCCGGAGCGCTTCAAGCGCCTCGTCAAGCGCCGTTTCAGCCTCTTGTTTTTCAATGCGCGCTTCATGATTGAACAGGTTGTCAATCATTTCAGGCACGACGTCGGCCAGTTTGCCTTTCAGATCAAGAATAATCTGCCGCGCCGTTTTTTTGCCCACACCCGGAAATTTCACCAAAAAGGCCTCATCTTCCTGTTCGATCGCTTCGATGACGGCTCCGGGATCACCGGAACCGAGGATGGCGAGGGCCCCTTTAGGCCCGATGCCGGTGACGTTCAGCAGCTTTGTGAAAAGCGCTTTTTCTTCCCGGGTTGAAAAACCGTACAAAGAAAAGGCGTCTTCTTTTATATGATGATACGTAAAAATGGTCTCTTGATTGCTTACCTTATAAATAAACGGATTCGGAGTGAAGACCTGATAGCCGATTCCGCCGTTTTCAATCACGATGTATTGGGGAGATACATAATCAATCGTCCCCTTCACGAATTCAATCACACCTATTCACCTCTTTGACTGCTTATCATTGTAACACAAAAACAGCCAAAGTCTTATAGAAAAGTTAACGTATGTTCGCTTTGACACCTTCCATTCAGAAAAAAAAGACATGTGTCACATGTCTTGCGTCAAAGTCAGCCGCTGTAAGTCTTAATATGATCGATCACGCTCTCAAACTCCGCTTTTGTCCTGTACGGTATACCGTGTTCCAAATGCTTTTGCAATCGGCTTTCCAGCCGCTCTATATCAATCTGGAAGAAAGACTGAATCGGCTCAGCCAGCGATCCGGGACGGCCGTGAAATGTGGAGATGACGCCTCCGTCCGTGACGCCGATATAACCGTTAACCTTACTGAGCGGGGAAATGTCATCAACATGCTTACGGAAAAGGACGAAGCCTTTTTTCTGCTCAACGAGCGTCCAGCCGGCGTATGCGGCCCAAAAATCCTCCATCGCTAAAACGGTTTCATCCGTATGTTCAATGCCGACATCACCGTCAAGATAGACCTTTTCCAGCTGGACATGCACCCGAAGCGGCCCGTAATGCTCGACCTCCGCCCCGTATGCGCCTTTTCCTCCGCAAATCAGGGCCGCAGCCGATAAGATAAGCATAAACAATAGACGCGCACCGCAAATTCGTTTCACCAATAACACCTCTTTATTCAATCAAACTCTTGATGCTAGTTTGACCAAAGATGCCGGTGCTTAATCGTTTTCTTTCATTTGTCTGTTTCAGGCCGAAAAAAAGCAGCCTCTATATGAGGGCTGCCTCGATGATTATGCCCGGCCGGCTGAAATCAGTTTCATTTGTCCGGGCGTCAGTTTGAGCCGGTATCCCCTTACGGTCAGATACACAGTTTTTGCTCCGCGGCTTTTGTCATGCTCCGTTTTTTTCATCCCGGCCCTCCGTTACGTTTTATTACTTTTATGTTAACACCGCAATATAAAGAGCGTTTTAAGAATATGTAAAGAAATGATGAAGATTTATCCATAAAAATACTGCCGGATGAAATCATCCGGCAGTCCGTTTAACGGCTGTTTCTGTTCATGTCTTGCAGCTTTGTAAAAGTAGCGTTGTCGGTAAACACTTGAATTGTACGGCCGTCCGCGAATTTTTTGGCCGCATGTTTGACATGTTTATCATCATTTTTCGTAAAAGGATGATTTGTTCTGACGGCAATGACGACTCTCGTGTCAGTCACGATGACCTGACTATCCTGTACGCCTTTTACTTTTTTCACGCGGTTTGCAACTTTTGCTGCCAACCTGATGTTTTCGGCGTTGTCATACCCATTATAAGACATTGCTGCCGGCGGCGTATTGACATTTCGGCCGTTATATGTGCCGTCCGTCGTTAACGGAACCCCGTCATTAGGCGCGTACTGGTCGGACACGTTTGTCGTATTATGACGGCCGTTTCGGTTTTCCATCATTTCAGAAACGGGTCCTTGATGGTCCATTCCGTACTGGCCTCTGCCGTTACCATTATCATTCGAATAATATCCGACCGGACGTGTTGACTGATTGTAGCGTCCGTCATTCATGGCATTATTTGCTCCGCATGCCGTTAAGCTTGCCGTCACGGCTAAAACGCCCGCGATCGTCATCAGTTTTTTACCCAATGGAAAAACCCCCCGTGGATTCATCGCTGTTTGAGCGTTTTCCGCTCATGTTTAGGATGTGCGGCGGGCGGCGGGTTTAAGCTTGTCAGTTATGTCCATTCCTCAGTTGGACATAAAAAAAGGAACGACATACATCGTCCCGAAACATTAATCTTCTTCTTCCTCCGGCCGTCCGAATACTTGATTTGGACTCGGCTGATTCGGCGCGACATTGGGATTTCCTCCGCCGTAAGGCATAAAATGTCCTGCGTTTGCATCCATATTCGGATACGGCTGCACAGGCATATTTGCGTGATGGTGATGTGAACCGTGGTGGTGATGATGGTGATGATGTGAATCATGGCAGCCGCAATCATCATCCTTATATTTTCCATCATGATGAGGTGCGTTTGCGTAATGTGACGAATATCCGCCGTAATACGGCATTTGACCGTAAGGAGCACCGCCGAAACCAGATGCAGAACCATCATAATGCTCTGCATTTTCATGGGCCTGGTTTTCATATTCACCGTAACCCGCGTGCGGCCCAAATCCCGGATGATGGAATCCGTACGGTAACGGCATCGGCATTACCGGAAAGCCTCCAAAACCTCCTCCAAAACCGCCGAAACCTCCGCCTACCGGGAAGCAAGGGTGGCATAATCCAGAACCCGGCAGCATCGGTGTCACCGGAACCGGACAAGGACAAGGCATGCACGGCATCGGGTAATGCATAAAAGGCGGTTCAACGGCCGGCATATTCGGAAACGGGACATTCGGAATGTTTGGCATATTCGGCAGATGATAAGCGGCGTTTTCTTCTTCCATCTTTCCGGCTTCAGGCGCCTTTGGCATATTCGGGTAATTCGCGTTTTCCATGTTGATCATTTCCTCCTGTTGTGGAATGTTATTGTCATGCTCTTTTTCTTTCGGCTCGACAAAATGTGTCACCGGTTCCTCCGGCTTAGGAGGCGACCACGGCTGAAACAGCTGATTGGACGGGTAATATTGGTTCATATCAGCTTCCGGCAGCACATTTTCATGCTTTTCAGGGATTGGCGGCACATACGGAATTGACGGCTTTGGTTCTTCCGGTATTGTGTCTTCAATGTCCACAACTGATTTCGGTTTTTCTTTGGCATATGGATGCTCATGCTTATGCGCAGACGTTCCGAAGCCGGCCTTAGGTTCTTTTCTGACCGGAACGGCTTCTGAAGGCACCTTTATCTTCATTCCAGGCATAATTAAGTCTGGATTGCTAAGCTGATGATTCAGTTTTTTTAGCTCTTCAAGATCAACTCCGTATTTTTCAGCTATTTTCCAGAGCGAATCGCCTTTTTGAACGATATGAATTTTCAACGTTTTCCCCTCCTATGCACAAAACGTGAACGGTACATTTGTCATTACAATACGTTTCTTCACACTATATGCCGGTGGACTGGGCATGATGATAAAAAATTTTGGGAAGGAGGGGAAATTTTTATAATTACGTATGACTCAGCATTCTGTTCAAAGCACGAAGCGCATCTGTCCGAACCGCTTCCGGAACTTTAATGACACCCTTCGGCTCGCCTTTTTCAAGCTGCTCAAGCGACCACAATAAATGCGGCAGGTCGATTCTGTTCATTGTCAGACACGGACACATATCGGGATTCAATGATTCAATCTGTTTATCCGGATGCGATTGAATGAGGCGCTGAACAAGATTCATTTCCGTGCCGATCGCCCATTTGCTTCCCGGTTCAGCCTGTTCGATCGTATCAATAATGTATTTGGTAGACCCGCTGTCGTCACTGAGCGAGACCACTTCCCGCGAACATTCCGGATGAACAATAATGCGGATGCCGGAATCCCTCTGCCGCAGCTGAGAAATATTTTCCGCTGTAAACTTTTCGTGTACGGAGCAATGCCCTTTCCAAAGGATAACCTTAATGTTTTCCGGATGGTCAGTAAGCAATCGGTTCTGCACCGGGTCCCATACAGCCATTTCTGTCAGCGGAATGCCGAGGTCATAGGCCGTATTTCTGCCTAAATGCTGATCCGGCAAAAATAAAATTCTCTCTTTTTGTTTAAAAGCCCATTTCAGCACACTCCGGGCATTCGAAGAGGTGACGGTCGCTCCCCCGTGCCGTCCGACGAATGCTTTAATTTCCGCCGTCGAGTTAACATATGTTAACGGAATGATGGTGTTACCGTACAGTTCTTGAAGCTCTTGCCATGCTTTGTCCGTCTGCTGAATATCTGCCATATCAGCCATCGAGCATCCGGCGCGCATGTCGGGCAAAATGACGGTTTGGTTATCATCAGTCAGCATATCAGCGGTTTCCGCCATAAAATGCACGCCGCAAAACACAATATATTCCGCCTCTTTATTTTTTTCTGCCACTTGAGCAAGCTGCAGGGAGTCACCTGCCGTATCGGCGAATTGTATTACTTCGTCTTTTTGATAGTGATGCCCCGGAATGAACAGACGCTTTCCGAAAGCCCGTTTAATGGCGGCGACCCGCTTTTCCATTTCTCCGGTGCTCATGTCTTTATAATGGCTCGGCATCATTTCGGCTGATGCAGTTAGCACGTCAAAAATAGACATCTTAAAAATCCCCCTGTTCCGCAGCCTCAACATCCATGCTGATGTCGGCGCTTTTTACTGAATGAGTCAGAAATCCGAGTGAAATATATTGGACGCCCGTTCCTTTATAAGCGGGCAATGTGTCGAGCGTTATGCCTCCGGATGCTTCCGTTTTGATATGGCCAGGTGTCATGTCTGCAAAACGCCGGACGGACTCAGGCGGACAGTTGTCAAACATAATAACGTCTGCGCCCGCTTCTATTGCCTCAAGCAGCTGCTGTTCGGATTCGATTTCGACTTCCACCGCAAGCATCTGCCCCGCCGTTTTTCTTGCCCGCTCCACGGCCGCCTTTATCGATCCGCAGGCGGCAATATGATTATCTTTTATCATGATGCCGTCATATAAGCCGAAGCGATGATTAAAGCCGCCTCCGACCCGAACGGCGTATTTTTCCAGCATTCTGAGCCCGGGTGTCGTTTTTCTCGTATCACAAATCTTAATGGACGGATCATCAAGACGCCTTTTGGCCTCATCCGTCATTGTCGCAATGCCTGACATTCTTTGTATGAGATTCAGAATGACCCGCTCCCCCGTAAGAAGAGCCGCCGTCTGGCCTTCCATTTCAGCGAGCACGTCTCCTTTTTTCATCCGTTCTCCGTCTTTTTTCAGGGAGCGGATGCGGATGTCATCGTGTAAAAGCTTCCATCCTTCACGGATAACGGCTTCTCCGGCAAACACGCCGTCTGTTTTTGCGATGATTCGCGCTTTACATTGCTGATCAGAAAAAATCGCTTGTGACGTCGCATCACCCGTTCCGATATCTTCCTGAAAAAAATAAGTCAGCATTTGTTTCAGCTGCAGAATGTCCATAGTTCCCCAATCCTTTCGTTTTTTCTGATAACTGTTCCAGATGTTGAATGAATGATTTGTTTTCCGTGCCACTCTTTCTCCGTCCCGGGAAAATCAGCGCGAAAATGAGCGCCCCTGCTTTCTTCCCGAATAAGGGCTGAGGTCACAACAAGTTGCGCAGTCTTCCATAGGCAGGATAGCTCGGCTTGTTCTATTGTGATATCCTTCACATTTATATGACGCACAGATACGTTGTTAAGCCAGGATGCCAGCGCCTGCATGTTTTCTTTATCCCTGACGATGCCCGCTCCGGTTGTCATTTTGGCTTGGAGCACATGAAGCGATGTGTCCGGCACTTCTAAGATGACGTCAGATTTCTTCGGGGTTTTTTTATATCTTCCGTTTAACGGCGTTTGAGTGATATGTTCAGCACATCGTTGCCCGCTTGCCAGCGCTTCCAGCAGTGAGTTGCTCGCAAGGCGGTTCGCCCCGTGCAATCCTGTGCAGGCGGTCTCGCCTATGGCGTACAAATCAGGCACGGACGTTTTCCCCCAGGTATCGGCTTTTACTCCGCCCATTAAAAAATGCATTCCGGGTGCTACAGGAATCCCGCTTTCAAGATCAACACCGGCTGTTTGACAAATACCTGTTATGGTCGGAAAACGTTTCTTAAAATCGGCTATTCTGCTGCAATTTATAAAAACAGGATTTTCTTTCATCATTTCTTCATAAATCGCCCGTGAAACCACATCCCGGGGCGCCAAATCTTCTAGCGCGTGTCTGCAAGCCATGATCCTGCGCCCGAAGCGATCCGCTAAATATCCGCCTTCTCCTCTCACTGCTTCAGAAATCAGGCCGTACACAGTCCCGTTTTTCACAAGGAGGGTCGGGTGGAACTGGGTGAACTCCATATCCGTGATCTCAGCTCCAGCGCGGAAGGCAAGAGCGATGCCGTCTCCCGTTATGGCGGAATCATTTGTGTGATATTGGTACAAACTGCCGCAGCCGCCTGATGCAAGCACTACACAATCCGCTCTTCTGTAAGAAACAGCGCCTGAAGCATCCATTACGGCAACGCCTGCGCATCGTCCGTGTTCAATCAGAAGATCAACAACCGTCTCGTGTTCAATGATCCGTATGCCGTCCCTCAGCTGCTGAACCAGAAACTCAACCAACATCCGTCCGGTCGCATCTCCCCCGGCGTGCAGAATCCTCCTTTTCGAATGAGCGCCTTCCCTGCCGAGACAAAACGTTCCGTCCGACTTCGTATCAAAAGGGAAATGGCCTTCTATCAGCCTGTTTATCATGCTCTGTCCGCTTTTCAGCAAATGCCGCACGGCTGTCACGTCATTGTGTCCGCATCCCGCATACAGTGTATCGTTCACATGGGATTCTAAAGAGTCATCTTTTGCGTATGAAACAGCAATCCCGCCTTGAGCATAATGCGAATTGCTGTTCGTTACGCTTCTCTTTGTGATGACGGTCACTTGGTATGACGGAGGAAATGAGGAAGCACAGGCAAGGGCCGCCGTCCCCGAACCAATGACGATAATTGTTTTTTCAGACATACATCACCCTCCTGTTATTTACACCTGTCTTGACACATATATTTACACAACGATAAAATAAACTCAAGCTTTTTTTTAACATAAACGGATAGGAGACGGGCTGTATGATTTATCTTGATTACGCGGCGGGAGCGCCTTTAAGCAAAGAAGCCGCGAAAGTCTTTCAGCATCTCAGCACAGAGGTATACGGCAATGCAAGCAGCCTTCATGACGCCGGAGGAAGAGCGGCGGACGTGCTGGAATATTGCAGACATTCTGCAGGAAAATTGATCGGCGGAGCGGCAGACGGCATTTACTTTACAAGCGGCGGAACGGAAGCGAACATCTTGGCCGTCCAATCATTGCTGCACGGTCTGCCCGATCACAAAAAACATTTTATTACGACCGCAATGGAACACCATTCGATCCATAATGCCGCGGCGTTTTTAGCTGACCGGGGAATTGATGTCACCATCATATATCCCGACGAAAACGGCCTTATAACCGAAGACATACTGGCGGCTCATATCCGTCCTGACACGGGGCTCGTTTCCATACAGCACGCCAATTCAGAAACCGGCCTCATCCAGCCTGTGAATCGTCTGGCCGCTTTTCTTCACCAGAGAAACATTTTGCTTCATTGCGATTGTGTTCAAAGTTTCGGCAAACTGCCGATTGATGCGGATCAGGCGGGAATCGACGCCCTTTCCGTCTCCGGTCATAAAGTATACGGCCCGACAGGCACCGGGGCTGTTTACATTCGGCCCGGTGTCAGCTGGAACCCGGTTTATCCGCATACCGTGCATGAAAACGGGTTCAGGCCCGGTACGGTGAATGTACCGGCAATCGGCGCTTTTACCGCTGCTGCGGAGTATGCAGTGAAACATATGGAGGAACACCGTGAGCATGCTGACAGGCTGAGGAATTATTTGTATGACCAAATTCGGCGTCAAGGCCTCCCCATTTCATTTTCAGAGGAAGAAACCGGCGGTGAATGCCTGCCCCACATTGTCGGGTGTTTTTTTCAATCCTTTGAAGGACAATATATTATGTTAGAATGTAATCGTAACGATATTTGCATCTCAACCGGGAGCGCATGTTCCGCCGGCAGCCACGGCCCTTCTTCAGCTATGAAGGCGCTGAGAAAAACCGAACGGGAAGCGCGGCAGTTTTTCCGGATCTCATTCGGAAACGAAACAACATGTGAACAGCTCGATATGCTGATACATACATTTACGGCGCTATGGGAGCAAAAGAAAGGAGAATCAGCAATTTGACAGAAGGAACGAAGCTTACAGGGGCGAAAAGACGCGACATGCTGCTTCATTGGCTGAAAGAAGCCGGCTCGCCATTAACAGGAGGCGAATTGGCCAAAAAAGCAAATGTCTCAAGACAGGTGATCGTGCAGGACATATCACTCTTGAAAGCAAAAAACGAGCCGATCATCGCGACGAGCCAAGGCTACTTATACATCAGCATGAATGCCGGCGGCGGAAATAACGCCGAACGGATTGTCGCCTGTCTGCATGGCCCGGAGCGGACGGAAGAAGAGCTTGAACTCATTGTCGATGAAGGCGTCACCATAAAGGACGTAATTATTGAACACCCCGTGTACGGCGATTTAACCGCCGCCATAAGAGTCAGCACACGGAAAGAAGTCAAACAATTCATGGATCACATTAACTCGACAAATGCCGCTTACCTTTCACAGCTGACCGGAGGCGTGCACCTTCATACGTTAAGCGCCCCGACAAAAGAGCGGATTGACCAAGCCTGCCAAGCGCTGAACGACGCGGGTATTTTAATAAAAGATTAAAAAAAAGCCCCCTGAAGGGCTTTTTTTATATCGAATAGGATTGATATGTTCCCAGAAGCTTGACCCGGCAGCCGAGGGCTTCCATCTCTTGAACGGCACCGGGAATGAGAACCTGATCCATCGCCTGTTCAATATCAATAATAAAGAAATAGTTGCCGAGACCGGTTTTTGTCGGGCGCGATTCGATCTTTGATAAATTCAGGTTTCTCCATGAAAAAGCGGACAGCACCCTGTGCAGCGCACCTGATTGGTCATCTTGGGGAAGCGTTACCATCATCGTCGTTTTCGGCCGTGAAGACAGTTTCGCATTCACTTCGAATGAGACGTCTTTTTCAGGTGAAAGAATGACAAATCTCGTGTGGTTGTCCTGATAATCCTGAATATCCCGCTTCACGATGCTCAATCCGTATGTAGCGGCGGCCATTTCATTTGCAATCACGCCGATCGGAAGGTCCGAATGCTCACTGACATACTTGGCAGCCGCACCTGTTGACTTCGCATACTCATAAGGAACGGACGAAAAATGCCGGTGAAGAAATTTGTGGCATTGCGCAATCGCATGGGAATGAGAATAAATTTTCTCAAGCTTTTTCCACTCATTTTCTCTCGAAGGGTGAACGAGCAGATGCTGGTGAATCGGCAGCGTCATTTCCCCCACAATCGCAAGAGGCTGCTCATGAATCAAATAGTCAATCGTTAAGTTAACCGAGCCCTCCAGCGCGTTTTCCAAAGGAACAAATGCAAGATCAACTTCTCCCGCAACCGCCGCATCCATGCATGCCGGTATTGTTTGATAAGGTGCTTGTGTCACGCTGTTTTGAAAGCAGGAACTGACTGCTAGATGTGTAAATGTGGCTTCTGGCCCTAAATAACCGACTTTCATGTCTCTTCTCTCCTTACGCGCCTGACCCTAAGATCTCAACTTTTTCTATAAAATCAAATTTTCTCAGTTTATTCATTAACGTATGAATGTTTTCTTCCATTGCGGACGTACTGATTGAGAGCGTGACATTCGCCCTGCCCTGAAGCGGAATCGTCTGGTGAATGGAAAGCACGTTGCTTCCTGAGTCAGCCACCGCCTGCAAAAGCTGGGATAACGCGCCTGACCGATCCTCCAAATGAAAGAAAAGTGTGATTATTTGTTCTTTAACCATCGTGTAAAAAGGGAAAACCGCATCTCGGTATTTGTAAAAAGCACTTCTGCTTAAATCAACTTTCTGCACGGCATCTGCAACCGATTCAGCCTTTTTTCTGTCCAGCAGCTTTTTGACTTCAAGGGTTTTCCGCATCGCATCAGGCAGAACGTCTTCACGCACTAAATAAAATGTCTCTTCTTTCACCTGCACCCCTCCCTTTTACATCAGAGAGCCTGCAATGCAAGCTCTCCGTTTTTTTAATCAATAAATTCAAATTCAAATTCCAGAAGCCGGATGATATCGCCGTCTTTAGCACCGCGTTCTCTGAGCGCTTCATCAACGCCCATACCGCGCATCTGTCTTGCAAAACGCTTGACGGATTCGTCACGGGAGAAGTCAGTCATTTTAAAGAGGCGTTCCAGACTGTCACCTGAAAGCACAAACGCACCGTCCGGATCACGGGTAATGTTAAATGGAATTTCTTCGTCTTCCATCGTGTACATTACGCGGTTTTCCGCCAGTTCTTCTTCATCATACAGCGGGAATTCAGGCGTTGTTTCCAGCTGGTTGGCGACTTCAAACAGAAGATCGCGGAGCCCTTCTCTCGTCACCGCGCTGATCGGGAAGACAGGATGGTCATCCTGAAGCTTTTCTTTAAACGCTTTAAGATTTTCAGCCGCTTCGGGCATGTCCATTTTATTCGCAACGATAATTTGCGGACGCTCCGTCAGCCGCAGATTATATTCACTGAGCTCCTGATTAATGGTCACATAATCCTCATACGGATCGCGGCCTTCGATCGCTGACATGTCAATGACGTGAACGATGACACGCGTCCGTTCGATATGGCGGAGAAATTGGTGGCCTAAGCCGACTCCTTCATGCGCTCCTTCAATCAAACCGGGCAGATCCGCCATGACGAAGCTTCTTCCGTCATCCGTTTCCACCATGCCCAGATTCGGAACAAGCGTTGTAAAATGATAATCGGCGATTTTCGGCTTTGCCGATGAAACGACAGACAGAAGCGTAGATTTTCCGACGCTCGGGAAGCCGACGAGACCTACGTCTGCAAGCACTTTCAGTTCAAGCACGATATAGCGCTCTTTTCCGGGCTCTCCGTGCTCTGACAGCTGCGGTGCCGGGTTGGCCGGTGTCGCAAAGCGGGTATTTCCGCGTCCGCCGCGTCCGCCTTTTGCGATGACGGCGCGCTGCCCGTGCTCAGTCAGATCGGCAATGACCTGTTTTGTATCGTCATCCGTTACGACTGTGCCGGGCGGAACTTTAACAACCATATCGTCCGCATTTCTGCCGTGCTGGTTTTTAGACATGCCGTGCTCGCCGCGTATCGCTTTGAAATGCCGCTGGTACCGGAAGTCCATGAGCGTGCGCAGTCCTTCATCAACCTCAAAAACGACGTCGCCTCCATTACCTCCGTCACCGCCGGCAGGCCCGCCTTTCGGGACATATTTTTCACGGCGGAACGCAACCATTCCGTTACCGCCGTCGCCGCCTTTTACATATACTTTCACCTGATCTACAAACATAATATCCTCCGTTCTAAACCGTAAAAAACCGCTAGTTCATTCCAATTTCGGCCACACATTCATGGCCGGTCAGCTCAAATTGCATGACATCAAAGTCCTCATACCGGGATTTGCGAAATTCATCAAACACATCTGCATTTGCAATCGTTCCATGAAAATCGAGATATACAATAAGCTGTCTGTCAGGGTGATCCGTCTGCAGCGATACGGTCAGATGATTTTCACTTTCATTGCTTACTGCCAGACCGAACAGATGAAACAGTTTTCTCATCAGGTTCGACAGCTTTTGATCATATGCCGATAAATCTTTAATTTCTCCGAGCACTTCGTATTCGAGTCTCATATAACGGGACTTCCAATTAAATGTAAGAAAGTCAAACGCCAAGTGCGGGGCTTTCAGGTTTGAGAGCTTTGATTCGTGCTTTGCATCTATGACCATTTCGTCAATAATTTCAACGACCCTGTCATACTTCTGCAAACTTAAGTTTCCTTTTATCAGCTGCAGCTTATTCATCCAATCATGACGGAAATGGCCCATTAATTGGATCAGCTCATTGATCAGAGCCGCATCGCTTACAGGTTCTTCTTGTTTCTTCGATACATCCTTCATTTTCGCACTCCCAATCGTTTAATTTCTTTTTAGGAGTCTTGATAAGTGTGTACTATGAATTATAACAGAGAAGGCTTTGTTAAAAAAACACTTGTTTTTCCTGGTTCATCATGTTCCTTTTTCGGATCGCATACAATGCGGATGCCAGGCAGAAACATTTTTGGTATCACTGCTTGGGGAACATATCCAGTGGGTATGGGAAGCTGATGTCCTCATTCAAGGCGGGGTTCACTCACGCATCCTCTGCTTTTCATTCTTGATGTTACTCCGCTTACTGCAAAAAAAACTCCAGTCAACGACCGGAGTTTTTTGTGTCATTATTGAGCTACAGGATATACGCTCACTTTTTTGCGGTCACGGCCGAAACGTTCGAATTTAACAGTTCCGTCGATTTTAGCAAAAAGAGTGTCATCTCCTCCGCGGCCCACGTTTTCACCTGGGTAGATTTTCGTTCCGCGTTGACGGTAAAGGATAGATCCGCCTGTTACGAATTGACCGTCTGCACGTTTAGCGCCTAAACGTTTAGATTCAGAGTCACGTCCGTTCTTTGTAGAACCTACACCTTTTTTAGAAGCGAAAAACTGAAGATCTAATCTAAGCATGTAACTCACCTCCTATATTTGGTTTGCAGTCAACCGTAAGTGTTCACTGTAATCCCGCTCGATCGTTTCAAGAGAAACAATCATGCCTTCAATCAGCAGCTGCGCTTTTTGCAAAGCTTCCTGATCAGCGGCTTCAGGGAATTCAAAGTAGAAATAACCCCCGTCCTCGCCTATATCAAGAATCGGTTCGAGAGGAGCCAGCGCGATAACCGCATTGACCGCTCCGAAAACGACAGCTGTGACCCCGGCACATACGAGATCTCGTCCATGTTCAGCAAAATCGGCATGTCCCGTCATTTCAAAGGACAAAATGCCCCCGTCATTCCGGGATCTTCGAATTGTTGCCTCAATCATGCTTACGCGTTGATTTTTTCGATTGTCAATTTAGTATAAGGCTGACGATGACCTTGTTTTTTATGAACATTTTTCTTTGGCTTGTAACGGAAAACAGTGATTTTTTTCGCACGGCCTTGTTTTTCAACTTTAGCTGTAACTGTCGCGCCTGCAACTGTTGGGTTGCCGACTTTCACGCTGTCTCCGCCAACAAACAATACGTCTTCAAACGTCACTGTTTCACCTGCTTCAGCAGCAAGTTTTTCGATGTAAACAGTTTGACCTTCTTCAACTTTGATTTGTTTTCCGCCTGTTTTAATGATTGCGTACATTCTCTGCACCTCCTATTAGACTAAGACTCGCCAGCAACAGGGGGCTTTAAAGCTCTTATCACCTGTCCCGAGCGGTTGTAGCATTGGTGCTACATCCATAACATTAAAAAATATATCAGAACCAAAAGGATATGTCAATCTATTTCTAGTAAGGCAGCAGCAGGTCTTCCATAGAGGAATCTGTCCGTTTATCGGCAAAATACGCATGAAGCACTTCATTTTCATCGAGCTGGCTGAGCTTTTCGCCGGCTTTTTCAATGATAATGGGGTGCTTGCATCCCCGTTTGAATTCGGCCATGACATGCTTTACTTTGGCATCGGCCGCGACCGTCAAAGGATGCAGCATGGCGACATCACGGTTTTTGCCGTAGTATCTCTCCAAAAGAAACCTCAGCTGAATATAGTGCCGCTTCCGGTATTCATCCCATAAAGAAGCGGTGAGAAAGACGAACAGCACCCATGCGCTGACCTGAAGGGGGACGGCCAGCACAATCCAGCAGCAGAGCAAAAGCGCGGAAACGGCCGATGTCTGCAGGCTGAGGAGATGCGCTTTTTGAAAAGCCATTTGTTTAGAAAAGTATAAAAACACAAACTTTCCGCCGTCAAGCGGCCAGATCGGCAAAAGATTGATGAAAAGAATGGAGAGATTATAAAAGGTAAACATCTCAAATGTCTGCTCACTTGCAAAACCTGACATGAAAAAGAGCCAGGCTGCCGCCTGAAGCCACACATGCTGAAGCGGGCCCGCCAGAATGACCGCGAATTCCTCTTTAAGCGGCCGGTTTCCATGCTCCTCCACCTCAACCGTCCCGCCGAAAGGGAGCAGAAAGATTCGTTTAATGCGCCACGAAAAAAACACAGCCAGAGCAGCATGCCCCAGCTCATGAACGGATACGACCAGCAAAAGACACAGCAGCGCTTTGATGTGCCCCGTCATAAGACCAAGCCCCATGATAATCCAAAGAAAAGGATGGACATGAACTTTGAAAAGGAGGCTGAGCCATTTATTCATCAAAAGTGATCACCTGGATCGGATCTATGAATTTATCGCCATCCTGGATCGCGAAATAGTACTGGCCTTTACTTTTATCGTTGAGCTTGATCGAACCGATCTTTTTCCCTTTATCGACAAAGTCGTACAATGAAACGTTAACATCTTTTAGCCGGCCGTAAATGCTGCTTGTATTGTCGGCGTGCTGCACCTTCACCGTCAGTCCTGTTTTTTTATCTTTGCTCACTTCCATAATGTAGCCTTCTTTTACGCTGTCAATGGCTTCACTGGCAGTTTCGACGACGACGCCCTCTCCGTTATTTTGAAAGTCCTGCTGGATTTTCCCCGCGGCAGGAACAGCCATATCCTGACTGACCGCCACCTGACCGTCCTTCTTTTTCGTTCCCGGCGTAAGAAAAGCGAGCGGGTTTCCGAAGGAAGATACGAACCAATTGCTTACGGCAGCAAACTGAAATTCTTTTTGAAAGGTTTGTGCGATCGCCGGTTTGATCTGACTCAGCGGCTGTTTGTCAGTTTTATAGGCAATAGCGGAGATCAGTACGAGACAGGCGGCCAGCAGGCATTTTAAAATAATAGAATGAGCGCTGATCAATGGATGCCGTCCGTTAAATTCGGGCGGGTGTTCCGTTTGATATTCGTAGTCCGGTAGAAGCTTGTGCTTTTCCTGCTCCTTGACCGTCTGCCACGCGGGAAAATTCTGCGTTTGGGCGTTTTGAACGAAAGTCCGTTTTGATTCAGGCCGCTGTTTTCTTCTTTTGGCCAGTCTTTTTCTAATTTCATCAGCTCTGTGACTCATCGCCATCATCCTTTGCAATCGTTGGGTTTGTACATCCTATGTCTTGTCCATTGCAAATATGCGCTCTTGAAAAACAAAAAAGACCTGATAAGCTGGGCTTCATCAGATCTTTGTATTCTGGTATATATTATGAACGCACGCCGAAAAATGACTTGATTTTCGCCATCATCCCTTTTTGCTGCTCTTCAAGCACCTGCAAAGGAACGGATTCTCCTAAAATGCGCCGGGCGATATTGCGGTACGCAATGCTGGCGCGGTTTTTGGAATTCATGGCAATCGGTTCGCCGATATTTGAAGCCCTGATCACTTCATCATCGTCAGCAACGATTCCGAGGAGATCAATAGACAGATGATGAACAACTTCATCCACATCCATCGTGTCACCGTTTTTCACCAGGTGATTTCTGATGCGGTTCACGATAAGGCGCGGCGGTTCGATATCTTCCTGCTCCAAAAGTCCGATAATGCGGTCAGCGTCCCGCACCGCTGATATTTCCGGCGTCGTCACAACAATCGCCTTATCAGCTCCGGAGACGGCATTTTTATAGCCTTGTTCAATTCCGGCCGGACAATCAATAATGACATAATCAAATTCCTGCTTAAGCTCCTGCACAAGCGATTTGATCTGCTCAGGGACAACAGCCGTCTTGTCGCTTGTCTGGGCAGCCGGCATTAAATGAAGCAGATCATCAAAACGTTTGTCTTTGACAAGCGCCTGATGCGTCTTGCATCTGCCTTCAATTACATCTACTAAGTCGTAAATAATTCTGTTTTCAAGACCCATTACGACATCAAGGTTGCGCAGTCCTATATCTGTGTCTACCAAACAGACGCGCTTCCCTAAAATGGCTAAGGCGGTACCGAGGTTTGCAGATGTTGTTGTTTTACCTACTCCGCCTTTTCCCGAAGTTATTACGATAGCCTCACCCAATTTCACATTCCTCCCTCAAGCCTTGTTAGATCAGGTCTTAAATGAGCCAATTGCTGAAGGCGTTCAATGACCATATTTCCGTCAGTATCTAAATAAGCACATTCCATGTCGTTCCCTTTTTGAATGTGGTCTGGGGAGCGATTTAACACGTGATTGATCCTCAATTGTGTCGGCATCATTTCGGATGCGGCGATCACAGCCCGGTTATTTCCGTTATAACCCGCGTGGGCAATCCCTTTTAATGAACCGAGAACAAATATATTTCCTCCGGCTCTGATCGTACCGCCGGGATTCACATCTCCGATTAAAAGCAAATCTCCCGTCACGTGAAGCACCTGGCCCGAACGGACGATTTTGCAAACAGAAACAATTTCCTGCTCCTCTATCATCCGCTGCGCTTCTTCTTTGGCGATGACTTCACTGTCAATTGAATGCACGACTAAATCTTTCTTTGACGCGATCAGATCAGTCAGCTGCTCTGCCTGTTCCTGATACAGATACCGATGCCCGAGTTTAATATGAACACTGATTTTTTGGCCTTTGCCATCAGTATATTGTTCAATCGACAGCATGTTTTGAAGACCATCGAGAAGCTCATCAAAAGAACACGCATCATCCAGATGCAATGTTAAGCCGTTTTTTGTTCCTTTTATTGTTACATATTGCTGCTTTTTGGTCTTCATCAATGTTCACCTCAACAACATACTCTTTTCGTCAAAAAAAGATAAAATCCTTTTTACTCATCTCTTAATTCTTTCTTCAGACTTATATAAAACAGCCTGAAGGGCAGGACTAATATAACGGCTCCCGCAATATTCAGCAAAGCGGTGGGCAAGAACCGCTGAATGACAAAATCGTTAAACGTCATTGTGCCGCTGCGGATTAACGTCTGAATGCCGTAAACGTAAAATTCAAGCACGCATACGCTCAGCACCGCGACCAAAATGACCATCAGGGCGTTTGTCTGAAGCACTTTAAACGCTTTGGCCGCCAGATAGCATAAACCGGCAAAACCAAACATATAAACGCCTAAAACACCCGTATAATTAATGTCATAAAGAAATCCGAAAATCAAACCGTAGATCACCGCATGCTTTTGGTTGATATAAGCGGACATAAAAATCAGCGCAAGCAAAAGAAAATGCGGAACGACCTGCTGCTCGACGGAAACGAAAGGAAAACGCACCAGATCGGTATAGATGCTTTCCGCACAAAAGACCAAAATCATAATCAAAGGGAGAAGGAAACGTTTCACGATCCTTCCTCCCCTGTTGCTACGCTTCGGTTCACGACGATGACATGGTCAAGATCGTACAGGTCGGCAGCCGGTTTCACGTAAGCGATTTTCGTCAGGCCGTAAGCATCTGATTCTACATCGGTCACTTCCCCGACCGTCAGCCCTTGAGGAAATACGCCGCCCGTCCCGGATGTCTCCACGAGGTCGCCTTTTTTCACTTCACGTTTTTCATCCGGCTCAAGAATGGTCATTTTCAGAGTCTGTTTCTTTTTATCATACCCTTCAATTAAACCGTAGCCTTTGCTTCCCTTTTTGCCGGAGATTTTGGTGGCCACTCTGTTATTGCGGTCAACATCGCTCAGCAGCTGAACGGCGGATGTGAAACTGTTGAGTCCGCTGCTTTTGATCTTCCCGACCAGCGCACCCTTTTCGTTCGTGACAGCCATGTCTTTGGCCACTTTCTGCTTCGTTCCCTTATTGATCATGATCTGCTTGTACCATTGATCAGGGTTTCTGGCGATAACGGTCGCTAAAATCGGATCATAGTCGGAAATTGATTTGACATGCCCGAGTTCATCACGCAGCTTCTTGTTTTCATCTTTGAGTTCTTGGAGCTTCGCTTCATATTGTGTCTGTCCGTCCAGCTTTTGTCTTAAGCGTTCGTTTTCCTTGTACGTGTTTTTCAGGTCTTTTATGTCCCCGAAGAACCCTGCAAAATATTCGGCAGGCGTGTGAAAAATGTTTTGAAATACTCCCGTCGTATCACCGATCAGCTTTTCAGGCCAGGTGGTATTACGGCCGTTCTTCAGCGAGAATCCAATCATAGCCACCAATATGATAATACACAGAAGTAATAGCATTAACCGTTTGTTCGGCATCGTGATACACCTCTTCTATTTAACTCCTGATTATCTTGTTTTTCCTTTGAAAAGATGGATGTGCTCCAGTGCTTTTCCAGTGCCGATCGCAACACAATCCAGCGGATCTTCAGCGATAAGAACAGGCATTTTCGTTTCGTCACTGATGACTTTGTCGAGATTGCGGAGCAGGGCGCCTCCCCCTGTTAATACAATACCTCTGTCCATAATATCAGCGGCCAGCTCAGGCGGTGTTTTTTCAAGCGTGCTCTTCACCGCGTCAACGATTGAGAGAACTGTATCACGCAGTGCATTTGCAATTTCCGTTCCCGTGATTTCGATCGTTTTCGGCAGACCTGTCAGAAGATCGCGGCCGCGGATTTCCATTGACGCATTTTCTTCACCGGTTTCTGCTGAACCGATTTCCATTTTAATAGCTTCCGCCGTACGGTCACCGATCATCAGATTATATGTTTTTCTGATATAGCTGATGATTGAGTCGTCCATTTCGTCACCGGCTACGCGGATTGACTGAGACGTAACAATGCCGCCTAAAGAAATGATCGCCACTTCAGTTGTTCCGCCGCCGATATCAACGACCATGCTGCCCGTCGGCTCCCATACCGGAAGATTCGCGCCGATTGCTGCCGCAAACGGTTCTTCAATCGGATAAGCGTCACGTGCGCCCGCTTGTCTTGTCGCGTCGATGACCGCCCGTTCTTCAACGGCCGTAATACCTGACGGCACACACACCATAACGTAAGGCTTTCTCGCAAACAATCCTTTATTTTTCACAGCCTGATTAATGTAGTATTTCATCATTGTCGCAGTTGTTTCATAGTCAGCGATAACGCCGTCTTTCATCGGACGGAGCGCAACCACATTGCCCGGAGTTCTTCCGATCATGTTTTTCGCATCGTTACCGACCGCAACGATGGACTTCGTATCCGTTTGCAGAGCAACGACAGACGGCTCTCTCACTACGATTCCTTTTCCTTTAACAAACACAAGCGTATTCGCGGTTCCCAAATCTATACCAAGGTCTCTTGTACCAATTCCGAACATATGTATGTATCTTCCTTTCTTAAAGCAAAAATACCCTAAAGGGAAAAACTCATAAAATCTATTATATCTTAAATCAACGAAAAAAAAAGTGTTACAAATATCCTTTTTCCTTTAAACTCACAAATTTTTTGTCACCAATGACCAAATGATCCAGCAGCTCGATGCCGATTAAATTTCCGCACTCAAAAAGCCGCCTGGTTACCTCTATATCTTCCCTGCTCGGTGTAGGATCTCCTGAAGGATGATTGTGAACACAAATGAAGGACGCGGCGGATCGTTTGAAAGCTTCTTTAAACACCTCCCGCGGGTGGACAATAGATGAATTCAGACTTCCGATAAAAACGGTGCGTTTATGAATGACTTGATTTTTGGTATTTAAATATAAACAGACAAAATGCTCCTGGGATAAAAAGCGCATATCCTCCATCACATACTTCGCCCCGTCTTCCGGAGAGCGGATGACGCAATGCTCCCCGGCGGATGTCTTATGAATGCGGCTCCCCAGCTCAATTGCGGCAAGAATCTGAACGGCTTTCACCGTGCCGATTCCGGGAATGCTGGAAAGCTCCTGGGCAGAGGCGCCTTTTAACAGTCGCAGCCCGTCAAACGTCCGCAGCAGCCGGTGAGCGAGGTTCATGACGGACTCATGTTTCGTTCCCGTCCGCAGCAGGATGGCGAGCAATTCATTGTTAGAGAGATGTTCGGCTCCGAAGTGCAGAAGCCGCTCTCTCGGTTTTTCTTTTTCGGGGAAATCTCTTAATTTTAACGGCAGATCACGGATGATCAACCCCTCCTTGTTCCCCTTCCCGGTTTGAACATCAAGCTTTTATATTAAATTCTTTCAAGGCTCTCATTGTTTTAGCGACAGGAAGCCCGACGACAGAATAAAAATCACCGTCTATTTTTTTCACTAAAAGCGCGCCTTTTCCTTGGATGCCGTATGCACCTGCTTTATCCATCGGTTCTTTTGTTTCAATGTAGAGCTGTATGTCGTCTTCACTGAGCGGCCAAAACGTCACTTCCGTCGTGTCACAGAACGTTTCTTTCCGGTCATGCGTCTGAATGCTGACCGCCGTAATGACTTGATGGCTTCGGCCGGAAAGCCTCCGCAGCATGTGTGCCGCTTCTTCTCTGTCATGCGGTTTGCCGAGGCATTCGCCGTCTATGCACACCATCGTGTCAGCCCCGATAACGACTGCATCGAGATTTTCGGCCAATACAGCACCGGCTTTTTGCTCGGCCAAACATTGGACGTTTTCTTCCGGCGAAAGGTTTCGATTTAATTTTTCTTCTGTGCGGCTTGCAATAATGCTGTAAGGAATCTGAAGAAGATTAAGGAGTTCTTTTCTTCGCGGAGATTGTGATGCGAGTATTAAGCGTTTTGTCATGGTTGTCATCCTTTCAGGGTTTGCTTAAGAAAAAAAGATACTTGTCTATCCTACCAAATCTAACGGGCAACCACAATTTCAGAAAAATAACTTTTTGATGACAAAATAAAAAATCCCGCCGGATGACGGGAAATAAGATACTATTTTACAACACTTAAAAGCTCTTTTTGGGCTTTCCAGCCGGATTCTGAACCCGACGTTTCCAGTTCTTTCAGCGCTTGGAGCACGGCCTCTTTCTGCTTTTTGTCAGCGGCGTCTGCGCCGTCTGCCGCTTTTGCCGCTTCAGCTACTTCCGTTTTTGAAAGATCTTTGCCGGTAATCGCTTTGGCGGAGAGCTCAGATGCTTGTTTAAAAGAGTCTTTCAGCCCTGAATCGACCGCAAAGCTGAGCTCTTTTCCGCCCCAAGCCTCAAAATCATGGTCTATCAGCGTCTGGCCCAATTGCTGTGATAAGCTTTTTTCCGCGGCAAGCCCGGCGATCACATAAGTGTACCCGTCTTCTTTTGCCAAAGAAACGGCCGAGTATCCTTTTTCAGTCAGCTGGTCAACAAGCGTCTTCGCTCCTTTTTCTGATGAAAATTTTCCGGCCTGCACCGCATATGTTTTATAGTTTCCCTCTGAAGATTCCGCATCTCCTGTGCCGGCTGTTTCAGATTTGTCTTTAGAAACATCTCCCGCTTTCACCGTCTGCCCTTGTGAACCTTTGTCAGCTGATGCTGGAGCGGCGGCTTCTTTACTTCCCGACATATTTAAGGCGACAAGGCCGAGCCCGGTGCCTAAAACAGCCGCAACGGCAATTGTCGTGACCGCTTTTTTAACTGGAGAAGACGGCTGCTTTTTTTGCGGAAAATGAGGGCCTGTTTTTTTCTTCTGGTATGGCGGCACGACTTTCGGGTCATCTTCAAATACCTCAGAATTCTTCTCATGATCCCAATTGAAATCTTCTTCTTTCGGATCTTCATGGGAGGCGGCGGTCTCCTGCTCCGCCTTTTTTGTTTCTTCCCAATTGGAAAATGTGACGGTCTTCTCCCCGCCTTCATTCACATCTTCTTGTCCATACATCGTTTCTTCTTGTCCGTTAATGGTTACTTTAAGGGCATTGTTTTTGGCTTTGCTGTGCTTTTTGCTCTTCCTTTTTTTCAACGTCTCTTCCCCCTTGCATTCGTCTTGGCCGTACCTTGAACTGATCATGGTTCACACTTTAGCATAGGCGTAAAAAAAAAGAACAAGACTTTTGTCGTCTTGTCCAAAAAACGTTCGCCAAATTTTTTAAGCTCCGCCTGAAGCGAGCTTGATGTAAAACGAAAACAGCTCTTCACCGTATAAATAACTCAAAGCGCTCCCGGCTGAGATGGCCGGCGCAAACGGAAATGGCTGCTTTTTACCAAGCCTGCCCCGGGCTGCGGCGCACATGCCGTATACGGCTCCGATCATAACGGAAAGAAAGAATGCAATGAGCACGAGCTTCACGCCGAGCGTCAGGCCGATCACCCCAAACAGTTTCACATCACCTGCGCCGATGCCTCCTTTACTGACAAACATGATAAAAACAAGCAGAAAAAATCCGCAAACGGCTCCGGCAAACCCTGCATACCATGAATCCAGCGGAGAAAACATGCGGCCGGCGATGAAAAGCGGAAGAAAAAACAGCAGAACTTTGTCAGGAATCAGCATATATTGCAGATCCGTCATAGTAACAATCATGAGCAGAGACAGAAATAACAGCGCGACTAACAGTTCTTTTGAGAAACCGAAATGAATGCCTGCAGCCGTGAATAAACACGCCGTCCAGCATTCCGCCGCCGGATACATAACCGACAGCTTTGCACGGCAGTTTCTGCATCTGCCTCTTTGCAGAATATAAGAAACGACGGGCACAAGCTCCCCCCAGGAGAGCGGCAAGCGGCAAAACGAACAGGCTGAACGCGGCGAAATAACCGAGATTCGAAGCGGGATACGGCACGCTGCTGTATAAAAAAAAGAACCGAAAATCAAACCGAGAAAAAACAGAATCAAAAGCACTCAGACCACACCTTTACTATCAATCTGGCTCAGATTATAGCAAAGAAAAACACCATGACTGAAATGGCTGAAAATATATTTTCAGCATAAAAACACCCGGCAAAACCTAAAAAGGGTCTGCCGGGCATCCGAGGGGCTGTCAGATAAGCCGCTTTCTCATTTCTGAAATAAAATATAAGGAACCGGTAATGATGATGACATCATCCGCCCCGTCTTTTTGTTCTATCCATTCTTTCACACTGTCCGGGTTCTCATCGAAGCTCTTATCCGCTAGACTGCTTGCGTTATAAAGGGCTTCGGCGCTTGAAGCACGCGGAAAGTCAAATGATACAAAGTGAATGGAGTCCGTTTCGGTTTCCAGCTTTTTAATCATTTCCTGATACGGTTTGTCTTTTAATGCGCTGAATACGACATGAACGTTTTTATCGGCAAAGCGCTGCCTGATCGTTTCTGTCAGTGTGTCAACACCTTCTTCGTTATGTGCGCCGTCCGCAAACACTAAAGGGCGGTTTTGAAGACGTTCAAACCGGCCCGGCCATGATGCTTTTTTCAGTCCGTTTCGCATTGCTTCTTCAGAAATCGCTGCGGCTCCCAGACGATTCATCCATTCAGCGGCCAATATCGCCAATGCCGCATTCTGCCTTTGGTGAATGCCGATCAGCGACGTTTGAATGTTTTCATAGCATTTCGTTTCCGTTTCCAGCGAAAAGCTTTCACCGGACGGAAGCGCCGCTTCATTAAACAGTCTGCACGTTTTATATAGTGACTGATACGGAGCCTGCTTTTTTTCGGCTTCCGCTTCAATAACGCCGAGTGCTTCCGGCTGATTGACGCCCGTAATGACCGGAATGGAATTTTTAATGATACCGGCTTTCTGCCCGGCGATCTCCTCGATGGTATTGCCTAAAATCGCCATATGGTCATGTCCGATACTTGTAATGACCGACAGGAGCGGATTCACAATATTGGTTGAATCAAATGTGCCGCCGAGCCCCGCTTCAAAAATGACAAAATCGATATCAGCCCGCTTCGCAAAATATAAAAATGCACACGCTGTAATGATTTCAAATTCTGTCACCGTTCCGGCATCGGTCTTATCAAGCTCATCGACTATCGGTTTTATGTCATTAACGAGTGTTCTCCATTCCTCATCAGAAATCGGCGTGCCGTTGACGCTGATACGCTCATTAAACGTAATAATGTAAGGCGATGTAAACGTGCCGACCGTATAACCGGCTTCTTGAAGCACGGAACGGATAAAAGCGACGGTCGATCCTTTGCCGTTTGTGCCCGCCACATGAATAGCGCGAATGTTCTTTTCCGGGTGTTCCAGTTTTTCCATCAGCTTTTCCATACGGAGAAGGCCCGGCTTAACGCCGAACTTGAGTCTGCCGTGAATCCAGCTGATCGCTTCTTTGTACGTATTAAACAATGAAATCCCCTCTTTTATACGACAAGGCGGTTTCTTAGGAAACCGCCCCGCTGTTTTATCAGCCTTTCAGCTCTGCAATCCGCTGCCGGACAGCTTCGCGTTTTGCCGTGTAGTCTTTCTCTTTTCCGCGTTCTTCTTCAATGACATGCTCAGGAGCTTTTTTAATGAATCCTTCGTTGCCGAGTTTTTTCTGAACGCGTTCGACTTCTTTTGTCAGCTTGTCGAATTCTTTTTGCAGACGGGCGATCTCCTCATCAATGTTAATCAGCCCTTCAAGCGGCAGAATGACTTCCGCTCCGGTGACGACCGCTGTCATCGCTTTGTCTGCTGCAGTGATATCCGTCCCGATTTTCAGCGTGCTCGGATTCGTAAAGCGTTCAACGTAAGAACGGTTCTTCTCAAGGCGGCCGGCAATGTCTTCGGTAGCTGTTTTAATGTAAAGCTCAACCTGCTTGCTCATCGGCGTGTTGACTTCGCTCCGGATATTGCGGACAGAACGGATTAATTCAACGAGCAGTTTCATATCCGCCGCTGCCTCTTTATCCGTATGCTCCGGCACCGGAACCGGCCAAGAGCTGATCGTGATTGACTCGCCTTCATGAGGAAGGTGCTGCCAGATTTCTTCCGTTAAGAATGGCATAAACGGGTGAAGAAGACGCATCGTCTGGTCAAGCACGTATGCCAGAACAGAACGGGTTGTTTTCTTCGCCGCTTCATCTTCCCCGTACAGCGGAAGCTTCGCCATTTCGATATACCAGTCGCACACATCGTCCCAGATAAAGTTGTACAGGTGGCGTCCGACTTCACCGAATTCATAACGATCCGCAAGCTGTGTTACGTCTTCTATCGTTTCATTCAGTCTTGTGAGGATCCACTTATCAGCAACTGATTTTTCACCGGACAGATCAAGCTCGTCATACGTCATGCCGTCCATGTTCATTAATGCAAAACGGGAGGCGTTCCAAATTTTATTTGCGAAGTTCCATGTGGATTCCACTTTTTCATAGCTGAAACGGAGATCCTGTCCCGGTGAACTTCCGGTTGCCAGGAAATAGCGCAGGGAATCCGCTCCGTACTTGTCGATGACATCCATCGGATCCACGCCGTTCCCAAGGGATTTACTCATTTTTCTGCCCTGCTCGTCACGGATTAAGCCGTGAATCAGCACGTCTTTGAACGGACGCTCGCCGGTAAACTCAAGGCCTTGGAAAATCATCCGGGATACCCAGAAGAAAATGATGTCATATCCCGTTACAAGAACATCGGTTGAGTAATACCGCATAAAGTCTTCAGCGTTTTCATCAGGCCAGCCCATTGTAGAAAACGGCCAAAGCGCGGAGCTGAACCATGTATCAAGCACATCTGAATCCTGTTCCCAATTTTCGCTGTCTTCAGGCGCCTCAAGGCCGACGTACACTTCTTTTGTTTCTTTGTGATACCAAGCCGGGATGCGGTGGCCCCACCACAGCTGACGGGAAATACACCAATCACGGATATTTTCCATCCAGTGCAGGTACGTTTTCTCGAACCGGTCAGGAACGAAGTGAACTTTCTCTTCTTTTGACTGAAGGTCAACCGCAGCATCGGCCAGCGGCTGCATTTTGACAAACCATTGTGTGGACAGGTACGGCTCAACAACGGCGCCGCTTCTCTCACTGTGGCCGACAGAATGCATATGGTCTTCGATTTTAAAGAGAACGCCGGATTCCTGAAGATCTTTGACGAGTTTTTTGCGGCATTCAAACCGGTCCATGCCGTTATATTGCAGCGCTTTTTCATTCATTGTTCCGTCTTCATTCATGACGAGAATCCGCTCTAAATTGTGGCGGTTTCCGAGTTCAAAGTCATTCGGATCATGGGCAGGCGTGATTTTAACGGCGCCTGATCCGAATTCCATATCAACATAATCATCGCCGACGATCGGAATTTCGCGGTTTGTAATCGGCAGAATCACCGTTTTGCCGATTAAGTGCTTGTAGCGCTCATCTTCAGGATGAACCGCGACAGCCGTGTCGCCAAGCATCGTTTCCGGACGGGTGGTCGCGATTTCAATTGAGCCTGAACCGTCTGCTAACGGGTAGCGCAAATGATAAAACGCGCCCTGTACGTCTTTGTAAATCACTTCAATATCGGATAAAGCCGTTTTTGTGGCAGGGTCCCAGTTGATGATATATTCGCCTCTGTAAATCAAGCCTTTCTCGTACAACTTGACGAATACTTCCCGCACGGCTTTGTTCAGCCCTTCATCAAGAGTGAAACGTTCACGTGAATAATCGAGTCCAAGTCCCATCTTGGCCCATTGGCTGCGGATGAAATCAGCATACTCTTCCTTCCACTTCCACGTTTCTTCCAGAAACTTTTCACGGCCGAGGTCATAACGGCTTGTGCCCTGTTCGCGGAGTTTCGCTTCGACTTTTGCCTGAGTGGCGATGCCGGCGTGATCCATGCCCGGAAGCCAGAGCACGTCATAGCCCTGCATGCGTTTCATACGCGTAACGATATCTTGCAGCGTCGTATCCCACGCATGTCCGAGGTGCAGCCTGCCCGTCACATTCGGCGGCGGAATGACGACAGAATACGGCTGTTTCGTTTGATCGCCGCCCGCTTCAAAATATTTTCCTTTCAGCCAAAAATCATAGCGGCCTTTTTCAATCGCAGACGGATCATATTTTGTCGGCATTGTTTGTTCATTTGTATCCATGATAACCCTCCAGCATGTTTAGAAATGGCTGAGCAACTAAAAAAGAGCCTTCATCCTGATAAAGGACGAAAAGCTCTTTCGCGGTACCACCTTTTTTCATGAACAGATTTGTTCATGCACTTAAACGGATAACGGGTGCGGCCCGAATTTCTCTACTGTATGTTCAAGAAATTATGCTCCCGGGCGACCTTCCAATGAGACGGCATAAGAAGCCTTTCAGCACAGTAGCTTCTCTCTCTTCATGCGTCTTTCTTGTACTCTTCCCGTTCAAAGCAGGTGTATTTATATCAGCTCATGATCTTATTTATTATGTTCTTTATTATAGTAAAAGTGTTTTTGATTCGTCAATCATCTTTTCCAAAAACCGCTGCCGTCATACATAAATGGGCATGCACCCCGCCCTTTCCCTTACATACGATACATAGAAAGGCGAATGTGAGGAGGAATTGCCCGTGAGAAAAAAATTCAATTCTTATTCGCTCCCCCAGTGGGCCAGACAGGTCCGCCTTGTATCCGCGCAAGTCATAATCCCGATTACGATCTTTCAGGGGATCAGGACGATTTTCTTTCCGACCACTTTTGATGTCCTGCTGCTTGCCATCCTGCTGTTTTTAGCGTGCGCCCTGCATTTGGAATGGATATAAAAAAACGAGTCCCGTTATGAAGAGGACTCGTTTTCCGCTTTTATTTTTTTCTCCCGTTCAATCTGATGAACCTTCATGAGAAAAGGCTCAACATTTTTCATCTGCCAAAACGCTCTTAATAATTGCGTGCACTCTTCTTTTTCAGAGCCCCTTTGGCCGGTCTGATACCGTTTCAGCACTTTGTACATGGCGGATGGATAAGCCATATAGCTGAGAAACAGGCTGATTTCCGCTTCACGGAGCGGGAATGATTTGTGATACGTATAAAACCAGTCCAGACATTCCGGGCATGCTTTCGGATAGCTTCTGAACATTCTGGAGTAAAAGCCGAGCAGGTCATTTTGCGGAGGGCCCAGCGCAGCTTTCTCGAAATTCGTGAAAAAGCCCGATCCCGCATCATTATACAGAAAGTGGCGGCTCGATAAGCTGCCGTGGTTGATCACCGCTCTCGTCTTGTCATGATCCTTTGCCGCGTCAAACCATTCTTCCAGACGTTCCAGAGCAAAATTGACGGCGGAAACCGTTTCTGTAAGATACGTAACAGCCTGCAGTTCAAAAGGTGAAAGATACCACTCTTTTTCCGCCCGGTCGGCGAATTGTTCATAGACAAGCTTATCATTTTCCCAATCTCTTTTCGTTGCTTCATAAAAGCCGCTGATATCTTCAGTCCGGATTTGGATGTCCCGCACAGTCGCAGAATGGAGCTTCGCGACCTCTTTAAAAAGGTAAACATGTTTTTGATCCCGTTCCTCTTCCTGATCGTACTGAAGCCAAGGCATTAAATAATAAGAATTCTCCGTCTGTCTTCCCGCAAAAAAATCGCCGGCATACGTGCGGCAGATCGGCACAAATGATCGGTAGCCTTTCTCCTCAATCTCAATCATAAGATCCGTAAATTCACTGCTGCGGGCCGGCTTGAGCTGTTTCAAAGCAAAAATGCCGTAGTTTGAGTAGACCTTCCAAACATGCGGGCTGACAGGCTCAATATACTCAGCCGCCAGCCCGTATTCCTGAAGCACTGATTGGACTGCTTCCATTCCATTCACCACATTTTTACGGCCTCTTTGTGCTTACGCATGGCTGTTATTATATTCAGGTATATACAGAAGCTGACCTTCTTCAAGCTCGTCATCAAACGATAAAGCATTCGTTCTGATGAGCTGCTGGGATGTTATGTCATATCGTTCACACACCCGGTCGATAGTATCTTGCTGCTGTACGATACAAATTTTCATTCTTGAAAACTTTTCTTCTTCCCTTGTAAATAATTTTGTCAAGTAATGAGAGTTGTCATTTTCCTTCTGCTCGGTTCCCGGTGCCGCTTCTTCATTCTTTCTTTCAGGCTTAAGCGGCTCAGGCTGTTCAGCTTGCGCCGGCTCCTCAGGCGGCAGTTTGGAAAACTGAAATGACAAATCGAGAGGCTTCCCGGTTTCCTCCTCCGGCGGCGCCATCTTCCTTACCTCAATTTCAAACCCTTCTTCATCCTGAGCCTCTTCTTCAAGCAGCTTAGGAGCGCTGTAAAACTCCTCTTCCTGCTGTTCCGGAACGAACTCGCGATAAACGGGCGCCTGCTCTTCTTGAAAAACCGCAGGCTCATCTTCGTCTTCTGCCGCCTCATGATCGCTCTGACGGAGAAGCGGCTCGGCCTCTGGCTGCTCTTCTTTTTGAAGGAAGGGCTGTTCCGCAATTTTTGGTTTTTCCGCATGCGGAGTCAGAGTGAACGCAGGGAAAACCGGTTCGATATCATCTTTTGGCTCTTCCTGGACTTCTGCTGAATCATCCTCAAATACAGGTTCATTCCTCACAGCCGACATGATTGCAGGCTCCTCAGCTTCTTCCGGCTCTTCTTCGTGTTGGAAGGAAACAGGAGGAGGAGGCTCAGTAAAGGAAACAGGTTTCGGCACCTCTTCCTGCTCCCTCAGAATCGGGGCAGTTTCTTGCTCTTCTTCTTCCTGCTCTCTCAAAATCGGGGCTGCTTCCTGTTCTTCTTCTTCCCGCTCCCTCAGAATCAGGGCTGCTTCCTGCTCTTCTTCTTCCCGTTCCCTCAGAATCGGGGCAGCTTCTTCCTCTTCTTCTTCCCGTTCCCTCAGAATCGGGGCTGCTTCCTGCTCTTCTTCCCGCTCCCTCAGAATCGGGGCTGCTTCCTGCTCTTCTTCTTCCCGTTCCCTCAGAATCGGGGCAGTTTCCTGCTCTTCTTCTTCCCGCTCCCTCAGAATCGGGGCAGTTTCCTGCTCTTCTTCCCGCTCCCTCAGAATCGGGGCTGCTTCCTGCTCTTCTTCCTCCCGTTCCCTCAGAATCGGGGCAGTTTCCTGCTCTTCTTCTTCCCGTTCCCTCAGAATCGGGACTGCTTCCTGCTCTTCTTCCCGCTCCCTCAGAATCGGGGCTGCTTCCTGCTCTTCTTCCTCCAGCCTGATTAAAGGCGGGATTTCTTCCTCGTTCTTCTCGGTTTCTTGTGCTGCTTCTTCTGATACAGTCAAAGGTATTTCAGGCTCATGGCGTATCATTAATTCTGGTTCGTTTTCGCCCTCAGAATGATGTCCGGCAAGATTGATCATTTCTTCTCTGGCAAATTCAGGCGCCACGTACAAAGGGATCTCCGGCTCTTTTGGCTCGGATTCCTCAAGCAGCCCTTCAATTGCCAAATCAGCTTGAATGGTTAAGATCCTTGAATCCGTCAGCTGATAATCAAAGGCATCAATAAATACGAAAACATCATTGAGGTGGCTCACTTTATTTTTCGGAATCGTAATGTCCACCGGGAAACAATGAATGAGCTCGGCCGTGCCATCCTCCCTCGCCCTCACTTCCTCTACATGCCTCAGCTCCCTATCAAGCTCTTCAAAATGACTGCTGTGATCTATGTTGTACTCGCCAGTAAGTTCTAGTGATCCTTTAATTGAGACATAATCATTTACTTCCTGCACCCTGATGTCAGGGTCTAATGAAATCGAAAGTAATTCAGAAACTTCCTGTCCTTTTTGGAAACAGATTGATTCTTCAACAGAAAATTGCAATCGGTGATTATGCGGCAAGTTCATATCCTCCTTTCATCTAATCCATACAATTAGATGTCACTAAAGGTGTATGCCGCAATCCGGGGAAATATGATAATGGAGGCATTGAAAAAAGCCGATACAAGTCTTGCTTGCATCGGCTTTTCTGTATCAGCGGCTGATCGCCTGGAACACTTTCTCAGCGGCTTGAATGGTATTTTCAATATCCTCCATTGTATGCGCAGTGGAGAGAAACAATCCTTCAAATTGAGACGGCGGCAGAAATACGCCTGCGTCAGCCATCCCTTTATAATATTTGGCGAACAGCTTTAAATCAGAAGATTTGGCTGCTTCATAGTTAATGACAGGCTCATTTGTGAAAAAGAAGCCGATCATTGAACCCGCCCGGTTAAACGTGTGCGGAATGCCATGTGCTTCAGCTGCTTTTGAAATGCCTTCTTCAAGCATATCGCCTTTTTTCACAAATTCTTGGTAAGATTCAGGTGTGAGCTGCTGTAACGTCTCAAGTCCCGCTGTCATGGCAAGAGGATTTCCTGACAATGTTCCCGCCTGGTAGATCGGACCGCTCGGCGCGATTCGTTCCATAATATCAGCTTTTCCGCCATACGCACCGACAGGAAGACCGCCGCCAATGACTTTGCCGAGACACGTTAAGTCAGGCGTCACGCCGAAATACCCTTGCGCACAGTTATAATCCACGCGAAAACCGGTCATGACCTCGTCAAAAATGAGCAGCGCGCCATACTGTTCCGTAATGTCGCGAAGTCCTTGTAAAAAGCCTTCCTGCGGCGGAACAACGCCCATATTGCCTGCTACCGGTTCAACAATGACCCCGGCAATATCTTCACCGTACTCCCGGAATGCGAGTGCAACGCTTTCCAAGTCGTTGTATGGAACAGTAATCGTATTCATTGCTATTCCTTCCGGCACGCCCGGGCTGTCCGGAAGGCCGAGTGTCGCCACTCCGGATCCCGCTTTGATCAGCAGCGAATCACCATGGCCGTGGTAACAGCCTTCGAATTTCAAAATTTTGTTGCGTCCGGTATATCCTCTTGCAAGACGCAGGGCGCTCATTGTCGCCTCTGTGCCGGAGCTGACCATCCGCACGATTTCAACAGACGGCACACGGTCAATGACCAATTTGGCCAGTTCGTTTTCCACTTCAGTAGATGCCCCGAAACTTGTCCCGTTCTCGGCTACTTTTTTCAGGCTTTCAACGACCCGGTCGTTCGTGTGGCCCAAAATGAGCGGCCCCCAGCTCAGGACGTAGTCGATATATTCATTGCCGTCAATATCAAAAATTTTCGATCCTTTTCCGCGCTGCATAAAGATCGGGTCCATATCAACTGATTTAAACGCGCGCACCGGGCTGTTCACTCCGCCCGGCATCAGTTTCTGCGCTTCTTTAAAAGCGGCTTTTGATTTTTCATAGCTTCTCATCTGCCTCAGCTCCCGTCAAATGAAATCGTTACTCAGCAAGCCATTTTGCTGCGTCTTTTGCATGATACGTCATAATCAGATCGGCTCCTGCACGTTTCATGCTCGTTAAAATTTCCAGCACCATTTCTTTTTCTTTAATCCAGCCGTTTTGGGCTGCCGCTTTCACCATGGAATACTCCCCGCTCACATTATATGCGACCAGCGGCAGGTGATGGCGGTTTTTCACATCACGCATAATATCTAAGTATGACATAGACGGTTTGACGATTAAAAAGTCAGCGCCTTCTGCCGCGTCTGATTCAGCCTCACGGAGCGCTTCCAAGCGGTTGGCCGGATCCATCTGATATGTTTTTCGGTCTCCGAACTGCGGCGTGCTGTCAGCCGCGTCGCGGAACGGACCGTAAAATTCACTTGAATATTTCACGGCATAAGACATGATCGGAATATTCGTGAATCCTTCTTTGTCGAGCGCTTCCCTGATCACTGTGACAAAACCGTCCATCATATTTGAAGGAGCGATGATGTCAGCGCCGGCTTTGGCCTGGCTGACGGCTGTCTGCGCCAGCAGCTCAAGCGACTCGTCATTTAAGATTTCTCCGTCTCTCACGACGCCGCAATGGCCGTGATCCGTGTATTCACAGAGGCATGTATCAGCGATTACGATCATTTCAGGATAATGCTTTTTAATTTCAGCAATCCCTTTCTGCACAATGCCGTGATCATGAAAAGCCTGGGTTCCGCAGGCGTCTTTTTCTTCCGGCACGCCGAAAACGATGACCGACTTAATGCCGAGCGATATCAGCTCAGCCATTTCATCCTTTAACAAATCGAGTGATACATGATAAACCCCCGGCATGGAAGGAACTTCTTTTTTTCCTTCGAGTCCTTCAACGACAAATAACGGGTAAATAAAATCTGAAGGGTGAAGACGTGTTTCTTTTACTAAATCTCTCATCGCAGCGTTCGCGCGCAAACGGCGGTGTCTGTTAAATGTTTGATTCATCATTATCAATCCTTTCCCGACATGCTGCACATGACGTCCAGCATGCCTTCAATCGTATAAGTGACAGGCACATGGGATGAGATCCCGTATTCCAAGAGCGCTTTCTCTGTCAAAGGGCCGATGCTGATATAGCTCGCACCGCTGTTTTCCCACGCTTTTTCCCCGTCTCCGACCGCGTGCATAAACGTATGCACCGCCGATGAGCTGGTAAACGTAATAAAATCAAAATGAGAGCGGGATGCAGCCAGTCTCAGCTCGTCCATGCCTTTTTCATCCTGAATGGTATTGTATAACACCCATTCCCTTATTTGATAGCCAAGCGGCTCAAGCTCCGCTTTTATGACATCGCGTGATAAATTGCCCTTTATCACTGAAATGGGTTCGGCAGCTGATGCGTGCCGTTTTAAAGTATCAGCCAGACATTCCGCCACATACTCGTCAGGCATCGCATCCGTCCGGGCTCCCCGCTCTTTCAGGGCGCGCGCAGTCTTTTCACCGACGGCTGCGATTTTTTTCCGTCCCGAAAGCGCAAGACCGTGACGATCAAGATAGGAAAAAAAGAACCGGACACCGTTTACGCTTGTAAACACAAGCCATCCCGGCTCAGAAAGGTCTTCCCGGAGACTGTCCGCACATTCATCCGGGAGTGCTTCCTGAAAAGCGATCAGCGAAGCGGAAACAGCCGTTCCGCCGAGCGCCTCTACTTTTTTTCGGAACGGTGCGGCCTGTCTTTTGTTCCGGGTGACAAGCACGGTCTTTCCTTGTAAAGGAAGGTCATTTGCCATCCTGATCGAGCTCCTGTTTTACACTGTCGATTAATGCTTTGGCTCCTTTTTCAGACATCATCGCCGCACAGCGTTTTCCGATTTCTTCCGGATCATGTCCCGCCGCTGTTTCTTTATAAATCGTCTTTCCGTCCGGAGACGCGACAAGACCGACCAATTCAACCTCATCCCGGTCATTGACGGACGCATACCCGGCTATCGGCACTTGGCAGCCGCCTTCCATCGCGTGTAAGAAAGCCCGTTCGGCTGCCACCGTGCGCTGCGTATACTCATCGGTAAATTGCGCAAACAGCTTCAAAAGCTCCTCATCCGACTCTCTGCATTCAATGGCAAGAGCGCCTTGGCCGACCGCAGGCAGACAGCGGTCCGGTTCGAGAAATTCAGATACGACATCATCTTTCCAGCCCATTCTCGAAAGCCCCGCAGCCGCTAAAATAATAGCATCGTAATCTTCCGTTTCAAGCTTTTGAAGTCTCGTATCGATATTGCCTCTGATCCACTTAATTGTAAGGTCAGGGCGTTCAGCAAGAATCTGGGCGCTTCTTCTTAAACTGCTGGTGCCGATGATGCCCCCTTCTTTTATGTCGTCCAGCTTTTGATGCCCCTTTGAAATCAGCGCATCACGCGGATCCTCACGTTTCGGTATGCAGCCTATGACAAGACCCTCAGGCAAAACGGCGGGCATGTCTTTCATGCTGTGAACCGCCATATCAATCTCCTGATGCAGCAGCGCCTGTTCAATCTCTTTGACAAACAAACCTTTGCCGCCCACTTTTGACAGCGTAACATCGAGGATGCGGTCGCCTTTTGTGACAATCTCCCGGATTTCAAAGTTATAGGAAGGGTTCAATTCCTTCAATTTGTTAATCACCCATTTTGTCTGGGTCATAGCCAGTTTGCTCCGTCTGGAACCTACCTTAATCGTTCTCATTTTCTTTCCTCCCGAATCTGTTTGGGCGCGTGCGTTAACTGAACCAATGGAATTGCGACAGGCTTCCGAGCAGGAAGTAATTAATCATCAGCACGAGAAAACATGCTGAATTCCATAACGCCGCCACTTTTCCCTGCAGTTCCTTAATCATTCTGATATATAAATAGTAGCTGTATAAAAGCAGCACAATAAACGAACCGAGCACTTTTGAATCAAACCAGTACAGCGTTTCCAGCGACACATACGCCCAGATCACGCCTAATATCAGGCTCAACAGCAGCATCGGAACCCCGATGACATTTAAAACGTAAGCCATATAATCAAGTTTTGACAAATCTTCAATTCTCAACAGCCATTTTCCCCACTTTTTCTTCTTTAATAAAGAATATTGAAACTGATAAAGAAGCGAAAAAACAAAAGAAAGGGAAAAAGCGCCGTAAGACAGAATCGCCATTGTAATATGAATGACCAAAAGCTCTGAGACCAGCTGGCCGGAAAAAGCGGCCGAATGCTGATCCGTCGGTGAAAACGTATGGATCGCAATCATCGAGAAACCGATGACATTCGTGAAAAACACGATAAAATCAACGCGCAGAATCTGCGTGACCACAAGTGAGAGCGTGACAAGCACCCACGCATAAAAGTAAAGGGCCTCCGTAATATTCAAGACCGGAAATCTGCCCGTCTGCCACATGAAATAAGAAAGATAGACGGTTTGCAGAGTCCAGACAATAGAAAGCAACCAGAAGGCCATTTTCCCAGCCTTCCGGTTGTGTTGAAGAAAATCTATAAAGTAAAAAAGGACGCTGACTGCATAAATAACAATTGTCGCTTCATTAAGTCTTGCCATTGCTGTATCAATCATACAGCCCTCACTCACTTACAAGCGGACGTAAGCCCGTTTTTGCTTCTGCCTTTTGAAACGAATGAACCGTCTGGCGGTTATCCAGGCTTTTGTCCAGCTGGCGGCCGGCCTCTTCCTCAATATCGAAAATCTGCATAAACAGCTTCAGCTTTTCATCTGAATCCGCTTCAGCCGCAAGCTCTTTCGCTTTCAGAATCGGGTCGCGCAACATTTGGTTAATGATGCTTTTCGTATGTTTGCTGAGAAGTTTTTTCTCTCTTACCGTCAGATGAGGCAGCTTACGCTCAATGCTCTGCATCGTATCGGACTGGATGGACAGCGCCTTTTCACGCAGCGCCGAAATGACCGGCACAACGCCGAGCGTATTAAGCCACTGCTTAAACTCAACAATTGCCGCTTCAATAAACAGCTCGACTTTTTCAGCGGTTTCACGGCGTTCTTGTAAGTTGGCTTCAACGATTCCTTCAAGGTCATCAATATCATACAGAAAAACACCTTCAAGATCGTTCAGCGCCGGATCGAGGTCCCTCGGCACAGCGATATCCACCATAAATAACGGGCGGCCTTTCCGCTGTCTGCCCGCTCTCTCCATCATTTCTTTAGACACGACGAAATCACTTGCGCCTGTCGAACTGATTAAAATATCAGCTTCAGCAAGTGCATGTTCAAGCTGGTTTAAGCTGCGCGCTTCTCCGGAGAAACGGTCAGCAAGCGCTTTTGCCTTCAAAAACGTTCTGTTGATGACCGTTACTTTGCCGATACCCTGACCGTGCAGGTTTTCTGCGGCGAGCTCGCCCATTTTTCCCGCACCGAGAATCAAAATGTGCTTATTTGACAATGAGCCGAAGATTTTTTTCGCGAGTTCAACGGCGGCGTAACTGACGGAAACGGCATTGGCGCCAATATCGGTTTCGGCATGCGTGCGTTTGCCGACGGTCACCGCCTGTTTAAACAGCTCATTGAAAATGGTGCCGATCGTCTTTTCTGCCTGCGCCGTTTTAAAGCTCGAGCGGACCTGGCCGAGTATTTGCGTTTCTCCGATGACCATGGAATCCAAACCGCACGCCACACGGAATAAATGCTCGATCGCCGCGTCGCTCTCATAAAATTTCAGAAACGGAGACAGCTCTTCTTTCGGCAGCGAGAACCATTCGGATAAAAATGTCTTTATATAATAACGGCCGGTATGAAGCTGGTCGACCACCGCATATATTTCGGTGCGGTTGCAGGTTGACACGATAATGTTTTCAAGAACGCTTTTTTCTTCTTTTAAACGGAGCATCGCTTCTGCAAGCTCATCCGGCTGAAAACTTATTTTTTCGCGTATTTCAATAGGGGCGGATTTATAATCTACTCCCACAACAAGAATATGCATCGCTTTCATGCACCCCCGTACATCGCAATTTATTTATAATCATTCTAACATAGAATTTATTATTTAGAATGATTATAACATAGTTTCTTCGGAAAAAATGTGAACAGATTTCAAAAATGTTGTGCTATAGTATAAAAAGCTCGTTTCCACTGTAATCATCATACTAAAAATCCTTTACTGCGGGTAGGTGACAGGATGAAAAAAACATCAATTTTATTACCGGGACTTCTGCTTGCCGCTTCATTATTCGCATGGCTTCAGAGCGGACAGGTTCACCTGTTTGCGAATCAGGGGGAATGGCCGGTGCTCCTTATGCTCTTGGGCGCCATGCTCTCGTACCAGGGCAAAAAGGAAGCGGCCGGGCCTCACGTCCTGATCGGCATGCTTCTTTTCGGCATAGGTTTACACTTTTTCGCCAAACCTGAGCTCTCATGGTGGCCGGGAGATTTTGAAATGATTCTCTTCGTCTTCGGATTCTCCTTATTTGCGGCAGCCAGAAAAGAATATGTATACGAAGCGGTTGCCATGATTGGTTTTTCCCTCTTTTTATACTTCTTTAAACAAATTACGGCATGGCTGGAGTCCGTCCATATTCCGACGGAACACTTCAAAACATACTGGCCGTATGTTTTCATCGGAATCAGCCTTTTATTATTGTTTATCAAGCGGAACAAAACTATACGATAAAACCCAAAACGCACTGCGTTTTGGGTTTTTCATTACCGGCTGATCATTTTTTTAATGGCTCCCCATGCTTCATCTTTGCCTTTTTTCGTTTCAGAGGAAAATAAAATCAGCTCATCTTCAGGATCCATATCAAGCGTCTGTTTGACAACCTTTAAGTGCTTGTCCCATTTTCCTTTTGGAATCTTATCCGCTTTTGTCGCGATAACGATGACGGGAATGCCGTAATACTTCAGGAATTCATACATGTTCACGTCTTCAGCAGACGGCGCGTGCCTGAGGTCGACAATCTGCACGCAGGCTTTCAGCTCTTCACGGGTCGTCATATAGGTTTCAATCATTCTCCCCCATGCTTCCCGCTCGCTTTTGGAAACTTTCGCAAATCCGTACCCGGGAACGTCGACAAAATGCAATTCATCATTGATGATGTAAAAGTTTAAGGTCTGTGTTTTCCCCGGTTTTGATGACGTTCTGGCCAAGTTTTTCCGATTGATTAATGAATTGATAAAAGATGACTTTCCTACATTTGATCTTCCCGCCAGCGCGATTTCCGGAAGCCCCCCATTAGGGTACTGTTCGGGTTTGACCGCGCTGATCACGATTTCTGACTTTGTGACTTTCATTTCTTCTCTCCTACTAAGGCATGTTCCAAAACGTCATCCAGGTGAGAAACGAATATAAACTTCAGTCCTTCTCTGACGCTTTCCGGAATATCCTCTATATCTTTTTCGTTATCTTTAGGCGCAATAATAGTAGTCAGGCCCGCTCTGTGCGCACCGAGCGCCTTTTCTTTCAGTCCGCCGATCGGAAGCACGCGGCCCCGCAGCGTGATTTCTCCCGTCATACCGACTTCGCGTTTTACCGCACGGTCCGTTAATGCTGAAACGAGCGCCGTGGCCATCGTAATTCCGGCAGAAGGGCCGTCTTTCGGCACCGCTCCTTCAGGGACATGGATATGAATGTCATACTTCTCATGGAATTTCGGGTCGATTCCGAACTGTTCCGCTTTCGAGCGGACATAACTGAAAGCGGCCTGCGCTGATTCCCGCATGACATCTCCTAGCTTCCCGGTCAGAATCAGCTTTCCTTTTCCCGGCGACAATGACACTTCGATTGACAGCGTATCTCCGCCGACCGTCGTATACGCGAGCCCCGTGACAACCCCGATTTGATCTTCGGTTTCCGCCTGTCCGTATCTGAATATCCGTTTTCCGAGATAGTCGGCCAGATTTTTCTCTGTAACGGTAATGCGTTTTCTCTCCTCAGACACAATGGCTTTTGCAGCCTTTCGGCAAATGGCGGCAATCTGGCGTTCAAGCGTTCTCACGCCGGCTTCCCTCGTATAGTAGCGGATGATGTCCGTAATCGCCTGATCCCGAATCTGCAGGTTGCTCTTTGTGAGCCCGTGCTCTTTGATTTGTTTCGGAAGCAGGTGGTCTTTCACGATCTCCAGCTTTTCGTTTTCAGTGTAGCCTGACAGGCTGATAATCTCCATTCTGTCTCTGAGAGGTCCCGGTATGGAAGCAAGGTTATTCGCAGTCGCGATAAACAGCACTTTCGATAAATCGAACGTCTCTTCAATATAGTGGTCGCTGAATGTGCTGTTTTGTTCCGGATCCAGCACCTCAAGCATCGCTGAAGACGGATCGCCTCTGAAATCAGACGACATTTTGTCGATCTCATCCAGGAGAAAGACCGGATTTTGTTTGCCGGCTTTTTTCATCCCCTGTATAATACGGCCCGGCATCGCTCCGACGTATGTGCGCCGGTGCCCGCGGATTTCAGACTCATCGCGCACTCCGCCCAGTGAAATTCTCACAAAACGGCGCCCCATGCTCGTACTGATTGATTTTGCAAGAGATGTTTTACCGACTCCCGGAGGTCCGGCCAGACAAAGAATCGGCCCTTTCAGCGTTTTCGTCAGCTGTTTCACGGCCAAATACTCCAAAATCCGCTCTTTCACTTTCTCTAAGCCGTGGTGCTCTTTATCTAAGATTTCCCCGGCTTTTTTAATATCAAGTTTATCTTCTGTTTCATCCGACCACGGAAGGGCGATGAGCCAGTCAATATAGTTGCGGATAACAGAGCTTTCCGCTGAGCTTGACGGCACTTTTTCGTAACGGCTTAATTCCTTAAGCGCCGTTTCTTTGACACGCTCAGGCATGCCTGCTTCTTCTATCTTTTCCGTGAGCGACTGAACTTCGCCGGTTTTTCCTTCTTTGTCGCCAAGCTCCTTCTGAATGGCTTTCATCTGTTCACGCAAGTAGTATTCCTTTTGAGTGCGTTCCATCGAACGTTTGACGCGCTGACCGATTTTTTTCTCAATCTCCAGCACTTCTTTTTCGTTATGAATGGAACGGATGACCTTATTCAGACGTTCTTTAATATCCGCCGTTTCTAAAATGTCCTGCTTGTCCTTTAATTTCAGCGGGAGATGAGAAGCGACGATATCCGCCATTCTGCCGGGCTCTTCAATATCAGTCACAGCCGCATACGTTTCTGCGGAGATTTTTTTAGAAATTTTTATGTACTGGTCAAAATGGTCCAGCAGCGTCCGCATAAGCGCTTCGTCTTCCACGTCTTTTGAATCATCCTCATGCATCAGCTGTATATCGACCGAAGTATAATCTTCGAGCTCGGTGTATTCAAGGATCTGCGCCCGCTGAATTCCTTCTACAAGCACTCTGATCGTACCGTTGGGCAGCTTCAGCATCTGTTTAATTTTTGTATAAGTGCCGACGGCGAAAATATCCTCTTCACCCGGTTCGTCTATCGAAATATCCTGCTGAGTGGCTAAAAAAATCATATGATCATGCATCATTGCCTGTTCAAGAGCCTGAACCGACTTGTCACGGCCTACATCTAAATGTAAAACCATTGTCGGGTATACCAATAAGCCTCTTAAAGGGAGGAGCGGGATGCTGCGTTTTGTATCTTCTGCCATGTGACTGACACCTCCGTGACTTTAGTATGAACCATTATAATACAACTTTTTCATCGTTGTACAATTCCGGGATCGGGCAAAATCGGCTTATCCGCCTGCCCTGTATATAAAACAGTCTCTTCGTAGTATACCCTTTCTTTCTGTTCTGAAAAAGGAAAAGATGTCCTCCATAAAAAAACCCCATTATAAAAATGGGGTTTATACGGATTCTTTATTCATTTGGATATCAAACGGTTTTTGTTCAGAAGGAGGGTCAACCAATATGACGTCCAGCACTTCCTGGAACGTTTTTACCGCTTTAATGGTGATTCCGTCTATTCGTTTCAGAATGGACTGCTGATTTTCATATGGGATAATGACCGTTTTTGCTCCGGCCTGTTTTGCGGCTTTAATTTTCGGAATGACGCCGCCGATCGGTTTGACAAGCCCCGTCAGGCTGATTTCTCCCGTCATCGCCACCGTATGGTCGATCGGGATGCGGTGAATCGCGGAAAAAATCCCCGCGGCCATCGCGATACCTGCTGAAGGTCCGTCAATCGGGCCTCCGCCCGGAAAATTGACGTGAATGTCATAGTCTGAAGGTTTGATGCCCATTGTGCGCAGAACCGTCAGAACATTTTCCACAGATCCCTTCGCCATGCTTTTGCGGCGGATCGACTTCGATTGGCTGCCGATGCTTTCTTCCTCTGCAATTCCCGTGATATTCAGGCTTCCTTTGTCCTGCGCAGGTGTGACATTCACTTCGATTTCCAGCAATGCGCCGCTGTTCGGCCCGTAGACAGCAAGTCCGTTCACGATGCCGACTTGCGGTTCATCGGCGATTTTCTGCTCATTTTTAGGTGTAAGCTGACTGGAATGAACAACCCATTCTATATCTTCTGTCGTAATTTCTTGTCTGTCCTCAGTCACCGCCATGCCGGCGGCGATCTGGATCATATTGACGGCTTCACGTCCGTTTCTCGTATATGTGGTCAGCACACTGAGAGCTTCGTCAGAAATCTCTTTCTGAATTTTGTCGGCTGCTTTTTTCGCAACGATTTTAAGTTCATCCTTTTCCAGCTCGCGGAAAAATACTTCAAGACAGCGCGAACGGATGGCCGGCGGAATTTCATTCGGCATTCTCGTTGTCGCTCCGATCAAACGGAAATCTGCCGGAAGCCCATTTTGAAAAATATCATGAATGTGATTCGGTATTTGCGTATTTTCTTCACTGTAATACGCACTGTCTAAAAATACTTTTCGATCTTCAAGCACCTTCAGCATTTTATTCATCTGAATCGGATGAAGCTCACCGATTTCATCAATAAACAATACCCCGCCGTGAGCATGGGTCACAGCCCCCTGTTTCGGCTGCGGAATGCCTGCTTGGCCCATCGCACCCGCTCCCTGATAAATCGGATCATGCACTGAACCGATAAGCGGATCGGCAATCCCCCGTTCATCAAACCGCGCGGTCGTCGCATCAAGTTCAACAAAAACAGCCTGCTTTTGAAACGGTGACTGTTTATGTTTTTTCGCTTCTTCCAATACCAGCCGCGCCGCAGCCGTTTTTCCGACTCCCGGAGGACCGTAAATAATGACGTGCTGCGGGTTCGGTCCGCAAAGCGCTGCTTTTAACGCTTTAATTCCGTCTTCCTGGCCGACAATGTCCTGAAAGCTTTTCGGCCGCACCTTTTCTGATAAAGGTTCTGATAAACTGATGGCGCGCATTTTGCGCAGCTGTTCCATTTCTTTTTTTGATTCTTTATCTATCGTCACTTTTTGTGTACGCTGGTTTTTGAGCAGATTCCAAAAATATAATCCGATGACTATCCCGAAAAACAGCTGTACAAATAATGCGATCCCTGTCCAACTCATGCTGGTCCCTCCTGAAAAAACAATTTATGTATCCAATTCATTCCTCTGTCCGCTAGTATCTCCCAGCAAAGCCCGGAATAAACATTTTCAGAAGGGTCAGGACAAGAAAAAAACCTCCTGATCAATTCGAGTCAGGAGGTTTTGTCATGTTATGCTGATGTTTTATCTTGGCCGACAACTGTGCCGTCTTTTAATACAAGACGCGGTGCTTCACCGTCTGCGACTGTCGCTCCGGTAATGACACATTTTTCAATATCATCGCGGGACGGCAGATCAAACATCACGTCAAGCATGATGCCTTCAATGATAGAACGCAGGCCGCGTGCGCCTGTTTTACGCTCGATCGCTTTTTTCGCAATTTCAGATAATGCCTCGTCTTCAAATTCAAGCTCGACATCATCAAGTTCTAACATTTTCTTGTATTGTTTGACGAGTGCGTTTTTCGGTTTAGTCAGAATTTCAACCAGTGCCGTTTCGTCAAGCTGCTCAAGGCTTGCAATGACAGGAAGACGGCCGATGAATTCAGGAATCAGACCGAAACGGAGCAAGTCTTCCGGAAGAACTTTAGAAAGCAGTTCTTCTTTTTCCAGGTCTGCCGCTTTATTATCTGAGCCGAAACCGATGACTTTTTGTCCGAGACGGCGTTTGATAATTTGTTCAATGCCGTCAAATGCACCGCCGCAAATGAACAGAATATTCGTCGTATCGATCTGGATGAATTCCTGATGTGGATGTTTGCGTCCTCCTTGAGGCGGCACGCTTGCAACCGTTCCTTCAAGAATTTTCAGCAGCGCCTGCTGAACGCCTTCGCCTGATACGTCGCGTGTAATGGACGGGTTTTCAGATTTTCGCGCTACTTTATCGATTTCATCGATATAAATAATGCCTTTTTCTGCTTTTTCCACATCATAGTCTGCTGCCTGAATCAGCTTGAGGAGGATGTTTTCTACGTCCTCACCGACATATCCGGCTTCAGTCAGAGATGTAGCGTCCGCGATCGCAAACGGCACGTTCAGAATACGCGCAAGCGTCTGGGCAAGAAGTGTTTTCCCGCTTCCAGTCGGTCCGATTAAAGAAATATTACTTTTAGAAAGCTCGACATCATCCACTTTACTGTTGGAATTGATGCGTTTGTAATGGTTGTATACCGCAACCGCAAGTGATTTCTTCGCCTGATCCTGTCCGATGACATATTCATTCAGAATCTCACGGATTTCCTGCGGCTTCGGAACGTCTTTAAATTCGACTTCTTCTTCCGTACCAAGCTCTTCCTCTACGATTTCTGTACAGAGCTCAATACATTCGTCGCATATATATACACCCGGTCCTGCAACCAGCTTACGAACCTGATCTTGCGTTTTTCCGCAGAACGAGCATTTCAATTGTCCTTTTTCCTCGTTGAATTTAAACATTCTTTCACCCCTTAATCTTGTCTCACTTTTTCTTTTACCTGAAGGGCAAAAGAAAACGGTTCTTGCTACGATCGAGTATGTATTGCATTTTACCATACTTTCCAGTAAGACGGTAACAATGTGTTTCGCACTTGCACATTCTATATGTATGACGAAAAACAGCCCGGCAATGACTATCTTGCCCCAAGAAAAAGAGTTATATCATAATTGTACAAAACAAGGCACGAATTAATCGCGCCCTGTTTTATTATGTCTATTATTATGAACCATATTAACGGTTTTCTACAAGAAAATCAATTGCTTTTCGAACTTTTAAATCTTCTTTCATCGCGTCAGTTGAACCGATTGCCTGCTTGATGTTTTCAACCGGCATGTTGTAAGCTTCAGCCATTTTAGTCAGCTCAGCTTCAACTTCTTCGTCTGTTACTTCAAGGTTTTCAGCTTGAGCGATCGCTTCAAGAGTCAGGTTTGATTTTACGCGTTTTGCGGCATCTTCTTTCATTTGCTCTTTTAACGCGTTTTCGTCTTGGCCTGAGAATTGAGTGTAAAGCTCAAGGTTCATGCCTTGCATTTGCAGACGCTGTTCGAATTCTTTCAGCATGCGGTCAAGCTCAGTGTCGATCATCGCTTGAGGAACATCAGCTTCAGCGTTTTCAGATGCTTTCAGAACAAGCTCTTCACGCAATTTAGCGTCAGCTTCGTTTTCTTTTGCTTCTTCAAGGCGTTTTTTTGTTTTCTCAGTTAATTCAGCAAGCGTTTCAACTTCTTCGTCAATGTCTTTTGCGAATTCGTCGTTAAGCTCAGGAAGCTCTTTCGCTTTGATTTCATGAATTTTCACTTTGAAAACAGCCGGTTTTCCAGCAAGCTCTTCAGCGTGGTACTCTTCAGGGAATGTTACTTCAACATCCTTTTCAGCTCCTGCTTCAAGGCCTGTTAACTGCTCTTCGAAGCCCGGGATGAATGAACCTGATCCTACTTCAAGTGAGTAGTTCTCAGCTTTTCCGCCTTCAAACGCTTCGCCGTCAACAAAACCTTCGAAGTCAAGAACGACTGTATCGCCGTTTTCAACAGCGCCTTCTTCTTTCACGACAAGCTCAGCCTGACGCTCTTGAAGCGCTTTAAGTTCGTTTTGTACATCTTCGTCAGTAACGGCAGTGTCATCTTTTTCGATTCCTAAGCCTTTGTAGTCGCCAAGTTTCACTTCCGGTTTTACAGTCACTTTTGCAGTGAAAATCAAGCTTTCGCCTTTTTCGATTTTTTCAACATCGATTTCAGGGCGGTCTACAGGTTCAATGCCGGCTTCTTCAACCGCTTTAGGGTATTCTACAGGAAGTAAAATATCTAAAGCATCCTGGTAAAGAGCTTCAACGCCGAAACGCTGTTCGAATAAACCGCGGGGAACTTTCCCTTTACGGAATCCAGGAATAGAAACCTGTTTTACTACTTTTTTAAATGCATCATCAAGAGCTGTTTTGAACGTATCCGCATCAACTTCAACCGTTAATACGCCTTCGTTGCCTTCTTGTTTTTCCCATTTTACAGACATGTGTTTCCCTCCAAAAATCTATTCAGGTTGTGTCGGTCTTCCATTCTAAAGCAATCCGCGGCTTTGTCAAAGAAAAAACCGCTTTGAATCAGAATCATTATGTAATGAACTGGCAGCCTGTCCAACCGTAATTCTCATTTCAGTTAAACCGCTATACATAAATACAACCACTATATTATAACATAACGCCTACCGCTTTCAACTATATGGTGTGATTTACAAATAAGAAATTTCTTCAATATCCTTAATCATCGTGCAGGCTTCTTCAAGTTCGCGGCTGTCAAACTCGTACATCATATGAAGTTCCTCCGGCTCAATGTCAATACCGTGCATCTCGTAACCGACCTTATGAAGCGCCGCCGCCCATAAATCTGCGTTCAAAAACTTCGGCATAAAAGGGTGCAGGACGTACAGATGCCTTCTCCACAGCTCCTCGACGGCAGCGTATAATGTAGGGTTTTCATTGCCGAGCGTTTCATCAAGCACCCGTAGAACGCGATGCAAAACCGGAGCCGCATCAGGCTGAACCGTTTCACTCGGAACCGCGGTCATTGAATCGCCGAATTTTGTAATATGAACCGGCTTGCTGTAGTCATGCTCCGCCATCAGCGTCAAAATCATCGTCTTGATAAGCGGATGTGCGCCCGGATCTTGAAGAATCGTTTTTAAGAGACCCGTGTATTTTGCAATATTGCGGTCTTTGAGAGAATGAATCAGATTCATTTGTTCAGCGGGGCTGTTCAGCACTTTTTCCGCATCAAGAATGTCCTCGTATTCCTCCTCCCACGCTTCATCCTGCTGGTCGGGATCGGTCATTTTGCGGCTGAATTCGAGCAGCCGGTAGAATTGCTCCGCACTTTCTGCGGGCAGCTGGTTTTCTTCCAGCACAGCTTCAATCGTGCTTTTGACTTCTTCATATTGTTTCAGCTGAATTAAAATGGTCATGTACACCTGCAGTACGGTGAAATAATGGCCGTACCCTTCATTCAGCATTTTCTCGCAAACTTGTTTTGCTTCTTCCAATTCCCCGAGTTCCAGAAAACAAATCGCCATGCCTAAATGTACGTCGGACTCGGTATCGCCGTGGCTTACCGCCTCTGAGAACAGTTCGAGGGCCTCCTGATACTGTTTATCCTTCATGGCGGCCATCCCTTTATCAACCAAGCGTTCTTTCAGACGGGGGAAAGGAATGATATCAGCTTTTTTCTTGTCATGCGTCATACTTTATTTCCTTTCAGGCGCTATTTTTTTCAAGTGTATCAACACGCGTCAGGAAACACAAGAAAGGATGGCGCGCACGGTAAAAAAAGCCGCCGGACAGATGCCGGTCGGCTTTTTTCAGGCTTGAAGCCAAGAACTTCTTTTCGATTCAAACTGCTGAATGTCGTCCTCCAGCAGAAGCGTTAATGAAATTTCATCATAACCGTTGATCAGCATTTCCTTCCAGTGAGGATCGACTTCAAATGAAATCTCTTTTCCTTCACTGTCGTGAATGAGCTGGTTTTCCAAATCAACCGTCATGTTAAGAGACTGATTTTCATATTGACCGGCGAGTTTTTTCCACTGATCATACGGCATACGGATGGGAAGCATACCGTTTTTAAAACAGTTTTGATGAAAAATATCGGCAAATGACGGAGCAATGATGATTTTGAAGCCGTAATCATCCAGCGCCCAAGGAGCGTGCTCACGGGATGATCCGCAGCCGAAATTCTCTCCGGCAATTAATATGGACGTGCCTTCATAGACTTTGCGGTTTAATTCAAATTCAGGATCAGGCTCACCGTTCTCAAGGTATCTCCAATCAAAAAACGCGAATCTGCCGTATCCTGTTCTTTCAATTCTTTTCAAAAACTGTTTCGGAATAATCTGGTCCGTATCGACGTTGATCCGGTTTAAGACAGCCGCTTTTCCCGTATGCGTTTTTAAAGGTTCCATCTTTTTGCGCACTCCTTACACAACTGTTTTTTCTTGATAAAACTTTCTTACATCGACGAAATGCCCGTGAATGGCTGCCATTGCCGCCATCGCCGGACTGACAAGGTGTGTTCTCGCGCCTTTTCCCTGTCTGCCTTCGAAGTTGCGGTTGGAAGTGGAAGCGCATCGTTCCCCTTCAGGCACGACATCATTGTTCATACTGAGGCACATGCTGCAGCCTGATTCTCTCCATTCAAATCCGGCCTCGAGAAACACGCGGTGCAGCCCTTCTTCTTCGGCCTGCTGTTTCACGCTTTGAGAACCCGGCACTACAATGGCTCTGACGCTGTCGGCGACTTTTCGGCCTTTGATCATATCCGCAGCCTGGCGAAGATCGGTCATCCGCGAATTTGTACAGGAGCCGATAAACACATGCTCGACTTTAATATCTTCAATTTTTTGATTCGGTGAGATTCCCATGTATTCGTACGCGCGGATGGCTTCTTTTTTACCGTCTTCAGAATCAATCGTTTCCGGCGCCGGTATTTGGGCATCGACCGGGAGAACCATGCCGGGATTGACGCCCCATGTTACCATTGGAGAAATCTCGCTGCCGTCTAACACGATGGAATGATCGTATACGGCGCCCGGATCGGTTTTTAACGCTTTCCATTCTGCGGCGGCTTTGTCAAACTCTTCGCCTTTTGGCGCGTATTTACGGTTTTTACAGTATTCAATCGTCGTGTCATCAGGAGCGATCAGTCCCGCCCGTGCTCCCGCTTCTATTGACATATTGCAGACGGTCATGCGTTCGTCCATAGACATGTTTCTGAATACTTCCCCGGTGTATTCAATAACATATCCGGTACCGAATCTCACCCCGTATTTTCCGATGACCGACAAGATGACATCCTTCGCGGTCACTCCTTTTTGGAGCGTTCCGTCAACGCGGATTTCAAGCGTTTTCGGCCGCTGCTGCCATAATGTCTGTGTGGAAAGAACATGTTCCACCTCACTTGTGCCGATACCGAAGGCAAGCGCTCCGAACGCGCCGTGAGTCGATGTATGGCTGTCTCCGCAAACGATCGTTTTCCCCGGTAGTGTCAGACCAAGCTCAGGTCCGACTACGTGAACGATCCCCTGGTCTGCGCTGTGAAGATCCGCAAGACGGACGCCGAACTCCTCGCAATTCCGTTCAAGCGCGGTTACTTGGCGCTTTGCGACTTCATCTTTAATGTCAAAACGGTTGACGGTCGGAATATTGTGGTCCATCGTCGCGAATGTGTTCTGCGGCCGTCTGACCTTTCTTCCCTTCTGCCTTAACCCTTCAAACGCCTGAGGAGACGTCACCTCATGAATTAGATGCAGATCAATATAGAGAAGGTCGGGTTTTCCTTCACCGCTTTTTACAACATGCCGATCCCAAATCTTTTCGATGATTGTTCGAGGCATCATCTTTGTTTCCTCCCTCTACCTATGAACTAAGACCGCTTTCTTTAAAGCGTCACACTATAGATTTTGTATTCGAGCCGGCTAATGCGGCTTTTACTTTTTCAGTAATGTCATGCGTTCCGGCATATTGGCCGTCCCGGGCGATATCACGTGTACGGCTGCCGTCTGCAAGCACCTTTGCGACCGCCTTTTCCACCGCCTGAGCTTCGTTTTCAAGCCCGAAAGATGTTCTCAAAAGCATCGCCGCTGATAAAATCGCCGCAAACGGATTGGCCATCCCTTTACCGGCGATGTCAGGCGCAGATCCATGCACGGGTTCAAACAAGTGAAGACCTGAACTTGATAAACTGGCTGACGGCAGCATGCCGAGCGAGCCTGTCAGCATGGAGGCTTCATCGCTTAAAATATCGCCGAACATATTCTCAGTTACGATGACGTCAAATTGGCTCGGAGCGTAGATGAGCTGCATCGCGGCATTATCGACAAGCATATGTTCAAGCGTCACATCAGGAAATTCTTTTGCGATTTCATCCGCTGTTTCACGCCACAGCCTGCTTGAAGAAAGCACATTCGCCTTATCAACGGACGTCACTTTTCCTTTTCTGTCGGCAGCCATCTTAAAAGCTTCTCTGACAACACGTGCGATTTCTTCTTTCTTATAAAAAAGGGTATCGACCGCTTCCTTTTCTCCCGCTTCATTGACATACTGTCTGCTCGGTTCTCCGAAGTAGAGGCCGCCCGTCAGTTCCCTGACGATTACAAAGTCGACGCCGCTGATATATTCTTTTTTCAGCGGAGATGCCTCAGACAAGCTTTCAAATACGGTCACGGGACGCAGATTGGCAAACAGGCCGAGTTTTTTTCTGATGCCGAGCAGGCCTTTTTCCGGTCTGAGCTCCGGAGGATTTTGGTCCCATTTCGGTCCGCCGACTGCCCCGAGCAGGATGGCGTCGGATCTTTCACAAAGAGCCACCGTCTCCTCAGGAAGGGGGTTTTGATGGGCGTCAATGGCCGCTCCCCCGATCAGTCCGTTTTCAAATTCAAATTCATGTCCGAATTGTTCGGCAACGCTTTTCAATACATCTGCCGCTGATTCCGCCACTTCCGGTCCGATTCCGTCACCGGGAAGCAAAGCAATGCGTTTTTTCAAATCAAACGTTCTCCTTTCTATTACGAGCCGACCGCAGTCTGTCTCTTTAATCCGTCTATATTGCAATCCAGCACCAATTGCCGGTTCACAGCGTTCAGATAAGCTTTTGCAGAAGCTTCCAGAACATCCTGCGCGATTCCCCGCCCTGATGATTCTTTTCCGTTCACGGTCACTCTGACGTAAACTTGAGCCAGCGCGTCTTCGCCTTTTCGGTTGGATTGGATGCGGTAGTCTGTCAGTTCAATATTTTTATCGATGCAGCGCCCGAGCGTATTATAAACGGCTTCTACGCTGCCCGCCCCCGTTGCCGCCTCTTGCATCAGCTGTTCGTTTTCCTGATTTTTTAAAGAGACTGTTGCAGTCGGCACCTGAGACGTCCCGTAATGCACTTGCAGAGACAAAAATTCATAGCCGATTTTTTTGTCCGTCACTTTTTCTTCTAAAATAAGAGAAATCAAGTCATCATCGGTGATTTCTTTTTTCTTTTCGGTCAGTTCTTTAAACATCGTAAAATATTTATTGATTTCATCACTATCAAACTGGAATCCAAGCGTATTCAGGCGGTCTTTGAACGCGTGGCGCCCGGAATGCTTTCCGAGTACGAGCGCATCAGCAGTCACGCCGACAAGTTCCGGTGAAATGATTTCATATGTTGATTTTTCTTTCAGGAAACCGTCTTGGTGAATGCCGGACTCATGTGCGAAAGCGTTATCTCCGACGATTGCTTTGTTGCGGGGAACGGCCATTCCCGTCAGTTTGCTGACAAGATCACTCGTCCGCTTCAATTCATGAAGATTGAGAGATGAATCGGCTTGATGCGCGTCATTTCTGACATGAAGCGCAACGGCGATTTCCTCTAGCGCGGCGTTCCCGGCTCTTTCTCCTATGCCGTTAATGGCGCATTCAATTTGATCAGCGCCGTTCTCAATTGCCGAAAGTGAGTTGGCAACCGCCATTCCGAGATCATCGTGGCAATGGGCTGAGAGCTTTACCCGGCTGATATTCGGAACGTGTTCCTTCATATATTTAAAGATGTTTCCGTATTCAGCCGGCGTCAGGTAACCTACAGTGTCCGGCAGGTTGATGACGCTCGCGCCGGCATCAATCACTTTTTCTACGATTTCAGCCAGAAACGGAAGTTCTGTGCGGCATGCGTCTTCTGCTGACCATTGAACGATCGGAAAGCGTTCTTTTGCATACTTCACCATTTCAACCGCTTTTTCCTTAACCTCTTCCCGCGTCATTTTCAGCTTATGCTTCAGATGAATGTCAGAGGTGGCGATAAAGATGTGAATCCGCGGGCTGGCCCCGTCTTTCAGCGCTTCCCAGGCTGCGTCGATGTCACCTTTGACAGATCGGGCAAGCCCTGTTACCGAACAATTTTTAATTGTTCTTGCGATTTCCTGCACGGCTAAAAAATCACCTCGGGATGAAGCGGGAAATCCCGCTTCAATAATGTCCACCCCGAGTCTTTCAAGCTGCTTGGCTATCGCCAGTTTCTCCCGGGAATTGAGGTTGACCCCGGGGGATTGTTCACCGTCACGAAGGGTCGTGTCGAAAACATTAATTTTGCGCAACGGAGACCACCGCTTCCTTCTTTTTGCCTTGTTTGACAAACGGCATCATTTCACGAAGCTGTCTGCCGACCTTTTCAATCTGATGCTCGTTTTCACTTGCATTGATCGCATTGAAACGAGGACGGTTCACTTGGTTTTCCACGATCCATTCTTTTGCGAATGTACCGTTTTGAATATCTGTTAATACTTGTTTCATCGATTCTTTTACCTTCGCATCGACTACACGCGGTCCTGATACAAAATCTCCCCATTGAGCCGTATCGGAGATAGAGTATCTCATGCCCGCCAAGCCTTCTTCATACATCAAGTCTACGATCAGCTTCAGTTCGTGCAGACACTCGAAGTATGCGAGTTCGGGCTGGTAGCCGGCTTCTGTCAGCGTTTCAAAACCCGCTTTGACAAGCGCCGTTAAACCTCCGCACAGAACAGCCTGCTCACCGAACAAATCCGTTTCCGTTTCTTCCTTAAATGTTGTTTCAAGAACGCCCGCACGCGCTCCGCCGATTCCTTTTGCATAAGCAAGAGCCGTATCTTTCGCTTCTCCTGATACATCCTGGTAGATGGCAAACAATGCCGGTACGCCTGCGCCTTGTTCATATGTTCTTCTGACAAGGTGTCCCGGTCCTTTAGGAGCGACAAGGAAGACATCTACATCAGCTGGAGGCACGATCTGATGGAAATGGACGTTAAATCCGTGTGCGAATACCAATGACTTGCCAGCCGTCAATTCATCTTTGATTTCAGCTTCATATACTTTTTGCTGCTGTTCATCCGGAAGAAGAACCATAATGATATCAGCCTGGGCAGCCGCTTCTCTTACCGAAAAGACTTTATGACCGTCTTCTTGGGCCTGTGTAAATGATTTTCCTTGTCTGACGCCGACAATGACATCAATTCCGCTTTCTTTTAAGTTCAGCGCGTGTGCATGACCTTGTGAACCGTAACCGATAATCGCTACTTTTTTACCCGCCAATACGTTCTCTTTGATATCACCGTTATAATATACTTTTACCATTTTAATCTCTCCCTTTTTTGTGTTATACAATTGAAATTGTTTTATTGGATGACGCCTTCTGCTGGGTTCCCCTCGCAAAAGCCGTTGTGCCCGTTCTCGCGATTTCTTTAATGCCGTAAGGTTTGAGAAGCTCTATAAGGGCTTCGATTTTATTAGATTCGCCGGTAACCTGAACGACGATGCTGTCTCTTGAGACATCAACGACGGAAGCTCTGAACGGCTCAATGATTCCATTGATTTCCGTTCTGGCCGACGGTGCGGAAACAACTTTAATCAGTGCAAGCTCACGCTGTACAATCGATTGGTTTGTAATATCCGTCACTTTAAGGACGTCAATTTGTTTGTTAAGCTGCTTTGTCAGCTGCTCTACGTCATTTTCGCCTTCCACATGGACGACAAATGTAATCCTTGAAACACCGCTTGTTTCCGTGTGGCCTACAGTGATGCTTTCGATATTATAGTGTCTTTTTGTAAACAGGCCGGTGATCCGGTTTAATACTCCCGAGCGATTGACCACCGTTAATGTGATAATGCGTTTCAAGGTTTCACCCCCACCATTTCATGAAGTCCTTTACCCGGCGCAATCATCGGGAATACTTTCTCGCTTTTGGCGACCCGGACGTCAATAACGACCGGTTCTTTTGATGAAAGCGCCTTTTTAAGCTCTTCTTCCGCCTCTTCTTCCGATGAAATCCGGACGCCTTTAATGCCGTAGGCTTCTGACAATTTGACAAAGTCAGGCTGCGCCGAGAATTTGGATTCAGAATAGCGTTCTTCATAGAAGATTTCCTGCCACTGTCTGACCATGCCCAGACATTCGTTGTTCAAGATAACCACTTTGACAGGAAGATTCAGCTGCCGGATGACATCTAATTCCTGAAGGGTCATCTGAAAACCGCCGTCTCCGAGGATGGCAACGACCGTGGCGTTACGGTCAGCCAGCTGTGCTCCGATAGCCGCCGGAAGGCCGAAGCCCATTGTGCCGAGTCCCCCCGAGGTCACCCACTTATCAGCCTTTCGGAAAGGATAAAACTGAGCCGCCCACATCTGGTGCTGGCCGACATCCGTCGCCACAATCGCCTCTCCGTTTGTGAATTGGTGAATATACTCAATCAGCTTTTGGGGTTTCAAGCCCTCTTCTCTGTTGTCTGTATACCAAAGCGGATATTCTTCTTTCCATTCTGAAAGCTGCTGTTTCCATTCCTCTGTCTGTCCCTGTTTTCCGTTTTGCTTCAATAATTCCTGAAGGACGATTTTACTGTCGCCGACCACCGGAATCTGCGTTTCAATAATTTTTCCGATTTCAGCAGGATCAATATCGATATGCGCTACTTTGGCCGATTTTGCAAAATGCTGCAGATTTCCGGTCACACGATCATCGAACCGCGCTCCGATGCTGATCAACAAGTCACAGTGGTAAAGCGCCATATTCGCTGTGTATGTGCCGTGCATCCCCGCCATTCCCAGAAATAGAGGATGGTCTGCCGGGAAACCGCCCAGACCGAGGAGCGTGTGCGCTACCGGTATTTGCTGCTGTTCGACATAATTTTTTAAATCTTCTGAAGCTTTACCGTGCAAAACACCCGCTCCGGCTAAAATAACCGGCTTTTTCGCACTGCTTACAGCTTCCACGAGCTTTCGGATCTGCAGATAGTTAGGCTCTTTTACCGGCTGATAACCCGGAAGGCTGATCTCATGATCATATCTGAACTCTCCTTCAAATGCTGCGACATCCTTCGGTATATCAATTAATACCGGACCAGGTCTTCCCGTCGTGGCGATATGGAACGCCTCTTTAATCACACGGGGGAGATCTTCCGGACGGCGGACTTGGTAGCTGTGTTTCGTAATCGGCATCGTAATTCCTAAAATGTCGGCTTCCTGGAAAGCGTCGCTGCCGATGACCGAAGTGGCCACCTGCCCGGTAAATACTACGAGCGGCAGTGAATCAATCATCGCATCCGCAAGACCGGTAACTAAATTTGTCGCGCCGGGCCCTGAAGTAGCAATCACAACCCCCGGCTTTCCGGAGACTCTCGCATACCCTTCTGCCGCATGAATCGCGCCTTGCTCGTGGCGGGGCAGGATGTGAACCAATCCTGATTGATACAGTTTATCGTAAATCGGAAGGACGGCTCCCCCCGGATAGCCGAAGATCATCTCGACATTTTCTTTCTTTAATGATTCAATCAGCATCAGAGCCCCGTTCATTGTTTTTGTACATTCGGCAGACAAAGAATCCGCCTGTACATTTGTGCCCATTTTCAGTTCCTCCTTTTCAATGTTCCCTTCTAAAATCCAATTCATAAAACGCAGCGCCGGCTGACGCAAATAAAAAAGCCTTCCCACCCACATTCAGCCAAGCATTTCATGCGATAGCCAAAAGGGGCGAAAAGGCTTTGCTCTCCGCGGTACCACCCTTGTTTACGGTCATATGCAGACCGTCTCATGGATAATGATTATCCGTTTTGATAACGAGTAAACATTGCGTTCACTCGGCCGAGTCCTACTCTTTACATTTCAGACCGGCACTCTGAGGGGAGTTCACTTTGATTTGTTTTACCGGCTCTCAGCGTTACCGGCTCTCTGTGAAAAACTTCAGCAAAGCTACTTATCCTCTTCTGCGCTTTTTATTATGGCAGCTCTTTTATTAAAAAAGAACCTTCATTTGTTTGTTTTTTCAGTGTTTTATGATTTTTCTTTTTAGCGTGAATCATTTATTTATTTTTGTTTGAACTCATATTACGCCCGTTTGCAGGCAGTGTCAACAGCATTTTTATAATTATTAGACAATTTAGATTAATCAATCTACTTTGTATACGCTTTCATTACTGGTACAAAGGGATCTGTAAATATTAAAAGTTTTTATCATTTTTTTATTAATCTCTCAAGATTACATGAAATTTTTCCGTTCATATACGAATATGTCACATTTTATTACACGATTTTTCTCTGTCCTTCCGGCATGCTTGTCAGATATTCCGTTCGATTGAACAGGCTCTTTATACAGACATACGCATACACTGTTCTTATCTCGTAAGAAATGAGTGATGTCATGAATAAGATGTTATCAGGCATGCAGGGCCTGCCTCCTGGATTTCCGCCTTTACCGGTCTTACCGCCGCAGTCTTATTATCCCCCGGCCCCGATGCATACAGCTCCATATCAAGGCGGCCCTTCTTTTCAGCAGGGATTCCCGTCATCTGGATACGGACAGCAGACCCCGCAAAGCACGCTGTCATTCGCCGGACAGCAATTCGTTCCGTACCCTTATACATCCGGGTACTACGGCCAAACCTTCAGTGACGTCGGCGGAAGCCTCGGCGCCGGGGCACATCCCGGCGCGCTCGGAGGCGGTTTCAGCGGCCATGCAGGAAGCTTCAGTGCTCCGAGCGGATTCAGATGATACAAAAACCGGTCTCACACGGCCGGTTTCTTTTCATATTCACAAAGTATAACGGTCATTCCATTGATTCATTTCCTGCTCCGTATAGTAATCAGCCCTTGAAACCTCAACAATGATTAAACCGCATTGAGTGATTAAAAATTGCTTCAGTTCCTCAAACAGCTTGTCTTTTCCGCAAAAGATCGTTTCTATATTGTGATTTTTATATGCAAATGCGTACTTCAAAAGCTAATTCCTCCCGCTGTCTTTCTATCGATTATTGACAAAATGCATGATAGAAATTAGATAATTTATTACTCAAGGGCGCCTTAAGTATCTTTATACATATATTTATCACGGTAAATATTACATTAAGTTTCATTTATATTAAAATTACTTTACAATTTTCATCAAATACGGAACTTTTGTTTCGTAAAATAAAAAATAAAATACAAAAAAACCTCAAACCCATTGTCAGGGCTTGAGGTTTTTTTATACGTCCCAGGAGAGATTCGAACTCCCGACCGACGGCTTAGAAGGCCGTTGCTCTATCCGGCTGAGCTACTGGGACATGAAAATCAAATTGTTCTGCTGATCATTTTACCATGATATCAGCGAATTGACAATATAGTCATCCGATAAAAAAGGCCAGCGGCATCAGTTTTCACTCTGATGTCACCAGCTCTTTTTTTGTACGTCCCAGGAGAGATTCGAACTCCCGACCGACGGCTTAGAAGGCCGTTGCTCTATCCAGCTGAGCTACTGGGACAGCTTTTGCTTTATGTATCAGCGACAAGATTTATTATATACAGGTTCAAATCATAAGTCAATATTTTTTTAAAAACTTTTGATGGGGAAGAATGAAATCTCCCCCATCACTTGTTAAAAACTGATTGTATTCCCCAAGTCCTTCAATTCCCGACCCGTTTCGTCGTAAAATGTCACGGCGCCTTCTCTTTCTGTAAGAGTAAGAATGGCATAGCTTTTCACATTGCGGACTCTCGGAAGATGGATGCTGCCCGGATTAATCAAAAGCTTGCCCCGGAGCACTTCACTCCCGGCAATATGTGAATGGCCGAAGCAGACGATATCCGCCCCAAGCTCTTCCGCCCGGTAAAAAACAGTTAAAAGTGACTGTTTAATGCCGTGAAGATGCCCATGAACGGCCAGAATTTTCTTTGAACCGGCGTCCAGAAGGAGTTCATCCTGAAACCCGCCGCCAAAGTCGCAATTGCCTTTTACCGTGTGATATGGCGTAAGCGCCGGATGTGCGGCGTCAAGCTCTGAATCACCGCAATGAATCATCAGATCCGCTTCGTCTTCGTGCCGCTTTGCAATCGTCTCCAGCTCGTCTTCAAGGCCGTGACTGTCACTTATTATCAGCACTTTCATTGCATACGCTCCCCCTTATGAATCAAGCAGCTTTGACAGTTTCTTGAGCGCCTCAGCCCTGTGGCTGATTTTGTTTTTCTCAGCGCTTGTCAGCTGGGCCATGGTTTTATCTTTATCTTTCACAATAAAAATGGGGTCATAGCCGAACCCGTTATCCCCCTCGGGTCCTTCCGCAATATACCCTTCAACATGACCTTCGACCGTTTTTGTTTCCTGCCCCGGCATGCTGACGGCAAGGGCGCAGCGGAAACGGGCCGTGCGCTGCTCTTTTTCGATGCCTTTTAATTCTGACAGCACCTTGTCCATATTCGCCTTATCATCTTTTGCTTCTCCGGCATAACGGGCTGAATAAACGCCCGGTCTGCCTCCAAGGTTGTCCACCGATAAACCGGAGTCGTCTGCAATGACCATTTTGTTTACGGCTTTTGCCACGGCTTCCGCTTTTAAGATGGCGTTTTCTTCAAAGGTATGTCCGGTTTCTTCAATTTCTTCCGTAAATCCGATTTCCGCCAAAGAAGAGACGCTGTAGCCTTTCGGTTCGAGTATTTCCTTGAATTCTTTCACTTTTCCCTGATTATGTGTCGCAATAATGGCTTCTTTCACGGTGATCAGGCCTCTCTTTCTTATTTCAGTTCAGGCAATATTTCTCCCAGCACTTCTTTTTGCTTTTGAATAAGCGTCTGGATTCCTTTTTCGGCAAGACTTAACAGTCCGTTTAAATCTTCACGGGAGAATGTGGCTTCTTCGCCCGTCCCTTGAAGCTCTACAAAACGTCCGCTTCCCGTCATGATAATATTCATGTCGACTTCAGCTGCCGAATCCTCTTCATAATTCAGATCCAAAAGAAGGCCTTCTTCTTTATCCATCCCGACAGAAATGGCCGCGAGATAATCTGTCACAGGAGAGGTTTTGATAACGCCGCTTTTTACGAGTTTGCCGATCGCAATGGCCATTGCCAAGAAGGCGCCCGTAATGGAAGCCGTTCTTGTTCCGCCGTCAGCTTGAATGACGTCACAGTCGATCCAGATCGTCCGTTCGCCGAGCTTCTCCAAATCAACGACGGCCCGGAGCGCGCGCCCGATCAGCCGCTGAATTTCCATCGTTCTGCCGGAGACCTTTCCTTTTGAAGATTCTCTTATCGTTCTTTGATTCGTCGCGCGGGGAAGCATGCTGTATTCCGCGGTGATCCAGCCTTTTCCTCCGCCGCGTAAAAATGGCGGCACCCGGTCTTCCACAGATGCATTACAGATGACCTTCGTATTTCCCGCTGTAATTAAAACAGAGCCTTCCGGGTGAGTGATAAAATCCAAATCAAATGTGATAGGGCGCAGCTCATCGTGCTGTCTTCCGTCGTGTCTCATATTTTACCTCCGATTATATGTACATAAACCTTTTGTTCCGGATTGTGAATAAAGAAAGAGGCAGCCGGAACGCTAACCTCTTTTTTACTAGTATATCAAAAATCGCAAATTAAAAACTACCCGTATTCACTTGTGACGGCCTCGAAACAGGTTTTGAAAGGGATTCTCCTTTTTCATTCACCAGTTCTGATTTTCCGTTTACTTTTATAGAAACACTTTTGATCGACGGCTGTTCGGTTAACGTGAGGACGATGCTGTCCAGTACGCCCGATGATACCATTTTTGTTTTTTCGTCGGCGCTTCCGTAAATGGAGCTGTTAAAGTCCAGTGTAACCTGGCCGTCTTTCACTTTCGGCTTGCTGAGAAGTTTAACATCGTTATTAAAGTCCGTCAAAAGCCCGCTTGCTTTGCCCGGTCCGTCGGCGAGCCGTTCAACGGCAGCGGTGATGTCATTTGTTTCCGAATTGTCAATCCGCTTTGTGACAGGCACGTAGTATTCGCTCGTCTCTGTTTCCGCCAGATAATATACAGTCAGCGGGTGGGTGTCTGTCAGATCATTCACTCCGGCCGTTTCAATATTAATCCCGTCTTTTCTGCTTAAGTCGCCCGTAATCGGCGTGCCGCCCACCGGCATTTCTTTCAGCTCGTGCCCGTTGATTCTGATTTTGACTTTATCTATTGAGCTGAATTGGGTAAGCGTCCATGTAATCGATTGCAGGATTTTTTGTTCGTCTTCTTTTTTATAGTTTTTAAATTCCTTCGAAAAATCAGCGACGGCAGTGCCGTCTTTTTTAATATCGACATTTACCGTCGTATCAACAGGAAGCACCGCTCTGAAGCCGTTCGGCAGGATTTCTGACACAGGCCCTCCCTGAACCAAATACTCAAGGGCCTGCTTTGCGGTTCCCTCACTGTTCGGAAGAGGCAGTGTCTGTGCTGCGACATAGCCGTTTTTATCAATCAGATACAGCTCTCGCATGACTGTATTGGCCGGCTGGTCGGCTTTAGAAGTGCCGTTTTTCTCTGACTGCTTTGGTTTTGCCTGAATTCCCGCTTCATCCTTTACATATGAAATGTCTTGAGGCGGGTCAATTTCCCCGGCTGTTTTATCGGATTGAAACAAACCGCATCCAGATAACACAAAAGCCGAAGTAAGACATGTTGCAGCAATGACTGCAGGTCCTTTTTTCAGCATACTTTTCCCTCCTAAGGCTGTTTGTACTATGATGTATACGAGCCCTGTCCGGGAAATAGACCGGGAAGCGTAAAAAAACCCGCCGTAAACAGCGGGTTTTTTGATTTATTTTCTGACCGGCTCTTGAAGGGAGATGCACTCGACATGGCCGATTTCGTGGCCGAACCAGTCTTCGGCAATTTTTGCGAAGCCGTTCCGCTCTCCCGTTGTAAGAAATTGATGCTCCGGTGCATGTTTCGATTGGTTTAACAAACCTTTATAAGACAAGATGGTGCTCACTTCTCTCGCCGTCTCGTCTCCGGAGGAAATGATTTTCACATGCTCTCCCATATAGTTCTGAATCGGATCTTTTAAAATCGGATAATGCGTACATCCTAAAATCAAGGTGTCAATTGATGTACCTTTTAAAGGCTCAAGCGATGCTTCAACCGCTTCCTCCGCTGATTCCTGAAGAAACCGTCCGCTTTCCACAAACGGTACGAGCAGCGGACAAGCCGTGTTCTCAACTTGAAGTTCTGCGTTTAATCCGAGCAGCGCCTGCTCATACGCTCTGCTTTTAATGGTATTGACCGTGCCGATGACGCCGATATGCTGGTTTTTCGTGACCTTTATCGCCGTTCTCGCACCCGGCTGAATGACGCCGACAACCGGAATATCCGTTTTGCGCTGAATATCCTCCAAGGCAATGGCCGTGGCCGTATTGCAGGCGATCACGAGCATTTTGATATGGTGGTTTTCCAGCAGGTAATCGGTCATTTCCCACGTGTATTGAAGAACTTCTTCTTCAGGACGCGGGCCGTACGGGCAGCGTTTTGTATCTCCCACATAGATGATATTTTCCTTCGGTAGCTGTCTCATAATTTCCTTAGCAACGGTTAACCCGCCAACCCCGGAATCAATGACTCCTATCGGCTGTTCCAACAAAATCGCCTCATTTTCTTTTCATTTCATGCTGCAGTTTCAATAATGATTTTTCGAAAGCGGCTGTTTCTTCTTCGGAAAATGTCGCAAACATATCCCGCAAATAAGCCTGTCTTTTCAAAATCACTTCTTGGATAATGCGCTCTCCTTCAGCGAGAAGATGAATTCTGACGACCCGTCTGTCAGCCGGGTCTTTGACCCGCTCGACAAGCTTATTTTTTTCCATGCGGTCTATCAGATCCGTCGTCGTGCTGCAAGCCAAATACATTTTGCCTGATAATTCGCCTATTGTCATATCCCCCAATTCATAAAGCCATTGAAGCCCCACGAATTGCGGCGGTGTAATTGCATATTGGTTAAGGATTTCTCTTCCTTTTTGTTTAATGATCGCAGCGATATGGCGGAGTGATTTTTCGATATCCGCAACATGCTCTACAGATTTTGATGTCATTTGTCCATCCCTCACTCAAGGATCTTTCTGGGCTATGCGCTCCGTGTCTATTTTCCTTCTTTTTTTAAGAAAATGCAAGACTGACGGAGAAAAAGGAAAAACGGGATTTTCACCGCATGCCCATCAGCCCGGGCGCCAACGCAAATAACCGGCTCCTTCTCGAAAAGAAGGAAAACCGGCAAGAATCAGAGCTCTAGCTCACCCATTCTAAGAAGCTCGACAACAGCTTGCGAACGCCCTTTCACACCTAACTTCTGCATGGCATTTGAAATGTGATTCCGTACAGTTTTTTCACTGATAAATAGCTCGCTTGCAATTTCCTTTGTTGTCTTGTCTTGAACGAGCAATTCGAATACTTCTCTTTCTCTTTTGGTCAGCAGCGGCTTTGATTGAAAATCTTTCTCCTTCAAGTATTGTAACCCTCCTTGCTAAGGTGAGAGCGAATCTGAAACGAATGGGTTTATATAGTCAAGATATCATATGTAAAGGACGCTTCGGAGGTGACGTCTCTTAGAGAAATAGTTATCCGTTCAGGCGAGCAGAATGCCTTTCTCCCGCTCCGTCCAGCTGACCGCTTTGCCGCTTTCCTTCGACACTTGAACCATAACGACGGAACCTGTAAAGCACGGGAGGCCCGACTCATTTTCTCCAAGGTAATGAAGGGTGACGGACGCATTTCCGGCAGCGCTTGCTTTCACATAAATCCGCAGATTTTCATACGGCATCACCTGACGCATATAGTCGCACTGCTGGCTTGCGACGACGGTCATCGTTTCCGAGTTTTGCGCCGTCATGCCTCGCTGTTTAAAATAAGCGATCCGGGCTTCTTCAAAATAGATGAAAGGGGTTACATTATTCATATGGCCGAACATATCCGTTTCTGAAAAACGGACCGATACTTCAGTAAAGAAAGAAAACGACTGTCTCCATTCTTCAAACGGGATATCAATATATTGCGGTTGTTTCATCACCTTCAGCTCCTTATAAAAAAACCTCTCCCGTGCGGAAGAGGCTCTTTTTCTCTTTCTTATACTCTGTCGCTTCCGAAGAAATTACGGAATGCTTGTAAATTGGTATCTCTGTTCAAAGCAGCGATTGAAGTCGTAAGCGGAATGCCTTTCGGGCAGGATTGAACACAGTTTTGTGAATTCCCGCAATCTCCGAGGCCGCCGTCTGTCATTAACGCTTCTAAACGTTCTGCTTTGTTCATCGCGCCCGTCGGATGGGCGTTAAACAGACGCACTTGTGACATCGGGGCAGGCCCCATGAATTTCGACTTGCTGTTGACGTTCGGGCAGGCTTCGAGGCAGACGCCGCATGTCATGCATTTAGACAATTCATATGCCCACTGGCGGCGTTTTTCCGGCATTCTCGGCCCCGGCCCCAAATCGTAAGTTCCGTCAATCGGCACCCATGCTTTCACTTTTTTCAGTGAATCAAACATTCTGCTGCGGTCAACCTGAAGGTCACGGACAACCGGGAATGTTTTCATCGGCTTCAGACGGATCGGCTGTTCCAGCTTATCAATCAGCGCCGTGCATGACTGGCGAGGTCTTCCGTTGATGACCATGGAGCAGGCGCCGCATACTTCTTCAAGACAGTTCATGTCCCATGCGACCGGAGTGGTTTTCTCTCCTTTTGCATTCACGGGGTTTCTGCGGATTTCCATCAGGGCGGAAATCACGTTCAGATTCGGGCGGTAATTGATTTCGAATTCTTCATCGTATGGCGCGCTTTCGGGCGTATCCTGACGTGTAATGATAAACCGTATCTTTTTCTCACTCATGATTATTTCGCCACCTTCTTCTTCGAGTAGTCGCGTTTACGGGGCGCAATCAGTGATACATCGACATCCTGATATTCAAATTCCGGAGCTTCAAACGGACCGGCATGTTTAGCCATCGTCGTTTTGAGCCACTCATCGTCATTTCTTTCAGGGAAATCCGGTTTATAGTGCGCTCCCCGACTTTCATTTCGGTTATATGCGCCGAGCGTGATGACTCTGGCAAGCTGAAGCATATTGGAGAACTGGCGGGTGAACATCGCCCCTTGGTTGCTCCATTTTGTCGTATCGTTGATATTGATTTTCTTAAAGCGTTCCATCAGCTCTTGGATTTTGTCATCCGTTTTCAAAAGCTTGTCGTTGTGGCGGACCACCGTGACGTTGGCCGTCATCCATTCTCCGAGCTCACGGTGAAGCACGTAAGCATTTTCGTCGCCGTCCATCTTCATGATATCGGCCCATTTTTCTTCTTCTTTTTTCACATAGGAATCAAATAATGAAGAAGACAGGTCTTCCGCTGATGTTTCAAGTCCGGAAACATATTTCACCGCATTCGGTCCGGCCACCATTCCACCGTAGATAGCGGAAAGCAGAGAGTTCGCCCCTAAACGGTTTCCTCCGTGCATTGAATAATCACATTCACCCGCTGCGAACAGTCCGCGGATGCTTGTCATCTGATCATAGTCAACCCACAGTCCGCCCATTGAATAGTGAACGGCAGGGAAAATTTTCATCGGAAGCTTGCGCGGGTCATCGCCCATGAATTTTTCATAGATTTCGATAATGCCGCCAAGCTTAACGTCAAGCTCTTTCGGATCTTTGTGCGACAGATCGAGATACACCATGTTTTCACCGTTGATGCCGAGTTTCTGATTCACGCACACGTCAAAGATTTCACGTGTCGCAATATCCCGGGGCACGAGGTTTCCGTAAGCCGGATATTTTTCCTCAAGGAAGTACCAAGGTTTTCCGTCTTTGTACGTCCAGACTCTTCCGCCCTCGCCGCGCGCCGATTCACTCATCAGACGCAGTTTATCGTCCCCCGGGATTGCTGTCGGGTGAATTTGGATAAATTCGCCGTTTGCATAATAAGCGCCCTGCTGATAAACGATTGATGCGGCAGATCCCGTGTTGATCATGCTGTTTGTTGATTTTCCGAATACGATTCCGGGTCCTCCCGTCGCCATAATAACGGCGTCAGAACGGAATGACTCGATTTGCATATTGGTCAGATTTTGGGCTACGATACCGCGGCACGTGCGCTCATCGTCAAGAACGGCGCCGAGGAATTCCCAGCCTTCGTATTTTGTGACGAGACCTGCCACTTCATATCTGCGCACCTGCTCGTCCAGTGCGTAAAGCAGCTGCTGACCCGTCGTCGCTCCCGCGTATGCGGTTCTGTGATGCTGTGTACCCCCGAAACGGCGGAAGTCCAAGAGCCCTTCCGGCGTTCTGTTAAACATAACCCCCATGCGGTCCAATAAGTGGATAATGGACGGCGCCGCTTCACACATCGCTTTTACAGGAGGCTGGTTTGCCAAAAAGTCGCCTCCGTATACCGTGTCATCAAAATGCTCAAACGGAGAGTCTCCTTCCCCTTTTGTGTTGACAGCTCCGTTTATCCCGCCCTGCGCGCAGACCGAGTGAGAGCGTTTGACCGGAACGATGGAAAACAATTTAACGGCCGTGCCTGATTCCGCTGCTTTAATTGTCGCCATGAGGCCGGCAAGACCCCCGCCGACTACGATAATGCTTGATTGACTCATGATAGCCCCTCTCCCTCTAGTAATCTAGTTCTCTTACACAAACGCAAAAATCGCTTTTAAACCTACGTATGAAAGCGCTAAAAATATAATCAGCGTCACGTAAGTCGAAATTCTTTGAGAACGCGGCGTGACCGTGATCCCCCATGTGACCGCAAAAGACCATAAGCCGTTTGAAAAGTGGAAAATGACCGATAAAACGCCTACAATGTAAAAACCGAGCATAAACGGCGAGCTCAGAATATTCGCCATCATATCGAAGTTGACTTCAGCGCCCATCTGCGCGGCAATCCGCGTCTGCCACACATGCCAGCTGACGAAAATAAGGGTGAGAATACCAGTGACACGCTGAAGCACAAACATCCAGTTTCTGAAATAACTGTAGTGGCCAGCGTTGTTTTTCGCAGTAAATGCTATGTACACACCGTAAACCGCATGATAAATTAAAGGTAAGAAAATAATAAAAATTTCTAACGCATACCTGAACGGCAGACTGTCCATAAAGCCGGCCGCCTTGTTAAACGCATCCGCTCCCCTTGCGGCAAATTGGTTGACGACTAAATGCTGGATCAAAAAGATGCCGACCGGAATAACACCGAGCAAGGAATGCAATCTTCGAAAATAAAACTCTCTGTTCCCAGACATTACTTTACCCCCTGTTTGATTTAAGTGCGAAATGTACTAAAATCTCTGCCCCCACTTCGTTTCAATTGTAAGCACTTTATTAAAATTTATTGACAATTTCATTTTACTCCTCCCTCAAAAGGGCGTCAAGAAAACGTGTACATAAATTATAATTTTCGGAATTGATTATCTGGAGGGAAAATTTTATTTTCCTGCGATATCTTTCTCACATTTTTTCGCGTGTTTTATAGGATCATCCTGTAATCCTCCCCCATGTTTAAGCTATAATAAACGAAGGAGAGAGGGGAATACATAATATGAAGAATAATTATGAAGCAGCTTTAGAACCTTTAACTGAACTCGACGTCAGCGCATACGGCTACGAATTAATCCGGGAAATCGTGCTTCCGGATATCCTCGGCCCGGAGCATTCATCCATGATGTATTGGGCGGGAAAACGCCTCGCCCGCAAATTTCCTCTTCAATCGTGGGAAGAAATCCCCGCCTTTTTTGAAAAAGCCGGCTGGGGAACTTTGACAAACGCAGGATCAAAAAAACAAGAACTGGAATTCGAACTGGAAGGACCGCTCGTATCCAGCAGGCTCAAACATCAGAAAGAGCCTTGTTTTCAGCTTGAAGCCGGTTTTATAGCCGAACAGATTCAATTGATGAACGATCAGATTGCAGAATCTTATGAACAGGTAAAAAAGAGAGCGGATAAAGTCGTCCTGACCGTAAAATGGGATATGAAGGACCCTGTATAATTGAAAAAAGGCGGTGACTCCAAGTCCCGCCTTTTTGCCTGCCCGTTTATACGGCAGACGGCTGTTTAGAAAGCTCAAACGCATCATGAAGCGCTTCGACCGCTTTCACCATATCATTTTCGCTGACAACCGCTGATACTTTTATTTCAGATGTGCTTACCATTTTGACTTGTACATTTTTTTCCGCCAGTACGGCAAACATGTCCGCGGCGACGCCGGGATTTGAAACCATGCCCGACCCGACAATAGAGACTTTCGCCAGTTTTCTTTCGGTTTCAATTTTTTCATAGTCAAGCGCGTTTTTATATTCTTCAAGCACGGCGACCGTTTGCGCGGCATCTTCCGTTTTCACTGAGAAAGAAATATCCGCTTCCCCATCGTCCGACTGTGTCTGAATAATAATGTCAACGTTGATGTTTCGTTTTGCCAGCGCGGTGAAGATTGTTGAAAGTGTTGTCAATCCGCTTGCAAGGCCTGTAACGGACACCCTCGTGATCTGGTCTTCAAATGCAATTCCTCTGACGATTAAATTCTGCTCCATTGATGATTCCTCCTCAATTAATGTTCCAGCTTCATGTTCTGTGCTTGACCGCACTTCTAAAGGCACTTGGTAGTTTTTCGCGAACTCAACCGCCCGCGGGTGAAGAACACCCGCTCCTAGATTTGCAAGCTCCAGCATTTCATCATAAGAAATTCCTGCCAGTTTTCTCGCTGACCGGACATACCGCGGATCTGTCGTAAATACGCCCGGAACATCTGTATAAATGTCGCATTTATCCGCTTCCAATGCTGCGGCAAGAGCGACCGCCGTCGTATCGGAACCGCCCCGTCCGAGCGTCGTGATGCCGCCGTCTTCCGTTACGCCCTGAAAACCGGCAACGACTGTAATTTTGCCTTCTGCAAGCTGCGAACGAATCGCCGTGATATCAATATCCGTAATTCTCGCATTACCGTGAACGGCTTCCGTGCGGACACCCGCCTGCCAGCCCGTATAAGAGACGGCGTCATATCCTTTTTCCTGAAGCGCCATGGCCAAAAGCGAAATCGTGACCTGCTCTCCCGTAGACAAAAGCATATCCATCTCGCGTCTGCTTGGTTCAGATGTGATTTCAGCCGCGAGGTTAACGAGCGCGTCGGTTGATTTTCCCATTGCCGAAACGACGACTACGACATCATGGCCTTTTTGCTTTTCAGCAATGGCGCGATTTGCGGCATTTTGAATTTTTTCGGCAGAGCCGACGGAAGTGCCTCCGAATTTTTGTACGATAAGACCCATACTAGACCACCCTTTACATTTTGGTTCGTGCGGGTGAGGAGAAAAGAGCGTTTTGTCCACAATAAAAAAAGCAATGAGAGGAATAGCTCTCATTGCTTTTTCATATCATTACGATTGATTATGAACAACGAGATAGCCCTCCAAGAAAATGAATTCTTGACAGCCTTACATTTATTTAATGCAAGGCCAGCAAATCACACCGATGGGATGTGATACACTTCGGCGACGCTCCCCTTTCAGCCTTTTTCGCAGAATCCATCATTCTCCAAAGGCTTACTATTGAAGTTCGCACCTCTATCTTCACCATATAACACGATCTTATGAAATTAGTTCACATTCTAGCAGATTTTTCAGAAAAGCACAATACTATTTTTTTAATTTTTCAAACAGCAGCTGGGCCGCCGCGGCCGGCACACCCGCTTTTTTGATATCGTCAAGGCTTGCTTCCTTCATCTTTTTGACAGATCCGAAATGTTTTAAGAGCATTTTTTTGCGTTTTTCGCCGATTCCGGGGATATCATCCAGAACGGATTGAAAGACGCTTTTTCCTCGGATCTGTCTGTGAAAGCTGATCGCAAAACGGTGAACTTCGTCCTGAATACGCTGAAGCAGGTAAAACTCTTGGCTGTTCCGCTCCAAAAACACCGGTTCAAGCGGGTCGCCGATCAAAAGGTTGGATGTTCGGTGTTTATCATCTTTCGCCAATCCCGCTACCGGGACATCAAGGCCGAGCTCATTCTCGAGCACGTCGCGCGCCGCGTTAATCTGCCCTTTTCCGCCGTCAATGATGATTAAATCCGGCAGCGGAAGGTTTTCGCGGAGCACCCTCGTGTACCTTCTTCTGACGACTTCCCTCATTGAACCGTAATCATCCGGCCCTGTTACGGTTTTAATTTTATATTTGCGGTATTCCTTTTTATTCGGTTTTCCGTCAATAAAGACAATCATGGCCGATACGGGGTTTGTGCCTTGAATATTGGAGTTGTCAAACGCTTCAATCCGATGCGGCGTGTAAATATTCAGCGCTTCGCCGAGCCGTTCGGCTGCACCGATTGACCGTTCCTCATCCCGCTCGATTAACGAGAATTTTTCCCGCAGAGCGATTTTCGCATTTTTGTGCGCAAGCAAAAGCAGCTCTTTTTTCGGGCCTTTTTTCGGCTGATGCACGGCGGTTTCCAACAGCTCGCTGATCATGTCCCTGTCAACGCTGTCAGGCACCAGAATTTCCTTAGGCAGAAAGTGATTGTTTTTGGAATAGAACTGGCCGATGAAGGTCAGAAACTCTTCGTCCGCTTCCTGATACATCGGAAACATGCTGACATCGCGTTCGATCAGTTTTCCTTGGCGAATGAAAAAGACTTGGACGCACATCCAGCCTTTATCGTAGGCATATGCAAACACATCGCGGTCCAGAAGGTCATTCATGGTCATTTTTTGCTTCTCCATCGTCGATTCGATGTGAGCAAGCTGGTCGCGGAATTCTTTAGCCCGTTCAAATTCAAGCTTTTCCGCCGCCTCTGCCATTTTCGCTTTGAGCTCTTTTTTGATTTCGTTATGCCCTCCCTTTAAAAAACGGGTGATGTCTTCAACAATCTCGCGGTTTGTCTCCTCAGATATATCCTTTACACATGGGGCGAGGCATTGTCCGAGATGATAATAGAGACAGACGCGGTCCGGAAGCTTTGAGCATTTCCTGAGCGGGTAAAGGCGGTCCAGCAGTTTTTTCGTTTCCCGCGCCGCCTGCACATTCGGATACGGGCCGAAATAGCGTCCTTTGTCTTTTTTGACATTCCGAGTGACAATCAGCCGCGGATGGCGTTCATGGGTGATTTTAATAAAGGGATAGGTTTTATCATCTTTCAGCATGACATTGTATTTCGGATCGTATTTTTTAATCAGATTCATTTCCAAAATAAGCGCTTCAAGATTGGAGGAAGTCACGATATATTCAAAGTCCTCAATCTCCGTCACAAGCCGTTGGGTTTTTGCGTCATGAGAACCGGTGAAATAAGACCGCACCCTGTTTTTCAAGACTTTCGCTTTCCCCACGTAGATGACTGTTTTTTGACGGTCTTTCATTAAATAACAGCCCGGCTGATCGGGAAGGAGGGCCAGCTTTTCTTTCAGTTGTTTATTCATACGTTACCCTTCCTTACATTCATTTCTCGTGTCCATTCAGTGTATCACGAACATTTGTTTTTCTCCATTCTCAGCTTTTGGAAGATCAAAAAAGGCGATTCCCTTCAAAGGAATCGCCCTGCCGTAACGGAAGCTTTCGGCTTACAGATGTTTGTTTACAAGCTCTTCAAGAGCTTCTTTCGGTTTGAAACCGACAGATGTTTCAACGACTTCTCCGTCTTTCAATACGAGAAGTGTCGGGATGCTCATGACGCCGTATTTACCGGCAGTTTCTTGGTTTTCATCCACGTCGATTTTAACGATTTTCAGTTTGTCTCCCATTTCTTGATCAAGCTCTTCAAGAACGGGCGCGATCATTTTACAAGGTCCGCACCAAGGAGCCCAGAAATCAGCCAATACGACACCTTCACTTGTTTCAGCTGAGAACGATTGATCAGTTGCTTTTACGATAGCCATTTTGTTATTCCTCCAATTGTCAAATGATGATTTTTAGTATAGCATCTCCCATTCGTTCATGCTAATTTAATGCTTATATTATTTTCTCCCGATACCGCCGGAAATAATCTTTTTTATACAGTATATTATAGCCGGGCGGCGGGCGTTCAAAACTTAAGATGGACCCGCAGGCAGCGTGATTAATACAACCGCCATCGGAGGAAGCTCCGCCTCAAGTTTTCCGCCCTTTTGAGCAAACCCGGAAAACGTCTTCGGTTTGACGTTTTCCGGACTGCTGAATGTATTATGGGCATTCATTTTTTCCGCGTGCAGAATCGTTCCCGAAGGCTTCCCTGTCTTTTTCATGCCCCGCAGTTCAATCTTCACATCAGCTTTGTGCAGATGATCGATATTGCAAATGCTGATATGTATGTCTCCGTTTTGCTGTTTGGACGCTGAAATGCTGACTTGCGGGAGCCGGCCGTCATTCCATTCGTACCCGGCTGCTTTTGTTTCTGTCGCCAAAAGAGATGCGTCCTGATGCACCTTAAACATATCAAACACATGATACGTCGGCGACAACAGCATTTCTTTCCCTTTTGTCAGGATCATTGCCTGAAGCACATTGACGGTTTGCGCGATATTGGCCATCTGTACGCGGTCTGCGTGCTGATGAAAAATGTGAAAATGCGTGGCTGCGACAAGAGCGTCGCGGATCGTATTCTGCTGATACAGAAAGCCCGGATTCGTGCCCGGCTCAGGATCAAGCCACGTGCCCCATTCATCAATGATCAGCCCGACTCTTTTTTCGGGATCGTACTGATCCATGATGGCACTGTGCCTTGTGATCAATTCATCCATATGCGCCGCTTTTTTCATCGTGATGAACCATTCATCTTCCGTAAACTCCGTCGCTGACCCTTTCCCCTTCCAGAAGTCGCCCGGTATTGTGTAATAATGCAGGCTCAGCCCGTCCATGAGATCCGCGGCTTTTTTCATTAAAGTTTCAGTCCAGCGGTAATCGTCGACATTCGCGCCGCCGGCAATTTTATAGATTTCATTACCGCTGTAATTGCGGACATAGGTTTGAAAGTTTCTGTAAAGGTCGGCATAATACTCAGGATGCATGTTTCCGCCGCAGCCCCAGTTCTCATTTCCTATTCCGAAATATTTCAGCTTCCACGGTTTTTCCCGCCCGTTTTCTTTTCTCCAGTCGGACATCGGCGTGCCCGCTTCAAACGTCATGTATTCAATCCAATCAGCCATTTCTTTAACCGTTCCGCTGCCGACGTTTCCGGCGATGTATGGTTCGCAGCCGAGCAGTTCGCAAAGCATCATAAACTCGTGCGTGCCGAATTCATTGGAATCAATCGTTCCGCCCCAATGGGTATTCAGCATGGTTTTGCGTTTCCCTACGCCGTTTGCCCAATGGTATTCATCTGCAAAACAGCCGCCCGGCCATCTGAGGACGGGAATCTGAAGCTGTTTGAGGGCGTCGGCGACATCCGTCCTGATCCCGCCGGTATTCGGAATATCGGAATCTTTTCCGACCCAGATGCCCTCATATATGCCTCTTCCCAGATGTTCCGCGAAATGTCCGTATATGTTTTTATTAATGGTTCCCCGTGTGATATCAGTTTGAATGACTGCCGTATTGTGAGACAAACTTGATCATTCCTTCCCCTTAATAAGAATGAAAGCACTAGAGACGATCTATGTATCTGGGATGTGTGCTGAATGGATAAGTTTGTAAGCGCTTTACAAAAGCTTATTACATTGGTTCGTACATGTCAATCTATTGTTTTATTAATATTTAATTTGTACGAACCAATTAACACAAATCAAAACCCTCTGACAAATCAGCCAGAGGGTTTTGATTATGAATGAATATTGGCATTTTTAAATTCCTGTGTCAGAAGCGGAACCACTTCGAACAAATCGCCGACAATTCCGTAGTCCGCTATTTTAAATATTTCCGCTTCCGGGTCTTTGTTAATGGCAACGATGACCTTACTGTTTGACATGCCCGCCAAGTGCTGAATCGCTCCGGAAATGCCGCAGGCGATATACAAATCCGGCGTGACGACTTTTCCCGTCTGGCCGATTTGAAGAGAATAATCGCAATAGTCCGCGTCACACGCGCCGCGTGAAGCGCCCACCGCTGCTCCGAGCACCTCGGCAAGTTCTTTTAACGGTTCAAATCCATCTTTGCTTTTTACACCGCGGCCGCCTGCTACGATAATTTTCGCTTCTGATAAATCCACGCCGTCCGCCGTTTTTTTGACTACTTCTTCAATGACCGTCCGCAAATCTGCCGGAGGCGCCGCAAGCTCTTCAATATCACCCGTCCGGTTCGCGTCTTTTTCTAATGCCTGAATATTATTCGGCCGAATTGTCGCCAAAATGAACGGATCGGTTGAAATCACCTGTTCAAAGGCTTTGCCCGAATAAATCGGTCTTGTAAAAACGATGTTGTCTCCGGTAACGCTTACATCCGTGCTGTCTGAGATCAGCCCCGTTTCAAACCGGGCCGCAAGCTTAGGTGACAAATCTTTTCCCATAGAAGTGTGGCCGAAAATGACCGCATCAGGCTTTTCATTTTCGATCAGATCCCCGAGAACCGCGGCATATCCGTCCGCCGTATACTGAGAAAGCCCCGGCGCATCGGCCGTAAATACTTTATCGGCGCCGTACTGAATGAGTTCTGGTGCTGCATCAGCCGCGCCTTTTCCCATCAGTACGCCGATGACATCTCCTCCGCCGGAAATGGTTTTGCCTGCGGCTATGGCTTCAAAGGTGACGTTCCGTAAGGCGCCGTCACGAATTTCTCCGAGTACGATCACTTTTTTTCCCATTCTGACATCCCCCAGTTTCTTTAATATCGGTTTATACGACTTTGGCTTCTTTTCTCAGCAGTGACACAAGCTCTTTCGCCTGATCAGCGGCTTCTCCTTCGATCAGTCTGCCCGCTTCTTTTTGCGGCGGCAGAAAACGTTCGATCGTTTTGAGCTTCGGTGCGGCTTCATCTTCATCAATGTCGAGATCATCGAGCTCAAGTTCTTCCAGCGGTTTTTTCTTCGCCTTCATAATGCCCGGAAGCGACGGATAGCGCGGCTCGTTTAAGCCTTGCTGTGCCGTGATGGCTAAAGGAAGTGAGGTTTTAATGATTTCGGTATCCCCTTCATTGTCTTTCTCTGCCACAGCTTCATCGCCGCTGATTGTCAGTTTTGTGATCGTTGTGACGCAAGGAATGTTCAGCAGTTCGGCAAGCCTTGGAGCCACTTGGCCTGAACCGCCGTCAATCGCGACATTTCCGCCGAGAATCAGATCATATTCCCGGTCCTTGAAATAATGATATAAGATAGTTGAAATGGAGTATTGGTCAGGATCGCTCAGATCATCTTCAATATTGATTAACACCGCCTGGTCACAGCCCATCGCAAGGGCGGTTCTCAGTTCTTTCTCCGCATCTTCTCCGCCGACGGTTACGGCGGTAACGGTTCCGCCGTGCTCTTCCTTCAGCTGTATGGCTTCTTCAATGGCGTATTCATCATACGGATTGATGATAAATTCGGCCCCGTCCTCCTGAATCTTTCCTGCTTCAATGACGATTTTCTCTTCTGTGTCAAACGTCCGTTTCATCAGTACAAATAGATTCATAATCTTATCCCCTTTATCTTCGCCCACCGAATTGAGGCTTTCTTTTTTCGAGAAATGCCTGAATGCCTTCTTTTGCGTCATCTGATGCAAATGCTTCCCCAAAGCGCTTTGCTTCAAGCTTTAAGCCGCCGTCATAAGAATAGATCTTGTTTGAATAAAGGAGCTCAAGCAGATAAGCCATCGACTGCGGGCTTTTTTCCGCAAATTTGCCCGCGAGCGTTTTCGCTTTTTGCAGCAGCTCATCCTCATGTTCGGCGCCTATCGTGACAAGGCCGAGGCTGAGCGCTTCTTCTCCGGTCACAGGTTCTGAAGTGCCGATCATTTCAAGCGCTTTCGCCGTACCGACGTACCGGGGAAGCCGCTGCGTCCCGGCAAAGCCCGGGATAATGCCGAGATTCAGCTCGGGCAGGCCGAGCTTTGCATCCAATGTAGCGATTCTGATATGGCAGGCCATGGCTAGCTCAAGACCGCCGCCGAGCGCAGCGCCGTGAATCGCTGCGATAACGGGCTTCGGAAACCCTTCAATTCTTTCCATCAGCTGCTGGCCTTTATCCGCCATGGCAGAAGATTGCTCAAGATTTTCAAGCGACGTAAATTCCTTTATATCGGCGCCCGCCGAGAAAAATTTTCCCTCACCGCGAATGATGATGCTTCTGACGCTGTCATCCGTTTCACACCTGTCGAACAGACCGGACAACTCATCTAAAACCGCACCGGACAGCGCGTTGGCCGGCTGATGATTAATGGTGATCACCGCAACAGATTGTTCTACCGCCATCGAAAGGCTGTTCATCCGTCAACCCCCTTTAGTTTTGATGAATTCCTGACACCAACAGCTCCAATACCTTGTCTGACAAATCCGGAAGATCATATTTCTGATCGTTCATCACCCATGTTGTCACTGTTTCATCTATCGTCCCGAATATCATCTGCCGGGCAAGGCGGACGTCGAGATTGTCTTTCCATTCCCCCGACTTGATTCCCTCGGTCAAAATGGTGTCCAGCATGTTTAAATAACCTTTTAAAATATCATTGATTTTCAGGCGCAGCTTGATATTCGACTGTCTGAGCTCAAGCTGGGTCACAATCGCAAGGTGGCGGTCATTGCCGAGCAGTGTGAAATGCTGCTTAATAACGAGAGCGAGTTTTTCTTTTGCCGTCGTTTTTTCTTTCACTTCTTCTTCCATGCGTTCAATGAACTGGCCCATCTTTTCTTTAAAAAGAGAAATGAGTATATCCTCTTTGTTTTTGAAATATAAATAGATGGTGCCGTCCGCAACGCCGGCCTGCTTGGCGATTTTGGACACCTGTGATTGGTGATAGCCGTTTTCCGCTATGACTTCTACTGCTGCATCAATAATCTGCATATACTTTGGCCGTTTTTGGTTCAATGTCATCGTTCCTTCCTTCGATAAATGAATGACTATTCATTCATAACTTCATGATAAAAAGGAATCCGGATTTTGTCAAGTTTTTCTTTTAAGGCACCTTGTTTTCACGGGAAGCATCTTCCTCTTCGACTAAACGCCTTCTTAATATTTTTCCGACGGCCGTTTTCGGAAGCTCTTTTCTGAATTTGTAAAGCTTCGGGACTTTGTACGGCGCAAGCCGCTCTCTTGCAAACGCATCAAGCTCATCGGCATCTGCCTCGGCGCCTTTTTTCAAAACGATAAATGCTTTCACCGTTTCCCCCCTGTAGGAATCAGGAACGCCCGCTACGACGATTTCCTGAACGGCTTCATGCTCATAAAGCGCCTCTTCCACCTCCCGGGGGTAAATGTTGTATCCGCCGGCAATGATGATGTCTTTTTTCCTGTCGGCGATGTAGAAAAATCCTTCCTCATCCATATATCCCATATCTCCGGTAAACAGCCAGCCGTCTCTGATGACACGCGCCGTCTCCTCCTGCTTATTCCAGTACCCTTTCATGACTTGAGGGCCTTTTACGATCAGCTCGCCGTGTTCATACGGCTCCGCAAGCCCGCCTTTTTCTTCTGAATAGATTCCGGCGTCGGTATTGGGCCAAGGACAGCCGATGCTGCCGGGTTTGTTTTTTCCCCAGATGAAGTTTGAATGGGTAACCGGTGATGCTTCGGATAATCCGTAGCCTTCCACAAGCTTTCCTCCGGTCACTTTTTCAAATTTCTGTTTGACCTCAACCGGCAGCGCCGCTGAACCGCTCGGACAGTTTTCAATGGAGGACAGATCATATTTATTCAGCTCCGGGTGATGCAACAGCCCGATGTAAATCGTCGGCGCCCCGGGAAAAACCGTCGGCTTTAGCCTGTCGATTGTTTTCAAGGTATCCAAAGGATTGAATTTGGGAAGAAGGATCATTTCACATCCCTGCATAATGGAAAAATTGAGCACGGCGGTCAATCCGTACACATGAAAAAAAGGCACGATGCCGAGCACCTTTTCGGCTCCCTTTTTCATTTTGTACATCCAGGCGGCGCACATTTCTGTATTGGCCTGAATGTTCCGGTGTGTGAGCATGACGCCTTTCGGATAGCCGGTTGTTCCGCCCGTGTATTGAAGCACGGCGATGTCATGCGCAGGGTCAATATCAAATGGCTCTGCTTCCTCCGCTCTTTCGTTTTTTAAAATATCCGCTAATTTGTGAATTTGTTCGCATCCGTCATAATCAATATGAACCTGCTGTTTTTGTGTGAGCGTATACAGCATATTTTTCGGAAACGGCAAAAAGTCTTTTATACTCGTTGTAATAATGCGTTCGACGAGTGATAACGTTTTCATTTTTATCACTTTCGGAAACAGCATATCGAGGGTGATGATCACGCGCGGCGCACTGTCTTTCAGCTGATACTCAAGCTCGTGTTCCGTGTAGAGAGGATTAGTCTGAACGACAATGCCGCCGGCAAACAATACGCCGTAAAAAGCGATGACCGACTGCGGACAATTGGGCAGCATAATGGCGGCTCTGTCCCCTTTTTTCAGGCCTGTTTTGCGTAAAAAAGCGGCTAGCTTTAACGAATCTGTGAGAACGTCTTGGAATGTGAGTTTTTTTCCGAGAAAATAAATGGCGGTGTGGTTCGGGAATTGAGCTGCGGAGTTTGTCAGATTGGATGGCAGGGTTTGATCGGTAAATTCAAGCTCATGCGGAATCTCTTCGGGATATTGAGAAAGCCATGGCTTTTCAGACTGCATAATACCTCTCCCTTCTGTTTTCCTATACGCTATTATTATAGCAGAAGGGTGATTGGAATTGGAAAGCGTTTCATGTGAAATTTCGAGTTTCAGAAGGTGTTGAGTTTGTTGGAAACGCTGCATTTTGAAGAGGGAGTTCCTATCCTGCGCCAGCTGCCGAAGCCGTTTACGTCGGCCGCCTTTTTGTTTCATCCCTTTGTCCGGATGCCTGATGGGTGGGAAGAGCAAAAGCGCAAGCGGCCTTATGAACATATGTATCCGAGTGATGAGGAGATCATCGCGATGGGCAGACCCGTTTCCTGGCAATCCGTCATGACCGTTTGCGGATTGCGCTTATGAGCGCTGTCATGGCACTTCGGGATGAATATGCACATCCAGAATCCGCCAGGCTGTTTAATCGGCTTCATCCCGATCTGTACTTGCCGAGCGATGATGTCACTTCACCATTTTTAATTCCGGGACTTTTGGATGTGTTCCGTTCAAAAGGCATAAAGCGCTGCACTTATTATGAGCCTGTCGAAGAGAAAGGCATATTTTCACTCAATCAAACGGCGGCTTCGGATGTATGCGGATTGCTGCGGGCTGACATGATCATTGCCGACGAAAAACGGCGCGCCGCTTTTATGAGCATATATGATTCTTTTATGACACTCTTTCTCATGGAAGATCAAGACATGCCGTCTGTCATCCGCGCCATGAGTTGGGAAGCCGTCATTTGCTCTGATACGGCCTGCATAAACTGGTATTCTCAATAAAAAAGGCCGCCGATTCTAGTTCGGCAGCCTTTTTTCAGTATTAAGATGTCATGACCAGATAAATAAGTCCGATGAACAGAAAAATTCCCGCTGCCGACAGCAGCACTTTCGCAAGCTTCTCCATTTTTCCCCGTCCCCTTAAATCCCGGCGGCCACCACAAATGACAGGCCGACTGAGATGACAAATGAAATAAAGCCGACAGCTCTGTTATCTTTTTCAATTTCTTTATCAATTTTAAACCGGGGCGTCAGAAATTCAAAGATAAAATAGCTGATTAAAAGCATAATAAATCCGTATACGCCCCAGCCGATCATTTGCAAAAGCGAATTATGCTGGGCGATGCTGTGCTGAAAGACATTTGCGATACCGAGAATTTTCCCTCCGGTCGCCATTGCCACCGCAAGATTGCCTTTTTGGATTTCCACCCAGTTTTTATAGGATGTCACCAATTCAAACACGGTCAGAAAAATGACGAGACACAAGACGGCTACACTGTAATAAGCCGCGATTTCAACAAGCTCATTTTCCCAAAAAGCATTCATGACGTTTACTCCCTTTTTATTTTAGTTCGACAATCGTTACGCCTGATCCTCCTTCTCCCGCTTCCCCGAACCGCGAGCTTTTCACACTGCGGTGGTTTTTCAGAAGATCCTGCACCCCTTTTCGGAGGGCGCCCGTGCCTTTTCCGTGAATGATGGACACTCTCGGATAGCCGGCAAGCACCGCGTCATCTAAATATTTTTCGACGCGGCTGAGGGCGTTTTCGTAACGCTCTCCCCTGAGGTCAAGTTCAAGGGATACGTGATAATCCTTCCCTTTTACGGCGGTGATTGCTTTTTCTTTTTTCGGTTCAGGAGCCGATTTGAGAAACTCAAGATCTTTTTCCTTCACCTTCATTTTGAGGATGCCGATTTGGACGTTCCATTCTTTCTCGCCGGTTTTCTCAAGCAGCGCCCCTTTTTGTCCGAATGTGAGCACCTTTACTTCGTCGCCCGGCTTGAGCTCGCGTTTTTTCTCTGTTTTTCTTTCCGGCTGCTTTGATTTTTCAAAAGCCGGCATCGCGTCTCCGAGACGTTTTTTGGCGTCAATCAGCTCGTGTTCCTTAAAGGATCTGTGTTCTTGCTTGATGGACCGGAGTTCGCGGATGATCTGTTCGGCTTCTTTTGCGGCGGCTTCCAGTTTTTCCGCAGCTTTCTGTTCGGCTTCTTCCATCATTTTATCTTTTTGGGCGTTCAGCTCAATGATTTGCTGCTGAAGCTCTTTGTGCAGTTTTTCTGCTTCTTTTCTGATTGATTCGGTTTCAGAAAGTTCTTCATCCGCTCTTTTTTTGCTTTTTTCAAGCGATGCGATCATCAGATCGACTTCGTTATGTTCGGCGGTCATTTCTGACTTCGCCTGGCCGATGATATGCTCCGGAAGCCCAAGGCGTCTTGAGATTTCAAATGCATTGCTTCGGCCCGGCACTCCGATCAGAAGCTTATAAGTAGGCGCAAGCGTTTCGATGTCAAATTCAACGCTGGCATTCATGACGCCTTGTCTGTTATATCCGTATGCTTTCAGTTCCGGATAATGGGTTGTCGCAAGCACTCTGGCGTTTGTCCGGTGAACTTCGTCAAGGATGCTCATGGCAAGCGCCGCTCCTTCCTGCGGATCTGTTCCGGCACCGAGTTCATCAAACAGCACAAGACTGTTTTCAGACACGTCTTTTAAAATATTGACGATATTGACCATGTGGGATGAGAACGTACTCAGACTTTGTTCGATCGACTGTTCATCGCCGATATCGGCAAACACATTGTCAAATACGGCTGCTTCCGATCCCTCATCAGCCGGTATGTGCAATCCTGCCTGCGCCATTATCGTCAGCAGCCCGAGTGTTTTTAACGTAACGGTTTTACCGCCCGTATTCGGTCCCGTGATAACGATCGTTGAGTAATCTCCGCCCAGTTCAATATCGTTGGCCACGACTTGATCTTGGGGCAGCAGCGGATGGCGCGCTTTTTTCAGCCGGATAAAACCGTCTCCGTTCATGAGTGGTTTTGTCGCCTTCATTGCTTTTGCGTATCTCGCTTTGGCGAAAATGAAATCCAGTGTCTGCAGCACTTCCACATTTTGAGCGATTTCTTGTGTGTGTTCAGCCGTATGCTCCGTCAGCATTCGGAGAATCCGTTCGATTTCCTGTTTTTCTTTTACTTTCGCCTGCTGAAGCGAGTTGTTCATATCTACGATCGCCTGCGGTTCAATAAACAGTGTCGCACCGGATGAAGATGTATCGTGGACAATTCCGCCGTAGCTTGATCTGTATTCCTGTTTGACCGGGATGACAAAGCGGTCATTCCGAATCGTAACGATGGTGTCAGACAGCATTTTAGAAGCGGAAGATGAACGCAGCATCGATTCAAGCCGATCTCTGACTCTTGATTCAAGCGTCCTGAGCTGCGTGCGGATTCCCCTTAAAGCGGGAGACGCATGATCAAGCACTTCACCATGGTCATCAATGCAGGAGTTAATCTCCCTTTCCAAATCGCCTAATGTAATCAGCTCTTCTGCATGGGCTTGTATCAGCGGAATGCCGACGCCGTCTTCTGTCATTTGGCTGATAAAATGCTTCATTTGTTTAACGGCATACAGCAGCCCGGACAATTCGGTAAATTCCGCCGGCGTCAGCACACTGCCGATTTCCGCCCGCCGTAAAGCAGATCTTATGTCGGTCAGGCCGCCGAACGGAGCATGGCCTCTCAAGCGCATGACCGCGGATGCTTCTTCGACTTCATCCAGCTGTTTTTGGATGTCTGAGAGATCCGTCAAAGGTTTCAGCTGCAGAAGCTTCTCCCGGCCGAGCGATGAGGCGGCATGTGCGGTAATTTGTTCTTTTACTTTATGAAATTCAAGTGATGATAACACTTTTTGCTGCACGGTTTTGTGATCCTCCTTACTTAATCATTGCGCGTCAGAAATGCTTTGACCTCGTGTAGCGGCCGGGCGTTTAACACATGTTTTGTCTCCGTCCACCCTTTGCGCGCAGCGGTCACGCCCGTTTTCATATCATCGAGCATCTCGATATTATGGGCATCGGTATTAATGACCAAAGTCACGCCTTTTTCATTTGCTTTGATAAGATGCTCAGTCCGCAAATCGAGGCGCGCGGGGTTTGCATTCAGTTCAAGCGCCGTATTTGTTTTGGCGGCGAGTTCAATCAGCATGTCGATGTCGACTTCATAGCCGGCCCGTCTGCCGATCAGGCGTCCCGTCGGGTGGGCGATAATGTCCACGTGCTTATTCGTCAGCGCCTGTTCAAGCCGTTTCATAATGACATGCTCCGGCTGGCTGAAGCTTGAATGAATAGACGCGATGACAAGATCCATTTCAGACAGAACACTGTCATCATAATCGAGCGAACCGTCGGGGAGAATGTCCATTTCTACGCCTTTAAAAATATGAAAATTTTCAAATTCAGCATTTAACGCGTCAATTTCTTCCGCCTGTTTTTTGAGCCGTTCGGCTGTTAACCCGTTGGCTACCTTTAAATATTGGGAATGGTCGGTGATCGCCATGTACTGATAGCCTTTTGCCATACACGCTTCTGCCATTTCTCTGATGGAAAAAGCGCCGTCACTCCAGGCTGAGTGCATGTGGAGATCGCCTTTTATCGCTTTATGCTCCACAAGATCCGTTTCTTCCCGGTACGTGTCGACCTCCTGCCCGGTTTCTCTGAGCTCAGGAGGAATAAACGGCAGGCCGAAGTGGGCGTAAAACGCTTCTTCGCTCGGGAATGTTTTGACGTCTCCCGTTTCTATGGTTTCTACTCCATATTCACTGATCCGTTCACCGCGCTCTTTCGCCAGCTGGCGCATTTTAATGTTGTGATCTTTAGAACCGGTAAAATGATGCAGCGTGGTGGCAAACTGTTCCTCTGTCACAAGCCGGAAATCCACACTCGTCTCATATTCAAAGGTCAGGATGACTGATACTTTTGTATCCCCGCTCGCTATCACGTCTTTTACGTTCGGGAGGGAAAGAAGCTGTTCTCTGACAGCCTCCGGATGATCTGTAGCGATAATGTAATCCAGATCTTTTACGGTTTCCCGCGCTCTTCTGAGACTGCCGGCCCGGGAATATTTCTGAATATCCGTCAGCCGGGCCAAATGTTCTTCAATTACTGAAGCAATGCCGAGCGCATAGCCGATCGGAAAACGTTCCGGCTGTTTTCCGGCTTCTCCGAGAGCCTGAAGGATTTTCTCCTCCGTTTTTTTACCGAAACCGGCGAGCCCCTGTACTTTTTGCTGCTCGCACGCTTCTTTCAGCGATTCCGCGTCATGAACGCCCAGTTCCTGATACAGCTTGGCGATTTTTTTGCCGCCGAGGCCCGGAAGCTTCAAAAGAGGAACCAAGCCTTCCGGAACTTCTTTCTGCAATTGGAGAAGCGTGCCGGACACACCTTCCTCCATATATTCACGAATGACGCCGTAAGTGCCTTTTCCGATGCCGGATATAGACATCATGTCGTCGATTTCCGACAGGCTGCGGTCATCCTGCTCAAGCGCCGCTGCCGCTTTTCGGAAGGCTGATATTTTAAACGGGTTGTCCCCTTTCAGTTCCATGTAGACCGCAATCGTTTCAAGCAGCCTGATGATATCTTTTTTATGCATACTGTTAACCCCCCAGTCGTTTCCTGCTTTTCATCATACAAATTTTTCTCCTCCGGCACAACTGACGCAGAGCTTGAAAAAAACTTCTCCGGTCAAGAGAAGTTTTTTATGCCCCGTACTGGGCCCACAGTTCTTGCAGGAGCCCTGACAGATACGGCGTATGATGTGTGATGATATTTGCAAGCGTCGATTGTGCGAGCATATCCTGAAGAGCGCTTACCGGCAGTACGGATGCGACGTATAACAGGATAAACGCAAATAAATAGACTTCCAGAAATCCGAGCACCCCGCCCAGCAGTTTGTTGATCTGTTTAATGACCGGAATGCTGGCGATAATATTAAGCGCCGCTCCGATAATCCGAAGCAGAATCTTTGCGATGATAAACAAAATGACAAACGCGATCGCGTTGTAATAAGCCGTCTCTACGTTTCCTTTAATAAAAGACAGAGCCGCCTGCCCGCCGGAAAAATCAGGCGCGGGTATAAAGCTCAGATGCGGGGCCAGGTTTTTGTAAAAAAGCGCCGCAAACGCAATCGAGAGGATGAAACTCGTTAAATATATAAATTGGAGGATAAATCCTCTTTTTAATCCAAGCAATGTGCCCATTAAGAGCAAAACTAAGATGATGATATCTATCATATGGTGTTCATTCCTTTTCTTTAAGCTGCCGCTCCAGTATTTCATATTTTTCTTGCAGTTTCATATAATCATGCACGACATTGACCGCAGTCAATACAGCGAGCTTATTTATATCAAGATATGGATTTTTCTCGTTGATTTCTCTCATTTTATCATCAACCACTCCGGCCACATGGCGCATGTGCGCTTTGCTTTCTTCCCCGATAATGGTGAAGTGCTGGCCGTAAATGTTTACTGTCGTTTTGGTTTTTTTGCCGTCAGACAACGTTTCTCCTCCATTCCGCGAGAATCCTAGTTCCTATCATACCACGATTATCGTTTGAATGGAAAGACGAGCCTCAGGCTGTTATGATACACTGGTATATACAGTGAAAAGTGCCAAAAAAGGAGATTATATCGTGTCCCATTCTGTTATAAAAGTATCCGCTTCCGCTATGGAACAAATGAAACAATCCTATGCCGGCTCCCTTACTCCCGCCGTTCCGCAGGGCGCCGTCTTCCAGGCTAAGCCTCCGGGCTGTACCATTACAGCCTACCGCTCGGGCAAGGTTCTCTTTCAAGGAAAAAACGCCGGCACAGAAGCGGCCCGCTGGGGAACGGCTGAGGCGCCGAAGGCAAAGAAAACCGTCAAAAAAGCGGCCGACCCGCTCTACGCTCCCCCGGCGGGCATTGCCTCCATGTCAGTGATCGGCTCTGATGAAGTCGGAACAGGCGATTACTTCGGGCCGATAACAGTTGCCTGCGCCTACGCCGACAAATCAAAGCTCTCTTTAATGAAAGAACTCGGTGTGAAGGATTCGAAGGATTTAAAAGATCCGCAGATTATTGAAATCGCCAAACTGTTAATTAAAACCATTCCTTACAGCCTGCTTGTGTTAAAAAACGAAAAATACAATCAGATGCAGGAAAAAGGCATGAGCCAAGGAAAAATGAAGGCGCTCCTTCATAATCAGGCGATTTCCAATCTGCTGAGAAAAATGAACGGCGTTAAACCGGAAGCGATTCTGATTGACCAATTCGCAGAGCCCGGCATTTATTTTAAGCATCTTTCCGGACGGGATATCGTAAAAGAAAAAACGTTTTTCAGCACGAAAGCGGAAAGCATACATCTTTCCGTCGCCGCAGCCTCTATCATTGCGCGATATTCTTTCTTAATTGAAATGGATAAGCTTTCCCGAGAGGCTGGGATGACGATTCCAAAAGGCGCGGGGCCGCACGTCGATGAAGCTGCCGCCAAGCTGATCATCAATAAGGGAGAAGGTGCGCTCAGAACGTTCACCAAACTTCATTTTGCCAATACGCAAAAAGCGAAACGCCTTGTTGAACGGAAGCGGTCATAATAAAAAAGCTTGCAGAGTGATCTGCAAGCTTTTTCTTTATCCTCTTAATACGGCCTGATACGTTTCTTCCAGCGCTTTCAGCACGTTTTCATGTACTTTTGTCACTTCTTCTTCTGTCAATGTTTGTTCAGGGTTAACATATTGGAGCGAGAAGGCGACGGATTTTTTGCCCTCTTCCATATGCTCACCTTCGTACACATCAAATACGGTGACTTCTTTCAGCAGCGCGCCGCCGGCTTCTTTGATCACGGCTTCGAGCTGTCCGCTTGTAACGGTTTTATCTGCCACAAGCGCAATGTCGCGCGTGACGGACGGATACTTCGGAATCGGCGTATACACGACAGGTTCTGTTTCCTCGGTCAGAAGCGCGTGCAGATCAAGCTCGAACACATACGTTTCTTTGATATCCAGCTCTTTTTCCATTGCCGGATGCACCTGGCCGATAAATCCGGCAAGCGAACCGTTCAATAGAATGTTTGCCGTCCGGCCGGGATGCATGTTTTTGCGTTCCGACTGGACAAATTCAACCCGGTCTGACACATTCAATTGATGCAGCAGGCCTTCAACGATTCCTTTGGCGACGAAGAAATCAACCGGCTTTTTCTCACCCTGCCATAAATTTTTGCGCCACAATCCGGTTACAGCTCCGGCAACCCGTTCTTTTTCAACCGGTTTTGTGTTTTCTTCTTTCGTCAGAAATACAGAACCCGTTTCATATAAAGCAACGGAATCAGTCTGTCTGGCCAGATTGTATGAAACGGCTTCAAGAAGATTCGGCACGAGGCTGTGTCTGAGAATGCTTCTTTCTTCGCTCATCGGCAGAGCAAGCATCGTGTTGAATGATTTTTCGATCGCAAAAGCGGCCGCTTTTTTATCATTCGTCAATGAATAAGTGGTCGCTTGTGAAAGACCCGCTCCTTCAAGGAAACGTCTCACTTTCCGGCGTTTTGCCTGATACGGTGTCAAGCCGCCTGTCGTGCCGGCCGTTTCCGGAAGCGTGGACGGAATATTGTCATACCCGTACAATCTCGCCGCTTCTTCAATCAGGTCTTCTTCTATTCTAATATCTCCGCGGCGCGACGGCACCGTTACGACGAGAACGTCTTCAGCTTCACCGACTGCAAACCCGAGGCGCTTGTAAATGCTGATGATTTCTTCTTTAGCGATTGTCATGCCGAGCACGGCGTTCACTTTTTCAACAGACACGTGAATGTTGTTTGCTTCGATTTTCAGATGGTTTTCTTCAACCGTGCCTGAGAGCACTTCTCCGCCGGCATATGCCTGAATGAGACTGCAGGCCCGTTCAGCCGCCAGCAAAACGCGGGCCGGATCAATGCCTTTTTCATATCTGGCGCTCGCTTCGCTTCTCAGTCCGAGGTCTCTCGACGCTTTGCGGACGGTCTGTCCGTCGAAATAAGCGGCCTCCAGTAAAATCGCAGTGGTGTCTTCGCGGACTTCAGACTCAGCTCCGCCCATGACTCCCGCAACGGCTTGCGCTTTTTTTCCGTTTGTGATGACCAAATGGCTGCTTGACAGCTTGCGCTCTTGTTCATCCAGCGTCACGATGGTTTCGTTTTCCGCCGCTTTTCTGACGACGACCTCTTTTGAACCGAACCGGTCGTAATCGAAAGCGTGAAGCGGCTGTCCGTACTCAAGGAGGACGAAGTTTGTAATGTCCACGACGTTATTATGCGGGCGGATGCCTGCATTCATTAGCTTCGTCTGCATCCAAAGCGGTGACGGGCCGATTTTGACGTTTTTAATGATTTTTGCGGCATAATGCGGATTGGCCTGCGTATCTTCAACCTTAACGGAAACAGCATCCGCCGCTTTTTCTGCCGCTTTTTCATATGAAGCCTCCGGAAGTTTTACCTCTGCGCCGAGGATAGCCGCAACTTCATAAGCCACGCCAAGCATGTTCATCGCGTCGGCGCGGTTCGGCGTTAAGCCCAATTCTAAAATCGCATCATCAAGCTGAAGGGCCGCCATTGCGTCAGCTCCCGTTTCAGCATCATTCGGAAAAACGAAAATGCCTTCCGCATATTCTTTCGCCACGAGCTTGCTTTCAATGCCGAGCTCCTGAAGGGAACAGATCATACCGTGAGACGCTTCGCCGCGCAGCTTGGCTTTTTTAATTTTGAAATTGCCGGGAAGCACGGCTCCGACCGTTGCAACGGCAACCTTCTGTCCTTTATCAACATTCGGGGCGCCGCAGATAATCTGCACGGGTTCCTCCGCACCGATATCAACAAGGCATTTGTTGAGCTTGTCGGCATTCGGGTGCTGTTCGCGCTCAAGCACGTGTCCGATGACAACGCCTTTTACGCCCTCCCCTTTATACTCGATACCCTCAACTTCAATACCGGCTCTCGTAATTTTTTCTGCAAGCACGGCCGGGTCGATTCCCTGCAAGTCAACGTAATCTTCTAACCATTTATAAGAAACAAACATGTGTATCCTCCTCTTACGCCTGTTTAAACTGCGAAATGAATCTGACATCATTGGTATAGAAATGGCGGATATCTTCAATGCCGTATTTCAGCATCGCGATTCGTTCAACACCCATTCCGAAAGCAAAACCCTGGTATTCCTCAGGATTGAATCCGGCCATTTTCAGCACGTTCGGATGAACCATGCCGGCGCCGAGAATTTCGATCCAGCCTGTTTTTTTGCAGACGGAGCAGCCTTGTCCGCCGCACTTAAAGCAGGTCACATCCACCTCGACAGAAGGCTCTGTGAATGGGAAAAAGCTCGGACGGAGCCTGATTTCACGATCTTGGCCGAACATTTTTTTGGCGACCAATTCAAGCGTGCCTTTCAGATCGCTCATGCTGATTTTGCGGTCGACGACGAGACCCTCGATCTGCATGAATTGATGGGAATGTGTCGCGTCATCGTTGTCGCGGCGATACACTTTACCGGGACAAATGATTTTGACGGGGCCTTTTCCTTTATGCTTTTCCATCGTGCGCGTCTGCACCGGTGACGTCTGCGTTCTCATCAGCATTTCTTCTGTAATGTAAAAGCTGTCCTGCATGTCGCGGGCCGGATGTTCCTTCGGCAGGTTCAGCGCCTCAAAGTTGTAATAATCCGTTTCCACTTCAGGGCCTTCTTCGACGGTATATCCCATGCCGATAAATAAATCTTCAATTTCTTCAATAACGACCGTCAGCGGATGGCGCCCGCCGATGTTTACCTGACTGCCCGGCAATGTGACGTCAATCGTCTGGCTGCTGAGTTTTTTATTCATTTCTTCTTGTTCAAGCTGTTCATTTTTCGCCGTAATGGCTGCTGCAATGCGCTCTCTCACTTCATTGGCGAGCGCTCCCATTTTCGGGCGCTCTTCGGCGGACAGTTTGCCCATGCCGCGGAGAACTTCTGTAATCGGCCCTTTTTTTCCGAGATATTGCACCCGAATGTCGTTAACTTCTTTTAATGAACCCGCCGCTTCTACTTTTTCTGCAGCTTCCAGTTCAAGCTGTTTAAGCTTCTCTTCCATCATGCATCCTCCTTTTATGTAAACCAAACCGTTCTATGCCTTTTTCAGAAAACAAAAAAACCCGTCCCTTGAGAGAAGGGACGAGTTGTGGCCGCGGTACCACCCTTTTTAAGGCAGACTTCATCTGCCGACAGCTTCATTGACATAACGGAAACGATCGTTCCGGTTCACCTTTACGCGCGTTTGGCGCGGTCCCGGTGACAACTCGAGAGGTGAAAATCAATTTCTGTGCTGCGATAAAAATGCTCTCAGTCAGCGGCATTTTCTCCCTGGAAGGCAGTGTGTGCAAAAATTGACGTCCTCTGTCACGGTTTTTACATTATTGCTATCTATTATAGTGAAATCCAAGGCTTTTCGCAACCTATCCTCTGAGATGATAAACGAGGATGGCGGCCGCCACCGCCACATTCAGCGATTCCGCCTGTCCGTACAGCGGAACGTACAGGTTGAGATGCGTTTTTTGCAGAAGGCCGGCGTCCACTCCCGCCCCCTCGTTCCCGACGATTAACGCGAACGATTCTTCAGGCTTCACGCTTTGATAAGCCGCACCGTTTTCAAGCGCCGTGCCGTAGATCGCGACGCCTTGTGATTTCAGCTCAGCGGTAAACTCATCAAGCGGACGTTTCAAAATGGGAATATGAAAATGAGAACCTTGTGCTGAACGCAGCGTTTTTCCATTGTACGGGTCTGCTGTTCCCTCACCAAGGACAACGGCGTCGATCCCCGCCGCATCTGCCGTTCTGATCATTGTTCCTAAATTCCCCGGATCCTGCACGGCATCGATCAGAAGCAGCCGCTTCAGCTGATCAGGCTGCTTATCCGGCATATGGCAGACCGCGGCGATCCGCTGCGGCGTTTCTGTTTCCGTCACGGCTGAAAACGCGTCTTCGCTCAGCACGTAGCACGGAATGCTCATGTCCAGATCGGCCGGGATGGCGCTCTCATCGTTTACGAGAATTTCTTTTACCGTTCCCTTTGATTTGAGCGCTTCTTCTGCCAGATGCTCTCCTTCTATCAGAAATGTATTCGTTTTAAGTCTCTCTTTTTTTGTGTGAAGTTTTTTCCAGTCCTTCACTTTTTGGTTTTTTGCAGAGTCGATTCGTTTCACTTTATGTCTGTGCTCTCCTTTTTTCATGCATGTTGTTATTATATCTTAAGAACAGCACATAATAAACCGCGTGCGCGGTAAGAATATGCGTATCACATTCAGAAAAAAGGAGCGGTTGTAATGGATCTTAATTTACGCAACGCCGTTATTGCCAATGTAACCGGCAATAACCAGGATCAGCTGGAGCATACTATCGTTGACGCCATCCAAAGCGGTGAAGAAAAAATGCTTCCGGGCCTCGGCGTCTTATTCGAAGTTCTTTGGCAGCATGCGTCGGACTCAGAAAAAAATGAAATGCTCAAAACACTTGAAGGCGGATTAAAACCTGCGCAATAAACATGAACCGGGTGATGGGACACCCGGTTTTTTTTGTATAATAATGGCGAGGGGGATCGCCATGCAGTTACAGCCGGAACTGGCAAAGAAATTGATTGCCGAAGTCAAACATATGTACAGCCGCGAAGTGATTATTGCCGATACAAAAGGAATGATCATCGCGGGCACCAATGAGGCGCGCGCCGGATGGTTTCATGAAGGCGCACTGATCTGCGCGCGCGAAAAACGGAATGTCATCATTACAAAAGAAGATGAAAAACGGCTCGAGGGCGTAAAAGCAGGACTGAACCTCCCCGTTTTTTCAGGCCATGAAGTGATCGGAGTATTCGGCCTGACAGGAGACCCTGACGATATCCTGCCTTTCGGAGAATTGCTCAGAAAAATGACGGAGCTGTTTATTAAAGAAACGCGCCATATGGAAGAAGCGCAGTGGCGTGCGAGAATGCTTGAATCCTTTATGGTTGATTGGCTGCAGCTGAAAGAATGGTCTCCGGGCTTTTTAGAAAAAGCAAAGCTCATCGGCGCAGACCTTCACGCATACCGCCGGATCATACTCATTCAAGGCCGTTATGAGCAATATAAAGCGGAGGAGCTCGGGCGGCTCTGGCAGTACGAATGCCCTGAAGACCTGTTTGTCCGCTGGGGAAATGAACGCATTCTCATTAATCATGAAGCAAATTCGGCTTCCAAAACACAGCTCATTAAAAAGATCGGCGTCGTTTTCGGGCAGCCTGTCACCGCCGGCATCGGACGGATCGTTCCGGGAGAGCGCCTCACGGAATCATACGAACAGGCGGATAAAGCACTTTCAGCCGGAATCGGTGACAAGCAGGCCGTCTTTGAAGAAGATTTAAAACTGGATATGTGTCTTGCCGATATCACACCCGGCACGAGGTCGGAATTTTCACGGCGGGTTCTCGAGCATGTACTCGGCCGGGAAGAACTTCTGGATACGCTGCGCGCCTTTTTCGACCGGCAATTATCGTTAAAGCGCACCGCCGACGACATGCATATTCATATCAATACATTGCGCTACCGCCTTTCCAAACTGGAATCACTGACAAATATGAATCTCGACCGCCCTGAAGACATAACAGCTTTTTATTTGGCGCTGCGCTTTTTAGATCAACATACAAAAAGCACGTAATCATATCATCATTTTTCATATGTTTCTCCATAGTGTGCGGAATCGTTTTTCTTTACAATTAAATGAAAACGCTTTTCTTATCAGGGAGGTTGGGAGAACATGATTTCACGAGAGGCAAAAGAAGCGTTCATCCGGACGGTCGGGAAGGAGAATTATGATGATTCAGCGGCGGGCCGTCTTGTGTATTCTTATGATGCAGCTCCTCAGCTGCAAGCCATGCCGGATGCGGTCATCGCCCCCCGCAGCGCGGATGACGTGTCCCGTATATTAACGATTTGCAGCAGGCATGACATTCCGATCGTGCCGAGGGGTTCAGGCACAAACTTATGCGGCGGCACATGTCCGTCTGAAGGCGGGCTTGTGCTTTTATTCAAACATATGAACCGCATTCTGGAAATCGATGAAGAAAATTTGACGGCAACCGTCCAGCCGGGCGTGATCACGCAAGATATGATCCGTGCGGTTGAACAAAAAGGTTTATTTTATCCGCCTGATCCGAGCAGCATGAAAATATCGACGATCGGCGGGAATATTAATGAAAATTCCGGCGGGCTGCGCGGTTTGAAGTACGGCGTCACCCGGGATTATGTTCTCGGCCTTGAAGCCGTCTTGGCTTCAGGCGATATCATCCGCACAGGAGGAAAGCTGACAAAGGATGTCGCCGGTTATGATCTGACCCGGCTTTTCGTCGGATCAGAAGGGACGCTCGGCGTTGTGACGGAAGCGACTTTAAAGCTGGTTCCGAAGCCGGAAACGAAAAAAACGCTGCTTGCACTCTATGAACATATTGAAGCGGCTGCGGAATCTGTTTCTGCCATCATCGCTGAAAAAATCATTCCGGCGACACTCGAATTTCTGGATCAGCCGACACTGCAGGTCATTGAAGATTACGCCAAGATCGGGCTTCCGACCGACGCAAAAGCGGTGCTGCTGATCGAACAGGACGGTGACAGCGACACGGTCAGACGAGATATGGAAAAAATCGAAGCCATCTGTAAAAACGGAGCAGCCGTATCCGTCCAAACGGCTGAAACCGAGGAAGAGGCATTCGCGCTTACAGAGGCCAGACGGTCCGCATTATCAGCCCTTGCCCGGCTGAAACCGACAACGATTCTGGAAGATGCGACCGTGCCGAGATCGCAAATTGCCAGCATGGTCAAAGCCATTAACGAGATTGCAGAAACATACGGCTTGTCCATCTGCACATTCGGCCATGCCGGAGACGGCAACCTCCATCCGACGTGCACCACCGATATCCGAAATACAGAGGAGATGGAACGTGTCGAAAAAGCTTTTGCCGCCATTTTTGAAAAAGCGATTGAGCTGGGCGGAACGATAACGGGTGAACACGGGGTCGGCATCGTAAAAGCGCCGTATTTAGAAATGAAACTGAAAACAGAAGGCATCACCGCCATGAAAGCGATCAAACAAGCGCTTGATCCCCAAAATCTGCTGAATCCGGGAAAAATATTCGCCAATTCATCAAGGAAACGCGTGGTGGTGATGAAATGACCACGGCTAAAGAGCAGAAACAAATTCAAACAGAATTCAAAAACCGCATGGATGAAGGTGAATTGCTGAACTGTATGCGCTGCGGCTTCTGCCTTCCTTCCTGTCCGACCTATATCGAATCGGGATTTCAAGAATCCCATTCGCCGCGCGGCCGGATCGCCCTGATGAAAGCCGTCACTGACGGACTGATCGAGCCTGATGAAGATGTCGAGCGCTCACTTTCGCTGTGTCTCGGATGCCGGGCATGCGAGCCCGTTTGTCCGGCAGGGGTCAATTACGGACAGCTGCTTGAAGAAGCGAGGGATATCATTCATCAAAATAAAAAACATAAGCCGGGCGTGCGCCTCTTGCGGAAAGCCGCCTTCACCGGGCTTTTCCCACACCAAAATCGCATGCAGACAGCCGTGAATCTTCTCGGAATATACCAAAGATCGGGACTGCAGACCGCCGTCAGAAAAACCGGTATGCTGCGCGTTTTGCCTGAACATCTGCGCACAATGGAACAAGTGCTCCCGCCCGCCCCGAAACGGAAAGACATGAAGGAAAGGCCGCGTTTTCTTCCTGCCGCGGGTCCCGTCCAAAAACGGGCCGCTTTTTTCTCGGGCTGCTTAATGGATACAATGTTTTTAGCGACAAATCATGCGACAACGGCGCTTTTACAGGCGGCCGGATGTGAAATCGCGGTTCCGGACGGCCAGGCGTGCTGCGGCGCGCTTCACGGGCACAGCGGAGAAAAAGAGATGGGAAAAGAACTGGCCAAGCGGAATATCGCGGCTTTTGAAGCGCTTGACGCTGATTATATCATTACAAACGCCGGCGGATGCGGCGCCTTTCTTCAGGAATATCCCCATTTACTGAAAGATGAACCCGGATGGGCGGAACGTGCCGAACAATTCGTCCGGAAGCTCAAAGACTTTTCATCCGTACTGGTTGATCTGAAGTTCCATCAAAAAAACCTGCGGGCACAGTCTCCTCATATCGTCACATATCAGGACTCCTGCCATCTCCGCAATGTGATGCATACGTCAGAGGAACCGCGCACGCTTTTGAAAAGCATTAAAGGGGCTGAGTACAGAGAAATGGAAAAGGCCGACAGCTGCTGCGGGTCGGCGGGAATTTATAATATAACAGAGTCAGAGATGTCTATGAAAATATTAGACAGCAAGATGAAAGCCGCCGGAAAAACGGAGGCGGCCGTCATCGTGACAGCCAATCCCGGATGCCTTCTGCAAATGCAGCTCGGCATTTTACGCGAAGGATTAACAGGCCGTGTCCGCGCGGTTCATTTGGCGGATTACCTTTTGGAAGCGGCGGATTTGTCATAAGATGAAAGCAGAGAGACCGATCGGCTCTCTGCTTTTTTTATGATTGTGCAATGTTCGGACGGCCGCGGATTTATCCGGGTATTGAAGCTTCCAGTCTGGCACTCGGATCACGCCATACATTCGCCCATTTTTTCACAGCCGCAATGATAATCACAAGCCCGAGAATGAGCATGATAATGGATAAAACGCCATTCAGCACGTTGTATCCCGCCGCTTCGGGGTTCAAATACACATACCGCACCATCCAATAACTCGCATAGTTGACGGTCACATACAAATAAGCGAGAGGAATCAAGCATGTCAGCATATAGCGCCGCTTATCCGCTATTTTTAATACGACGGTCGCACCGATAATTAAGCCGACAGACGCCATAAGCTGATTGGATACGCCGAACAGCGCCCAAATGGAGCTGATGTCGCCCGAATACAGAAGATAGCCCCACAGCAGGCAGGCGAGCGCGCTTGAGAAAATCGAGCCCGGCAGCCAGTCTGTTTTTTTCAACGGCTTATAGACCTCTCCGAAAAACTCTTGAATCAAGTACCGGGCGACACGGGTTCCCGCATCAATCGCCGTTAAAATAAACACCGCTTCAAACATAATGACGAATTGAAAAAAGTATGAAGCCAAATGACTGAAAAACGGAATCTCCGTAAAGATATACGTCATTCCGACGGCAAGCGTAACGGCGCCGCCCGTTCTTCCTTCCAGACTGAGCCCGATTTCTTTGCTCAATTCAGGCAGATGGACGACATTCATCCCGAGGGTGCGGAATATTTCAGGCGTGCTGTTAATGGCAAAATAATCGGCGGGCTCAAGAGCGGCAGCTGCAATGAGCGCCATAATTCCGACGAGACATTCCACAAGCATCGCTCCGAAAGCAACCGGCTTTATATCACTCCATTTATCCAGCATTTTCGGCGTTGTGCCGGAACCGACAAATGCATGAAAGCCCGAAATGGCGCCGCAGGCAATCGTTATTGAAATAAACGGCCAGACAGGACCCGCGATCACCGGCCCTCCGCCGTGAATAAACTCCGTTACGGCCGGGAATTTAATGGCGGGATTGACGAAAAAGACGCCTGCGATCAAAGCGGCAAAAACCCCGATTTTCATAAAACTGCTTAAATAGTCACGCGGAGCCAGCAAAAGCCAAACCGGAAGCGCCGCGGCGAAAAACGCATAGACAGGAAGCGCCACTGCAAGCGTTTTCGCATCCAGTGTCAGCATGTCCCCGAGAGCCGTTGTCTGCAGCCACGGCCCGATGACAACACCGGCCATTAACAAAAGAAACCCGACAGTTGATGCGAGTTTGAGATTGCCCGTTTTTTTATAATAGAGGCCGACCCCCATCGCGATCGGAATCGTAATCCCCACCGCAAACGTTCCCCACGGGTTTTTCTCAAGCGCGTGCAGCACAACCATGGACAGCCCCGCCATCGTGATCGTAATGATAAACAGCATCGAGAGACCCGTGCAAAAACCCGCCACTGGGCCGAGCTCTTCTTTGGCGACTTCAGAAAGCGTTTTCCCGTTTTTCCGCATTGATGCAAACAATACGACAATATCGTGCACGGCTCCTCCGATCACCGCTCCGATTAACAGCCATAAAAGCCCGGGCAGATAGCCGAACTGAGCTGCCAGAATCGGTCCGACAAGCGGGCCGGCAGCGGCGATTGCCGCGAAGTGGTGGCCGAATGACACCCACTTATTCGTCGGCACATAATCTTTCCCATCCTCAAGCACATGGGCCGGAGTCGGTGTCTGATCATTGATTTTTAATACTTTGACCATCATAAAGGTACCGTAAAGCCGATAGGCGATCGCCAAAATACATATAGACGCTATGACGATTGTAATCGCATTCATTTAATCCCAGCCCCTTTTCTCTTTTTCTAAATATTATCACAATTATCAGATAACAGTAGATGATTTTTACATAAAAAAAGCCGGCGGCTAAGCCCGGCTTTTCGGAACATTATTTTCCTGATAAACGGATGACATTCCAGGACAGCGGCGTAAAATGAGCCGTTATCCCTTCAGCATTTGCCGAAGACGTTCCGTTGGAGTGAGGCGTAACTTCTTTTCTGTTTTTTTGATTGGTCGCTTTCATATCCTGATGCTCCAGCACGATATGCTCAATAATGCGGTAATCTTCAAACCCTCTCAGCTTTATCTCCGTTTCCATCAGTTCCTTGCTTTTGTTGACGGCAAAAATGGTCAGTGCTTCATCCTCTTCATGGTAAACGGCCGCGGCATCAACATACGGCACATCCGTAAAATCCGCTGAGTCGTATTTCGGGGAAGTGACCAGCAGCTTCATTGAAGTCCCTCTCCCGTAGACAGAGGCGTGCATGTAAGGGTAAAAGATCGGCTGTCTCCATGCTTCTCCGCCCTTTTCAGTCATAATAGGCGCAATTACGTTGACAAGCTGGGCGAGACAGGCGATCTTTAGTCTGTCCGCATGCTGCAGCATCGTAATCAGCAGTGAACCGATCAACAGTGCATCTTCAAAATTGTAGATGTCTTCGAGAATCGGCCGGGCCGTAATCCATGGCTCCACTTTTTTATCCGCTTCATTTGAGTGATACCACACATTCCATTCATCTAAAGAAAGGTGAATCGTTTTTTTGCTGCGTTTTTTCGCTTTCATATAATCACATACGGCTGTGACGGATTTAATAAAATGGTCTAAATCCATCGACTTCGCCAAATAGTTCTCAAGATCATTTTCATGGTTGCCGTAATACGTATGCAGTGAGATGTAATCCACATGCTCGTACGTATGCTCAAGCACCTCGGCCTCCCACTCGATGAAGGACGGCATGCCGCTGTTTGAGCTTCCGCAAGCCACCAATTCGATCGTCGGGTCCGTCCATTTCATTACCTTTGCCGTTTCAGCGGCGAGCCGTCCGTATTCATGCGCCGTTTTATGACCGATCTGCCAAGGGCCGTCCATCTCATTTCCTAAGCACCATGTTTTGATGCCGTAAGGTTTTTCATATCCGTGTGATTTTCGTAAGTCGCTCCAGTACGACCCTTCAGGATGGTTGCAGTATTCGACGAGGTTCCGGGCGGCATCGATCCCTCTCGTCCCGAGATTGACCGCCATATTCACTTCGGCGTTCACTTTTTTCGCCCACGTTAAAAATTCATTCGTCCCTACTTCGTTCGTTTCTGTCGTCTGCCATGCCAAATCAAGCCTCCGCGGGCGGTCCTTCACCGGCCCGACGCCGTCTTCCCAATTGTAGCCTGAGAGAAAATTCCCTCCCGGATAGCGGATGAACGGCACTTGCAATTCCTTGATTAACTCCTGCACGTCTGTTCTGAAGCCGTCCTTGTCGGCTTTCGGGTGTCCGGGCTCATAAATGCCTTCATACACCGCCCGGCCCATATGTTCTATAAATGATCCGTACATCCGTTTGTCCACTTCACCGATGATATATTCTTTATCTGCTGTAATCCCCGCTTTTTTCATTATTTCCTCCCTCTCTCTATCCCTTCACTCCGCCTACTGTGAGGCCGGAAATGAAGTATTTTTGGAAAAACAAGAATATGATGATCACCGGCAGTATCGCAAAAACGGACCCGGAAATCAGCATGTCATAGTTGTTGCCGTACGGACTCAGCAGCCCTGAAAGTCCGATTGGAAGCGTAAACATTTCTTTCGACCGAAGCACGATCAGCGGCCATAAAAAGTTATTCCAGCTGTTTAAAGATTGAAGAATGATCATTGCCCCGAATGCCGGTTTCATGAGCGGCGCCATAATTCTGAAAAAAATGCCGAATTCCGTGCAGCCGTCCATTCTCGCTGAATCAAGCAGATCCTTCGGAAGTCCGAGCGCATATTGCCGGAAAAAGAACACGGCGACAGGCGACACAATAAACGGCAGAATCACCCCCGTATAAGAATCGATCAAATGAAGACCCACCGTCAATTTGAACAACGGAAGCATCATCACTTCAAGAGGCACCATCATAATGATCAGCACAAGAACGAAAATAATATTTCTGCCCTTAAATTCGTAGACACCGAGTCCGTAGCCGATCAAAGAGGAAAAAAACAGCGTGAGAACCGTGGTGAGAACGCCGAGCAGCAGGCTGTTAAAAAACCATTTGAAATAAATGCTCCCCCCGTTGAACAAATAGGTGTAGTTATCAAGGCTCATCACATCCGGATCAAGACGCAGATTCAGCCCGATGCGCATCAGCTCAGATGACGGCTTTAAAGAACCGAGCAATAGACAGATCATCGGAAAGATATACAACAGGCTCAGCATGATAAAAAACAAGGTAAACGCGACTCTGTACACGGAAAACATGTGATTGTTACGCAACGCTTATCCCTCCCCTTTAAACGAACCGGACAGTTTCAGTGAAACAAGGCTGACTAGTAAGATGACAAGCAAAAGGACAATTCCGATTGCGGCCCCGTACCCCATTTCGTTGTATGCAAGCCCCTGCTGATATAAATAACCGACAAGCGTGAGGCCGATATTGCCCGGGGAATTATTCTGCCAAAGCACATAGCTTTCCTCAAACATTCTGAAACCGCCGATAATACTGATCGTTAACACATAAACGGACACCGGCTTTAAAAATGGAAGGGTAATATGACGGAACTTTTTCCACGTACTCGCCCCGTCAATTTCAGCCGCTTCATACAATTCTTTCGGCACGTTTTGCAATCCCGCCAGAAAGTAAAGAATGTTAATGCCCATCCACCTCCATGACGCAAGCAGCACCATTAAAAACATGCCGGTACCTTTGTTGTTGAGCCAGTTTTGGGGTGATGCGCCAAGCTTCATCATCAGCTCGTTTGCAAGCGACGTATTCATTTCTCCGAACATCAGACGGAAAATAATCCCCGCTACGATCGTCGATGTTAAAGCCGGTACAAACAGAGCCGATTTAAATACATTTCTGAACCTGACGAGCTTCGAATTCAGAATCACCGCCAAAAGAAGCGGCACCGGAATCAGCACGATCAGCGTCCAGAAGGTATATTCCAATGTGTTAAACAGTGCGGTGTAAAAGGTTGGATTAAGAAGAGCGGTATAATTGGAAAACCCGACAAATGTAATTTCTCCCGGCAGTATCCGCTGAAAGCTCATGATAAACACGCTGATGATCGGATACAAAAAGAAAACGAGAAACGAAATGATAAATGGCGCCGTAAAAAGATAAGGCGCCGCTTTTTTTGAATACAGCACATTGCGCCGGCGCGGCTTCTTCCGGACTGCAGAAACGGTTTGCGCTGTCTCTGTCTTTACAGGTCTCATAAAAGCTCCCCCGCTTTCACTGTTAAATAGGGCGGCTTCTCCTATTTCTCTAATTGCTCTGCCGCCTCGTCCAAGGCTTCCTTAGGTGTTTTTTCCTGCGTCTTCAGCGCATCGAACAGCACTTGTCTGACAACAAGATCAGCCGCTTTAGAGAAGTCTTCATGCAGATAAATCGGATTGATCTCATCTTTTATTTCAAGGAGCGAGGAAAAAATTGACGTACCGTTCCGGAAGAAATCCGTGTACTTGTTTTTCTCCTTCAATTCTTTTGAATCCCACACGTCCCAGCGGAGCGGGTCAAAGCCGAGCACCGTCCAAAGCTTTATGTTCCCTTCCTTTGAACCTTTCGCAAAACCGAGAAATTCTTTCGCGAGATTCAGATGTTCAGCCTGCTTCGGCACGACGGTGGCTGTTCCGCCTAAACCCGCTGATCTGTCACCGCCTTCTTTCCAGGCCGGCATAGGGTAAATCGCCATTTTTCCTTTTAAATCAGGCATATAATCGATAAACCGTCCCATGTACCAAATAGGCATCAGCACTGAGGCTGCCCCGCCCTGATTCATAAAACCGTAGTATTCTTCGCTGTGATGGCCGCCGCCGGGAGCCGGCAGAAGGGTTTTATCATTTACCATGTCCTTTACATAATTCAGTGTGTCTGTATTCGTCTTGCTGTTCAGAATCAATTTTCCGTTTTTGCTGTAGTAGCCTGACCCTTGCTGCGAAATCATGGATAGGAATGTGGCGGAGTCGTTTGTTTCAACCGTTCCCATCGGTTTCCCAGATGCTTCACGCACTTTTTTCCCTGCCCGCCGGTAATCTTCCCATGTCTTAATGGAGGCGGGATCAACGCCCGCTTTTTTCATGATATCCATGTTGTAAAACATGACGGTCGTCCCCACATGTGTATCAAGGCCGTACAATTTTCCGTTTTTGCTGTACAAGGCCAGACGCGCTTCCACAAACTTATCGCGGTCTTTTTCAATCAGCGGCGTCAGATCGGCAAGCGGGATATCCTTCCCCTTCAGAAAGTTCGAGAACCGGCTTAATTCCACGTCGGCTATATCGGGAAGCCCCTCACCCGCGATCAGCGAAACCGATAAATTATCATGCATTTGTCCATAAGGATAAACAACGGTATTCAGCTTGATTTTGCGCTCCGGATATTTCTGATTCCATTCTTTGACCATTTCCTGATAAAACTGTTCGTGCAGACCGTTAAACGTCCAAAACGTCAGCTCCGTTTCTCCCGGCCGGCCGGCAGTCCGTTCTTGTGAACAGCCGGCGGTAAACAAGAAGAGCATCATCAGCACCAAACATACAGCGGTCGTTTTTTTCATGTCATTACCCCTTCCACTTTAGGCCGCGCGGCTATAGATGCAAATGATGTGCAAAGAGTGCTGCATTTTCATTTATGATGGTTAAACCGGTATAACGGTCTCGCAGTGTGTGCGCATGCTTAAGCGCATCGCTGACAAGGTCCTGTTTTACACCGATCTCATCGAAACAGGCGGGACCTCCCGCAGATGCGAGCCACCCGGCAATTGTTTTGCCGTCGGGAAGCCCTTCATATGCAGAATGAATCGCCTCGCGAAAGTGCGGCGGCAGTTCAGCAAGCTTTTCGTGACAAGCCAGTTCTTTGTAAATATCACTCAGCACCGCGCACGCACAGCCGACCTTCGCACCGTGGAGAATCGGAGGCTGTTTTGCCTTCAGCATTTCCATCTCAATCCAATGCGAGATGTGATGTTCTCCTCCTGAGGCGGGGCGGGAGTGGTCAAGCGCAAGCATGACAAGACCCGAAACGATCAGCGCTTCCATCAGTATCTGAATGCCGGCCTCCGTTCCCATGGCAATGTCAGCGCGGTGATCAATGCACTGCCAAAGCGCGTCTTTCACAAGCTTCGCCCCGGCTTCTGAGTACGGCTCACCCGCAAGCCTGCGGGAAATCTCCCAATCTGCCAGCGATGTTATTTTTCCGATCATATCTCCGAAGCCCGCGGCTGTCATTGAACGGGGCGCTTCTTTTAATACATTCGTATCGGCAAATAAGGCGATCGGCGCTTTCGTTTGAATCGTCGTTTTGATTCCGTTTATTATGAGCGGCGCTCCAGCCGATGTAAAACCGTCGACTGACGGAGCGGTGGGGAATGAGATAAACGGCAATCCGCGCTGATAAGCGGCAAACCGCGTAATATCGTGAATCGTTCCTGAACCGGCCGCAATGATGACATCCGTCTCTTCCGCGAGATTGATCAGCGTATAGACCAATGTCCTCTCATCAGCCGCGGCGGCCCCGGCTTCATGCTCCGGAATGATGACTTTTGACGCTTTGATCCCGCCTGCCCTCAATTCTTCCGCAAGCAGACGTCCCGCCGCCTCGTAAGTGTTCCGGTCACAGACGATGAGCGGATGATTCCAGCATTTTTTTTGCAGAAATCTGAGAAGCTCTTCTTTTGCATTCGCCCCGATCACGATATCTTCTATTTGAATCGGTGAGCGGCTGGCCCCTTCCTTGTCAAACTCGGATTGAATGTCCTCAGGAGAACGTTTCATAAAAGGATTCCCTCCTTCGCTAATCCTGTCAGGTCTTTAATAGAATCAAGGACGATGTCAGGTTCATATAGACGGGGCTCCCCAAGTTTGGCCGACCCCGTCAGAACCAATACGCTTTTCATTCCGTACAGCCTGCCCATTGCGATATCAGATTCGAGGCTGTCTCCGATAATGGCGCATTCCTCAGGGGGAAGTCCGAGCGCTTCACATGCCGCCTCAGCCATCAGCCAAGACGGTTTGCCGATGACAAGCTCCGTTTTTGCTCCGGCGGATGCTTCAATGGCCCCGATCATTCCCGCGACGTCCATGGCATGGCCGCTTTCATTCGGAAAGGAGCGGTCCCGGTTCGTGGCGATGATGCGCGCGCCGGAGGAAGCCGCCTTAAAAGCGAGATTCAGATCTTCGTAGGTGACGGTTTCATGCAGGGAGATGACAAGCCAGTCAGCCGCCTGCGGGTTTTGCGCCAAGGCGACACCCGCTAAAGCGAGTTCATCAGTCAGCCCTTTCTCTCCTAACACCCACACCTTTGACAAAGGATAATGCTTCTTTAAAAATGATGCCGTCACACTGGAGGACAGCACGATGCTCCGTTCATCCGTGCGGATACCGGCACCCAGCAGTTTCTTTCGGCACATTGCTCTTGATAGATTGCCGCGGTTGCTTAAAAAGACAACGGCTTTGCCCAGTGACTGAAGGGTATGAACGGCTTCTTTTGCGCCGTCAATCAGCTCCCGCCCCCTGAATACGGTTCCGTCTAAATCAATCAGAAACCCGGCTGCGTCAAGTTTGGCCATAATAAGCATTCGCCCCGTGTTTTCTGTAAAAATGCTTGTCGTGCAGCACTCTGTCGATCGGACTGAGCTGTTTGTTCAGCATAAGCGAATGGTAGGCCATTTCCGCTACCGTTTCGAGCACAACGGCGTTATGCAGGGCATTCAGCGCGTCCGTTCCCCAGCAGAACGGGCCGTGGCTGTGGACGAGGACACCCGGATTTTGTTCATACGGTTCGTTTTGAAAGGTTTCGGCTATGACTTTGCCTGTATGATATTCGTAATCTTTCACAATTTCTTCTTCATACATTTCCCTCGTACAGGGTATAGCGCTTTCAAAGTAATCCGCGTGAGTCGTTCCGAGAGCGGGTATGTCTCTTCCGGACTGTGCCCAGCTCGTCGCCCAGCGGGAATGAGTATGAACGATTCCGCCGATCGCCGGAAACGCTTTATACAGATAAAGATGGGTCGGCGTGTCAGAAGACGGTTTCAGCGAGCCTTCGAGAATGTCTCCGTCCTCATTCAGGACGACCAGTTTGTCAGCGGTCAGCTCACTGTAATCGACACCGCTCGGTTTAATGACGATTCTCCCGCTCTCTCTGTCAATGCCGCTGACATTCCCCCATGTAAACGTGACAAGGTTATGTTCCTCAAGCTTCAGGTTGGCAGCGAGCACTTCTTCTTTTAACGCTTCAAGCATGGCGGCTCCCTCCTTTCGCAAAATCACGGTTTTTAATGGCTTTTAGGCGTTTCATGACATTGTTTTCTTTGCCGAAGTAGTGTACGAGCTCTTTATATTCCGCATATAAGCTGTCATAAATCTCAGCTCTTTCCCGGTTCGGGGCATAAAAGCCGTCTTTTAATTTCCCCATATGCGCACATGCTTCAGCAATATTGGAGAATCCCCCGTTTTCCCGTCCCGCGGCGAGCGCTCCGAAAATCGCGGAGCCGAGTGCAGGCGCCTGCGGAGACCCGGATAATTTAATATCCATATTTGTGACGTCTGCATAAATCTGCATGACAAACGGATTTTTTTCGGCGATTCCTCCGGCTGCGTAAAGCTCTTCGACCGGAACGCCGTTTTCCCGGAACGTTTCGATAATCATCCTCGTTCCGAACGCTGTCGCTTCAATCAATGCCCTGTAGATTTCTTCCGGCTTCGTATGCAGCGTCATGCCGAGCATCATGCCCGTCAAATCTGCGTCCACCAAGGTTGACCGGTTTCCGTTCCACCAGTCAAGCGCGAGAAGGCCGCTTTCCCCGGGAACAAGTTCAGCTGCTTTTTTGCTGAGCAGCTCGTGAATGTCTATGTGTTTATCCTCAGCTTCCTTCTCATAGTCTCTCGGAACGCACGTTTTGACGAACCATTCAAAGTGGTCGCCGACACAGGACTGCCCCGCTTCATATCCCGCATATCCGGGCAAGATGCCGTTATTGACGACCCCGCACATACCGGGGACGATATGTTCTTCGTCGCCGAGCAGCACATGGCAGGTAGACGTTCCCATGATCATCAGCATTTTCCCCGGCTCTGTAATACCGACCGCGGGCACTGACACGTGAGCGTCGACATTGGCGACGGCAACGGCCGTCCCCGGCAGAAGCCCGGTCAGCTCCGCCATTTTTTCGGTCAAACCTCCTGCTTTTTCCCCGACTGAATAAATGGAGCCGCTTAATTTATCCTTTGTAATCGTTTTCATTAACGGGTTGAGCCTTTCGAAAAAATGATCCGGCGGATACCCCGTATCCTCATTCCAGATTGCTTTGTAGCCGGCCGTGCAGTTGCTTCGCTTCAATGAACCGCACAATTGATAGACGATCCAGTCTGCCGCTTCCACAATCTGATCTGCCGCCTTGTATATATGCGGCGCTTCTTCCGCGATTTGCATGATTTTCGGGATCATCCATTCGGAAGAAATTTTACCGCCGTATCTTTTAAGGAATGTTTCATTTGTGTCTTCGGCAATCGTGTTCAAACGGTCTGCATGTTTTTGAGCCGCATGATGCTTCCACAGCTTCACATAACTATGGGGCTCCCGTTCAAATTCCGGCAGCATACAAAGCGGCTGCCCCGCGCCGTCTATCGGCAAAATCGTGCAGGCGGTAAAATCAATTCCTATGCCGATCACGTCTTTTGGATCAGCGCCCGCCTGCTCAAGCAGGTTCGGAATCGCCGTTTCCAGAACTTCGATATAATCGGCAGGATGCTGAAGCGCCCAGTCCCGAGGGAGTTTTTCACCCGTCTTCGGCAGCGTGCGGTCGATGACGGCATGAGTATATTCTTTTACCGCAGACGCGATTTCTTCGCCCGTGCGGACATTGACAAGCACCGCCCGGCCGGACAATGTGCCGAAATCAACACCAATCGTATACGCCATATCAATTCCCTCCCAACCGGTATAATACGTCATTCCATTTCAGCTCTTTTTTCAGCTCATGTATTTCGGTATTGCGGGAAATAAAGATGCTTTCAATGCCTGCCATCTCAGCCCAGTCAAGCATCTGTTCAGCCGTAAGCCGGAAGGACATACAGGTATGATGGGCGCCTCCCGCCAAAATCCATGCTTCCGCAGCTGTTTTCAGCGATGGCTCCGGCTTCCACAGCACCCGCGCCACAGGGAGATTCGGCATATCATGATCAATTTCCCTGCCTTCCGCTTCATTCAGAATGAGACGGAATCGCCCGCCGATATCAATGATGCTGGCGATGATGGCTGAACCGCCGATTCCGTTAAAGACCAACCGGGCCGGATCTTCCTTCCCTCCGATTGAGAGAGGATGAACTTCGATTTTCGGCTGATCAAGGGCGATCGTCGGACATACTTCAAGCATATGTGATCCGAGAATCATCGCACGCCCCGGTTCAAAATGGTACGTATAATCTTCCATGAAGGAGGTTTGTTCTCCGTCCGCCATTATTTTCATCATTCGCACAAGGACAGCCGTTTTCCAATCGCCTTCGCCGGCAAATCCGTACCCTTTTTCCATGAGACGCTGAACGGCAAGACCCGGAAGCTGCTTCATTCCGTGCAAAACTTCAAACGAGGTCGAAAACGCTGTATATCCGCCCCGTTCGAGAAAGGCCGTTAATCCGAGTTCAATTTTCGCCTGTTCTTTAATGGAAGCAACTTTTGCTTCATCCCGTTTTGTTTCGTCGCTGATGACATACAAGTTGTCGTATTCCTCATAAAGCGCCTCAATTTCTGCGTCGGTGACGTTGTTCATCACCTCGGTAAGATCGCCGATTCCGTACCCGTCAACCTGCCAGCCGAATTGAATGTGGGCGCCGACTTTGTCTCCGTCAGTAACCGCCACATTCCGCATATTGTCGCCGAACCGGGCTACTTTAATATTCCTGCTTTCATTCCAAGCGGCAGCCGTGTTCATCCATTGCGAAATGTCATGTTTGACTTCCTCATCATCCCAATAGCCTGCGATGACTTTTCTCGTCTGCCCCATTCTTGACTGGATATATCCGTATTCCCGGTCTCCGTGAGCGGATTGGTTGCTGTTCATAAAGTCCATATCAATCGTTTCCCACGGGATGTCGCGATGATACTGGGTATGCAGATGAAGCATCGGCTTTTGAAAAGCGGAAAGACCTTCAATCCACATTTTCGCAGGGGAAAATGTATGCATCCACGTCACGACCCCGGCACAGTTTTCTTGATACTGCGCTTCCCGCAAAACCTCTCTGATTGTTTCAGATGACGTGACAACCGGTTTATGCCTGATCTTGTATCTTGATGACACCCCGCTGAGGCCGTCACATATTCCCTTTGCGTGTTTATCGACAAGCTTCAGCGTTTCCTCTCCGTATAAGTGCTGGCTTCCCGTTACAAACCAAAATTCATATTCTTTGTTCTGAAGCACATTCATTTCCCCTTCCCATCAAAATAAAGCGCTTGCATTTTTAAAAAAAACATACGTACGAATATAAACTACAAAACTTTAATCCTTTTATTTGTACGAACAATTTTATTATAGTTAAGGAGGAATCAAACTGTCAATCTTTTATTGCAAGTAAAAAAGCCGGACACACATGCCCGGCTGCTCAATTAATAGGAAGGCCAGCCTGAACTCCAATCGATATCATTGATGAGCATCTTCGGAATTCCGCTGTTTTCGGCATCATACGCATGACGCACTAAAATATTCCCGTTCACAATGTCTTGACCGCCCGGGCCTTTCCAGCGGTCATTGCCGGAATCAAGAATCGTCCCTCCGCCTTCAGACATGCTTTTCCCGCTTTTATCGAGATATGGGCCGGTGATGCTTTTGCTTCTTCCATAAGCGATTTTGTACGTACTATTCACGCCTGAACAGCATTTATCAAACGACACCATTAAGTAATAGTAGCCGTTCTGGTAAGTGATCGCCGGCGCTTCCAAAGCTCCGCCGTTATTCGGTCTGGCAGCGATGGAATAAAGTGATCCCGTCGGTTTCATTGTATTTTTATCAAGCTTTGTCAGCTTAATGCCGCTCCAAAAAGAACCGAAGGCAAGCCAAGGGTTTCCGTCTTTATCAATTGTCAGCTCCGGATCAATTGCATTGTAGTTATTGGCGCTTGTTGAACGGATGACGAGCCCTTCGTCCTTCCAGTTTCCCGAACTGAGGCTTGCAGATGATGCAAGACCGATCGAGGAGGTATTTTTGCCGAATGAAGAAACGGCATAATACAGCCAATACTTTCCGTTAAAATATTGAACATCGGGGGCCCATTGATTCAGCCCGTAATTCGGCACATAATTGCCCCACCATGACAGCGGAGAATTAAAAATTGATTTCTGAACGGTCCATACGCCGCCGCTGCCCGCCTTTAAGACGCGAAGTCCCCTCTCCCCTTCCAAACCGGTTCCGAAAGCGTACCACGTGTTTCCTTCCTTCGCCATTGTCGGATCGTGAAGCAATTCATTTGATGCCCCCCAAAACGCGGCAGATGCCGGAGATGAAGACATCATCAGCAGCCCGGCTGTAACGGCTGCGCACGAAAAGCGGATCATGCGTCTGAATCTGTTTTTCATTTGTAAATCCTCCCCTTTTTTAAAGCGCTTTCAAAAACGTGTTGTCAAATTTTTCTATGTCTTCTCTTATTGTAGACGCAGGGCTCATATTTGTACATATAAAAAAAAGAATCTGCTTAAAAAAGCAGATTCTTCCGTATCTTTATTGATAAGTAATACGGTCAACCGTTTCCCGATCTAATTTTTTAATCACTTCTGTGATCAATTTTACCGTATTCTCATAATCATCCCGATGCAAAATAGCGGCATGAGTGTGAATGTAGCGCGTCGCGATCGTAATGGACAGCGCCGGCACTCCGTTTGCGGTTAAGTGAATGGAACCTGAATCCGTGCCCCCTCCGGCAATGGAATCGAATTGATACGGAATTCCCGCTTCTTCCGCCGTGTTCACGACAAGGTCGCGCAGCCCTTTGTGAGATACCATTGATGCGTCATACAGAATAATTTGCGGCCCTTCGCCGATTTTGCTTTGCGCCTCTTTTTCAGAAATTCCCGGTGTATCTCCGGCAATTCCGACATCCACACCGAACGCGATATCAGGCTGGATCGTATGTGCCGCTGTTTTCGCCCCGCGCAGCCCGACTTCTTCTTGAACGGTTCCGACCCCGTATACTTCATTGGGGTGATCACTGTTTTTCAGATTTTTTAATACATCGATGGCAATCGCACAGCCGATACGGTTGTCCCATGCTTTCGCCAATAAATGCTTTTCATTGTTCATCACTGTAAATTCAAAATACGGCACAATCTGGTCACCCGGAAGAACGCCCCATTCCATTGCCTCTTCACGGCTGGACGCCCCGATATCGATGAACATCTCTTTAATATCGGCGGCTTTTTTTCTGGCGTCAGGAGGCAGAATGTGAGGCGGTTTCGAACCGATGATCCCCGTGATGTCCCCTTTTTTTGTCACGACGGTGACGCGCTGGGCCAGCATGACCTGAGACCACCAGCCGCCGACGGTTTGAAAGCGGAGAAAGCCTTTATCAGTGATTTGCGTCACCATAAAACCGACTTCGTCTAAATGCCCTGAGATCATGATTTTCGGACCGTTTTCTTTGCCGGTTTTTTTGGCGATTAAGCTTCCCAGCCGGTCTGTTGTGACGTCATCGGCAAATGGTTCTATGTATGATTTCATCACTTGTCTTACTTCTCTCTCATTTCCCGGTATCCCTTTTGCATCCGTTAACGCTTTCAGCATGGTGAGCGTTTCATCTAATTTTGTCATCAATAAACCTCCTTTTTTTCACTACCCTTCTTATTATACAAAACCAATGCTGAAGCATACGATTAATTCGCCTGAAAAACGGGTAAATGTTTTTATCTATTTCTTTTAAAAAAATGAAACCTTTTGTTTTGTTTTTCGTATTACATCAGATCATGACAAAGGTGAGGAGGTGCCTTCACACATATGGCCATTACAGTATTGAGGATTGTCTTGCTTGCACTTCTTATTTATTTTATTTACATGTGCGTCAAATTTTACGCAAACCCGAAAAGAAGGCTCAGACTGGCACAATCAAAAGAGAATTTTTATTTTATTGACGAACAGAAAAACACGCGAAAAAATCTCCAGCTTACTTATAAAGGAGTGCTCTTTGAAGGAGAAAAGCATATCCCTTCCAAAGATCATCCGCTGTTTATTCATACGATATTTGTATGGACCGAAAATCCGGAAAAGCTGAACCGCTTTTCTGCAGGTGATTTTGAAGAAGTCGAAAAAAAGGTATTGGAGCGGTATCCGAATTGCAAGATTGATTGGGACCAGCCCATCAAAAAAGCGAAAAAAGCAGGCGAGCGATAAGCTCTCCTGCTTTTTATGTTTTATACATCAAATACATCAGCACAAGGGCGGCTTCAGTGAGAAAAAGCAGCGGCACCCCGTATAAAAAGGATTTGTGTTTCGTCTTATGCCTGAAGGTGCGCATGCCGATCCATACGCCGAGTGAGCCGAACATGGCGGCTGTGAGCCATATTCGTTTCTCTGATATTCTCCACCGGTGTGCCTTTGCTCTTCTTTTATCAGCGCCCATGATCCAAAAGCCGTATCCGTTTATCAATACGGCGTAAATGAAGAGAGCCATTGATTGTCACCCTTTACGTAAAAAAACCGCTCCCGGAAAGAGAGCGGCTTTTTCAACTTACTTGTCTAACTGAGCTTTAGCAGCATCAGCAAGCTGATTGAAAGCAGTAAGATCGTTTACAGCAAGATCAGCAAGCATTTTGCGGTTTACTTCGATGCCTGAAAGCTTAAGACCGTGCATTAAACGGCTGTAAGAAAGACCGTTCATACGTGCAGCAGCGTTGATACGAGTGATCCAAAGCTTACGGAAATCACGTTTTTTCTGACGGCGGTCACGGAATGCATAGTTTCCTGATTTCATGACCTGCTGGTTTGCTACTTTGTATAATCTATGTTTTGAACCGAAATAACCTTTTGCTAATTTAAGAACCTTTTTACGACGCTGACGCGACACAGTTCCGCCTTTTACTCTTGGCATTATATTTCCCTCCTAATTGTTCCTTGTCCGATTACTTGATGTTAGCAAGCTGTTGTTTGATACGTTTGAAGTCTCCTGCGCTTACAATAGCACCCTTGCGAAGCTTACGCTTTTGCTTTTGGGATTTGTTGGCGAATAAGTGACTTGTATATGCATGAGAACGTTTTAACTTCCCAGAACCTGTCTTTTTAAAACGTTTAGCAGATCCGCGGTGAGTTTTCATTTTTGGCATGGGATTTCCTCCTTATTGCTTTTCGTTTTTCGGCGCGAGCATTAAGAACATGCTGCGGCCGTCCATTTTTGGTTTTGTTTCGACTGTCGCAACTTCCGCACATGCTTCAGAGAAACGGTCCAATACGCGCTGGCCGATTTCTTTATGAGTGATTGCGCGCCCTTTAAAGCGGATAGAAGCTTTCACTTTATCGCCTTTTTCAAGGAATTTAATCGCATTGCGCAATTTCGTGTTAAAGTCATGCTCATCGATCGTCGGACTTAATCTAACTTCTTTTAAGTTAATGATTTTTTGATTTTTGCGTGCTTCTTTGTCCTTTTTCTGCTGCTCGAATCTGAACTTACCGTAGTCCATGATGCGGCAGACAGGCGGTTTTGCATTTGCTGCAACTAACACAAGGTCAAGATTTGCGCGGCCGGCGATTTCAAGTGCTTCCTGACGGGACTTGATGCCGAGCTGATCGCCATTTTGTCCGATCAGACGAACTTCACGTGCACGGATACCCTCATTAACCAATTGATCTTTGCTAATAATGAGCCACCTCCATAGTTTCTTCGAATTGATTCACAACGCTTTTTGACTGCATTCTGCAGGCAAACAAAAAGTGCGGGCATGACAACACACCCACACTACGAACATCTGCATAAATAAAAATGTACGGTCAACCTGCCAACTACATGAATGTGTCAATCAGGTGAGAAGCGGGTGCCTCTGCTTGTGATTTATATTCAATTCAATAACTATTTTACACAATACCGGATCATTAGTCAAGAATGACTTCTCCGGATCAACTTTTTCATTTTAACACGATGCCAGTGTGAGCGCAAGGAAAAATGTGAAATTTCGTTCTTTGCCGCCTGCAGATGCTGCCGGACAATAAAAAACCCGGGTCTATGACCCGGGTTTATCCTCCGATGAGCTGAACGAATACCGGAATGACCAGCACTGTCACCACTCCTACGACGACAACCGCGATACTTGCCATTGCCGCTTCTACTTCCCCCATCTCAATACCGACCGCAACACCGAGTGCGTGTCCTGATGTGCCGAGAGCCAGTCCTTTAGAGATTGGGTGCTTTACTTTAAACAGTTTTAAGAATAGAGCACCCAGAGCATAGACGATAACGGCGTTGAAAATAACGGCGAAAGCGGTGATATCGGTGATGCCGCCGATTCCTTTTGACAGCGGAAGGGCAATTGCCGTTGTCGCCGCCTGCGGAAGCATGCTTTTCATAACGGCCGCGTCAAGATGAATGCCTTTTGCGATCAAATAGACAATCGTCACTGAGCAGATAGAGCCGACAATGATAGAAGACATGATCTGCCACCAGTATTTTTTCAGTTTGTCACGCTGTTTGTATAAAGGGATGGCAAAAGCGATCGTCGCGGGCTCCAGGAAGAATTTAATAATGTCTCCTCCGCTTTTATAATCTTCATATGAAAAACCGCCGAGCTTCAGAAAAAGGATTCCAAGCACCATCGCGACAAACAGCGGGGTGAAGAGGAAAAAGCCTCTCGTTTTTTTAAATAAATACGTGCCGATGCCAAAGGCCGCAAGTGAAACGACAATACCGAAATATGGACTCATCCGATTTCCCTCCTAATGCTGCACAAGTTCTTTTTCCTGATTGGAACGGCGCACCGTTTGTTTTTCAGGAGCTGCCTTCTGACGTTTTTGGCTGGCAGACAAGATCAGCTGAGAAAAAAGGCCCGTCGCCCCTAACAGAATGATGGTGGCGAGTAAGATGACGAGTGCAATCTGCACGCCGTACTGCTGCATGACGCCAAGTGAATTCATCACGGAGATGCCCGACGGGACAAATAAAAATCCGATCAGTGACGTTAATGATGTTCCCAGCGTTTCTACTTGTTCAAGCTTAATCACTTTCAGACATAAGAGGACAAATAATAACACCAAACCTACTACGGAAGCGGGTATAGGAATGGGGACAATCGCTGCAATCCCATTAGATATGAGCATAATTACGGCAAAAATAAATGCTTGTGTCAGAAATCCGTACACTTTTTTCGCACTCATTTTCTTCACCTCTTTCTCTTTGTTAGGTCCATTATAAAAGAGAAATCGATATTTAAAGCGCTTTCATAGTAAACGGCTGAATATTCATTCTGAAATGCAAAAAACGGCTGCTGAAATGCAAAAGCCGCCTCATATAATATGAAGCAGCTTTTTTAAGTCCTTGGCGTATGTACGGCTGACGGGAATTTTAGAGCCGTCTTTTAAGATAAGATTGTACGTCGAATTAAACCACGGATGAATTTCCGTAATATGCTCCGTATTCACGATGAACGCGCGGTGCACTCTCAAGAACCCCGTATCAGGCAGTTTTTTCTCAATGACAGCCAAAGTTTCATGAACGGAATAAGACGCGGCAAACGTTTTGACGGAAACGTGCCCGTCTTCCATGCCGGCGAAAATAATGTCCTTCGTATCTAAAATGACAATAGATTCACCGGCTGATACAGCCAGTTTATGCGCTCCGGCTGCGGACGGCTGCTCTGAGACGCCTCCTGCCCTGTCCTGCTTCACTCTTTTAAACTTTCTGATCGTCTGGCGCACTCTTTCTTCATCAAAAGGCTTCGTTAAATAATCGAGCGCGTCGACTTCAAAAGCTTTTAAAGCAAATTGGTCATACGCCGTCGCAAAAACGACGGCCGGCGGATTTTTCATGTTTTTCAGCCGTTTGGCAATGTCAAATCCGTTTTCTCCTGACAAATCAACGTCCAAAAACAGCAGATCCGGTTTTTGATCCATCATGCTGTCAAAAGCGGATTCAATATTTTCTGCTTCGTTTATGTCACTTACTTCATTCGTCCGTTTCAGCAAATAAGCTAATTCATCTCTTGCCAGCATTTCATCATCAACGATTAACACCTTCAGCATGTTCTTCTCCTTTAGTCATCAGTTTCAAAGGCAGCTCAAATGATACGTCCGTACCTTTGCCGGCCTCACTTTCCAATCGCAGGGCTGCTTTGGGGCCGAACAGCCCGATCAGCCGCTGATTTAAATTGTAAAGCGCGGTTCCCGTCCCTTCTTTAGACGGGAGCGGACGGTTTCCGAGCACGGACAGCAATTCCGGATCAATTCCCCGCCCGTTATCTCCAACCCGCATTAAAACCGACTGACGGGCGGATACCACGCTGACATTGACGGCACAGCTGTCCTGCTTTCTTGAAAATGCATGGCGGAGCGCATTTTCGACGAGGATCTGCAGCACAAAAGGAGGAATTTCGATGTCCTCCAAACCGCGTTCGATTTCAAGGCTGATTTTATATTTCCCGGGAAAACGGGCCTGCTCCAATGATAAATATGCCTGCAGATGGTTTAGTTCTTTAGAAAGCGGGATGAGCAGCTGCCTTGCCCCCTGCAGATTGGAACGGAAATAGACGCTGAGCTGCAGCAGAAGCTTTCGGGTTTTTTCCACATCCGTACGGCAAAGAGCAGAAATCGTATTGATCGCATTAAACAGAAAATGCGGATTGACCTGTGCTTGAAGCGCCTTTATTTCTGCGTCTTTCAGCAATTTGCTCTGCAGTTCCGCCTCGCCGAGTTCAAGCTGGGTGGAAAACAGCATGGCGAGTCCTTCTGCAAGCTCTTCTTCAACCCGGCTTAAACCTGACGGGCTTTTAAAGTACATTTTCAGCGTCCCGATCGTTTTGCCGTTTGACGTCAGCGGCAATACAATCGCCGCATGCAGCGGACAAGGATCGTGCGTGCATTCAATTTCTTCCTTTGATGTCGCTTTCATAATATGACCCGTTTTAATGACGCGCTTTGACAATCCGGTAATCAGGCTTTCAGACGGAATATGATGGTCGGCACCCGCGCCGACGTGCGCCAAAATCTTTTCGTTATCCGTAAGCGATACCGCGTCCGTTCCTGTTTGCCTGTGGATGATGGCGGCGACGCTTTTGCATGAGCTTTCATTCAGCCCCTGGCGGAAAAACGGAAGCGTCTGATCGGCAATCATCAGCACCCTATGGGTTTCAAGGGCTCTCGCCCGTTCTTCCTTCCTGATAATCGACTGAATGATCGAAAGAAAAATAAAAGTCCCTGACCCGTTTACCAATATCATCGGGATGCCGATGATGCTCACAAGCGTCCAAGCATCAGAAAACGGCTTGGCCATCAAGAGGATGAGCAGCATTTGCAGTGATTCCATCCCGAGTCCGACAAGCGCGGCCACCCGCGGTGTCGGCATCGCATAGCGTTTTCTGAAATACCGTCCGATCCAGCCGGACAAAATGCCCGCTAAAACGGATGAGACGGCACAGCTGACTGCGGTCGCGCCGCCGAGTGATAAACGATGCAGGCCGGCCAGTATGCCGACGCCGATCCCCACATACGGGCCGCCTAAGAGTCCGCCGATTTCAACGCCCATAATTCTTGTATTGGCAATTGAACCGGACGGATTAATTTGAAACACCCAGTCATTATTCATGATTGTATTCCGCTGAATTTCTATTCCCGTATAGTTGCTGATGATACTGAACAGCGAGAAAATTGAAATCAGCACCGCTTTGCCTTTATAGCTCTCAGGCTGCTGGAGCGCCTGTCTGAACAATCTGGTATGAGCCAGAACAAATCCCAATATGACGATAATTCCGACTCTTTCCAGCATCATGATGATCAAATGCAGCATACTTTTCACCTGTTCTTTCAAATTTTATTTTATCACGTTTTAGAGCCTGAGACAGAATCTGACACAAACCTGCCTGTTTTTTTCAAATCATCTGAAAACAAATCTTTCACAGTCTATATATCTATTGTAGAATAAACGGGAGCCTTGCGGCAGAGAGTTTCAGAATATAACAAAGAGGAGAAGATCATGAAAGCCGTATTTTTTGATTTGGACGATACACTGTTATGGGATGAAAAAAGCGTCAGAACAACATTCAGGGAAACATGTTTACAAGCGGAAAAAAAATATGGCCTTGACCCGCATACATTTGAAGAGGCGGTTCGGAAAGCGGCACGGGAATTGTATATGTCATACGAAACCTATCCTTATACGGTCATGATCGGCATTAATCCGTTTGAAGGATTATGGGCGAATTTTTCCGAGCCGGTCAGCGAAGGATTTAAACAGCTGAATCGGATTGCGCCGGAATACAGACGAAACGCCTGGACGAACGGCTTAAAAAGTGTCGGTATAGACGATGCGGCTTACGGCGAATATTTGGCGGAGTTTTTCGCGGCGGAACGCAGACAGCGGCCGTACGTGTATGATGAAACGTTTGCAGTGCTTGATAAGCTGAAAGGTGTTTATGAATTGCTTCTGCTGACAAACGGCGATCCCAGCCTGCAGAAAGAAAAACTCGCCGGCGTTCCTGAGCTCGCGCCTTATTTTAATGAAATCGTCATCTCAGGCGCTTTCGGAAAAGGGAAACCCGACGCCTCCATATTCGAACATTGCCTCGGCCTCCTGAACCTGGAAAAAGAAGACGCCATTATGGTCGGAGATAACCTCAATACTGATATATTGGGAGCGAAACGGGCAGGTATTACAACAGTCTGGGTAAACCGGACGCAAAAGAAAAATGATACGGACATTGCGCCTGATTACGTGATCAGCGATCTTCACGAGCTGTTTGCAATTATAGAGAAACAAAAAGAAAGATAATTTTATACGCAAAAAAACCCCATTCTGGATGAACGGGGTTTTTTGTATTTCTGGTTATTTTTTCGCTTCGGCTACAGCCTTTTTCACAAAATCGTCCAATGAGACGGTTTCTGATTTCTGCTCGCCGTATTTCCGGACGTTTACCGCGCCGTTTTCCGCTTCTTGGTCACCGACCACAAGCATGTACGGGATTTTTTGCATTTGCGCTTCACGGATTTTATAGCCGATTTTTTCGTCCCGGCTGTCAAGCTCGACACGCAGGCCTTCACGCTGCAGGCGCTCCTGCACTTTTTTCGCATAGTCAAGATGCACGGACGGTGAAACAGGAATGACTTGGAACTGCACCGGCGCAAGCCATGTCGGAAGGGCGCCTTTGTGCTCTTCGATTAAGAAAGCAACGAAACGCTCCATCGTTGACACGACGCCGCGGTGAATAACGACAGGACGGTGCTGTTTGCCGTCTTCTCCGACGTAAGTGAGATCAAAGCGTTCCGGAAGAAGGAAGTCAAGCTGTACAGTTGACAATGTCTCTTCTTTGCCGATCGCCGTTTTCACCTGCACGTCAAGCTTAGGGCCGTAAAACGCCGCTTCGCCTTCCGCTTCATAGTAGTCGTGCCCCATCTCATCCATTGCCGCTTTCAGCATGGACTGCGCTTTGTTCCACATCTCATCATCATCAAAATATTTTTCCGTATCTTCAGGATCGCGGTAAGACAGGCGGAATGTGTAATCATTCAGGCCGAAGTCTTCGTATACGTCTTGAATCAAACGGACCGTGCGGATGAATTCTTCTTTAATCTGGTCAGGGCGGACGAAAATGTGCGCGTCATTTAACGTCATGCCGCGTACGCGCTGAAGACCTGAAAGCGCCCCGGACATTTCATAACGATGCATCGTTCCCAGCTCGGCGATGCGGATCGGGAGCTCGCGGTAGCTGTGAATGTCCTGTTTGTAAATCATCATATGGTGAGGACAGTTCATCGGACGGAGCACGAGTGTTTCATTGTCCATTTCCATCGGCGGAAACATCGTATCCTGATAATGATCCCAGTGCCCTGATGTTTCGTACAGGTCTTTGCTTCCGAGAACAGGCGTATAGACGTGCTCATAACCGAGGCTCAGCTCTTTATCCACAATGTAGCGCTCGATCACGCGTCGGATGGTCGCGCCTTTCGGCAGCCAGAGCGGCAGGCCTTGTCCGACTTTTTGAGAGTTGGCGAACAATTTTAATTCTTTGCCCAGTTTTCGGTGGTCACGCTCTTTCGCTTCTTCAAGCATCCGCAAATGCTCTTTCAAGTCATCCTTTTTAAAGAAGGCCGTGCCGTAAATGCGCTGAAGCATTTGGTTTTTGCTGTCGCCGCGCCAGTACGCGCCCGCAAGGCTCAACAGCTTAAATTCTTTAATTTTGCCTGTAGACGGCACGTGCACGCCGCGGCACAGGTCAAAAAATTCGCCCTGCTCATAAATGGAGACCGTTTCGTCTTCTGGGATGGCATCCAGCAGTTCAAGCTTCAGATTATCGCCGATTTCCGCAAACATGGCTTTTGCTTCATCACGGCTCACTTCTTTTCGGATAATCGGCAGATTTTCACCGACGATGCGTTTCATTTCTTTTTCAATCTTCGGAAGGTCATCCGGCGTCAGCGCCTGCTCCATTTCAACGTCATAATAGAACCCGTTTTCAATGACGGGGCCGACTCCGAATTTCACATCTTTATAAATGCGTTTAATCGCCTGGGCCAATAAATGCGCCGTGCTGTGCCGCATGATGTTCAAGCCTTCTTCTGTGCCTTCTGTAATGATTTCTACGGCACCGTCCTCTTGAATCGGCGTTCTTAAATCAATTTCCTGTCCGTTCAGTTTTCCGGCTAAAGACTTTTTCTTTAATCCCGGACTGATGGATGCCGCGATATCTTCTGTTGTGGTTCCTTTCGGAAATTCCTTTACCGCTCCGTCCGGAAATGTGATGTTGATCATATCTGACATCTTCGTCACTCCTTTTTTTATGCAAATCAAAAACCCCGCCCCCTATGAAAGGGACGAGGTTAAATAAACGGAATCGTGGTTCCACCCTTTTTTCCGCGCGGTCGATTGTTTCGGCACCTGCGGCTCTAAACTCTGTAACGGGAGTTCCCGTCAGCTATTACTGGCGCTTCTTCCGGCGTTCACAGCTGAAGTTCAAAGGCGGTAAAGACAATGATCCATAGCTGGAAAGCTTTCAGCCTAGGGCTCTCCTCTCTTATAAAGCCGGTATCAATGCTTCATGTCCTTATCAATACGTGTAGCAATCATTAATCTTTTATGTATTATAAAATGTCTGCGAGAAAAATGCAACTCGGTTTTTTCCGTCTGATTTCGCACAGACAGCCCTGCCGCCTACGCAAGGCCGTCCGTACGGCTATCCTTCCGTCTTCTCGGCTGCAAACGCGCCCAGCGGGAAAAGGCGCACCCTCTCCTGAAACACGTTTTGAATCGTTCTGGACATCATATGCTCCGGTTTGTCCGTATACAGTTCTACCGTCTCAGGCGCAATGGAGATCAGAGGCGCAAGGAGATGGGAATCTATATACATCGGGTGCTCCCGCACAAACCGTCTGTCTATGTATTTTTTCTGTTCCCGTTCTGACAAATAGCGCAGCTCCCACAGCGTAAAAGCCCGGTCATGTACGATGCGGACTTTCTTCATCCGCGGCGGATTGGATGTCACATAATCTCTCAGAGACTGGATAAAGTTTTGATATTCCTGTTCCATCCGGTATTCATCTATCGCAGCCTCCGCGTATTCTCTGAGCCGCTCATAATACCTGCCGAGCCGGAACGTCTGAAACGAACGCACGGAAAAAACACCCGCATCAAGTGAAATCGTCCGGAGTGCATCTGAAATAAACTGTGTGCGCGGCTCTTTCTTCGGCTCGAACGGATGATCATCAAGCTCTCCTTCCATAATGCTGTGTGCAAGCTGAAGGATTTGCTGCTGTTCATCCTGATCGGTGAAGCAGTATGCATCCTCAATAAGCGAAAGCATATGCTCGTCTTCTTTGCATTCCAAAAAAAACCTGACAAGTATCGGCTCAATAAAGCGCTGAACGCAAAAAGCCGTTTCAGACCTTGCGATTCCGACTTTTTTTATGCCTTCACGGACAATAAAATGTCTCCGGTCGTCCGATTGCTGAATGAGATGTAAAAAAGCGGCGGTATCGTGGTCATCTTCAAAGATCACTTCAAGCATATTTGTCCCCCCTTACGGCATCTGTTACAAGTATATGGGGGATGTTTTTAAAATAGACGTAAAGGTTAGCTTTCACCGCCGAACAAATGGCGCACCTTCTTTTTAAATATAACGGGAAGCGATAAAAATACGATGTAAAGACAGATCACGCAGAGTACGGTCAGCACATTGCCGGACATAAAGCTCGCGCCGAGCACATTCAGGACGATCGTCCCCGGAATGATGCCCGCTGCGGTCGCCAAAAAATACGTCATCGGCCTGACTTTCGATAGGCCCGCGGCATAGCTGATCACATCAAAGTTAACAGGCAGAATGCGCAGGATAAAAATATAAAAGAAGCCATTGGTTTTCATCTGCTTTTGAATGGCTTCCATTTTTCCATGACGGTTTTTCTCATTAAAGGCAAACAGCCACGCCGCAAAAAAAGACGCGGCGGCAGCGCCCATTGAGCCCGCCAGCGTATACACGGTGCCGAAAAACGGGCCGAACGCCAATCCTCCGGCGACGGAAACGATTGATACGGGAAACAGCACAAAAGGCCTGACGATGGAAATTCCGATAAACACAAGCGGCGCAAAAATACCGAACGATAATACCCACAGCCGGATCTCCTTAGGCGACAGATTCAGATATTTGCGGTTTGCCCACAGCAAAAGGCCCGCTCCCGCCGCAGCCGCAGCCCAAGTGACAGCCTTCTTATTCCTCATTCCCTCAAATCCTTCCCATTGGACGCCGGCATCATGAACGGCGGCGGTTTTCCCCGTCAAGACGGATGGGCGAAGCCAAATATAAAATCCGCTCCATCAGTCTTGCCGCTTTTACTTCTTCCTTTTCTCCCCGCTGTGAATACGTAAAATGATGCTTCAGCTCGTCTGGTGAAAAATTAGACGAGAAGAAAGTGGGAAGCTGCTGGCTCATTCTGTGCTGAAGCACGGTGCCGATGACCTCATCTCTGACCCAGCTTGTCATTGACTCCGCTCCGATGTCATCAAGCATCAGTACGGGCGTCGTTTTTACCATATTCAGTTTCGCCTCCAATGACTGATCCTGGAGCGAGTTTTTCAGCTCTCTGACAAATTCGGGAACATATACGATCATTGATGAATACTCTTTTTCCGCCAGTTCGTTAGCAATGGCGGCTAAAATAAATGTCTTTCCGATTCCGAATTTTCCGTACAGGTACAGCCCTTTGCCTTTTCCCGTTTCATTATAGCTCTTCAGAAAATCCGTCACATGCTGGAAAATGCCGACTCTGCTCGGATCGGTAATGTCGATCTGCTGAAACGTCGCGCCGAGAAGATCCTGCTGGATATACATGCTCTTCATCAGGGACTTTTGCCTTTTCTGGCGGTCGAGCTTTCTCTTTTCCGGACATTCGTAATATTCAATATCGATGGAACGCCCGTTGATCACAAGCTTCGGATGATAGCCTTCAAGCAGGCTGTTCGTCCGGCTGTCTTTCGAACAGAAGGCGCACTGCTTGCTTTGCTGAACGAATTCGTACAGTTTATTTAATCCTCTGTCAATCATGCTTTGATTGATTACATCTTTCTGTTCCTTCAAAAAAGCCTGGACGTCTTCGTCGGCCATGACTTGCTGCTGCATTCGTTCCAGGCGTTTTTGAAAGTCAGGTCTTTTCGTCACGCCTTCTAATGATCGGCTGATCGGTTCCATTCAATATCACCCCGCTTCTCTGTCTCAATAGGCAGAGTATTTTTTCAGTTTTTTCATTTCTTCCATCATTTTTTTCTTCTGTTCTTCAAGATCCTGCGCGGAAAGAGCCGGCTGTTCTTGTTTCTTCCCGGTTTCTTCTTCTTTCATCCAATCAGGGCGCTTTTCTTCCCGGACGGTTTTTTTGCTGCGCGCCGCGCCGTTTGTTTTGCCGTCCGCCCAATCAAGATATTGCCTGTGCTCTTCTATTGCGAGCTTCATTGCTTCCCGTACCGTTTTGACTTTCTTTCTGGCCCAGTGGGCGGCGATTTTTTGGATATAGTTTTTGGACAGCTTCATATCCGTTTTCAGCATGACATAATAAATCAGCACATTGGTGACGCCGGGCTCAAGCTTTTGTTCGAACATAATATCGGCGATAATCTGCAAGTCGGCTTTTGACGGCTCGGTCCCGTCCGCAATGTCCTGAAGAAGCTTTCTCGGTGATATGGTCTCAAGCTGTGCGATGAGTTCGCCGTTCAATGAATCGTCCTTTTCCGTCCGGTTTTCTCTCAAGGTGACAGGCTGTGTTTTATCAATCAGTTCCGGAAGCTTCCCGCTTCTTTCAATTTGGTACCAGTCGCTGGCCGCTTTCCTCAGCGCTTCGGCCGTTATCGTATCTTGTTCATTAATTGCGGTCATGACGACGTGCTGCATGGAGATAGGATCTATTCCGTATAAATATGAAAGCTTTTTAATGCTCTCCCGCACGTCCTGTGTGATTGATTTACGCGGTATCATCGTTTCTGACAGTCCCGCCATGAAAAGCTCAAAATCAAACACTTCCTCCGTCACCGTATAGGAAGGCGCTTGTCCGACAGACGCCGTCTCATAGTCCTCGGGGAGCTTCATCGCCTCTTCCATATCAGGCGTCATTTTCCATTCACTCGGCTGAAAAGAGGCAAAGGCGTGATTAAACGGACGGGTAATTTCCCTTGCGTCCGCGCCGACGGAAGGATGCGTGTAAAATTGTCTCAGCTGCTGGTATTTCGTTTTACCGACTCTGTTATAAAGAAAGACATTCAGCATGCCGTCTTCAAAAAAATCATTCGGTCTGAGCGGGGGAAGCAGCTCATAAATAAACATCCGCTCTTTTTGCTCGGACTCCCGGATATACACTTTCAGCAGCCCGATTCCTTCAAGCTTTCCCTGTTCATGATGAATCTTTTTTAAATTTGACTGCATCATGCCCATCAGCTGCCTGTGCGTGGATTCCGCTCCCCACAAGCGGTTCTGCTCAAGCTCCCCCCATAAGGTCATATAAAGGGAGAATGCAAAAGAACCGATCAGCGGCTGGTACAGATGTGTCAAAACCTGTCTGTCGACATCCTGAAGAAGCGAACGGCTTTTGACCGTATAAGGATCTACAGGCAATACGTCATTCCAATAGTCAGCCATGATTCTCAAACCTTCCGATATGTTTCTACTCTCATTTTACACCGTTTCTGCGATCTATCAAATGCCAATTTTGCTCATGAGAAAAGAGCCAGACACAATCTCTTAGCTCTCTCAGCGTTCTTTCTTTATTAAATCTTTCAATTCATCGATAAACACGTTTATATCCTTAAACTGCCGGTAGACGGAGGCAAAGCGGACATAAGACACCTCATCGATTTTCGCCAGACGGTCCATTACCATTTCTCCGACAAGTTCGCTTTTGACTTCAGATACGCCTTGGTTTCTCAGCTCTTTTTCAATATCAAAGCACATGTCTTCCAATGTTTTTAAAGGAACGGGCCTTTTTTCACAAGCTTTAATTAACCCGCGCAGCATTTTTTCACGGCTGAATTCTTCCCGGACGCCTTCTTTTTTCACGACGATCAGAGGCATCTCTTCAAACTTCTCAAATGTAGTGAAGCGGTAATGGCAGGCTTCGCATTCCCGCCTTCTGCGGATTGATTTCCCTTCGTCCGCAGGCCGTGAATCAAGTACGCGGGAACCGTTATGCTGGCATGAAGGACATTTCAAATTGGATCAGCTCCCATCTGTTTCGTTGCTGTAATGCGGTTCGCAAGCTTCCGGTAAATGCCCGCCAACGTTTCTAGGATGAGCCTATTTGTTGGGAGAGCCGATAGACCGGCCTTATCTTTTCTATTTTACAAAAAAAATGCTTAAAGAAAAAGCAATGCTGTTTTTTTACATTAGAAAAGGAGCATCAGCTTCAAAGCGCGTAATGGCTTTTTCAGCTTAGCTCCCTTGTGTTTGCGTTTTGAAAATTACAGTACTTTCGCTTGTGCCTGTTTAATCTGTACAGGCCCCATTCCTCTCGGTATTTCAATGTTTTCTCTTGTATCTGCATGTAATGCGTCCGCAATGTAATCCGCAGCCACATTAGGATCCAGGTCTCCACAAGTATAAACATCAATGCTTGCATATCCGTGTTCAGGAAAACTGTGAATCGTTAAATGTGACTCAGAGATGATAACGACTCCGCTTACGCCTTGCGGTGCAAATTTGTGAAATGCGACCTCACGCACTTCAGCTCCTGATTTCAAAGCAGCATTTACAAACGTTTTTTCAATAAAATCCATGTCATTGAGCTTATCAAAATCGCATCCCCACAGCTCGGAGATGACGTGACGCCCCATTGTTTCCATAATCATGGACCCCCCTTAACAAGAATTAAAAAAGTGAATTTCCGAGAACTGACCCGGCCATTTACCACGGGGGAAAGTTAGTCCGGAGAGGTCCTAACCCTTTAAGTAATTCCGAAGCAGTCACGAGCAAGAAGTTCACGAAAGATAGTATACTGTGTTTAAGTTTATTTTGCAAGGTGTGTTTTTTGCGAATATGCCGTTAAGGGTTTTTTTCTAACAAATGTCCATGATCTTTAGTCTACACAGCTGACGGGTGTTTCATTCGCGCGGCGACATGACGGATAAGATCAACGACCCGGCAGGAATATCCCCATTCATTGTCATACCAGGCGAGCACCTTTACTTTTCGGCCTTCCATCACCATCGTTGTCAGTCCGTCGATGATCGCAGAGTGTGAATTCGTATTATAATCCGAAGAAACGAGCGGCTCATCCGAATAATCAAGAATTCCGTACATCGACGTTTTTGCGGCTCTTTGGAAAGCGGCGTTCACTTGCTCGGCCGACACATCTGTTTTCAGATCGCAGACAAGGTCCACTAATGACACATTCGGAACGGGAACACGCAAAGCAAGACCGTGAAGTTTTCCTTTCAAATGAGGCAGCACGAGCGACAGCGCTTTGGCGGCGCCTGTAGAAGTCGGAATGATGGATTCTCCGCACGCTCTCGCCCTCCGCAGATCTTTATGCGGATTGTCGATATTTTTTTGATCATTCGTGTAAGCGTGAACAGTCGTCATCAGGCCGCTTTCAATCCCGAATTCCTGATCAAGCACTTTGACGACCGGCGCAAGACAGTTTGTCGTGCAGGATGCATTTGAAATAATGACATGTTCATCGGGATTGAACTGCTCTTCATTTACTCCCATGACAATGGTAACGTCTTCATTTTTGCCCGGAGCCGTTAAAATAACTTTTTTCGCTCCTGCTTCAATATGGCTCATTGCTTTTTCTTTTGAATTAAATTTCCCCGTTGCCTCTACGACGATGTCTATTCCGCATTCTTTCCACGGAAGCTCTCTCGGGTCCCGGCGATTGAACAGCATAATATGTTTTCCATTGACGATCAGACTGTCGTCGGAGGTCTCAACTTCTTGATCGTATTTGCCGTGAATTGTGTCATACTTTATCAAATGAGCAAGCGTTTCCGGGGGATAGCTTGCATTAATGGCTGTTATTTGAATTTGATCATCTTCCATTGCTTTTCTGAACACCATTCTTCCGATTCTTCCAAACCCGTTGATTGCTACATTTACCTTCATACTCAGGTCACCCCTTTTTAATATGCCACTCTAATTTACCTTTATTTATATATAGTATAACACATTAAAAGAAATCCGCCAGTACAACTTGATAAAAATCCACCCTTATACCGATCAATATGTTGTTCAATCGGTTTTTTTGCATATAAAATGATCTTTCTTCCATAAAAAAAGCAGGATCAGCGTCTCAGGCTGCCTGCTTTTTTCTTATATTTGTCCCGGTTCTTTGAATTTGTCATTTAAAATGCTGTCCTCTAAAACGGAAGACACCTCGCCGTACCGTTTAGCAATATGCATCGCGCCCCAGTCGCACAGCGCGTTTAAAATTCTTTCCAGACTGTGCCCGTATTCACTCAGCTCGTATTCCACTTTCGGCGGCACCTGATTGTACACGATCCGGTTGATGACGCCGTCAGCTTCCAGCTCCCGCAATTGCTGTGTCAGCATCTTCTGGGTGATGTCCGGCATAAGCCGCTTCAATTCGCTTGTCCGTTTTTTCCCGCGCATGAGGTGGCAGAGGATCACACACTTCCATTTTCCGCCGATCACTTCAAGCGCCGCTTCTACGGATATATTGTATTTTTTCTTCAGCAACGGTAATTCCTCCTCATCTATAGGAACTAAAAAGTGCCTATGGCACTTAAAAGTACGTTCTTTTCAATGACACTTCTATCGATCATAATGACATTTGCCGGCTGAAAAGGAATGTACTCTTATACTTATATCGTTTACCCGGCATCATTTCAACCATACATTATCGTTCAAGGAGGAAAACAGATGTCTTCACATCGCCAAAGCTATTTACCAGCGCTGCTGGCATTAGCCGTCAGCGCTTTTGCGATCGGCACAACCGAATTTATCAGCGTCGGGCTGCTGCCGCTTATATCTCAAGATCTGCATATACCTGTGACAACGGCGGGGCTTACCGTTTCCATGTATGCTCTGGGCGTAACGATCGGCGCGCCGGTTTTAACATCTCTCACATCCGGCATGTCACGGAAAACGCTGCTGCTCTGGGTGATGTTAATTTTTATCGCCGGAAATACACTCGCAGCGAGCGCTTCCTCAATCGGCGTCTTACTGGCGGCACGGGTTATTTCGGCTTTTTCCCACGGCATTTTCATGTCAATCGGGGCAACAATCGCCGCCAATATCGTGCCGGAGCATAAAAGAGCAAGCGCGATTTCCATTATGTTTACGGGGCTGACGGTGGCTACGGTGACCGGCGTTCCGTTCGGCACCTATCTCGGCCAGCAATTCGGCTGGAGAATCGCATTTGCCGTCATTGTGGCGGTAGGAATCATCGCATTCCTCACAAACGCGCTTCTCGTTCCGTCGCATTTGCGTAAAGGGACGAAAACCGCATTTTCCGAGCAGGTCAAACTCGTCACAAACGGCCGGTTATTGCTTTTATTTATTATTACCGCGTTAGGCTACGGCGGAACGTTTGTCGTGTTTACGTATTTATCTCCGCTTCTTCAGGAGGTAACCGGTTTTCAGAAAGAAACCGTCGCGGCCATCCTGCTCATTTACGGAATTGCGATTGCTATCGGAAACATGATTGGAGGCCGTTTATCAAACCGGAATCCGCTGAAAGCCTTGTTTTATATGTTCATTGTCCAGGCTGCTGTGCTGTTTGTTCTGACTTTTACCGCGCCGTTTAAAACAGCCGGGCTGATCACCATTATTTTCATGGGGCTGTTGGCGTTTATGAATGTGCCGGGGCTTCAGGTATATGTTGTGATGCTGAGTGAACGTTTTGCGCCAAGCGCCGTTGATACAGCATCAGCCTTAAACATCGCGGCATTCAATGCCGGAATCGCGATCGGCTCGTTTGCCGGCGGAATCATTACAGACTCAATCGGAATCATTCATACCGCTTGGATCGGGGCGCTGATGGTGCTCAGCGCGGTCGTATTAACCGGATGGAGCAGGAAGCTTGAAAAGCGGGATCGCACTGCTCTTGAAAGGAGGTGAGTTTTTCTTCAGCGCATTTTGATTGTTTCAACAGACAACTAATAGGAGGAATATATACATGACAACACATTTACAAGCAAAAGCAACATTGCATAACGGAGTAGAGATGCCTTGGTTCGGCATCGGCGTTTTCAAAGTAGAGGAAGGCGCGGAACTCGTCAACGCGGTGAAAACGGCATTGGTGCACGGCTATCGCAGCGTTGATACCGCCGCGATTTACGGAAATGAAGAGGGTGTCGGCGAAGGCATCCGCCAAGGACTGCAAGAAGCGGGATTAAAACGTGAAGACATTTTTGTCACGTCAAAAGTGTGGAATGCCGATTTAGGATATGAAGAAACGTTAAAAGCGTTTGACACAAGCTTAGAAAAACTCGGTTTAGATTATTTGGATTTATATTTGATTCATTGGCCTGTCGAAGGAAAGTACATCGATGCGTGGCGGGCGCTCGAAACCCTCTACAGGGATGGACGCATCAAGGCGATCGGGGTCAGCAATTTCCAAATTCACCATCTGAAACATCTCATGAAAGAAACGGAAATCAAGCCGATGATCAACCAGGTGGAGTACCACCCGCGTCTGACACAGAAAGAACTGCTTGCTTTCTGCACTGAACAAGGCATTCAGCTTGAAGCGTGGTCGCCATTGATGCAAGGGCAGCTGCTTGATCATCCCGTCTTACAGGAGATCGCTGAGAAGTACGGCAAATCAGCCGCTCAAGTGATTTTGCGCTGGGATTTGCAAAACGGTGTCATCACCATTCCGAAATCAACTAAAAAACACCGTATTGAAGAAAATGCAAATGTCTTTGATTTCGAACTGTCAGCTGACGATATGAAGCGGATTGATGATCTGAACGAAAACCTCCGTGTCGGTCCTGACCCTGACAATTTTGATTTTTAACCAGAAAAACACCGTTCGGCTTTCCGAGCGGTGTTTGTTTATGCCCAGCCGCTCAATACTTCCTCAAGCTGGTGCTTTGTATATTCAAGACTGCCGCTGTTATCAATGACGGCGTCAGCTTTTTTTGTTTTGTCCGCTAAAGGCATTTGCGACGTTATCCGGCTCATCGCTTCTTCTTCTGTAAGGGAATTCCGCTCCATCAGCCGTTTGAGCTGAATGTCTGCCGGTACGGTGACGACGAGCACCTTGCCGACAAGATAATCAAGCCCGCTTTCATACAAAAGCGGTATATCCAAAACGACGAACTGCTCTTTTCTCGCAACGGCTTCATCCCGCTGTTTCAGCATTTCCGCACGTACCGCCGGATGAACGATCTGATTCAGCTTCAGACGCTTCTGTTCGTCAGTGAAAACGATAGAACCGAGTTTTTTTCTGTCAATATCGCCATTTTCCAGCAGGATGTCTTTTCCGAATGCTTCCACAATTTGTCCGTAAGCCGGCATTCCTTTTTCCACCGCCTGTTTTGCGATGACATCCGCATCAATGACTGTTATTTTTTTGTCGATCAGCATACGCGCTACCGTGCTTTTGCCGCTTGCGATGCCTCCCGTTAAACCGATGACCAAGCTCAAAAAGCCCACTCCTTCTTACATTTTCCAAATCCCGATGATAATCAGCAGGACTCCCGGCAAAAATGTCATTTTATCTATCCAATTCCATCTTGAAAGCAAATGCCCCGCGTTTATGCCGAGTGAAACAAACAGCGAGCTCATCAGCCCGACAGTCACGCTCATCATAACCGGAGAAAAGCCGAGAATGGCCGATCCCAGCCCGGCGCCAAACGCGTCAATGGATAAGGCGATACCGAGCAGAAGCGCCTCGACTCCGTTAATGGTTCCGGATTGATCAATATCGGCGCTGGTCGGTTTTTTCAAAATGTGAATGACGATGCCGAGCGATTTCACTTCAAGATTAAGTAGCGTTTTTTCATGCAATAAGTAATCCGGCTCTTTAGCCGGTTTAAAAAATTGCCAGATGACCCATGCCCCGATTCCGATTAAGATCAGCCCGCCCAGTTTTTCCGTGACGGATACGGGAAAAATCTTTGTCAGAAAATGGCCGATCAGCATGGATATAAACATCACAGAGGCTGAACAGCAAGCGATCACGGCAATCGCTTTGAACGGGATTTTCATTTTTCTCAAACCATACGTAAACCCGACTGAAAAACTGTCCAAGCTGACAGCAAAAGCCAAAAGCAGCAAAGAAGCAATCTCCATATCCGTTTCTCCCTTTCTCTTGATCGGCAATTGTGACATATGCCTATTGGGTGAATCACAATATATATATGGAGAAAGGTCATCAACTGTGTTAGAAAAAAGTCATTCTGCTGCCGCCTGCTTGTACAGCTTCAGTTTATGATTTTTTTTGGCAGCGGGCGCAAAAATGCGTCCCCCTTCCGCCGACCACGATTTTAGAAATCATCGTGCCGCACGTTTTGCACGGTTCATCCTTTTTGCCGTATACGTAATGTTTGAGCTGAAACATTCCGATCTCCCCTTGAGAATTGATATAAGACCGGACGGTGCTCCCGCCCGCGTCAATCGCTTCCTGAAGGGTGTCTTTAATTTCTGTATGAAGCGTTTTTATCTGCCCGTCTGACAGACTGTTCGCTTTTGTCTCAGGATGAATACGCGCCCGGAATAAAGCTTCATCGACATAAATATTGCCGAGGCCGACGACCGCTTTTTGGTCGAGCAGGGCTGTTTTCACCGCGCGGTTCGTTTTTGCAAGCCGCTCTTTTAAATAAGCAGCGGTAAATGCTTCATCATCGGGTTCGGGCCCGAGCTGTGAAAGCGGTAATGCATTCAATTCCTCTCCCGGCGCAAACAAATGCATCGTGCCGAATTTCCGGACATCCCTGTAGCGGAGCTGTGTTCCGTCCGTCATGTGAAACACGACGTGCACATGTTTATCGTCAGGCTCATCGGCCTGATGAAGGCCGTATTTCCCCTCCATCCGCAGGTGGGACACCATGACATAATGATCCAGATGGAAAAGCAAAAACTTTCCCCTTCTTCCGATGGATCGGATGGTTTCTCCTGCAATCTGCCGCGCGAATTCCTCCGGCTCGGCGGGTTTTTTGATGATATTCGGCCATCTGATATCCGCCGATTCAATCGTTTTCCCCTTCACAAGACCGGTCAGAGTGCGCCGGACCGTTTCAACTTCTGGTAATTCCGGCACAATCATCACTTCCTTTTTCTCTGTTTATTTTGCATCGTACCAAGACGGCCCTGAAGCATAATCCGCCTTCAGCGGCACGTCTAACGCCAAAGCATGCTCCATCACTTCAGGAACCAGCTTCTCTAATATTTCAATTTCTTCCTTAGGCGCTTCAAAAATCAATTCATCGTGCACCTGAAGCAGCAGTCGTGCCTTCAAGTTTTTTTCTTTCAGCTCAGCTGCCATGTCAATCATGGCTTTTTTAATAATATCGGCGGCGCTTCCCTGAATCGGCGTATTCATGGCCGTCCGTTCCGCAAAGCTCCGCAGGTTGAAGTTGCGGCTGGTCAGCTCAGGAATATAGCGGCGGCGCTGCATAAGTGTCGTGACATATCCTTTTTGCTTCGCTTCCTGCACCGATTCTTCCATATATGCCTTGACGCCCGGGAAGCTCTCCAAATAGCGGTCTATAAAAGCGCCCGCTTCTTTCCGGGTGATGCCGAGGTTTTGTGATAGTCCGTAATCACTGATGCCGTAAACAATGCCGAAATTGACGGCCTTTGCCTGGCGGCGCATCGCTTGTGTCACTTCATCTTCACTGACATGAAACACGTCCATGGCGGTTTTTGTGTGAATGTCCATGTCATTCGTAAACGCCTCGATCAGATTTTCATCTTTTGAAATATGCGCAAGCACCCTTAATTCAATTTGTGAATAATCGGCGGCGAAAATAAGCCAGTCCGGTTCGGACGGTACGAAAGCCTGACGGATTTTCCGCCCTTCCTCCAGCCGGATCGGAATATTTTGCAGGTTCGGATCCGTTGAGCTGAGGCGTCCGGTTTGAGTCAACGCCTGATTGAATCGTGTATGCACCTTATGAGAATCCTTGCGCGTGACCTTCAGCAGCCCTTCAATATAAGTCGATTGGAGTTTGCCGATTTGTCTGTATTGCAGAATGTACGCGACGATATCATGTTTGTCGGCGAGCTTCTCAAGCACATCGGCTGAAGTGGAATAGCCTGTTTTTGTTTTCTTTACTGGCGGCAGGCCGAGTTTTTCAAACAGAATGACGCCGAGCTGTTTTGGTGAATTGATGTTAAACGGTTCACCGGCGATGTCATGGATTTTTTCTTCATATTCTTTCAGCTTCGCCTTGAGCTCTTCGCCCATTCGCTTCAGTCTTTCAACATCCACTTTGACGCCCATTGATTCCATTTCTCCGAGAATAAGCGCAAGCGGGAGTTCGAGATCTTCATATAATTCAAGCTGATTATTTTCTTCCAAAGCGTCAAGCAGTTTGTCACGAAGGCTGTTAACGGCAGACGCTTTCCGCGCGAGATGATCAGCAAGCTCTTTTTCAGCCGGAATAGCGCGCTTTGCGCCTTTTCCGTATACCGCTTCATCTTTTGAAACGATATTCAGCCCGTATTCTTTCGCTACGCTCGCGACATCGTCGTACGAATTGCCCGGGTTTATAATGTAGGCAGCAAGAAGCGCGTCAAATTCCGTTCCCTTCAGCTCAATTCCCTGCCAGCGCAAAGCGACGACGGAACGTTTGCTGTCGAACACCCATTTTTTCATCGATTCATCTTCAGCCCAAGATTTAAAAGCTTCAGACTGAATGGCGATTTCTTTCGGAATATAATAAAGACCTGTTTCATTCACGATGGAAAAGCCGAGGATCGGTTCTTCGTGATAGTTATCACCGATTTGTTCGACGACCAAAGCGGACGGCGAAACGAGCATATCTTCGGTGATTTCTTCTGCCGTTTCGACATTGATGTCTTCAAAATTTTCTTCCGCCGTTTCCCCGCTTTCTTCACCGAGCCGCTCAAGAAGCGTATTAAAACCGAGGTCTTTAAAAATGGCAACAACTTGTTCACGGTCAAACCCTTTGTAATCTAAATCTTCGGGCTTGACTTCAATCGGCGCATTTGTCATAATCGTCGCCAGCTCTTTGCTCATCAGGGCTTGTTCCTTATATTCTTCAAGCTTTTCTTTTAATTTTTTTCCGCTGACTTCATCAATGGAATCAAGCAGTTTCTCAACCGAATGGAACTGCTTTAAGAGCTTAATCGCGGTTTTTTCTCCGACGCCGGGGACGCCCGGTATATTATCGGATGAATCCCCCATTAATCCCTTCATATCAATGATTTGCAAAGGGGTCAGACCGTACTTTTCTTGCACGTGCTCCGGCGTGTAATCTTCCACGTCGGTAATGCCTTTTCTCGTAATGGCAACGGTCGTTTTCCCGGTTGCAAGCTGGGTTAAGTCCTTGTCCCCCGACACTACCTTTACTTCGAAGCCGTCTTTTTCAGCAGATACGGCAAGGGTGCCGATAATATCGTCCGCTTCATATTCAGGAAGCTCGTAGCGGCTGATGTTATAGGCATCAAGGAGCTCGCGGATGAACGGCATCTGTTCTGAAAGCTCCGGCGGCGTTTTTTGTCTTCCGCCTTTATATTCTTTAAACGTGCTGTGGCGGAAAGTGGTTTTTCCCGCATCAAAAGCCACCAGCATGTGGGTCGGCTTTTCATCTTCCAGCATTTTCATTAAAATCATCGCAAACCCGTATACGGCATTTGTATGAATGCCTTTTTCATTGCTTAAAAGCGGCAATGCAAAAAACGCCCGGTATGCCAGACTGTTTCCGTCGACAAGCACTAATTTTTTTCGTTCCGTCATTCAATATCCTCCTAAGAGCAAAAGCTCGTCATTCCTCTATTTTTTAATCTCACAGCTCCTCTTATTTTAACAAAGTTCAATTTGAAAGGAAAATGAGCGAACCCTGCGAAAACGCAAAAAAGGACGGGAACAAGAAAACACGTTCCCGCCGTCAAAATTGGCTCCTTGGATGAAGGGGTTCTGTTATATCCTAACAAGATAGGTTTAACAGGTCATGAAGAAATTGTTAATCCTTTGTAAAGCTGATCACGCTTCCGGCTGCCGCTTCAGCGTCACGGTAAATACAGTGCCCTGTCCCGGCTCGCTTGTGACCTCGATTTTACCTTCATGGGCTTCTATTAAGTGCTTCACGATGGCGAGGCCGAGCCCGGTTCCTCCCGAGTTGCGGCTTCTGTCTTTATCCACGCGGTAGAATCTCTCAAATATCCGCGGGATCTCTTCCTTCTGAATGCCGATTCCCGTATCGGACACTTTGATATCGACAACGGTTTCTTTCACATGTACCGAAATCCCCACTGTCCCTTTTTCAGGCGTGTAGGTCAGGGCATTGTTCGCCAGATTCAAAAACACCTGCTTTAGCCTGTGCGCGTCACCCGTCACAAAAATCGGCTCTTCCGGGAGATCGAGCTGAAAGCTGATGCCTTTTTCCTCAGCCTTATGCCGCAAAAGCGCTTCAATTTCATGCAGAATTTTTGCAGCATCAAAGGACTCTACGCGCATCGTAAAGTTTTGCTGCTCCATCTTGGATAAATCCAATAAATCCTGCACGAGAGATTGGAGCCGCTCACTTTCTTTCAGAATGATAGACAGAAAGTCTGAAAGCGCCTTTTCGTCTTTCATCGCTCCGTCTAACAGTGTTTCCGTAAATCCTTTAATCGAGGTGATCGGTGTTTTCAGTTCATGGGAGACATTGGCGACGAAGTCCTTTCTCATCTGCTCCAATTTTTTAATTTCCGTCATATCGTGAAAGACGAGGACGATGCCCTTCCATTCATCGTCGGGGCCCATGATCGGAACGCCGTCAACTTCAAAGTAGCGCCGCTCAATATTGATGGGAAGTCTGAGCAACTGGCATTTTTTCGTCTCCGTCATAAAAATGTCTTCGACAAGCCGAATGATCTCCTCATGTTCAAACGCATCATGGTAAAGGCGCCGAAGCAGACGTTCAGGCTTTGTATGAAACTGCTTCGTATATGACCGGTTCACGAGATTGATAAAACCTCTCCCGTCTATTAAAATCAAACCGGATCCGATATTTTCAATAACGGTTAGCAGACGATCGCGCTGCATATCCTGCGTTCTCGTCATTTCCATTAAATCGACCGCCAGGCTGTTCATCGCACGCCCGAGACGGTCCGACCGCCTTGCGTAGCCGCTGTAGGAGCGGGCGTCGTAATTCCCTTTGGACAGCTCCGTCGCCACCTTTGTCGCGGCGTCGATTGATTTTTTGTAACGGGACGTCATGTTTGTATAAAAGAAAACGATAATGATAAAAGCGGTACAAAGACTTGCTGCCAGCATGCCCCACATTTCTCCGGTAACACTTGAACCGCCGTTGATCTCAGAGGAAACGAGTACATACCCCGCAATTTTCCCGGCGTCATTTTTTACGGCAGTGCCGCGGATGACTTTGTTTTTCGACTGTACGGCTTCCTCGCTTTTATTGTGAGAAATGAACTCCTTTACGGCTGAATCATCAGCATGACTGCCGGAATGATATACGGCGTCACCCTTCTCGTTGAGCACGGAGACGTTTATACCGAGGGTGCGGCCGGCGTCACGGATTACCGTTTCATTGCTTTTATTGCCGATTCGGCCGGTGTCAAGAAGACCCGCTATGTATACCGATTCCTTTTTCAGCTGATCCGCCGTTCTTTCTTCAGCGGATGAAGAAATAAGCTGCTGTAAAAAAAGGCCGAGAACACTGAAAACCAATATGATACATACAACGAGTAAAGCGAACAGACGCACACGGACTTTATTCATTCATTTTTGGCTCCTCCAGTTTATACCCCAAACCTCTGATTGTTTTAATATAGATCGGTTTTTTGGTATTTGATTCGATTTTGTCGCGCAGATGACTGATATGAACGTCAACAATCCGGGTATCCCCGGCAAAATCATAGTTCCAGACCGCGCTCAGCAGAAGATCTCTCGTCAGCACTCTTCCCTTATGTTTTCCCAAATACAGAAGCAGTTCAAATTCTTTAGGCGTCAATTCCAGCTGTTCTGACTTAAAGTACGCTTCGTAATGCTCCGGAAGAATTTTCAGCTCGCCGATGAGGATCTGCCCGTCCTTTTCCTCTTCTCTGCCTTGTGATGACAGCGAAGAAATGTCAGCCCTTCTTAAAATGGCTTTCACCCGCGCAGTGACTTCCCGCGGACTGAACGGCTTTGTCATGTAATCATCCGCTCCGAGCTCGAGTCCCAGCACCTTATCAAACTCCTCATCTTTTGCTGTCAGCATCAAGATCGGAACCATCATTTTCTGCTGTCTGAGCTGTTTACAGACGTCGATTCCGTCCACTTTCGGCAGCATGACATCCAGTACGATTAAATCCGGGTTTTCGTTCTCTGCCTGCTCCAGAGCCTCTTCGCCGTCTGATGCGGTAATGACATCATAGCCGGACCGTTCCAGATTATACTGTAAAAGAGTAACGATAGATTGTTCATCATCTACAACTAAAATTTTTTTGTTCATGCTGCGCCCTCCGCTGTCTATTTTCCCCGACATCCAATTTTCTCTATTTTATGTGCTGCATATCACTTTATGATTTCATTTTATCCAATACTGCCCGTTCAGACAATTCGCCTTTTTGATCATTTTCAGAGAAAGGATCGCTCAGGGAAAAAGAAAACGCTTTCATTAATTGTAAAAAGAGGAAGGCTTCTGATTCGGAAGCCTTCCCTTTTTTCTTATGACAATACTTTCATCACGTTTTTGACAGATTCAACTGATTTACTCAGCTGCGCTTTTTCATAGTCTGTCAGTTCAAGCTCGATGATTTGCTCTAGGCCGTTTCCTCCGATAATCGTCGGTACGCCTAAGTAAATGCCTTCATGACCGTATTCGCCTTCTAAGTAAGCGATGGTCGGAAGCACGCGGCGCTGATCTTTCAAAATGGCTTCTACCATTTCAGTCAGTGACGCAGCAGGCGCGTAGTAGGCGCTTCCGTTGCCGAGAAGGTTGACGATTTCCCCGCCGCCTTTTCTTGTTCGTTCTACAATCGCATCAAGACGGTCTTTCGGGATAAGCGTTTCAAGCGGAATGCCGCCCGCATAGGAATAACGGACGAGAGGAACCATGTCGTCACCGTGTCCGCCAAGAACAAAACCGGTCACATCTTTTACAGACAGGTTTAATTCTTCAGCGACGAATGTTCTGAATCGCGCAGTGTCAAGCACTCCGGATTGTCCGATGACGCGTTCTTTCGGGAAGCCTGATTCTTTGTACACCGCATATGTCATCGCATCAACAGGGTTTGTCAATACAACGATAATGCAGTCAGGAGAATATTTCACGATCTCACGTGTGACGCTTCTCATGATTTTTTCGTTTGTAGATACGAGATCATCACGGCTCATGCCCGGTTTTCTCGCAATTCCGGCTGTGATGACGACGATATCAGAACCGGCTGTGTCCTCGTAGTTGGACGTGCCTGTGATTTTCGCGTCAAATCCTTGGACCGGACTTGCTTCGAGCATGTCTAGCGCTTTTCCTTTTGTCGGGTTTTCTAATTGCGGAATATCAACGAGCACAACGTCTGCAAGCTCTTTTTGAGCTGTAAGAAAGGCTGTTGTCGCTCCCGTAAATCCTGCTCCGATAACAGAAACTTTACTGCGTGTTTTTCCCATGATTCTCTTCTCCTTTTTTGGCTTCATTAGAAGTCTGCTTTAGGTTCAGTCCATGTTTTTGATTAGCTCTTCACCAAACTCTGAACATTTCACTTCAGTTGCACCGTCCATTAATCTAGCAAAATCGTACGTTACTACTTTTGAAGCAATCGTTTTTTCCATAGATTTAATGATCAAGTCAGCAGCCTCATTCCAGTTCAGGTGTTCAAGAAGAAGCACTCCTGAAAGGATGACGGATGACGGGTTGACTTTGTCAAGGCCGGCATACTTAGGAGCCGTTCCGTGAGTCGCTTCGAAAATCGCATGCCCTGTTTCATAGTTGATGTTCGCTCCCGGCGCGATTCCGATTCCGCCTACCTGAGCGGCAAGCGCATCAGAGATATAGTCTCCGTTTAAGTTCATTGTCGCCACGACGTCGAATTCGCTCGGACGGGTTAAGATCTGCTGAAGGAAAATATCAGCGATGCTGTCTTTGACGATGATTTTTCCTGCCGCTTCCGCGTCGCTCTGCGCTTTATCAGCCGCTTCTTTTCCGTCTTTTTCGACAATGCGGTCATATTCAGCCCAAGTGAATACTTTATCTCCGTATTCTCTTTCGGCAAGCTCGTAGCCCCAGTTTTTAAATGCCCCTTCAGTGAACTTCATGATGTTTCCTTTGTGGACAAGCGTGACAGACTTACGGCCGTTTTCGATCGCATACTCAATGGCAGCTCTGACTAAGCGGCTTGTGCCTTCTTCAGAAACAGGTTTGATGCCGATTCCTGACGTTTCAGGGAAACGGATTTTGTTAACACCCATTTCATTTTGCAGGAAGCTGATCAGCTTTTCAACTTCTTCAGAACCTTTCGCATACTCAATTCCGGCGTAAATATCTTCCGTATTCTCGCGGAAAATGACCATATTCGTATCTTCAGGACGTTTAACCGGAGAAGGCACTCCCGTGAAATATCTGACAGGGCGCAGGCACGTAAACAAATCAAGCTCCTGTCTCAGCGCCACGTTCAGAGAACGGATACCGCCGCCGACCGGTGTCGTCAGAGGACCTTTGATGGCGATGAAGTACTCTCTGATGTCTTCCAGCGTTTCGGCAGGAAGCCACTCACCTGTTTTATTATAAGCCTTTTCACCGGCATAAACTTCTTTCCACGTGATTTTTTTCTCGCCTTTATATGCTTTTTCAACAGCGGCTTCCAATACTTTAGAAGCGGCGTTCCAAATATCAGGGCCTGTGCCGTCGCCTTCAATAAACGGGATAATCGGATTATTTGGTACGTTTAATACTCCATTAGAGACTGTAATTTTTTCACCTTGTGACACAATATTACCTCCCAGTATGTAATTCATATTTAGAAAACATTTTATTTTTCTTGTATAGAAAATAAAATGACTTTTCTCAAGATTCTATCAAAATTGTAAACCAATCCGGGCTTGATTAACAAGAGGCTAACGACATGAAAATCACCAGCCTCCCGTTTGATCAGGCTCTTTCATCAATCGGAACAAAAGTCTGCTTATCCGGACCCGTGTAGTCAGCGCGCGGGCGGATGAGGCGGTTGTTATCGTACTGTTCAAGAATATGGGCGATCCATCCTGACATTCTGCTGACCGCAAAGATCGGCGTGAACAGATCGTGATCAATGCCGAGACTGTGGTATACAGATGCGGAATAGAAATCAACGTTAGGCGGGAGTTTTTTCTCCGACGTCACGATTTCTTCGACACGGATTGACATCTCGTACCATTTGCTTTCACCCGTCAGATTCGTCAGGCGTTTGCTCATTTCTTTTAAGTGTTTGGCGCGCGGGTCTCCATGCTTATACACACGGTGTCCGAAGCCCATTACTTTTTCCTTTTTCTCCATTTTGCTGCGGATATAAGGCTCGGCGTTTTCCACTTCGCCGATTTCTGTCAGCATTTTCATGACGGCTTCATTGGCTCCGCCGTGAAGCGGTCCTTTTAAAGCGCCGATGGCGGCAGTGATGCCTGAGTAAATATCAGATAAGGTGGCGACACATACTCTCGCCGTAAATGTTGATGCGTTCAGCTCATGATCCGCATGAAGAATGAGCGCTTTGTTAAACGCTTCCACTTCGATCGGAGAAGGCTCTTCACCGTTTAAGGTGTAAAGGAAGTTCTCCGCGATTCCGTACTCTTCCTTCGGTTCAACAGGATCAAGTCCTTTGCGGATTCTTGAGAAAGCGGCGACAATGCCCGGCACTTTCGCCTGCAGACGGATGGCTTTTCTGTAGTTCGCTTCCGGATTCATGACATCGGCTTCACTGTCAGTCAGACCGAGTAATGAAATCGCCGTCCGGAGCGCAGCCATTGGATGTACGTTATTGAGGGGATAAGATTTGAAGTGCTCAATGATTTCTTGTGGAACGGCAGCTTCTTTCGCAAGCTGTTTTTTCAGTTCAGCAAGTTCCGTTTTATTCGGCAGGCGCAGATGCCACAGCAAATAAATGATTTCTTCAAAACTTGCATTCTCTGTCAAGTCGTCAATATCGTACCCTACATATGTAAGGGTATCGTCGATAATAGAGCTTACAGATGATGTTGTTGCTACAACCCCTTCAAGACCGCGTGTTGCTGTCATATTCAACCTCTCCTTTTCAATCAAAATTCCCCTTTAAAGAGTATATAAAACATACGGCTTACTTAAAATGAGTCATGCAAACAATCCCTTTCCCCTTTAAGAAAATGCTTACATTTCACTGATTGCGGTTACATAACCGATATGCTTATAGAGGAATATAACAAATTCTTATAAGCTTATTTAAGTTTAAGCCTATTCTTATTATAAACAATAATCTGATTAATTTGTAGACTTTTAACTAAAAATGTTTTAAAAGCCCTATATATCAAGGTTTTGCGTTGATAAATTTAATCGCTTGCTTTCAGGCGCTTTGTAAAACCATGTATTCTCATGTTTTCAATTGGGGGAGTTTTGGAGGTGACTTTAAAAGGACAGGCGCGACAACTTCACCGCAAATTCCCCCTCCTTCTTTACCGGAGAAGAGGGTTATTTTGTTTACTCGACTGAATCAATGTTCGGATCAGCTTCAGAAATCCCTGTCTTGGTTTTAGTTGGCTCAAATTTTCTATATATCTTTGTTGTTACTTCGTATTTCGCTTTTGTGTATATAACGATCCATTTGTATTTTTCTGCGGACTTCACATAACCTGTTACCATGCTTATAAATGCAGCAGCCGCAGCCCCGCCTAAAAAGAGAAAAAACGAAAATACATGACAAAAAAAGATGCAGCCCTAAAAAGGCCACATCTTTTAAGTCATGTTTGCAGTCGTGCAGCTAGTTGTATTACCTCATTATCAGTTTTGGCTGCATTATGATGAAGATGAGTCGTGTTTCCTACAAAAGCAATTACACCGAACGTAATAGCGAAAGCAGAGACAGAGAAACAAATTGCTTTTGCGGGTGCTAAACTTACGATTTTCGTCAAGTGAATTTATGCTATAAAGAGAAACTAGAAGTCTATTTTTCGCCTTAAAAAGAAGTACAGAAATTATCTTCTGTACTCCTTCAAAATCTAAATAAGAAATCAATCTTGAGATAAATAAATCCAATTTATATCGTCAAATTCTTTGATAACATAATCTGATCCTATACTACGTAAAATTCTATTAAAGAAAATGATGTCATCTTCATCATCGTAATTATATAAATCCTTTTGAACATATTCTTTAATAATAAAATTCGTTAAATTTGTATGATTAACAAATTCAGAAAAGTAAGATCTTATAAAAATTGAATTATCTTCATTTAATTTTTCATCATTAACAATTGAAATCTTAAAAACATTTAAAATCGCATTAATATCTTCTTCGTCCATATAACACAATGGTTCTAATTTTTTGTCTTCTTCTGTAAATGGCTTTCGAGTATCTTCAATTATTACGTAAGATAAAATGTTACCATCTTTCAGCACACGAAAAACTTCTAAATCACGTAATTTTAAAGCTCTATTAAGTGATAGCATTATTTCCCCCTAATCAAATATTAAAACCCAAATACTAACCTTAGATTCTTTAGTAATCTACCTCCTGTTACACCTATTTAAAGCTGCTATTGTTATCACATATGCAGAGTTCAATAATATATCAATCCAACTATATTTAGAAATTTTTTCGTTCTTTATCTAATTTTTCCTATTTCTTTAACGCTGATTTTCATCTTTGTCTTTGACCCATGAATGCCGTCAGCAGTAAGGCCGTACATGGACTGGAATCGTTTGACTGCATTTGCGCTGTTTTCGGGCCGTAAATATCATCATCAAACCGTTCATCAATTGAAACTGACTCATTTACTGATGTAAGTGAATTTAAATAAATTGCAGAAAAACCCTCCTCATCTCGAGAAGGGCTCGATTTCTACTTCTTTTTTCTAAAACAGTCCGAAGAAACAAACTGATGCCGCTCAACTTTAAATCGAAGGGCTTCATCGGGTTCTCCAACTATTTGCCCCTATGCTTTTCTTTTGCTTTTTGTTTTCTGATTAAATATTTTTGTTCCTTTATTTTTTCTCTTTGTTTTCTATTCAGTTGTTTTTTCTTTTCTTTTCTTGCTTCAAGCTCCTGTTTTATCGCTTTTTGTGCCTTAGTTGATATCCCGATATTTTTCATCTCTTTAGAAGCTTGCCGTTGCAATCTTTTTGGGTTTAATTTCTTAGATTTTGCTTTAACACAAACCCCTTCTTGTTCAGTGCGGGAGAGAGTCTGTAAAAGTTGATTATTAACAAAATGCATTATTTCTGAATCCTTTGGCTCTTGTCCAAACAAATGACGAATTGCTCTTAATTTCCCATCATTCACAACTTCAATGACTCCTACCCAAAACTGACCATCATAGTAAACCGTTAATTTCATAACGATTCCCTCCTCCTAAATTTACTGAAGAATGATGGACATCCCGAGGAGGGGAAGGTTACTGACATTTTAAATCATGCATCCGGACTACCAACCGAATTGTGTTTTTTCATTCTCATTATAAATTTAACAAACTTTCAAATTGAAGGAAAGGGTCTCCGCTTATTTTGACAACACTTCAAGTTTTGCTTTGGTATCAGCGCATAAATTCCATCAGCTTTTAATCCATTCATCAATTGGAATTAATGCAATCGCTGTTTTCGCTCCATGTGCGCCGTCAATCCCGAAGTTCTTTGTTACATGGTAAGCCACTTCATTCATCGGAATAATGCAAATGGCATTTGTCTGAACTACAAAATGCGCAAGTGCAAACTCTAATTTTCTCCACAAAAAAAAGCAGCTTTACGCCGCTTTTTTACTTTACGAAGTGAATATTTTAACGATTTGCATGGCCAAGTAGGCGATTCCGGCGCCGATTAACGGGCCGACGGCGACGCCTCCGAAAAGCGCGACGGCAAGTATCGTGCCGATGACCAGCGCCGTTGTAATATGAGGGTCGTTTTCCAATAAGGTGAGACCGTTTTTGGCGATTAAGGCAACCGCGATCCCGGCACCGAGAGCGATCCACGCATAATATGATTTCATCGCTTCTCCGAGCTGTTTAAAACCGATATCACCTGTGGCAATCGGCACTAAAACGGCGATTGTAATGACGGTGACCCCCCAGTTGATGCCTTTTGACTGAATAACCGGAAATAGTTTCTGATCAAGACCGACAGCTTTTATCACAATGAGAAAGCCGACGGCAAAAAGCAATGACTGATTTTTGGCTACCAATGCGATGGCCAGCAATAATAGTAAAAATAAATTCGCTTGTGTAAACATCCTGAAAGCACCTTCTTTCATCATATCTGTATTCATATCCTTTTTTTTGACGAATAAACTAATGTAATAGGACGTGCCGACCGAGAGGAGGATCGATGTGAACCCGCACTATGCAACTGTTTTTTTCCGCGCGCTGTTTGTACTCGCTGCGGCCGGCGGCGCTTTGGCGGCCGGTTACGCCTCATTTCCGTTAACTTATCCGTTTCTGATCGCCCTTATTCTGTCATCAGCGATCATTCCCGTAGTTGACTGGCTGGACAAACTGACGGGGATGCCCCGGTCAGTCAATACAGTCATTGTCCTGGTCTTCTTTTTGCTTATTCTTCTTGGCGCGGCGACATTTCTCGTTGCGGAAATCATTTCGGGAACCGCCTATCTGGCCAAAACGCTCCCTCCTCATATCAGCGCCTTTATGACGTATTGTGAAGAGCTGTTCACTTCCCGCATTCAGCCATTGTACCACGAGCTGACCGTCTTATTTAACGGACTGGAAACCAATCAGCAGGCATCCATCGTGACGCATATTCAGACCCTCGGTGATACAGCCGCTAAAAATGCGGGGCTGATGCTTTCACATCTTTTGGAGCTGGTGCCGAAATGGATTGCCTTCCTTCCCAATACAGCTGCCGTCTTCATTTTCGCAATGCTGGCGACTTTTTTTATGACAAAGGACTGGCATAAGCTGAAAGCGCTGCTTTATTCCATTCTTCCGGAACGGGTTTCGGCAAACGCCAAGGCCGTATCGGGAGAGCTGAAAAAAGCGATGGCAGGTTTCATTAAGGCGCAGGCCGTGCTCATACTTTTCACGATGATCATTGTCTTTATCGGACTTTTTCTTTTAGGGATTGAGCATGCGGCAACCATCGCCTTTTTTATCGGCTTGGTGGACCTTCTCCCGTATCTCGGCGCCGGGTCGGTCTTTGTTCCCTGGATTATGTATTTGGCCATTGCCGGTCAGCTTCCTCAAGCGATCGGTCTCGGTGTTTTATATATTGTGGTTCTCATTCAGCGCCAGCTGACGGAGCCGAAAATTTTAAGCAGGTCAATCGGACTTGATCCGCTTGCGACCTTAATCGCCCTGTTTGCCGGCTTTAAACTGTTCGGAATTTTAGGACTGGCTGCGGGGCCCGCGCTGCTTGTTTTCATTCAGGCCTTTATCACAACGGGCGCTTTAAAAGAAATATGGGCCTATATTACTGTTCAATCTAAATAAAAACAGCAGCCCTGTAAGAAGGCTGCCGTTTTTATTTGATAATGATCCGCTTGTTTTTTGACATTCCTCTCAGCCATTTGAACAAAAGCGGCTTCATGCGGTTCCGAGTGAACGGAATCAGAAGACAGGCCCCTGCAATATCGGACAGAAAACCCGGAAGCATCAAAAGCAGGCCTCCGAAAAAGACGCATATTCCATCAAGAAGCGCTTCCCCCGGCATTTTGCCGTGCTGCAGGTCGCGCATCACCCGATGATACACATCGGTTCCCTGTCTTTTTGCCACCAAGGCCCCTAACACGCCTGTCAAAATGATGAGAAGGAAGGTCGGAAAAATACCGAGCCATTTTCCCGCCAGCAGAAACAAGCCGATTTCAATTGCCGGACACACGATAAACAGTAAGAATAACACTCTCATTTTTCTGCCCTCCTGCCCTTCTAAAAGCGCGTCACCGCCCGCATGGGAATAGGAAAATCAGCCTAAAGACAAAAGAGAAGGGAAAACCCCCCCCTCTCTTTTTTAAAGCTGTTTAAAGAACGCTTGCGCGGCCTTCATACACAGCGCCGCGGGCAGCGTCAACTGTGATAACCTGTCCTTCTGTTAAAACTGAAGTTGCGTTCTCCAGACCGACGATAACCGGAATGCCCAAGCTTAAACCGACAACGGCTGCATGGCTTGTCAAACCGCCTTCTTCAGTGATGAGCGCTGATGCTTTTTCAAGTGAAGCGATCATGTCGCGGTCAGTGCTTGAAGCAACCAATACTGCGCCGTCTGTCATTTTTTGTTCAGCTTCTTTCGCATTTTTTGCAACAACGACCGGCCCGAATGCAGATTTGCGTCCGATGCCTTGTCCTTTTGCGATAATGCTGCCGACAGTGTGGACTTTCATCAGATTCGTCGTGCCTGATTCACCGACAGAACCTGCTGTAATGACAATCAGATCACCGCGTTTCACGATGCCGCTGTCAAGTGATTTTTGAACCGCGTCTTCAAGCATTTCATCGGTTGAAGTCGCGTTTTGGCCGCTTGCCGGGAATACACCGAATACAAGGCCGAGTTTGCGTGATACAGACTCATTGACCGTAACCGCTACAATCGGAGCCTGCGGACGGTATTTGGCGATCATACGCGCCGTATGCCCGCTTTCTGTAGGGGTAACGATAGCTGCCGCACTCAGATTGATCGCCGTGTGCGCAACTGATTGGCCGATCGCATCGGTAATCGTCATGCCGACCTGATCTCTGCGTTTAGACAGAATTTCTTTGTAGTTCAGAGATTCTTCCGTGCGTGTGGCGATGTTAAACATTGTTTGAACCGCTTCAACAGGATATTGTCCCGCAGCCGTCTCACCGGAAAGCATGATAGCGTCTGTGCCGTCGAAAATGGCGTTGGCAACGTCACTTGCTTCAGCGCGTGTCGGGCGAGGGTTGCGCTGCATGCTGTCAAGCATTTGTGTCGCAGTAATAACCGGTTTGCCGAGCGCGTTGCATTTTTTGATCATTTCTTTTTGCACGAGCGGCACTTCTTCGGCCGGAATCTCTACGCCGAGGTCTCCGCGCGCTACCATTAAGCCGTCAGATACTTCCAGGATCGCATCCAGGTTGTCCACGCCTTCCTGGTTCTCGATCTTAGGAATGATTTGAATGTCAGACGCGTTATGCTCTTCAAGCAGTTCGCGGATTTCCAGGACATCCGTAGAACGGCGTACAAATGACGCAGCGATAAAATCAACGCCTTGCTCGATACCGAATACGATGTCTTTGGCGTCTTTTTCAGTAATTCCGGGAAGGTTGACGCTGACGCCGGGAACGTTTACGCCTTTTTTATTTTTCAGCGTGCCGCTGTTTAAGATTTTTGTTTTGATTTCGTGTTTTTCCGGATTTGATTCCAGCACTTCCAATCCGATTAAACCGTCATCCAACAGGATGATAGACCCTGCTGACACGTCGTCTGCCAGGCCTTCATAAGAAACTGAGAATTTTTCAAGCGTTCCCAGCACCTGTTTCGTAGAAACGATAATTTCATTTCCCGCCTGAAGCTCAAGCGCGCCGTTTTCCATATCGTGCGTACGGATTTCCGGACCTTTCGTATCGAGGAGAATCCCCACGTTTTTGCCGAGCTTTTTGCTTGCTTCTCTGATGTTTTTGATTCTTGCGCCGTGCTCTTCGAAATCACCGTGTGAAAAATTCAGACGAGCAACGTTCATACCCGCTTCCATCAATTTTGTCAGCATTTCTACACTTTCACTGGCCGGACCGATTGTACAAACGATTTTTGTTTTTTTCAACTCGTTCACTTCCTTCTGAAATCTTCAGCTTCTTCCGCCTTAAATAGACAGTTCTTTTGAAAGCTGATACATGTTTGGTTCAACAGTATGTTTTGATTCTAAAATTTCTATAATATCATGGTCTACAAGCTTGTTGTTTTGTATACCTACGCAGCGTCCGCCTTTTCCTTTAAGCAGAAGCTCAACCGCGTAAGCGCCGAGGCGGCTTGCAAGAACCCGGTCAGAAGCGCTTGGAGATCCGCCGCGCTGGATGTGCCCTAAAACGGATACCCGTGTTTCAAGGTTCGTTTCTTCTTCGATGCGTTTTCCGAATTCAACTCCGCTGCCTACCCCTTCTGCAACGATGATGATACTGTGTTTTTTGCCGCGGTCGTGCCCTCTCTTCAAACGGCCGATAATTTCCTGCATATCGTAGTCCGCTTCAGGAATTAAAATTGATTCCGCTCCGCCTGCAAGACCTGCCCATAAAGCAATGTCGCCCGCATGGCGCCCCATCACTTCAATAACGTATGTACGCTCATGAGACGTAGCGGTGTCACGGATTTTATCAATCGCATCAATTACGGTGTTTAGCGCCGTATCAAATCCGATCGTAAAATCAGTTCCCGGGATGTCATTATCTATCGTACCCGGTACACCTACACACGGAAACCCGTGTTCCGTTAATTTTTTCGCACCCATGTATGAACCGTCTCCGCCGATGACGACAAGACCTTCAATGCCGAGTTTCTTTAAATTTTCGATTCCTTTTTCACGGCCTTCAACTGTTTTGAATTCAGGACATCTGGCCGTATACAGCTTTGTTCCGCCGCGGTGGATGATGTCACCGACCGAACCAAGCTCCAGTTTCTCTATTTTTCCGCTGATTAATCCTGAATAACCGTTATAAATTCCGTACACTTCGACGTCGTGGTAGATAGCTTTCCGCACAACCGCGCGCACCGCAGCGTTCATACCCGGGGAATCCCCGCCGCTCGTTAAAACTCCTATACGCTTCATTTCCTATTCACCTCAGCAACATATATATGTTAAACATATCATGATCATTGCCCTAAAACAATGAAAAGGGACGCCTGAGCTCCCATGAAACCTTACCTATTATACAATTAAATAAATTGTTTTTAAATAAAATTTAAGGAATATCACAAAAATCACAAAAAATAAACGTGAGCCATAGGCTTCACGTCTATTCAGTTTACCCCGATATATTGATCCTCAACCGAAACTTTCCCGATTGCTTTATATTTTTCATAGCGCTGTGAGATCAATTCTTCGGCGTTCAATTGAAGAAGAGATTTTAACGTTTCTTTAAGAATACCGTCAATATAGCCCGCCTGCTGCTTGATATCATGGTGAGCTCCGCCCTTCACTTCTTTAATCATATCATCAATAATTCCTAATTCTAATAAATCGGGCGCAGTAATCTTCATGGATTCGGCCGCTTTTTTCGCAAGGCTGGAGTCTTTCCACAAAATGGACGCGGCTCCTTCAGGAGAAATAACGGAATACGTCGAGTTCTCAAGCATCAGCATGCGGTTGCCCACACCTAATGCAAGCGCGCCTCCGCTGCCGCCTTCCCCGATGACGATACAAACGACAGGCACAGTCAGGCCGGCCATCTCGAACAGGTTCTTGGCGATGGCTTCACTTTGTCCCCGTTCCTCCGCTGCTTTACCCGGGTACGCTCCCTTCGTGTCGATGAAGCAGATAATCGGGCGGTTGAACTTATCCGCCTGCTTCATGAGACGAAGCGCTTTGCGGTAGCCCTCAGGGTGAGGCATCCCGAAATTGCGGACAAGGTTTTCTTTCGTGTCTTTTCCGCGCTGATGACCGATGACGGTGACCGGCATGCCGTGATATTTGGCGACTCCGCCGACAATCGCCGCATCGTCTCCGTATGTTCTGTCTCCGTGGCACTCAAAAAAGTCGGTAAACAGGTATTGAATGTAATCAAGCGTCGTCGGCCGGTCGGGAAGGCGTGCGATCTGCACTCTGTCCCACGGCTTCAGGTTTTTATAAATCTCATCCTGGAGCTTGCTGAGCCGGTCTTCAAGCCTTGCGATTTCAGCGCTTAAATCCATCTCCGAATCTTGGGTGAATTTTTTCAGTTCGGCGATTTTCGTCTGCAGTTCAATCACTGGTTTTTCAAATTCTAATCTTGCAGCCACTCATGCTCACCTCCTGTTTGGTGCATGTCCAGCAGAAATGCGAGTTTGTCTTTCATGTCGTTTCGGTGAATCACCGCATCAAGCTGGCCGTGCTTTAATAAAAATTCCGCCGTCTGGAAATCTTCCGGCAGTTTTTCCCCAATCGTCTGTTCAATAATACGTCTTCCGGCAAATCCGATCAAGGCGCCCGGTTCAGCGAAATTATAATCACCGAGAGACGCGAAACTGGCCGATACGCCGCCTGTCGTCGGATGGGTCATGACAGAAATAATCAGTCCCTGCTCCTCACTGAACAGTTTTAATGCAGAGCTTGTCTTGGCCATTTGCATAAGGCTTAAGACCCCCTCCTGCATACGTGCGCCGCCGGAAGCGGTAAAGATGATAAATGGGACTTTTTCCTCTTTTGCTTTTTCAATTGCAAGCGTGATTTTTTCGCCGACAACCGAACCCATGCTGCCCATTCGGAATGTTGAATCCATGATCGCGATCACGGCAGGGAATCCGCTGATGGTTCCTTTTCCGGTAACCACCGCTTCATTCAGCGATGTTTTCTCACGGTCTTTTTCGATTTTTTCTAAGTATTCCGGGAAACCGAGCGGGTTTTCAGATATCATTCCCTGGTTGAATTCTTCGAATGAATCTTCATCCAGGAGGCTTTCAATGCGCTGCTTTGCATTCATGGGGAAATGGTGCCCGCAGTTCATGCAGACGCGCAGGTTTTTATCTAACTCTTTTGTGAGCATGATTTTTTTACATTTGGAGCACTTTGTCATAATGCCTTCCGGAACATCATGTTTTGCCTGCTCAGACGGCACGGAAGCATATTTTTTCTTTTTTGTGAATATATCCTTTAACAAATGATTACCTCCCTTTTGTGAAGGGTTCTCTTCACTGCATGTCTTCCGATTAGATAGACTTAATAATAACTTTACCGAAACTATTGTACTTTTTTTGTCAAACGGTGTCATCCTCCATTCGACATTTTTTGCTGCAAAACAGACGGAAACGGACGGATTTCATACCGTAAAAAGCGTTGTTCAGCCTTATCTGTCAGCGTTTTCAAAAGAAATAAGGATTCTGCTGAATTTTTTTTAAGACCTGCCCTTAAAAAAATGCCAGCAGTCCGTATATTGAACAGCAGCGCGTTGTTTTTTTCCAACGCGCTGCCATTTCATTTTTGTGTTATTATTCGCCGATAACCGTGAGCTGTCTTGTTTTTTCAGCCACTTCCTCAGGATCGACCGTAATTCTGGCGACGCCCGTTTCCATCGCTGCTTTCGCAACAGCTTTCGCAACGGCAGGAGCCACACGTTTGTCAAATGGAGCCGGGATGACATAATCAGCGCTTAATTCTTCCTCTGAAACGAGGGAAGCAATCGCTTCAACCGCAGCAATTTTCATTTCTTCGTTGATGTGAGTCGCGCGAACGTCAAGCGCCCCGCGGAAAATTCCAGGGAATGCCAGCACGTTGTTAACCTGGTTCGGGAAATCAGAACGGCCTGTTCCGATTACGCTTGCGCCGGCTGCGCGCGCGTCTTCAGGCATGATTTCCGGATTCGGGTTGGCCATTGCGAAGATAATCGGATCTTTCGCCATGCTTTCCACCATTTCTTTCGTCAGCGCGCCTTCGACTGATACGCCGATAAAGACGTCTGCATCTTTAATGACATCCTGCAGCGAACCGTCGTTGCGGTCTTGGTTTGTAAACTTGGCCACTTCGTTTTTCACTGCGTTCATGCCGGCCGGACGCCCTTCGTAAATCGCCCCTTTAGAGTCGCACATCACGATGTCGCGTACGCCGAAATGGTAAAGAAGCTTGATGATCGCGATGCCTGCCGCTCCCGCTCCGTTTGCCACAACTTTAATGGATGACATGGATTTTCCTGATAATTTCAGCGCATTTACAAGTCCGGCAACGGTTACGATGGCAGTGCCGTGCTGATCATCGTGGAAAACCGGAATGTTTGTTTCTTTTTTCAGGCGCTCTTCGATAATGAAGCAGTTCGGCGCCGCAATATCTTCAAGGTTGACACCGCCGAATGTCGGTGCAAGCAGCTTCACAGTGTCAATGATTTTGTCCACATCGTTTGTGTCAAGCGCGATCGGGAATGCATCCACGCCCGCGAAACTTTTGAACAGCACCGCTTTCCCTTCCATGACCGGAAGTGAAGCTTCAGGCCCGATATTACCGAGACCGAGAACGGCTGATCCGTCTGTTACGACTGCTACCATGTTCCCCTTCATTGTATAATCATATACTTTGTTTTTATCGTCATAAATCTCTTTACAAGGCTCAGCTACTCCGGGAGAATAGGCAAGGCTTAAGTCGTCCGCGTTTCTGACTTCTACCTTTGCTTTTGATTCCAGCTTTCCTTGGTTTACTTTGTGTAAATGTAACGCTTCTTCTCTTAATGACATTCTAAACACTCCTTTTAAGTACTTTGTTACATATTCTGCCGCATAGACTGGTACAATCGCTGGAGGTGAAAAATTTCAGAATCTTTAAATAAGATAGCACAATTGTTTCAATTGTATAACAAAATGATTATTGTTACCACTATTTTAACACGACGTTTTCGCGGCCCAGCAGCTCTTTTAAGCGGTATAACGCCTGATGGTCCGCCTGAATATGAAAAGTATCCGGCAGCCTGATCGTCTGCTTGTCTTTTTCATAATAAAGATAAACGCCGGTTTCCCCTTTATGCTCCAGTAAAATACGCTTCATCTTTTCCAAAAACTCCTGATTGTGCCGGCTGCCTTCGATTTTGATGTAAACAGACGGCGCTCTGTCTGCCTCCGTCTGCTCAAGAAGAGAGGCGGATGACATGATGAATTGTGTCTTCTCCTGACGCTCTTCCATTTTTCCGGCGGCGAATAAAAGCGCGCCTTCTTTTAACAGCGGAGACAGCCTTCTATATTGGTCAGGAAACACGACGGCTTCCATTTCTCCCGTTTCATCGCTTAATGTGAGAAACGCCATATGCTGACCTGTCTTTGTCCGAATCGTTTTGATGCCCGCGAGCAAAGCGCCGATTGACAGCTGTCCCTTCGGCATCTGCCGCGCTGCTGTGATCGCTTGCGCCCCCCTTTTTTTCAGGAGATCCCTGAAAGCAGATAAAGGATGGCTTGAGAAATAAACACCGAGAGCTTCTTTTTCGAACCGAAGCTTGTCCACGAGCGGAAATTCCTCAGCCTCTACATATTTTGGCTTAATGGAGAACGATTCTTCCAAAAACAATCCCATTTGGTCATCGTCTGCACGAAAAAGTTCAGCGTGCTCTAAAGCCACATCAACGGAGGCCAGCAAGGCGGCGCGATTTTGATTGAATTCGTCCATGGCGCCAGAAAATATAAGGGCTTCGATGGTTTTCCGATTCACGCTTTTTGCGGGTACGCGAAAGCAGAAATCGAAAAGATCCTCGAACGGTTTATGTGTTCTTGCTTTATAAATATCTTTCACTGCCGAGACGCCTACGTTTTTAACGGCCCGCAAACTGTATCTGACGGCTCCGTTTTCCGGCGCAAACGGAAAACCGCTTTTGTTTATTGACGGCGGAAGGACTTGAATCCCGCTCCCCTTCGCTTCATGCAGATATTGCGATATTTTGTCCTCATTGCCGATGACGCTCGTCAACAGCCCGCACATAAAATATAACGGATAATGCGCTTTTAAATAGGCGAGCTGATAGCCGATCATGCTGTATGCGACAGCATGGCTTCTGTTGAATCCGTAGTTAGCGAATTTTACAATCAGATCGTAGACCTCGTTTGCAGTGACTACAGAATACTCCTTTTTTATGCACCCTTCAACAAAATGGCTTCGCTCTCTGTCCAGAATGTCCTTTTGCTTTTTGCTGACAGCCCGTCTGAGCAGATCCGCTTCACCTAATGAAAACCCTGCCATGCGCGAGGCGATCATCATTATCTGTTCTTGATAGACGATGACGCCGTAAGTGTCACTGAGAATATTTCTTACATCCTCGTGCGGCACTTCCACACGCGCCCGCCCGTGTTTCCGGTCGATAAATAACGGAATATTTTCCATCGGTCCCGGCCTGTAAAGCGCGTTAACCGCGACAATGTCTTCCAGTCTTGACGGCTTCAGGCGCTTCAATACGTTTCTCATTCCTGATGATTCCAGCTGGAAAATACCCGTCGTATCACCGTTTGACAATAGTGAGAACGTTTTTTCATCCTGATAAGAAATCTCGGAAAAATCAATTTTCGTATTCGTCTCTTTTTCAATCATCGTTTTAATGGATTCAATAAGCGTCAAGTTGCGCAAACCTAAAAAGTCCATTTTTAAAAGACCGAGATCTTCCAAGTGATCCATCGCATACTGCGTTAAATACACGCCGTCATGCCCTTCTTGAAGAGGGACAACTTCCGAAAGCGGCTCTTTACTGAGAACGACCCCGGCCGCGTGTGTTGACGTGTGCCGCGGAAGACCTTCAATTTTCCTTGCGATCTGAAACACTTTATGAAGAACGGCGGATTCGGACAGCCGCCTGTTCAGCTGAGCGGACTGCCGCCTCGCCTCCTCAAGCGTCATTCCCGGTTTTGACGGAATCAGGCGGGCAAGCTGGTCGGCTTCTTTCGGGCTGATTCCGAACACTCTCCCGGTATCCCTTAACGCCGCCTTTGCGGCCAATGTCCCGAAGGTGATAATCTGGGCGACGTGCATGGCCCCGTACTTATTTTGTACATACTGAATGACCTCATCCCTTCTCGTATCAGGGAAATCGATATCAATATCCGGCATGCTGATCCGCTCGGGATTAAGAAACCTCTCAAACAGCAGAGAATGTTTAAGCGGATCCACGTCGGTAATGAAAAGGGAGTAAGCGACAAGCGAGCCTGCCGCGGACCCCCTTCCCGGGCCTGTCACAATGCCCTTTTCATGCGCGTACTTCATAAAGTCCCATACGATGAGAAAATAATCACTGAATTTCATGCGCCTGATGATGTCCAGCTCATATTCAAGCCGGCGGACAGCGCGCTCATCAGGAGTGCCGAAACGGAGGCGCAGCCCCTCATGACAGATCTCCGCCAAATAGTCATCGGCTGATTTGCCGTCCGGTGCCGGAAAAGACGGAAGCTGTGTCTGTCCGAGGCTGACATCGACCCGGCATTGCCGGGCGATACGCGCGGCTGCTTCAATCGCTTCCGGATGCCGCGTGTAAAGCTCTGCCATTTCTTCAGGCGTCCTCAAGTATAAGTCCGGCAGATCCCCGCTCTGATCCTCCCACTTCTCTCCGGCTTTAATAGCGCACAGACAGCGGTACGCATCTTGATCTTCTTTCTTGATATAACGGACATCCCCCGCAGCGCAGACAGCGATTTCCGTTTCGGCTGACAGACGGAGAATCTCTTCTGATAACGTCTCATGTCCTTTAAACGGCTGGTATCCTAAATAAAAACGGCCGTCTCCGAACAGCTCCCGGAATCCTTCGGCAGCCCGGACCGCTTCTTCAAACTTCCCGGTTTGAAGCAGGCTTTCAATGTAGCCGTTTTCACCGGGCGTAATGGCGATCAGCCCCTCACGATAGCTCTTCATCCATTTTCGCTTCATGCCGCCCTTTGCCATGGATTGCAGCGCACTTGAGATTTTCACCAGGTTCTGATAGCCGGTGTTTGTCTCTGCTAAAAGAATGAGCGGGTGTGCTTCAAGCTCCGTATCGTCCGTGTATATAGAAGCCGTCAGACCGATAATCGGCTTAATTCCGTTTGATTTGCATGCTTTATAAAACTCAATGGCGCCGTACATCACATTTTCGTCCGTCAGCGCCAATGATGAATATCCGAGTTCCTTCGCTTGAGTAACAAGCTCTTTTACAGAAGCGGCGCTGTTTAACAGGCTGTAGCCGCTATGTACTTGCAGGTGAACAAAAGACAATGCCGCCACTCCTTTCCCATACGTTCATTTTGCCTTTCTACATTATAAGACGGGTTTTCTTAAGAAACAAATGTTCTTTTTTTGACTCATCATCATACTTGTCCGTTTCGCTCAATATGATAGAAAAGTGAGGTGGTGTATATATGGATCAGGAAGCCGGATTTATGGCGAATTTCATCAGCAGTTATTTTATCGCCCTCGGTGTGTTGCTCGGCGGCGCGCTGATCGGCGGACTCGGAGCTTATTTATCAGGTGAGCCTCCGCTGACAGCGATCACAAAATTGGCGAACAGGCTGAAGATCTGGGCGCTTGTCGCGGCCATCGGGGGAACATTTGACGCGGTATACAGTTTCGAGCGGGGGCTGTTTGAAGGCAACACGCGCGACATCTTCAAACAGCTTCTTTTAATTATTTCAGCAATGGGCGGCGCGCAGACCGGCTGGCTGATTATTTCATGGCTGACCCAGGAGAATATGTCATCATGAGAATTCCCGAGTATTATAAAAAACCGGGATGGCAGCGTTTTTTTGCGGGAATGATGTGCGGAGCCATCGTCAGCTGGCTGTTCTTTCTGTTTACATACGGAACGTTTCAGGAAGAACAGGTGACGTTAATTGAAAAGCAGCGTGAGCACGCGCGGGATTTAAAAAACCAAATCTCGATCTATCAGAAGGATCTTCATAAATTAAATGAGGATAATAAGCAAAGACTTCTCATCCAAAGTGTTGATGTGAAGCTGATCAATGGGGAAAAATACAGAATCGCTCAGCCTGACAAGATGAAATTTGAGGAACAAGTGAAAGATAATATTTCTGAAGTCATCACAAAGGATATTGAAAGTGTGTATAAAACAAAGGAACTTTTAAAACGGACGATCGAAAACAAGATATACACCATAAATGAGAAGGAATTTAAGGCTGAAGTAAAGGAACTGACGATTTATACGAGATTGTCTGTCGAAATTCATATTTCTTTTGCGACGTAATTATGTCATTTTTAAAAAATTTCCATAGACCTGTCGCTTTTTTCTCCGCTTTTTTATAAACTGTAGATGAGACATTTTCAAGATTCTGAAGGGAGGAAGGGAAAATGGAGGTTTTTAGTGAACGCCGCTTGGCAAAAGATCATGCAGCCCGAATCAGACAAGGCTATTCCGCATATGCAGAAACAGACACACTCGCTTCCCTCATAAAAAAAGAACTCCAAATCTGTAATCTCCGCGTCTACGAAGACCTGACTGATTTCGGCTGCTGGTTCATCCCCGTGACAGATGAACACTAAGAAAGAGGGTCTCCCCTCTACTTGTGTTCGTTACATACCTCTTCCAGATCAGCAAGAATCTGATCGGTTTCATCCCAGCTGAAGATGGATGCGCCGGCCGCAAGCGGATGTCCGCCGCCATTGTATTTCCGGGCAATTCCGTTGATGACCGGACCTTTTGAACGGAACCGGACTCTGATTTGATCGTCTTCTTCTACGAAAAACACCCAAGCGCGGATACCCGAAATATTTCCGAGTGTTCCGACAAGCTGCGACGCTTCAGAAGCGGTGGTTCCATATGTCTCCAAAATGTCTTTTTTAATGAAAACGGAAGCGACGCCGTTTTCAGACAGTGACACATTTTGATAAATAAAGCCGTTAAGCTTCACCACATTTAATTTTGTTTCATACAATTGATTGAACAGCTCTGACGATGAAAATGGGAACTCAATGAGCTCTCCCGCGTATTTTAATGTCTTTTTTGTGGTGTTCGGGAATAAGAAACGCCCCGTATCACCGACGATACCCGCGTAGATCAGCTCAGCTGCTTTCGTATTCAGTTTCCAGCCGTGCTGCTTTCCTTCCAGGTACAGTTCATAGATCATTTCGCTTACGGAGCTTGCATTCGTATCGACCCATAACAGATCGCCATACGGATCTTCATTTGGATGGTGGTCTATTTTCATGAGCTTTGCGCCGGAATGGTAGCGCTGATCGTCGACCCTGCCTTGGTTTGCGGTGTCGCACACGATGACAAGAGCATCTTTATAGGTTTCGTCATCCACCTCATCGAGGGAATATAAAAAAGACAAGGACGGCTCAGGCTGTCCGACGGCAAAAATATTTTTTTCGGGATACGTTTCCCGCAGGATTTCCGTAAGGCCGCACTGTGAACCGTAGGCATCCGGGTCAGGCCTCACATGTCTATGTAAGATAATGGTGTCATATAATGATATGGTTCTGATCAGTTCGGATTTCATCGTTTTCTCCTTTTTGTTTTTATTCATTTAATCATACTCTTTATCCATGGAAAAGGAAAATCTTTCAGCAACGGTATAAACGGTTTTGCAAACTCATATAATGGAGGATTTCATTTATGCTGGTTTTTGTTTTTCTCATCGGGCTTTCTGCCTGCTTTTACGTGTATTACAAAGTAAAAGGAATCCAGACGAAACGGGCGCTGGAGAAGGAATGTTTTTCGGCTAAATCAAGTATGGCATTAGGCGCGCTGGTGCTTTTGTACGGAGTAAACCAAATGATTCTGTTTCACTCTGTCCTGACCCTGGTCATCGGCGGCGTCTTCATTTTAATCGGAGCAGGCAGCGCATGGGCCGGGTATAAAGCCTATAAGCACTATGAGCCCATCCATGCAAAGGAAGCGGAGAGAGACCACGCATAATGAATGCCAAGGGACCCGGGTGCGTCCCTTAACTTCTCTCCATCAGCTGCACCATGAGCATCGCTTTTGAAACGATGCCGCTTTGGCTTGACACTTCCACTTCCATTTTCCCGAATTTCCGGCCCGCCTCTAAAATGCGCGGTTTCACTTCAATGACCGACTCCATCTGTACGGGCTTCAGGAAGAAAATCGTAATGCTTTCAATGACCAGCTCGCCGCGTTTGCGGGAGCGTAAAAATCGGCTGGCGGCCTGGGTTAAAATCGTCGTAAACACCCCGTAAGAAATCGTGCCGAGCTGATTGGTCATTTGCGGCGTGACTTCATATTGATAAACGGCCGGCGTTTTGTCATCTTCCTCTTCTTTAAATCCCCTTGAAACAATATCATCCAGCTTTTCCCCGACCTGAGGCTGCTTTTGAACCATTTGAAGCGCTTTTAAGACATCCTGGCGGCTGATCATTCCGATCATTTTGTGATGCCCGTCTGTCACCGGAAGCACTTCAATTCCTTCCCAAACCATCATTTGAGCCGCTGAGGCGACAGATGTTTTCCCGATCACCGTGACAGGGTTTTTGGTCATTACTTTTTCAATCGGAACTGACCGGTCATGCCCCGCGATATCTTTCGATGTGAGGATTCCGTGGATTTTCATCTGCTGATCGATAACCGGGAAGCGGCCGTGTCCGGTTTCATAGTTTTTTTCGTACCATTTCTCCAGCTTATCCTTAGGGGACAGCGTCACTGTCCGATCTGCGGGCGTCAAAATGTCTTCCACGAGCACAATCTCTTTTTTTATGAGCTGATCATAGATCGCCCGGTTGATCATCGCGGCTACCGTAAAGGTATCGTAGCTCGTGGAGAGAATCGGAAGCTCAAGCATATCGGCCAGCTCGATAATGCTGTCGTCGGTATTAAACCCTCCTGTTACCAAAACAGCCGCGCCCGCTTCAAGCGCCTGGCGGTGGGCGTTGATTCGGTTCCCGACGATTAACAGGTTCCCCGCCGCCGTATAACGCATCATCGCGTCAAGCTCCATCGCGCCGATCACAAACTTATTCAACGTTTTATGCAGACCGGCTTTTCCGCCGAGCACCTGGCCGTCTATCACATTGACGACCTCGGCGTATGTCAGCTTTTCAATATTTTCTTTTTTCTTCTGTTCAATCCGGATGGTCCCCACACGTTCAATAGTGGAAACGAATCCTTTGTTTTCGGCTTCCTTAATGGCTCTGTAAGCCGTTCCTTCACTGACTTTCATTTCTTTCGCAATTCTTCTGACCGAAATTTTTTCACCGACAGGAAGCGAATCTATGTATGATAGGATTTGTTCATGCTTTGTTGCCAAGCGTTTCACCTCTAAGGACAGTCTTCTGCTTTTATTATAAGGGTACGGGGGATTCATTCGCAATGAGACGCCCGAAAAAAGGCGGCATCACAAAAAGACCTTCTGAATGCTTGATTCAGAAGGTCTTTGACACATATGTCAGGCAAGCTCAATGGTCTCGCCGGCCGCCATGACTTTGCCGACGCCTCCGGGCAGACTTTCGGCGAAAGCGTCAGGGTCCTGTTCAATGACGGGAAATGTATTGTAATGAACGGGAACGACCTGTTTCGCTCTCAGCCACTCAGCCGCGAGTTTCGCATCTTCAGGGCCCATGGTGAAGTTATCACCGATCGGCAGAAACGCCAGGTCAATGTGGTTCAGTTCCCCGATCAGTTTCATATCTGAGAACAACGCCGTGTCCCCGGCGTGGAAAATCGTCTTGCCGTCAATCGTCAATAAAATCCCGGCCGGCATCCCCGTGTACGTAATAGTTTTGTTTTCTTCATCAGTGACCGCCGATCCGTGGAATGCCTGTGTCAGTTTCACTTTGCCGAAATCAAATTGGCGCGCCCCGCCGATATGCATCGGGTGGACCTTTAAACCTTTAAAGCCGAGATAAACGGCCAGCTCATTCGGCGCAATGACGAGCGCATCGTTTTGTTTGGCGATCTGCTCTGTATCTCCGACATGGTCATTGTGTCCGTGAGTAAGCAGGATGACATCCGCTTTCACTTCTTCCGGTTTCAAATTTGTCAGACTGTTTCCGGTCAGAAACGGATCAAAAATAATGTTATGGGTTTTCGTTTCCACTTGAATGACAGAATGTCCGTGATAAGTCACTTTCATTGTTTTCACCTCATAAAAAATTAATATTTATCAAGTTCCCTTTTTGACAAACGAAAAAACTTACAGGGATTGATGCCTGTTAATCACATTCAGCCCGCCTGTTGCTTCAATGACCGTTCCGGTTACAAGATCGGAATCTTCTTCACATAAAAAGGCGATGATTCTCGCAATATCCTCTCCGGTTCCGGACCTGCCGATCGGCGTCTTTTCTTTGCCGATTTTCCGTCTTGCTTCCTCTATAGACGCTTCTTTCATATCTCCTACAATATCACCCGGACAGACCATATTGGCCGTAATGCCTGATTCAGCTTCTTCAATCGCAATGGTTTTCGTTAACGAAGCCAATCCGACTTTAGCCGCTCCGAAAGCGGAACGGTGAAGCCAGCCGGGGGCATGGTCCGCTCCTTGAAAACCGTATGTAATAATCCGGCCGAACCGCTGCTGTCTCATGACCGGGATAACCGCTTTAAACAGATGGAAAACGGCGCTTAAATTCCCTTCAAGCATGTCATACCATTCGTCATCGGAATAATCGGCAAGCTTTTTGCGCTCAAATATGTACGGCCCGGCATTGTTAATCAGTATGTCAATCCTTCCAAACCGCTGAAGGGCTGCATCGGCGATCCGCATGAGATCTTCTTTCCGGGTTACATCGCCCTTAACGAATTGCAATCTGTCATGGCACCCGGGATAATCCGCCTTCAGACAGGCGACCGCTTCTTCGTCTTGTCTGTAATTCACTGTGACAGAAAAGCCTTTTTCCAGAAGCATTTCAGTCACTTTTCGGCCCAATCCCTTTGTACCGGCAGTGATTAGAGCATGTCGCACATTGAATACCCTCCCCAGGCAACGTAGCCGCTTCAATAAAATCAAGACGTTTCTCCCTCTACTTTACTATAAACAAACGGCAATATCACTTTTTTGCACTTCGTCCGCACGAAAAAAAAGCCGTCTTTACAGACAGCTTAATTTTCTGAAGGAGCAGAGGCTTCCTCCATGCCGACATAACCGCTTTCGTATGCCTCTGAAATGAGCCTGGCCGTTTCTTCACTTTCTTTTTCATCATAGATGTAACGGTCTTGTTCTTTGCGCATTCCTTCTACCTCCCATCTTTATAGATGTAGGGTGTCTGATATGACGGGAAAATATGAAGGGAATTTCAGCAAATTAAATGCCGGCGCAGGCTTTTGCTTTTACGAGCGCCTGTTCTACCTGCTGAAAACCCGTTCCGCCGGCGCTCATTCTTTTTTCAACCGCATGATGCGGATCGAGCACGGTATAGATGTCTTCTTCAAAGAGACTGCTGGCTTGAAGGAATTCTTCAAATGCCATATCACTTAAATAGATTCCTTTTTCAATGCAGCTGTACACAAGCTTGCCGACCACTTCATGCGCTTCTCTGAACGGCATGCCTTTTTTAGCTAAATAATCGGCAAGTTCCGTCGCGTTTGAAAAATCTTGTTTTGTCGCTTGTTTCATGATGTCTTTGTTTACTTTCATCGTTTCAATCATGCCCGTGAAAATCTGAAGGCTTCCTTCAACGGTTTTCACCGTATCAAACATGCCTTCTTTATCTTCCTGCAGGTCTTTGTTGTAAGCGAGCGGGAGCCCTTTCATAATCGTGAAAAGCCCCATCATATCACCGTATACGCGTCCGGTTTTACCGCGGATCAGCTCCGCCATGTCGGGGTTTTTCTTCTGCGGCATCATGCTGCTTCCCGTCGCATACGTATCATCCAGTTCAATGAATCTGAATTCCTGCGAGCACCATAGAATGATTTCTTCTGATAAACGCGAAAGGTGCATCATCAGCATGCTGCTGCCGCTTAAAAACTCGAGAATAAAATCTCTGTCACTGACTCCGTCAAGACTATTCTCATAAATGGAGTCAAAACCGAGCAGCTCCGCCGAATAGTTACGGTCTATCGGAAACGTGGTTCCGGCAAGCGCCCCGCATCCGAGCGGCGATATGTTAATCCGCTTCATAGCATCGCGAAAACGCTCTTTATCCCGTTCAAGCATCCAAAAATAAGCAAGCAGATGGTGGGCGAAAGAAATCGGCTGAGCCCGCTGTAAATGGGTGTACCCCGGCAGAATGGTCTCGACATTGGCCTCCGCTTTTTCGATCAGCGCTTTTTGGAACTGTTCAATCAGCACGATGATATGTGAGACATGATCTTTCAAATACAAATGCATGTCGGTCGCCACCTGGTCATTCCGGCTTCTGCCGGTATGAAGCTTGCCGCCCAGCGGTCCGATTTCTTCGATCAGCATTTTTTCAATATTCAAATGGATATCTTCATAATCAACAGAGAATTCAAGTGTTCCTTCCTCTGCTTTTTGCAGGAGGGTCTGCAGCCCCTGTCGGATGGCGCCTTCTTCTTCTTCCGTCAGAATGCCGCATTTTTTCAGCATTGCCGCATGAGCGAGAGACCCTGTAATATCCTCTTTGACTAAGTTTTGGTCGAATGTGATGGATGCGCCGAACTCATCGACCCACTTTTCCGGTGTTTTTTGAAAACGGCCTCCCCAAAGCTTCTTCATGCTTCAATCTGCTCCTTCTTTTTCACAATGCTGTTTACTTTTGTCGGCAGCCCCCAAAGCTCAATGAAACCGATTGCCGCGTGATGGTCAAAAGCATCGTCTTTTGTATATGTCGCAAGTTTTTCATCATAGAGTGAATATTCCGACTTACGTCCTTCTACAATGGCATGGCCTTTAAACAGCTTGACGCGCACGACGCCGGTGACGTGTTTTTGAGTTTCTTTCAGGAATGCAAGCAGCGCGTCTTTTAACGGCGAGAACCATAAACCGTTATAGATGATTTCAGACAGTTTTTGTTCAATTGCCGGTTTGAAATGGGCCACTTCTTTCACTAAAGTCAGATCCTCAAGCTCTTTGTGAGCCGTAATCAAAGTCATCGCGCCCGGGCACTCGTAAACTTCACGGGACTTAATGCCGACCAGGCGGTTCTCCACATGGTCAATCCGGCCGATGCCGTGTTTTCCGGCAGTCTCGTTCAGCTTGAGAATTAAATCAGCGAGCGGGTAGGTTACGCCGTCGATTGAAACCGGAACACCGGCTTCAAATGCGATTTCGATGATTTCCGGAACGTCCGGCGTGTTTTCAAGAGATGCTGTCAGGTCATATGCCCCTTCAGGCGGCGCCGCCCACGGGTCTTCTAATATACCGCATTCGTTGGCGCGTCCCCATAGGTTCTGGTCGATGGAATACGGGCTGTCAAGATTGATCGGAATCGGAATGCCGCGGCTTGCAGCATATTCAATTTCTTCTTCACGCGACCATTGCCACTCACGGACCGGAGCAATGACCTCCAGATCAGGATTTAATGATTTAATGGATACTTCAAAACGAACCTGATCGTTCCCTTTTCCCGTGCAGCCATGCGCTACGGCCACCGCTTTTTCCTTTTCCGCGACTTCAACGAGTTTTTTCGCGATTAATGGACGGGATAATGCAGATACGAGCGGATACTTGCCTTCATACATTGTATGGGCCTGCATAGAAATGAGCGCGTACTCCCGGGCGAATTCTTCTTTCGCATCAATCACATAGGAATTTACGGCACCTACTTCCAGCGCTTTTTGCTGAACGAATGCCAAATCCTTTCCTTCCCCTACGTCTAAGCAGCAGGCAACAACATCGTATCCCTGTTCTTGCAGCCATTTTATCGCTACAGAAGTATCAAGACCTCCTGAGTATGCCAATACAACCTTTTTTTGTTCTGCCATGTTAAAAGCTCCCTTTTGTATAAAAATTAGTTTTAATTAATAAAAATGCATTTTGTATGTATACACTGTAACAAGTAAATTCTGTTTTTTCAAGCCTTTTATAAAAAAAACCCCACCCAATTTTTTGAGCGGAGCAGAGCCTTTTTATACATTTATAAATCTTTTCGAATTTCCCGGAGCACATGAGGCAGTTCAGGTATAATCAGTTTACTCATCGCAAGCTTTACGGCGCCTGTGGAGCCGGGCGTGCAGAAGACTGCGGTATTTTGGATCACACCCGCTGCCGCTCTGGACAAAATGGCGGCGGAACCGATGTCCTCCGTATAGCTCAGCATGCGGAACAGCTCGCCGAATCCCGGGAGTTCTTTTGAAAACAGCGGCGTGACCGCTTCAATTGTGACATCCCTTTCGGCAATGCCCGTCCCTCCGTTTAACAGCACCGCATCTGTATATTCATCCATACAGCCGGATAAAACGGCTTTCTGCAATTCATCTTTTTCATCTTTAACAATGTCATAAGCGACCGTTTCAAATCCCGCTTCCCTGAGGAAGTCCATCATGACGCGCCCGCTTTTGTCGGTTTCTTTCGTTCTCGTGTCGCTGACTGTAATCACCTTGCAGCGCACGGCTGACGGGGCTTCTTGTTTATGTTCATGCACACTCATTGCTTCACCTCATCGTTTATGTATTAAACATATCGTAACGTTTGATTCTGGGGCATTCAATAAAAAAGCACACCCTAAAGGATGTGCTTTTTTCGATCATTACTGTGCAAGGCGGACAACGTCGCGTGCGATCATGACCTCTTCGTCAGTCGGAATGATCATGACTTTGACAGGAGAGTGAGGGTAGCTGATAAACGCTTCCTCGCCGCGCACGTTGTTCAGCGCAGGATCCCAATATACACCCATGAATTCTAAGCCGCGAAGCACGCGTTCTCTGACTTCAACGCTGTTTTCACCGATACCCGCAGTGAAAATAATCGCGTCAACGCCGCTCATTCTCGCAGCGTAAGAACCGATGTATTTATGGATTCTGCTTGCGAACACTTCAAGAGCCGTTTCCGCTCTTTCGTTTCCTTCTTTTGAAGCTTCCACGATATCGCGGAGGTCGCTGGAGAAACCGGATACGCCAAGCAGTCCGCTCTTTTTATTTAACGTATTTAATACTTCATCTGCCGTCTGATCCGTTTTTTCCATAATGTACGGAATCAATGCAGGGTCGATGTTTCCTGAACGTGTTCCCATCGCAACACCCGCAAGCGGTGTGAAGCCCATTGACGTATCAATGGATTTTCCGCCTTCTACGGCCGCGATACTTGCGCCGTTACCGAGGTGGCAGGAAATCAGACGCAAATCTTCAAGCGGGCGGCCGAGAAGCTCAGCTGCGCGCTGTGTCACGTATTTATGAGAAGTGCCGTGGAAACCGTATTTGCGGATGCCGTATTTCTCGTAGTATTCGTACGGTAGGCTGTACAGGTAAGATTGCTCAGGCATCGTTTGGTGGAACGCCGTATCAAACACTGCAACCGCAGGCACATTCGGAAGCACTTCTTTAAAGGCTTTAATGCCGACGATGTTAGCCGGGTTATGAAGCGGCGCAAGTTCTGAAATCTCTTCAATCTCACGGATTGTTTCATCCGTAAGCAAAACAGAATCGCTGAATTTTTCTCCGCCGTGAACCACACGGTGGCCGATTCCGTCAATTTCATTTAAATCCTTTATAATACCGAATTCAGTCAGCTTGTGAAGCAGCATCTTCACCGCAACCGCATGATCCGGAATATCTGTCACTTCTGTATTTTTTTCGCCGTTAACAGAGATTGTGAAAACGCTGTCGGCGATACCGATCCGTTCTACTAAACCTTTTGTTAGCACCTTTTCTGAAGGCATTTCGAATAACTGAAATTTTAAAGATGAGCTTCCTGCGTTAATTGCAATAATTTTAGACATAAATGACGCTCCTATCAAAATTCTTCTTCGTTTGTTCGTTCTTTTTTCCCAGACCATAACTGCAGTCCAAAAAATATCTGACTTTTCCATTTAAACATTGTCAACTCAGCATTTCAAGTCAACATCCATATTGGCACCGCTTACAATATGAAGTCGATATTTTCTGATAAATTTTATTTGTGCCAAATGGACGGCACGGCCTTACGGAATGTTATTTTCTTTCCTTAATTTGTGTTATCCTCCTGATTTCCATTCATTTTAAAAAGCAAAAGCAGCGCGGGATTTTGCATCTCGCACTGCTTTTTCGCCACTATTTTTCTGTTTGAATCCATTGATCCAATTTTGCCATCATCTCCCGCATCGCCTGCTGGTACGCAAAAGAAGGAAGATTCGCCAAAAGCGCTTGTTTCGGCGGCTTTGCGTCTTCGCCTTTTTTCTGCAAGATTAAAATGCTCTTTGCCTGCGCTTCGTCTTTAAACATAGTAGCCGGCAGCTGAAGAAGGGCGTTGATATACACTTTTTCCGCAAAAAACCGCTTCAGTTTATCGCTTTGCGCGCTGTCAAACAGATGGTTCGGAATCATAAAAAATAAGTATCCGCCCGGTTTTGTATGTTTGACGCTCTGCTCAATAAATAAGTGGTGGGCAAATGAGTGGCCTTCATCCGCTTTCAGCTCAAACGCTTCAGCGCCTTCGTCATTCGGATAGTAGCCGACCGGCAAATCGCAGATGACCGCATCGGCCGGTTCGATAAATAACGGCTGAAGACTGTCCTGGCAGAACAGCTCCATTTCTTTTTCCTGCAGATTCGCCTGAGCATAAGCGATCTTCAGAAGGACATCGTCGATTTCAATGCCGAAGCTTTTTCCCGCTTTGTCAGAAAGCTGGTTTGCCGCGGTCAGCAGAAGATTTCCGGTGCCGCAGGCGGGGTCCAGCAATGTCAGGCCTTTTCGGCCGCCCGTAAATTTATTCACGAGGTAACTGATGAAAAGGCCGATCGTATCAGGCGTCATCTGTCTGTTCGGATGGGACTTATCTTTGAGCCCTTTTAAAATGGCGAGCTGGAACGCCTTGCGGATCCATTCATGCTCCCATTTTCTGAAGTCTGCTTTCGCGAGCAGGCTGTTAAGCTCGCCGGTTTTCTTTTCCTGAAGCGGAAGCTGGTCGGCCTTTTCAAGAAAATACATCTCTCCCGCTTCCGCAAGCCCCTCAATATAAGAAATCTGAAGGCCTTCTGCTATCACTTGGGCGGCTTCATCTAAAAGTTCATAAATCTGACCGACATGGTCATGTTGCATGCTGTTTCCTCCTTGCCATGAAAAGAGCTCCGCGGCAGCACCCGGAGCTCTTTTTCTCTCTTTACTTGATTAACGCTTTTGCAGCTTCGATAGGCTTTTCATAATTCGGGTGGTTTGTCGCTTCGCTTACGTATTCCGCGTAAACGACTTTTCCGTCCTGATCAAGGACGAATACGGAACGCGCCAAAAGACGAAGTTCTTTGATGTGAACACCGAATGCTTCACCAAATGACATCTCTTTATGATCCGATAATGTTTCAACTTTATCAATTCCGTTCGCTCCGCACCAGCGCGCTTGTGCAAACGGAAGGTCGGCGCTGATAGTATAAACGTTCACATCACCGAGTTTTGCGGCTTCTTCGTTGAAGCGGCGTGTCTGCGCGTCACATACGCCTGTGTCAATGGAAGGAATAACGGATATGATCGTTACTTTCCCTTTCATATCTGCTAATGTCTTCTCTTCTAATCCGTTTGTCAAAACCGTGAAGTCAGGAGCTTGGTCACCCGGTTTCACTTCTTGTCCGATCAGCGTCACGGCTCCGCCTTTAAATGTAATTTCAGCCATTCTGATTCCTCCCTTTATCTATGTATAGCTCTATCATAGTCGAGTTTTATGCAAACTGCAAAGGTTATGCCGCATCGTAAAAAAAGCTAACTGCGGGCGGCAGTTAACTTTTCTGTTATAAATCGATATCCGTTCTTTTTTGGTTCCGGCCTTTTTCATTCTTTTTAAACATATGCTGGATGCGTTCAATCGTTTGAGGCGCGGAGTCTAACAGTTTATCAATCAGATGGGTGTTTTCGTCTAAATGAAGCATACGCACCCCGTTTGTTCCGACAATCAGAAACGCAATCGGCGTAATGGATACTCCGCCGCCGCTTCCGCCGCCGAACGGGAGCTTCTGCTCTTTTCTTTCATCATCATCGGTTCTTTTTTCAGCCGGCTTTCCTCCAAACTCGCTTCCGCCCGCCGCAAATCCGAATCCGACCTTTGAAACCGTTAAGATTACGCTGCCGTCAGGCGTTTCAACAGGATCGCCGATGATTGTATTCACGTCAATCATTTCTTTTAAATTTTCCATAGCGGTTTTCATTAAACCTTGAATGGGATGGTCTGCCATATGCGCTCCTCCTTAAACTGATGAATCATTCTTTGAAGCAACCGGAACCGGCTGTTTCTTTCGTATGATAGAAAGTCCGTTCCGCCCGTATTTGAGCAATTTGAAAGCTGCACCTATAAGATGTCCAAAACGAAAAAAGAATATACACTGCAAATGCGTCTTGGATGCAGGCACTTGAAAAGACGGAATGACTTCGCACACCGGTTTATGTATGAAACGCAGATGATCATACAGCATCGCCGTAAGGCCTCCCTTTACGGCCCACAACCCGCCGGCGGCGATTCCCGTAACGGCGGCGTCCTTTATTCCGATAACCGTCACCCATTCGAACTTCGTAACACGGACTCCCGCAAGAAATGAGGCGCCGATTTGACGCATCTGAAAGACTTGGTGCAGAATCATTTCTATTCTGTGAATGCTCTGTTTGACATCTTCATATGTGATTTTTTTCTTCTCTTTTTTCTGACCTTTCATTTCTGATTTTGTGTCCTGTTTGACATCAATTGACGCGTCTTCGCTGTTTACCTTAATGACGGGCAGCGTTTTTTTAATACGGATCAGCCCGTATAAGGCCGAGAGTTTAAACGTCAGTTTGTCGTTATCTTTATCATGAAGATATTCGAGCGTCAGATGAATTTTCATCCTCATGAGCAGCCAGGCCAAAATGAGAATGAGAATAACAGCTGCTGCGGCATATCCCATAAGCTTCACTTCCTTAGCAGCATTATCGCCAAAACCAAAAAAAATAAACCCGGACGTTTATTCCGGGTTTACTGCTTTTATTTGCGGTACAGCGCTTCGTGAATCACCGTTGTGTCGGCGATCAGATCATGAATGCCCTGCTTTTTGGGCGTAAACGCAATGACGATATAGAGAATCCAGATTTTATCGATATAACGCCCCACCGCTTCTCTGAAAATGACGGTGCTCCAAGTCAGCGGCTTTCCGGGCGTCAAAGAAGTGACCTTTAACCCGAAGACCATCTTGCCGAGTGTCTGATGAAACCATTTCGTCATGAACACAAAATAGGCGAGGTAGACGATCAGGGTTGTGACGGAATAAGCTGAGATTGTAAACATTCCGCTTGTTGCCGGGAGCTTCATCAGCGTGAAAATCGGTGAAACGATGAGATGGTTTAGCCCCCAGACCACCAGCCAATCAAGAAGAAACGCCCAAAACCTGATCCAAAAGCCCGCATATGCCTGCTCGGGCGCCCTCTGTTGTTCAGCTTCCTCTTCTTTGCCGTGAAAGCCTTCGTAAGTCGCGTCCATTCTTTCTTCCCCCCTACTTTGCATAGAGATACATCATCCGCGGCGAACCGGATTGCGAAATGAGTTCTTTCATATTCAGAAAATCAATTTCGCTTTTAAACATTTTCGCTGCGCTCATGGAAAAGAGCGAGCCTAATCCGAATCCTTCCTCGTATGTGATGACTGAAGCGTTTTTCATATTTTTATGGTCCTTTTTCATCGCACTGATCGTATCATCGTAAAAACCGAGCTCATCAACGAGGCCGATTTTTTTCGCTTGTCTGCCGTCGTAGACACGGCCGTCGGCAATTTTTTTCACATCCGCTTTTGACATGTGCCGGCCTTTTGAAATGACATTGACAAATCCTTCATAAGAATCGTTGACCATTGTCTGCATGATCTTTCTTTCTTCCTTCGTCATGTCGCGGGTCGGGGACATGATGTCTTTATGCGCGCCGCTTTTAATGGTTTCAAACTTGATGCCGAGTTCATCGGCGAGCTTGGAATAATTGACGCTTTCCATGATGACGCCCAGTGAACCCGTGAGCGTTTCCGGTGAAGCATAGATTTTATCGGCGGCCGTTGAAATATAGTAGCCTCCCGAAGCCGCCATGGAGCCCATGGATACATAAATCGGTTTCTTCGTTTCTTTCTTTAGTTCTTCCAGTTTTTTATGTATTTCCGCGCTTTCGTACACGCCTCCGCCAGGGGAATTGATTTTCAGTACAATTCCTTTGACGCTTTTATCTTCTTTCGCACGCTCAACCTGTTTTAAAAATGATCTGTGATCATACCCGCCTGAGCTGAGCAGGCCAGCGGACCCGCCGTTATCCTCAATCGTGCCGTCCACTTCAAGCACGGCGATTTTACTGCCGGGGCTGCCCTTATCCAGTGTCACTTCTTCTGTGTCATCTGTCAGTGATGCAAAGTCAGACCCTGTATCTCCGATATTCTTCAGCACCCCGACGGTCACACTTGCAATGACTGATACGCCGAAAATGCCGAGCGCGATGACGAGCGCAATCCATCTTTTTGCATTCATTTGTTCTCCTCCTTTTCTGTCAATATTCGTACGTTCCCCCGTAAAAAAAGATTCATTTTTTTCATGAAGCGCTTTCCCTTAACGGATAAACAGGAAACATGTTACACTATTGCCACAGGTATTTTAACACAATACCTGCTGGGAGAAAAACGTAAATATGACAGCAAAGGGGAATGGGGATATGACCGATCTTCGCCGCAATGTTTATTTTTTCCACAAACAAAACAACGAAACAAAAGAACAAGTCAGCTCTTTGAAGCAGCTTGCTGAATCGCACGGTTTTACAGTTGCGGCTCAACCGGAGGATGCCGGAATTATCGCCAGCATCGGCAGCGACGGCTCATTTCTGCAAGCCGTCAGAAAAACCGGATTCCGTGATGACTGCCTGTATGTCGGCATCGCTAAAAAAGGGAAAGCCCATTTGTACTGTGATTTTCACAGCGATGAGCCTGAAAAAATGGCGGCCAGCATGACCGCGGAACAGCTTGAGGTCAGAAAATACCCGCTCATTCACGTCACGGTGGACGGCAGCAATCATTTTCACTGTTTAAACGAGGTTTCCATCCGTTCAAGCATTATTAAAACGTTTGTGATGGATGTGTTAATTGATGATCTTCATTTTGAGACATTCAGAGGAGACGGGATGATCATTTCCACCCCGACGGGCAGCACCGCCTACAATAAATCTGTTTCAGGCGCCGTTGTTGATCCTTTGATTTCCTGCATGCAGGTATCCGAACTGGCGTCGTTGAACAACAACACATACCGTACACTCGGATCTTCGTTTATTTTAAGCTCAGACCGGAAGCTGACACTGCAGGTGGTGCAAGACGGCAATGAGCATCCGATTATCGGGCTTGATAATGAAGCGCTCAGCACGCGGAATGTCAAAAAGGTTGAGATTAGACTATCCGATAAAAAAATCAAAACGGTGAAACTGAAAGACAACTCTTTCTGGGAAAAAGTAAAACGATCATTTTTATCATAAAAAAAGAGGACGGGCATCACTGCCTGTCCTCTTTTTCATATACGATACGGCCGCCGACGACAGTTTTGACAGCTTCCAATTCATGAAGCTTTTTCGGGTCCGTCCTGAACGGATCACCGCTGAGTACGGTAAAGTCGGCATCATAGCCGGGGGCGATCCGTCCGCGGCTATGTTCTTTATGGATGATGGCCGCGCTTCCCTCCGTGTAAAGCTGAATGGCTTCGTACACGGTCAGGCACTCTTTTTCATAATAGGCCGGACCTTCCGGGTGCTGCTTGCTCGTACGGAGCACAGCCGATTGAATGCCCAGAAGCGGATCGGCCGGTTCTATCGGGGCATCTGAACCTCCGGCGCACAACAGCCCTTTTGACAGCAGTGTTTTCCAGGCGAAAGCCGTTTTCATCCGCTCTTCTCCGAGCCTGTCAATCACCCACGGAAAATCACTGGCCACAAAATGCGGCTGAAGATCAAGTCCGATCGGCAGCCGGGCGGCTCTTTCAATCAATCCGTCATCTAATACTTGCGCATGAATGAGCCTGTCTAGCTGTCCGGGCTTTGCCGGGTATCTTTCGATAACATCCAGCACCTTTTCAAATGCAAGGTCGCCAATCGCGTGCACGGCGATCTCCATCCCTTTCTCTCTCGCTTTATAAACAAGAGCGGCAAGGGTTTCGTCATCATGCACCTGAACGCCGGAAACTGACGGATCATCGTGATAAGGCTTTTTCAATAGAGCGGTTCTGCCGCCGAGCGCGCCGTCAGCAAAAATTTTCATCGCTCCGTATTCCAGATAAGGTCCGGTCGATTTATCCAGAGCGCTCCAGCTGTCGACGGCTTCGTGATGAACGAGCAGATGGGCGCGAAAAGGATAAAGGCCGCTGCCGGTTAATGACTCGTACGCGGCAACGGGAACGGACGCGTCGCCGTAGTATGCCAGATCTTCTGAATGCCCGCCGGTCAGGCCTTTTGACCAGCAGTCCGTAATCGCCGTTTGAAGCGCGCGTTTGACATAGTGAAGTGAGACGGGCGGCAGGGCCTGTGTCACAAGCTCTTGGGCTTTATCCAGCAGAAGGCCTGTCGGACCGGTGCCATCCCGGACGATAATCCCGCCGTTTGGATCAGGTGTTTCGTTTGTAATTCCCGCCGCGCGCAATGCGGCCGAATTAACCGCCGCGGCGTGCCGGCATACCCGCTTCAGCAGGACGGGGCGGTCGGGAAAGAGCGGGTCAAGGTCATGCTTCGTGACGTAAACCGGCCGTTCAAACAGATTTTCATCCCAGCCTTCGCCGATCAGCCATTCGCCATCTTCCAATTCACGCTCTGCTTCTTTTGCGGCCCGCAGTATCGCTTCTTTTAACGTCAGCTGCGACAAATCGAGGCGAAGCTGTTTTTCCCCGTGTCCGATTAAATGCATATGACTGTCCGTAAACCCCGGGAACATGACAGCTCCATGTAAATCGATTTCCTCCGTATCAGGCGAACCGTATGTTCCTTGGAGCTCCCGGAAGCTGCCCGTCTGCCTGACGACGCCTTCTTCGGTATAAACGGCTTCAGTGACATGATTCTTGTCCAGCATTGTATAGATGGTGCCGCCGTGCCAAATCGCTTTCATCCCCGCTCACCCTTTATCCTGTATTATGCTTTTTTATCAGCCTTCAGCCGTTCTTCACGCTGTCTCAGCTCCACACGTCTGATTTTTGCGGACGCCGTTTTCGGCAGGCTTTCGACAAACTCAATTTCTCTCGGATATTTGTAAGGCGCCGTAATCGTTTTTACGTGGTTTTGCAGTTCTTTGACAAGTTCGTCACTGCGCTTTTCATCGTCTTGTAAAACGACATAAGCTTTTACGATTGAACCTCTGATTTCATCCGGGCTCGCCACGACGGCACATTCTTTCACTTCCGGATGCTTCACGAGCGCGTCCTCTACTTCAAAAGGCCCGATTGTATATCCGGAGCTGACGATGATGTCATCATTGCGGCTCTCAAACCAAAAGTAGCCGTCCTCGTCTTTTTTCGCGCGGTCTCCTGTAAGAAAGTAATCTCCGCGAATCTGCTTTTTCGTTCTTTCAGGATCTTTATAATATTCCTTGAATAAAGCCGGTGTGCTCAAATGCACGGCGATATCGCCCGTTTCGCCAGTTTCGCATATTTCGCCTTTATCGTTTATAATCTCCACTTGATTTCCAGGGGTCGGTTTGCCCATGCTTCCCGGCTTAATATCCATGTCCTTCAGGACGCCGACTAACAGGGTGCTCTCCGTTTGGCCGTATCCGTCTCTCACTTTAATGCCGAAATGCTTCCGGAATACGTCAATGACTTCCCGGTTTAATGGCTCACCCGCAGAAACTGCGCTGTGAAGGGCAGAAAGATCATATTTGTCCAACTCCTCCACTTTTGCCATCAGGCGGTATTCTGTCGGAGTACAGCAGAAGACATTTACTTGATGGCGCTCCAGCAGCTCTAAATACGTCTTGGCGTTGAATCTGCCGTGATAAATGACTCCTGTCGCGCCGCTTCCCAGAATTGCGAGCAGCGGGCTCCACACCCATTTCTGCCAGCCGGGCGCCGCGGTGGCCCACACTGTATCGTCTTCAGAAATATCCAGCCATGCACCGGCTGATGTTTTTAAATGGGCAAAGGCCCAGCCGTGTGTATGTACAACGCCTTTAGGCTGGCCGGTCGTGCCTGAAGTATAGGACAAAAACGCCATGTCTTCTCTTGTTGTATCAGCTGTTTGAAAACTGTCCCCGTCCGCTTCAATCGTTAGGAGGTTTTTCCAGCCGACATTATTTTCACCGATTGACAATGTCACCAGCTGCTCGGTATTCACCTCGTCAAACGCGTTTATAAATGAAGGATAAACGATAGCGCCTTTCACTTCGGCGTGTTTGATCCGATATTCAAGGTCTTTGGCGCGCAGCATTTCCGAGCAAGGAATGACGACCATCCCCGCTTTTAAGATCGCTAAATAAACGGCATACGCTTCAAGCACTCTCGGAACCATGACAATCAGCTTATCGCCTTTTTCAAATCCGAGACCTTTCAGGCGGGCTCCGATTTTATTCGTTTCTTCCATCAATTTTTCATACGTCCAGACTTTCTTGCCGCCTGTTTGATCTTCCCATATAAGCGCGTTCTTCTCTTTAGAACGGCTGAACTTTTCGATTTCATTTACAAGGTTATAGTTCTTTGGGGCGATTAAATCTTCTCGTTTTAACACGAACAACTCCTCACTTTCTTTCCCCATTATACATAAACATAGGCCATTACAATAAAAATATGCATAAATTGCTTCCCGCCTTCTATCTATACTCATGAAAAAAGAGCGGGGAATTCCCCGCTCTCTTAGCCATTATGTGAAGTTGTGATTAAAACTGCTGCTGGCTGCTTCCGCCCATGCTTTGCTGAGCAAAAGAGACAAGACGTTTTGTGATTTCTCCACCGACAGAACCGTTAGCGCGAGAAGTTGTTTCCGGTCCAAGGTTTACACCGAATTCAGAAGCGATTTCATACTTCATTTGGTCGATAGCTTGAGCAGCGCCTGGCACTAAAAGCTGGTTGCTGTTTCCGCTGTTTGATTGTTGTGACATGTGTATCACCTCCTTGTGAGTATAGAATGTGATAAAACACATGTCTTCATTCAAAAAAACTTTGGTAATTGTATACAGTTTTAAAACAGGCCGGCAAACTTATCGTGAGCTTCCTGCTCTGAGTAAACAGTGATGGTTTCGATGCCGGCAGCGGCCTCTGCAATCAGCGGTTCAAAATCAACGAAGCTTTCGAAGTGCTCGATTTTTTCTTTTTTCGGGCGTGTTTTCGGACTTGGCGGCGTAAAGATGGTGCAGCAGTCCTCAAACGGCTGAATGCTTGTTTCATAAGTGCCGATTTCTTTTGATTTCTCGATGATTTCTGTTTTGTCCATTCCGATTAAAGGGCGCAAAACCGGCGTTGCCGTCACGGCATTGATCGCATACATGCTTTCAAGCGTCTGGCTCGCTACCTGCCCGAGGCTTTCTCCCGTAATGATCGCGAGCGCTTTTCGTTCTTCTCTGATTCTGTCCGCGATTTGCAGCATAAGACGCCGCGTCGCCGTCATCGTATAGTTTTCCGGGATTTGTTTTTGGATGAGTTCCTGCGTCTTTGTAAACGGCACGATATGGAGTGTCATACTGCCGCCGAACTTTGCGAGGCATCCCGCGAGATCCATGACTTTCTGCTTTGCCCGTTCACTCGTATACGGCGGACTGAAGAAATGTACGGCTTCAACAGATAATCCCCGTTTCATCGCGTAAAAACCGGCGACCGGACTGTCAAAACCGCCGGAAAGCATCAGCATCGCTTTACCCGCGGAACCGACAGGAAGGCCTCCGGCGCCTTTTTCGTTACGAATAGTCAGGAATGTCGCTTCCTCCCTGATTTCAATCCGAAGCGGAATATCGGGATGTTTCACATCGACGGTTAATCCATCCGTGTTTTTCAAAATATGGCCGCCGATTTCAGCGTTCATCGCATTCGTATCTAATTCAAACTGCTTGTAAGCCCGTTTGGTCTCGACCTTAAACGTATTCCCCGGTTTATATTCGCCTTCTATCGCGGCTAAAGCCGTTTTTTTAATGTCTTCCAGCTTGCTTTCGCATTTAATTGCGAGACTAAAGCTTTGAATGCCGAATATATTCTTTAATAAGGAACAAATTTCCTCCGGGTTTTCTCCATTAAGTGTAATTGACATCCGGTCCCGGTTTGAAAAGTATTTTACTTTTTTATAATCCTTTAATACCAGGCGGATATTCTGTTTTAATCTTTCAATAAAACTGCGTCTGTTTTTTCCTTTTGTGGATATTTCACCAAAACGGATTAAAATATGATCGTAATTCATATGCTACCTCATCATTTTTTTTAGTTTTTGAACAGCCGGCGCCAGCGCGGCCATAAACGGCTCCGTGATGTCAGCCGTATGGCTGAAGTTCAGGCTGACTCTGATGCTGCTTGATGCAATCTGTTCGCCTTTATTCATTTGCAGAAGAACACGGCTCGGTTTGTGCTCTCTTGCCGAACATGCCGCGGTTGTGGAGACATATATTCCTTTTTCCTCAAGCATGTGCAGCAGCACTTCCGCCTTCACGCCCGGAACGGAAAAATTAATGATATGCGGCGCGCTGTTTTCGGCGGGAGTGTTGATGACGACCCCGTCCGTCCCGCTCAGCCTTTCCATGAGCGCATTCTTGGCAGCCTCCATGGAAGAAAGCCGCTCGTTCATGTCACGCGCGGAAAGATTGATCGCTTTCGCAAGGGAAACGGCGCCTGCCGTGTGTTCTGTTCCGGCGCGGACGCCTTTTTGCTGCGAGCCGCCCGTTATAAGCGGAATGAGCCGCGTTCCTTTTTTGACGATAAGCGCTCCGGTCCCTTTTAAGCCGTGAAACTTATGCCCTGAAACGGTGCAAAGGTCAATGCCCGCTTCTTCTATAGACAGAGGAACTTTATGAATACCCTGCACATGATCAACATGAAACAGAATATTCCGGTGCTGCTTCAAAAACCCGCCGATTTCCTTTACGGGCTGAATGGAGCCGACTTCGTTATTGACATGCATGACGCTGACGATTATCGTATCCGGCCTGATAGCCGATTTGACGTCTTTCAAAGAAACGAAGCCGTTTTGATCGGCCGGAAGATATGTGACTTCAAAGCCGAACAGCTCTGTCAGCTGATCAAGCGTCTCCGTCACAGAAGGATGCTCAATCGCCGAAGCAATGATATGTCTTCCTTTACTCATGTTTGCCCAGGCTGCTCCCTTTAACGCCGCGTTATTCGCTTCAGTCGCGCCTGATGTAAATACAATATCATAATTTTTTAAACGCAAGGTTTTTTTTATTTGCTGAGCGGCCGCTTCAAGGAGCTGTTCCGTCTCAGTTCCTAACTGGTGCAGAGACGAAGGGTTGCCGAAATAACGGCTGCTCGTCTGTTTATACACTTCCAAAACCTCTTCATACGGCTCGGTCGTTGAGCTGTTGTCTAAATATATCATTTTTTTTACTCCTTTAATGAAAACGGTACATCGTATGATATTTATGCTACCATAACAAAAGTAAATATAAATTCGCAATAAATCGAGTATTGACTTCTCTGTACATTGCCATATAATAAGTAATGTTCGTTTTGTTATATTATCTGACAATTAATTGACAGAATATTTCAACATAGTATTTAGGAGGATTTTTATGAAACACTCACTACCTGTCAAAGATACCGTTATTATCGGTTTCATGCTTTTCGCACTTTTTTTCGGGGCAGGAAATATGATATATCCGCCGGAGCTCGGGCAAGCGGCGGGGCATAATGTCTGGAAAGCGATGGGCGGTTTCTTACTGACCGGCGTAGGTCTGCCGCTTTTGGGTATTATCGCCATCGCATTAACGGGCAAAGACGCGAAAGGGCTTGCCGATAAAGCTCATCCGGTATTCGGGACTATTTTCACCGTTGTGCTTTATTTATCAATCGGGCCGCTTTTCGCGATTCCGAGAACCGGAACCGTTTCATATGAAATCGGTGCAGTTCCGTTTTTAAGCGGCATTCCGGAAAGATTATCTTTATTTGTTTTCACGTTGATCTTTTTTGCTATTACGTATTATTTAGCTCTTAATCCTTCCAAAATCGTTGACAGAGTCGGAAAGATTTTGACTCCTATTAAATTCGGTATTATTCTAATCATCGTCGTAAAAGCCATTGTCACTCCGATGGGCGGACTGGGCGCCGTACATCAGGCATATTCCGGAACGCCGGTGTTCAAAGGATTTTTGGAAGGCTATAAAACAATGGACGCGCTCGCCTCAATCGTCTTCGGCGTCGTTGTCGTCAACGCTGTTAAAAGCAGGGGCGTCACCCAGCGTAAAGCGCTCGCGGCCGCTTGTATTAAAGCGGGTCTGATTGCAGCGGCAGGTTTGACATTCATTTATTTATCTTTGGCCTATTTGGGAGCGACAAGCACGGACGCTGTAGGTCCGATCGGCGAAGGCGCAAAGATTTTATCAGCTTCATCAGATTACCTGTTCGGTTCACTGGGAAACATCGTTCTCGGCTCTGCCATCACCGTTGCGTGTTTAACGACAAGCATCGGGCTTGTCACATCTTGCGGCGAATATTTTTCAAAATTGATTCCTGCTTTATCATACAAAATGGTGGTTACGATTGTCACGCTGTTCAGTCTGGCGATTTCAAATTTCGGACTTGCTGAGATTATTGCATTTTCAGTTCCTATTTTATCAGCGATTTACCCGCTGGCGATTGTCATTATCGTCCTTTCCTTTATTGATAAAATCTTTAAGGAAAGACGGGAAGTCTATATCGCCTGCCTGATCGGAACGGGGCTGTTCAGTATCTTGGACGGTTTGAAGGCAGCAGGCATTCCGCTCGGATCATTAGATTCATTCTTAAACGCAAATCTTCCGCTTTACAGCATGGGAATCGGCTGGGTGCTTCCGGGCATTGCCGGAGCGATCATCGGCTGCATCATCACGTTTTTTACCAGCCCGCCCATCGAATTAAATAAAGCAAAATCGTAACATTCAGCGCTTGCGGCTTGACGTTTATCAGCCGCAGGCGCTTTTTATATTCCGTGAGAAACTAAAAAACTGCACCTCTGATTTCCATCAGGGTGCAGTTTTTGCTTATGCGTCTATGAAGCAGATTGATCAGCTTTAATTTTTTTCACGGCGCCGGGAGCTGCTTTTTCAACAGCATCTGCCGCCATCTCATAAGCTTCATTATAGCTGAAAGCGTAAAACAGCCGTTCCGCTTCTTTCAGCTGTTCGGATAAAATATGATTCTGGCTTCGGAAGCGGTTGCCGTACTGGATGATCCGCTCAATCAGCTTCACCTGAATCACAAGATCTTCCGCCTCTTCGCTGACTTCCTCAACCGCCTTTTCGGCTTCGGTCAGATGTTTGGCGGCTTCCTCCATATTCAGCGGCAGCACTTCCAATTGGCTGACGGTTTCTTCTATATGATGATTTGCCGTTTCGAGCTTGTCCTTGACTTGTTCAGGAATACCCGGCACGTTGCTTTTTTGCAGCATTCGGGCCGTGTCAGAAATGGTTTTCCGAAGATGCATCAGCGTTTCCCGCGCCTGCAGTTCTTCTTTTCTGAGCGCCTGCAGATTTTCACGGTATTCGGCATGTTCTTTCTGAGCCTCTTCCATCTGCTTTTCGATGGCCTCGACTTCTTCAATCAATAGAGAGTAAGCGACATGCTCACCATCAAGCTTTTCTCTCGCCTGCTCAAGGAGCCGGCCGATCGTTTCCAGTTGTTTTTCGAAGGCATGCTGTCTGCCGATTTCACCCGCCGTCAGCTGATAGCTTTCCTTGACGAGCTCCGTTTCGGTTTTTGTTCGGTCTTTTTCTTCCTCAAGCTTCTCATACGCGATGATCAGCTCAGGCATTTTGCTTAATACGGACTGTCCGGCTTCCACTTCGCCTTCCAGCTGGTCATACATCGATTGAATGGTTTCATCAATCAGCTGAAGAATGGCGGACGCTTCGTCGACATCCAATTCTTCCAAAAGCGCGTTTTCGGCCCGTTTCAATTGATTTGTGAGTGTATCCAGCTCTTTTTCGATTTGAATATGCTCTAATTTGTAGCCTTTTTCCGTCATTTCCCGGTAGCCGTCTTTCAGCTTGGCAATTTGGTTCGGCACGGTCTGTTTACAGTCCGCAAGCAGTTTCGGAACGTCATCTATGTATGTCTGAAGCTGATCCAGTCTGCGGTCCTGTTCAAGCAGCACTTTTCTCGCTTTGATGTAATTGCCGCTTTCCGTCTCTTCTTCGAACTCTTTTATGCCGCTCCAGATTTCGTCGAGATCCGTCTCCAGGCTGTTATAAAGCTCTCCGTAGAGATGGCTGTACGCCAGAAGGTTTTTTCGCGCTTTTGAATACCGCTCACGCACCTGTTCAATCTCTCCGCGGCTTTTTTCCTCGCTCGTCACAAGGTCGCTGATCTCACGCAGTATGCCTTCTATATTTGATTCGGCTGCAGTGAGAAGGTCGTCAATGTGGACAAGCACCTGATTCGCTTTTTTAAACCGGTATTTGTCGGCGTTCTCTTCGGCATCATAAAGGAGCTCTTCTACTTTCGGCAGATGGGCTGTGACAATTTCATCCCACTCTTCGCGCCATCTTTCAAAGAACTCTTCCGTCTCTCCGGTCATTTTCAGATGTTTGATCTTGGACATTTCTTCCACTATCGAACGGTTTAAAATTTCAATCTTCCATGACTCCAGCCGGTCAATTTCCGTATAAATTTTTTTCCTGAAAAAGTAGCCCGCCGCAAAGAGCGCGAGCAGTATAACCAATAATCCGATGACTAACTCCATAATGAGCCCCCTTGTTGTTCTCTTAATCTGTCAGGGTGTTTTATGTATTCAGAAAGATTTCAATATATGTATTGAGAAAATCTGTCGTTTTCATTGTTATTATGATACCATGTAACCAACATTTTTTGACCAGAAATCAAAAACTTTTTGCATAATTTCGGCAGGATTCTGCAATTTTTTAATGGAGTGACACAAATGGAAAAACGAGACGCTCATATCCACACGCCTTTTTGCCCTCACGGCTCGAAGGATGCGCTGAAACAATATGTCGAAAAGGCCCTGGAAAGAGGCTTTGACTCGATCACATTTACAGAGCACGCCCCCCTTCCTCCGTCATTTCAAGATCCCGTACCGCTTCAGGACAGCGCGATGGATCTCAGACAGATGGAGGTTTATTTGGAGCGGCTGTCACACCTGAAAAAGGAATACGATGGACAAATCAGCATTCTGACCGGGCTGGAAACCGATTTTATCACAGGGTATGAAGAGGAAACCGCGGCGTTTCTGAACACGTACGGCCCCTCACTGGATGACGGCATTTTATCCGTTCATTTTTTGAAGACCGGTCCGTCTTATATATGCCTGGATTTTGACGAGCACGCCTTTCAGCAGCTTGTCGCGCAATTCGGAAGCGTTGAAGCCGTATATGAACAATACTATGAAACTGTGTATTCTTCCATTGTAACACCGCTCGGCCCCTTTAAGCCAAAACGGGTCGGCCATATCACGCTCGTCAAAAAATTCGCGCGCCTTTTCCCTTACAGCATGTCACCTCAAATAAGAGAGCTTGCGGCCCGCTGTCTTGACGCCGTGAAAGAACACGGAATGGAGCTGGATGTGAATACATCCGGGCTCAGAAAGAAGTTTGCCGGGGAAGTATACATGGAGGATTGGATGGCTGAGACGGCGAAGCAAAAAAAAATCCCGCTCATATTCGGGTCGGACGCCCATCAAGCGGAAGATGTCGGCAGTTCCTACGAAACGTACAAAAGCATCATTACTTCATAAGCGCCGCATCAGGCCGTCGGAACACGCTTTTGATCCAGATCTTCATCTCTTCAAAATACCTTTTATAAAAGTACGGTTCATGAGGCTGCATATAGAGCACCTCCGTAATGTATTGGGGCTGAAGATACGGCATCATCAAGAGGGACTTCAACTGCAGAATAAAATGCGGCACGGGCAGCGTCAGCCGTCTGTGGCGTGACTGCCCTTCTTCAATCACCAGCTGGAAAATATATTTTTCTTTCATTAAGTAAGTAGACATAATTTCCCTGATCAGCACGGAATCAATCGTCACTTCCCGGTACACAAACCGCGTTAATTGACGGTTATCGTGCTGATAGGATAAAATATCGAAAATCACCCGCAGGATGCGTTCCTGCGCGTCTTCACCGTTCATACTGACGGCGGCTTTTTCCAGCGCTTCAGTATAGCCTTCGTAAAACTCGGAAACTAAATGTTCCATTAATCCGCCTTTCCCTTTAAAATAGTAGGAGATGTGCGCAACATTTACATCAGCTGACTTTGCGATTTCACGGACGGACGTGCCGGAATAACCTTTTTGGTTAAACAGCTGGACAGCGGCGTTAATAATTTTGTCTTTGGTGCTTACTTTCATACGGCTCACCCCTTTATGTGTAACAATTCAAGCAGAAAGGCGCCGTTCCTGTAAGAACTTCTCGACAAATGCCGGCAGAACGGCCGGAACTTTGTTTGATATTATAGAAAAAGTGAGGGTTTTCCATGTTTCATGTCGAAAAACAATCCGGAGATAAAGAAAAAAGTTATCAGCTTCTGCTTAAACAGCTCGAAGCCATGACAGAAGATGAAACGGATGCGATCGCAAATTACGCGAATGCGTCAGCGCTTTTATACCATTCATTACATGAAGTCAACTGGGCGGGGTTTTACTTCGCTAAAGAGGGCGAGCTCGTGCTCGGACCGTTTCAAGGACTTCCTGCCTGTGTGCGCATTCCGTTCGGCAGAGGCGTATGCGGCACTGCCTACTCTAATGGCGACGTGCAGCGGATTGCCGATGTGAATGCGTTCCCGGGACATATCGCCTGTGACGCGGCTTCCCAGTCAGAAATCGTCCTCCCGATCCGTGTAAACGGTGAAGTGATCGGTGTGCTGGACATTGACAGCCCCGTGAAAAACCGTTTTGATGAAACGGACGAAACCTATTTAGCAAAGTTTGTTGAAACGCTTGAAAAACGATTAGGATAAAAAAAGGAGCCCGGCCGGCAGGCCGGCTCCTTTTTTATGTCGTCGTACTGTTTTGATGGATGATCAGCCGGTTTTTGCCGTTCCGTTTGGCGATATAAAGCGCCTCATCCGCTTGCTGAACGAGCAATTTCAACGGCATCGGGCCGGTCTTTGACCAGCAGGAAACGCCGCAGGAAATCGTCACGCGCGGCTCGGTGTTTTCCCGGATGGCGCGAACCAGCCTTTTAGCGATGCGTTCTCCGGATGACACGTTGATATTCGGCAGATAGACAGCCAGCTCCTCGCCCCCCCACCTCGCAGCGACATCATGCTCACGAATATGGTTCTTCATAACGGAGGCCACCTGAATCAGGATCGAATCTCCCGTTTGATGACCGTATGTATCATTAATATTTTTGAAATTATCGATATCAACGAGGATGAATACACCCCGTTTATGAATTTTCATGCTGTATTGAATTTTCTCATCCAGATAGGTTCTTGAATACAGCTCCGTCAGCTGGTCTGTCTGAACAAGATGCTCAAGCCTGTCGCGCAGCATGGAGTTCGTGACCGCCAATGTCGCATGGTGAATGAGCGCTTGAAAAAGCTTATACATTTCAAAAGTAAAAGCATACAAATCCTTTTTCAATAAAATCGCGAACCCGAAGACGGTGTCATTTTCGATCATCGGCACCGCCATCAGCGAGCCGAAACCGTTTTCGCCGAATACAGTCTTTCCGCTGCCGATAAATACGCCCTTTTCTCCCTCGAAGAGCTTTTCTTTCACAATGCTGATATAGGGGTTCGCACGTTCTGTCTTAAAAAAAGCGGTATGTCCCGGAAGCAGATTTTGCGTCTCAAAATGATCAATATGAAAAAAAGCCACTTCTTCCGCATGAAACGATTGGGTCATAATGGCGGCGAGCTCCCGCATCGTATCAGTAAGTCTGAGGCGCTGATTCAGCTGGCGCGATGTTTCATTAATGAGCTCCAGATTCGCAATGCTTTTTTTCGATTGCTCATAGAGCTGCGCATTTTCAAATGCTTTTCCCGCTGCGCCCGCAAGCAGCAGCATTTCACTGAGAGTACTGCACGAAAGAACGGCATCCTGCAGCCCCTCCGTCTTCAGAACCCCGTAAGTCCCCTGCTGGCCTTTGATCGGCAGATAAGCAGATGACCTGCCTTTTCTGAGCAGTCTCCCCGATAAATAAACCTTCTGGGCAGACGGATCGGCATCTTTTCCGTCCATATGTAATTCTTTTGCGGGAAGCTGTCTGTCCGTATCCTGATCCTGCGTGATAAACAGTGAAAAACGGAAAGACCGGAAAGCCGTACTCAAACTTGCCTGCAGTTTTTCCAAAACCTCATTTTGGTCCAAAAGCGAATGGAACATTTCTGTCATTCTGTGAATTTTCCGCTGATGCTTCGTTTTGTCAAACAGCCCGCTTTGTCTCACAGATTGATTAATAAACTGAGTAACGATCTCAGGCAATGATTCCGGGATCGGCAGCCCGCCTTCCGAGCGCAGATAAAAGGATCTGCCGGACGTCTGATTCCTGATCATAAAACGGCCGTCACTCTCTTTCAGCGGAGCATAATGCGGTTCATCTTCTGTTTTTATGGTGAAACGTGTTGATTCTGCCGGTGAAAGGGTCAATGAAAGAGATGTAAAGCAGGATTCTAGAGCTGAGGCCAGCCATAACAGCGAGTCGGATAATGAGACGGATTCAGATTTCGTTAAGAAAAAAGAAAGCATTTTCTGATGAAAGGCCGTCACTTCATCAATTGTTTGTTTTTTCATTTTTATCACCTAAACATGTACTACTCATTTTTGTACATTATATCATAAACCGGCACTCTTCATGGAGAAATGGTTGACGGCGGCGGGGAAAAATCATATAATGTTCTTTGTGTGAAATATTGCAGCCTTTTTGTTCAGCTTCTGTGTTTGCATTTTGTTCCTTAGCTGTAAGGTGTATCGTGTAACTCTCTGCTGCTGGAGCGAGGATACATGAAAACAAAATGTGCACGGTCGGATCGAACAGACGGTTTTTATTTTCCACAAAATAAAACCAAAGGAGGAGTCACATTATGGCTCGCTATACAGGTCCATCTTGGAAACTGTCTCGCCGTTTAGGAATCTCTCTTAGCGGTACAGGTAAAGAATTAGAAAAACGCCCTTACGCACCAGGCCCCCACGGTCCGGGACAGCGTAAAAAACTATCAGAATACGGTTTGCAATTGCAAGAAAAGCAAAAACTTCGTCACATGTACGGTGTAAACGAACGTCAATTCCGCACATTGTTTGACAAAGCTGCAAAAATGACTGGTAAACACGGCGAAAACTTCATGATTCTTTTAGATGCACGTCTTGATAACGTTGTGTACAAGCTCGGTCTTGCGCGCACTCGCCGTCAAGCTCGCCAATTAGTTAACCACGGTCACATCCTTGTTGACGGAAGCCGCGTTGACATTCCGTCTTACCAAGTAAAACCTGGTCAAACAATCGGTGTTCGCGAAAAATCAAGAAACCTTTCTATCATCAAAGAATCTGTAGAAGTAAACAACTTCGTTCCTGAGTACCTTACTTTCGACGCTGAAAAGCTTGAAGGTACATTCACTCGTCTTCCAGAGCGCTCTGAGCTTGCTCCGGAAATTAACGAAGCGCTTATCGTTGAGTTCTACTCCCGTTAAGTAAAACGCTCTTTAAAGAGCATTGGATTAAACCCCGGACATGTTGTGAGGACAATGTTTCCGGGGTTTTTCTTTTGGGCTGTCAGAATAATGGGCAGATGCTCCCTCTCTTTATTAAAAAAGCCCCTGTCCGGGGCTTTTTTTATGTGCCTACTGGCTTTTCAGCTATATGTACATTAGAAACCCCCATTTGACAAGCAGAAGAAACTTTCCACATAATAAATCACCATACCTTACAAAAAGGAGAGACGAAATGAACAGCATCCCCTCTATCGTCAGCAAGCACAAAGCCTATTTTGCGGCGGGGCATACGAGACAGCTAGAAATGAGACTGAACATGCTGCAAAAGCTGAAACAAGCCATCAAAACACAAGAAGCCGATATAACAGCCGCTCTCTATCAGGATCTCCACAAATCCGAACAGGAGTCGTACACGACAGAAATCGGAATTGTACTGGAGGAAATCAGTTTTGTGATGAAGCGGCTGGGAAAATGGATCAAACCGAAACGAGTCAAAACGCCTCTGACTCACCTAGGCTCGAAAAGCATCATTATCCCTGAGCCATATGGAACCGTTTTGGTGATTGCGCCTTGGAATTATCCCTTGCAGCTGGCGCTTTCACCCTTGATTGGAGCCATTGCGGCCGGAAACACAGTCGTTCTTAAACCGTCAGAATACACGCCGGCGGTTTCCGCTGTTCTTTCCAAACTCATCAGCAGCGTTTTTCCGAGTGACTATGTCGCTATGGCGGAGGGCGGGCCCGACGTCAGCACTGTGTTATTACAGCAGCCCTTTGACTATATTTTCTTCACTGGAAGCGTTGCCGTGGGAAAAATCGTCATGGAGGCCGCCGCCAAACAATTAATTCCCGTTACCTTGGAGCTCGGCGGCAAAAGTCCCTGCATTGTCCATAAGGATGCTGATATACAGCTTGCCGCCAAACGCATCGTCTTCGGGAAATTTACAAATGCAGGGCAAACCTGCATCGCACCGGATTATTTATTTGTCCACCAAGATATCAAGACGAATCTCACAGAAGAAATGAAGCGTGCGATCAGTGAATTTTACGGCCCTCAGCCTGAACAAAATCCGCAGTACGGCAAAATCGTCAGTGAACGCCACTATCAGCGGCTGCTCAGCTTTCTGAATGATGGCGTCCCGCTTACAGGCGGACAATCTGATCCCGCTCATCATAAAATTGCGCCGACCATTCTCGAACAAGTGAGGGATGACTCTCCAGTGATGCAGGAGGAGATTTTCGGGCCAATTCTTCCGCTCTTTACATACCGTGATATCGGGGAAGTCATTGAGAAAGTCCAATCGCGCCCAAAGCCGCTCGCCCTGTATCTCTTCACAACAAACAAAGGAATCGAGCGAACTGTTTTAGAGAATCTGTCGTTTGGCGGCGGCTGTGTCAATGATACGTTAATGCACGTCGCGACACCGTATTTGCCATTCGGCGGCGTCGGGGAAAGCGGCATCGGCAGCTATCACGGATTTGACAGCTTTAACACGTTTACGCACAAAAAAAGCGTCGTCAAACAAACGAACCGCTTCGACTTCGCTTTCCGTTATCCTTCTTCCAAAAACGGGCTGCGAATGATTAGGAAAATACTTAAATAAAAAAGCGCAGAGTATCTGCGCTTTTTATAAATCCTCTATACACCAATTAATCGGTTCGCCTTCCAAATTAAACCTATTTTTAAAAGTTCAAATCGAAGTCTAATAGTAAAAATGGACCAACCCAACTGTAGGAAAGGTTAATCCTCATCACCCTGGTGAGTCCTATAATAATTTTCAGCAGTATAGATATTCCACTCCCAAAAATTTGCTCCTTGAGACAAGATATACCTATCTAAGAATATCTCAAAATTAAGTTGCATTGGTTCATACTCAATAAATCCGCGGAACCATAAATAGTTTGGATCTGTGGATATTTTGGTTTTGTCAATTAACAAATAACATCCGTCTAACAGATGTGCGACGGGAATAAACTGAGGCTCTAAAAAACCATTTTGCATATACTTTTCAATCTCTTCTACATTAAGAATATGCAAACCCCCACCCACATTCTCACCGTAAATCAACAAATCAAATATTCTGGCTCCGTTATGCAATTTTAAAAAGGTTTTATAATCTTCAGGAAGTGATACTTTTATTTTCTTCTCAAAACTCTCAATCTCCAGATCTGTTGCACCTTTAAAGAAAGTACATTCTGTTTCTAAAAGCGCTCCTTCATTCCCTAAAATTTTTAAGCGGCCTTTTTCATCAATTAATTCTTTTAGACCTTGGAGCGTTTTTTCAACAAAAACTGCCATTGAGCCACCTCTTACTTATTAATATTTACCCCACCAAGAATTTAATAGATTTTGGTGTACCTCGATCAGTTCTGCTATCCCAGTTGCTCTTTTATCGACAGATACAACCGGGAAATTTGCTTTAGCCAGTAAAGGCATTGTTTTTTTGCTGTGAGTATTTATTATCTCTGGATACGGCTTTGCTATTTTATTCGCAAGAGCAGGAGCCAATGTTCCAGTTGAAGTATCAGGAAGTGAACCATTCCAGCCGGCTACCGAAGTATGTTGGGACATAAAAAACTTTGTCTTTTTAGGATAATACGACTTTGAATATGATTTACCTGCTTTAATATCCTTCCCTAAAAATTCTCTATTATGGAGAAAAACCCTTCCATATTTTCCGCTATAAGTGTTACTTACGTATAATCGTTTGTTCCTCCTTCCCCGCCGCTTCTTTCCGGGTACCTCCTGTTGTGGCACTTTAAACAGATCGTTTTATGATTATCAAGATTAAATGCCACGCTTGGATCATCTCTTGATGTGTTGGTATTTGCCTGCGGTATTAATCCACGACAACGTCCTCACAACACAAATAGCCGTCCCTTATCAGAACGACTTTCCTTACTCGCTTCCAGCGTGCTGTATTATATATTCGTCACGTTGCCTTGCCATGCTTATTCCTTTTCTGATTTATCTGAACAGACTACACACGACAAGCAGAAGAACGTGAGCGAAATAACCCATAACGTCTCAAATTGAGCATAAATTGTTTCCATGCTCTATCTCCTTTACTCAACATAATAAAAGCTTCCATGAAAAGCGGCTTGGGCGTTGGCATCTTTTCAGCCGCACACCTCAGATTCTTTCCTAATTCCTAAAAGGCTTGACTAATTGTTTTCATGTGATCCCTCCAATCATATTCTTTCTAAACTGCCCCCGTACTCAGACCGTTAACCGCCAGTAGTATTTCTGAGATTTACCGGAAGCAGTTTAAAGAGAATATAAAAAAGCACCATCCCGTAGAATGATGCAAACTGTTCAATGCTTATCTTTAACTTCTTTTAACTCTTCCATTACCTCGTCTAATAACAACTTAAAACCCCGCAGCTGTTGATAATATTTCTTACTTACAATTGTAATAAAAATCCACAACCCAACCATAAGAACAAGCGTAAAGATGCTGAAATATATTAGTGACGAAGCTATTTTCTCTCCACCTTCAACAATAGCATTAAGGATGTCTCCAGGATTTATCTTATTTTCTTTATCCTTTTGTAACATAGTGTTGGAAAAACTATTAGTAGTATTGAAATAGAAAGTGAACATAACGACAAAGATACTAATTATTCCGGCAGTAACTGATGTAAGTATTGTAAAAGGAATAGTTTTGAGAGAACTTAAATCATTTGAAACACTGAGATTCGAATCTAATCTATTAACCATCAGTTTCAATTGGTCTTTACTGTGATCTCTTTTCAATGCTTCTTTAAAAATCTGTTGAATGGTCAAGTTTTCTTTGTATGGTTTCCCGTATCTTTTTTCTAGGTATTTCACTATTGCTTTTGTTTCCATCAAAGAATTGTTTTGCATATTATCACCTCAATCCCTTTTATCGGCAAAAGAGAGTGACAATGCAACTACTTGCGAAATTTGTCGAACAAAAGTTCTTTTCATAAATTAGTCTCAACCGTAAGACAAAAAATGCTTTTTTCTAAAATAAGTATTGGCACGTGTAATTAATACGTGTTGTAATATATATGAAGGGAGGGAAACATGAAGTCTTCAAGAGATATCATAAAGATACTTACAAAAGATGGGTGGTATTTAAAGCGGGTTGTTGGTAATCATCATCACTTTAAACATCCAACCAAACCGGGCACGGTAACAGTCCCACATCCAAAAAAGACTTCAAACCCAGCACACTAAATTCTATACTTAAACAACCCCCTTGTAAGGAGGTTTTATATATATGGCAAAGTATTTATTTCCGGCGATTTTTGATGCAGGAGAAAACGGAAGCGACGGCTACACAATTACCTTTCCCGATTTACCCGGCTGCATTTCAGAAGGCGAGAACGTGGATGATGCTATGAGCATGGCAAAAGATGCGCTCGAAGGCTTTCTATATGGCATGGAAGAAGGCGGCGAAGACATCCCTTCCCCCTCCGCTCCAAAATATATCAAAGTGCCGGCAACCGGTTTTGTTGTTATGGTAAGCGCCTGGACAGATATTGTCCGTGATGAAATGGAAAACAAAGCAGTGAAAAAGACACTTACTGTACCTAAATGGCTGGCGGAAGCAGCAGAAAAAGAAGGTGTCAACTTTTCGCAGCTTCTTCAATTTGCATTACGTGAGCGGCTTGGCATTAATAAAAGATCATCATAAAAAAGACAGCCTGTTAAGCTAAACAAAAAGGCTGTCATTTGCTCTATTTTTCATTTTTAAGAGGGATCGTTCAATATTCTTTTGGACGGTTCCTTTTTTTATATTGAGTAAAGCAGCTATTTCTTCATAAACATATTTTGCACAGCGTGCATGATAAAAATATCTTTCTCGGGGTCTGTCAGTACAGATAAAGATCGCTATTCTTTCCCTGTTCCAATCGCTTGCCTCTCCATCAGGGTCCTGAACGATTGCATATTCTTCCGGCAGCGCATCAATTAAACGCGGATCAGAAAGGATCGTTCTTTTATACGCATCCCTGCGATCAGCACCACGGTGGGCGCCGGGTTGTCTTCCGTTCTGCAGCCATTCGATTGTATTCAATGTCGCTTATCATGCCGCCAATAATCTTTTTATCGCTGTTTTGTTCAGCGGTTAAGAGACTGTCAGCAACCGCCCATAACTGCCGGTACATCTTTTTAACATGTTTCAATGCGCTTTTATATTCAATGATTAAATCTTGCATATGTTTCCTTCTGTTATTTCTCCTTAAATATGCCGCTCCTAGCTCGTTTCATCCTTTGCCAATTCCCCGACTCCCCCACTTTTGGGGAAAAGCCCTCAGATTGAACCCTACGCAATATTCAGCACTTCTTTATCGATGCTTCCCAAAAACAAAAAACGGACACCAATCAGAGCACAGTAATTCTGTACAATGATCATAGTCCAAAGGCTTGCTGTCTTGGACTTATTTAATTAAATCTTCTCCCAGTTCAGATTAAGAACTGGTTACAATAAACTCAATAAATTTAGTGATTAAATATAGTTTTATTTGAAAGAATGAACTTTTCCGTACTGAATGATTGGTTATCTTGTTTCCATTTCACTTGAACCGTTATCTTAGATCCTTTTAGATCAGATTCTTCTAAGCGTTCTAAAAATGAAAATGATTTTTCTTTAGCTGATCCATCGCTAAACGTACCACCTGAATAATCCTTCATAGGGATATCGCTGTTAAAATCTGAAGAATCAAGAAGTGCTTTATTATCTTTCATTATTGTTATGGATTCTATATAAGTTTTATCAGTTTTATCTTTATCGCCAATCCAAAGAATCTCCCCGCTAAACTCTTTTGGAGTATCTTCATTCTTTTTAAAGACTACTTCCCAGTTGTGATCCTTACTTTTACCTTCCCAGTTAGGATATTCGAGATTGTAATAGTTATAGATTTTTAATGAGAAAAACACTAGGAAAATGATCACCAATGCAGAAACTGTAAATAAAATGGGCTTTTTATACTCGTTCGTCATAAACAACCTCCAAAAAACGCATTGACTTGTCCTTTTAAAGTAATTACAGGATAATAGTACCACAATTCCAAAAAAGGAGAAACAAATGAAAAAATCGCATTGAGTCTTTTAGTAACATCAGTTTTGAGTTTTACTTTTCTTAATAATGCCTAAGCGGCTGAAGCCAGAAATGAGAATTTAATAAGCAAGGGGAAACTGAAGTACAACAGTACTTAAAATCATTCTGATCCTAACAAAAATTGAACGAGTTGCTGATGCGTGACTGGTTCTTCTTTTTTGTCTAAAAAACAAATTAGAGATGGATTATTGAATACTATCTATTATGATGTAAAAAGAGGAGTATTCTGTGTGCAAATATTCTTTTTGGTGCTTTCTGTCCAGTCTGTTTGACGGAGATTTATCGGATAGTATGCTGCAATCCAATTTAATTATCGTTCCTATTGCTTGCTATTGCGAGATATTGTTTTTATATTAAGGAATCACAAAGAAATAGGGACTCATCCTGCTTTCCAGAATTGTTTAATTGGATACAAGTCCAAGACGGAAAGCCTGTTGGCGCTGAGGAGGAGATAGCGTGGAAATAGGGAGCGTCTTATTATCAGAAAAAAAGCCATGTGCAGTATGCATAGAAGAAATAGCCTTCGTCCCTTTTAACGCGGGTGACCTTGCCATGATTTGTAATTATCTTTGTTTCCCTGTATGTGGGGAGCGGAGCCATCCTTGCAGCTCCATTGGATAGAATAACCGCAAAGTAACCGTACTGTGTCGTGTCTATGACAAGTTTATCTCTTTATATGATCTAAACTGATTAATCTCATACTGTTTCCTCCTTTAAATCCGTTGTTCGTATACCAACAAATAAGCGTTCATCCCGTCTTTAAATTTCTCTTGTAAATAAAAATTCAGCACCTCTTCCGAATCCTGCAGCCGCACCGTTTTTTTCTCGCACACCAAAAATTCGATCAGCAGGATAAGTGAGTAATAACTGTGAGTAATAATTGTATCGAAGCGCTGCCTCATACCATTCTCTAATCGTCAAATTGCCGCTCCCGGTTGACAAAAAGCCCGTACTCTTTGATGCGCGAGCCATGTGTCTTTTATTTCATTAATTAAGCAAGCTTAACATAAAATGTTGAGCAGCAAACTTTCCTCGCAAGAGAATAAAAAAGCACCCAATTCGGGTGCTTAAAATCGGCCTTCCTTCTTCCGTCACACCATACTCAGCTGGGGTTCAAATAATTCATAGTGAATGGATTCCGGCGGTGTATTGAATTCAGATATCAGCTTTTTCATTTCTTTAATGAACGACGGTGATCCGCACAGGTAAAAATCAGCATCTTTATCTGTCATCACTTCTTCTAACAGCTGTTTGTCAATCCGGCCTTCCCGAAAACGAATGTTTTCTGAACGGTCTTGTTCGGACGGCTCGCTGTAAATAAAGAGGGTGTCAACGGATGAGTGTTCCGCGGCTTCTTCAGCTTCATGCCGCAACGCATGATACTCTCCGCTCCTTGCCGCATGGATAAAGAGAACGTTTCGCTGCGGCTGAGTTTTGGCAACCGTCTTTAACATGCTGATCATCGGAGTAATTCCGACACCGGCACTGATGAGAACAAGATTCTTTTTGGAATCAGGGTCTAATACGAAATCCCCGGCCGGAGCGCTGATCTCAATTGAATCCTTTTCGTGTAATTGGTCATGCAGATATGAGGAAACAACCCCTTCTTTTTTAACGGAAATCCGGTAATAATCCTTACCGGACACGTCGGATAAGCTGTACTGGCGGATATGCGTATAGCCCGTGTCCGGAATGTATACTTTTACACTGATATACTGCCCTGCTTTGAATTCGGGGAGAACTTGTCCGTCTTCCGGTTTTAAATAAAACGACGTTATCTCCTTGCTTTCTTTTACCTTTTTATCAATTGTAAACGCTTTATAGTCTTTCCAGCCGCCTTTTTGCGTTTCCGCTTGTTCATACATGTCCTTCTCAATTCCGATAAAAGCGTCTGCAATGACGCCGTATGCTTTTTCCCATGCCTGAATGACCTCAGGAGCGGCCCCGTCTTTTAGCACATCCTTTATCGCGATTAACAAGTACTTTCCAACGATTGGGTAATGCTCGGGCTTAACACCGATACTCCGGTGCTTATGGCTGATTTGTTTGACGACGGGGACTATGTTTTCCAGCCGGTCAATATTGGCTGCGGCCGCGATCACAGCATTCGACAAGGCCGTACGCTGTGTTTTTTTCTTTTGATTTGTCTGATTAAAGATATTCAGCAGCTCAGGGTGATGCTGAAACAGCAGGTCATAAAATCGGCCTGTGATTTCTTCACCATGCTCTTCTAAGACCGGCACTGTGCTTTTAATGATTTCAATCGTTTTTTCATCGAGCATTCTGAAATCCCCCTAAAGATGTATGCATCTCGATTGACCTGAGAAAAGAATCGTTTTTGAATTCTTTTTTATAGATTTCCCCGCTCAAAAAGGGTTAACCGTTCCAATTTGAGGCGGATTCAGGAAAAACCAGAAAAACGAAATTGCATATGAAAAATTGTGGACTTGCCACGGTGTACTTGTCCGATGCAAAATCCTCCTTGTCAGCATTTAATAAAGTACGGGAGGTGAGATGAATGGGTAAAAAATCGAAAGTGTATTACTGTGACCCTAAGTATATTGTGACTGACAAGTATACTGACAAAGAAGTGGTTTACGTCCATCCCATCAAACACATTAACAGAGAGCATATCCGTTATGTTCCCCGCCACGTTTATCAGGAAGAAACAATTCACGAAGTCATTGATCCGGGAGATCCGGGGAAATGCGGGTGTAAAAAGAATAAAAAAAGACACAAAAAGTAATTGGTTCGATTTCTTGCCTTATCTCAGGTTAAACACGTAAGTTTCAGCAGACCTCCGTACCTTTTGGCTCTTCTTTTTCAGAGGAGTCTTTTTTCATAAGCAAATACGTTGTGAGGCGGGAATCTGCCTGATATTCTTGTCATATACAAATTCACAGGAGGCATGATGTATGAGCAAAAAAATCGCAGTTCTGATGACAGATCAATTTGAGGATATTGAATATACAAGCCCGGCGGAAGCATTTAAAGAAGCGGGCCACAGTGTGGTGACAATAGATTTGGAAGCAGGGAAAGAAGTGACGGGCAAGCACGGTGAGAAAGTAAAGATCGATCAAGCGATCTCAGACGCAGACGCCAAGGAATTCGATGCGTTATTGATTCCCGGAGGCTTTTCACCGGATCTTCTGCGCGGAGATGACCGCCCGGGTGAATTCACTAAAGCATTCGTGGAAAATCAGAAACCCGTTTTCGCAATCTGCCACGGCCCGCAGCTGCTGATTGATACCGACCTTCTTAAAGGAAAAGATATCACGGGATTCCGCAGCATCCGCAAAGACTTAATCAATGCCGGCGCACATTATAAAGATGAAGAAGTCGTCGTGAGCCATAACATCGTAACGAGCAGAACACCTGACGATTTGGAAGCCTTTAATCGTGAATCATTGAACCTGCTGAAATAAGAGAAAAAAGCACAGACCCGTTCAGTCTGTGCTTTTTTATGGACTCTTAAAGAAACACCGTTCGTTTAGACCTATTCTCCGGCCCATCCATAATAAGTAAAATAAAGAGAGGATGTTTTAAAACCCGACGGGAGGTTCACTTATGTGGATGATCATTTTGCTGCTTATCATTTTAATCGGTTTTACCGGTAATATCGTCTCGCTTTTGAGAGCGCAAAAACACGCATCTCAAAGAATAATTGAGCTTTTAGAAAAGCAAAGCCGAAAATAATTTGTTAGCGCTGTGTTACCCATAATAGTAATAATAATTCCGGCAGATTTCCTGAAATATGATTTGATGCCCTTTCTCGTTCGGATGAAGACCTTCTGACATGCACATGCTGCGGAAAGCGGGATTATACGGGTCGATGAGATCGGTATCAAACAGATCGGCATACGGGACAGAGAGGAGTGTGCAGGCTTCTTTTTGGGCTTTCACATAGTCAGCCAGCTTCAGGCCCAGTTTATTTTTATCAGTATCACGGCGGACGATTTTTCCTTTTGATATTTTTGCTTGTCTCGTTGGGGTCACCACAATGATGCTCGCGCCTTTATTTCCGCTCCGCAGCTGCTGGATCACTTGGCAGAAGCCTCCGTAAAATGTGGTGATATCCTTTTCATCTGTGCCGATGGGAATGTGGTTGCACCAATCATCATCTGTTCCCTGGACAATGATGACATCATGTCCCTTTGTTTTAAGCGCCTGCTGATAAATGTTATCGCTTCCGTTGTTGCTCATATTAACGCCGCTGACAGACAGATTGGTTATTTTAGCGTTTGTCCGGTCTTTCAGAATGTCACCAAAGCCGTATTCCGCACGCAGCCCCCGAGCGACGCTGTCACCTAAGATCGCGATTTTTGAAGCCTTCCGCAGCCTGCTTATGCTGATGAAGTCAACGCTGATATGCCCGCTGTCCGTGATATGCAAAAGCTTGCTGCTTATGTTTGGCAAAGAGACTGTCTTTCCTGCAGAGTTATAAAAATCCTCATTCAGCTTCATTCGGCGTCATCCCTTCCTTTTTATCCTCCGGCATCTTTTTTGACATAAAAAACGGACACGAACAAACAGCGCCATGTTGTCAGTTCAGTGTCCGCAGATGATGAATACCGGATCTTTTATGCAGTTCTCTTGCCATTATAGCAGATCCCCGTTACTTGTAACAGAGTCTGCAGTCAGCATTTAAAACAGCGTTTGCGGGTACGTTTTTGATGGGACCGTCTGCTGCGGGAACGGTGTGTCCGGTGATGCGTCCGTCTTCTGCTGCGGGAACGGTGTGTCCGGTGATGCGTCCGTCTTCTGCTGCGGGAGCGGTGTGTCCGGTGATGCGTCCGTCTTCTGCTGCGGGAGCGGTGTGTCCGGTGATGGCTCCGTCTTCTGCTGCGAGAACGGTGTGTCCGTTTTCTGCTGCGGGAACGGCGCGAACATTTTTTAGAAACCGGTTCTTGGTATAAATACTCCCCTAAACCTTCTCTTTCCGCAACGGCAACTCCATGTTCAATTTCTTTAACAGAAATAGCGTTCAATTCTGTTCACCTCCCTTTTTCTTTACAACATAACGTATGAAATGAACCCCTCACGTGTATAAGCTTCTCTCTCATATGAGCGAGAAATGGTCATTTACACAACAAAAAGACCCGTGTAGACGGGCCTTTCTGTAAAGAAGACATTTTGCCGGGAACAAACGCAAACATAAGATCGATTTATTTCTTCCTCTCGCTCTCCGGCTCGGGGTGAATCATTACCTGTGCTTGTTTGAATTCATTCGTAATATCTCTTTCAATGCGGTCACACAGGTCGTGCACGTCTTTAATCGTCACGTGAGATGCTACGACCAGGTGAAAATCAATATACTCCTGCGGGCCGGAGCGTCTTGTACGAAAATCATGAATTTCAATAAATTCCTGTTGAAATGTTTCAATAATCTTTAAAATTGTTTTTTCTTCCTCTTCCGACAAACGGGTATCAATCAGCGGCGGGAATGCTTCTTTCATTAACTTAAACGCTTCATATATGATATACACCGCCAGCACCATACCTATAATGGGATCAAGTATGTACCACTCCGTTAAGGTAACGACCAAAAGGCTTGCCGCTACGCCTAATGATGTGTACACGTCAGTCAGTAAATGCAGGGCATTTGATTTCATTGCCACGGAATTAACCTTTTCGGCTTCTCTTTTTACGAACTTCGAAACGATCAAATTAATGAGAGCCCCCGCAAGCATCACAACAATTCCCAATACAGGCAGATGAACCGGCGCGGGGTTGACCAGTTTTTGAACGCATTCATATATCATCCAAATCCCTGCCGCAAAAATCAGAATCGTCTCGATAGTCCCCGACAGATTCTCGACTTTTCCATGACCGTACGGATGCCCTGTATCAGCCGGCTTTTTTGAAATCTTGACGGAGATAAAGGCGATGAAGGCGGCGATCAAATCTAAAAAAGAATGAATAGCTTCAGAAAGTATCGCGACAGATCCGGTTATTATCCCCACCACTATTTTGAGCATGACGACCAGGGAATTGCTTATAACCGATAAAAAAGCGATTTTAGAGGTGTTTTCCACCGTGATCCTCCTCTTTTTAACTTCTTGAATTTATCGTATCAAACGGCATTCGTGTGGGTCTACGGCAACGTTTTTCACAAAAGCCATACATGTAACTGGCCATAAACTAAGTTGGAAAGCGACAAAACAGGTGCAACTTTCTTTCAGCACTCAAGTCCCATTGACAAGATATAACCGCTTACATTATAGTAGTTTCATGAATAACCACTACGGAGGATGTTTATGGAGGATGTTCTGAAAGAATTACAGAAATTTGGATTTTCTCAATATGAATGTAAAGCATATATCGGCTTGTTGAAACACTCGCCTGTTACCGGATATGAAATCAGCAAAAGGTCAGGCGTCCCCCGCTCAATGATCTATGAAGTATTGGGGAAATTAGTTGATAAAGGCGCTGTCCATATTGTGCCGTCTGATCCGGTTACATATGCCCCGCTGGCCGGAAAGGAATTAATCGACCGGCTCCGGCACGATTTCGAGAGTTCATTCGGCTACCTTGAGGAAAAGTTATTGGCACTGGAAAGCGAGCAGGAGATGAATGTCATCCGCCGCATCAGCACGAATGATCATGTCATCAATGAGATGAAGGATATGATTGAAAAAGCCGAGGAAGAGTTGTGGCTGTCTGTCTGGGAACAGCAGATTCCCTTTATTCAAGAAGCCGCTAACAAACGCGCCGCCGAAAAATTGCCCGTCTTTTCGATTGTGTTCGGCCCTCCGGAAGTGAAGCTCGGAAATACGACACATCATAATATGTCTCCTGAAGTGGCGGAGAAACGGATGGGCGGAAGATTAACGATAGCTGCCCGAGATAATAAAGAAGTCTTAATCGCCAATTTTTCTCCGCAGACGAATGCCTGGGCCATTAAATCAGAAGATCCCGCTCTCGTTCTCGTGGCTATGGAATATATGAGGCACGATCTGATGTTCGCGGAGCTTGTGAAAGAAGTAGGGGCTGAGAAAGTTGAAGGCCTGATGAAACAAAACCATTCGTTATTTCATGTCGTCACCGGAAATCGGTTCATATAAATGTGAACCGTATTTTCTTTGATTTTTTCATTAGTCGTTATCATTATAATCTCTATGAAAGGAGTATAAAAAATGATTAACACAGAAGTGCAAAAAACCGCCGTTTCCCGGGAAATGAACGATACGTTTTTACAGGGGGTGCGGGATTGTGTGCCTACGCTGCTGGGCTATATGAGCATCGGTTTTGCTTTCGGCATCGTTGGCGTTGCCTCTCATCTAAGCATTCTTGAAATTTGTTTGTTATCCTTGTGTGTCTATGCCGGCGCCGCCCAATTTATTATTTGCTCACTCCTTGTTTCCGGGAGTCCGATTTCCGCCATTATTTTAACGACGTTTATCGTCAATCTGCGGCACCTTCTGCTGAGCCTGACCATCGCGCCTTATTTCACGAAATACTCTTTGCTGAAAAATATCGGCTTCGGGGCTTTGCTTACTGACGAATCTTTCGGGGTAGCGGTGAACAAAGCGGCTCAGAACGGCAGGTTATACGATAAGTGGATGAACGGCCTCAATATAACCGCTTACATGTGCTGGGTTATTTCCTGCGTGATGGGCGGGCTTCTCGGACAATGGATATCTGATCCTTACGCGCTCGGCCTGGACTTTGCTTTGCCCGCTATGTTTGCGGCGCTGCTTGTGCTGCAATTGCAGTCGTCCGCTTCGGAAAAGCTGAAGCACAGCCTCTCCTTAATTCTCTATATGATCATTTTTATGGTCTTGTTATCGTATTTCGTCCCGTCACACATCGCGGTCATCGCCTCAACCGTGATTGTGGCAACGATCGGGGTGGTGACGGACAAATGAGCATCAGCACACAAATGATCTGGATTATACTCGGCTGCATGATTGTTACGCTCGTGCCGCGCATTGTTCCGTTTATATTTGTCCGGAACATTCAGATGCCTGAATTGGCTTTAAAATGGCTCTCCTTTATTCCGCTTTGCATTTTGACGGCTCTGGTAACGGAAAGCATGATTGTGAAAACAAACAGCGCTTTGACCTTTGATTGGCAAGCCATGATCGTTCTCATCCCGACATTGCTTTGCGCAATGCGGACAAAAAGCTTATCCATCACGGTCATCACAGGAGTCGTGCTGATGGCCGCCGTCAGGCTGATATGGTGACAATCAAAAGCCTCCATTCCGCAGAATGGAGGCTTTCCCTTTATGATGTCGGATTTTCTTCTTCCGTCTCTGATTCCTCGGCTTTGGCTTCGGCGTTTATGCTTTGCTGCTGTTCCCAATGATCCCGCTGCAATCTTTCTTTTGCAATGGTAAACATGAAATTCACGGCGCAGCACCCCTTCCCTGTTTTGCTTATACTATGTACTGTACTCATTTCCCCGTGCAGTATTCACAAAACATAAAAAAGCAGCCTGCCGCATTGAGCGGCCGGACTGCTTTTTATTTTCAGTACGTGATCAGGAAGTATTTTTTCTTTCCGCGGCGCAGTACGGTAAATTGATCTTCAATGCGGTCTTCCGCAGTCAGAAGATGCCCGATGTCCGTCTGGCGCTCGCCGTTAATGTAAACAGCTCCGTTTTGAATGTCTTCGCGGGCCTGCCGTTTTGAAGGCGACAATTTAGATTCCACAAGCACGTCTACTAAAGACAGTTCTTCAGAGCGGTCTTTTTCAAACGAAGGTACATCTTTAAATCCTACCTTGACGTCTTGAGCAGAAAGCTCTTTAATATTGCCGCTGAACAGCGCCTGGGAGATATGAACGGCCTGCTCAAGCGCTTCGCGGCCGTGTACAAGAACAGTCACCTCTTCAGCGAGACGTTTCTGCGCTTCTCTTTTCTCAGGAGCCGTCTCCGTTTTTTCAGCATAAGCTTCAATTTCCTCTTTTGATAAGAAAGTGAAGTATTTTAAGTATTTGACGACGTCGCGGTCATCTGTATTGATCCAGAACTGGTAGAATTCGTACGGCGATGTTTTTTCTTTATCAAGCCAAATGGCTCCGCCTTCCGTTTTGCCGAACTTCGTGCCGTCAGCTTTTGTGACGAGCGGAATGGTAAGACCGAAAGCTTTCGCCCCTTCTTCTTCAGATTTTCTGATCAGTTCAAGACCGGCCGTGATGTTGCCCCACTGGTCACTGCCTCCGATTTGGAGTTTGCAGTTCTTTTCTCTGTACAGATTCAGAAAATCGTAGGATTGCAGGATCATGTAGCTGAATTCCGTGTAAGAAATTCCGGTTTCAATCCTTGAGCTTACAGTATCTTTCGCAAGCATGTAGTTAATTCCGAAGTTCTTTCCGACGTCGCGGAGAAATTCAATGATGCTCAGCTTTCCGATCCAGTCAAAGTTGTTCGCTATGACAGCGGGGTTTTCTCCGGCCTCGAAATCTAAAAATCGGGAAAGCTGATTTTTAATTTTTTGCGACCATTCGACAACGATATCCTGAGTATTTAACGTACGTTCCGCTTTTTTGCCGCTCGGATCGCCGATCAGTCCCGTCGCGCCGCCTACAAGCGCAATCGGATGGTGGCCTGCAAGCTGGAAACGGCGCAGTGTCAATATCGGCAGAAGGTGTCCGATGTGCAGGCTGTCAGCCGTCGGGTCAAACCCTGAGTATAAACGGATTTTTTCTTCGTTCAGCTGTTTATTCAGTCCTTCTTCATCCGTCATTTGCTGGATTAAGCCGCGGAATGATAAATCCTCTAATAAGTTAGTCATTTTGTCTGCTCCTTTGTTTATGAAAATAAAAAACGCCCCTTCGTTTAAAACGAAGGGACGATATAATCGCGGTACCACCCTACTAATAAAAGCATAAAAAAGCTTTTATCACTCTTTTTGATAACGGACCGTGTCCGTTCTTTCACTACTGAAAGCCTTGGAAGGGCTTTGTTCGCAAAAGCGGTTCATGAGTGTATTCGGCATATCTTATGTGCTGATTTTCACCGGCCATCAGCTCTCTTGAACAATCAGATACCCTACTTGTCTCAATCAAAACCTTTTCGTATGAAGCTTACTCATTTTTAACATAAATAAGATACGATGTCAACGCCGTCTTTAATCTTCCATTGTGGACAGGTCGCCTGCCGGCAGGTTCAGCTCCCACGCCTTCAGCACACGTCTCATAATCTTTCCGCTCCTTGTTTTCGGAAGTTTATCTTTGAATTCAATTTCCCGCGGTGCTGCATGCGCGGCAAGCCCCTGTTTTACAAAGAGGCGAATGTCCTCCTTCAGCTGATCGGATGGCTCATGCCCTTCTCTGAGCGCGATAAACGCTTTAATAATTTCTCCCCGGACAGGGTCCGGCTTTCCGATGACGCCGGCTTCGGCAATCGCCGGATGTTCAACAAGTTTGCTTTCGACTTCAAACGGGCCGACGCGCTCGCCGGATGTCATGATGACATCATCGACTCTGCCTTGGAACCAGAAATAACCGTCTTCATCCATATAAGCAGAATCTCCGGAAACATACCAGCCGCCCGGCATGAAATAAGAATCATATTTCTCTTTGTTGTTCCAAATGGAATCCATCATCGACGGCCAGCCCTTTTTAATGGCGAGATTTCCCATTCGGTACGGCGGAAGCTCATTTCCCTGATTGTCAACGATCGCCGCTTCCACTCCCGGAATCGGTTTTCCCATTGAACCCGGCTTGATCTCCATGCAAGGATAATTGCAGATGAGCTGTCCGCCCGTTTCTGTCATCCACCACGTGTCGTGGATGCGCTTGCCGAATACTTTATGTCCCCACTTGATGACCTCGGGGTTCAAAGGTTCTCCGACACTCAGGACGTGACGAAGTGAAGTAAGGTCAAATTTGGATGCCATTTCATCTCCGGCCCCCATAAGCATTCTGAAAGCCGTCGGAGCGCTGTACCAGACGCTGACACCGAGCTTCTCAATCGTGCCGTACCAGTTTTCCGGACTGAATCTGCCGCCGACGATCACATTCGCCGCTCCGTTCAGCCACGGCGCAAATATCCCGTACACCGTCCCGGTCACCCAGCCCGGGTCCGCAGTGCACCAGTAAATATCGTCTTCTTTAAGATCAAGCACCCACTTGCCGGTCTGGTATTGCTGAATCATGGCTTCATGAACGTGGAGCACACCTTTGGGCGTTCCGGTAGATCCTGATGTGTAGTGAAGCAGGTAGCCGTCTCTTCTGTCCATCCATTCAATATCAAGTCTCGTGCTTTCTCCCTCAGCCGCTTTATCATAATGGATGATTTTATCTCCCGCTTCTTTGCTGCCGCCGACAATGAAAATATGCTCGAGGTCGGGCAGGCTGTCCGCCGGAATCCGTCCGGCCAGTTCAGGTGTCGTCACGACAACCCTCGCCTGGCTGTTCAAGAGGCGGTCTTTGACGGCGCCTTCCATAAACGCTTCAAATAAAGGGCCGGCGATCGCACCGATTTTAATTGCGCCGAGCATGATAAAGTAAAGCTCCGGCGAACGCGGCATGAAAATAAAAACGCGGTCCCCTTTTTCCACGTTTCCATACCGTCTCAGTACATTTCCCGCCCGGTTCGATTCCTCCATCATTTCTTTAAATGTGTATTTTTCATCCCGGTTCGCGTCCTTGTAATACAGCGCTACTTTGTTTTTTCGAAATGATTCGGCATGACGGTCAATCGCTTCATACGCGGCATTCAGCTTTCCCGTCTGATGCCAGGAAAACTCCGCTTCGACCTCTTTCCAATCGAAGCTGCGGTACGTTTCCTCATAATTTCGCAGATGATAATTCCCCTTTTCCGCCGGCAACGCTTTCAAATTCATGCAACATCCCCCTTTGCTTATCTATAGACTAATTATAGTAGATGTTCACAGTTTTCTCAATTTTTAAAATATAAATTACAACACTATTGAAAACGCTTTATATTTTGTTATGCTTAAAAGAGATGTGTTTTTATTAAGAACCGACAGGCGGTGAATCAGTGAAACATCATAAAACGTACCATTCTTCATCAATTCAGACAGCAGCCGGCCCTCTTTTAGTAGAAGGGCCCGTACCTCCAGAGGACCTAGCACAGTATGAGTTTCATGAAGGCCTGACAGCCTTTCGCCTTCCTCATGAACAGCACAAAGCGTTAATCGAGATCGCCGGGCTTCCTGAAGGTCGGATCATTATCGCCAGGGACGGACAGACGATTATCGGCTATGTGACGTATTTATATCCTGATCCGCTTGAACGGTGGTCTGACGGAAATATGGAAGACCTCCTTGAACTCGGGGCGATCGAGGTCGCTCCCGGCTACAGGGGCTGTTCTGTCGGAAAAACGCTGCTGACAGTCAGCATGATGGATGAACAGATGGAACGGTACATCATCATGACGACGGAATATTACTGGCATTGGGATTTAAAAGGAATGAAAAAAGATGTGTGGGAATACAGAAAGATCATGGAAAAGATGATGAATGCCGGGGGTCTTGTCTGGTTCGCAACGGATGAACCGGAAATCAGCTCTCATCCGGCCAATTGTCTGATGGCCCGCATCGGCAGGCACGTCAGTCAGGAGTCAATTGAACAGTTCGACAGGCTTCGTTTTTATCAGCGATTTATGTATTGACTGACATACAAAGGGGATAAAAAGATGATTGCAGAACAAATCATGAAACGGGACGTCATCACCGTCTCAAAACACGACTCCATTGAAACAGCCGTCCGTAAAATGAAGGCATATCATATCCGCCATCTCCCTGTCATCGACGACGAGCTGCACGTCATCGGTATTGTCACAGACAGAGACATTAAACAGGCCGGCCCCGGCAGCTTTGAACAAAAGGAACGCGGCGTGTTTCTGACAAACAAAGTGGAGACCATTATGAAGCGGAATGTCATCTGCGCTCATCCGCTTGACTTTGTGGAAGAAATATCCGCTTCCTTTTATGAGCACGGCATCGGCTGTCTGCCGATTACGGTAAACCATAAGCTGACGGGCATTTTAACGAAAACTGACGTGCTCCGGACTTTCGTCAGCCTGACAGGCGCGGCCCAGCCGGGATCACAGGTGGAAATCCTGGTGACGGATATGACAAAAAGCCTTGCTGATCTCAGCTGCATGTGCCGTGATCTTCAGCTGCAAATCCTGAGTGTGCTCGTCTATCCCCATGATTCCGCCGGGTCGAACATTCTCGTCTTCCGGGTGAAGACGATGAATCCGCTCCCTTTTATCCGTGCCGTTCAAGAAGCCGGATACAATGTCTTATGGCCGAAACATTTGAGGGATCAGCCATGAGAGACAGCGTTTTTGTTTACTCGCCTTCTTATCAGACGTATCAATTTCATCAGGATCATCCGTTCAATCAGCAGCGCGTGCTTTTAACATACGATCTGCTTCAGGCGGCGGACGCGTTTGACGAGGGAGACATCGTCACTCCGCGCACGGCCGCTAAAGAAGAGCTGGCTCTCGTTCATACGGAGGATTATATACAGGCGGTGGAACTAGCGGGTGCGGGCCGGCTCCCTGCCGCAGAAGGAGAAAGCTACGGTCTCGGAACGGAAGACACCCCCGTTTTTGCCGGCATGCATGAAGCCGCGTCACTTCTGGTGGGCGGCACCTTAACAGCGGCTGATTATGTCATGACGGGACAAGCCAGGCACGCCTGCAATTTAGGAGGCGGCCTTCACCACGGCTTCCGCGGCAGAGCCTCAGGCTTTTGTATCTATAATGACAGCGCCGTGGCCATCCAATACATCCAGAAGAACTACGGGGCAAAAGTGTTATACATTGATACAGACGCCCATCACGGCGACGGCGTTCAATTTACGTTTTACGACAGGTCTGATGTCTGCACTGTTTCTTTTCACGAGACCGGGCGTTATTTATTTCCCGGGACGGGACAGGTACTGGAAAAAGGAAGCGGGCAAGGCTACGGCTATTCTTTTAACATTCCGCTGGATGCTTTCACAGAGGACGATTCCTTTCTTCACGCTTACAATACGGCCGCCTCAGAAATCGCGGCTTTTTTTAAGCCGGATGTGATTCTTACCCAAAACGGTGCAGACGCCCATTATTACGACCCATTGACACACCTGTCCAATACAATCTCCATTTATCAGGAGATCCCGCGGCTCGCTCATTCATTAGCCCATCAATATTGCAGCGGCAGATGGATCGCGGTCGGCGGCGGCGGATACGATATTTGGAGAGTCGTCCCGAGAGCATGGAGCCGCATTTGGCTTGAGATGAAAGGGATTGATCCCGGGGAGTGCATACCGCAGAAATGGATCGATAAATGGCAAAAGCACTCCCCATGCACGTTGCCCGCTTTTTGGAGTGATCCTGAACAATTATATCCTCCGATTCCCCGCAAAGAAGAAATTTCAGAAAAAAATGCCCAAACCGTGGAAAAAGCACTTTTTGCCATCCGGTCTGAGCAGCGGTATAAAACAAAATAAAAAACGACCTTATGAGGAGGTCGTTTTTTTGATCACAATTTCTACACGGCGGTTTTCTTTCATATGTCCGGGACTTTTGTTGTCCTTCATAGGTTTCGTATCCGCATACCCGGCAGAGATAAACCGTTTGGCGGAAAAGTCTTCATTCGCGGTAAAATACCGGATCACACTCGCCGCTCTTGCAGACGACAGCTCCCAATTTGACGGAAATTGATAGGTGGAAATCCGGCGGCTGTCCGTATGGCCTTCTACCTGTATGTCATTCGGAATTGTCTTTAAAAGCACCGCGATCTGATGCAGAACCGGCTCGGCGTTTTTCAGCACATCCGCTTTTCCTGTCTGAAACAGAACGGCCTCCTGCAGCACAAGAACCACTCCGCGCTCATCGCGCTTCGCCGTCAATTTCGAACTCAAATGATGCGCTTTTATGTATGTCTTCACGTTTTGTAACAGCAAATCCTGTTCTTTATTTTCGTTTGCTTTGTCTGATGACGCCGATTCACCCCCGCTGCCGTTTGTATGAATCGATGAAACGGCAGATTGAAATTTTTCCGCGTCTATTTGCGACATCGAAAAAAGCAATATAAAGAACACGAGAATGAGCGTGATCAAGTCAGCGAACGTCACCATCCATCTCGGTGAACCGCCGGAATGTTCCGATTTGTTTCTTCTTTCAAAACGCTCTTTTCTAAGCTTCATGGACAGCGCCCTTTTTCTTGTTCGCAGGCTGTCCTTTACGCCAGTCTTCTCTTGAGCTGAAGACAACGAGCTGACTTTCGAGATTGCGGGGATTTTTGCCCGATTGGATGCCGACAACCCCTTCGATCATGACCTGTTTGATGAAAATTTCACTTTCCGTTTTTTCTTCAAGCTTTGCCGCGATTGGGATAAACACCAAGTTGGCAAGCAGCGCTCCGTACAGCGTCGTCAATAGCGCAACGGCCATGTTCGGTCCGAGGGTATGCGGGTCATTTAAGTTTTTGAGCATGAGAACGAGCCCGACGAGCGTCCCGATCATTCCCCAGGCGGGTGCGAAATCACCGGCTTTTTCAAAAACGCGTCTTCCTTTTCTGTGTCTTTCTTCCATCGCGGCGATCTCAGAATCCATCACCAGCCGGATCGTTTCCTCGTCCCAGCCGTCAATTGCAAGCAAAAGCCCTTTTTTTAAAAACGGATCCTTGATCTCACGCGCCTGGTCATCCAGAGACAGAAGCCCCTGCCTGCGCGCCTGCTCCGAAAGGCTGACAAATACTCTGACAAGCTCTTTCACATTGTCATCCTGACGGGAGAATACCTGTTTCAGAACAGAAGGGGTTTTCTTTAAATCCCTCGGCGGAAAACTGATAAAGATCGCCGCAGCAAGGCCGCCTGTGACGATTAAAAAAGAAGTCAAATCTAAAAATGAACTGATTCCCGCCAGTCCCGTCCCTGACAGAATACCGATTGCGACAATAATACAGCCTAACATAAAGCCAACGGGCGTCAGATAATCAAAACGTTTCATATCTTCTCCTTACTCAAGTAAAAAAGCAAGATTCCACCCCTCAGAGTGAAGCTTGCTTTTCCGTTTTTTTATGACTTGGTTGATTGTCTTAATTCGATGCGGTGAGGCAATTCGACGATATGCTCTTCAACCGGCTCTTTGTTCATCAGTTTTGTCAAAAGTCTCATCGCCACGGCGCCGATATCGTACGTAGGCTGCACGACTGTTGAAAGCTGAGGGCGGACCATCAGGCTCAATCTCGTATTGTCAAAACCGATAATATCAAGATCATCAGGAATCGAAAGACCTTGATCTTGGGCCGCATGGATAATGCCGAGGGCCATTTCATCCGTCGCAGAAAGAATCGCCGTCGGTTTCCGGTCAAGGCCCATCAAGCTTTGAAGCGCCTCCATACCGGAATCATAGGTGTAATCGCCTTCCGCTACGAATTGCTCGTTAAACGGAATCGCCGCTTCTTCAAGCGCCAGTTTGTACCCTTGCAGTTTTTTCGAACGGTTGATCGGCTCTTGCATCGGTCCGGAGACGAATGCAATATCGCGATGCCCTTTATCAATGAAAAGCTTAACGGCATCATAAATCGCCTGTTCATAATCAATGGCGACAGAAGGCGTCTCGCCCTGTTCTTCCACTGATGCCGCCAAGACGATCGGCACAGGAGAGCGCTTAAATTCTTCGACATGCTCGTCCGTAATGTTGCCGCCCATAAATACGATACCGTCCACTTGTTTGCCAAGCATCGTATTTAACAGATGCAGTTCTTTCTCAAGATTTTGGTCCGAGTTGCTTAATATAATATTATATTTGTACATCGTCGCGATATCTTCAATTCCACGCGCAAGTTCAGAGTAGAAAATGCTTGAGATATCAGGGATGATGACGCCGACCGTTGTCGTTTTTTTGCTTGCAAGCCCTCTTGCCACCGCGTTCGGGCGGTAGCCGAGCCGGTCAATGGCTTCCAATACTTTTTTTCTGGTCGTCGGTTTTACATTCGGGTTGCCGTTCACGACGCGGGAAACAGTCGCCATACTGACATTTGCTTCTCTGGCCACATCGTATATCGTAATGTTGCTCACTGAAACCACTCCTTTTACTGGATACACTTATCCTTATCTATAGCATAAACACTTTATGTAAAGAAATGTCGTACGATTTCGCATTCTGTCGTTTATGATTGTAAGCGTAAGTCAGTAGTGTACATTATTTTTCATTATTCATCAAATTTAAATATCTCTCATGAAATTATACGCGTTTTTCCCAGTGATGAAAACGTTCACTTTCATTTTATAATTAAATAAAATGAAGATACGAAAAAAAAGCCGCGCGAGGCGGCCTTTAAAGAGCGGAACGTTGTATTATGCTTTTACTTTCAGCATTGGCTTTAATTCGTTCAGCCATTTCTCGAATTCAGGTATATCCATCTGCTGCGCAGAGTCTGAAAGGGCAACGGAAGGATCAGGGTGAACTTCGGCCATCACGCCGTCAGCGCCGATCGCAAGCGCCGCTTTTGCTGTCGGAAGCAGGAGATCGCGGCGGCCTGTTGAGTGTGTGACGTCAACAAACACCGGCAAGTGAGTTTCCTGTTTCAAAATCGGCACGGCAGAAATGTCGAGTGTGTTTCTCGTTGCCGTTTCGTACGTTCTGATTCCGCGCTCACAAAGAATGATTTGGTCGTTTCCTTGTGACATGATGTATTCAGCTGCATTGATGAACTCTGAAATTGTTGCGGCAAGACCGCGTTTTAACAATACCGGCTTTTTAACGGAGCCGGCCGCTTTCAGCAATTCAAAGTTTTGCATGTTCCGCGCGCCGATCTGAATGACGTCAATGTAATCAATCGCTTGCTCAATGTGTGCGGGCGTTACGATTTCACTGATCACCGCGAGGTCATATTCATCAGCGACGCGTTTAAGAATTTGCAGGCCTTCTACGCCGAGACCTTGGAAATCATACGGACTTGTGCGGGGTTTAAACGCGCCCCCGCGCAGGATTTTAATGCCTTGTTTTTTCGCTGCGGCCGCTACTTCGGCAACCTGCTCATAGCTTTCTACGGCACAAGGTCCGACGATGAATCTCTGATCGCCGTCACCGATTTTTTCACCTTTTATGTCAACGATCGTATCTTCTGCTTTTTTCTTCCGGGAGACGAGCAACGCTTTGCTGTGGTCCTCTTCTTGAAGTTCAAGTCCGGCTTTGAAAATTTCTTTGAAAATATGCTGGATCGTTGAGTTTTCAAATGGGCCGTCATTGCTTTCAATTATGCGGTTAAGCATTGTACGCTCTCTGACAGGGTCAAATCGGTTGACACCCTGTGCTTCCTTTGCTTTACCGATTTCTTTTACAACGGCTCCGCGTTCATTAATTAATTTAAGGATTTCTAAGTTTAGTGCGTCTGCCTGCTGTCTTAGGCTCTCTAATTCCTTGTTGCTCATCTTTTTCATCCCTTCTATGCTATGTTTTATTTTAATGGTTAACATGCATCTTACTACAGTTATGCGAAAATAGGAATATGAAATAATAAATTTTTTCACATTCGGCTTTATCACAAAAACGCTTTTAAGCTTTTATGCGTTGAAGCGGTATATATTGATATCCTACATGATCCGGCTGAAATGATCAATAGTTTTTTTCAAAAAAAAAACCGCCGGTATCAACCGGCGGCCAGCAATTATGAAAGGTGCTGCTCTATTGCGTTTTTTGTGATTTGTGAATGAGACGCGTGCCATTTCACTTCGCCGTTTGCAATGACGAATACTTGCGGACTTTCATGTTTCACGCCGTATGTCTCGGCGATATAGTTTGAAAGCGGCCGGCTGTCCTGCACCTGCAGGTAATAAGAAGGCACTTCCGAATGCGCCGATGCAAAGGCGTCAAACTCCTGAAACGCGGCTTGGCTGATCGGGCAGGTTGTGCTGTGTTTCAAAAACACGAGCGTGTTTTCTTTCTCAGCGGCATTTTTGAACTCTTCTTCAGACGATATCAGCTGTTTTGTCATGTCGGTTATCTCTCCTTATTGAAGATCAGCGATTTGCCTGACCGGCTTTTTCCCCGGCGTCTTCCGCTTCGGCCTTGATGCTTTGGGCCGTGTCCTGCATTTCGCTTCTCGTCTCTTCGGCTTTCTCGGTTAGTGTGCTCTTAGAACGGTCTTTTAAATCCTTCACTTTATTCATAATCTGGCCTGACTGATCAGCTACCAGCTGGGTGATATTAGATGTTTTGTCCTTGGCGATGCTGACATATTGAGAGCCTTTTTCTTTCGCGTCGGCCGTCATTCTGTCCGTCTTATCCTTTAACGCAGAAGCCTGACTGCCGAGATCGTCGCGCAGCTCCTTACCTGATTTAGGCGCCAGAAACAACGCCGTTGTCGCGCCGATAATTCCCCCGATCAGCGTTCCGATTAAAAAATCCTTACTATTGATTCCATCTTTGCTCATTATGATTCCTCCTTAGTGGATTTTTCTTATGATTAAAGCGATGTTTTTTTCTTTTGCTTCCACTTGTCCCATATTTCCATAGCGGCCTGGCTCCAGGTGACAACCTGACTGATCTTATCCTGATTCTCTCTTACAGAGGCCGTAACGGAACCTGCTGCCTGCTTTATGGATGTATTAAACTGCTGGACGGAAGTTCCCACTTCCTGGACAGCATGGACAACCGTATTTAATTTCTCTGATTTTTCCTGAATGTCTTCCGCGAGACGGTTTGTCTTATGTAACAGCTCGGTTGTCTCTGCGGTAATGCCTTTCATCTGCCCTTCAAGGCCGTCTAAAGTCGATGCTACGTTTGTTAAGGTCATCTGCACGGACTTTAATGTTTTGGACAGATAGATGACGAGGATGAGAAATGCAACGGCAATGAGTGCGACGCTTAAGTAAAGAATGATGATCATCTAATACCTCCTTAATGCAGGATATAGTGGTATATACCCAATTCTTAAAATGATAAACATATATGAAAGATCTGTATGTATACTATTTCTCCGTTTCTCGGTAAATCCCTTTGCAGCACGCACAAAAAAGCAGTGAGAGCCCCACTGCTTTTTCGTTACGCTATGACGTTTTCATAGGCTCTCATATATTTTTGAATGTCTCCGGCGCCCATGAAGATCAGCACTGCGCCTTCATGCGCTTTTAACACGGATGTGTCATTTTCTTCAATGAGTTCTGCATTATCGATTTTTTCCTGAAGATCCGTGATCGTGAGCTTGCCGACGTTCTCGCGGGCAGAACCGAAAATGTCACACAGATACACGCGATCGGCCGCGCTTAAGCTTTCTGCGAATTCATCCAAGAATGATTGCGTCCGTGTAAACGTATGCGGCTGAAATACCGCGATGATTTCACGTTCGGGATATTTTTGGCGCGCCGCCTCAATCGTGACTTTGATTTCAGTCGGATGGTGGGCGTAGTCGTCGATCAGCACCTGGCTGCCGATCACTTTTTCATTGAATCTGCGTTTGACGCCGCCGAATGATTCAAGTCCGAGCTTAATCATGTTCACGTCTATCTCTTCATAGTGGCAGAGCGCAATGACCGCTAAGGAATTGAGGACATTGTGATGGCCGTATGCCGGGATGTAGAACGTATCGTAAAACGTATTGCGGACAAAGACGTCAAATGTCGTGCCTTCCGTATTTTTTACGATGTTTCTCGCTTGAAAATCGTTTTCTTCTCCCGTGCCGTAATAAACGACAGGCACATTGGCGTGAATTTTCGGCAGGTACTCGTCATCACCGCAGGCAATGATGCCTTTGTTGACTTGAAGCGCCATGTTTTGGAAAGCATCAAACACATCGTCAATGTTGGCGAAATAATCAGGGTGGTCAAAATCAATATTCGTCATAATCGCATAATCAGGCTGATAGCTTAAGAAATGACGGCGGTACTCGCAAGCTTCAAATACAAAGTATTCGCTGCTTTCATTTCCTCTGCCCGTTCCGTCCCCGATAAGAAACGAAGTCGGCTTCGCCTGCTGCATCACGTGTGCCAAGAGGCCCGTTGTGGACGTCTTGCCGTGTGCGCCCGTTACCGCGACACTTGTATATTTTTTCATATATTCAGCTAAAAATTTATGATATCTGATGACAGGAATCCCTTCAGCGAGCGCCTTTGCGATTTCCGGATGAGAATCAGGGAATGCGTTTCCGGCGATTACCGTTAAGCCGGGTTTGATGTTATCGGCGCTGAACGGATAGATCGGGATATTTCTTTTTTCAAGGGCAGCCTGAGTGAAAATCTGCTTCTCGATATCCGATCCCTGCACCTGATACCCTGTATCATGCAGGATTTGAGCAAGCGGGCTCATACCTGTCCCTTTTATTCCAACAAAATGATAAACAGTCATAATCGTACCTCCAACAAACGTCTATCTGTTCCCCAGTATATGACGCTCATTTCATTTTGCGACCGCCGCGGGCAAAAAGCCCGCACAGCGGCGCTTCCATTTATTTTTACGTTATCGTCAGTATCTGTAACTTTCTTTTTGATTAAACCTGCCGCATGATATTTCAGCGCGTGACAGTGATGCAGTTTTGATGGTCCATCCACTATCATACCATGTTTGTGAGAAAAATGAACGATATTCTTATTCTTGAGCAATGTCAGCGGCCGTAATCAGCACTTCACGGGGCTTGCTGCCCTTCGCTTCTGAGATCATGCCCTCGGCTTCCATCATGTCAATCAGCCTTGCGGCGCGGTTATAACCGATTCGGAACCTTCTTTGAAGGCTTGAGGTGCTGGCACTGTTTTGCTCCACGACGAATTGGCACGCCTCAGGAAACAGTTCGTCTTCTTCCTTGAGGGCAGTTCCCTGCCTGATCAGTTCTTCCTGTTCAAACAAATAAGAAGGCGGCAGCTGCTTTCTGACATGAGAGACGACGCGGTCAATTTCTCTGTCGGATACAAAGTTGCCTTGCAGGCGCACCGGTTTTCCGGTACCGTTTTCCCAGTACAGCATGTCGCCTTTTCCGAGCAGCTTTTCCGCTCCCGCCATGTCGATGATCGTTCTGGAATCTACCTGGCTTGAGACGGAGAATGCAATCCTCGTCGGTATGTTTGCCTTAATCATTCCGGTAATGACATCGACAGACGGACGCTGTGTCGCGACAAGCAGATGAATGCCGCAGGCTCTCGCTTTCTGCGCGATTCTGGCAATGCTTTCTTCCACATCGTTCGGCGCGACCATCATTAAATCGGCAAGCTCATCAATAACCACTACGAGGTACGGGAGCTTTTCGCCTGTCTTATGATCGGCGGTTAATTCATTAAAGCGGCCGATATCTCTCACACCCGAATGGGCAAACAGTTCATATCGCCGTTCCATCTCTTCCACAACCCATTTTAACGCGGCGGTCGCGGCTTTGGCGTCCGTGATGACGGGGCTGACCAAATGCGGAATTTGGTTATAAGGCGCAAGCTCGACCATTTTCGGATCAATCAGAAGCATTTTGACATCACTCGGATCCGCCTTATAAAGCAGACTGACCAAAATGGTATTGATGCAGACGCTTTTTCCCGATCCTGTCGCACCCGCTATCAACCCGTGCGGCATCTTTTTCAAATCAATGACGACCGGGTTTCCGGAAATATCGACACCGAGCGCGGCTGTAAGCGGAGACGGATTCGTCCTGAAAGCGGCGCTTCTGATCATCTGCCTTAAATCGACGACTTTGCTTACACGGTTCGGAACTTCAATGCCGATCGTGTTTTTACCGGGGATCGGCGCCTCAATCCGAATATCCTTGGCAGACAGGCTCAGTTTAATATCATCTGCTAAGTTTGTAATTTTGTTCACTTTCACTCCGGGCTCAGGATGCACTTCAAAACGTGTGACGGACGGGCCTTGTGTGACATGAACGACTTGGGCGCGCACATTAAAGTTTTTCAGTGTAACGTTTAAAAGCTCGCGCTGTTCTTCAATCCACGATTGGTCGTCATGTCTTTGCGCCGGCGGTACGTCCAGAAGCGACAGATTCGGAAAGACATAGCTCGCTCCGCCCTCCGGCGTCTTCGTCTGCTTGTGTTTATCGCTTTTAAGCATCATGACGTTAAACGGAACATTGCGCTCTTTCGGCCGCTCCGCTTTTCTCACAGTCTGAGGCTGTCCGGGATACTCCGTTTTTTCTTCGGCAGGCCGGGACGGAGCATCGGCCGTCTCGATGCTTGCAGGTTCAGGCTCGGGCTCTGAATGCCGCGTGACTTCATTGTACTCAGGCTGAGAGTCTGCTTCCTGTTTCGCGTCGGTTTCAGCTGATTCGGGCTTGTCTTCAGACTGCGGCTGAACTTCCTCATCGTATCCGGGTTCTGTGTATGTATACACCGGTTCTTCTGCGGTTTCAAAAGGCGGTGCTTTTTCCGGCTCAGGCTCCTGATATTCCTCCTGCGGCGCCGCTTGTTCCTCTGTGTTGTCAGCCGTTCGGGATGCTTCATACTCAGGCTCTTCAATAGGCTGCGGGCGGGTTTGTTCATGCTCTTGTTCTTCTGTAAAGCCGGCAGATTCCGCGCTTTCCGTGTGCTCCCGCTCTTCAGCCTGCTGCGGTTCTGGTGCTGCAAACACTTGCTCTTTTGCATTCTCAGCCTCGGTGTGAAGCTCCTCTTTTTTAACGGCCTGGATTTCTTCCGTTTCTTGTTTCACAAACGGGTCTGGCCGGTCATTCGTCTGTTTTGTTATGCCGGATGTTGTGAAGACGGGCTCTTTTTCCGTTTCCTGACGGGCTTTTGTCGGAACAAATTGCTCCTCTGACAGCAGTGTTACGTTCTCTTCACGCCGCTTTTCGGATATAGGCGCTTTTTTTATGCTGTGCTGAGATTGAAAGCCGTAAACCGGTGAAGGAATGGATGACGGTTTAAAGGGCTTTTTCACCGTTTCAGGCTCTTTATGTGTATGCTGTTTCCGCTCGGTTTGCTCCTTCCCGGCGGCATAATCCCGGGACGGCTGGCGGCGTTCGTGCCTTTCCCGCTGTCTTTGGTTTTGCTCCGTTCGCTTATAGCCGTCCGGAACGACGGGGAAGCGGAAATTCCCTTTCGGATATTCGTAATATATTTTAGGATCTTCCATGCGCGTGAATTTGCCTTCTGGCTGATCCGGTATCTGCTGTTTCGGGATTTGGGCATGCGTGTTTGGTTCACGTTCATGCTCTTCTTCTTTTTCACCTAAAAATAAGTCAAAAAATTTATTCAGCCAACTCATGTTTAATCACTCTCTAACTCCCTTTTTAGTAGTCTGGGACGATATTAGTATACCATTGCCGGGCGGCTCAGAAAAGATTAAGCTCCCAACTGAAGAAAGCCGTTAAGCAGGCCTGCTTAACGGCTTTCTCTCACATCATTCGATTCTGTGCGCTTATTTATGGGAGTTAGAATTGAAATGCTTCGCCGGCCTCGCGGCTGTCTTCAAGAACAAGAATCCCTTTTTCCGCCGGCGCATCCGGCAAAGCGAGTTCTTTCGCGGAGCAGATCATGCCGCTTGACGGAACGCCTCTTAATTCAGCGTCTTTAATCACAAGTCCGCTCGGCATTACCGCGCCGACTTTAGCGACGACGACTTTTTGCCCTTTGTCCACGTTCGGCGCGCCGCAAACGATTTGAAGGGTTTCCTCTCCCACATTCACTTGGCAGATATTCAGTTTATCCGCATTCGGATGTTTTTCTTTCGATTCAACGTGACCGACAACAAATTTCGGAGAAAGGTCAACCGTCAGCGTTTCTGAGACGCCGTTTCTGTTCAGTATTTCATTCACATCCTGAACGAATGTCTCAGACAAAGCGACGGGGCCGTTGTCCTCAATCTGTAAGTAAGAAGACACGTTAAAAATGTTAAAGCCCGTCGTTTCTTTTGTTTCTTTGTTAAAGATTCTGACGACATCGCCTTCTCTTTCATAGCCGATTTCTTCGCGTGCTGCATCTTTAAGAGAGATCAGAAGCGTATCTCCCACACCTTCTTTATTGTAAAAAGCGTTCATAAGAAAAATCCTTTCTAATCCTTTTTCGGCCGGCTTTTCGCCATGATAAACACAGGTTCCAGTCTGCCTTCATTATACAGAAATGAAAGGGCCGTAATCGGCACCGTGCCGCTTGCAAAGAAGCTCATGGACATTTGCCCTAAAATATCATAACCCGATTCATTTCGAATGTCAGCAAGTATTAATACATCCTGGTGCGGGATTGAAATCGCCAATTCGCCTTCAGCGGCCTGCTTGTATTCATGAAGAATCGAATCATTGAGAATCCGGCTGGCGTCATAGCCGTCATTCGCCCTGAAAAAATAAAAATAATTGTCCGCAACCGTATCCTGTTTCACGACCGAAGGAAGAGAGCGGAGATTGAATGACGCCGTCTCCCTGATGCGTTCTTTTGTCCAGTTTTCTTTCTCGAGCATCCGGCTGTCAATTAAGCGGTACGTCTTACCGAGGTCAAGCGCGTAGTAGATTCTTGTTTCGGCCGTATGGTCATCATACACGAGCGGAATGCCGTCGCTCGTTTGATCGGGAAATGATGTGGAGCGGATGACCGGATAGATTCCGGCTTCCTTTCCGGACATCTCCTGTCCGCTGCCTTCCATCGCCTCCATTGCTTCTGACACATAGTAGACGATTTCGTCGATCGCTTCTTCTTTTTTCGTCTCCCACTTCGCAATGATCGGCGGGAGCTCCAATGTGATGCCTTTTTTGGTCGTTTGATCCTCAACACGGAGGGTGTCTTTTTCTCTGTCAAAAAAGAAGGATCGGTTCTCGTGCTGCAGGCGCTGTTTTAATAAATCCGCCAGCTTCCTTGAGGTCATTTTCAAAGCCCGTGGCCTCCTTTATGCTTTAGCAAGGGAATCGGTTAAAAATTGCTCAATTTCTTCTTTTGTTTTACGGTCTTTGCTGACGAAGCGGTTCACTTCTTTTCCTCCGTTAAACACAACAAAGCTCGGAATGCCGTAAATTTCCCATTCCGCGCATGTATCAATAAATTGATCGCGGTCTACGTAGTAATAAGTGAATTCAGGAAAGTCCGCTTCCAGCTCAGGGAGAAACGGCTCCACAAAGCGGCAGTCCGGGCACCAATCCGCTGAAAACATAAATACCGCCCAATCGTCTTGTACCGCTTTTTGCAATTCTTCCGTGCTTTCAATCTTTTTCATTGTCATTCCTCCATCTGGATTATGAGTTTTTTATATGCTGATGTTTGTCCAATTGGATCATACCAGACTGTGTACGGCAAGACCAACTATATGCAATATCATTATCATATTTCATTTGCATTATCAAGCAAGTTTCGTTTACCATTTTGCTTGTAGCCGTACGAAAATCTGAATATGTACATAAGGAGGGGCAAAAGATGCAGTTTGTCGTGTATTTAGCGGGTGAAATCCACAGTGAGTGGCGGGATGAGCTCAAACAAAAAGCAACAGCGCTGGACCTGCCGATTACGTTTGTCGGCCCGATGGAAAACCATGAACGCTCAGACAATATCGGAGAAGAGATTATGGGCGTGCAGCCCGATTCTGTTTTAAAAGACGCCAGAGCTTCTGATATCAACAATTTCCGTACAGAAGTGCTGATGGAAAAAGCCGATTTTGTAATCGCCCTGTTTGGCGAGAAATATAAACAGTGGAATACCGCGATGGATGCTTCTTATGCCATCGCAAAAGGAAAGCCGCTCATTCTCATCCGTCCGAAAGAGCTGCATCACCCGCTGAAAGAGCTTTCCGGAAAAGCGAATATCACGGTCGAAACCGTCAATCAAGCGATGAAAGCACTCTCTTATTTATTTGAAATAGAATAAGCAGGCCGCCTTTATGCGGTCCTGCTTATTTTTTTACACATTTTCTCTGATCGTTTCGACCGTCTGTTTGTCACTCGCCATGACCAGCTTAATGAGCATTTCTTTCGCCGCGGCATAATCATCGACATGGATGATAGCGGCATTTGTATGAATGTATCTTGAACAAATGCCGATGACGGCAGACGGAACCCCGCTGTTTGATATGTGGACCCGTCCGGCATCCGTTCCCCCGCCTGAAGCGAAATATTGATAAGGGATATTGTGCGTTTCCGCCATATCAAGGACGAACTCTCTCATCCCGCGGTGCATGACCGTCGTTCTGTCAAGAATGCGGAGCAGCACCCCCTCGCCGAGACGGCCGAACAGCTCCTTATCGCCGCTCATATCATTTGCCGGGCTGGCATCAAGCGCGAAGAAGAGATCGGGCTGAATCATATTGGCCGCTGTCTGCGCCCCTCTCAGGCCGACTTCCTCCTGAACGGTGGCCCCGGCGTACAGATTGTTCGGCAACTCTTTTCCGTGCAGCTCTTTTAATAGTTCAATGCTTAACCCGCAGCCGTAGCGGTTATCCCACGCTTTGGACAATATTTTCTTCTCGTTGGCCATCGGGGTGAACGGGCAGACCGGCACGACCTGCTGTCCCGGTCTGATCCCCATTCTGACCGCGTCCTCTCTGTCATCGGCACCGATATCAATCATCATATTTTTGATCTCCATCGGCTTTGCGCGCTGGGCATCCGTTAAAATGTGGGGCGGGATGCTTGAGATGACGCCGATAATCGGTCCGTTATCCGTCTGCACCTCGACGCGCTGGGCAAGCAGCACCTGACTCCACCAGCCGCCGAGCGTCTGAAATCTCAGCATGCCGTTATCCGTAATCTGCGTTACCATAAACCCGACTTCGTCCATATGGCCGGCTACCATAACGGTCGGCGCATCTTCAGCGCCGCGCCTTACTCCGAAAACACTTCCGAGTCTGTCCTGCACGATGTCATCCGCATATTTCGCAAGCTCCCGTTTCATAAAGGAGCGGACCTGATGTTCATTTCCCGGTGCGCCGGGAAGCTGCGTCAGCGTCCGGAAAAGCGTTTTCGTTTCCTCATTCATATTTTCCCCTCATTTCTATGTAATGCTTTTATTTTATTAGAAAAACAACCGTTTTCCAAGCGCTCAAATTGAATGGGCTGGAAAACCGCCGCTTTACTTAACACCGTCTGGCATCTTCTGTATAATAAAAACTACGACATAATTGGAGGTGCTTCATATTGAAATTACGTCATTTTCTCTTAGGTGCAGGAGTCGGATTATGCGCTGCCATCGCAGTGAAAAAGTATGCGATGAAACCTTATATCTCTTCAGAAAAAGCGCTCCGTATCGTGAAAGCGGCTTTTAAACAGCGCGGGCCGATAGACGGATCATGGATTTACACAGAGCCCGAGCCCTACCAGGTAAACGGAGAAACCATCCAGGTATACAAAACCGGCGTGACACGTTCGGCATTCGGCGAACTGGAGCAATATGAAGTTATGGTCAATGCAAAAACAGGCCAGATTGTCGATGTCATTGATTCTGTCGCCTCATAATTCGGACAAGCAAAAAATAAAGCCCAAAACCATCAGCGTTTTGGGCTTTATTCGGTTACATCGGCCGAATTCGTTTATATACGGGGTGCCACATCGCATCCTGCACCGTTTGAATCAGATCCTCGGGTTCCATTTCCGCTACACCGTCCTGAATGGCCGCTTTCGCTACGGCTACCGCCACAGTTGCCGATACCGTCCTGAGATCCTCCACTTTCGGAAGCATCGGCGCCCCCGGCTTGCCGACGTCCACCATACCGGCGATGGCATTCGCGCAGGCAACGAACATATTGTCCGTAATGAGCCTTGCTTTTGTCACAATCGTGCCGAGTCCGAGTCCCGGGAATACGAGCGCGTTGTTCGCCTGTCCGATATGGTAGGTAACGCCGTTATACGCGACAGGCGGGAATGGACTTCCCGTCGTGACAAGCGCGCGGCCTTCCGTCCATTTAATTAAATCTTCAGGTTTTGCTTCTGATAATGTGGTCGGGTTTGACATCGGCAAAATAGCGGGCCGTTTGACATGTGAGGCCATTTCTTTGACGATTTCTTCCGTAAATGCGCCTGATACAGTGGATGTGCCGATCAGAATCGTCGGCTTGGCCTGACGCACCGTCTCCGCCAGATCAATTGATCCGCCTTCACCGCTGCGGCCGTACTCTTTCACTTCATCAGCAGAGCGCGCGTACGGAACCTGAAAATCACGCAAGTCCTTCATATCATCCGTTAACAATCCGTTTCTGTCGATACACCAAAAATGGCTGTAGGATTCATCTTCGCTTAATCCGTCATGCACCATGGCTTCGCGCAGCTGCTCAGCAATTCCGATACCGGCCGTTCCCGCACCGAAGACGACGACTTTATGCTCTTTTAAAGGCACTTTTGATGCTTTCGCACACGCTAAAACAGCTGCAAGCGATACTGCGCCCGTTCCTTGAATGTCATCATTAAACGTACAGACTTTATCTTTATACCGTTTCAATATGCCGCGGGCGTTAGCCGTACCGAAATCTTCCCAATGAAGCAGCGCATTCGGGAATGTTTCCCGGGCAAGCGAGACATACTCATCAATAAAGCGGTCATATTTCTCGCCGCGCACTCTTGAATGCTGGTTTCCGACATACAGCGGGTCATTTAAGAGGCTTTCCTGATTTGTCCCCGCGTCCAACACGACCGCAAGCACTCGTGACGGATCAATTCCGGCCGCCGCCGTATACACCGCAAGTTTTCCGACAGAAATGGCGATGCCGCCGACGCCCCAGTCACCGATTCCCAGAATGCCCTCGGCATCTGTGGCAACGATTAAGTCAATGTTTTCATTTTTTCCGAACTGCTGAAATGCGGCGCGCATTCCTTCAGGGTCATCTATTGACAAATACAGACCGCGGGGTTTTCTGTACTCATGGCTGTAACGCTGGATCGCGGTGCCGACGGTCGGCGTATAGACGATCGGCAGCATTTCGCCTAAATGATCATTTAACAGCCTGTAAAATAACGTTTCATTCCGATCATGGAGAGCGGTCAAGTAGACATTTTTGCTCAGCTCATCAGGCTGCGAACTGAATTGTTCATAGGCCCGCCTCGCCTGCTCTTCGATTGTCAATACTTTCGGCGGCAGAAACCCCTCGAGTCCGAGTTCCTTTCTTTCCTCCTGTGTAAAGGCCACCCCTTTATTTAAAAAAGGCGTAGAAAGTACTTCTAATCCGCGCAGAGTTGTTTTGATTTCTCCATCTTTCGTCACTTGAAATTGATTCACCTGTCTCTTCCTTTCAAAGCAATTTGTCTTAGGTTTGCTTTTATTCCCGAAATTCATACAGGTAAATCATCGATCCGCCTATTTTTTCTCCCGTCTGACAGATGCAGCCACTTCGCCGTCTTCTCCCCATTTTACCGCTCTGTAAATCGCGTCGTGATAGAAAATCAGCCAGGCGTCTTTTTCTGCCGCGAACGTCTGCCATTTCTGCTTTTGCGGAATAGAGGTCATCGGATAATCATCATAGGCCAGCACCCATAACGGATTTTTATGCGCGTTCGTCGGCATCAGGTCGGCAAAATGCACAGCCGTTTCCCCTTCGTCTTCTAAGACGATGACGCTGTGGCCGTCGCTGTGGCCGCCGGTGTGGTGCATCGTAATGCCTTCTGTCAGCTGATACTCGTTCTCAAAGGTTTCGACCTGATCTTGTACCGCCTCCCAATTTTCTCTCCAATATGTATTTTTCGATCTGATATTAGGGTTTCTCATTTCGCGCCACTCTGTCGCAGAAGTGATAATGCGGGCATTCGGGAAAACAGAGACAAGCTCCTCTCCGCTGTATTCCGTCAGGCCGCATGCATGGTCAAAATGAAGATGGGTCATCGCGGCAATATGAATGTCCTCACAGGAAAGCCCGAGTTCACGAAGAGATTGTTTCAGATTGGATTCCTGTGTTACGCCGTAATTCCTTTTTTGTTTATCAGAGAATTTCCCTCGGCCGATACCCGCGTCAACCATTATATTCAGGCCGTTTTTTCTGATCAAAATCGGGTCTGTTCTTAATTCAATCTGGTTTTTGTCATTTACGGGGTATTTTCTCGACCATAAAGGCTTCGGGACAACGCCGAACATCGCTCCTCCGTCCATATGCGTTACACCGCCGTCCAGCCATGTTAATGAAATATTCCCAATATTCAATGTCTCCATCTTGATCCCTCCTGATGTAATGGTAGCAAATGGCGGCATAAAAAAACAGACTCCCGCATCAGAGTCTGTCTTTTGTTCTCCATTCAACTTCGGCCCGGTAAATCGGCTGGCCGAGCGCGGAGAATTTTTCTTCGTATTCTGTCATAATATTGCCCTTCGGATCGCTGTTGTGCAGATCAAGGCTGACTTCCGTCAGAAGCAGGCCGTATTCGGAAAAGCTTTTCAGAGAGTATTCGAATAAACCGCGGTTATCGGTTTTAAAATGAATCTCACCTGTTTCGCCCATCACTTCTTCGTATTTTTTCAAGAACGTTTTAAATGTTAAACGGCGCTTTTCGTGACGGTTTTTCGGCCACGGGTCAGAAAAGTTTAAATATACGCGCTTGATTTCTCCCCGTTCAAATACGTCATTCAGTGTTTCCGCGTCTATATTTAACAAACGGACATTGTGAGCCTCGCTGTCCTTTACTTTTTGAACGGCAGTGACGATGACGCTTTTAAACAGCTCAATTCCGATATAGTTGATATCCGGATTCTGCTTGGCCATTCCTGAAATGAACTGCCCTTTTCCCGTACCGACTTCAATATGGATCGGGTTGTCATTGCCAAAGACCGTGTTCCATCGCCCTTTATACTGGGCCGGATCACTGATGGCGATGTCAGCGTTTTCTGCCAGAAAATCATTCGCCCAAGGTTTATGGCGCATTCTCATATGATTGACACCTCTATCTATAATTTCGAGTAACAACATACCATGAAACATAAAGAGCCGCAAGCGCCTTTTAAAGGCGCCGGCTGCATAAAAAAAGAGGCTCCCCGGTCCGGAACACTCATGTGATGCATAAAACCGCACCGCTTTGCACAATGTATGACACAGAAAGGATGTGTATATGAATCATGGGCTTAACAAGCGAACATCAGGTCCGGTTATTAAAGGACATATTGGCCGACCATCAATTGGATTGCTGCGGCACGGTTGCCGAGTATGAACAGCTGGAGCGCGTCATCAAATCACTGATGGCCAACACCGGGCTTGATTCAAATATAAAAAACGTGCTCGAGGACATCTACCGCTACAGCCAGTCCGGCATCACGGCCGATTCCATCGACACGCATATTCAGGAGCACCAAAACCATTTGTCCCAATGGGTGGAGCAGATGGATTCGTACTCCTGACTACTTGACAATCCGCTTCATCAGGGCATGAAGCTCTTCCATGGCATCATGATACGCTTTGTCGTTTCCTTTTGATTTGTGCCAGGCGATGAAGGTGATGGTCTCCGATAACATGTACCACGCCATCCGCAGCCGAAGCCCTTCCGTGAGCTTCATGCCGTACATCCCAAGCCAGCTGTCCCACGCTGGCTCTTCGACGTAATGATACAATAAAGGGCCGAGATCCATGGCCGGATCGGCTATCATGGCGCCGTCCCAATCTATTAAATACAGCTGGTTGTCTTCAGACAGAAGCCAGTTATTATGATTCACATCACAATGGCAAACGACTTTTTCACCGAATTGCACCTGATCCACATGAGCTTCCAAATAAGCAAGGCCTTCCTGAATAAGCGGCGAAAATTGCCGCACGGCAAAGACGGCCTGCTTCAGCTGCGACAAAAGGGCGCCCGGATCAAGCGGTTCTTTTCCCAATCTTTTCAGCATGTCGAGCAAAGCTTTTGATGTGTGGATTTTGCGGAGCAGCTCAGCCACCGGGCGTCCGCTCATATCCTTTGCCTTCAGCTCCCTGCCCGCCATCCAATGCTGAGCCGTAATGACGTCTCCGTTTTCCATCCGTTTCGTCCAAACCAGCTTCGGAACAATGCCTTCGGCGGATAACACGGCTAAAAAGGGCGAGCTATTACGTTTTAAAAAAAGCTGTTGGCCGTTATGTTTCGCATAATATGCATCTCCTGTAGCTCCTCCGGCGGGGAAGATCTCCCAATCGCTACCTAGTAATTGTCCCAACCAGTTCATATCAATGTTCAACCCATCATTTCTTAAAATATTTTAGAATAGGCCTCCAGCCTTTCTCTATTGGCGGAGCGGCCTGTCATAAACAATTTCATGAGAATAAAAAAGACAGCTATTGAGAGTCTCATATGCTAATCAATAGCCGTCCTATAAATTTTAGCGCTACAGCACAAACTTCGTCAAGCAAAACTAGCAAGAACACCTGTGAATTCTGAAGATTTATGCCGGAACCGCTCTTTGCCGTGAAACATTTGACGGGTTTCATTTGTTTATTATGTTTTTATTTTCAACGGCGCACCGCCCGGCATAAGCCGAAACGGCGTCGTTCCGATCAGCTCGCCGTCAGTGTGAAACGGAATTTTCCCATCTGTTTCAAAAACGAATTCCTTCCCCTTTATCATCGTCACTCCGTCCATTTTGATATGCCGGCCGAAGCTCATCGCCCATAAAAAACGATACAGCGAGAAAAAGGACAGGTTTTCTGCAATGACAATATCAAAATGGTTTTGACGGGGATTTGCTGAAGGCGCCGCTTTCATGCCGCCTCCGTAATAAGGGTGATTAGCCGCAATGACAAACCAGACATTGCGGAATTCACGCCTCTGGCCGTCTGCCGTGCAAATAAATCTGAACGGCTGAAACCCCGAGGCTGTATGTAAATGCGCGAGCGGGTAAATCACAAAGCCGAGACGCAAAAACCGAAGAACGCGCGAAAACGGAAAATTCGCGGCTGCCTTCAAAACTGAGGCATCGAAGCCGACAGACAGGTGGTTAATAAAATAAAGTGATTGCGCTTTGTCATGAAAAAAGTTGATGTTTCCCGCAAAAAATTTCCGCGTGAGCGGGCGGTGCAGACTTTTGATTTCTTGGAGAAGCGCCGCCTTCTTAATACCAAGCCCTTTGGAAAAGTCATTGTACGAACCGGCAGGCACAAAGGTCAGCTCAATCTGATCCGTTCCTTTCAGTCCGTTAATGACTTCATGCATCGTCCCGTCACCGCCGATGACGAACAGCCGCTTAAGCTTATGATCCTGCATCATTGAAATCTGCCTCGCCAGCACCTCCGCATGTCCGGGATGCCCGGTCAAAAAAGAGCGGTGGCTGACCCCGCGCCTGGTCAGCTCTTTTTGAACTGATTTCCAGACACGCCGGCCCCGCCCGCCTCCTGAGACCGGGTTAATAATAAAAAACCATTGACTCATCGTTTGTTTTCACCTGCTTCATAGATGAAGAGACAGCCGGCAAACGTCGGTTTTAATCAAGCCATTCCTGTCTCCGGCTTGAATTGCTTAAGCCGTAAGACAAAAGAGCCTTCGCCGCTTTGAGCTGGTGGTGCTTGATCGGCGCCGTATTTTTCTGCTGCTTTTCCAGCCACTCTGCGGCAGTCCGTTTATCAGCTATTTCCAGCCCGTACGGCGGCTCCGGGTAATCAATATAAGACGTTCTGCTGAGCAAAAGCTTCCGCACGGGAATGTCGGCCTGCTTTTCTTTTACGATTTGCGAAACGACCGAGCCTGTCCGGTGCAGGCTGAGAGACGGATTCAATACTTGACGCGTGCTGCCGGAGCCCCTTTCTTCCCAAAAACGGTGTTTTGATCCGATATATACGCTGTCCTCTTCCGCTTCCATAAAAGCAGCGCAGAAGATCTCCAGCGGCGAGATGATGATCATGCTCAGTTCGACGGACGCCTGCTGAATTTGCAGAACCGGATGATACATCACAAAATAGGAATCGGGCAGCTTTTGAGCCAGCATTTTTAACATCCTGTCCCTTTTGACCGCCTGCGAAAGCTCAGACTTTTGAGAAAGCGTGGAGCTCGCCCATTTTAATTGAAAGTCATACAGCTGATCTTTGAAAAAAGGCGCGAGCTCAGACTTTCGAGACGGAAGATTCCCGAACAGCGCCTCTTCTCCCTCCGGCTCATCAAACCATTGGTGCCTCTTTTCATTTATATCGGCCGTATTTTCTTCTTTTCTCTTTTTCAAGGAAAATTTTTTCCTGGCCGGCGCTTGATCGGTTTCCCCGCCTGCAGCCGTTTCCGTTTCTTTTTCTTCCGTCTTCCGGTCAAACGCTTCAAGAAGCGCCTCCCAGCGTTCTTTCTTCAGCCGGATAAACTGGTTCATATAATGATATGGATCAAGTTCATATCTGGATATGCAGTCGTGAATTTTGATGATCTGTGCCATGTGATTTCTCCACTCCGAATATTTGTTTATGTCAATTGAAACTGTGCGATTTCTTCGTATTTAGGCGACCGATCAAGATGGGTCTGAAACAGGGAAAACCGGCTGACGGCACTTTGCACCCTGCCGCTTTCAAACGGCACATCGTCAGGAAACGGCCGGTCTCCCGCCCACTTCCGCGCCATCGTCATATGAGGGTGATAAGGCCGTTTTTCCACTTGAAAACCGGCTTTCAAAACAGCCTGTTTTGTTTTTTCCCGCAAATCAAAGAGCAGTTCATTCCGTTCGGGCTCAAGGTGAAGCACTCTCGGCTGTCTGCGGTCGCCGAAAATATCCAGATGCTGAAACTGTACGGTAAACGGCTGCGCTGCCGACGCAGTATCTGCGAGCAGCGACGATAATTTCGCAAGCCGTTCTTCATCCGCGGCTCCGAGAAAAATGAGTGTAATATGATAGTCATGCGGGTGCACCCATTTTTTGAATGATAACGCCGGCTCCTTTTTGGCTGCTTCCCAAATCGGTTCAGCAATGTCAGCCGGAATCGGAATGCCGATAAAATAATGCGGCAATGAAGCTCTCATACGAGGATCTCCCCCTCTTTGGTTATGGTGTTATTATAAAACGGATAAGCGGAGAGGAGAACCCTGTCCGCTCATTATGATAGGATATTATGTACCGAACGTTTTATACAGAAAGGAATGAGCCGGCCTTGAAAATCGTAAACAGCACGGCGGAGCTGATCGGCGGCACACCGATCGTAAAGCTCAATCGCCTTCAGCCAGAACATGCAGCACAGGTCTATTTAAAATTAGAATCGTTTAACCCGAGCGGCAGTGTCAAAGACAGAGCGGCTTACAATATGATCATTGAAGCGGAAAACAGCGGGCATTTAAAACCCGGCTCTGTCATCATCGAACCGACAAGCGGCAACACAGGCATCGGCCTGGCGATGAACGCGGCGGCGCGCGGCTACAAGGCAATCCTCGTCATGCCTGACACGATGACGAAGGAACGCATCAACCTCCTGAAAGCGTACGGCGCGGAGGTTGTGTTAACACCAGGGGCGGAAAGAATGCCCGGCAGCATCAAAAAAGCGAAAGAACTCGCCGAACAGATTCCGGGAAGTTTTATCCCGATGCAATTCGATAACGGCGCTAATCCAGATGCCCACCGAAAAACGACCGCCATTGAAATCTATCAGGCCGTTCAGCAGCTCAACAGACCGCTCGGTGCTTTTGTGGCAACGGCGGGAACGGGCGGAACCATTACCGGAACCGGAGAAACGCTGAAGGAGCTTTTCCCGGATATGATTGTTCATGTCGCCGAGCCGGCGGGTTCCCCCGTCCTGTCTGGCGGAAAACCCGGAGCCCATAAGCTTGTCGGGACAAGCCCCGGATTTATTCCCGGCATACTGAATCAGGACGTTTACGATGAAATCATGAGAATATCTGATGAAGATGCGTATACGACAACACGTCGTCTGGCCCGGGAAGAAGGTATACTCGTCGGCCCGTCTTCAGGCGCCGCCTGCTTCGCCGCCATTGAAACCGCAAAACGCCTCCCTTCCGAACAGATCGTCATCTGTATGACGGCCGATACGGGAGAACGTTATTTATCAACGGATTTATGGTCATTTGAATGATAAAAAAGGATGCCGCTTTCGGCGTCCCTTTTTATTATCACTTGGCAAGCTCATAAATGGCTTCGGCATATAAAGCCGTTGACCGGAGAAGGTCATCAATTTCAATGTACTCATCCTTTTGATGCGCGCTGTCAGGCCGGCCGGGGAACAGCGGTCCGAACGCGACGCCCGCCGAAAGGGATCTCGCATACGTTCCTCCGCCGATTGAAATCAGATCCGCTTTCTTTCCCGTCTGTCCCTCGTAAACCTTTTGAAGCGTCTTTACGAGCGGATGATCGGCAGAAACGTGGTGCGGTTTGCTGTCTTTAAATTCTTCAAGCCGGAGTTCTTCAGCAGACGTAAAAGCATCACGGATGAATTTGCTGTCTGAAGTGACGGGATAACGGATGTTGATGCCGAGTTCTCCTTCCTCACCCTTTCTGTATGTAAAGGTGCCGACATTCAATGTAAGCTCTCCGCTGATGTCATCCCTGCAATCGATTTTCAGTTTTTTGCCTCGTGTATCATTTAAAAAATAGTCACTGACGGTTTTGACAAAGTGCTTTCCGGCTTCATCCAGCTCCGTTCCGTTAAGGCATTCAGCAAGCTTTAAGCCGGCATTGACACCATTATCCGGTTCCATCGCGTGGCATGATTTTCCGTATACCCGAAGCGTCAGTTTTCCATTTTCCGAAACTGCTTCACCTTGTGTTTTTGACTGCTCAAGCCATTTGCTGAAATATGCGTGCACGGCATCAAGACCGTCCCCTTCAATAACCGCTTCAGCCGCATCCGGCACCATGTTCAAGCGCAGTCCTGAACGGAATGACAGAAGCCCGTTTTTTGCGTCTTTGTCAGAAGCGCTTTTTGCAATGCGCAGTGACGCATCTATAATTCCTTTTTCCGCGTTAATGATCGGAAAATCCGCGTCTGGAGCAAAGCCGATGTCAGGCATTTTTTCGTGTTTGAAGTAGTAATCCACGCATCTCCAATCACTTTCTTCATCCGTTCCGATGATGATTCTCACGCGTTTGGATAAAGGAAGCTGCATGTCTTTGACGATTTTCAGCGCATAAAACGCTGCCATTGTCGGCCCTTTATCATCTATGGCGCCTCTGGCATATATCCGGCCGTCCCTGATATCGGCTGAAAACGGATCGCTCGTCCAGCCGTCTCCGGGCGGAACGACATCGACGTGGCACAAAACGCCGACGATTTCGTCACCTGTTCCCCATTCAATATGGCCCGCATAGCCGTCAAGATTCTTTACGGTGAAGCCTTCTTTTTCACCGAATTCCAGCAGTGACGTCAGGCTGGCATTGACGCCTTCTCCAAACGGCCGGCCGGGACCGGCTGTTGATTCGTCCATTACGCTGTTGATCTGCAAAAACTTCTGCGTGTCACGGATCAGATCTTCTTTGTTTCTGATGACTTCAACTTCCCAGTTCATCACAAATCCCCTTTCTTGATAAAGACTTGCAAAATGTCGATAAAACGAATAATATAGATGATGTTTTGAAAAAATGTTCGTCATTGGAGGTACTTATGTTTCATCTCGACAAGCATCAAACGACAATAAAAAGAGAAATTACCGCGGGATTGACCACCTTTTTCACAATGGTGTATATCATTGTCGTCAATCCGGTGATCCTTTCCAATGCGGGAATTCCGTTTGACCAGGTGTTCACCGCGACGATTATCGCTTCCATTGTCGGAACTTTATGGATGGCTCTCGCTGCGAATTTTCCGATCGCCATTGCCCCCGGCATGGGCTTAAACGCGTATCTCGCCTTTCACGTTGTCGGCACAGGCAGCGGCATTACGTATCAGACGGCTTTCAGCGCCGTTTTTATCGCGGGAGTCATCTTTATTATTTTATCGTTAACGCCTTTAAGAAAACAACTTATAGAAGCGATTCCGGACAATTTAAAATACGGAATTACGACCGGCATCGGCTTATTTATCGCTTTTATCGGCTTACGCCAATCCGGAATCATCACGGCTGATAAATCTAATCTTGTCGCACTCGGCGATCTTCATTCGCCCGCCGTCATTTTAACGCTTATCGGACTTATCATCAGTATTGTACTGATGGTGCTGAATGTAAACGGGGCTCTGTTCATCGGAATGGCGCTGACCGCCGTCATTGCCTTTTTGACCGGGCAGATCCATTTCGCGAAAGGATTCATGTCCTTCCCGCACCTGCCGGAGGGGCTTTTGATCACAAATCCGTTCGGTGCCCTCGGGGATGTCGTGCATCACGGTCTGTACGCCGTTGTGTTTTCTTTTCTTCTTGTTACGATTTTTGACACAACCGGCACCATGATCGGTGTCGCCGAACAAGCGGGATTGATCAAAAACAATCAGCTGCCGAATGCCAGAAGAGCGCTTTTGGCTGATTCGACCGCTACGACGGTGGGAAGTATCTTCGGCACCAGCCCGACGACCGCGTTCGTTGAATCTTCAGCAGGTGTGGCGGCCGGCGGAAGAACGGGTCTGACGGCGCTGACGATAGCCGTTATGTTTGCCGTTTCCATGTTTTTCAGCCCGCTTGTCAGCGTCTTATCGGAAGTGTCCGCGATTACGTCACCGGCTCTGATTATTGTCGGCAGCCTGATGATGGGCGCGGTATCGAATATCCGCTGGAATGAGCTTGATGAAGCGTTCCCGGCCTTTCTCGTCATTTTGGCGATGCCTTTAACGTCCAGTATTTCAACCGGAATCGCACTCGGCTTCATTTCATATCCGCTTGTTAAAGCAGCTAAGAAAAAATGGCGCGAAATCCATCCTTTAGTCATCATCTTCGCCGTACTGTTTTTTATTCAGCTTTTTATTTTGAACGGACATTAAGAAAAATCCCTTTCCTTTTCGGAAAGGGATTTTCACATATAAAGAACGGAAAGAATCGCGGCAATGAGACACCAGGCGGAACAGATGACTTGGATGACGGTTAATGCGCTGTTTCGCGCCCGGAAATAATCATCACTGTCTCTCTTGATACCGCTTAAAACCGGTTTATCCGTGATCCGGTCAAATAAAAGCGACGCGGCATAGCGGCTGACGATCGCAAATAAAATGAGGACTGCCGGCTTCACTAAGAGCGGAAGAACGAGAATAAGAGCCGTAAAAGCCGCAGTTAAAAGGTAAAGCTGCCGGAGATACCCGCCGTTTCGGATCAGCACTTTAAAGAACAATTCTCTCCACGCCGTATACGCCGACCGTTTTGTAAAGATGTGCTTGGAGCCGGGATATAAAAACGGCTTGCTCCGCCCTTTATTTTTACCATTCGGGAGCTGCACATCATGGCTGAGCATCAAAACAAAGGCCGCGAAAGAAAGCTTGCGCCTGTTCTCCTCAAGCACTTCTTCCTCAAAGGCTGATAATGTCTCCGTCCCTTTCCAAGTCAAAAGGGCGGAACAGATGAACAATATACATCCCGCCGGCCAAAGCCAATACCATTCGGCGGCAAAGACGATCATAAAAAACGCACCCGCCATCAGAACCATCACTTTCAGCCAGCCCGCCGCCTGATTCCCGAATGTCCGCCTGCTGTTTTTTCTGTGCCGATGTACGGCTAATATCGCGGTATGGAAGCCGAACAGACAGCAAAACATACCTGAATATGCCGGTAAGGTACAGTCACCGTACTGGCGCCATAAGGGAAATAACAATACGGCAAGCGCACCCCATTTGATAAGGGAAAGGAACATCGAATACAAAAGCGCGTACCTTTTCAGCTTTTGCATCAGATGTTTTGCATGCACCAAAAATACGTGATCCGCTTCCAGCAAAAAGGTATGAATAAAACCCGTGCACAACAGCAGGGCACTGAATACATACAGCCAGCCCCATCCTAATACTCCTGCCGCTCCATTAAGAAGCCCCCTGCCGTTCAGCCAATCAGCATATTGATAAACGGCAAATGCGGCAGCGGGAAGAACGATATACAGCGCGACCGTCCAATCAATGACCGTCTGAAACACCTTCCATTGATACCGCCAATAATGAAACAGTCTTTGAAAAAACAAAGCCCGCCCGGTCATCGCTGACTGCTCCGAACCGCTGAATAAAAGCAATCCAGCAGTGAACGGCTCCCCGTTTTTTCCTGAAGCTCCTCTAACGTGCCTTGAAGAAGCAGAGCGCCCTGATCCAGCAAATAAAACCGGTCGCAGATTTTTTCCGCCGTATCCAGAACATGAGTGCACATCAAAATCCCCGCGCCCCTTTCTTTCTCAGCAATCAGCATGTCGGTAAACAGCTTTGTTGAGATCGGATCAAGTCCGATAAAAGGCTCATCAATGATGTAAATATCCGGCTTCGCCAAAAATGCCTGTATGAGCATCAATTTTTGCTGCATCCCTTTTGAAAAACCGGAAGGCAAATCATGTTTTACCGATGTCAGTGAAAACTCTTCAAGCAGCCGCTCGGCCCGCTCACGGCATTCTTCCCCTTCTATACCCCGCAATGACCCGGTCAGCTCGAGGTGCTCCCAAAGCGTCAGTTCATCGTAAAAACTCGGACGCTCCGGTATGTAAGCATAAGATGAATCATTCCACTCAATACCGCCTTCTATAGCCCGGGACAGCCCGAGAACCGCCTTTATCACTGTGCTTTTTCCCGCGCCGTTCGCTCCGATTAAACCGGTAATTTCACCAGCGTTGACTGACAGAGATACATCAGAAATCACCTTCGGCCTGTCAGCATAACCGGCGCAGACAATGTTTGCATTCAATAATTCTCCCAAACTTCTCACTCCCCCGTTTTCATACGGACATGTATAAAAAAAGTTTCAGTTTCCATAATAATAAAAGCGGACCGGACATAGTAATGCACCAAGGCGGCACCCATTTGGAAAAAATTATCTGCGCTTATTCCTAGATTCATGTCGTCCATATCGTGTATAATGGAGGCAGTTAAAAGAGAAAAAACAGATGTCATCCTTTGTTGCTTATTCGTACGAAGTTTTAGAGTCGAAAGTTGTGGTATATCAAGTCCATCCGATCTTATGATAGGGAGTGGTTTTTTGAAACCTTCAACAAATCGTATGCTGACTCGGATTAAATCAGTTTACATGTTCATCCAGGAAAAAGGCCTTGTGACAACACAGGAACTGGTTGATGAATTCGGCATTACACCTAGAACCATTCAGCGAGACTTAAATGTGTTAGCATACAATGATCTTGTTCATAGTCCTAGCCGAGGCAAGTGGGAGACAACACGAAAAAAAGTGAAAATTACATCTTAAGCGAACAATTACATAAGGCCCTTTTCGGCCTGACATGCTGCAAGGCAAAGCAGCGTCTTTGCCTTGTTTTTTGTTCCTCTATATAAAAAGCCCAAAACAAATCTGTTTTGGGCTTTTCTGATATCGATTACACTTCAGCGCCTCTCAGCGTTTCGAGCTCCTCTTCAGTCAGCTCGCGGAATTCTCCCGGTTTAAGATCCGGGTCAAGAGAAACAGCCCCCATCGAAAGCCGCTTCAAATAAGCCACTTCATTTCCGACAGCCTTTGCCATCAGCTTCACCTGATGATATTTGCCTTCTGTAATGGTCAAGTGAATCACCGTTTCATCCGGGCTTTCTGTAATGATTTCAACGGCTGCCGGCTTCGTCTTATAGCCTCCTTCAATGACGACGCCTCTTTCCAGATGAACGATGTCTTCCGGTGACAGAGGTGAAATTAACCGGACCTCATATGTTTTGGGCACATGCTTTTTCGGAGAAAGCAGGCGATGAGCGAGCTGCCCGTCATTGGTCAGAAGCAAAAAGCCTTCCGTATCCTTATCAAGACGTCCCGCCGGAAACGGTTCAAAACGCTGTTCTTCAGGCGTCAGCAGATCAACCACCGTTTGCTGGCGGCTGTCTTCGGTAGCGGACAGCACTCCTTGCGGCTTATTCATCATGACATAAATAAATTCACGATAGTCTGCCGGCTCTCCGTATACCGTGATGTCCTGTTTTTCCGGATCGACATGGGTTTTCACATCTTTCGCCGGCTCTCCGTCAATCATGACAGCCCCAGCCTTGACGATTTTTTTCACATCTTTTCTTGAGCCGAATCCGCTGTTGGCAAGCAGCTTATCAAGTCTCATCCTGATCCTCTCCTTTAAAAAGAAAAGCCCGCGATAAGCGGACTATTCATTATTCTTAATGGGCGGAATGCCTGCCTCTCCTCAAAACGCGGGGCAGACGGTTTCCAAACATTTTTTGTAAAAATCCGATTCGGTACGCGGCAAACATGTACACCGCACCGCCGACAGCGGCGCAGACAAAGACGACAATCGCCGCATGCACCTGGCCGCTTTGGTATGTTACAAAGAAACTGAGCAGCCATTGAGTCAGCTTGACCGCGACTCCCATCACGACGGACAGGACTGCGATTAAAATAACCCGTTTTATAAGTACCGTATACGAATAGCCTGCATGGCGCTTAATCATAATAAAACCGTACAGAAGAGAAGCGATATAACCGAGCGCCGTTGCCAAGATGGCACCGTCTCCCTGAAACAGCTTGATCAGCGGCACGTTCAGCACCACTTTTATAATGACGCCGATAAAAAGGCTCACGACAGCAAATTTCTGCTTATTAATCCCTTGCAGGATCGCGGCGTTTACGGTAAACAGAGAAAACAGAATCGCGACAGGCGCGTACCAGAACAATATATCCTGTCCGATATCCGGGCGAAGACTTTCAGAGCCGTAGAAGAACGTATAGGCCGGACCCGATAACACGGACATCCCGACAACAGCGGGAATAACCAAAAACAGAATGATTTGCATCGTCTGGTTAATCTGCTGGTTCAAAAGCTTATAATTCCTGCTCGTAAACGATTCAGTAATCGTCGGAATCAGCGTCAGACCGAAAGCGGTCGCCAGAGAAACCGGGATCATCACAAGCTTCGGCACATAAAGGGTGACAATCGCAAGCATGTCCTGGCTGATATCCTTATGGCCCGCTGCAATCATCGCTTTATTAAACGTATTCGTATCGATATATGAATACAAAGGAATCGCCAGTCCGACAAATACGTAAGGAGCGGCATAACTGAAAAGCTCAATGAACATTTTTTTATAACTTAAGTTCGCAGACGGGACGAGATTCGGCTTCATCGCCAGAAGATCGCCCTTCCGCTTATTCCAGTAAATATAAAGGACGACAAGCCCTCCGAATGATCCGATCAGCGCCGCGAAAGTCGCGTATCCGACTGCGATGACAAGGCCGCCGTTGATCACTCTTAAAATCAAATACGTGGCGCCCAATAAAAAGATGATCCGGGCAAGCTGCTCCACAACCTGTGAAACGGCTGTCGGCCCCATCATCTGATGACCTTGGAAAAAACCTCGCACAAGACTCATAATCGGCACGACCAAAAGTGCCAGACTGACCATCCGGATGACATAAACGACGTGGTCAATCGTAAGTCCGTTGTTACTCGTGCCGCCGAGAGATGTTTCCGCAAAAAACGGCGCTGAAATATAAAGAATTGAAAAAGCGATCATCCCGGTTACGAGCATAACCGACATTCCCGCTCTCAGCATCCGCCTGCTCGTCTCATAGTCTCCTTTGGAGTTATATTTCGAGACAAATTTTGAAACCGCGGCGGGAAATCCCATCGTGGCAATGTTTAAAAACAGTGTATATTGATTATATCCGTATTGAAACAAAGCTCCGCCCGTCGCTCCGACCATCGCTCCGAACGGGATCAGATAAATCATCCCTAAAATCCGCGATATATAGGTGCCGAGCGTCAGCACGAACGTGCCCCTTAACAATTTGCTTGACATGTTTCCTCATCACCATTTTCTACGAAGATTCAACTTTTCTATTTTAACACAACTGGGCAATTAGACGGTAATAATTACAGCGGGAAACTTTTTGGGAAAACTCTTTAAAAAACAAAATACGTTTAAGGATTCCCTTTCTTTCGCTATAATAGCAGAAAGCGGACATTTCCGCCTATTATAGCGAAAGAAAGTTGTTGATGAAATATGAAACACTATGACGTGATTGTGATCGGCGGCGGCCCGTCCGGTTTAATGGCTGCGATTGCCGCAGGCGAAGAAGGGGCGGACGTATTATTAATCGATAAAGGAAACAAGCTGGGACGGAAGCTGGCGATTTCCGGCGGCGGGCGCTGCAACGTGACCAACCGCCTCCCCGTTGAAGAAATCATCAAACACATCCCCGGCAACGGCCGCTTTTTATACAGCGCGTTTTCCGAATTTAATAATGAAGATATTATCGCCTTTTTTGAAAAACTCGGCATTCAGCTGAAAGAAGAAGACCACGGGCGCATGTTCCCGGTGACGGACAAAGCGCAAAGCGTTGTCGATGCGCTTTTGAACCGATTAAAACAACTGAATGTCACCATCCGCACAAATGAAAAAATCAAAGAGGTGCGGTACGAGAACGGCAGGACAGCGGGCATTACGACAAACAATGACGAACACATTAACGCAGACGCCGTCATTATCGCGGTCGGCGGAAAATCAGTCCCGCATACCGGCAGCACCGGAGACGGCTATGCATGGGCGGAAGCGGCCGGTCATACCGTGACCGAACTCTTTCCGACGGAAGTGCCGGTTACGTCGTCAGAACCGTTTATTAAACAAAAAACACTTCAGGGGCTGTCCCTTAGAAACGCGGCCGTCAGCGTCCTGAATAAAAAAGGCAAACCAATCGTCACACACGTGATGGACATGCTGTTTACCCATTTCGGCTTGTCAGGCCCCGCCATTCTCCGCTGCAGCCAGTTCGTCGTCAAAGAACTGAAAAAGCAGCCAGAGGTCAAACTCCGCATCGATCTGTTTCCCGGCATCAACGAGGAAGAGTTATTTCAAAAGATGCACAAGGAACTGAAAGACGCACCGAAAAAAGCGCTCAAAAACGCGCTGAAGCCGTGGATGCAGGAACGGTACCTGCTTTTTCTTCTGGAACGGAATGGTCTTGATCCGCAGACAAGCTTTACGGAACTGCCGAAGGATCAATTCAGGGCTTTTGTCAAAGACTGCAAACAATTTACGGTTGCCGCTGACGGAACGCTTTCTTTGGACAAAGCGTTTGTCACAGGCGGAGGTGTTTCCGTAAAAGAGATTGAGCCGAAACAAATGGCGTCAAAAAAAATGGAAGGCTTATATTTTTGCGGAGAAATACTCGATATTCACGGCTATACCGGGGGCTACAATATCACTTCAGCCTTTGTCACGGGGCGTCTCGCCGGTTTGAATGCAGGACGTTTCTCACGCTCGCTCTAAATGGTTTAAAGCGCACTTACCTGAGCGTCCCCGTTGATAATTGACCAAAAACATGATAGAGTTTTCTGCGTTTTGTTTCACCTGATTGAGGGAATAGGAAGAAAGGATTGATCTGCAATCGTACGACCATACTAAAACAAAATGGCGTATTGAAAAAAATAGTCAGAGGGTGAGAACGTTTGAAGAAGAACATCTCCAGTGTTTTTTGGATTGTGATTGTCATCACAGCCGCTGCGGTTTTATGGGGGGCCATTTCTCCTGACAGCCTGCAGCAAGTCACTGATACGGCACAAAAATTTATTACGGATTCTTTCGGCTGGTATTATCTGCTGGTCGTTTCTATATTTGTCGGTTTCTGTCTCTTTCTCATTGTGAGTCCGATCGGCACAATAAAACTCGGAAAACCCGGGGAAAAACCGGAATTTGGCTTATTATCATGGTTTGCCATGCTTTTCAGCGCAGGCATGGGAATCGGTTTGGTATTTTACGGGGCTGCGGAACCGATCAGCCATTACGCCATCAGCTCTCCCTCAGGTGAAACAGAAACGCCCCAAGCATTTCGTGATGCGCTCCGGTACACATTTTTCCACTGGGGGCTGCACGCTTGGGCCATCTATGCGGTCGTCGCTTTATGTATCGCATATTTTCAATTCAGAAAAGACGCGCCCGGTTTGATCAGCAGCACACTGACACCGCTTTTGGGCGATAAAGTAAACGGGCCGATCGGCAAAGCGATTGACTGTATCGCGGTGTTTGCGACCGTTGTCGGTGTGGCGACAAGCTTAGGGCTCGGAGCGACTCAGATCAACGGCGGTCTGCATTATTTATTCGGCATTCCGAAAACATTTTCCATTCAGCTGATCCTGATCGCTGTCGTGACCGTGTTATTTTTGATTTCTGCGTGGAGCGGAATCGGCAAAGGGATTAAATACTTAAGCAATACCAACATGGCGCTCGCGGCTATTTTAATGATCTTTATGCTCATTGCAGGCCCGACGGTGCTGATTATGAACTCATTTACCGATTCTATCGGCCAATACATCCAAAATATCGTGCAGATGAGCTTTCGCTTGTCTCCGAATGATCCCCAAAAACGCGAATGGATTAACAGCTGGACCATTTTCTATTGGGCCTGGTGGATATCCTGGTCGCCGTTTGTCGGCATTTTTATCGCCCGTGTATCAAGGGGCCGGACGATCCGGGAATTTTTAATCGGGGTGTTGGTGACACCTTGTATATTGGCTTTCTTATGGTTTGCGATCTTCGGTGTATCCGCGATGGATCTTCAGCAGAAAGGCGTATTCAATGTCGCAGGAATGTCAACGGATACGATGCTGTTCGGCGCACTCAGCCACTATCCGCTGACAATGGTAACATCCGTATTAACGCTTGTTCTGATCGCTGTATTCTTTATTACATCAGCGGATTCAGCGACATTTGTGCTTGGAATGCAAACGTCTTACGGCTCATTAGACCCGTCAAACCGGGTGAAAATCATCTGGGGCATCATCCAGTCCGCCGTGGCAGCGGTATTATTATATTCCGGCGGTCTGGCCGCACTGCAAAACACGGCCATTCTCGCCGCGGTTCCGTTTTCAGTCGTGATCCTTCTGATGATCGTGTCTCTGTACAAGTCATTAGCGAGCGAGAGAAAAGGAATCAAACAAGCGGAGAAATACCAAAAACCAAGAAGTCCCCGAGTCAAAAAAGCATAATGCACAAAGAAGCCCGGCATTTCATCCGGGCTTCTTTATTTTCGGTATAAAATGAGAGCGGAAAAACAATAAAGCTGCTCACCTTCAGGATCACAGGCCGCCGCTACCGTATATTTAATATCAACGAGCTGTTCATCAGAAATCCCCTTTAAAAATGTATTGACTTCAGTCTGCAGATCCTTTTCATGCTCCTCATCAAAAACAGCTATCTTCAGCACATCACCCTCTCCTTTCTCTATCAATTTATTCCGGTTCAATTGAAATATGATAGAGAAAAACAGATTTTCTTTTTTACTGATTTTTTACTAAAAGTGACCAAAAATAGTTGTTGAAAACGCTTACTAACGTATGATAATATCACTTTAACAATAACCAGGTCATTTCTATTTAGTAAATATTTAGTAAAAAGGAGATGCGAAATGGTCCGTCTCAAAGATATTGCCTTACAGGCATCTGTATCCAGCGCGACAGTATCGAGAATTTTGAATAAGGATGACTCTTTAGCCGTGACTGATGAAACAAGAGAAAAAGTTCTGAGGATCGCCGATGAGCTGGGCTATCAGCCGTCGGCAAAAAAACGGAAGAACCGCAGCCGCAGCGATTCAGCGCCCCTGATCGGCGTTGTCAGCTGCCTGTCACCCGAAGAAGAACGGCAGGATCCTTATTTTTCAGCGATCCGAAAAGGCATTGAGGAAGAATGCTTTCGGCAAAAAGTTTTTATCACATCTTCTATCCATCTCGGTTCTTTTCAAGAGCATATGTTTCACGAACTGGACGGCGTTATCATAATCGGCAGCCTGCAAGACGAGGCGCTTACGAACATCAGCGCCGCTTTCAGGCACGCGGTATTTGTTAACGGCACCCCCGATCCCGCCCGCTACGATTCCGTCAGCGTGGATTTTTATGCCGCAGCGCAAAAGGCGATAGAACATCTTCTGTCGCTCGGTTACCAGCGGCTCGGTTATATCGGCGGCCGGGAGCGGGAGCATACCGTCATAGACGGTGTAAACAGCAATAAAACGATTGAGGATAAGCGTCTGACTGCTTTCTTACAAATGGCCGGCGCCGAGCCGGAGCATGTGCTGATCGGCGAATACAGTATGCACGAAGGGTTCCGGCTGATGAATGAAGCCATCAAAGGCGGAAGTCTCCCCGATGCCTTTTTTATCGCAAGTGATTCGATGGCTGTCGGCGCTTTAAAAGCCTTGCAGGAAGCCGGTCTTCAAGTCCCGCGCGATACGGCGGTTGTCAGCTTCAACGGAATTGATGAGGCAGAATACGCCAGCACGCCGTTATCAACGGTAAAAGTATACACGGAAGAGATGGGCCGGACGGGTGTCAAATTGCTTCTCGACCGTTTAAACGGCAGAACCGTCCCGCTGGCCGTGACGCTCCCCACTTCATTGATTGTCAGACAAAGCTGCGGCTCACAAGAAAGGAGGTGACGTGTCCCGCAGCGTTTATATCATATTTAAAGGAGGAAAAGATGAAACGCTTACTGGCTTTGTTTCTTTCTTTTACTTGCATGATACTTCCCGGCTGCTCGGCAGAACAGAGCGGCGCCGGAGAAAAGCAGAAAACATTGACAGTCTATTCCACCATATCCTCAGACAGCGAACGCGCCGTATTCAGAAAGTTGGCTGATTCATTCCAAAAAGAACATCCGGACATTCAAGTAAACGTTCATTTCCCAGGCAATGACTACGAAAATATGATGAGAGTCAGAATGGCAGCCGGTGACATGCCCGACCTTTTCGACACACACGGCTGGGCCAAAATCCGCTACGGAGAATATACCGCCGACCTCAGCGGCATGTCTTGGACGAAGCGGCTCGATCCGAATTTAAACAGCATGCTCAAAGACGCCAAAGGCAGAATATACGCCTTCCCTCTGAATCAGGCAAAGGACGGACTGGCATACAACCGCACGCTGTTGGAAAAATACGGAATCAAACCGCCGGAAACAATGGATGATTTTATGAAGGCATTGAGACAGATTAAAGAAAAAAGCGGCGGAACAGTCACCCCCTTCTGGTTTGCCGGCTATGAGAAAAGCTCATTTGCCCAATATTACGATCAATTCGCCGCACCGCTTCTTATCACAGATCCCGCACACCGTTACAAAAAACAACTGTTAAACGGAACCTTCCGCTGGACACACTTCACCTATTTATCTGACAAACTGAAAGAGATGCAAAAGGAAAACCTGCTCAATATAGATGCCGTGACGGCAAAACGGTCCCAGCTCATTGAACTGATGGCGCAAAACAAAATCGCCTTTACGCTGCAGGGCGGCACCCTCGGCCAAGACGTCGCTCAAATCAATCCGAAGGTAAAAGTCGGCATCATACCGACCCCGGCCGTCCACAAGGGAGACGCACCGGTTTGGATCGGAGGCGAACGTTACACGCTGGCGGCATTCAAGGATTCCGCGCGGCTTAAAGAAGCGAAACAGTTTATCGCATTTATGGCCCGCCCCGAGCATGCAAAATCAATTGCCGAAGCGACATCGCTTCCGGCCGGATTAGTGAATGTGCAAACGGACATTTTCTACGCAAATGACTATAAGCGCTATCAGCATATTAAGGTGCAGCCTTATTTTGACCGCCTTTATTTGCCGAACGGAATGTGGGATGTGATGGGAACAGCCGGGCAGGAGCTGATGGCCGATATCTTAACCCCCGCTGAAATTTCAGCGAAACTCGGCAGGGAATATAAGCGGCTCCGGCTTCAATCTGATTCACAGGGAGCTGAAAAAGAATGAGTGATCTTGCAAGAGAAACTCAAGGATCTCAACATCAAAAGCCGGTAAAATCCGCGTCACTATGGTGGATGTACGTTCCCGCTCTTGCCATAGTTTTTATTTTCATGATTTTTCCGTTTGTCAAAGGCGCTTTTATCACATTTACAAACTGGAACGGCTTCTCACAGACGTATCAATGGGTGGGGGTCACTCAATATAAAAGGCTTTTTACAGATCCGGACACGTGGCTTATTGTGAAAAACACTTTGCTTTACGGCATCGGAAGCACTTTTTTTCAGAATATGCTCGGACTTTTATATGCGCTGCTTTTGAATCAGAGCTCAAAAATGAAGGCGCTCACAAGAACGATCGTCTACCTGCCCGTCATTATCAGTCCGCTGATAATGGGATACATTTGGTATTTTATTTTCTCATATGACGGGGGTGCGCTGAATGATGTACTTGGCGCACTGGGAATCGGTCCTGTCAACGCCTTGGCAAGCCCTGCGGCAAACCCGTGGATTATCGTGATGATTAACACGTATCAATACGCAGGCATTGCGATGATTGTATATTTGGCGGGGCTGCAAAGCATTCCGAAAGATTATTACGAGGCCGCAAAAATAGATGGCGCGGGAGGTCTTCAGCCGTTTTTCACCATCACCCTGCCTTTATTGATGCCGGCTGTCACCATCAACATGGTCATCAATATCATCGGCGGGCTGAAGCTGTTTGATGTCATTTTCGCACTGACCGCAGGCGGGCCGGGCAATTCCTCTCAATCGATGTCGACGTTTATGTATGATTTATATTTTAAACGGCAGGATGCGGGATATGCCGCCGCCCAAGGCGTATTTATGTCCGTTATTATTCTTGTCATCAGCTTTTCGGCTCTCGTGTATTTCAAGCGAAAGGAGACAGAAATGTCATGAAAACAGCCCGAATGCGGATTTTTACGCTGTTGGCAGCCGTTATCTCGTGCGTTCATATTGTCCCCTTTTATATTTTGCTGACCACGTCATTAAAAGCAAAAGGAGACTACAGTTCAAAATGGTCGCTGCCATCCGCCTTTTCATTTCAGAATTTTCGTGAAGCATGGGAACGTGCCTCTCTCGGGCAATCCTTTCTGAACACGATCATCATTACAGCCGTTTCCGCCGCTTTGTTAATTTTCATGGGTTCGCTTGCCGCATACCCTCTCGCAAGAAGAAATACAAAGCTGAACAAAATCGTCTTCGGCCTTTTGATTTCAATCATGATCATCCCGCCTTTGACTTCCATGGTTCCTTTATACAAGATGGTCGCTGATGCGGGGCTGATCAATACGCATGCCGCAGCCATTCTCATTAATACGGCTGCATATATGCCGCTGACCGTTTTCTTATATTCAGGGTTTATCCGCTCTTCCATTCCGAAAGAGCTTGAGGAAGCCGCCAGGATGGACGGCGCGGGATTGATCAGGACTTTTTATACAATCGTGTTTCCTTTGTTGAAACCGATTACCGCAACGGTCTGCATTATTTCCTGCGTGTTTATCTGGAACGATTACCAATTTGCGATTTTCTTTTTACAAGATCAAAAGGTGCAGACATTGACCGTGGCCATGGCGGGATTCTTCGGCGAAAACGCGAACAATCTTCACTTAGTCGCCGCAGCCGCAATTATGGCGATGCTGCCGATGGTCGTATTGTTTTTGGCGCTTCAAAAATATTTTATCTCAGGGCTGTCCTCCGGGGCGGTCAAAGGCTGAGAAGAAAAGGGAGGAATTTCTATTGAAGAAAATTACGTTTATCGGAGCGGGGAGCACGATTTTCGCAAAAAATGTACTGGGGGACTGCTTACTGACTGAAGCATTAAACGGGTTTGAATTCGCGCTTTATGATATTGACGCTGTACGGCTGAAAGAATCCCAGCTCATGCTGGAAAACATGAGAGACCGCTACAATACGAGTATATCCATCATCTCCTACGATGACCGAAAACAGGCGCTGAAACACGCCGGCTATGTGATCAACGCCATTCAAGTCGGCGGCTATAAACCCGCGACGGTTATTGACTTTGACATCCCGAAGCGGTACGGTCTCCGCCAGACGATTGCCGATACCGTCGGAATAGGCGGCATTTTCCGTTCCCTTCGCACCATCCCCGTTTTATTTGACATCGCAAAAGACATGGAAGAGGTCTGCCCGGATGCGTGGCTGTTAAACTATACAAATCCGATGGCCTCTCTGACCGGAGCGATGCTCAGACATACAAATGTCAAAACGGTCGGCCTGTGCCACAGCGTCCAGGTATGTACCAAAGATCTGTTTGACTCACTCGGCATGGATCACGAAGGGACAGAAGAACGCATTGCCGGCATCAACCATATGGCTTGGCTTTTGGAGATTAAAAAAGACGGAATTGATTTATATCCTGAAATTAAAAGACGGGCACGCGAAAAACAAAAGACGAAACATAAGGACATGGTGCGGTTTGAGCTGATGGATAAATTCGGCTGCTACGTAACGGAATCATCTGAGCATAATGCTGAATATCACCCGTATTTTATAAAAAGCCGGTATCCTGAGCTGATAGATGAACTCCAAATTCCGCTTGATGAATATCCGAGGAGATGCGCGGAACAAATCAACAATTGGGAAACGATGAGAGACGGCATCATCAACAACCAAAACCTGACGCACGAACGCTCAAAAGAATACGGTTCGAGAATTATAGAAGCGATGGAGACGGGCAAACCGTTCACATTCGGCGGCAATGTGCTGAATACCGGGCTGATACCGAATCTGCCGGCGAAAGCGGTCGTTGAAGTGCCTTGCACAGCCGTCAAAAACCACATTATGTCGTGCTATTCCGGCGAACTTCCGGAGCAGCTCGCGGCGCTCAACAGAACAAACATTAACACACAGCTTTTAACCATCGAAGCGGCCGTTACATTAAAAAAGGAAGCCGTATATCAGGCGGCCATGCTTGACCCGCATACAAGCGCCGAGCTTTCCATGAATGACATCATCTCTTTGTGCGACGACTTATTTGAAGCGCACAAAGACCTGCTTCCGGCTTATCACTGATCATTCGCGATCCGGTCCTGGAAAGGCTGGATCGCTTTATATGTTCAGCACCAGTTTGACCGTCTGTAAAGTGTGTCCTTTAAAGTCTTCTTCAAATTCACATACCCATTGAAACCCTTTCGCTTGATAAAAGGATAAGGCGATGCGGTTCTCTTTTTCTGCATGGACATAAAGCTTTTTTACCCCGCCGGACTGCCTGATGCATTCTTTAAGGAGTGTCGTTCCTATCCCGCTTCCCTGGCAATCCGGGTCAATATAGATGGCGGTCAGCTCCGCATTTCCGTCTTTTTGAACCGGGGTGACATTTGCAAAACCGAGCACTCGCCCCTCTTCTTCTGCCACAAAGAACAGAGAATGCAAGAGCCGGCGTTCCATCATCTCATCCTGATAGGCGGATTCGAGAAACTGATCCTGAATGTGTCCGGGAATAATCCCTTCATACGTATGATGCCAGCTGCGTTCTGCGACTTGCCGGACCTGTTTGATATCGTTTGTTTTCATCGCGCGGATCATCGGTTTCACCTGATTCGCCTCCCGTTTTTTTATAAAAAAAGAAGAAAAAGACGCACGTCCTTTTTCTTCTTTCACTTCAAAGCGTTATTTCTTCGGCTTTGTTTCGCCTTCCCACTCCAGCATGCCGCCTTCAACATTAACCGTACGGAAGCCCTGCTCATGTAAATACATACAAACGTTCATACTTCTTTTTCCGGAACGGCAGATAAATACATATTCCTTGTCCTTGTCTAACGCATCCATCTTCTCAGGGATGTCTCCCATGCGGATGTGAACGGCCTGCGGAATCATTCCTTCGGCAACTTCTTCGTCTTCTCTGACATCAACCAGATACAGCTCTTCTCCCGTTTTTAATTTTTCTTCCAGTGCGGCTGTGCTGATTTCATTTATTTTCAATGTGTGACACTCCCATTCATCTTTATGGTGTTAAGTATACCAAAGCCCGCGGTGCAATTTCTATGATAGAGGCCTGATAAAAAAGCCCCTCTCTGTAGGAGAGGGGCTTCGTCCGGTCAGTTTGCCACGATATTGACAAGCTTGCCCGGTACGGCAATGATTTTTCGGATCGTTTTTCCTTCAAGCTGCTCTTTTACTTTTTCGTCAGCTTGTGCGAGCTGTTCTAACGCTGCTTTATCAGCATCAGCCGGAACCATTAATTTCGCTTTTACTTTTCCGTTCAGCTGGACGACGATTTCCACTTCATCGTCCACCAGTTTTGATTCGTCATAAGCAGGCCAAGCCTCGTATGCAATCGAACCTTCGTGGCCGAGTTTTTCCCACAGTTCTTCAGCCAAATGCGGCGCAATAGGAGAAAGCAGCTTCACAAAACCTTCGATATAGTCTTTCGGCAGTTCATTCGCTTTGTAAGCTTCATTAATGAAGACCATCAGCTGAGAAATGCCCGTGTTAAAACGAAGGGCTTCGAAGTTTTCTGTCACTTTCATGACCGTTTCATGATAGACGCGCTCAAGAGTTTCGCCTGCGCCTTCTGTCACTTTGCCCGTCAGTTCGCCGTTTTCCTCGATAAACAAACGCCATACGCGGTCAAGGAAGCGGCGCGCTCCGTCAAGACCTGATTCAGACCAGGCGATAGATGCATCAAGCGGCCCCATAAACATTTCGTACAGGCGGAGCGTATCTGCTCCGTGAGACGCCACAATTTCATCCGGATTGACGACGTTTCCGCGGGATTTACTCATTTTTTCATTATTTTCCCCGAGAATCATTCCTTGGTTATACAGCTTTTGGAACGGTTCTTTCGTCGGCACGACACCGATGTCGTAGAGGAATTTATGCCAGAAACGCGCGTACAGAAGGTGAAGCACGGCATGCTCCGCTCCTCCGATGTAAATATCAACAGGCAGCCATTTATCCAGTTTCTCAGGTGACGCGAGCTGATCCGGATTTTTCGGATCGATAAAGCGGAGGAAATACCAGCAGCTTCCCGCCCATTGCGGCATCGTGTTTGTTTCTCTTCTGCCTTTTTTGCCCGTTTCAGGATCAGTGACTTCCACCCACTCTTTAATGTTGGCAAGCGGTGATTCACCTGTTCCGCTCGGTTTGATTTCATCTGTTTTCGGCAGAATCAGCGGCAGCTCTTCCGCCGGAACGGCTGTTGACGTGCCGTCTTCCCAATGAATAACCGGAATCGGCTCGCCCCAATAGCGCTGGCGGCTGAACAGCCAATCACGCAGACGGTATGTCACTTTTTTCTCACCGTTTTTCGTTTCTTCAAGCCAGGCGATCATTTTTTCAATCGCTTCCGCTTTATTCAGTCCGTTCAGAAAGCCGGAATTGACATGCTCTCCGTCTCCCGTGTACGCTTCTTCTTCCGTGTTTCCGCCTTTTACGACTTCTTTGACAGGCAGGCTGAACACTTTGGCGAATTCAAAATCACGTTCGTCATGCGCCGGCACGGCCATTACAGCGCCCGTTCCGTAAGAGGCGAGGACATAATCCGCTATCCAGATCGGCAGCTTTTCTCCGTTTGCAGGGTTTACGGCATATGCGCCTGTGAAGACGCCCGTTTTTGTTTTCGCAAGATCCGTCCGTTCCAGATCACTTTTCGCCTGAACTTCTTTAACATAAGCGTCTACCGCTTCTTTTTGTTCAGGCGTCGTGATGGCCTCCACAAGCTCATGCTCAGGAGCCAGTACGGCATAAGCCGCGCCGAACAGCGTGTCCGGTCTTGTCGTAAACACCGTAAACGTGTCATCAGTGCCGTCGATCGCGAAATGCACGTTTGCGCCTTCTGAGCGTCCGATCCAGTTGCGCTGCATGTCTTTAATGCTTTCCGGCCAGTCAAGTTCTTCTAAATCTTCAAGAAGCCTGTCCGCATAAGCGGTGATTTTCAGCATCCATTGTCTCATCGGACGGCGTTCAACCGGATGGCCGCCCCGCTCGCTTTTGCCGTCAATGACTTCTTCGTTCGCAAGCACCGTTCCGAGCGCCGGGCACCAGTTGACCGGCACTTCGTCTACGTAAGCGAGCCCTTTTTCGTACAGCTTGGTGAAGATCCACTGCGTCCACTTGTAATAGTCCGGATCAGTCGTATTGATTTCACGATCCCAATCGTAAGAAAATCCGAGTGATTGGATCTGGCGGCGGAAATTATCTATATTTTGTTTTGTGAACTCAGCCGGATCATTCCCCGTGTCAAGCGCGTATTGCTCGGCAGGAAGCCCGAACGCGTCCCATCCCATCGGATGAAGCACATTGTATCCTTGCATGCGTCTCATGCGCGAAAGGATATCGGTTGCCGTATAGCCTTCCGGATGTCCGACATGAAGGCCGGCTCCTGAAGGATACGGGAACATGTCAAGCGCGTAAAACTTCGGCTTGTCATTCTCTTCACTGACGGCGAACGTTTTATGATCCAACCAGTAATTCTGCCATTTCTTTTCTATTTTTTCGTGCTGAAAACTCAACGTAAAAACCTCCTTCTGATTGAATACGGCGTATGTAGTCCAAGTATTGACGGGATGAGAAAGATTATATTCAGATTATTCTAAAACTAAAAAAAACTCCCTCATCCCAAAAAGGGACGAGAGATTTTTATTTCCCGCGGTACCACCCTCGTTAGCGCGGTTTTAAGCCGCACTCACTTGATACTTTTAACGCAGTTATGCGTCAGCGGTTTTGCCGCTGCAACTCTGAGGCGAGTTCGGAAACAGACTTGATTGACTTGCACCGGCCGTCAACTCTCTGATTGCAAAATCTGCTTCTTACTGCTCCTCTTCACTGTTCTTATCGCTACCGTAATCTTACCTGTATTTTATAGAATTCTGTTCATAAGTGCAAGCAGGTTTGTATACAATGGGAATGTACCCAGAACGGGTCATGAGCGGGGATATTATTTTGATGGAGGATTTTTTTGCTGGTGTGGTTTTGCTTCGGCCGAATCACTGTTTTGTTCTCTGACAAAATCAAAGCTCCTGAGAACAGCTTCTCCGCCGTAGCCTGCGATTATGGATAAGATGACGAGTTGAATTCCTGAATCGGGGTCAGCGGATAAGACAAGTAAGATGGAAGCAGCCATTCCGATAAAACCATCTTCCAAAAAACCGAGATAGATAAACCGCTTTGTCATTCTGGGTTTCTCCAGCCTGCCTCTCTTTTTCACATGACCGAGAACCCCCATGATGCCTCCAATTACACAAGCAATTATTACCTGATGCAGCATCTTCATCACCTTCCTAAAGCCCTTATTTAGTAAAGCGACTTCAGGCCATCCAGCCCCCTTACGAATACGATGATATTCGATATCTACATACCGGCGATTGAGCAGGAAAGTAAAAAGCTTGTTTCTTCCATTATATGTGAACACATGATCGGTAAGCTTGATGCATTAGATTCATTTTTCACCCAGTGACAATGACCTAGTCACTTACTTAGCAATGTGTGCCTTCCCCTTATATATTCAGTGTATATGAGGACAAGCCCGAATGACAAATTGCAAACTTCGGCTGCTTGAATCAGAACATATGTTATGCTACGGTTACTGTAGATTCATTTAAAAAGGGGAGAAACAACGGCTGAAAAAGCGCACAGCTTTACGGCCAAAAGGGGGTTTTACATGGCTGACTCAAATGTATTCGGAAAACTGGAGCAGCTGGAGCTTATCAAAAAGGCGCTTGATCACGCACGCATCGGCGTGGTGATTACAGACCCCTCTCTTGAGGACAATCCCATCATATATACAAATCAGGGATTTATGGATATGACAGGCTACTCTTCCGAAGAGATATTAGGTAAGAACTGCAGATTTCTGCAAAGCAAAGAAACCGACCGTCAACAAGTCGCGAAAATAAGAAAGAGCTTAAACCAGAAAGAAAAGATCACGGTGCGGCTGAAAAATGTCAAAAAAGACGGCACCCCATTTTGGAATGAACTCAACATTGATCCTCTGTATGTTGAAGACAAGCTCTATTTTGTCGGTTTTCAAAAAGACATTACAGAGCAGAAAGAATACGAAAAGCTCCTTGAGGATTCCCTCGCAGAAATCACGACGCTGTCAACGCCGATTGTTCCGATCCGAAACGGCATCTCCGCTTTGCCGTTAGTGGGAAACTTAACGGAAGAACGATTTGATTCAATCGTGACAACTTTGACGGACATATTAACCGCATCTAAAGATGATTACTTAATTATAGACTTATCAGGTCTGGCCGAGGTAAACGAACAGACCGCAGACCGGATTTTCAAATTGCACCATCTGCTTAAATTAATCGGCACGGAATTGATTATTACCGGGATCAAGCCTTCCCTCGCCATGAGAATAAATCAGCTTGATGCCAGCTTTTCTTCATTAAAGACATATTTAAACGTTAAGGACGCGGTCAACGTGCTTCCGGTCGTATAAACAAAAAAATCCCGCCGAAACAGCGGGATTTTTTTATGTCGTCATCGCACTTGGACGTTTTGTTTATTAACGGTTTTCAGGCGTTTGTCGTACAGCACCGTCGCTGCGATGCTGACAACAAGAAGCACCATCAGGATCAGCAGCAGCACGCTCATGCCGTACTGATCAACCAGCACGCCGCCAAGGAGCGGCCCGATCATTCTGCCGCCCGTCGCCGCACTGTTGACGAACCCTTGGTAAAACCCCTCTTTCCCCTTAGGCGCAAGCTGATTGGCAATGGTAGGCACGGCAGGCCAGACAAGCATTTCTCCGACAGTTAAAATCACCATTGCGGTGAGGTACATCGGAAATTGCTTGGCGCTGAGAAGCACGCCGAACGAGACGATAAAAATACAAAAGCCGATGACCATCTGCGTTTTTAACGCACCGGACCATTTTCTCAGAACAGCTCCTATGAGAGGCTGTCCGGCGACAATTAATATTCCGTTTACGGTCCAAAGCACACTGTATAATGAAAGCGGCATACCGATGCTTTGAGTATGTGACGCAACGGTTGTGGACCACTGCGAATAGGCAATCCACCCGAGAACATACCCGCCGCTCAATATGAGAAGCGCCGTAAATTTCGTTCTGCTGCTGACAGGCTCGTAGTCCAGGACAGAAACCTGGCTCGCATTTCCGGTTTTGATATTTCGAAACCCGAAAAATACGATAAGGAAAAACAGCACATACAGCATAGCATTGGCTAAAAACACGTACGTAAACGAGTACGCCGCAACCATCCCGCCGAGTGCCGAGCCCACGGCGACACCTGCGTTCTGAGCTACATAAATCGCATTAAAAGCTCTCCGCCCGCCTTCTTTCCATACCGCTCCCGCCATGGCATAACTGGCCGGAAACACGATACCGGAACCGAAGCCGACAATGATGAGCAGCCAAATATAAACGGGCCATTGGTGAAACAGAACGAGTCCGAGAAGACTTGCCAATGTGATCATAATGCCGAGCATAATGGATTTGAATCCGCCGATTTTATCAAACAAAAATCCGCCGCATAAATTCCCCGCCACACTGGCACCGGAATTCAGCATCAGAACAATCCCCGCAACAGTCAGCGATTTCCCTAAATGATTATGAATATAGATCGTATTCAGCGGCCACAAAAAAGATGCGCCCGTCACATTGATAAACATTCCGATGATTAATATCTTCAAAGCGCGCGGCATACCGATCCCCCTCTCTCTATAAAAAACCCCATGAAAAAACGGAAACCGCAAGCCGCGGCTCCGTATCGAACACGTTATCATAGCACATTCATTCTATCGCCGCGGACGTCTTTTTTCAACATCAGAATCCGAAAAAAATAATGCCGGAATGTTGAAAAAATTACAAATGATTGGATTCACAAAAACAGGCCGGCCTCATGCTCTTTTCCTCAGCAGCCAAAACGGAATATACAGAATGAAAAAGCTCAATATCACCGCCGCTTCCATTGATAGAAGATACCACGGCCAAGGTCCGAAAACATTCAGAAGCGAAGCGGTCTTCGGTTTTTTCATTAAATATAGGTAATTTGCATTCAGCACACGATCAATAAAAAAGACACACGCCCCGTACAGATTTACGATCAGCACCGATACCCACAGCCCGCGCGCCGACGGCCTGTACCTTTCTGAAGCAGCCATGAATAGACAGGTAAGAAAAACACAGCCGTGGGAGACGAAAAACACGATGTACCGAAAATGAGGGAAAGAATACGCCCCTAAATCAGGTGTTGCCATCGCCTGTATAGCGCTGCCCAAACCGGCAAAATAGAGGAAGGCGAACAGTTTTTTGCTTTTTGTCATGACCATCAGCATCGCCAAATAGACGGAAAGGTCGCTCAGCTGCAGCGGCAGAGCTGTTTTCAGCGACCAGGCATGATGACATAGCAGCCATATATGATAGCTGATCTGCGACACGGCAAGGAGAATGAACAGTACATAGCGGATCATGCGATTCGACCGGCCGTGGTTGAGCTTTTTCCGGAACATGATCACGCCCGCCCCCAGCAATCCGATGATCAACAGCGTGAAAATGTGTTCCTTGGAAAAAAGATGAAAGGTCCCTGTTTCAGATTTCAATTGAAAATACTTCTGCATAAGGCTCCCCCGCGCGAAAAAATGACGTATGTCTATTCTTTTAAAAATCGCTTTCTTCTATTCATACAAAAAAAGCCTCCGCTTATGCGGAGGCTCCTCAACTTGTTTTACAATGCGGATTGAATGACCTTTTTATAGTATAGCACCGACAGCATGCCGAAGATGGAGTACAGCAGCGTATACAGCGCCATGACGATGATCATCGGCGTCCACACTTCCGTTCCGAATAAAAACCATCCTGACTGAACGGCAAAATAGCTGTGGAACAGCCCTAGAACGAGCGGAATCCCGAAATGATACGCCTGCTTCCGGCGGATGCCTTTCAGCAGATCTCCCGTTGTGAAGCCGAGCTTCCGCAATATCGTGTAATCAGCCTTCTCATCCTCACACTCGCCCATTTGTTTAAAATAAAGGATACAGCCTGAGGTGATCAGAAAGGTCAATCCCAAAAAGCCGACAATAAACATGATCAGCCCCATATTTTTCTTTTGAGTGTCAGCCGTTTCAAATTGCGAAAGCGCGCCGTCTGAATAGTGCTGCGCCTGAAACAGACCATCAGCTTTTTGGATGTCCTCTTCACGTTTGAGTGTAATGCCGAAAAACCGATTTGATTTTCCCTGAATGGACGGGTCGATATCTTTCTCGATCCGGTCGAATACCTGCTGCGTGACGATAACGGTCGGCAGCCCTCCGCTTGTAAATGTATATGACAGGAGGAAGTCGTTCTTCAAGCCCTTATACGCCAGCGGTATTTTATCCGTTTTGCCGTTTATATCAATGGAACCCGACGTTTTCAGGTCGAGAAATCTTTTCATCATATCATTATATCCGGTAAACACGGCTTCTCCGTCAGAAAGCTCCGTCCCTTCTGCGTCTTTCTCGCTTATAATCGGCAGCGCCAAGCTGGACGGGTCTTGTTGAAAGTTTTTCATATCGCCGTTTATGATGTTCTTCATATTGACACCGGCTTGAATGGTCTTGATTGTTTTCACTTTGTGTTCAATTCCGTCTTTCTTCAATAAAGCGGTAAATGAGTCAGTCTCCTTTTGGTTATCAAACGCAAAGTCCGCGGCTGTATTTTGCTCAGCCGATTTTTCCGCGGAGTAGTACGAGATATAGCTTAAAGACAGCAAACCGATTGCCAGCGCCGAAAGAGTCGTAATAATCGTCAGCAATACGGCGTTTGACTTCATCCGGAACATGATGGATGACAAAGACAGCACTTCACTGACATTCAGATACCCGCCTTTTGATTTCCGGATGAGATTTGCCAGAAAGCTGACCGAACCTTTATAAAACAGATAGGTTCCGATAATGACCGAGCCGAGAATAAACACCATTGCCGAAAACAGTTCATTCATGCTCGTAAAACTGCCTCCGAATAAATGCGCGGACACGGCATAGCCGGCGATAATGGCCGCAATACCGACAACGCCGATCGACATCTGCACCCAAGAAAGCCGTCTTATGCCGCTTTCTGACGATGACGCGGTTTTAAATAAAGACAAAATGCTTTGCCGTTTAATAAATAAGTAATTCATCACCATAATCAGCAGGTAAATTGCCCCGAACACAATTAACGTCTGAACGAGCGCCTTGCTTGAAAAAAACAGTGAGACAGAGGCTTTCACACCGACTGTATGAAACAGCATCATCATACATAATTTCGAAAGAGAAAAGCCGGCAAAAATACCGATCCAAATCGATCCGAAATACAAAATGAAATTTTCTGTGCTGAGTATGCGGAAAATGTGCATTTTCGTCATGCCGATTAATCGGAATAAGCCGATTTCCCGGCCGCGCCGTTTAATAAAAATGGTGTTGGCGTATAAAAGAAATACCGACACGATCGCCACAAGCAGTACAGAGGCGGCCCGGATTGCCGCCGCTCCTTTTATGGAGCTTTTCATTTCATCAAGCGCCGGATCGTATTGCATCGTGACAAACGCGAAATAAAGGGCGGCGCTGAACACCAGCGCAAAAACGTAAAGGTAATAGTTTTTCATATTCTTTTTCAGGTTCTGGAAGATCAAATGATGAATACTCATGCCTGAACCCCGCCCAATACACTTTGCGTTTTCATAATATCCTGAAAAAAGTCCGGTCTGTCCTGACCGCCTTTATTCAGCTGTGTATACACACGGCCGTCTTTAATGAAAACCACACGTCCGGAATAGCTGGCGGCAACCGGATCATGCGTCACCATCACAATGGTGGCGCGGCGTTTTTGATTCAGACGGCTGAGTTTATTCAGTAAATCCATGGCAGCCTTTGAATCGAGCGCTCCGGTCGGCTCATCAGCAAAAATAATGCCCGGTTCGTGAATAACAGCTCTTGCGGCAGACGTCCGCTGTTTTTGCCCGCCGGAAATTTCACTCGGATACTTATGTCGCAAATCATAGATCCCAAGCTCCTCTGCCGTCTCGGCAAATCGCAGGTCCGCCTCTTTCTTAGACATTTTCGTAATGGATAACGGCAGGAGTATGTTTTCCTTCACGGTCAGCGTGTCCAATAAATTATAATCCTGAAAAATAAAGCCGAGATGCCGTTTTCTGAATTCGGCAAGCTGTTTTTCTTTCATGGATGTTATCTCCGTCTCATTCAGTTTAATGGTGCCCGCGCTCACTTTATCAATGGAGGAAAGCACATTCAAAAGGGTCGTTTTCCCTGATCCCGACGGGCCCATAATGCTGACGAATTCCCCTTTGTGAATCTGAAGATCAATTCCTTTCAGCACCTCTTGTTTATTCAGCTTGTTTCCGTAGCTTTTTTGTATATTGCCTGCTTCTAAAATCATCGCGTTATGATTCTCCTTTTACATTGGTTATCTTTATTTTAAAAACAGAAGCCGTTTTTTTCGTTTGATTAAGCGAACAAAAGAGAAAAGCATGTGACACTTTTGTCACACGCTGAACATGCTGACGGCATCGTTCTGTTTCGGAAACACCAAGGTAAAAACCGTGCCGCTTTCCGGCTCAGAGCGCACGCTGATCTGTATGAGAAGCGGAGCCGCGGCTTTTCGAGCCAAATACAGGCCCATCCCCGTTGACGCGTGATCACGCCTCATTCGCGTCGAAGTAAATCCCTTTTCAAAAATGCGCGGAAGATCTTTGGGCTCGATGCCGATGCCGCGGTCTTCAATATCCACGTGCACCCGGCCGTTTTGTTCATAGCTTTTTACGGTAATGTCATCCGCTTCACTGTATTTGACGGCATTGCTTAACAGCTGCCTGATGATGAAGGAAAGCCATTTTCCGTCACTGTGAACGTCTGGTGAATCAAGCTGAATGTCAAACCCGATCCCTTTTTGTATACACCATGATTGCAGATTTTTAATTTCTTTGAAAACGAGCGGTCTGAGCTGAACGCGCTGGAATGATAAATCATTTTCAATAAAGGACAATCGTTTCTGATGAAGCTGCTGGTCCAGGAGATGGTGAATCCGCAGCCATTCATACAGCAAAGGGGCTTTCAGCGGCTGTTCATCAAGGCGCTCAATCATGAGATGCATCGCTGTCAGCGGTGTTTTGACCTCGTGAATCCATGACATCAGATCGTCCTTTTCATGCTCTGAAGCCGCCTGAAGGTGAAGTGAGCTTTTTCGTAATTGCTCCGTCTGCCCTTCAATGCTTTCTTCAACGATAGACTCAAACGGACTGTCAGGCGCTTTAAGATAAGACATGTCTAAATTGGCGTCCCACTCTCTTAAGCTTTTATAATAGGCGGTCTCTTTACGATAGCGGAACAAGAGAAATACAAGAAACACAAGAAGCGACAGGTAAACGAAATACAGCACTGAAAAAAACGGAATAGACGGATCAATATATGCCGCAAAAAGGAGCACAGCCTGCTGCAAAAGAAACATCGCAATCCAGCTTTTTCTTTCGAGCAGAAATGATTTAATCATAAAGACCGTCTTCTTCCTTTGCGATGTATCCCTGCCCCACCTTGGTTTCAATCATTTTCCCGATGCCTAATTGTTCGAGTTTTTTCCGCAGCCGGTTGACATTCACCGTCAGCGTATTATCACTGACGAAACGTTCATCATTCCAAAGGCTTCTGATGAGTTCTTCCCGACTGACGATTTTATTTTTCTGCTCAGCCAGCAGTTTTAAGATCAGCATTTCGTTTTTGGTCAGCTCGACCGAACCGTTTTTACGGCTGACCGTGTTGGTTTCTGTGTCAATGACCGCCCCGCACCATCTTTTCATCAGCGCCGGTTCTGTGCCGTATTGATGCACACGGCGGAACACCGCCTGTATTTTCGCGATTAACACATCAAAGTGAAAAGGCTTCTGAATAAAATCATCTGCCCCGAGCTGCATCGACATGACCATATCCGCGGGATGATCACGCGAGGACAAAAAGAGAATCGGCACGTTTGATTGGGAGCGTATCATTCTGCACCAATGAAAGCCGTCAAATTTCGGCAGCTGTACATCAATGATCACCAAATCAGGCTTGATTTCGGAAAACTCCCGGATGACCCGGCTGAAATCTTTTATTCCGTGCACCGCAAATGACCAGCCCGTTAATCTCTCTTTCATCTCGTGAAACAAAGTGTTATCATCTTCTATTAACAAAATGTGAAACATGGTATCCGCCCTTTTCTGATAAATAGAGGAAAAACCGGCTGATGTCCAGCCGGCTTTTTTCCTTTACAGTTCTCTTCTTAATGCGGTCAGAACGTTGGTTTTTGTCGCTTTGCGGGCCGGATTCATACCGGAAATCACCGCGACCCCCGCACAAATGACAACTGCGATCACAACGAGGCTGAGCGGGATATAGGAGAAGGTATAATGAAGATCTTCAGCTCCGGTGTTTCCCCCTACCGCTTTTAAGATAACCGGCACAGCCAGATTGACGGCAAAACTCACTCCGTAAGAAATGATAATCCCGATGACAGAACCTAATATCCCGATATAGGCGCTTTCCATCAGGAACATTCTGCGGATGATGGACGGGCTTGCGCCGATCGCTTTCATAATCCCGATTTCCTGCGTTCGTTCCGTCACCGCCATCGTCATCGTATTGAAAATACCGATAGCAGAAATCACGACGGCGATAAAGCCGACAAAGATCAGGCCGATTTTAAAGACGAGGAAAAAGGTGTTGACGCCCTTCAGCTCGGTAGTGACAGACCTGACATAAAAGCCGTCATCCGTGAGGTCATGGGTAAGCTGATCGACATGATCGAATTTGTCCGCATACACATTGATGCTTTTTTCCGCATTTCCATTCTTCAGATCCAAGAATGTCGAGAAGTCTTTCTTGAATTGATCACTCACAAAAATATTTGTATCCTCCATCCAATCTTGGGACGGTTTTTTTGTAATTCCAACTACTTTAAAGTCGTACGTTTTCGTTTTTTCAACGTCTCCGTCTTTGTTTGTTTTGGAGATGCTCAGCTGTATCGTTTTATTAAGCAGGTCTTTCGTATAGCCTTTTGGTTTTTTCACCTCCGACATGTCGCCTTGGTGATCCTTTAACTCTTTGTCGTAAGCGTCAGCCTCTTTTTTCGTCAATAGGTTCTTCGCAAAATCATAGCCGACCACGATTTCATTCTCTGTGCGGGCGACCCTTCCCTGATCAAGCTCCATATTGGCTTTGACTTCATCGTTCATGTTTGTCAGCACAATGGCTGAATCTTCATTTGTTCGGTTTCCCAATGACGCTTTATTCGGTTCATACACTTGTGTTCTTTCAACGACAGACTTGACATTTTTATACTTTTCCAAGTCTGATTTCTTCACGGCTTTTCCGTTTTCTTGGCCGAGTACGTTGATTTCCGTAACAATCTGCTGGCTCATCGTAATGTCTGTAATCGTTTTTTGGATGCCGAATCCGACGGAAGCCAGCACCACTAAAAACGCGCACGCCATTGTCGTTGCCAGCACCGTCATGAAAACACGCAGCCGGTTTTTCTTCATATTTCTTCTGATAAAGTGAATCTGATCCTTAAATCTCAACAGTAACGCCCCCTTTTAATACACCGTCATGCAGCTGGAATTTTGAATGCGCGATCGAAGCGACTTCATCGTCATGCGTAATGATGACAAATGTAATCCCGCGCTCCCGGTTCAGCTGCTGAATTAATGCAAGCACCTCAAGTTCCGTCTCTGAATCAAGGCTTCCCGTCGGCTCATCAGCTAAAATAATCGACGGATTTAAAATCAGGGCTCTTGCGATACTGACACGCTGCTGCTGGCCGCCTGACAGCTCATTCGGATAATGATTCGCATGATTCTCAAGTCCGACCCGTTTCAGCATATCCGCGACCTTCTGCTTGCGTTCAGACGGTTTGACGCCTTTTAAGGCAAGCGGCATTTCAACATTTTCATAGGTTGTCAGACTCGGAATGAGCTGAAAACTTTGAAAAATAAAGCCGAAATGCCCGAGGCGGAACTGCGCCCACTCTTTTTCACTGAAGCCCGTCACATCAGTGCCGTTAATGACGATACGGCCCTTCGTCGGCGCTATGTATCCGGATATTAAATTCAGAAGCGTTGATTTTCCGGAACCGCTCCGACCGACGATACAGGCAATTTCCCCTTTTTCAACGGTCAAAGAGACATCCTTCAATACCGGAACTTCACTCTCTCTGCCTTTCCTGCCGATTTTAAATGAATGATCAATATGCTGTACTTCTATCACGTACACCACTCCCCCTTATATCTGTTTCGTTTTTTTATAGATGAAGTAATAACTGATGAAAAACCCGATAATCGCACCGAGAAGCATGCCGAATATGTAACCGGTATACGAGCCGTTATAAGCATATCCGCATACCCCCGCACTTCCCAGCATACTGAGCACCATGACGAGCACTTGAATGATGCGCTCAATGTGTTTGCTCAGGATAAAATGACCGCTTCGTTCACTCGGCATTTTCAGGAAATTCGCATAGCCGAATAGATAGAAACAAAATCCCATTAATGCGGAGATTAACAATGCGTGTTTCATGTAATACATCCATGATGTATGGATGTAAGCGGCAGGCATGAAATAGATCAGAAACCCGCTCCAAGGGAAATCAATATCCGGCACAGCCTGCCTGCCAAAAAGGAACTCAGCGTTTAACAGGTAAATCGTCATAACCACGATCGGAAAGACGGAAACCGTAAACGCCGTGATCAGATGTGCCGCTAAATTGCCCGTTATCGTGCCGGCAGCTGTCACTAATGCATAAATCATCAAGCTGATGACCAGCATCCCTGCGCTGAATGATTGAAAATGATGGACAGCGTCAGGTTTAAGCGCCAGAAACAATATGTCAGATACTCCGTAAGAAACAAATTGCGAGCCGGCTAACACGGCTGCTCCCAAGAAAAACTTCGTATGAAATATCCGGCTTCTCGAATACGGAAGACTCAGTGTAAACATCCTTTCAGCCCGGCCTCCTCTTATCAGAAAAAGCCCCATCATAACCGGAGGAATGAAATGCAGCCCGATCAAATTCCGATTGCTGTAATCAATGCTGAACGTACAAACTGAATCTGAATATTGATGAAGCGCACTCAAACAATCCTTATAGTGAAAATATTCATTTATAATTGCCAAAGGGCCTAAAATAGCTAAGAACCCCGCTGTAAGAAGCAGCAGCGTCTGCCGCTGCTTCCATTCTTTATAAAGCAAACCGCTAATCGGCACCTTGCTTTCCTCCAAACTGTTCATTTTCAAACAGATCTACATATGCTTTGACTTCCTGTAAACCGTAAAATAACTGATGAAAAACCCGATAATCGCGCCGAAGATAATGCCGGCTAAATAGCCGAACATCGTGTCTGTGACCCCATATCCGAAAACGCCGAAACCCATAACGGCAAAGGCAATCACCAATATCTGCACCGGCCGGTCCAATTTTCTCCAAAGAAAGAATCTGCCGTTCCGTTCATTCGGGTGTTTCAGAAAGCTGACGTAACCGATCAGATAAAAGACAAGGCTCATCACAATCGGAATGATTAAAATCAAATCTCTTTCTCTGATCCAGTCGTTAAACACATATACAATAGGGGTTATAAATATAAAAAGACGGGATTCGATATAACTGCTGATAAAAGAAAATTGATCTCCGACACTAAAATCGAAAACGACCTCCAAATTCGCGGCCGGCAGACCGATGAGTAAAAAGGGCAGAACCGTTACTGTAAACGCCGTTAACAGCTGGGCGAATATCTGTCCCGTTAATGCTCCGGATGCCATTAACAAGGCGTAAGCCATAAAACTGATGACAATCATTCCGATTGAAAAATGATCAAAATCGTACGTATGGCTCGGTTTCAGCAAAGATATCAGCAATGACGCCGCTCCATAGCCTATCACCTGAGGAACAACAATGACTGCCCCGCCGAGCCAGAATTTCGTCTGAAAGATTTGGCCTCTGCTGTAAGGCATGCTTAACAAAGCATCCATCGTTCCCTTTGTCCGTTCTAACCCTAATAAGAAGACAGCAATGATAACACTCACAATCCAGCTGAAGGAAAGAAGCGACCCATTCGTATAATTAACAACGAATTCACAATCTTGAAGAGCTGGGTTATTCAAACATTCTTGATATGTTGAGTAGTTGTTATAAACCATAAAAGGGTTTGCCGCCATTAAAAGAATGCCGCTGCATAAAAACAACCACTGATTTTTCTTCCATTCTGTGTACAACAATCCCCGCGGTATCATTCCGGCCCTCCTTTCTTATACATGCTTCGTTTTTTTAAATATGGCAAAGTAACTGACCAAAAATCCGATCGCTCCTCCGACCAGCATCCCGGCCACATACCCTGTCATCGTCTGTCCCATCGAGTACCCCGCCAGGCCAAAACCGAGAACGGCGATTAAGATCACCACAATCTGAATGGGCCGGTCAAGCTGTCTCCAGAGAAAAAAACGGCCGTTCCGTTCCACCGGCTGCCTGACATAGCAAAAGTACCCGATGGCATAAAATACAATGCTCATCACTGCCGGAATGATTAATATATACTTGCTGGCAGATACCCAGTCCGTATTAACATACATGATCGGAATCAGATATTGAAACGAATCGTTTAAGTAAGCATTGACTGATGGCATCAGCTCATGCATGCCGACCCCGAAGATAACTTCCGCATTTGTCAGCGGCAGCGTAATAATCAGGTAAGGCGCTATCGACACGGCAAACGCCGTTAACAGCTGGGCGAACGTATTGCCCGTTAAGCAGCCTGCGCTCGCGACCAATGTAAAAGCCAAAATACTCACAATGATTTCGCCGACGCTGTAATGGTGAAAGAAATATACGCGCTCAGGCTTTAACAGAAGAATGAGCAGCTCAGCCAGCCCGTAGCCGATCACCTGAGCGCCGGTAATGACCGCCGCCCCGAGCCAAAATTTGGTGTGAAACACCTGAGCGCGGGAATAAGGCAGACTGAACAGCGCATCAATCGTTCCTTTTGTACGCTCCAGTCCGAATAAGCAAACCGCCAAAATCACAGCGGGCGCCCAGTTCAAGTTCAGCATTCCGCTATCCAAAGAATTCACATAAAACTTACAATATGCTCCGTGGGTATCCAGACAGCCCTGATAGACAAGATAGGTATTTAACACTTCAAATGGATTGACCGCCGCTAAAAAAATGCCGACCATCACAAGAACAGTTCGATTCTGCACCCATTCCCTGTACAGCAATCCCCTGTCTACCATCTCCGGTTCCCTCCAAACTTCGCGATGAAGACTTCTTCTAAGTTGACAGGAAGTTCGTTCCATACTTTCGGCTGCAGCTCTTGCAGAAAGTTCTTTTTCTTTTCATCATTCTTTTGAATCAGCACCGTATAAAACACACCGGCATGGTCGAGAATCGGTATATTTTGTTCTCTGATCTTCAAGGCGACGTTTTCTTCAAATGCCATTTGGATTTTCATGTACTCTTCCTTCATATCATCCAAGTCCATCACATTCGTCAGCTGATTTCCTTCCAAAAACCCGATCCGGTTGCACATTCGCTCAATATCTTCTAAACGGTGTGAGGTAATCAGAATGCTCGTTTCCCGTTCAGCCACTTCATCCACCATAAGCTGAAGCACATCATGACGCGTTACGGCGTCAATTCCGTCCGTCGGTTCATCCAAAAGGATAAGTGCCGGGCGTGAAGCAAAGGCAAGGACGAGCGCAAGCTGTTTTTTCAGGCCTGTCGATAATTCACGGTATTTCTTCGTTTCCGGAATGCCGTACCTGTTCATCAGCTCATTGGCGTAAGTCACATCAAAATTCGGATAGATTCTGCTTACAATCGCAACAAGCTGTTTATATGTATACTTGTCATAAAAAGGATTTTCAACAGGCATATAAATGATGTTCTGTTTTACTTTCGGATGCCGCTTTATTTCCACCTGATTAAATAAAACCGTCCCTTGATCCGGCAGCAGAATCTGCTGAATGAGCCGGAGCAGTGTTGTTTTCCCTGATCCGTTTCGCCCGAGCAGCCCGAAAATTTCCCCTTTTCCGATGGTGAGCGAAATATCCTTGAGCACTTCTTTACCGTCTATCGTTTTTGAGAGATTCCGCAATTCAATCATGATCCTTGCCTCCTTTCACATCAGCGCTGATTTCCTTTATCCATTCCTGCAGCTTCTCCAGCTCAACTCCCGCGTAATGGGCATCGATGATGAGCTGTTTCAATTGCTCTTTTATCATCGTCATCTTCCCTTCAACCAATGTCGTTTTTGCATTCTCCGATATATACGTTCCTCTTCCCCTCAGCGTTTCAATGACACCATCGCGTTCGAGCTCCTTGTACGCTTTGCTGACTGTGTTCGGATTGGCGATAATGATCGTTGCCAATTCCCTGACAGAAGGAAGTTTATCCCCCGGCTTCATGATCCCTTTTAAACAAAGCTCTTTCAGTTGCTGTATGATCTGCTCATAAATCGGAGTTGAGCTTCTCGGATCGATTTGAATCATTTACTTCCCTTCTTTCTTTTACGAGCTGCTCTCTTTCTTCAAATGTTCTGCCATTGAAATCCGAGTACGACAAGAACGGCAAACAGACTGCTGGCCAAAACCGAGGCGGCGATAATAAGAGGCACATCTTGTTTTACGGATCTTTTGTTTTTCATGAAAGTTCCCCTTCCCTATGCTTAACATTTATATATCGATTTCATTTTTTGAGTGTTTTATGTGTATTACATCAAGTAGTACACGTAATACAATAAACACACTCAGGCCTATTGTCAATTCTTTTTTTAAAAGAAATACAAAAAAACCCGCCGGGATTCCGGCAGGTTTGCTGAACCATTTGAAACGGCGCGGTCAGTAATCAAAATTACGCTGCAAAATCATATTGTTTTGCAAGGTCTGCAGCTGCAATCTCATTCGGTAAAGCTGCTCTCTTTGCTGATCATTCGCAGATAATGACAGCTTGTTTAATTCATTCACCGCGTTTTCAAGCATCATTTGCGCTTCACTGTACTCATTATCATTATAATGCTCTTGTTTTGAAGCGGTTATAAATTGCTCATTCGCAAATTCATACGCCTGTTCGCTTCTTTGGAGATGTTCATCTACTGATTGTCTTGTTGCCAACGAAACCCCTCCTCAGTGAATGGGAAATCAAACTTAGTTTGAGCGGACCAAAAATAATAACACCCGAAGGTTGAAGGAAAGAGAACCAAATTTTCCGTGTTTAACTAAAGGAATGAGAATCCTGCCTGCAGTCATAATAAACAAAAGAAAGCCGCATCCTGTTTTCAGATTGTGAACCCCCATCATTCATGCTACAATTTTAGGATGCATCTGATGTGAGGGAGGCTTTTTGAACATTGAACGAGAATAACCCTTTTCCTTATTCAAATACGGAAAAACGGTACCATACATTAAATTATCATCTGCGGGAGCATTTCGGGCATAAAGTGTTTAAAGTCGCGCTTGACGGCGGTTTTGACTGCCCGAATCGGGACGGCACGGTTGCACACGGAGGCTGCACATTCTGCAGCGCGGCGGGCTCCGGCGATTTTGCCGGCAATCGGGCCGATGACTTACTCACGCAATTTCACGATATCAAAAACCGCATGCACGAAAAGTGGAAAGACGGCAAATATATCGCATATTTCCAAGCGTTCACGAATACGCATGCCCCGGTAGAGGAGCTGCGTGAAAAATTCGAATCCGTCCTCAAGCTTGACGGCGTTGTCGGCATGTCGATCGCGACCCGTCCGGACTGCCTGCCGGACGATGTCGTGGAATATTTGGCCGAACTGAATGAGCGGACCTATTTGTGGGTTGAACTCGGGCTGCAGACCGTGCATGAGCGGACCGCCCTTCTGATCAACCGCGCCCATGATTTTGACTGCTATGTTGAGGGTGTCAATAAACTGAGAAAACACGGCATCCGCGTTTGTTCCCATATCATTAACGGGCTTCCGCTTGAAAACAGGGACATGATGATGGAGACGGCCAAAGCCGTCGCTGATTTGGATGTACAAGGCATTAAAATTCACCTGCTTCACTTATTAAAAGGCACACCGATGGTGAAGCAATATGAAAAAGGAAAGCTGGAGTTCCTTTCTCAAGAAGAATATGTAAGTCTTGTATGTGATCAGCTCGAAATCATTCCCCCGGAAATGATCGTTCACCGCATTACGGGAGACGGGCCGATCGAATTAATGGTCGGACCGATGTGGAGCGTCAATAAGTGGGAAGTACTGGGCGCCATTCAAAAAGAGCTGGAAACACGGGGAAGCTATCAAGGGAAGCTCTTCAGAAAGATCGGGGAGGAGACCGCCCTATGACCTTAATGCACATCCTCCCTTTCAGTAAAGAATTGCTGAAGTCCGCCGCACAGGAAGGTGATATCACAGTTGACGCGACGATGGGCAACGGACATGATACATATTTCCTGGCCGGCCTTGTCGGTGAGACAGGACATGTCCATGCCTTTGATATTCAAGCGGACGCACTGGCTAAAACGAAGGAGCGGCTCGGTGCCGACTTCGGCCCGCGCGTCACGCTTCACCATAAGAGCCATGATCAAATAAAGGCATCGCTGCCTGAAGATGCGCACGGTCGTGTGGCTTGCGCCGTGTTTAATCTCGGCTATCTGCCCGGCGGCGATAAAAGCATTACGACAAACGGTCACTCAACCATTTCCGCGATCGAACAGCTCCTTGAACTGCTGAAGGAGAACGGGCTGATCGTTCTCGTTGTGTACCACGGGCATCCTGAAGGCAAGACGGAAAAAAGTGCATTACTGGAGTACTGCGGCAATCTTGATCAGGAAAAAGCGCGCGTGCTGAGCTACGGCTTTCTCAATCAGCGAAACGACCCTCCGTTTATTATAGCGATTGAAAAGAAATCTGCCGGCAAATAAAGAATCGGCCTGTCATAAGCGGGCCGATTCTTTTTGTGTTTACTTTTCAAGAAAAATCAATTACTATGAAATAATGGAAAAAATCATATCTTTTAAGTGTAACATCTGGGAGGAGCGGCAGTTTGAATATTCTTCGCATCATATTTTCAAGTGTTCCCTATGTGATGTTCGTCATCATTTTATCAAGACATTTAGGATTTGAGTTCGCAAAAACCTATTACTGGTGGTTTGCTGCATTTTTTGTCATCGGGCTGATCGGCAAATTCGCAATGCACCTTGCGGCAAAAAAGAAACCGTTAAAAAAAGAGACAGCGTAAAATGCGCATGTCTCTTTTTATTTACTGTTTTGCAGCACGCTGCGTGTATAAGCGGGATTGTTTGTAAAGATACCATCTGCTTTTTGTTTCAGCATAATAGGCGTCAGCGTATGCTCGTCTTCCTTATCAAAAAACACGTGCACTTTCATCTTATTGTGATGAATGCGCTTCACGACTGCTTCATTTGCCAATTTGGCGTTGAGCCCGACTGTATCAGCATACGTTCTGATGGTTTGCAGCTGCTTATCATTTATCTCCTCAGCCTCGTTATCTTTTAATAATCGAACAAGAGGAACTTTTTTATTCATAGATCGAACTTTCTTTAAGCTCTTCCCGCTAAAAGACTCAATGACTGCTTTATGGCTGGAAATCAGCTTATGTTTTTGTAATATGTCAATCAGTTTCTTTTCCATCACCAGGCTGCCGTTGCTTTCTCTTGTCTCAATATAGTAATTGGCAGTTTGTCCGAATTTCTGTATGATTTCTTCTAATGTTAAAATCTTTTCTCCTTTTCCCGCATTCAGTTTCTTAATCTGAGCCAAAGACAGATCATCTGTCATCCCTTTACCATCTGTTGTCCGATCTACCGTTTTATCGTGAATGGCAATCAGATGGCCGTCCTTTGTCTCCCGTAAGTCTATCTCAATATAATCTGCTTTGTCTTTAATGGCACGCGCATAAGACAAAGCTGTATGTTCCGGCTCAATCGCAGAAGAGCCCCTGTGCGCTATCAAGACAGGATGATAGCCGGCGGAAGCATGGATGACGGAGCAGCCTCCGGAAATGGAAAGTAATGCTATGACGGCTAAATACTTTAATTTTTTCATAAAATTAAAGTATCATATTCTGCAGGCGCAAACAATGTTTCATTCTTCACGTCATAAATAAAAAAACTGCGCCGTCATGATTTACACGAGAGGCGCAGTCCACCCATTACGAACTTTTCGTCCAAGCCATCTTCTGAAATTTGCGGTAGGCTCTTCCGTTAATATAAAAGAAAAATGACGTTTTTCCGCTTGCCCTGATCAGCTTTCGCGCGAGGCGGCCCATTTCTTTTTGGCCGGCGACTTTGTCATCGGATAAATAGACGCCGAGCAGCCCCCTGTTGATCAGCCGGTGAAAATTTTCATGCGGAATGCCTTGCAAATGTTCATCCGCTTTTTCAATAAAATGCTGCAGTCTCTGCATCATTTCTTCATGAGACTGATAATACGTACAGAAATTCAGATCGCCTTCAAGCAGATCCTCTTCCTGGTCAATTAAATAATCAAGCAGTATATGCAGCCCTTGTATGTACGGAAAATAACTGCTGCGGATTTTCTCAGCGGTATGTTCGTTAAAATCAGGCTGGAATGAGTAAGCAACGAGACAGAAAATGCCTAACGTCGATCCGGCGCAGGCCGAGAACTCAAACCACTCCATTTCCGGAAGCTGTGACCGGTACTGCTCAAACCAGCCTTTAAGCCTCGGAACGCGTTCATGCTCAACGACATGCTTATGAACCTGAAGGTCGCAATAATAATCACACAGCTCAAGCAAATAAGGTTTAATGATACCGTAATGTTCTATTGACCCGAGCACCCGCTGGCATGTTCTCACCAGCTCATGAAGATAACCGCCGTCATCCCGCTCGTCTCTGTACTGATAGTACGGCCGCACCTCGGCGCCGACCGTCAGCGCGTCACGCATGGAAAGATGAAGCATGCGGAAGTCCTCGGGATCAAGCGAGGTGCTGCGGTCGCACAGATTGTCCAGATAATCACTGATTGTCTGATACGCGATGATAAATTGCACGCATTTCTGTTTCTGCTCTCCCGAAAGCAGGGCTAAAATGCCGCCGCCTTCACAATGAAACGATTTATCGCGGATACTTGCGGCCGCCTGCTGCCGCAGTTCGGTATTTTTAATGGAATCTGATTTTTCCCGCCACATGTTCAATTCCTGATGAACGAGCGGAAAAATTTCCCGATACACTTTTGCCATAAGGTTAAAAGGATGTTCCGGTACTGTCAACATATGCACCCCCAGCGAATTCAAATATACTGATCTGTAAAGGCTTTTGCCGCCTTAAACACAGTTTCTCTTTCCGGTTCATTAAAAATTTCATGATAAAGCCCTTCCCATTCGCGGTACGATTTATTATGGGAAGCCACACCGGAAAACCATTTGCGGACCTTCATTTTATCGACGATTTTGTCATCACCGCCCTGCATAAGCAAAAGCGGCACCTTTAAAAACGCATCAGTCGGCACCATAGCGGCATCAATGGTTTTTAAAAGCTCTCTATACCATCTTACGGATACCTTCGTGACATATAAAGAATCGTTTTGATCCGCTTCAATCATATCCGCATTCCTCGTTGCCATATCAGGTGATAAGCCGGAATCCACTCTGAGGGACGGAGCGAGGACGTTCAGTCCTTTAGACGCAAAATCAAGGACTTTATTGACTTTTATTTGCAGACCCAGACAAGGTGATGATAAAATGAGTGCCGTAATGCGGGGATTTCTCTGCTGCTTAAACCATTCTATCGCAATCAGTCCGCCCATGCTGTGGCCCAAAAGGAAAACGGGCGCTTCAAGCGTTCTCGCTTTATCAATCCATATATCTACTTCATCAATGTATTCTTGGAAAGAGCGAATATGCCCTCTGGCGCGGGTCGACGTTCCCTGACCGGGCAAATCGCCCATCACCACGTTATATCCGGAAGATCTCCACATTTCAACGAGCCATTTATAGCGCCCGTGGTATTCGCTCGCCCCGTGGATAATGACAATGGTACCGACGGGCCTGTCTGCTTTCCAAGTCCACATGCAGTTCACCTCTTACATAAATTTAGAGAAAGAAGGATGAGACATGATAATCTACCCTTATAAACAATTTACGCCTGACATACATCCTGAAGCGTTCATTGCGGATAACGCCGTCATTACGGGCGACGTCGTGATCGGAGAACAATCGAGCATTTGGTTCTCGGCAGTCATCCGGGGGGATGTTGCGCCGACAAGGATCGGAAAAAGAGTCAGCATACAAGACTTGAGCTGTCTGCATCAAAGTCCGAACCGCCCGCTTCTTATTGAAGATGACGTCACGATCGGCCATCAGGTTACACTGCACAGCGCAATCATCAGAAAGAATGCTTTAATCGGTATGGGCTCCGTCATTCTTGACGGGGCGGAAATCGGAGAAGGCGCGTTTATCGGCGCCGGAAGTCTCGTTCCTCCGGGCAAAACCATTCCTCCCGGCTGTCTTGCGTTCGGCCGGCCCGCAAAGGTTATCCGCCGGCTGACAGAAGAAGACATACGGGACATGGAAAGAATCAGAACGGAATATGTTGAAAAAGGCCGATACTATAAAACACTGCAAGAGAAATAAAAATAGATCAGCTTTGTTTTACTACTGTACCATTTTTCAAAATATTATTTAAGTAATAACCATTTGCGTTCCGCTGATTGTCAGGAAACAGTAGCAAAATGTTCAGGAATTTGTTTTATTCTTCCCCCTTTTACCCGATCCTATGAAAAAAGAGCCCATTTCAGCGGGCTCTTTTTTTACGCTTTTTCGGCGAATGTCTGTCCGTTTTCCAGGTTTATGTGTTTTCTTTTGTGGAAGCCTTTCCCGTAATAGGCTGCTAATAAAATGCCGAACCAGACAGGGCCGATGATGACAGCCACCCTGGTTTCTGCATCAAAAGCCATCAGCACAACGACAAAAGCCAGAAATGCCAGCGAGATATATGAGGAAAAGGGGTATAAAGGCATTTTATATTTCAGTTTTTTCCGTTGTTCCGGCTGTAAGCTTTTACGGTATTTCATTTGGGAAAGCAAAATAATCGACCATGTCCAAATCGCCCCGAACGTCGCAATGCTCGTCACCCACGTAAACACTTTCGCCGGCACCACGTAGTTCAGCAAAACGCCGATGCATAACGCACCCGCTGAAACCAATACCGCTTTTCCCGGCACGCCGCCTTTTGTGACCGTACCGTATGCTTTCGGGGCTTCATTTTGCTCCGCGAGATTAAACAGCATGCGCCCCGTGCTGAAGATCCCGCTGTTGCAGGAAGAAAGAGCCGCCGTCAAAACGACAAAATTAATGATTCCGGCCGCTGCGGGAATTCCGATTTTTTCAAATGTCAAAACAAACGGACTTCCGACTGAACCGATTTCCTGCCACGGATAAATTGACATAATGACAAACAAAGCTCCGACGTAAAAAATGAGAATGCGCCAAAAAACAGTATCTATGGCCCGCGCCAGTGATTTTTCCGGATTTTTGACCTCACCGGCTGTGACACCGATCAGCTCAATCCCGAGATAGGCAAACATGACCATTTGAAGCGACAGCAGCACCCCTTTAATCCCATTCGGGAAAAAGCCGCCGTGGCTCCATAAATTGCTGATTCCGAGTGCAACGCCTCCATTTCCGAAACCGAATACGATCATCACCAGACCGATCGCGATCATTGACAGAATCGCCAAGACTTTAATGAGCGCAAACCAGAATTCAAGCTCACCGTACGCTTTGACCGCCAGAAAGTTGACAGCCGTCATAATGACGAGTGCACAAAGCGCCCAGATCCATGACGGCACGTCAGGGAACCAGTAGCCCATATAAATGCCGACCGCGGTGATTTCCGCCATGCAGGTAACAACCCATAAAAACCAATAATTCCAGCCTGTTAAAAACCCGGCAAGCGGACCGAGATAATCTCTGGCATACCGGCTGAATGAGCCGGCTACAGGCTTTTGAATCGCCATTTCCCCTAATGCCCGCATAATAAAAAACATAATCAGTCCGCTGCAGGCGTAAGCGGCTAAAATCCCCGGCCCGGCAAGCTTTATGGCAGAAGCCGACCCGAGAAACAGCCCGACTCCTATCGCGGCGCCCAACGACATAAGCGAGATATGCCGCTCTTCCAAGCCGCGGTGAAGCGTTTTTTCTTTGTTTTGCATAACTCTCCCTCCCCCTGATTTTGACAAAGAAACAACAAACCGAGACGAAATAGCCAGAAAACACTTTCCGGAATCTACCCGATTAGTCCTATTATAACCTTTTTCTGAATATTGCGTAATACTTTGTCGAAAACAGAGCGGAATAGACGGTTTACAAAAGAACAATAGAAAAAAGGCTTTCGATAACATCGAAAGCCTTTTGGATTAAACGAAAATGACTTCTTTCGGCTGATGATTCAGCTCTTCCGGCACAAGTCTTTTTTCAACATTGATGCTGTGCCAGATCATGAAGATCAGCACGGTCCAGATTTTGCGGCTGTTGTCCGCTCTGTCGGCACAATGATCTTCCAGAAGCTGAAGGACATAATCCTTTTCAATATAAGCATCTGTTTCACTTTCACGAATGATGTTGCGAACCCATTCGTTCATTTCATTTTTCAGCCAGTGGCGGATCGGCACAGGGAAGCCGAGTTTTTTGCGGTTAAGCACATGATCAGGCACTACCCCTTCAGCAGCTTTGCGCAGAAGGTATTTCGTCGTGCCGTTTTTCGTTTTCAGTTCATCCGGAATTTTAGAAGCCACGTCAAACACGACTTTATCAAGGAACGGCACGCGCAGTTCCAATGAGTTGGCCATCGTCATTTTGTCAGCCTTTAACAGGATGTCGCCGCGCATCCACGTATGGATGTCAACATACTGCATTTTATTAATGTCGCTGTATGAACGGCTTTCCGTAAAGTACGGCTTCGTGACATCACGGTATGAAAGCTCTGGATTGTAATGTTTGAGCAGCTGTTTTTTCACGGGCTCTTCAAAAATCTTCGCATTACCGATATAACGCTCCTCAAGCGGTGTGCAGCCGCGGACTAAGAGGCTTTTCCCTCTCATTCCTTCAGGCATGACGGACGCCACATGAAGAAGCATTTTTTTCAGACCGGACGGAATGCGTTCAAACGGTTTAAGCGAAAGCGGTTCGCGGTAAATATTGTACCCGCCGAACAGCTCGTCCGCGCCTTCCCCGGATAACGCGACCGTTACATGTTTTTTCGCTTCTTTCGCGACAAAGTACAAAGGAATCGCCGCCGGATCTGCAAGCGGGTCATCAAAGTGCCAGACGATTTTCGGAAGCTCGTTCATATACTCCTCGGGAGAAATGACTTTGCTGATGTTTTCAATCCCGAGCGCGGCAGCCGTTTCCTTCGCTACGTCAACCTCACTGAAGCCCTGCTGCTCAAAACCGACGGAAAATGTTTTAAGGCTCGGGTGAAATTCTTTCGCAACTGAGACGATAAAAGAAGAGTCGATACCGCCGGATAGAAATGAACCGACAGGCACGTCACTTCTCATGTGAACTTTGACAGAGTCAAAGATTGCGTCTCTGACTTCTTTCACCAATTTATCTTCATCAGACTGAACAGGCTTAAAGTTCGCTTTGAAATATGTTTTAAACGCGATATCGCCTTCCGGACGGATCGTAAACTGGCTGCCCGGCTCGACTTTTTTCACTTCAGCGTCAAGCGTGCTCGGTTCAGGAACGAATTGGAAAGACATATATTGCTGTAAAGAAGCTGTATCGAGATCAATACCGTTTTGAGCGGCCATTAAACTCTTTCTCTCAGAGGCAAAATATACTTTGTCCCCGATCGTTGTGTAATACAGCGGTTTAATGCCGAACGGGTCTCTCGCGCCGTACATGACGCGGTCAGCTTTGTTCCAGATTAAAAACGCAAACATTCCGCGAAGCTTTGAAGCGGCTTCTTCTTTATAATGACGGTATGTCGCAAGGAGCACTTCGGTATCGGAATCTGTATTGAAAGTGTAGCCTTTCGCTTCAAGTTCTTCTCTCAATTCAATGTAGTTATAGATTTCGCCGTTAAAAATGATCCAATATTTTTCGTCTTCATATGATAAAGGCTGTCCGCCGTTTTCTACGTCAATAATACTGAGCCGTCTGAAGCCGAATCCGACGTGCTCGTCATGATAATACCCATCGCTGTCAGGACCGCGGTGAACGATCATTTGGTTCATTTGTTTGATTAGCTCTTCTTGATCTGCGGTTTGAGTTAATGGATGCTTATTAAAAACACCGACAAATCCACACATAGTATAGCCTCCATAAGTGTAATTTTCTAATTGGACCCCCTTTTTATAGACGCTTTGTTACGCCATTGGTTTCACGCTATGTAAAAAATAAGCATGGCAGCATCTACAAAAAGGGAAAGCCGCTTAAGTAAGCGGCTATAAAATTATTCTCCTAGTGCTTCTTTGCGAAGCGCATCCGCCTTGTCAGTACGCTCCCAAGGAAGATCCACATCATGACGTCCGAAGTGGCCGTAAGCAGCTGTCTGCTTATAGATCGGGCGGCGCAGATCAAGCATTTTAATAATGCCGGCAGGTCTCAGGTCGAAGTTATTCCGTACGACTTCGATCAGTTTTTCTTCAGAAGCTTTTCCTGTATCAAATGTATTGATGGAAATAGAAACAGGCTGTGCCACGCCGATTGCGTATGCAAGCTGCACTTCACAAGAATCAGCAAGACCTGCTGCCACGATGTTTTTCGCTACGTATCTCGCAGCGTATGCCGCAGAACGGTCTACCTTCGTCGCATCCTTACCGGAGAATGCACCGCCGCCGTGGCGTGCATATCCGCCGTATGTGTCAACGATGATTTTACGGCCGGTAAGACCCGCATCACCTTGAGGTCCGCCGATTACGAAACGTCCCGTAGGGTTGATGAAGTATTTTGTCTCTTCATCGATCAGTTCCTCAGGCACGACTGGGTTAATGACATGCTCTTTCAGATTGCGCTGAATCTGCTCAAGCGTAATTTCCGGGTGGTGCTGAGTTGAAATGACGATCGCGTCGATGCGGACCGGCTTGTTGTTTTCATCATATTCAACGGTAACTTGCGTTTTGCCGTCAGGGCGAAGGTACGGAAGAATGTCTTCTTTGCGGACTTCGCTCAAACGGCGGGCTAATTTATGCGCCAAAGAGATCGGAAGCGGCATAAGCTCTTTCGTTTCGTTACACGCATAACCGAACATCAGGCCTTGGTCTCCCGCTCCGATTGCTTCGATTTCAGCATCGCTCATTGTGCCTTCACGCGCTTCAAGAGCCTGATCGACACCCATTGCGATATCCGCAGACTGTTCATCAATTGATGTTAAAACAGCGCAAGTCTCCGCATCAAATCCATATTTGGCGCGTGTGTAGCCGATTTCTTTAATCGTTTCACGGACTGTTTTCGGAATGTCAACGTATGTTGATGTAGTAATCTCTCCGCTTACCAGCACAAGTCCTGTCGTTACAGATGTTTCGCAGGCCACGCGCGCGTTCGGGTCATTTTTTAAAATCTCATCTAAGATACTGTCAGAAATTTGGTCACAGATTTTGTCCGGATGACCCTCAGTAACAGATTCAGATGTAAATAGTCGACGGTTTTTACTCATTCACTTTTCCTCCTGAAAAAAGATCTTTTACAAGACCTTCTCATATGATACGGAACTCGCTCCCTCTTAATACAATGTCATACTATATCAGAGAATGTTAATTGGCATATTTTATGAAATAAAAAAACCTTTTCCACTCGAGGAAAGGGTTTGGTCTGTGTGCCTTTCACTCTTATCGCTCAAGGAAAATATTAAACCTTGCATCAGGTTAGCACCTTGGTTTCCCACAGTGTTTTCACCTGCTTTTTTACAGAGAAACCGGTTGCTGGGCTTCATCGGGCCTGTCCCTCCGCCAGCTCGGGATAAGAGTATCCGCTCAATGAAATATCTTATCGTAAAAGGGCGGAAAGTGTCAATATGAATTAAAGCGATTACGCGCCTTTATTTCGGGAAGCAATGGAAAAACACAAACAAAAAACCTCAAATAGTATAGACTATTTTCAGATATATGTTATACTAATTCCACATTCAGCGAAATACAAATAAACCGGCAAAGGAAGGTTTTTATGAAATTAGTTGATTTAACCGCAGATCTTCAAGCATTACTTGCAAGTCCGAATGTGCATCATAATTTATCGGCTCCAAAACTTACCGAAAAAGTGATCAGCCGAAATGAAGGAACGCTGACATCAACGGGCGCCGTACGCGCCACCACCGGCGCATATACAGGCCGGTCACCTAAAGATAAATTTATCGTACGTGAACAAAGCACAGAAAATCAAATTGATTGGGGCGCGGTGAATCAGCCCATTTCTGAAGAGGCGTTTGAAAAGCTGTACGCCAAAGTCGTCAGCTACTTAAAACAGCGGGATGAACTGTTTGTTTTTGAAGGATTCGCGGGAGCGGATGAAAAATACAGACTGCCGATTACGGTCGTAAATGAATTTGCGTGGCACAATTTATTCGCGCGCCAGCTGTTTATCAGACCGGAGACGGATGAAAGAGATCCGCAAGCGCAGCCTTTCACCATTCTCTCGGCTCCGCATTTTAAAGCAGATCCGGAGACGGACGGCACGCATTCGGAAACGTTTATCATTGTCTCTTTCGAAAAACGCGTCATTTTAATCGGCGGCACCGAATACGCCGGAGAAATGAAAAAATCAATATTCTCCATTATGAACTTCCTGCTTCCGCAGCAGGATATACTGCCGATGCATTGCTCAGCCAACGTCGGTGAAAAAGGCGATGTCGCCCTGTTTTTCGGCCTTTCCGGCACAGGGAAAACGACGCTTTCAGCCGATGCAGACCGCAAACTGATCGGCGATGACGAGCACGGCTGGTCAGATTCCGGCGTTTTCAACATTGAAGGCGGATGTTACGCTAAATGTATCAATCTGAGCGAGGAAAAAGAACCGCAGATTTTTCGTGCGATCCGCTTCGGGTCTGTTCTTGAGAATGTCGTGCTTGATGAAAAAACGGGTGAAGCGGATTACGACAATTCCTTCTACACGGAAAACACAAGAGCCGCATATCCGATTGAGATGATCGGCAATATCGTGCAGCCGAGCATTGCCGGCCATCCGCAGGCGATCGTCTTTCTAACGGCGGACGCATTCGGCGTGCTTCCTCCGATCAGCAAACTGACGAAGGAACAGGCGATGTATCATTTCTTAAGCGGGTACACCAGTAAACTCGCGGGAACCGAGCGCGGCGTGACATCTCCGCAAACGACTTTCTCGACGTGCTTCGGTTCACCGTTCCTTCCGCTTCCGGCGCATGTATATGCCGAAATGCTCGGGCATAAAATCGACGAACACGGCGTTCAAGTCTTTCTGGTCAACACAGGCTGGACCGGCGGAGGGTACGGAGTCGGAGAACGGATGAAACTTTCGTATACAAGAGCGATGGTTAAGGCCGCTATTGAAGGCAGACTGAACCAGACTGACATGACGGCAGACAGCATTTTCGGCCTGCGCAGCCCCGTTCATGTTCCGGGCGTGCCGGATGAAGTTCTTCAGCCTGAAAACACGTGGAGCGATAAACAAGCATACAACGAAAAAGCGCTGTTTTTAGCCAATGAGTTTAAAGAAAACTTTAAAAAGTTTTCCCATGCAGACTCGATTGCCAAAGCCGGCGGACCTCTCGTGTAATCAAAAAAGCCAAGGGCGTTTATGCCCTCGGCTTTTGTTTTTTCAGTTTGTCGAATGAAGCGACGTGAGTCTGTATGTAATGCTTGTCCGGCCGTTCGCCCATTCGAGCTTTTGGACCTCGCCGGTGCCGGATTTCTCGCCGGTTTTCGTTTTGCGCACGTCCATCGGAATATCAAGAGGATAGACGCGGTAGCCCTCTTTCTCCAATAAAAAGATATTTTCCTCTATCCGTTTTTCATTGCCTTTTGTCACAATCATGGTATTAAATTCAACAGGCATTCCCAAAATGAAAATCCCCTTTCATTCTCTTATTCTTTATTATCATATCATAAATCAGGCATCTTACCGCGTCTTCATCCATTCTGCCAGCCGCCGGACAATGCGTCTGTTTTCCTGCGGCGGAAAATAATGCGTAAAACCGCTGTAATACCAAGTTTCCACCGGTTTCCCCGCCTCTTTCAGCTTGTCCTCGATCAGCCGGGCGTGTTCGATCGAAACATTCTCATCATTCTCTCCATGGATGAGCAGCACAGGGGCCTGAATGCGGTCTGCTTTTTCAAACGGCGAACGCCATCTGTATTCATCCGGCACCTTTTTCGGCGTGCCGCCGATCACCCGCTTCATCATCCGCCGCATATCCTTCCGCTCTTCATAAGTAAGCACCATATCGCTCACACCGCCCCATGATACGAGCGAAGCCGCTTGATGCCCCATTTCAATCGCGGTTAAAAGCCCCATGATTCCGCCCCGGGAAAAACCGAAAATATGCACCCGCCCTTCCCTGACGTTCGGATGCTCCCGAAGCAGGCGAAAAGCGGAAAACGCATCCTCTCTGTCCTCTCCCGCAAAATCTTCATTTCCCTCGCCGCCCTGGTTGCCTCTGTAATAAGGCGCAAACACGACAAAGCCTTGGGAAGCGAATTGAACGATTCTTCCGGGGCGTACCATGCCGACATTTTTTATGCCGCCGCGCAAATATAAAAAACCGTCATATGTGCCCGGCGCCGCAGGCTCGGCAAGGAGCCCCTTTACCTTCAGCCCTTCTGACTCATAGCATACCGCAAAGAGGCGGACATGCGGACTCGGAGACGGGAACCTTTTCTTTTCTGCCAGCAAAACAATGCGCCTCCTTATATCATCAGTTTTTTTATTCTTTCCCAACGTGAATATGGGCACTCACACATTTTTTATACCCATCATACGATATGTAAAGCAGAAAAGGTTATTTTAACGCTTAAAACAAGGAGGTTACACCGTGAACAAATGGCTCAAAACGGGCTGCGTTTTTGTCATATGCGCCTTTTTCCTGCTCATTCTTCCGGCCTGCAGACAGGAAGAAAGTCTGACGAAGGTAAAGGTGGCGGAAGTCACACACTCCATCTTCTATACGCCTATGTATGTCGCTGAAGCAAAAGGTTTCTTTAAAAAAGAAGGGCTCCAAGTGTCACTTCAAACAACATGGGGCGGAGACAAAACGATGACATCGCTTTTGTCAAACGGGTCTGATATCGCGCTGGTCGGTTCTGAAACATCCATTTACGTGGAGGCGCAGGGAGCAAAAGATCCGGTCATCAACTTCGCGCAGCTGACACAGACGGACGGCACATTTCTCGTGTCGCGGAAGGATGAGAAATCATTCAAATGGAGCGATTTAAAAGGAAAAACATTTCTCGGCCAGCGAAAAGGCGGCATGCCCCAAATGGCCGGTGAGTACGTCCTGAAAAAGAATCACATAGAGCCGAAAGAAGACATTAACCTCGTTCAAAACATTGATTTCGCCAATATTTCCAACGCATTCGCATCCGGAACGGGTGATTATGTGCAGCTGTTTGAACCGACGGCATCCCAATTTGAAAAAGAAGGCATCGGCCATATCGTCGCATCTTTCGGAGAAGCTTCCGGCCAAGTGCCATACACAACCTTTATGGCAAAAGAAAGTTATTTGAAAACCAATGAAAAGACGGCGGAAAAATTCACCCGCGCCATCTATCGCGCCCAGCAGTGGGTGGAAAGCCATCCGGCCAAAGACATCGCAAAAACGATTCAGAAGGAATTTGCCGATACCGATCCGGCCATAATCGAAACATCAATAGAGCGCTATAAAAAACAAAAGTCATTCTCTGCAGACCCAGTTCTGCAAAAGGATGAATGGGAACAGCTTCAATCTATTATGGATGAAGCCGGAGAGCTCCCGAAACATATTCCGTACAGCAAACTCGTCAACACAAAAATCGCCAAAAAAGTCACCTCAGAACAATAGGAGGAACATGAATGTCTTTTTTACATGTCGATCATGTAACACATACTTATTTCTCGCTGAAAGAAAGAACAACCGCCGTGAAAGATATACATTTTCAGATTGAAAAAGGGGATTTCATCTCCTTCCTCGGGCCGAGCGGATGCGGAAAAACAACACTCCTGTCCATTCTGGCCGGTCTTATCACCCCTGCGCAAGGCAGGGTGCTGATTGAAGGGAGCGTGCCGAACCATAAAGAACACCAAATCGGTTATATGCTTCAGCAGGATTACTTATTTCCTTGGAAATCAATTGAGGAAAACGTGCTGCTCGGTTTACTCATTTCAAAAACATTAACAGAAGAAAAAAGAGCTGAAGTTCTCAGCCTTCTGCCTAAGCTCGGATTAATCGGCGTTGAAAAGAAATACCCGAAAGAGCTGTCAGGCGGAATGCGGCAGCGGGCGGCACTTGCCAGAACTCTTGCGCCGGACCCGGGCCTGCTGCTCCTTGATGAACCGTTTTCCGCGCTGGACTTTCAAACGAAGCTTTCTTTGGAAAACCTTGTCTTCAGAACATTAAAGGATTTTCAAAAAACCGCCGTGCTCGTCACCCACGATATCGGTGAAGCCATCGCCATGAGCGATACGATCTATTTATTTTCGAATCAGCCGGGCACCATCCACCAAATATTCACCGTGCCTAAGGAGCTCGCGGCTTTAGATCCGTTTGACGCGCGTCAGGATCCGGCCTTTCAGCCGCTGTTTCAAACCATATGGAAGGAGCTGAATTCCCTTGAAAAACAGCAGCGGCACGATTGAACAGCTTCATCAGCAGTTTAAGAAAAGACACCAAAAAGAAAAGCTCCGGGTCCGTGCGTATCAGGCCGCCATTTTCATCGTATTTTTTGCCGGCTGGGAAATATCGAGCAGGGCGGGCTGGATCGATCCGTTAATCTTCAGCTCACCCTCCGCCGTTTGCAGGCTTTTAGTTGAAAAGATTGCGGACGCATCCCTTGCGGCGCACATCGGCGTAACCTTAGGAGAAACCGTTCTCGGCTTTTTGCTCGGCACGCTCCTCGGCACATGCCTCGCCGCTCTGTTATGGTGGTCAAACGGGCTCGCCCGGGTTTTAGACCCGTACCTCGTCATTTTAAACGCGATGCCGAAGGTCGCACTCGGACCGATTCTCATCGTGGCACTCGGACCGAATTTCACAAGCATTGTCGCCATGGGAGCAGTCATCAGTGTCATTATCACGACAATCGTCGTCTTTACGGCTTTTCAGGAAGTGGATGAAAACTATATTAAGGTGATGAAAACCTTCGGAGCGAAAAGAAGCATCATGTTTAAAGAAGTCATTCTGCCGGCATGCGCCCCCGCGATTATTTCCGCGCTTAAAGTGAACGTCGGTTTATCCTGGGTCGGTGTCATCGTCGGCGAGTTTCTCGTTTCCGAAAAAGGTCTGGGCTACATGATCATTTACGGATTCCAGGTCTTCAATTTCACTCTTGTGTTCTTAAGCCTTCTGATCATCGCGATTTTTGCGACATTGATGTATCAGGGAGTCGAACTGTTAGAAAGAAAATGGACGAAAGGAAAAATATAAAAAAGACCCGTGCGTAAGCGCCGGGTCTCCGTTTTTTATGATTGAAATACGCCGTCTTCTTTCAGCTTTTTCAGACTGATCGGAAGCACCGAATCTTTCATAATGAAACTGAATTTTTTATTTCGGGGGAGATTCTCCGGCAGTTCGCTGAACAGCACCGGCCCCTTTGTTTCAAAATAATCAGCCTGTTTTTCAAGCTTTTCAATATCGGCAAAATAAATATTCTTCACGATTACCTTTTCCCTGCCGAGAACTTTATACTGTCCGACGTACTTCAGATGTCTTACCGCGGCACCGGTTTCTTCTTTCACCTCGCGCAGGGCCGCTTCCTCCGCACATTCCATCGGCTCCACTTTTCCGCCTGGAAATTCAAACCCCCGGTCTTCGTGCTCAGTCAAAAGCCACTTATCTCCGTATCGGCATATGACCCATACGTGCTTCGGGCTGTCTGAAAAAGGCTGGTGTTCAAAGGAGAGCTGAACAGTGTTCTGATAATAGTCTTTAAACTCGTACATGTTTATCCCTCTAATCCGTTCCTTCATATCTTCCATACATCATACCACAGTTGCGTTTGTTCGGAAGCCCTTTATCAAAAATTCAGAGGAAAACCATCATACCCGCTAGTATAGCCTCCTTTGAAGCAAATGTTACGGTTTGCGCTTGAATTTATTTTTCAGGGTATCCAATAGATCGACGAGCACCTGCGGGACCGGTATGCCCAGCGAGCTTGCCGTAATCACGATCTGAACAGATTCGTATAAGATATAAAACATGATAGCCAAATTACGGATGGCGCCTTCGGTATGAAGCAGCTGGTCAAAAAAATGGCAAACTGAGACTAATGCCAGGGTCACGATTTTTTTGACCAGCCGCGCAAAAAGCTTTCTTGCGCTCAGCTGCTGCAAAAGAGATTCTTTTAAGCTTGTACTGATAAACTCAATCGCCATGACCGATAGCAAAATCAGAAACGAATACTGAAAACCTCCGAAGAAAAACCCCGCTGCCGACACGATCACTGCAAAAAACGAAAAGATGCCAAAGTCTTTGCCCACTTGATCCAACATCCTTTCACAGAAACGGCCTTACATTATTCTATGAAAAGTGAATGGAACGGACTGGATTTTTCAGAAAAATGGACAACACCTCTCTTCGGCAGCCAAATAAAAGACCGAGTGCTTTACAGCCCCGGTCTTCCCTTGTTGATTATCCTAAATACGCTTTCAGCATCCAGTTATGTTTTTCGATATTCTGGTGAATAGCAAGCAGCATATCACCGGTCGTTTCGTCTCCTACCTCATCTGCGAGGTCCATGCCGCTTTTCAGCTCTTCCGCAATGACAGTGAAATCATCATAAATGTTCTGTACCATTTGTTCTGCGCTCTCATTGCCTTCCGCTTCTTTTACAGACGCTGTCTTCAATGATTCCGTCATTGTGCCGATCGGCTTGCCGTTTAATGCCAGCAGACGTTCCGCCAGATCATCAATATATGTAGCCGTTTCGTTATACAGCTCCTCGAATTTTTCATGCAATGTGAAAAAGTCCTTCCCTTTGACGTACCAATGATAGTTATGTAATTTCACATACATGACCGTCCAGTTTGCAACTTGCTTATTGACTGCATCCAATAGTTTTTCTGACATGCCTATCTTCCTCCTTTGGTTTACTATTGATATACCCTATATATCGTGTGTTAAAACATAAATTTTTAGCCCTTGATTTTACGGATGGAAAATATGTTATGATTTGTTAAAAAGGAGGGATTTCATGCTGCTTCTTCTGAGCTTCGGCTTTCTTATCGTGCTCGCCGTGCTGCTTTTATCCATCTGGTCGACTGTAAGAGCTTATAATGTAAAACATACGATTGACCCGCCGGAGGACGCATCAAAAGGCTTGACGGATAAAAAAAATCCTTAATGGTGATGCGTCTGTTCCTCATGGCCGGAGGAATCATCGGCAGCTTCAGCATCCCCGACACGCACTTTTACAGTCGGCATATTATGCTGCTGTTTTGCCGTTACGTGGGATTGAACGGTATACACACCCTCTTCATCAAATTCAGTCCGCAGGTGATACGCCCCTTTTTCCTCCTTGGCCTTGCTTGTTTTGCTGCTGCCTTTTTTTCCTTCTTTCCATACTTCAAACATAACTTCATCCGCATCCGTGACACGCTTGCCGCCGTAAAAAACCTCCGCCTTGTATTCCGCTTTTTCATGCGGTGCTGCCGTTTCCGGTCCTGTAAGCTTGACCTCAAGCGCTTTAGGCTCTTCATCCGCGGAGGTTTTGTCCGAATTGCCCCCGCAGGAAGATAATAGAAATACCATACCGCACATACCTGCCAATACAGCCCGTTTCATCCCATCACTCCTTCATGTTTGCTTCTATTTTAGCAAACGCTTACACATAAGGTGTGACATTTTTTAGAAATATGTAAAAAAGCCTTTTTGCATGTCAGCAAAAAGGCCTGTTTTTTATCCGAACACTTTCAGCAAATCTTCTTTATCTTGTGACAGCCAGAAACGCATCAGACGTTTTGCGCCTTCTAAATCATGAAGTTTCGCCTGGCCGCACTGTTTTTCGTTGGCCGCCGGAATCTCCGTAATATCGATGGCTTCTTTCAGCGTAGCGTCAAGCAGGTCTACAATTTCTTCCGCTGTCGGCTCGCCGCTGACAACAAGATAATAGCCTGTCTGGCAGCCCATCGGTGAGATATCTATGATGTCGAAGTGATCGTATTTCTCAGAATGTGTGCGAATCGTAAACGCAAGCAAGTGCTCAAGCGTATGAATCGTATCCGGCTTCATCGCCTGTTTGTTCGGCTGGCAGAAGCGAATGTCAAACTTATTCACGACGCCGTCTGTTCCGACTTTATGCACTCCGCAATGTCTTACATACGGAGCCACAACCGCATTATGGTCAAGCTCAAAACTTTCTACTGAAGGCATAATGGCACTCCCTTTTTTTCAGAATATGCATCCATTATAACACAGTTTTCCGATAAGAATTGTGGCGGAAGCTTTTCAATCTGAAATTTTTTTTCTATACTAGCATCAGAAAGGTGGTTTTTTGATGAAAACCATAATGATTGCGTTCATCCGCGGATACCAGAAGTTCATCTCTCCGCTGACACCGCCGTCATGCCGCTTTTATCCGACGTGTTCGCAGTACGGAATCGAAGCCGTCAAGACTCACGGCGCATTAAAAGGCGGATGGCTGACACTGAAGCGGATTTTAAAGTGCCACCCTTTTCATCCGGGCGGTGTTGATCCCGTACCGGACAAAAAACAAAAACATTAGTCCATATGCTGGTAGCCGTCGATCACCAGATCAAGTTTACCGGTTTCAGGATCAATCACCAGACCGTGCACCGGCACATTGTCAGGGAATAGCGGATGGTGTTTAATGACGTTTACGCTGTCTGTAACACTTGCTTCTACTGAATCAAAGCTTTTCAGCCATTGATCAAGATCAACTCCTGAGTGCTTCAGCATGTCAATCCGCTCTTTCGGAATACCGCGGTCGATAATTTTATCGAGCATATCCTCGCTGTTGATTTTGCTCATGCCGCAATCATGGTGGCCGATAACGCAGACTTCATCGGCGTTTAATTCGTATACGGCCACTAAAAGGCTGCGCATGATACTTCCGAACGGGTGGGCGACAAGCGCGCCGGCACTTTTAATAATTTTCACATCGCCGTTTCGCATGTTCATCGCATGCGGAAGCAATTCTACAAGACGTGTGTCCATACAGGACAAAATCGCCATCTTTTTATCCGGGAATTTAGATGTTTGGTATTTTTCATAATCTTTGTTTTTAGTGAACTGCTCATTAAATTGCATGATATCGTTTAGAAGACTCATCTTGGTGTTTCCTTTCTGCTTTTTTATTCACAATATAACATAAGACGGGTCATTTCGTCACTCCCCGCACGGATGACAAAGTGCTCAATAAATAAGACAAACCCCATTGGGCTTGTCTTATTTCCCCATATTGTATTTTTTGTTGAACTGTTCGACTCTCCCGCCTTTTTCGTTGAATTTTTGGCGGCCTGTATAAAATGGATGCGTATCTGAGCTGACCTCTACTTTAATCAGCGGGTATGTTTTTCCGTCTTCCCACTCTGCCGTTTCCTCTGATTTTTTCGTAGAATGGCTTAAAAAGCGATAGCCGCTGTTCACATCTTGAAAAATCACCTGATGGTTATCCGGATGAATATCTTTTTTCATGCTGATCTCCCTTTCTCAAATCGTAATAATTACGTTTTATTCTAAACCTTAAATAACCGCTTGTCAATCATATATGCCCTGATCCCTTGATTTCTAAACCCTGCACATATATGGAATCGGAAGAATAATCTAATCGCTTCAGCAAATAATATAACCACATTACATAAAACGGTAATTTAGAAAGGCGGTTTATGATCGTGGATGATTTAGTGTTAGCCAGAAGCCTGTTCGGGACAACCATGGGCTTTCATATTATTTTTGCGACGCTTGGTGTCGGCTTGCCTCTGATGATTTTAATGGCTGAATTGATTTATCAAAAAACAAAAGATCCGCATTATGCCATTATGGCGAAAAGGTGGACGAAGGCGCAGGCTGTTCTGCTCGGCGTGGCGATACCGACCGGAACGATCGCGGGTACACAGCTTGCCCTTTTGTGGCCCGGATTCATGGAAGTCATCGGCAGGGTGATGTCCCTCCCGTTTCAGATTGAAATTTATGCTTTCTTTATCGAAGCGCTGTTTATGTCCATTTATGTCTACGCCGCTGACCGGCTGACTCCGGCGATGCGTATCATTGCCGTTATTTTTGTTTTGATCGGCGCCGCGGCATCCGCCGTCTTAATCACAAATGTTCACGCATTTGAAGGAACGCCGGCCGGCTTTAAAATTTTAAACGGCAAAATCACTGACGTCGAACCTTGGGCAGCGTTTTTTAATCCAAGCTTTTTCACCACCGCGGGCCATGTCGTACTGACGGCTTTCATGACCGGTGCATTTATCGTTGCGTCAGTTGCGGCTTATAAAATGCTGAGAACGAGAAAACAGGAGCAGGTATACCGCTTTCACCGAAAAGCGCTGCTGCTCGCCTTAACGATCGGCGGGATATTCTCCATTATTGCCTCTTTAAACGGTCACGAGTCAGCCCAGCTTCTTTACGAATACCAGCCTGAGAAGCTTGCGGGCGCAGAAGGGCTGTTTGAAACTAGATCACACGCTCCGCTTGCGATCGGAGGTTTTACTGATGCAAAAGAAGAAAAAGTAAAATGGGCGATAGAAGTGCCATGGGCTTTAAGCTTTTTGGCTGCAAACAGCTTTGATACCGTCGTCAAAGGATTGAACGCCTTTCCGAAAGACGAGTGGCCGCCTTTATTCATCCATACACTGTTTAACGGAATGGTCGGCATCGGGATGCTGCTCATTTTGTACTCAATCATCGGCATCGTGTGGAGAAAAATTTTAAAGAAAGACAGCTTTCCGACTTGGCTTTTGATTTTATTTTTAACCGCAGGACCGCTCAGTCTGATCGGAATTGAATTCGGGTGGATATTCGCTTGTACGGGGCGGCAGCCGTGGGTGATTTACCATCTCTTGAAAACGTCAGATGTCGTCACGACAACCGGTTCAATCGGTTTGCTGTTCATCCTGTTTACAGTGGTTTACGCCATTTTGGCAGCCGCAGTCATTTATGTGCTGCTTTATTATTTCCGCAAACATCCCGTTGAGGAGGATGTAAAAGCGGCGGAATCCTAACAATAGAAAGGGCTGAATTGAAATGGACATTACCATGGATGCTCTCATTGCGATATCCATCGTATGGGGCTTCGTGTTTATCTACGCGGTCATGGCAACGATGGACTTCGGAGCCGGCTTTTGGTCGATGATTTATTTAAATAGAGAACAAACAAAGGCGACAAACATCGCCAACCGTTATTTGTCCCCGACATGGGAAGTGACCAACGTCTTTATCGTCGCAATCGTTGTCGCCCTATTCAGCTTCTTTCCAGGGGCAACCTTCGTGCTGGGAACCGTTTTATTGATCCCGGGGAGTATTATTTTGCTGCTTTTAGCCATCCGCAGCGGCTTTCTCGTCTTCTCCAATACGGCGAAGGAAAGAAAAATCATGAGATATATCTCCGGAATTTCGGGCTTCATTATTCCCGCTGTGCTGATTTTGGTCCTTCCGGTCACACACGGAGGATTTATTGATAAGACGGGCGGCGTGTATCACCTGAATTTGGCAAATGTCTTTACAAGCCTTAATGCGTATGCGTTTATCGGCTTTGCCATTTTAAGCACTTTATTTTTATCTTCACTGCTTCTGGCCGATTTTTCAAATGTTGCGGAAGAGGAGCATGCGTACCGCATCTACAGACGGAGCTCTTTAATAACAGGGCCGCTGTCGCTTCTTTTTGCCTTCTTCATTATGCTGACATTACGCTCTGAAGCCGGCTGGCTGTATACGGGCATGATGAAAGACAAGACATGGCTCATTCTGTCTGTCATTACATTTATCATTGCCGGCGTGGCTCTGTTTTTGCCGAATAAGCACTTCGGCCGCAACCTCGGCAAACCGAGAATCGCCATGATCGCCATTGCGCTTCAATACTTTCTGGCAAGCTATGCATACGGACGGGCGCATCTTCCTTATATGATTTATCCGGATATTACGGTCATGTCAGGATTTACGGAGCCGGCAACCTTCAGGGCGCTGTTTATGACGTATATCGTCGCTTTCATCATTTTGTTTCCCGGGTTTTATTTCTTCTGGAAGCTCTTTATGAAAGACAGACGTTATATCCGCCAGGAGGAATAACAAAAATCAGGGCGGCTCATACTAATGGCGTACCTTTTATCTTGGAGGGGAGCCAGCATGGACCAAAAAATTCTGTGTGAAGTCAATAACTGTTCATATTGGGGCAGAGGAAACAAATGCACGGCCGACGCTATTTATGTGGTCAGCCATACAGGCGAAACCGCTGAAAAAAGTGAAGAAACGGATTGCAAAACCTTTAAACCGCATGATTTATAAAAGAAAAGAGCTGTTTTATACAGCTCTTTTTCATTTCCGTGCCGCAAGCCTTTTTGAAATCAGCCCCTGAGCCGGAGAAAACCGCGCGGATGAGAAGCATGGCAGAAAGGCGGTTCGCCGGCAAATATATGCGGCGGCAGACAGTACAATATCGCATTCATGACAAGCACATAATTTTTTATCAAGATGTACATCTTGGCCCCAGCCAGAGAGCAACACCTGCGCGCTGTTTGAAGAATAAAAAAATCATCGCATTCGCCTATAAAAAAAACCGGCTGATACAGCCGGTTCAAACTGGGGAAGGGGTGATGATGAACAATTTCAATATAACAGCAGCATACAGGCAGCTCAACTCGCTGAAATGTCTTTTTATCAGTTGTTTGTCGTAAAAACGTCCATTTGGGTGACGTATTTTCTCATTATTTCCTGATTGACTTCAACACCCAGTCCGGGACCGTCCGGAACAGAGATGAACCCCTCTTCGATACGGATGTCGGGAGTGACAATATCCTCCTCCCAGTATCGGTCTGATGAGGAAATGTCACCCGGTATCGTAAATTGCGGCAGCGAAGCGAGCGCGACTGTCTGCGCTCTCGAAATGCCGGTTTCAAACATTCCGCCGCACCAAACCGGCATGTGATGCTCTCTGCATAAGTCATGTATTTTTAAAGCCTCTGTCAGGCCTCCTACACGCGCTGGTTTTATGTTAATGATTTTACAGCTCCCAAGCTCAATCGCCCGCCTTGCGTCATCATATGAGCATATGCTTTCATCGAGGCATACCGCGGTTCTCAAGTGTTTCTGCAGGTGGCGGTGATCGACAATATCATCTGCCTGAAGCGGCTGTTCTATCATCATGAGCTGGAATTCATCCAACTCTTTCAGCCTGCTGATGTCTTTCAGTTCATATGCCGAGTTGGCATCCGCCATCAGCGGTACGTTCGGAAAACGGCTGCGGATGACTCTGATCAGATCAACGTCATGGCCGGGCTGAATTTTTATTTTTATACGTTGATAACCTTCTTTTACGTATTGCTCAATTTCCCGAAGCATCTCATCAGCCGAAGCCAGACCCACCGCCACGCCGGCGGGCACTTTATCTCTTTTTCCCCCTAAGGCTTCTGCGAGAGATATCCCCTTTTTCTTGGCATATAGATCCCACACGGCTGATTCAAGCCCCGCTTTTGCCATGCGGTTTCCTTTGAAACGCGCGAGACTGTCAGGCACTTCTGACGGATGGAAAAACTCGCGGCCTACGACATTTGGGATAAAAAAATCTCTCAGCATATGCGCGCATGTCTGAATCGTTTCTTCTGTATACCACGGAGAAGAAAACGCCGATACCTCCCCCCAGCCGGTTCTCCCGGTTTCATCGATCGCTTCCACGATCAAAAATTTACGGTCCTGCAGCGTTTCAATACTTGTTTTAAACGGTTTTTTCAGCCTCATACTTACATGATAAAGGGTGATTTTTTCAATCTTAATCATGACAATTCTCCTTTACGAAGCTCATTCAGCCGATGCCTCATCAGTTTATTGGACGCGTTCCGCGGGAGCCCGTCAACCTCGAAAAAAGCAGCCGGTATTTTATATTTTGCAAGCCGCTCACGGCAAAAGGCGGTCAGCTCCTCAGAACTGACAGAAGAAGTCAGCACGAGAAAAGCATGCGGCACTTTCCCCCACTTCGGGTCTTCGGCTCCCGAAACACCGGCCTCCCCTACAGCCGGATGGGCAAGCAGCGCCGCTTCCACTTCTGCCGGGTAGATGTTCTCTCCGCCTGAAATAATGAGGTCCGACCGCCTGTCCAGCACGTATAAAAACCCTTCATCATCCAAATATCCAAGATCGCCCGTTTTAAACCATCCATTATGAAAAGCGGCCTGGTTTGCGTCATCACGATGGTAATACCCTTTCATTACATTCGGGCCTTTCACCGTAATTTCACCGTGTTCAAACGGCGCACAAGGGTTCCCGTCTTTTTCAATTCTAATTTCACATGAAAACAGCGGTTTACCGGCCGAGCCGAGCTTGTCCATACTGAATTCCGGAGAAAGCGTGACAATCTGTGAGCAGGTTTCAGTCAAGCCGTAAGATTGAAACACCGGAAATTGTTTCCTGCGGCATTCTTCAAGGAGCGGCAGCGGTGCAGGACCCCCGCCAAGCAGAATGCAGCGCAGTGATTCAGGACATTGTTCAGTTTCCGCAAGCAGGCCCGAAAGCATGGTCTGCACCGCTGAAATGATCGTGACCTGATGGGAGCTGATGCTGTCAAGCACATCAGTGACAGAAAATTTTTGATGAAGCACGACAGGCATGCCGTAAATGACCGACTTAAACAGCGCAGACAGACCGCTGATATGAAACAGCGGCAGCGCAATAAGCCAGCGGTCCCGCTCCGTGACCCCCAGATTCAGCGCAGACGATACAGCGCTGGAATAATGATTACCGAAAGTCTGCTGCACCCCCTTCGGCCTTCCTGTTGTTCCTGACGTATACATAAGAGTCGCCGTATCATCAAGCGTTACATAAGCTTCTGGCTCCATGTCACCCGCCTCTTCAGCCTGCAGCTCGTCCACATCTGCGGTGGCGACCGCAGATTCATATTCTTCGCGGCAAAAACCGTCCTCCGTCAATAAAAGCTTTGCCTGTGAATCTTCGAGCTGAAACAACCGTTCCTGTTTTGAGAGCTTCGTATTCAACAGCACAGCTTCCGCCCCTAATAAGAAGCAGGCGTGAACGGCATAAACCATTTCCGGTCTGTTAGAAAGCAAAATCGCAGCGCGGTCTCCTTTTTTAAGCGAGCAGTATTTGGACAGCCGCGCGGCCATTTGCCTAGAAGCATGATATAATTCTCTGAATGTCATCTGTTTGTTTTCAAATATGAGAGCGATTCTCTCTGGTGTCAGCTGAGCCCTTTGAATGAGCCAATTCGGCTGTTCTGTCAGCATGTTATCATCTCCGAGGTAAAAGTACTTTTTTTGAAAAGAAAACAGCTTGGACCAGAGCGGCTCAAGCTGTTTCGTAGTGTCATCTGATCACGGAAAACGAGGGAACTGACCGAAATCGGGACTGCGTTTCTCTTTAAAGGAATCGCGGCCCTCTTTCGCTTCGTCAGTCGTGTAATAAAGAAGCGTTGCATCTCCTGCAAATTGCTGAATTCCGGCGAGGCCGTCTGTATCTGCGTTAAATGCCGCTTTAAGGAAACGAAGGGCTGTAGGGCTTTTCTCAAGCATTTCTTCACACCATTTAATTGTTTCCTCTTCAAGTTTCTCTAATGGGACAACTGTATTGACAAGCCCCATGTCGAGCGCTTCCTGCGCGTTGTATTGACGGCACAGGTACCAGATTTCACGGGCTTTCTTATGTCCGACGATACGCGCCAGGTAACCTGAGCCGTAACCGGCATCAAAGCTTCCCACTTTCGGTCCGGTTTGGCCGAAAATCGCGTTATCGGCCGCAATCGTTAAATCACAGACGATATGAAGCACATGTCCTCCGCCGATGGCATAGCCTGATACCATCGCTACGACCGGTTTAGGAATCACGCGGATCAAACGCTGAAGATCAAGCACATTCAGACGAGGGATCTGATCGTCTCCGACATATCCGCCGTGACCGCGGACTTTTTGGTCTCCGCCTGAACAGAATGCTTTATCTCCCGCTCCCGCAAGAACGATGACACCAATATTGGAGTCATCACGCGCACGAGCAAACGCGTCAATCATTTCTGATACCGTCTTAGGAGTAAATGCGTTATGTACCTCCGGGCGGTTAATTGTTATTTTTGCAATACCGTTATACGTCTCGTACAGGATTTCATCGTACTGACGTTCACTTTTCCATTCTGCAGCCATTGATATGACCTCCTTCATTTTTGCCTGAGTCCGGCCGAAAAGCTATTTTCTTTATGCTTTACAAGCCGTATAAAAACTCACTTACTATCTTACCAAAAATTCGCGGCTGTTCCACATGTACCGTGTGCCCCGCCTGTTTGACAACCTCTATTTTACTTGATGGGAGCAGGTTATGCACCTTTTGATTAATAGCGCAAAACTTTTCATCCCATTCACCGCATATGAGCAGGACGGGCGCCTTGATGCGGTGTAATGCCTCCCACCAGGAAGGCTGTGAGCCCGTCCCCATTCCGAGCAGGCTTCCTGCAAGTCCGGACGGATTATTTTTCAGCCTGCCGGCACGGATGGATGCCTTTACGCTGTCCGGCAGAGAAAGCTGCGAGGCAAACAACGGAATGCCCTCCCAATAATCGACAAACGATGTTATACCTTCCCGCAATATAAAGTCAGCAAGCTTCCGGTCTGACTGAATCCGCTTTTTGCGTTCCTGAAGCGTGCTCAGGCCCGGGGTTGTACTTTCCAAAACAAGCGCTGACACCCGATGCGGAAATGCCTGTGCAAAGGAATACGCAAGTCTTCCCCCCATAGAATAACCAATAAGTTTCACTTTGTGAAGTTTTAATTGATCAAAAACGGCGGCAAGGTCCGCAACCTGCCGGCTCGCACTGTACCTTGCCGCTTGCACAGGCGCGTCTGTCTCCCCGTGACCCAGACAGTCAATCATCACCATTCGTTCGCCGGGAAACATGCCGCGTAAAAACATCCATGATTCTTTGCTGCCCGTAAATCCATGCAGACAAACAATAGCTTCAGATGATTCGTGGCCGCTATCAGCAGCCCGATAGCACACGCCGTCGGCCGTTTTAACTGTTACAGCTTCCATTCTTTTTTCACTTCCCGCACTGCGGCCTGCAGCAGATCGCGATGGAATTGAACTCTTGATGTCCGATCTGTTTTCAGCTCGATTATATGAAGTCCGGGCTTGTCCGCCTGCGGCTGATACGCATCCTTAAATGCTTCCCATGTCTCAGGGCAAGTATACGTCCCGCCGTACAGTGCGGCGGCATGCCGGAAATCAAGGCCCGTCGGCGTACCGAACAGTTCTTCAAAATGAGTCTTATCAGATGCCTGCGGCAAAAACGAGAAAATCCCGCCGCCATCATTGTTTATTAAAATAACCGTAAGCGGAATTCCAAGTTTTTTAGCCGCTAACAGCCCGTTTAAATCATGGTAAAACGATAAATCTCCAATTACAAGCGTGACAGGAGCTTTTGTACCTTCACACAGTCCCATAGCCGAGGAGACAACCCCGTCAATGCCGTTAGCGCCGCGGTTGGCATAAACACGGAAGGAACGATCTTGTTTTTCAAAGAACGTATCCACGTCGCGAATCGGCATGCTGTTGCCGACAAAAATCGAACTGCCTTCAGGGACAAGATGCTGAAGCTGACGATATACATTTCCTTCAAAAGATAAATCATCCATGCTCGCATCCTGTAAATGACTCCGGAACCGCTCATTGACAAACTGCCATTTCTCAAGCCATCCGGACGGCCGTTTTCCGGTTTCAGCTGAACGGACCGCTTCCAAAAACACAGACGGATGGCAATGAATCATATGCGCGCCGGCCTGGGTGGGATCTCTCCATCCTCCGTCTTCATCGACGATAAACTGCTCAATGGCAGGATCATCTCTGAGCCATAAAAAGAGCGGTTTCGAAACCGGCATCGGGCCGAAGCGGATCACAGCGTCCGGGCGCAGCGCCTCTTTTATTTCTTCATCTTTTAAAAACGAGTCATAAGCATCAATAATCAGCGTCTTATCATGCTCCCCGTTTCGGAGGTTTGAAAGCGGGTCAGCTAAAATCGGGAACTGAAGCATCTCGGCAAGCGCGATGATTTGCTGCTTTTCTGCTTCACCGTGAATTTCGCCGCAGACGATCACACCTTTTTCGGTACCCGCAAGACGCTCTGTAATATGACAGAGAGAATCTTGATCAGCTGACTGAATCCCTGTTGTGACTGAGACGTGCCGCCCCTTTCTCATTCTTTCAAAAGGTCCGGCTGATAAATCCGGCATCAAAGGCTCTCTGAGCGGCACATTGATATGGACTGGCCCCATCGGGCGCTTCCCGGCTTCACTCACGGCTCTGCCGGCCAATGTTCTGATATAGCTCAGCATTTGAGGATTTTCTTCAGGCAGAGCCGAGTCTGTGAAAAACTTAACAAAGTTACCGAACAGAAAATGCTGGTTAATCGCCTGAGGCGCCCCCACTTCCCTCAATTCATGAGGCCGATCAGCAGTCAGGACAATAAGAGGCACTCTTGAATAATGAGCTTCAATCACGGCCGGATAGAAGTTAGCCGCCGCCGTTCCTGACGTACAAATCAGCATGACCGGACGCTGACGGGCTTTTGCAAGACCGAGTGCGAAAAAACCTGCGGATCGTTCATCAATCTGTATATGGACTTGAATATCCGGGTGGGCCGCCGCCAAAACCGCCAAGGGAGTTGACCTCGACCCCGGGCAAACAACCGCGTCGGTGACACCCGATAGAGCGAATTCATCAATAAAGCTTCCGATATAATGTGTAATCGGGTTTGTCAAAGCCTTTCACCTCCTAAAGCAGAGATCATCGGCTTTAGTTTAATTTGTGTTTCTTCATATTCTGATTGCGGATCTGAATCTTCAACAATGCCGCAGCCTGCGAAAAGCCGCGCATTTTTGCCTTCAATCAGCCCTGATCGGATAGCCACGACAAATTCTCCGTTTTCCCTGCCGTCCATCCAGCCGATCGGAGCCGCATACCATCCGCGTGTCATCGGTTCAATATCAGCGATAACTTCAACAGCTTTCTGCTGGGGAGCTCCGCCCAATGCCGGCGTGGGATGCAGCTTTTCAATTAAATCAAACAGCGAAGCGGACGTTTTAAGATGGCCTGTGATCGGTGTATATAGATGCTGAACACTTTTTGTTTTATATAATTGCGGACCTGCAGGCTTTTTCACATCGCTGCAGCTCGACAAGAAAGAATCGTGTATCATCTGAACCACAAAATCATGTTCCGCGAGATTTTTTTCGTCATGCAGCAGCTCTTTGCCGAGACGGTCATCTTCTTGTTGATTTTCTCCGCGCTTAATTGAACCTGCCAGACAGGTGGACATAACGTCTTTGCCGGATTTTTTGATCAGCCGTTCCGGTGAAGCGCCGACAAAGCATTTATCTCCCTGCTCAATCGCAAAAACATAGCTTGTCGTTTGGTCCTTCAAAAGCTTGCGGACAACGCTCTCTGTCGGAATAGGCCCATCATATGACAAAACGACTTCCCTTGCCAGCACGACTTTATCATATTGATTTGCTTTCATATCATTTGTTGCTGTTTTAATGGCTTCAAGCCAGTTTTCCACATCAAGTTCTTCCGCTTTTGTTAAAACAGGATATTCTTCATACTCGATTGAAGAAACTGAAAAAGCTTCCGAAAAAGATTTCAGACGTTTCAGCGTATCTTCTGCCTGATTACCGTCTGCCGCCCATTGATTGACGGTTAAATAATCACCATCTGCCGTCTTTGTCAGCATGAGTGAGGGGATAAAGAACAGTCCTTCTTCGAACCCGTTCCATTCGTCTCCTCTCTCTTCAGCGGGATTAAATGAAAAACCGCCGAATAAGACAGGGCCGACCGCGGTATGCGCCGCCTCTTCTTCATGAATATGAAAAGCCGTCTTTTTAAAGCGCTCCCATTGTTCAAAAACGTCGTGATAACGCTTTCCATTTTTTTCATTCGATTGGAACAGCGCTTCTGTGCCAAGACCGACTATTGTTAATTCACTACCGGGTTCTGACCAAAAAAATCGTTTGCCTTTATATTTTTTTGCTCCGTCTTTGAAAAATGATAGAGGGTCTAAAGACGCAATACGTCTTGAATAGCTCAATAAGACAGCATGGTTGACTTGTTTGGCTTTATGTAATGCATGATCTGCTTCCTCTCGGAACGTATGCTGCACCGTTGTCACCATGAGACATTCCTCCATAATCCGTTAAATGCTTTTAATACAATACACCTGTGATGACTTTGTGTCAAACACACAGATTTGAGCACGACAAAATGCCTGCATTTCTTATTATAAACCTTTTTGCGCAAATGAATAAAGAAACAAACTTGAATTTTCTTTCCCCACTCTCGGCAATCACTGTATCCTTTTACTTCCTCATGGGAAAATGACTATTTTTATCCACCATTTTTCTGCGCAAAAGCGTTCATACTAACAGTAAGCATCACATAGAAACGAGGGATTGATGTGCTTACAAACGAACAGATTACACACTTAAAAAAAGAATTGGAAGAAGCCAGACATGATATTTTGAGCCGCTTTAAAGAAAATGATCAATTTCAGTTAACTGATGAATTCCCGTATCAGTCATCCGGCGAATTGTCTTCCTATGACAATCATCCCGGCGATCAGGCGACCGAATTATACGAGCGGGAAAAAGACCTGGCTCTGCTCGACCATGAACGAGAGCACCTTCGCGATATTGATTACTCTCTGAAACAAATTGAAAACGGCACATACGGCACGTGTGAAGTCAGCGGCAAGGACATTCCTTATGACAGACTCGAAGCTCTGCCGACGGCTACAACATTGGCGGAATATTCCTCGCAGGATGCCGTTTCCAAAGACAGGCCGATTGAAGAGGAAACACCGTTCGGACAGTTTGAATTTGATGATGATGAATCAATCCGGGCTGCTTACGATAGTGAAGATGCTTATCAGGATGTTGAGGAATACGGAAACTCAGAAACGCCTCAGGATTTAGAGGATCCGCCGCTCAGCTATGGGGATATGACAATGAACTCCGAAGAAAACATCGGCTATGCTGAGGATTATGAAAACTTTATCGCGACAGATATTACCGGAAAAAACATTTCCGTGTATCCAAGCAAAGCACACGAAAAATATGAACAGGAACTGGACGAAGAAGGAATAATGACGACCTTTGGCGATCTTCATGCTGATTAAAACCCCGGCCTGCCGGGGTTTTTGAATACAAATAAATGGTTTGCTGCATTTTCACACTGAAAACTCATACACTTAATGGTGCATGAACCTTTTAAAAGGTTTAACATTTCCAAAAAAGGGAATTAACGTGTTGACATTGAATGACGGAGGGGACAAATGAAAAAGAAGTATATCGGTGCGATTATTGTATTTATCATTACATATGTCTTGTTTTCTTTAGCGGGAGTTCTCTTTCCCATCGACCGGGAATGGTATGACGCGCTGCAAAAACCTGACTGGACGCCGAGCGGATCAGTGATCGGCATCATATGGGCGGTTTTGTTTGCGCTTATTTCGCTCTCAGCAGCCTTGATATACGCAAAGTTTTCATGTAAAGAATCCAAAGCTTTTTGGGTGATGCTTCTCATCAATTATATCGTGAATCAAGGGTTCAGCTATTTTCAATTCACACAGAAAAATTTGCTTGCTGCATCTATCGATTGCCTGCTTGTGGCGGTGACAACACTCATTCTGTTGCTCATTGCCGGTAAATACAGTAAAGCTTCAGCCTGGCTTCTGGTTCCTTATTTATTATGGAGCGCTTTTGCCACATACCTGTCTTTTACCATTTACGCTACGAACGCATAATAAAAAACCTTGCATAGTATGCAAGGTTTTTTAATGACCCGTACGGGATTCGAACCCGTGTTACCGCCGTGAAAGGGCGGTGTCTTAACCGCTTGACCAACGGGCCTTATGGCGGAGAAGGAGGGATTTGAACCCTCGCGCCGCTTACACGACCTACACCCTTAGCAGGGGCGCCTCTTCAGCCACTTGAGTACTTCTCCGTATGGCTCCACAGGCAGGATTCGAACCTGCGACCGATCGGTTAACAGCCGATAGCTCTACCACTGAGCTACTGTGGAAAAATCATCATGGTGGGCCTGAGTGGACTCGAACCACCGACCTCACGCTTATCAGGCGTGCGCTCTAACCAGCTGAGCTACAGGCCCATGACAATATAAAAATGGAGCGGGTGATGGGAATCGAACCCACGACATCAGCTTGGAAGGCTGAGGTTTTACCACTAAACTACACCCGCATGTTGTTTGGGGCGATTGATGGGAATCGAACCCACGAGTGCCAGAGCCACAATCTGGTGCGTTAACCACTTCGCCACAACCGCCAAAACAATATTAAATTAAATGGTGGCTCGGGACGGAATCGAACCGCCGACACACGGATTTTCAGTCCGTTGCTCTACCAACTGAGCTACCGAGCCTTGTTATAAATGGCGGTCCGGACGGGACTCGAACCCGCGACCTCCTGCGTGACAGGCAGGCATTCTAACCAACTGAACTACCGGACCATTTTTTGGTTGCGGGGGCAGGATTTGAACCTGCGACCTTCGGGTTATGAGCCCGACGAGCTACCGAACTGCTCCACCCCGCGATGATAATTAAATTAGATATGGCGGAGGAAGAGGGATTCGAACCCCCGCGGGCTTTGACACCCCTGTCGGTTTTCAAGACCGATCCCTTCAGCCAGACTTGGGTATTCCTCCGTATAAGTGGTGGACCTTGTAGGACTCGAACCTACGACCGGACGGTTATGAGCCGTCTGCTCTAACCAACTGAGCTAAAGGTCCAATGGTAGCGGCGGAGGGGATCGAACCCCCGACCTCACGGGTATGAACCGTACGCTCTAGCCAGCTGAGCTACACCGCCAAAAAACAATTAAAATCAAGTGGAGCCTAGCGGGATCGAACCGCTGACCTCCTGCGTGCAAAGCAGGCGCTCTCCCAGCTGAGCTAAGGCCCCAAAATGGTCGGGAAGACAGGATTCGAACCTGCGACCCCATGGTCCCAAACCATGTGCTCTACCAAGCTGAGCTACTTCCCGTTTTTCAAAAGTATGTATGGCGCGCCCGAGAGGAGTCGAACCCCTAACCTTTTGATCCGTAGTCAAACGCTCTATCCAATTGAGCTACGGGCGCAACAATAAGTGCCGAGGGCCGGACTTGAACCGGCACGGTAGTCACCTACCGCAGGATTTTAAGTCCTGTGTGTCTGCCAATTCCACCACCCCGGCATGGATGGTATAGTATAGTTGGAGCGGAAGACGGGATTCGAACCCGCGACCCCCACCTTGGCAAGGTGATGTTCTACCACTGAACTACTTCCGCGTTTGGCAATGCGGATGAAGGGACTTGAACCCCCACGTCTGTAAAGACACTAGAGCCTGATTCTAGCGCGTCTGCCAATTCCGCCACATCCGCAAGAAAAAATGGTGAGCCATGAAGGACTCGAACCTTCGACCCTCTGATTAAAAGTCAGATGCTCTACCAACTGAGCTAATGGCTCTTATTACAAGAGACTTATATAGTATAACATATAAAGGTGGTGCCGGCAAGAGGACTTGAACCCCCAACCTACTGATTACAAGTCAGTTGCTCTACCAATTGAGCTACACCGGCTTAATACGCCAACTTATGTATGATAGGAATGGTGGAGGATGACGGGCTCGAACCGCCGACCCTCTGCTTGTAAGGCAGATGCTCTCCCAGCTGAGCTAATCCTCCATATATTACACTTGAGTGTAATGGCTTGGCGGCGTCCTACTCTCACAGGGGGAAACCCCCGACTACCATCGGCGCTGAAGAGCTTAACTTCCGTGTTCGGCATGGGAACGGGTGTGACCTCTTCGCTATCGCCACCAAACCATTGAGAGTGTTCTCTCAAAACTAGATAACAGTAAGCATACATTCAAATTGGTTAAGTCCTCGATCGATTAGTATCTGTCAGCTCCATGTGTCGCCACACTTCCACCTCAGACCTATCAAC